>CAJFQM010000001.1 GCA_904419075.1 uncultured Clostridia bacterium
ATATGCCGATTTGCCGCCGAATAAAGAACAAGCAAAACGGCTGTCAAAGCGGATCTATAAAGACGCAATGACAGCCGTTTGCACGGAGCAAGCCAGCGGTAAGGCATTAGCCCCGGCTTGCGACTAATTGTTTGCCGTATAGCGGATAATCCGAAAGCGGTAAATCGACTTGGCAATAGTATTCAGTTCTATTTATCTGATATAATACAGTGTGCGTTTTTGCGGCTTTCAGTTCCACCAATCGTTCGTGAGACGAACTACGGAAAAAGTCTGTTACGCTGTAACGGACTTTTCTTTATTATGACCGGGAATTTGTCGGGAAAACGGATCATTGGAAAAGAAAAATCAAAAGTTTCTTCCTTTAACAAAAGTTTAACATTTTTTTAGCAAGAGGAAAACAAAGCTGCTGTATAATAATAAAAAACGGACGGATGGAAAAATGACTAAAATTCTGGTGGTGGAAGACGACGAAAAAATCAACGAGGCGGTATGCAGATGCCTCGTCGACGCCGGATATGGAATAAAAGGGTGCTTGAACGGAGAAAACGCACTGGAACAGATGGACAAAGAAAAATTCGATATGGTCATCAGCGATATCATGATGCCGGGAATGGACGGCTTTGCGCTCGCGCAAGAAATTCGCGCGGTCGATAAAGCATTGCCGATTTTATTCATTTCCGCCCGCGACGACATGCCTGCAAAAAGGAAGGGGTTCTCTATCGGAATAGACGATTATCTCGTCAAACCCTTTGAACTCGACGAGCTGCGTCTCCGCGTCGGGGCGCTTCTGAGACGCGCGAAAATAGAGGCCGGGAATAAAATCGAAGCGGGAAACCTCGTCATGGATAAAGAGGAACATACCGCTTACGTGGACGGAGAGGAATTGCCGCTCACCGTCAGGGAATTCGATTTATTATATAAATTGCTCTCTTATCCCAAAAAGACTTTCTCCCGCCCGCAACTCATGGAGGAGTTTTGGGGATTCGATTCCTCCGCTACATCCAGAACGGTAGACGTATATATCGTAAAACTCAGGGAAAAGACGGCAAATTGTACGGGATTTGAAATCGTTACCGTCCATGGTCTGGGTTATAAGGCGGTATTGAAATGAAGAGAAAAACGCATAAGACGCGCTTTTCTGCGTGGGGATATTTTTGGATGTTCGTTTCGGTGACTCTCGTCGCTTCCGGTTCTATTCTGTTGTATTCCGCGGTTTCCGAACGAAGCGGCGGCAATCGCGCTTTGAGCGCCGGTTTGTCGCTGTTGAATATTTTTCTTCTGACGACGATCTATGTCGCCATAGATGCCGTTCGGAGAAAGCTCACGGTAGAACGTCCGGTGGAAAAAATTCTCGAAGCGACGGAACGGATTACGAAAGGGGATTTTTCCGTTCGATTGCAGCCTTCGCACGGTTGGAGCAGATATGACGAATACGATATGATTATGGACAACCTCAATCGCATGACGGAGGAGCTGGAAAAGAACGAAATTTTGAAAACGGATTTCATTTCAAACGTATCGCACGAAATCAAAACGCCTCTGTCGGTCATACAAAATTATGCCTCCATGCTCAAAGACGAGCCTTCTCCCGAGAGAAGAAAAGAATATTCCGATACTCTGTCGGCCGCCGCAAAACGGCTCACTGCCCTTACTTCCAACATTTTGAGGCTCAGCAAACTGGAAAATCAGGCCATTGCTCCGCAAAAGACGGAAATACGTTTGGACGAGTCCCTGACGGAATGTATTTTGCAATTTGAAGAAGAAATCGACGGGAAAGAACTCGAACTCGATTGCGACATTCGGGAAATAACCGCCGTTTCCGATGAAAGCTGTCTCGAATTGATCTGGAATAATCTGATTTCCAACGCGATAAAGTTTACCGACAAGGGCGGAAAAATTCAAATTTCTTTAAGAGAAGAAGGCGATTCGGCGGTATTCGTCATTTCCGATACGGGTTGCGGAATGTCGTCGGAAACGGGGGCGCACATTTTTGATAAATTCTATCAGGGAGACACCTCTCATTCCAAAGAAGGGAACGGTCTGGGACTCGCATTGGTCAAAAAAGTCATCGATGTTTTGGGCGGAGAAATCGGCGTTTCCAGCGAGTTGGGAAAAGGCAGTACCTTTACCGTCAGATTGCGGAAAGACGCGCGATGAAAAAGAAAAGATTTTTTGAGATTTTAAGGTCTCCAAACGGTACTTTTCTGGTCATCGTCTATCTGCTGACCATTGCGACGGTCGTCACTTCTTTGATTTGCGTGGCGACGGATTTTTCGCCTCCCGCGGTCTATGTCGTGTATGCGGCCGCCGCAATTACTCTGTCTTATTCCGTCTATACGTTCGTGCGCATAGGGAAAAAGATGAAGAAAAAAATTTCGAGCGTCGCGGACAGATATTCGTTTACAAAAAAATTTATACACGATTACGGGTTCCGTTCCTTCGTCTTTGCGTCCGTTTCTTTTATCGTAAATGCCGGATATGCGGTATTCGAAGCCGTAATGGGCATCGTTTTTCGTTCCGTTTGGTACGGGGCGCTCTCCGGATACCATTTTGCTCTGGGGGCGCTTCGTTTCGGGGTTTTGCGCGGGGAGCGGAAGGCGGAAGAAAACGACGAGAAGAAAAAGCTGGGGATTTATCGCGCCTGCGGGTTCGCTTTGGTCGGATTGTCCGTCGCCATGATTCCGGCTGTCACTCAAATGGTTCTTTCCGAAAAAAACACAGAGGTCTCTTCGGGAATCATGATTTATGCGACGGCCGCGTATACGTTCTATCGCGTGATCTTGGCCGTGAGCAATATATTCAAGGCAAAACGATTCAACGATCCCGCGGTGCAGGCGCTCAGAAATATCGGTTTTGTGGATGCAATGACCTCCTTGGTTCCGTTGCAGGTGGCTCTGATCGGAACTTTTTCTGAGGGGGAAGGCATGCCGTTCATGAATGCGTTGACGGGCGGTCTGGCGTGTTTGATGACGGTGGGGATAGGCATCGGAATGGCGGTCGCCGCAAATGCAAGAATTCGTCGCTTAAAAGAGGAAAAACAGAATGCAGGAAGAAAATCGGAATAAATTTAATTATACTTACTCGGCTCCGACAGAGAGCGAAAGAAAAGAAATTGAAGAGATCCGCAGAGAATATCTGCCCGAATCCGAAAACGGCGAAAAAACTCAACGTCTGAAAGCCCTGGATTCTTTTGTCAGGAATACGGCGAAGGCGGCCGCGCTCGCTTTCGGAGTTTTCGGCATACTCGTTTTCGGGTTGGGGCTGAGTATGGTGCTCTCCTGGAATATAATGGTCTGGGGCAGCGTTGTCTGCATGGCGGGCGCGAGTTTTTCGGTCGCCGCTTATCCTGTCTACCGAATTGTTTTGCGCAAAAACAAGAAAAAGTACGGGCCGGAAATTCAGAGATTGAGCCGCGAACTCCTGAATGAGCAAACCGATACGGAAAATTCCGATTAACAAAATATTTACAATACAAATACTCTTGTTTAACAAAATTCGAACGAAAGATAAACAAACGTCTGCTATAATGGGGGTACAAAATAAATCGAGGAGATAAAAAGTTATGGACAGACAGCAAGAAAGAAAATTTGCGGAAATGTTGCGAGACGAATATTCCGAACACAAAGAGACGAAATTGGATTCTCTTAAAAAGATGGACAGACGGGTGAAACGTCCGGCAAAAATTTTTGCCTGCACGTTCGGGACGGCGGGAACGTTGATTCTCGGAACAGGAATGTGTTTTGCGATGAAAGTCATCGGAAATCTCGTCCCTTTGGGAATCGTCATTGGATTGGTCGGAATCGCTATGGTTTCCGTTAATTATTTTCTTTATCGGCATATCCTTGCGTCAAGAAGAAAAAAATACGGCGCGAACATTGTCGCGCTCAGCGATGAATTGCTCGGGAACTGAAAGAAAAAATCCCGCCCGTCGAAAACCGAAGGGCGGGGTTTTTTTGCCAAATTACTTTTTACCGTTCCAGCAATAGGTACAGAATTTACAGGACGGAAGCCCCGTGGACGCAATCATGTCATCGAGACGATGATATTTGAGAGTCGTGAATTTGAGTTCTTTTCTGATCGCTTCAACCATTGCCGCATATTGGTCGGAATCGGGATCGAGATAAGGCGCAAGTTTCTCTTCCGAATCGCTGCCTTCGAGTTCCGCGATTTTTCGGCGCGCGATCAATTCCATGGAAGAATTGGAGCGGGAAAAATTCAGATAAGGGCATCCGTAAAGAAGCGGGGGACAAGCAAGACGGATATGCACTTCTTTGGCTCCGTTTCGATAGAGGAAGTCTGCCGTTCCGTGCATTTGCGTTCCCCTGACGAGGGAATCGTCTATCAGAATGAGTTTTTTGCCGCGGATCATGGAATCTATGGGAATAAGTTTCATGTGGGCAATCAAATCCCTTCGGGTTTGGTTTTGCGGCATAAACGAGCGCGGCCATGTAGGCGTATACTTGACAAAGGGACGGGAAAGGGGAATTTTCGAGCGATTCGCGTATCCCACCGCGTGAGCGGTTCCCGAATCGGGAAGTCCCGCGACGCTGTCTGCGGAGACGTTGTCCCTTCTCGCCAGCATGTCGCCGCAGTTATAACGCATCTTTTCGACGTTCAACCCCTCATAAGAAGATGCGGGGTATCCGTAGTAGACCCACAGGAAAGAACAGATTTTTGTCGTATCGGAGGGAGGAATAATGACTTCCGCGCCGTCCGGCGTAATAAAATCGATTTCTCCCGGTCCGAGCTCTTTATAATCTTCATAACCGAGATTGAGGTAGGAAAAAGATTCAAAGGCGACGCAACAGGCATCTTTTTTTCTTCCGAGCACCACGGGCGTACGACCCATGCTGTCGCGTGCGGCATAAATTCCGTTCTGCGTGAGCACGAGGATGGACAGGGAACCGTCTATCATGCTTTGAGCGTAGCGTATCCCTTCGGGAATGGTATTGCCGCGGTTGATGAGCGCCGCGGTGAGCTCCGTTGCGTTGATGCTGCCTCCGCTCATTTCAAGGAAATGGGAGGTTCCCGCGGCGAAAGCCGCTTTGACGAGTTCATCCGTATTATTGATTCTTCCGACCGTCGTAATGGCGAAATTTCCGAAATGCGAACGGACCAGCAGCGGCTGAGGTTCGCTGTCCGAAATACAGCCGATTCCGATATTCCCTTTCATTTCTTCAAAATCGCGTTCAAATTTTGTGCGGAAAGGGGAATTTTCGATATTATGAATTGCGCGGTTAAAGCCGCTCTCTCCGTAGACGGCCATTCCGCCGCGCCTCGTTCCGAGATGAGAATGATAGTCCGTGCCGAAAAATAAGTCGAAAACACAATCTTTTTTTGAAGCTACTCCGAAAAATCCGCTCAATATTTTTACCTCCGTAATTCCGATACCGACGAGACGATTCTCGCGAGGAGAAGCGTCTCTTTCTTTTCCTTTGTACGGAAATAGTATATCATAAAAGCGGAAGAAAGTCAGCCGTTCAAAGGGGGATTACAAAAAAATTTTCGTGGGGAAAGAAATAATTTTTATCATCAGTATTAAAATCGGGTATCAAAAGGTTGACAGGCTATATAAGCCGAATATTGCTTTTTGCTATAATAAAAAGATAGGATCTTCGGCTCGCAAAAACATTTCTGACATAATTGCGGCGTCATTTATCATCGTATCGGCTTTTTCGGCGCAGTCAAAGAGATTCCGAATTTTATTTTCATGTTTTTGTGATTCGACGGAAGAAACAAGTAAGAAAAATCAATCTTTTGTCCATAATAGTAAAATGAATAAAATGCGGACATTTATCCTTTGGGTGAAAGGAAAATATGAAATTCTTGCGGGGAAAAAGTACACGACGATAGCGGGAATGTTGGTGTATTTTTTAATTATGTCGATTACCCCTTTTGCGTTCTGGCTGACGCTGTTATTCGGCAAATTGGAAATCGATACCGAAAGCGTTCTTGCTCTGCCGGTTTTTGAGTCCGTGCAGGATATCCTTTTATATATCCGCTCGGAAGCGATGAACGCGACGGCGGGCGCTTCGATTTTTTTGATCGCCACGACTTTGTATTCCTCCACGAATCTCTTTTATCACATGCGTCGGAGCGGAGAGCTCATCTATTCCTATAAGAGAAAAAAACACGGACTTCTGGTTCGTCTGGGCGCTTTATTGTTGATGTTCGCGGTTATGTTTCTCACGGTTGTTTCGGGCGCGGTTTTGGGCGGAGGAGCCTTTATCTTTTCCCGACTGTTTCCGCGTTGGCTGGAACTTGTTTTGGATTATATTCTCATTCTCGCGGTTTCGTTCTTTCTCGCTTTGATCCTCAATGTCTATGTATGTCCGTATAAGGTAAAACTCAAAGAGCTGCTGCCCGGGACGTCGATCACGGTGGCGGCATGGTCGGTTGCTCTCATCGGATTTACGATTTATCTGAAAATAGGCAATATGGGGAAATTATACGGGGCACTCAGTGCGATTATCGTCTTTATGCTTTGGCTGTATGTTTTGATGATTTGCTTTGTCGTAGGCGTGATTTTCAACAGCGAAAAAATTTCGGCGAGAGAAAGCAAAACGCTTTGATTTCATTGGGTCAAAAACGTCTGCCAATGGGTATTGTCTCCCATAGGGAGGGGTTTTCTTTTATCCCCGTAAAACAACTTGAATGGAAGCGGTTTTTTTGATATAATAAAATCGCCGATCATAAGAGGGGGTAACTGATGATGAATAAGGTATGGTCAGAACTGAATAAAACGGTGCAGGCGCAACTCCGAAAGGAAGATACCTATAAAGCGGGTATCGGCACATTCATTGATTTGCGAAATCAATTAATGGAAATTTTAACATCATTTAGGGAGGAGTTGAGCAGAGAAGATTTTGACAAAATTCCGTTCCTAAATTCGGACGGTTATCATAATAAAACGATTGCATATTCGATTTGGCATATTTTTCGTATTGAAGATATAGTTGCACACACATTGATAAGTGAAAGAGAGCAGGTGTTTTTTTCGGGATATTATCGGGAACGTATCAATTCGCCCATCATCACAACGGGAAATGAACTTATAAAAGAGCAGATTGCCGATTTTTCAAAACGACTTGACTTGAAAGAACTGTATTCTTATATTTTTGAGGTAAAGGAAAGCACCGAGAAAATAATAGATAATTTATCCTATAATGAATTGAAAAAGAAAATATCGGAAGAAAGAAAAGAACATTTAAAATCATTAAACGTTGTAAGTCATGATAAAAATGCAATTTGGCTTATTGATTATTGGTGCGTTAAAGATATTCGGGGATTAATACAAATGCCCCTTTTAAGACATTGGATTATGCACATAGAAGCAAGTTTGCGTATAAAAAACAAGATACATTCATAGGTGAAGGTGGCAATTTATCGGATCGAGACAGTGTGCGGACAATAATTTTTCAAGATAGAGCTATATTTTCCGGGAAAAGTCGTGTGGCGCTTTTGCGATACAAAAAAAGGATAACGAAAAAATTTCGCTATCCTTTTATTTTATCTGAAAATTCCTATGAGCGATGCTTTTTGAGAACAACTTTTTATTTCAAGATTCTTGTACAACCGACCGCCAAAGCGCCCGGGCCGATATGGCAGGCGACGCTTAAGGATAACGGATCGGAGAAACGGAAGGGAATATCGGGAAACATTTCTTTCAGCTCTGCCGCAAAAGTATCCGCTTCCCCATAATTGTCCGTGTGTGCCACGGATATCGTCATTTCTCCTTCTTCGACCAAAGTTTTGAAACGGGTGTTCAGATCTTTCCGAATCGCTTCTTTCATGATTTCTTTTGCTTTCGGAAGGCTCCTGGCCAAAGCAAATTTATCCAGTTTGTCTCCCTGTATCTGTAAAACGGGTTTGATTTTCAAAATAGATCCGATTGCAGCCGCCGCAGGGGTCACTCTGCCTCCCTTTTTGAGATACTTCATCGTATCTACCGCGATATAAATGGAGGAATCCAATTTTGTCGCTTCGAGATAGTCTTTGATTTCGGAAGCGCTCTTTCCGCGTTCGAGCAATTTTTTCGCATCGAATACGCTTTCTTTCTGCGTGATGGAAATGCGCTGATTGTTGACGACATATACCTTTCCGCCGAAATCCTTCGCGAGAGCGGTCGCCGTGGCACAGGACTGACTGAGCCCGGACGACATGGGAATATGCAGTATTTCGTCGTGCGTCTTTAAAATATCGTTCCAGAAATCGGATAAATCGCCGATACTGGGTTGAGAGGTGGAAACCGAAGTATCCTTTTGTTCGAGATGCTTGTAAAATTCCGATTGTGTAAGATTGATATCTTCGAGATAGGGGGTTCCGTCGATGAGAAAGGGCATAGGCAGGACGAAAATTCCCGCTTCTTTTCCTTCTTGTTGTGTAATTCCGCTGTTACTGTCCGTAACGATAGCTGTCTTCGCCATAAATTCTCCTTTCATGATTGGGCCGAAGCCGTATATCCATAATCCTTGATACTTTTACATGAGAATACAAGTATCTATTATTATGATAGCAGACTTATCAAAATAAGTCAATCTTTTTCCCGACAAATGTTACATTTTGCATAAAACAGTATTACAATTTTCAAAAATGAACAGACAGAGATGTTTTCCCGAAATCCTTGAAGGAATGTTTTACAAAATCGGCGGAATATGGTATAATTAACCGCGGAAGAATTCAATCGGAGTATAACATCATGAAATTTACTTTTTATGGCATGTGGGAAGACGAACGTGCAAAACTGAACGAGCTTCAAAAGAAATACGCTTTTGAATGCGCTTCGACTTCGGAGGAAATTTCTCTGAATAACGTCGGTCTTAGTGGAGGAAGCATAGGTGTATCTATTCTCGGCAAAGGACGGATAGACGAAAAAATTCTGTGTGCTCTTTCCGAAATCGGAGTACGGTTTCTTTCCACCCGCAGTATCGGATATAACCATATCGATTTGAATGCCGCAAAAAAATATGGGTTCAAACTTTGCAACTCTCAATATCCGCCCGACTCCGTAGCAGAGTTTACCGTCATGTTTATGCTGATGTCTTTAAGAAAATATAAACAGGCGCTTTGGTTGCAGCAGGTCAACGATTATGCATTGGATTATCTCAAAGGCGGGGTGCTCCGTCAAAAGACGGTAGGGGTCATCGGGACGGGACACATCGGCGGAAGAGTGATAGAGATTCTTTCCGGATTCGGGTGTCGGATTCTTTGTCATTCGGCGGATCATAACCCCGAAACGGCACGGCTGGCGGAATATACGGATTTGGAAACTCTTTATAAGCAGAGCGATATCATTACTTTCCATGTGCCTCTGCTGCCTTCGACAAAGTATATGGTCAACTCGGAGTCTTTGACAAAAATGAAGGACGGAGTCGTATTGATCAATACGGCCCGCGGGGAGTTATTCGATACGGAAGCCATAATAGAGGGCGTCGAAAACGGAAAAATAGGGGCTCTCGCCATGGATGTCTTTGAAGGTGAGGACGGAATTTATCATGTGGATCGCACGGACGACATTCTCCGCAACCGCAATATGGCCTATCTCAGACAATTCCCGAATGTGGTGCTCACGCCGCACATGGCTTTCTATACGCAACTGAGCATGGACAGCATGATGCAAAACAGTGTGGAAGGACTCATCGATTTTGTGCATACAGGCACGAATCGGTTTGAAATCAAATTATAAAAAAATGAAATCGTTAAGAGAATTATACCGAATCGGAAAAGGCCCTTCCTCTTCGCACACGATCGGGCCCGAAAGAGCATGTCGTCTGTTTTTGCAGGAAAATCCTTCCGCGGATTCGTTTAAGGCCGTCTTATACGGCTCTTTGGCGAAAACGGGAATCGGACACGGTACGGATGCCGTAATCAAAAGTATTTTGAATCGCGTGGAAATCGTATGCGACGAAAATACGCTTTCCCTTCCTCACCCCAATACGATGGATCTTTTTGCCTTTCAAGGGGATAAAGAAATCGGCCGCATGCGGATTTACAGCGTGGGCGGCGGTTCGATCCGCATAGAGGGCCGCTCTTTCGACGAGGGAGCGGATGTCTATACTTTACAAAATTTTTCGGAAATCCGCCGCTATTGCGAACGGAACGGTCTGCGGCTTTCCGATTACGTATTCGAGTGTGAAGGTCCGAAGATCAAGGAATATCTTTCGCGCGTCTGGCAGGCGATGAAATCGGCGATTTCCGCAGGATTGAAAGCGCAGGGCGTTTTGCCCGGCGGATTGGGCGTCGAGCGGAAAGCTCGCCTTCTCTATCGCCAGAAACATATCGATGAGAGCGCGGAAACGAGGGAAAACCGATTGGTCTGCGCGTATGCTTTTGCCATGAGCGAACAGAACGCCGCGGGGGAAACGATCGTCACCGCGCCGACTTGCGGAGCTTGCGGCGTATTGCCCGCAGTGCTCAGATACGTACAGGAAAAGAGAAATTTTTCAGATGAAAAGATGCTTCGTGCACTGGCGGCGGGCGGATTGATCGGAAATCTCATCAAGACCAACGCTTCTATTTCCGGCGCGGAGTGCGGGTGTCAGGCCGAGATTGGCAGCGCATGTTGTATGGCGGCCGCCGCTTTGGGCGAACTTTACGAAATGGAATTAGGACAGATAGAGTATGCTTCCGAAATCGCGATGGAGCATCACTTGGGACTTACCTGCGATCCGATCGCGGGATTGGTACAGATTCCTTGTATCGAAAGGAACGCCGTGGCGGCAATGCGCGCGATCAATGCGGTTTCCTTGGCGGATTTTCTTTCGGACAGCCGTAAGATTTCTTTCGATCTCGTCATCCGCACAATGTACGAAACGGGAAAGGATCTTTCGCGTTCCTATCGGGAAACGGCGGAAGGCGGTCTTGCAAAATTGTATAAGAAGTAAAGAAAGAGAGCGGCAGGGCTGTATTTACGCTATACAAGACCGCAAGCGGAAAAGAGATGGAAAAATTTTAGAAAATTTGTTTTAAAAAGGGAAAAAACGCTTGACAAATATGAAAAAATAGATTATTATAATCAAGCATTATTTGTGAAGCGCATAGTACGGCCCAATAGCTCAGTTTGGTTAGAGCGCCAGCCTGTCACGCTGGAGGTCACGAGTTCGAGCCTCGTTTGGGTCGCCATAATTTTCGTTCTCAGAAAGATATTTCCGAAAACGGATATGCCTCGATAGCTCAGTTGGTAGAGCAAGGGACTGAAAATCCCTCTGTCGGCGGTTCGATTCCACCTTGAGGCACCATGCGCCGGTGTAGCTCAATTGGCAGAGCAGCTGATTTGTAATCAGCAGGTTGTGGGTTCGAGTCCAATCACCGGCTCCACAGCTTGCATCGCTGCACCGAGCGAAGCGGACAGATTCCAGAGCGGCCAAATGGATCAGACTGTAAATCTGACGTCTCAGACTTCGGTGGTTCGAATCCACCTCTGTCCACCAAAAAGACACCTTTGCAGGTGTCTTTTTTCGTGACGCACTCGATAAGAAAAACGCCGTATTTGCGGTGGTTAGCGCGAGGAGCGGAAATCGAAATCGTCCGAATACACAGCACGGCTGACACTTTGGTTCTGCCAATCGCCTCTGATCGAAAGTAAAAAGCACCTTAACGGCTGCTTTTTACTGTATGAAAAACTATAAAAAACGTAATTGCGATTTACGCGAAAAGCGGGAAACAGAAAGGTTTGAAAAAAGCAAAATTCGGTTTTCATAAAATTTCCGTCCTTTGTTTTTTCGTACTTTTTGTAATAGTTGCGGCATTTTCTTCCGCTACGTTTTCTCGTTTTTATGCGAAAATGTCCTCGGAAAACGGCGCTGAAATCGCCGACGCGATAACGCGTTACGAGTGCGAACGGCTTTTGCTTGTCTCCAGTGACGAGAAAACGACAATCACAATCGACGAAGATTCGGAACAAATTGAAATTAGAGATATTCAGAAAGAAGATGAAATAGATTTCTATTTTTCCGTATCGGATACCGACGGAAGACTCCATAACGAAGTATATCTCCGCGTAATGATCACTTTTACGGTTCGCTTGGAAATGATTTGTGGAGAAAAACGTAAAAGAACGGGATTCAGCGCGGGGGAAGATTACTTCTCTTCTTCAACGGCGCCGGGGAGCCGAGTTGACATTTCAGTGCAGCGTCGGAACGGCTTCGGAAGGCGTAACCGATTACCGCCATGAAGGTTCTGAGTATGTCTGGCGGATCGAAAAGACCGCGGGCGACGCGATCGACTATAATGCGGAAAAATCGGTTTTTGACGAGGTATTCGGGCAAAACGCGGAACTCATCGTCACGACTACGGGAATCTATTGTTCTTCAGAAGCCGTCGGAAGCATAGAGGTAGACGACCTAAACGGATATACCGTTTCCCTGCTCGAAGTACGCAATCCGCAGTATCCCGCCGCGGGCGCGGTATTGTGGTCGAACGATTCTTATTTGAATCAATAATGCTTCTCCATACAGTCGGGCCGTCTTTTGCGGTTCGGCTGTTTTTTATGTCTCTTTTTCCTAAATAACCTGCTGTATCGTCTTTATTTGAATCGTAAAAAATACGTCAAAAAATTTTTTCGAAAAATTTTTCTTGAAATGCTTGACACGGTGTCAGAACAGTGGTAAAATATAGATACTGACATGATGTCAGAATAGATTTTTTGAGAGGAAGAAATGCCGAAAGGGTCGGAGGAGCTGACGGCGGCTCGTCGGGAGGAAATCATCAATGCTTGTGAAAAACTTTATCGGACGATGAGGTTTAAGGAGATCACGATAAAGGAGATCGGGCGGGCGACGTCGTTTACGCGGACATCGATTTACAATTATTTTGAAACGAAGGAAGAAATTTTTCTGGCGCTTTTGAAGCGGGAATATGACTGCTGGTGCGAAAGTCTTGCGGAAATCGCGGCGTGTAAGGACGAAAGGGCGGAGCTTGCCGAGCTTTTGGCCCGTTCCTTGGAGGCGAGGCCGAACATGTTGAAGCTGTTGTCCATGAATATGTACGATATCGAGGAGAACAGCCGTATGGAATGTCTGACGGACTTCAAAGTTTCTTTCGGCCGATCCATGGCGTTGGTGCGGGAGTGTCTGAAAAGATTTTTTCCCGACATGGACGACGGGGAACAAAAGCGGTTTATTTATTCGTTTTTTCCGTTCATTCACGGGATATATCCCTATACGTCCGCGACGGAAAAGCAGAAATGCGCGATGAAAAACGCGAAGGTGGAGTATGTGCATATCGGCATTTACGAAATCGCGTATCGCGCGCTCGAAAAATTATTAAAGCGTTAAAGCGGAAGCGACCGAAAGGTTATCTTTTCGGTAAAAATAAAATTAAGGAGACGGAGATATGTTAGGAAATTTCACTTATTGCAATCCGACGAAGCTGCATTTCGGAAAAGATTCGTTGAACATGCTCAAAGGAGAACTTGAAAAGTTCGGAAAAAACGTAATGCTCTCCTATGGAGGAGGTTCCATAAAGAAAAACGGCATTTACGATAAAGTCGTTGCTATTTTGAAAGCGTGCGGAAAAAATATTTTCGAGGACGGAGGGGTAATGCCCAATCCCACGGTGGAAAAGCTGTACGAGGGATGTAAAATCGTAAGGGAAAACAATATTGATTTGATTTTGGCCGTCGGCGGCGGTTCTACCTGCGATTATGCGAAAGCGGTCTCCGTTTCGGCCTATTGCGAAGAGGACCCGTGGCAAAAGTACTATATCCGTTTCGAGGAGCCTTCCTGCCGTATCGTACCCGTCGGCTGCGTATTGACGATGGTCGGAACGGGCAGCGAAATGAACGGCGGAGCGGTTATTACCAATCACGCGGAAAAGCTGAAAATCGGACACGTATTCGGGGAGGAAGTATTTCCGAAATTTGCCGTTCTCAATCCCGAATTTACCTTTACCGTTCCCGAATATCAGATGAAATCGGGAATTTACGATATCATGTCCCACATTCTCGAACAATATTTTTCGGGTGAGGACGACAATACGTCCGACTATATCGCAGAGGGTTTGCTCCGTTCGCTCATTCACAGTGCGGAAATCGCCGTAAAAAATCCCAAAGACTACGAAGCTAGAAGCAATATCATGTGGACGGCGACATGGGCGCTGAACACGCTCATCGCTCAGGGCAAGTCCACCGACTGGGAAGTTCACATGCTCGGGCAGGCGGTGTCGGCTCATACGGATGCCACGCACGGCATGACGCTCGCGGCGGTTTCGCTTCCGTATTATCGCTATATTCTGCCCTACGGACTGAAAAAATTTAAACGGTATGCGGTCAACGTATGGGGCGTCGTTCCCGACGGAAAGACGGATGCGGAAATCGCGGCCGAAGGGCTGGACAAAATGGAAGCATGGATGAAGAAAATCGGGCTCGTCATGCGGCTTCGCGAACTCGGCGTAAAAGAGGACATGTTCGACGCGATTGCGGACAGCACCCTGATTATGGAAGGGGGATACAAAGTTCTCACCAAAGCGGAAGCGGTACAAATTTTGAAAGAGAGTTATTAAAGGAGGCTTTTATATGAGTAAAACATTGGTTGCATACTTTTCGGCGAGTGGAGTGACCGCAAAACTTGCGGAGAAAGTTGCGAAAGTCGTAAACGGCGATTTATACGAAATCGTTCCCGCCAAGCCCTATACGGCCGCGGATCTGGATTGGACGAACGATAAAAGCCGTTCCAGCGTGGAAATGAAAAATAAATCTTTCCGTCCCGAAATTTCGGGCAAGGCGGAAAACATGTCGGATTACGATACGATTTATCTCGGATTCCCCATTTGGTGGTACGTCGCTCCGACGATCGTCAATACGTTTTTGGAAAGTTACGATCTGAGCGGGAAAACGATCATTCCGTTTGCGACGAGCGGCAGCAGCGGCATGGGCGGCACGAATGCAGAATTGAAAGATTCCTGTAAGGGTGCGGTTCTGAAAGAGGGAAAACGCTTTTCTTCCGATGCGACCGAAAAAGAAATCGAAACTTGGGTAAAGAGTTTTTCGAGATAAAACAAATCCCGTTTTGAGAAAGGAGAAAAGCCTATGGATAAAGTTACGGCAAAGGATAAAACGGCGGCCAAAAATAAAGTCACGGCGGGGAAAGACGCGCTCGGCGATTTTGCTCCGCAATTTGCTCACCTCAACGACGAGGTTTTGTTCGGAGAAGTTTGGTCGAGAGAGGACAAACTTTCGCCCCGCGACCGCAGCATCATTACGATCACCGCGTTACTGACGAGCGGTATTTTCGATTCTTCCTTTTCTTTTCATTTGAAAAAGGCGAAAGAAAACGGCGTGACCAAAACGGAAATAGCGGAAATTCTCACGCAGCTCGCTTTTTACAGCAGCTGGCCGAAGGCGTGGTCTGCATTTCGGCTCGCCAAAGAGATTTGGTCGGAAGGGACCTCCGTGAAGGAATTTTCAAACGTATCTCTTTTCCCGATCGGGGAACCGAATACCGCGTATGCGAAATATTTCGACGGAAACAGCTATCTTGCACCGCTCGCTGTGAACGGTGTCAGAATTTCCAACGTCACTTTCGAGCCCGGCTGCCGCAATCATTGGCACGTTCATAAGGCAAAGAGCGGCGGCGGACAAATATTGCTCTGTACGGAGGGAGAGGGCTGGTATCAGGAATGGGGCAAGCCCGCGAGAAAACTCCGCGCGGGCGACTGCGTTACGATTCCCGCGGGGGTAAAACATTGGCACGGAGCGGTCAAAGACGGTTGGTTTTCACATCTTTCCGTCGAGGTTCCGGGCGAGGATACGGAAAACGAGTGGCTGGAAAGCGTCAGTCAGGCGGATTATGACGCGCTTGAAGCTGAGAAATAAAGCGTGCGGAACTCCGCAGGGAGACGGAGAAAATGGAATACAGAACCAATCGCCGTACGGGAGATAAAATAAGCGTCATCGGCTTCGGTACGAGCGCTATTCCCCAAACGGCGGAAAAAGAATTTATCAAAACACTGAATTTGGCCTACGAGAACGGAATCAACTATTACGACCTTGCCACGAGCGACGCCTCGTGTTTTCCCGTTTTCGGAAAGGCCTTTGAAGGAGTGCGCGGAAACGTCATGTATCAGTTGCATTTCGGCGCCGATTATACGAAGGGCGGTTATGGCTGGACGACGGACGCGGAGACAATAAAACGTTCCGTGGAATGGCAGCTTCGACAATTGAAAACAGATTATATTGACTATGCGTTTATCCATTGTATGGACGAGGCTTCCGATTGGAAAAAGTACAGGGACGGCGGAACGCTCGGCTATATCGGGCGCTTGAAGGAACAGGGCGTCGTCAGACATATCGGAATGTCGTCCCATTCTCCTTCGATGGTGCAAAAGGTATTGGACTGCATGGCGCTCGACATGGTGATGTTCAGTATTAATCCCGCTTATGATTTCGAGCGCGGCGACGAATACGGAATAGGTTCGTGCGCAGAGCGCCAAAAGCTGTACCGTCGTTGCGAAGCTGCGGGCGTGGGAGTTTCCGTCATGAAAGCATTTTCGGGAGGACAGCTTCTTTCGGAAAAAACGTCTCCTTTCGGAAAAGCGCTTACAGAGTATCAGTGTATACGCTATGCGCTCGATAAACCGGGAGTTTTAACGGTTCTGCCGGGCGTCCGCGGAGAAAGCGATTTAAGAAGGATTCTCGGATATCTTTCGGCGAGCGAACAAGAAAAGGACTATTCGGTTATCGCTTCATTCACGCCGAAGGAAGCGGACGGGAAATGCGTGTATTGTAATCATTGTCAGCCCTGTCCTGCGAGGATAGATATAGGCATGGCAAATAAATATTACGACCTTGCACGGGCAGGGGACGTTTTGGCGGCCGATCACTATAAAAAATTGGAAAAGAATGCTTCGGATTGTATTGCGTGCGGACATTGTAACCGCCGTTGTCCCTTCCATGTCGATCAGATGTCTAGAATAAAGGAAATCGCCGCATATTTTCGAGAAAGACAATAAGGAGATTTATAGAGTATGGGATATTTGGGAGAAGAAATAAAGAAACTCGGATTCGGACTCATGCGTTTGCCTCAGAAAGACGGGAAAATCGACATCGAACAGACGAAAGAAATGGTCGATTTGTTTTTGGAGGCGGGTTTTACATATTTCGACACCGCACGGGTATATGCGGGGAGCGAGGAAGCGGTTCGCGAGGCGCTCGTCGAGAGATACCCCCGCGAGCGCTATCAGCTCGCGACAAAGAACGCTGCATGGTGGAATTGTAAGACACGGGAGGACGCCATCGCTCAGTTCGATACGTCGCTGAAATTGACGGGAGCGGGATATTTCGATTTTTATCTGCTGCATAACCTCGGGGAAAGCCGTACGCGTTATTTCGATGATTTCGGCCTTTGGTCTTGGGTATGGGAAAAGAAGCGCGAAGGCCTTGTCAGGCACGTCGGTTTTTCTTTCCATTCCACGCCGGAGGAACTGGAAACGATTTTGACCGCTCACCCGGAAATGGAATTCGTGCAGTTGCAAATCAATTATGCCGATTGGGAAAATCCCGCAGTACAGTCCCGCGCCTGCTATGAGGTCGCGAGAAAACACGGAAAGCCCGTCATTATTATGGAGCCCGTCAAAGGCGGCATGTTGGCGACTCCGCCCGCGTCCGTAGCGGAAATTCTTAAACGTGCGGAACCGGATTCGTCTCCCGCCTCTTGGGCGCTTCGTTTCGCGGCAAATCTCGACGGGGTCATCACGGTACTTTCGGGAATGAGCGATTTGGCGCAGATGAAAGACAATCTTTCTCGCATGAAGAATTTTACCCGTCTTACGCAGGAAGAACTCTCTACGCTCTCTCGCGCGCAGGAAGCGCTTCGGAAAATACCGCTGATTCCCTGTACGAAGTGTAACTACTGCGCGAAAGTATGTCCGAAAAATATCGGTATTTCCGATACGTTTTCCGCAATGAACACTCTTACGTTCTACGGGGATAAAGAGCGGGCAAAACGTCAGGAAAAATCTTCGGTATCGGAGAAGGGAAAAGCTGCCGCGACGGATTGCATTAAATGCGGCCGCTGCGAACAGGCATGCCCTCAGCATATTTCGATTCGAAAAGAACTCGACAGGGCTGCAAAAGAATTTTATGGAAAGGAGTAAAAACATGATAGAAAATATACTTGCCCGCAAAGGGATTTCTTTGAAAATCAGATTGACGGTCAAAAGTTTGGTGTCCGCAGGCATCGTCGTCCTTGCGGTAATGCTGCCGCAGCTCGTACATCTCGCCGCGGGCCCTTCGGGCGGAATGACATGGCTTCCCATGTATCTGCCTGTATTGCTGGGCGGCTGTCTGCTCGGAAAGTGGTGGGGACTCGGTGTGGGAATTCTCTCTCCGCTCGTCAGCTTTGCGGTTACGTCGGCCATGGGAAACGCGATGCCTGCGGCTGCCCGTTTGCCGTTCATGACGGCAGAACTCGCCGTATTCGCCGCTGTTTCCGGACTGTTTTCCGAAAAGATTTCCGAAAACGGCTGGATGGCATTTCCCGCAGTATTGCTCGCAGCGGTGAGCGGTCGTGCGGTATTTCTTCTCCTCACGGCGATTTTCCAAAGCATTGCACCCTTTACGGTTTCCGTTGTCTGGTCGCAGATTCAGAGCGGTTTTATCGGTTTGATTTTACAGGCCGTACTCGTGCCGCTGATGGTTATGGGAATACGCGCACTCATGCGGAGAGACAAGAAGAATGACTGATTTGGAACTTGCAAAGCGGAATCTCGCGGGACATACGATTTGTCTTTGTAAAGACGGAAGGCTTTTGACGAGCGACAAGCGCGGGATTTCTCCGATGATGGATTTTATCGAAGAAGACTGCGACGTGGCGGGATATTCCGTCGCGGATAAGATAGTCGGCAAAGCGGCGGCGTTTCTCTTCGTCCTCGCGAGGATCAGGGAAGTATATGCGGAGGTTTTGTCTGCCGAGGGAAAGAGGGTCTTGGACGAAAACGGCATTCCGTGTTCGTTCTCTGCTTTGACGGATAAGATCATCAATCGGAAGGGAGACGGCATGTGCCCGATGGAAACTCTCGTACAAAAAGAAACCGATCCGGAAAGAGCCTATGCGCTTTTGAAAAAGAAACTGTCCGAAAATAGTTAAAAAAATCCCGCCCGAATATTTTTCGGACGGGATTTTTTCGTTTGGTGTCACTAAAAAAACAAAAAGCAAACATATTGGACAAACAATTTAATTGCAATTTTCATAAAAAACCGTTATAATAAAATAAACGATATTTAAAGCCCGAAAGGTATGGGGCGAAAAGGAGCATGGATCAATGGAGAAAAAAATCCCCGTTGTAGTTATCAAACAGTTGGAGGATACGCGAAAAATTCTTTTCGCCTTGCGGGAATACGGTATTCGCTGTGCGGAAATCACGTTCCGAACAGAGTGCGCGGAGGAAGCTATCAGGCTTGCGGTAAAAGAATTTCCCGATATGGAAATAGGGGCGGGGACGGTCATCAACGCGAAACAATGCGAAAGCGCTTTGACCGCCGGCGCCGAGTTTATCGTTTCTCCGGGACTTTCCGTCGAAGTAGCGGAAATGTGTAAAGAAAAGAATATTCCCTATTATCCCGGCTGTGTGACGCCTACGGAAATCATGCAGGCTTTATCCTTAGGAATTACCACGGTAAAATTCTTTCCCGCGAATATTTACGGCGGCTTAAAAGCATTAAAGGCACTTTCCACGCCGTTCCCGCAGATCAGGTTTATTCCTACGGGGGGCGTGGATAAGGAGAATATGGATGAATATCTGGCGTTTGAAAAAGTCGCGGCGATAGGGGGCAGTTTTTTTGTGGAGGAGGCGTTGTCGAAATGAAAAGAGCGATTACTTTCGGAGAACTCATGCTGCGGCTGGCACCCGAAAATTATCTTCGGTTTGTGCAGAGCGAAAAATACGAAGCGACGTTCGGCGGAGCGGAAGCCAATGTCGCGGTGAGCCTTGCAAATTACGGGATAGATACAGCGTTCGTGAGTAAACTCCCGTCGCATGAAATCGGTCAGGCCGCGGTAAACAGTCTGAGAAAATTCGGCGTGGATACTTCTCTCGTCGTCCGCGGCGGAGAGCGCGTGGGAATTTATTTCTGTGAGAAGGGAGCCAGCCAGCGCCCCTCGAAAGTCATTTACGATCGGGCATACAGCAGTATTGCCACGGCGGAAAAAGAAGATTTTGATTGGCAGAAAATTTTTAAGGGGGCAGATTGGTTCCACTTTACGGGAATTACGCCGGCTCTTTCGGAACGGACGGCAGAAATTTGTCTCGATGCGGTCAAGGAGGCAAAAAAAGTTGGCGTTACGGTTTCCTGTGACCTGAATTTCCGAAAAAAACTTTGGAGCAAGGAACGTGCCCGAGAGATTATGAGCGAGCTTTGCTGCTATGTGGATTATTGCATCGCCAACGAGGAGGACGCAAAGGACGTTTTCGGAATAGAGGCGGAAAATACGGATATTTACGGCGGCAAGCTGAATGAAGCCGGATATATCTCCGTCGCGGAAAAGCTGTCGAAAAAATTCGGATTCAAGGGCGTTGCGATTACGCTTCGGGAAAGTCTTTCCGCGAGCGACAATAATTGGAGCGGCATGTTCTATACGGAAGGGAAGGCGTACTTTTCCAAGAAATATGCCGTGCATATCGTGGACAGAGTCGGCGGCGGCGACAGCTTTGGCGGCGGACTGATCTATTCTTTGTTAAACGGTTTTGAGCCTCAAAGGGCGATTGAATTTGCCGCTGCGGCGAGCTGTCTCAAACATAGTATCGAAGGAGATTATAATCTCGTGTCGGCGGGCGAAGTGGAGAGCCTTGCAAACGGAAACGCTAGCGGCCGCGTACAGAGATGATCGGAAAGGAAATATTGTTATAAAACAGTCCGTCCCGCTTATGATAGCGGGACGGACTGTTTTGTTTTACAGAATTTTTTATACTGTAAAAGGGGATAGAATCTTTTCTTCAAAATTTGAAATGTCTAAAATTAAAGAATGATAAAAGCGAAAATATATAAAAATTAATCATCGTCGTCTTCGTCGTCAAAACGGTCATGATCGGAAGATTCTCCGTTTTCGAAAACATAATGATATTCGCCTTGCCGGATATAAATTCGGAAACGAACGTCTTCGCCGTCAATATTTCCTCGGACAAAAAGGATCCGTTCTCCGTCTTCCGTCTCGTCGTTGAAAATGAGTTCTTCTTTTTTTCCGTCTTTGGAAACCGTCATTTTCAGTTCGAGTTCGTCGTCTTCTGTTTCATATTTGATTTCCGTCTTTTCAATCAGTTTGTTTTTTGAATAGACGGAGTAGACATATTCTTTTTCCGTTTCCGATTCTCCGTCGTCTTCCTCCGTTTCGGTCTCTTGTTCCACTTCAATATAGGAATTTTTCTCCGTATCCGTAAACGCTTTAAAATACAGTGCGTTTTCCGTTTCGTCTTCGGAAAATTCCGTTTCATAGCTCCCTTCGACGGGATAGACCGTATCTTCTATGACGAGTATACCTGAAAGGGAATAACTTTCTTCCGTCTCGTCGTCTTCTGTTTCGCCTTTGAGAAAAATTTTGTCATAGTACATGACATAAGAGACGCTGTCACCCAAAAGGTCGGTATAGGAAACAGTCATTCCGTAGGTATAACCCATTTCTCCCGCAATGTCTTCTCCCGTTATGGCTCCGTCGCTCAAAAGACTTTCCACCAAAGCCATATATTTATTGATTGTATCGATTTGTTCGGAAGAATTCTTCCGAACGACAGCGGACATCGCCCGTACTCTTTGGATTGCGGGAGCAGCGGATTTTTCAGAGGACAAGATTGTTCCTATGGAAGCGGCGCCGTAAGCATAAAAGGAATCCGCGTCGGTAATATCTGCAAATTTGTTTTCGTTCGGATTGGGAAAGAAAGGGTTTTTCGATTTATGCAGAAAAACAGGGAGAAAAATACAAAGAGCCAAAAGGACTGCAAAAACCGACGCGCAGAGCGCAATGAGTTTATTGCGATTTTCTTTAACCGTTTTTTCGCCGCCGTGCGCATAGGACAGAGATACTTCTTTTTCCTCGTAGCCGAGTTGCCGTTTAATATTGTCTTTTATATGCTTATCGGGAAGAATTTCCGCAGAATGTTCCGATAATAATTTTTTTATCTTTTTCATAAATCTGCCTCCTCCTTGATAAGATGAGCTTTTAGCTTTTTCAGGGCCTCATTGTTTTTCCAGGTAACCGTTCCGACAGGAATATCAAGCATCTCGGAAACTTCCCGTCGTTTATATCCCGAGACTTGACATAGCATAAGAATTTTATATTCGTCTTCGGACAGAATTTTTGCCGCAACGTCGAAAATATAAGGAAGTTCTGTTTCATGGTGGCCGTATTTGTAGGAATCGGTTTCAAAATCCGTGGGAATTTCCCGCCGATATTTTTTTAGATGATTGAGTGCGAGCGATTTTCCGATTCTGCATATCCAAGCAGAGAAATTCGTCCCCGGCTGATATTGATTCAACGCGGAGATTGCCCGAATGAATGTATCCTGTAAAATGTCCTCTGCATACATCTTGTCGCGGACGATATAGAGAATCGCAAAATAAACGGAACGGTTCGTGCGTTCGTAAATATAATCGAAAGCGCGTTTATTCCCACCCTTTAATTCGGCAATTTTCTTTTCGAGTTTGTCGCGGTTCATAATTTCTCCCTAATAATAACAATCGAAAAAGGAAAATTGTTGGTAAAAAGAACAAATTCTATACAATATAATATCAGGAACGAAAAAAATAGTCAAGATAAGAGACAAAAAATTTTTTTCTGAAAATTCCAACAAAATGCAAAAGAAGAATTGTTATATAGGTGTGAAAGGGAAAAAAGAGTCCCAAAAAATTCTTTGAGGAGATGTAAAATGAAAAAATTTTTGGCAATTTTTGCAATGACTTCTGTATTGGCACTCGGCTTTGCCTCTTGTTCGGACGGCGGGAGAAAAACGGGAGACGTCAATAACAAATTTGACGAACTGACGACTACGGAAGCTGTGTACGGATTCAGCGCGGCTTCGGCCGGTATGTTGATTTCGTCGATGAACAATCAGGGAAGCGCAAAACGGCTTGCGTCGGAAAAGGGAATCGATTTCGTAACGGAAGAAACAACTTCTTTGAATGCCGAAATCCCGTTTTCTTCGGAGGCAAAAAGAAAAAAAAGCGGCTTTTCGGGAAACGTAACAGAACCGGAAAATTCTTCCGGCGGTATTGCGGAATCGGACGCGGATTTATCCGAATTTGACGAATATATGGCGCTGGTCGAGAGCCTTTTAAGCGACGGAGGTTTCAAAATACAGTCACAGACATCGGACAGACCCGAATTTGAAGAAAAAATGGTTGTCGGATATAACGATATGGTAGGAAATTCCCTGCAATATATCATGTACTATAACCAAATTCTTACCGATATAGAAGACGACGACGGCGAAAAGGAAGAGAAATACCGGATAGAAGGGGTAATGAATATTGACGGCACAGACTATGAAATTTTTGGCCAAAAGGAAGATGAGTCGGACGGAGGAGAATCGGAGAGCGAGACGGAATTCAGAGTCATACTCGGAGAAAATAAATATATGTCGGTAGAGCAGAGTTTCGAAACGGAAGACGGGGAAACGGAACAGGAATATAGCTATTCCGTTATCGAAAACAAAAAAGTTTTGGAGCGCAGTTCTTTTGAGTATGAGGAAGAACGGGGAGAGCTGGAACTCAAAATGGTTTCATACAAAAACGGAAAGACCCAAGTCGTCTATTTTGAAAAAGAGAAGGTGAAAGGGGAAGAGGTCATTTACCTGCGCGTGGGACAGGGGGCCGATACGCGGCGATATATCGCGCGCGTGAAAACAGACGCAAACGGGAATTCTTATTACGAGTATGAACTCGTTTGATCTGCTCTCGATTGCCGTAAAATAGAAAAAATTTCATTTTTTGCAGAATGGGAGGTCTTCGGAAGAATACCTCCCATTCTGCATGTTTTTGAGAAAAAAGTGAAAAATATCCGAAATTTTTATCGGGATAAAGAGCGGAACAATGCTGAAAAATCCATGGGAAAAAGAGGAAAATTTTTTAAGAAAGAGTTGCGCATTTCTCCATTGTATTGGCGGGAAATATATTTTATAATAGAATCATCGAAAAAAGGGGAAAAATAAGCCGAGATTTGAAAATAGAAGTACAAAAAAGGCTGCAATTTCTGAAAAATTTACTCTTTATCTGCCTGAAAAATAAAGGTAAAGAGAGGACGATTCCTTTCGGAAATGTATTGGACAAAAGCGCAAAAATGAAAAGACTTATATGGGAGATTTTAACATGAAAATCGTAAAAGTAGTTGTAGTCGGTTTCGGAGACAGGGGCGGCGCGTATACGAAATATGCGATCGATCACCCCGACAGATTGAAGGTGCAGGCCGTGGTAGATCCCGATCCTTTTCGTCGTCAGCTTGCCAAGGAACGTTTTTCTTTATCGGAAGAAATGCTGTTTGAAAGTGTGACAGATTGCGTAAATCGGGGAAAGATCGCCGATGCGGTCATCAATACCACGATGGACGAACTACATATCGAAACCGCGTTGCCTTTTTTGAAACTCGGCTATGACATGTTGCTTGAAAAACCCGTTACCAACAATAAAAAAGATCTCCTTATGCTGAAAAGCATCGCGGACAGATACGGCTGCAAGTTGATGGTTTGTCACGTGCTCCGCTATACTCCGTTTTACTTAAAAATCAAGGAAATCGTTCTGAGCGGAGAAATCGGGAAAATCGTGGAGATAGAATCCAACGAAATGGTAGGCGTGGCGCATGCCAGCGCTTCTTATATCCGAGGAAAATGGAATAATCGAGAAAAGTGCGGTTCCTCTATGCTCCTTGCGAAGTGCTGTCACGATATGGATCTTTTGTGTTGGTTCAACAGCGGTACGGCGCCCGTCAAGGCAGCGAGCTACGGCGGCAGACACTATTTTATTCCCGAAAATGCTCCTTCGGGTGCGGGGACGAGGTGTCTTATAGACTGTAAGGCGGAAAAAGAATGTCCGTATTCCTGCAAAAAACTGCTTTTGGACAATGAGTATTTCAATCAGTATACGTTCACCTGCCTGAACAAAAAATACGAAGACTTGACTTATGAGGAGAAAAAACGCTCCTTGGAGACGGATAATCCGCAAGGGAGATGTATTTTCAAAACGGATGCGGATATCGTGGACAGACAGGCGGTCATCGTGGAATTTGCCGACGGCTCGGTTGCGACGCACAGCATGGTGTCCGGCGTCGCCCGCCCGGGAAGAAATATTCACATTATCGGAACGAAGGGGGAAATTCAAGGCTTTTTGGAGGACAATAAATTTAAGGTGCGTACCTATAATCCCCAAAATTGCCTGTATTTTGAACGGGAAGAAGAAATTACGAATGTCGTCGCGGGCGACGGTCACAGCGGCGGAGACAGCCGTATCGTCAACGATTTCGTCAATATGGAGCTGGGCCTTCCCCGCTCGATTTCCTCGACGGTGATAGAGGATTCCATAAACGGACATTTAATCGTATACGCGGCGGACGAATCGCTCGATAACGGCGGAGTGAGCGTTAAGATAGAATCGATATGAGAACACGAGCAACTTGGATTTGGTACCCGGGGGATTTCGAAGCGGCGCTTTTCAATAAGTGCATGGCGAGAAGATACGAACGGGACGTACTGATTACGCCTTTTTGGCGTATGGACAGCCATTTTGTAACCGTCAAGTTCTATGCGAAATTCAATCTTCCCGAAAGGGACAGAATCGACATAAAGGCGGACGGGAGCTTTAATATTTTCGTTGATAAGCTCGGCTATATCCGCGATTTCAAGGGATACGTGGATTTGGAGTCGGGGGAATATGAAATGCAGATACTCGTCAACAATGTGGCGGCGCTGCCCTGCGTCTATGTGGACGGCAAATATCTGAAATCGGGCGGCGATACGTTTACCGTCACCTGTCAGGATAATGTCTTTTATCCTGCCGCGTGCTGGAATTTCGACTCCCCGGAACAAAGTCCCAATTCCTATCGGCTCGCCACTCGGGAAACCCCGTATCTGACAAAGGAAATCCTCCCCGACGGTATATTGTACGATTTCGGGCGCGAAATAACGGCGGGACTCCGTTTTGAGCGTGCTTTTTCCCCCATAGCCTGTTATTACGGAGAATCGCGGGAAGAGGCTCTGGACAAAGAAAATTGTGAGCAGACGGATTTTCTTTCGCCCTTGAAAGGAACTGCGGAAACGGAATTTACGAAGGCTTTCCGTTACGTATACGTTGTCTCCCGAACGCCTTACGGGGAACTGACCGCATTGGAAGAGGCGCCCGACGAACCTCTCTGTTCGTTCGAGTGCGGGGACGAACGCCTGAAACGGATTTTTGATACGGCGCTTTATACGTTCGGGCTCTGTAAAAAAGAATTTATTCTTGACGGAGTCAAGCGTGACAGGTGGGCATGGTGCGGAGACGTTTACCAAAGCGCACTCGTAAATTATTATTCCTATCACGATACAGAGGTCGTCAAACGTTCCCTTCGAGCGCTGAAAGGAAAGGAGCCCGTCGACGCGCATATCAATCATATTACCGACTACACTATGTATTGGATTTTATCGCTCTGCGATTATTACCGATATACGGGTGACGGGAAATTTATCGAAGAAATGCTTCCTTGGGCAGAAAAATATATGTCCTTTCTCAAAGGGAGAACGAACGAGGACGGATTTCTTTATTACCATCCCGACGATTGGATGTTTATCGATTGGGCGCCCATGGATAACCGAGGAATCACCTCCTTTGAACAGATTCTTTATTCGGCGGCGTTGAAAGGATATTCTGAGCTCTGTGAAGTATGCGGGAAGGACGGGACGGCGTATCTCGTCCAGTCCGAAAGACTTTGGAAAAAAACAGTGGAGACTTTTTGGCGTGACGGGAAATTTTTACACGGGAAAATCGACGGGCGGCTCACGGGCGAGGTGACGAGATACGCAAATATGTTCGCCGTACTCTACGGATTTGCCGATGAAAAGATGCGGGAGGATATTTGGAAAAATGTTCTCGGAAATCCTAAAATCCAACAGATAACGACGCCGTATATGAAGTTTTACGAATTAAAGACTATGGCGGAATACGGTCGGTTCGATGAAATAATGGACGAAATTCGCAGTTATTGGGGCGGTATGCTCGACAGCGGCGCTACGACCTTTTGGGAAACCTTCGATCCCACGGAGAAGGGACTTGAAAAGTATGCCATGTACGGACGGAAATACGGCAAAAGTCTCTGTCACGCTTGGGGAGCTTCGCCCGTATATCTCATCGCCGCATATATAATCGGAATACAACCGGAAAAAAATAGCTTTAAGTGCCGTCCCAAGCTCGGCGTGCTGCCGCCTTTCCGTTTCATCTGCCCGACTGCGGGAGGATTGCTGACGCTCGGTTATGACGGCAAGAAATTTTCCGCCTTTGCGGAAGGCTGCCACGGAACGCTTGAATTTGAGAAGAACAGCGGTTTTCCGAAAGGGAGTATCGAGATCGAAAGCGGGAGGAAGTACATCTTTGAAAAGGAATAAATTATGTCGTTCAGTTTGAAAATGTTCGATTCAAAAGTCAACGTGGCCGTAGTGGAGAGCGGCGGAGTAGGATCTATCGTACCCCACTCGCACGAGTTTGTCGAAACGGTCTATGTCAAAAGCGGCCACGGAGAACACATCATCGGAGATAAACACGTAAAAATCGAAAAGGGGAATCTTTTCGTCATTGCCGACAAGAGCGTGGTACATTCGATTATTCCGCTGGGAAACGCCGATGAATTTACTATTCTGAATATCATTTTCCCCTATGAATTTTATCGTTTTAACTACTATCTTTTGAAGCCTGAACACGTCTATCATGTAAAGGATATCCCGAACGGAGAAGCGTTGATTGAACGAATCCGCGCGGAATATTCGGAAAAAAAATGGCTTTACGGGGAGATGACGCACGCCTTGACGCAGGTGCTCATGAGCGAGATTTTCAGGCTCACGCCGACCAAGCGGAGGAAGACTGAACGGGACGGAAGTACGCAGAAACAAAACGTGGATTACATCGATACCGCAATGAAATTCATTCATTCGCATTACGACAGTCAAATAGACGTAGATGACGTGGCTTCGGCGTGCGGAGTTTGTAAGGCATATATTCAGAGACTGTTCAGAAAGGAAAGGGATACCTCTATCAAGGAATATCTTATCAAATACAGGATAGAGCAAAGCTGTAAATATCTCATCAATACCGATTATTCGGTAGCGGTGGTATCCGAAATGGTGGGATTTAACGACATCAAATATTTCTATATGAAGTTTAAGGAAATCGTCGGGATGACGCCCATTCAATACAAGCAATCGCAAGGAGGAAGAACGCGATGACCGCGGAAAAATCAATGACGAAGCTGCAAAGGGAAAAGGGGCGGAAGGAAGCGGAAAACAGTCTGATAGTCAAGACGATTATTCAGCTCGGACTCATGCTTTTTGTTGCGGCGGTTTTTCTGTTCAGCGGCTATATCACTTATTCCGACGAGACAATGTCCGTCCCTTTGACGGGCGGAAATGCCATTTTAAGTTTGTTTTACGGCTGCAAGCTCGGATATGTCAATTACGGAAACGTCGTTTATATTACCGTGCCATGGTATGCCGTTGCCGTCGGATTGGTCTGCGTGGCCGCGCCTGTCGGTTTCGCCGTATGGGGAGCCGTAGAAGGATTTGTAAAAAAGCGTGACCTCCCCGTTCTCGGTATCGCGCAAATGGGATTTGCCGCGTTTCTCGTCTTATTTTACGTCCTTTGTCTCACGTGCGATTTTATCGGCGCCACGTCGGGGACGGGGGAAAGGCTTCCCTTTTATAAATTATATGAAATTCGGCCGTTGTTTCTTCTCACTGCCTTCTTGTTTTTACTCGCGGGCGGGGTTCAGTATGGTTGTCGGCTTACGCAGATTCCCGCGGTCAAAAGATTTTTTCCTTTCTATTTGATTCTCGTGATTCCCACGTTGCTGATACTTATATTCAACGTATATCCCAGCATTTTACAGACAATTTTGGCATTCAAAAATTATCTTTTGAAAGACGGAGTTTGGGGCAGCGAGTGGATAGGATTGGAAAACTTCCGTTACATAGTGTCCAATCCCGACATGAGAATGGTCATCTGGCAAACGATTTATCTTAGTTTTTTAAGGTTGCTGGCGGGTATCATTCCCGCGGTATTTTTCGCGCTGGTGTTCTATCATATCACCTCCAAGAGATACCGCTCCGTGGTGCAGACGATTGTCTATATTCCGCATTTTTTCAGTTGGGTAGTCATCTATGCGATCGTATCCGCCTTCCTCACGCCGAACGGCGTCGTCAATAATATCATAGTGAATCTGTTTCACGGCGAGCCGATAGATTTTCTCTCAAAGCCCGAATTGTTCTATACGAATATGATTTTTTCTTCCATCTGGAAAGAAGCGGGCTGGGGGTCTATTTTGTTCATGGCCAGTCTGATGGGAATCGATAAATCTCTGTATGAAGCGGCTTCCATAGACGGAGCGGGAGTCATGCGCAAAATGTGGCATATCACACTCCCCGGAATGGTGCCAATTCTGGTCTATCAGGTCGTCATGGCGGTGGGCAATCTTCTCAAAGGCGCAGGGGGAGAACAGATTCTCATTTTCTCCACCAGCGCGGTACAGAACAATAAAGCTTTGGTTATCGATACATGGCTGTATTGGGAGGGCTTGCAGGAGCTCAAATACGGGCTTTCGGGCGCGATTTCCTTCGTTCAGGCGGTGATCGGTTTCGCGATGGTCATCGGCGCGCATAAACTTTCACAAAAACTCGTCGGAATCGGTGCATGGTAAAGGAGGGGATAAGATGATAAGAAGCAAAGACGATAAAATTTTTGAAATCGTATGTATTGTCCTCGCCAGCTTGTTTATGCTCGTTTGCCTCTATCCGCTCCTTTATTCGCTGGGTATTTCCCTCTGCGGAGAGGCGGAATGGACGGAAAAAAACGGACTTATCCTGCTCTTTCCCTCCTCGCCCACTTTCCTCGCTTATCGGAAAATTTTCGGCGTGGGAAGCTATGTCCTCAAAGCGCTTTGGATGTCCCTTTTGAGGACGGTAGTCGGAACTCTTACGTCCGTTTCAATCAATGCGCTGGTAGGATATGCGCTCTCACGGGGAAAATTCCCGGGGAAAGATAAGTATATCTATCTCTTGCTCTTTACAATATTCTTTTCGGGCGGACTCATTCCCAATTATCTCGTCATTAAGGAACTCAACCTTCTGAATAATTTTTGGGCGCTCATTTTGCCCAATATCGTAAGCGCTTGGAATATCCTCATCTTCAAGCAGTTTTTCCTCGGTATCCCGGCGGAGATACAGGAGGCGGCGACCGTGGACGGAATCGGGGAAATGCGGCTGTTCACTTCCATTATCCTGCCGCTCTCTACGCCCGTCGTCGCGTCTATCGGACTCTTTACCATGGTCGCGCATTGGAATAACTGGTTCGACGTCATGATTTACATCGACCAAGCTCATTCCGCGCTTTGGACCTTGCAATATTACATCATGATCAATTTCAATAATCTCGCTCAAATCGATTCCTCGGTCATCGAGATTACGGGCGGGGGAGTGACGCAGGAAACGCTGCGAATGGCGCTGACGATTACGGGATTTTTGCCTATACTCTGTATCTATCCCTTTTTCCAGAAATTCTTTAAGGACGGCGTATATCTCGGTGCCGTCAAGGGTTAAAAAAACAAATTCCAATTCGGAGGAGTTAAAATTATGAAAACATTCAAAAAAATACTTTGTACGACGATAGCCGCCGTAGTGACCTTGGCCGCGACGGGTTGCGGTGATGGAAATATTGTCGGCGGGATTACGTCGTCCGATAATATCACGATTCTGACGACCGCCGCGGTAGGTACGCCCACAACGGAAAATGACCCGTATAAACAGTACATAAAGGATAATTACGGACTCAATGCCACTTTGATTGCAGCGACTGATTTCGCTACGACGGCTCAGCTTCAATTTTCCAATACCGAGAATATGCCCGACATCGTGGCGTTTGAGAGCGTGGATTCCTTCCGTACCATTTTTAATCAGGGCGTGCTCCTTTCCGACTGGACGCCGTATCTCGATAAAATGCCCAATTTTTCCAAAATCATCAATACGGAGGACGCCGACCGCCCTGGAGAACCGTCTATTGCGAAGCTCATGCTTACGGAAGAGGATAAGCTGACGGCGCTTTGGACTTTGCCCGACCCTCCGACTTGGTCTTTGAAAATCCGGGAGGACTGGGCGGACGAATATCGTGCGACCACGGAGCCTTATTATCTCGACGGTCAAATATACTATCCTGCGGGAAATACGGCTACGGACGGCGGGGAATGGCAGCCGAATACGCCCGACGACCTTCTCAATTTCGCGCGATTTATCAAGATTACCAAAAATCCCGATCAAAATAACTTGACCTGTTTCGGCTTCTCGACCGCGGGTGAGCAAAAGGACTTCGGCGTTTTGGGAACATGGATTCCCCTGATGTACGGCTCTGTATGTCAACTTCCTTGGGGAATTTATTTCGACGAGGAAGGGAACGTAGATTTCGGCATTACGGACGGAACGGAAAAGAAGATGCTCGATTTTATTTCCACGCTCATCAAAGAAGAGCTTATTGAACCGAATTGGTATTATCAGAACGCTTCGCAAAAGACGTCCACCGCGGGCAAAATCGGTATCGAATGGTATACGGGCGAACTGAGCGAGACGACGCAGGCTTATTATACGAGAAACAATATCATAGACCCCGCAACGGGAGAGGTTTACGATACGAAAGATTGGTGGGAAACCTACCCCGTTCCCAAGGATCCTGCCAGTCCTTACGGCGGCTATCAGCCCTCGGACGGATTCCTCGGCACCATTATCACCGTTTCCGTAAAAGCGGCTAACGATACGGAAAAAATGCAGAAAATCATTAAATTCCTCGACGACCTCGCAATGACAAAGACGGAAAACGCCGACGGTACGGTGACTTATAACCGCTCAAAGGCCTATGACGCACTTCGTTGGGGGGTAGGGATTGAGGACAGCCTCAATTTCCAGACGATTGAAAATTCCTCTCAGGTGTATATCTATACCGGCGATGAAGCGGAAGGAACGGAGCGCTCCTATCGCTCGCAATACCCCGGTGCTTGGGATTGGGGAATGTTTTTCCGCTCCACCGACGACGGCGTAGTGCAGGGGACTACCTCGCCCGTAGTCACTTCTATCGTCAATAAGGTCATTGAACACGATTCCACGACGGCAGGCTATAAGCGCCGTTTGCAATACGGCTCGGTTCTGAAACTCGATTCCTCCGTCATTTCGACGCTCACGAAGAAAATGCAAGAGTTTGAATATAAGTACGTCAACGACAAAAATAAGACTGCGGCGGCCGCTCAAAAGATGTACGATGATTTTGTTGCGGACTGGAAAAAGAGCGGCGGAACGGAGCTCCTCAAAGAGGCAGAAAAGCAATTCCGTTCTTACGGCTGGATAAAATGAGGGAGGGGAAACCGCAAGATGATGAAAAAATTTCTTTCGCTGTCCGCCGCGGTGCTTTTAGCGTTCAGCCTGCTTTCCGTGCCCGCAGTCGAAACGAACGCAAAGGCAGAGGAATCTTCCGCCGAGGCCTCGCCGTATGTTTTGGATTTTTCCGACGAAAATACAGCGGAGAGGCTCATGCCCGTGTATGTCGCCGAAAATGCGGCTAAGGGGGAAGAGGAGTCACTCTCGGAACATTGGTTGTCGGATACAAAAGCGGGTACACTGACGAGAATCAACGACGTCGGCGGGCAAGACGTTACGGGGAATTACGCGGCGCTCTATTTCAAGGATTGTTACCTTCGATATTTTGAACTCACGGCGGAAATAAAAATCGGAGCCGCGGGACTCGAAGGAATTATTTTCGGCAACAAGGATATGTCTTTGAGGCACATGGCGAGCGGGAACGGCGTCTATTTCATGCCTGACCCGTGCGTGGAAGTGAAAGGACTGACGATCAGTAAACCTTCGACCTCTTCAAAATTTGCGGCAAAGGACGATTTTTATAAATTTACCGTAGCTGTCTGCGAGGAATATTTCCGGGTATATGTAGACGATGTCTTGCGGATAGATACCCAATATCCCGCCGAACTTATCGAATACGGACGAGTGGGGCTGTTCACCGCAAATACGGAAGGAGCTTTCCGAGGAAAGGTGGAAATCTATCCTTTGACGGCGGACGGAGAGAAGCAAAGTTTTGAGAAGGCGGCTTTGGTGGAAGGGATCGAGGCCGAAGAAGAAACGATTGAAATGGAGTACGGAGATGACCCCGTAAAACTCGGATATCGTATATTGCCCGAAAACAGCGCCGAAAAGGCAGTCCGTTTTCTGTCGGAAAACCCCGATGTGGCGACGGTAGATACGGACGGATATCTGCATGCGTTAAAGGAGGGGACGACGGTTATCCAAATGATTACGAAGGACGGCGGTTTTATCGCGGAGACGGTAGTACAGGTGACAAAGACGATTCCCGAAATCGCAGGAGTGACCTTGAATGTCAATGACGCGGCTCTTTCCGTCGGGGAAAAACTGTATCTCGAAGCGGGGTATTATCCCGCCGAGGCGGAAAATTTGGGCTTCAAGTGGAGCAGTTCGGATACGTCGGTCGCTATCGTCAACAACGGAACGGTAACTGCGATGGGAGAGGGTGAATGTGTGATTTCCGTGCGTGACTATTACGGAAATTTCAAGGCTGAATGCAAAGTCGTCGTGGGAACAAAGAAATCGGAATCGGAGGGAGGCTGTAAATCCAACCTGAGCGGTATTTCCGTGGCGGCCGTGGCGATGCTCGCGGCGGCAGGATTCTCGTTAAAAGCAAGGAGGAACAAAAATGGGTAAGAAAGCGGCGGCATGCGTCTTTGCTGCAATTTTGACTTTTACCTGCCAAAGCTGCGGGAAGAACGGAACCTCGCAAAACGGCGGCGGAAATTATATCGGGGCAAACATGAAGGAAATCGTATACGAAGAATCCCAAAATCCGAGAAAGACGGGCAGTAACGTCAATCTCGTCATTCCCGTTTCTTCCTCCGCGGTGACGGGCGCAAAGCTGACGGCGTACGTCATGCTGGATACGGCGCTCGAAAATTATAACTATTACGTAGTGGACTGGGGGGACGGGACATGGAGTTATAACGGTCCTTACGTTTATGACGACGAACATAAAGTGCTCGGAGAAGTCTATCACACTTATAAGAAGGCGGGTACGTATGCCATACGCGCTTGCGGAGTCAATCTGGCGCTCGGAACCTTGTATGGCTGGACGGAGGCACAGTATCTGAAAGTGACAGGTCCCGATTATACGGGGAACATGATAAAATCGGTCAAACCGATTTCTTCGGGAAACCGTTCGTCGGAAACAGGCGCGGAAAAGATTGCGGATAACGATAATTCGACCGCTTGGGAGAGCGAGGTTTCCGATTCCGTCGCTTCCGACGAATATGTGGGTTATCTGTTCGATAAATACTACACCTTGGATACGCTGGAAGTGAAAATTCCTTCCTCACTGTCCGTATTCCCGTCCAACATTTCCGTGGAGTATACCACGGACGGAGGGGAAAATTGGTATATGCTTCCGCATTACTATTACGTTCTGCCCAATTCGGAAGGACAGTATTCCTGTATCATGAATTTTCCGAATCCGAAAGGAGCAACGTTGGTTCTTCCCCTCGACGGAATAACCGCGAACGGAATCAGGATTCGTTCCCTGATGTACCCCGTGGCGAGCTCGGGCGTAAAGTATTTCAGCGTATCCGAAATGCGGGCCTACGGGACGGACGAAATGCCGCTTTATACCTCTTATGACGGATATTATAACGCCGACCTCAGCAATATGTGGGCTATTTTCGGGCTGGCTCAGACGGAACCGAGAATGTACAATTCTCTGCGCGGCGGCGCCACGAACGTCGAACCCTTCCGTTCCGGACAGACGATGACCGCTTCCGTGGAATGGATGGCTTGGAACGGTCAGAAACTCAATTGGAGCGGCTATGACGACGCCATAAACATTCACGTCAATTCCCTCAAAAATGCGGTTTACGGAGGAGACGGCTGGTATTACGACGAGAGCGACAAGACCTATAAAGTCGATACTTCCGAATACGACGATAACAAACGGGACGACGGCTATATCTGGGCGACGGAAAGCGCTCCGCAGCACCTCGGAGAACAAAACCACTATACGAACAATTCCTCCCTGATCATCGCTTCGAGGGATTATCTTCTGACGGGAAACAATACGGCGGGCTTTCTCGATTCGGTCAATGCAAAGGGGCAGAAGATGATAGATAAGCTCCGCAAAGCCATGGAATATATGCTGATAAATCTCAACGGGGATTCCGGACTCATGACTATTTACGATCCGAGAAACGACGGGACGGTGCACGGACTTTCGTCCAACTATTGGGATTCCCTGAACTTCTTCGGATATAATTCCCCTTATGAAAATATTCTTTTTTATCAGGCTGTTCTTGCAATGTCCGATATCGAAAACTATCTCGGCAATACCTTAGACGCGGATTATTATACCGATCTTGCGGAAAAAATTAAAAGGGTATTCAACGAAACTTTTTGGGACGAGGAAAAGGGAAGATATATCACCTCTATAAACATCAAAGGCGACCGCTTGGATTTCGGACTTACGTTCGTCAATTTCATGGCGGCTTCGGCGGGGCTCGCAAACGAGGAGCAGCTCGAACAAATTTATTCCTGGGTGGACGGAGAGAGAACGATAGAAGGGGATACCTCGACGGGGGAGGATATCTATAATTTCAAAGTTTCCGCGCGCTCCAATACGGTGGCGGTGGAATCCGTGGAGGAGGACGGGCTGCACTACTGGTGGTATAACGGCCATTCCTTCAACGACGTTCTGCCCGGCATGTGGGGAGAGTACGGTCTGCAAATGCAGAACGGGGGAACGATTTTCTATACCTCTCACTACGATATTTCCGGCCGCACGGGGTTATCCGGCGACAAAGCAATGGAGCGGTTCAACGTCATTATGGACGAATTTCATAAGGATCAGCTCCGCCGCGACCCGAGGACTTCTTTCGGCGTCTATCAGGTGAGCATCAACGGGGAATTTCCCGAAAGCGGCTTGGTGCCTCTGACGTTCGTGACGGATATTGTCGGAATTACGCCCGATCTTTTGGGATTGAAAATAGAGAGCTGTCTGCCCTCGGATATGACTTATGCGGGAGTAAATACTTACGAATACGGCAACAGAACTTATTCCATAGAGGTGAACAAGACGATTTCTCAGCCGCAAGTGACGAAAGAGAACGGAAAATATTACGTCAAATTGCCCGCGGGAAAGACGTGGTATATCACGCTCGAAAATAAGCTGATAGAGGGGTGAGCAAATGAAACGATTATCCAGATTATTTTGTGTTGCTTTGGCGACTTCGCTTCTTCTGTCTCCGTTCGGCTGCGGAAGCGGAACGGCTGTCGCGGAAGATTCGACGGAGGATACGGAATGGGATAGCGAAATCGGTTTCGATTCATTGGCGGAGATAGAGGAAAATTTCGCTTTTCATTTCGTTTCCACGCAGAACGAACGACGCAGCGACGAATTCAATTATAGTTGGACGCTGGTCGACGGCGCCGTACAAAGAGTTGGTAATATCGACGCCTATTCCGATACGGTAAATATCGCCATCATGACATATACGGGGAACGTATACAGCGATTTTGAGCTCAGCGTAGACGTCCGTTGCGGAACGTCGACTTCCTATTGGCCCGTCATCGGAATCCGTCAGCAGATTCCCGGGAAATATTATACGACCGAGGGCGGCGGAACGTTCTCCGAGCTTTTGGCGGACGGAAAAGCAGTTCCTTCGTCGGGATTTGAAAGGCTGGCTTCCCGCCTGACGTTAAAGGCTTCCTACTTAAAAACTCTGTCCGCGGGCGAACATGTCTTTACGCTCGTGACGGACGGAGGAGAGGTCGAATTTCTCGTCACGGTGGAGATAGACGGAATTAACTTTACCGATACGGAAAGAGTGAAAAAATATTCCGTGGCGGACGTCGGATTTTCCGTAGATTTCGGCGGCGGAACACCGGCAAAGATTACCGTTTGCGGAGCCGAGGTCGGCGGAGGCGCTTGGAGTTATTCCGACGGAAGATTGACCTTCAAAAAGGCCTATCTCGAAACTCTTTTTGACGGCGTATACGATATCAGGATTTGCGACGAAGAGGGGAAATACGAAAATTGCGTCATCGTCAAGGGAATGGAAATAAACAAACTTCTGCGCTTTGATTTCGACGCTTTTTCTTCTAAGATCAACGGATTCGGACAGGATTTGGAAATTTCCGAAGAGGCGAACGGAATCGACGGAAATTCTTGTCGGATCGTCAATCAAAAATCGGGAACTTTGCTCAACATCGGCGAAGGGAATATCGATTATTCCTTTACGGAAGGAGAAAAATATGCGCTGTCCTTTGAACTTAAATTGGAAGAGATCGTCGAGGGAACGAGCAGTGTATCCGATTTATTTATTCCCGTATATTTCAAAACGGCGGCCAATAATGCCGATATCGGTTTTATTCGCTATAACGAAACGGACGGATTATATTTTACCGCGGAAAGCAAATGTACGGCTTATTCGTTTACCGAGATCGACGGTATCTGGCGGTTTTACGCCGAATTTGTATACGAAAGCGGATTTACTTCCTTTGAACTTCCCGTCTGGATGCAGTCGTCCTTTCTCATCGATAACATTCAGATAACTCCCAAGACCGGATTGATGACGATTTTGGAAAAGACGGAAACGGAGGTAGCCGCGGGGGCGTTTGAGGACCTCGTATTCGATTTCGGGGAGGTTTCCGTTCTCGGTGCGTCGATTGCGGGAGCGACGCTTCCCGAGGGAAGCTGGTCGTCCGCGGACGGAAAATTTACGCTGGACGGGGAATATATTGCAAATCTGACGGCGGGAAGCGTTAACAAAATTACGGTCTATACCTCTCTCGGAAAACAAAATATCGTCATTCGGGTCAATAAGTATTCCCTCAAAATTACGGGAGAAACCTTCAATTATGCTTTGGACGGGAAGGATATGCTCTTTGAGGTACAGACTGCGGGGTATTCGCTCGAAGAAGCAGAAATTTCCGATTCCCGAGGGACGCTCGTCAAAGGGACGGATTATCTCGCGGACGGCGCTTCGCTGACCCTGAAATCCGATTATCTCGAACAGGTGGTTTTGCAGGAAAAATTAAATATAAAATTTGCGGAAGACGCCGTTTTGTCTTTCGAGGTGACCTCCAATAAAATGCTGTTTGTCGATTTCGATTCGTTCAAGGCTCCCGAAAAGGGATTCGGACTCGGTTTTGTCGCTTCGGAGGCGGAAGGAAGGGGCGGTAAAGGCTGCCGTTTAGTAAACGAAAATACCTCTACCTTTTTGGCTCTCGGCGGAAACTTCTGTCCCATGACGTTTGAAGCGGGAAAGTCGTACACCGTGGAATTCGATATTAAAATCAATTCGGTGAACTTTGATAATTTCGTCATTGAAGGAAACAGCTGTTATATGCCGATTACGTTCGGGACAGGATATGACGTCACTTTTATAAGGCTTTCAGACGACGGGCAGGGCGGTATCGATATGAAGAACGAAGCGCAGTCCGTAGGAACGGAATCGAATATTCCCGTCAAGGGAGAAGACGGATTCTACCATATTTCTTTCAGTTTTGTTCCGACGGAAGAGTGTACTACGTTGACCTTTGACGTATGGATGGCGAGCGATATTGTCGTGGATAATATCATTTTGATGAGAAAATAAATAAAAAACAGAGAGGGGAAATCATGAAAAATTTTTTTAAGTCACTCGCTTCTGCGGGTTTGGCGGTGTTGTTCGGTGTGGGGGCGATGGGAAGCACCGCCGCTTTAGCGGAAATGAGCGAGCATCGCGGGGAAAACGTCCCCGAAGAAGTCAAGACGGAAAATGTCGCTCTCGGAAAAGAAGTGACGTTCCGTTCGTTGATGGATATGAACGAAACTTTGACCATGTACAGTTATTTTCCGAATAACGGAGGAATCGACGGCACGGGCTGTTACGACATTTCCGCGGGCGGTAACGTTATGACGGACGGGGTCAACAGCGAATGGGGCGGATATACGGTTAATTCCACTTGGGCGGGCGTGAGAGGCTGGGCATATCTCGACCTCGGAAAGAGCTACGATATTTCCGCCGTCAAAGTACATATGTTGGCGGCATGGTGTTTTATGGACGTCGTCGTTCAGGTGTCTGACGATGCGTTGTTCCAAAAAGACGTGGCGACGATATTCAGTGTCTGCGATACATTGTCTTCGGAAGGGGCAACGGTCTATGACGGCGGAAAAGTAGGCTGTACGGAGGAAACAAAGGGAGAAACGGGCTGGAACGGCAGGGAAGGCGTGGACTCAAAGCAGGCGGAAGGAAATATTTTTTCCTGTAATGTTTCCGCCAGATATGTCCGCTTTACGAATAATTGCGGAACGCCCGAACAAAACGGCGGTGCGGACGAAAATACCGCCATTTCGGAAATAGAGGTCTATGCGCGCACTTCAGGCCTTGCGGCGCCGAAGGCTTCCGTTGAATCGGGCTCTTACGAAAGTCTCGAAACCGTGGAACTTACTTCTTCTTATGCCGATGCAAAAATCTATTATACGTTAGACGGCAGTTATCCCACGGAAGAATCCGCGTTGTATGAAGGTCCCGTAGACCTTTCGGGAAAAACAGGCGCGGTAGCGCTCCGCGCAATTGCCGTCGTCGACGGGAAACAGAGCTATCCCGCCGATTATCAATATAAGGTCGTCGAGGGGGCTTACGGAAATCAAGCCCTCGGTAAAGAGATAACGTTCCGTTCGTTGACGGACATGAACGAGGTCCTGACCATGTATAACTATTTCCCCGACGGACAGGGAATCGACGGCACGGGCTGCTATGATATTTCCACGAAGGGAAATGTGATGACGGACGGACAGAATACGGATTGGATGGGCTTTAATGTCAATTCCACCGCGGCAAACGTTCAGGGTTGGGCTTTCCTCGATCTCGGAAAGAGTTGCGACATTTCCGAAGTCAAGGTATACTTTTTGGCAAAATGGTGTTTCCAGAACGTTATTATTCAGGCCTCCGACGACCCCGAATTTAAGACGGGAGTAACGACGATATTCAGCTGCTGTGACACTTTGGAAGCGGACGGAATAACGGTGTATGACGGCGGAAAAGTAGGTTGTACGGAAGAAACGCAGGTGGCGACTGGCTGGAACGGACAAATCGGCGTGGATTCAAAAATGGATATGCCGACGCCCGAAGAAATGGGCAACGTATTTACTTGCAATGTATCTGCGAGATATATTCGCCTGACGAATACGAATCTCGGAAACGGCGGCGCGGATTCCAATACGAATTTTACGGAAATAGAGGTTTACGGAGGGCAAACCGTTCCCGAGGATGTAGTTTTGGAAAAAGCCGTCAAGTCCGTAAAGGCAGACCTTGACGCCATAGAAGTCGCAAACGGCACGACGAAGGAGGAAGTGCTTTCGGAGCTTCCCCAAAGTGTAACGATTGAAACGACGGACGAAAAGGAGACCGAGGCGACGGCAATTTGGAATTCAGAAAATTATAACGGAAATACGGCAGGAGAATACATTTTTACGCTCGAAACGGAGCTTCCCGAACATGTTTCGGATATTTTCGGAACGCTGGACGGATTATCCGTTAAAGTCACCGTCCTGCCAGCCGCCGATAAAACGGCATTGGAAACCTCGATTGAATCGGCGAGCGCTCTCAAAGAGGAGGAGTATACCTCCGATTCCTGGACGATATTGAAAAATGCCTTAAATGCCGCAGAACGTATAGCCGCCGACGGAAAAGCGAGTCAGCAACAGGTGGACGAATGTACCGCGGCGCTCGAAAAAGCAGTTTCCGATCTGATACTTCGTGCAAAGGATAAGACTGCGCTTAAAGCGGCTATCGACGAAGCAAAGGCAATCGACGGAGATAAATATTTATCGGACGGAGTTGCAGGGCTGACGGAGGCACTTGCGGACGCCGAAGCCGTTTATGCCGACGTCGATGCTTCCGTAAAAGAGGCCGAGGACGCTTTGAAGATTTTGGCGGAAGCTATCGATGCCTTACAGGAAAAGGCGGATTTGTCCGCTTTGTCCGCTTTGATCAAAACGGTAAAGGAAGCGGGATATAAGGCTGACGAATACACGCAGGCGACTTATGCTGCATTGGAAGACGCTTTGGAAGAGGCGGAAGCGATGTTGACTCAATCCGAAGTTTCCGCCGAAGAGGCGGAGAGGGCTTATAACGCGCTCGATACAGCTGTGAAAGGGTTAGAAAAATACGGGGATTCTTCTGCTTTGAAGGCGTTGATGGAGACGGCTAAGGCGCTGAATGAGGAGGATTATAGCAAAAATAGTTTCGATGCGTTAAAGGAACAGCTCTTAAAAGCGGAAGAGACGGCGGCAAAGAAGGAAATGCAATCCGTTTATGACGAGGCGGAAACTGCCTTGCAGGAAAAGATAAATTCTCTCGTCAGTCTTGTAGGCTTAAAGGAAAAACTCGATTCGGCAAAGGGATATTCCGCCGAAGATTATACGCAGCTCTCTTTTGAAGGCCTGAAAACTGCGATTGCCGAAGCCGAACTTTTGCTCGATCAGGCAGGTGCTACGGCGGAGGAGGTGGCCGAGGCGGAAGCCGCTATTAAAGACGCCGTCGCAGCATTGGAGCATATTGAAACAGATAGTTCGGGCTCCTCGTCCTCATTCTCGTCTGAATCTTCTTCATCTTCCGAAGGGAAAGGCTGCGGGAGCGTAGCGGGAATTTCGGCGGGAATTTGCCTGTTGTTTGCGGGCGCCGCTTTGGTGTTGAAAAAGAGAAGATAAAAATTTATTCGTTTCCCGTCCGTCGAAAAGCGGACGGGAAACATAGAAGGGATAAGGAGAAAAAAGGAAAATGAAAAGGAATATGAAATGTGCCGTCGCGGCGATCATGATTTCGGCATTGGCTGTATCGGGTGCTTACGGGCTGGCTTTAACGAGAGCGGAGGAAACGGGGGAAGAAGATATGCCGAGGAATACCATAAATGAATTTCTTCTTTCCACTTGGAAAGGATATTACGATTTCGATATTGCTTCTTACGATTTTCAGACGAAAGAGCTCGCCGAAGCAGGAATGAATTTTATCTGGCACCCCGGCTATTCCTCCGCGATAGGACAGAAAACCGATTATCGTGAAATAGAAAAAATCTATGCAAAATACGGCATGAACTACCTTTATACGGCGGACGGACAATTTGAGTACGACGAAGCGTTGATGAACGACTTGGAGTACTGCCTCGGATATTATGTAAAAGATGAACCCAGCGCTTCGCAGTTCAATTCCACGAAAGAATTATTTCATCAATATCTGTCTGCGGATTCCGAGCGGTCTCCGTTTGTCAATCTGTATCCGAACTATGCGGGAACGACGGCTTTGGGCGGTACATACGAACAATATGTAAACAACTGGATCGAAACGGTCGGCGCGGAAAATATGGAGTATCTCTATTACGATCATTATCCGTTTACGGCGACGGAAGAAGTAAGAAGCTCGTATTTCTCGGATATGGAAACGATACGCCGCGCCGCATGGGAACACGGACGCATGAAGACGGGCGGATTTACGCAAACGGGGTGGTGGGCAGGAATGAGAAAGCCCGACGAGGACGAATTCCGTTGGAATATGTCCACCTATATCGCTTACGGCTTTAAGAGCATTTCTCATTTCTGCTGGGTCTCTCCCGACCGCGTGTCTGTCGAGGACGGCGGCGAGGATATGCGCGATCACGTAATCGATCAAGAGGGGAATAAAACGGAATTGTATGCCCCAGCGGTCTGTTATAATTGGCAGGTGCGTCAACTTGGCGACCTGCTCATGGGAATCGACTGTATGCACGCCTATCATTCAGGCGCAAATACGGCAGAGGGAGCGGAAGTTCTTCCCAAAAATTTTCTGATTCAGCCGGAAAGTAAAACAGATAATTATATCATCAGTCTTTTTACCTCAAAGGACGATTCGGAAAAATATATCATGCTGATGAACAACTCTACCTCCGAAAGCAGGGAAGGCACGTTTACGATTTCCGCGGATTCCGGAGTAGAGGGTTTGACAAAGATTTCTCCGACAATCGATCCCGAAAATCTTCCCGACCCCTTGAATTTGGAGGAGACGCTCGGGCAGCCTGCAAGAACTTCCGTTGAAATCTCGGACGGGGAGTTTACCGAAAGTTTTCTGCCGGGAGAGGTGAAAATTTATAAGTTGGAAGGCGAAGAAATCGTTATCGACGAGGGCTTGGAACTCCCCCGCGTTTCCTTGGAATCGGGAACTTATACGGGAAGCCAGACAGTAAAGCTCACAACCGCTCAAAAGAATGTATCGCTCTATTATACGTTGGACGGCTCTTATCCGAAGGTTTTTGCGGACGGCAGGCCGGGAGAGGGAACCTTTCTCTATGAGGAAGAAATAAAGCTCGGCGAGGACGGAAAATGGGAATATATTCCCCTGCGAGCCGCCGCTTATAAAAACGGAGAGCTCAGTCGGACTGTGAACAGAGATTATTTCATTACGGAAAACAGCGAAAATATCGCACTCGGTAAGCCCGTTACCTTCTATGACAGGACGTTTGAAAAGGAAATCACCGTTTCGGACGAAAAGAACGAGGTAGCGACGGGCAGCGTCGTTACGGACGGGTATCATGACCCTTATACCGAGGTATTTACCGCCGAAAATACGACAGGTTGGGCGGTAGTGGATTTCGGAAAAGAATATAATACGGATAAGGCGGTCGTTTCTTTTTGGAACGACTGGCCGTTTGAGGACGTCATCATTCAGGTTTCTTCCGATTTCAAAAATTGGGAAAGTATTTTCAATAACGATACGGACGGCTCAATGAAGGACGTCACGGGAGAAACGGGAAGCGACGGAGAATATAAGGACCAGATGTACGCCGGACAGGTGATTACTTATACGCCGAAATCTTTCCGATATATCCGTGCTTACAACATAGGAAGCGGGGGCGGAGGTTTTAACGGACGAAGCGTATTTCAGGAAATTTCCGTGTATTCCGGTTTTGATTCTTCCGACCTTCCGAACGCTGAAAGCCTGCTCGACGAAACCGTTCTTTCCGATTGGAATGAGCTCGGCGGTTCCGATTGGACTTTGAAGGATGGAACGCTCTCGGTTTCGGGAACGGGTGATTGGGGGCGTGCGATTGCCTTTACAGGGAAAAAGTATAAAAATTTTGTCATAGAAGGCAGATTTTCCATGACGGACATTGCCTCAGGACTCGTCGGCTTTGAATTATATAAGACGACGTACACGGGCAGTCTGAACGGCAATAACGGCTATGTGGTATTCGTGGAAAACGGAGGACGAGTAGGCGCTTACGACGGCGTAAACGGCGGTTCACAGGAATTCGGTCCCACAAATATTCAAGCGATCGGATTCAGCCCTTCCGATTTTGCGTTCCGCGTAATCTCCGTCAACGATATTCTTTCGGTGAGCATCAACGGAACGCCCGTCTATACGGTGCGAAACAACCGTGCGGATATGGAGGCGGGATATATTGCCGTGCATGCCGGTTCCATAGGTATTTCCGTCCGCGATTTATGGATTATGGAACTCGGCGAGGAAAACGGTTGTGCAAATACGGAGCCGGAAGATGCTCTCGATTATCAGTCGGAAACGGTGCAGCGCGCCGTAGCTCTGTACGAAAAGCGTAATGATGTATTGTCGCTGCTGCCTGAAACGGTAGAGTTTGCTACCGTCAACGGAAATACGGTAACGGTTCCCGTAAACGGCTGGACAACGGAGGATTATGACAGAAAAGCGGCAGGGTGGTATAATTTTACGGCAGATGTAGACGTATCTTCCCTCGGTCGCCTGTCCAACGCTTTCGGAGTTAAAGCGACTGCGAGGGTATGGGTCTCCGCCGGAATCGATACCGATGCAATTAATATCTATATCGGAATCGCGGAAAGCCTGAACGAATCGGATTATACGCCCGAAAGCTGGGCGGAAATGGCGCAAAAGCTCACCGTGGCACTGGAAATTATCGGCGACCCTTATGCCGTTCAAAATTCTGTCGGCGTGGCTTCGTTCCAGTTGAAGGACGCCATTGACGCGCTCGTTAATATTCATCAGGATAAGACGGCTCTCGGAGATGAGATAGAAAAATGCAAAGAAACTTATTTTGAAGAAGCATATACAAAAATTTCTTACGGATATTATTTAGAAACTTTAACTTCCGCAGAGGAGATTTTTGCAAGTAATATCGTTTCTCAGAAAGAAATCGACGGGGCTTTGTCGAAATTGAAGAAAGCGGAAAATTCTCTGATTGCTTTGGGCGACAAAACGGTATTAAACGGCGCAATAGAGAAAGTAAAGGCGTTGAAGAAATCCGATTATACGGCGGAATCTTATGCCGCCGTTGAAAAGGCATTAAAGGATGCGGAGAGGGTTTTGGCTCTCGAAGAGCCTACTCTGAAACAGACGGAAATTGCCGCTGAAAATTTAGAAAACACAATGAAAGAGTTGGTTTCCGTATCGACGGAACAAAAAGGTTCCGACAGCGAATCTTCGGGCTGCAACGGAGCTTTGGGAATTCCGCTCGTCGGCGTCGGGGCCGCAGTCGGGTTGGTTTTGAAGAAACGTCGGAAATAAAATAGAAAAGGATAAAAGCAGAAGTCCGGGCATTACGGTCCGGACTTCTGCTTTCGATATTGTAAGGGGGTAACAGAGTGTATTTTTTTGAACATAGAGAAAAAATACTCGTACTCCTTAAAGCCGCACATATAGGAGATTTCTTTGACCGTCAGAGACGTTTTTTTCAAAAGTTCTTCTGCTTTCGTCATTTTCAGGGCATTGATATAGGAGACGACGGAGATGCCCTCTTTTTTTCTGAAAACTCTGCATAAATGGGAATGAGAAATGTGCAGCATGGCACATAGGTATTCAATGGAAAAATTTTCGTTCAGATACTTTACCTCGATGAACCGTTTCACCTCTTCTACATAGTCGTCTTCGTGAAAGAATATGTTTTCCGTTTTTTCTTCTACGGATGCAAAAAGCAAATATAAGACGGAGAGTGCGGAAAAATAAGAAACGGAGATTTGCTTTTCTATTTTTTCGAAAAGTTCGGATAACTCCGAACGCAGTTTTTGCGGCATGTTACAGCTTTTTACGGGTTCGGATTCGGAAAATCCCAAATGACGGACAAAATCTTTTGCCGCCGTTCCGTCGAAAACGAACCAAATGTATTCCCAAGGATCTTCCGCCGAAGGATAATAAGAAAAAATACAGTCCTTTTCCACGACGAATACCTCATGTTTGTGCACGGGATATTTTTGACCGTTGACGTTCAGTAGACCGCTTCCCGAAAGGATAAAATGGACGGTAAAATATTTTTGTATCCGGTTGAAAAGATAAGGTTTTATAGTGTGAAAATCATGATACCCGACAGATTGAATAAAAAATTCGAGTTCATCGCGCACGGGAAAACATTTTATGCATTCCGAACTGTCCATGAAAGAATTATATTTTTTCATAATTGAATTATAGCATAACTCTATACCGACGTCAATAAAAATGATAAAAAATTATAGTAACAGAAAAAATAATTTCATTGTGAAAATCAGAAAAAGTGCTATAATGAATGACAGAATTCATTTTATTTATCAAAGAGGTATTTTAGATGACAGAGAAGATAAAAACGGGAATTATAGGTTTGGGTTGCCGCGGATTTTCCCTTTTGGATACGATATTGGCCTGTGAAAATGCGGAAATCGCCGCCGTTTGCGATGTATATCCCGACAGAATAGATCGGGCGTTTGAAAAAATCTGCAAAAAGCAGAAAAAGCAGCCTGCAAAATATGCCGATTATTGCGAATTGCTTGCCGACGGAGAAATAGAAGCTGTATTGATATGTTCTTCTTGGGACGAACATATCCGCATGGCGATTCAAAGTATGCGGGCAGGCAAAATCACGGCAATGGAAGTTGGCGGAGCTTATGACATAGAAGAGTGTTGGGAACTTGTCCGCACTTATGAAGAGACAAAAACGCCGATCATGCTCATGGAAAACTGTTGTTTTGACAGGTTTGAGCTTCTTGCCACTTCGCTCGTACGCGCGGGAAAATTGGGTGAAATCGTACATTGTCACGGCGCATACAGCCATGACCTCAGAGATGAAGTTTTAGGGGGATATGTAAACCGCCATTATAGGCTCGATAATTATAAAAAGCGTAACTGCGAAAATTATCCGACGCACGAGCTCGGGCCGATCGCCAAACTTTTGGATATCAATCGGGGCAACAGAATGATTTCATTGGTTTCCGTTGCATCCAAATCAGCGGGGCTGGAAGCGTTTTCGCAAACGGAAAAGAATCCCGACGCTTCTCTTCGCGGGGTAAAATTTGCGCAGGGCGATATCGTGAATACGATTATTACCTGTGCGAACGGAGAGACGATTTCCTTAAAATTGGACACGACTCTGCCGAAATACTATTCGCGGGAATTTACCGTCCGCGGGACAAAGGGACTTTGCAATCAGGAAGCGAACATGGTTATGTTGGAGGACGAAAGTAATTTTCATGAATTTTTCGAACCCGAAAAGACATTGGAAAGACAATTGAACAGCGCTCAAAAGTATAATAGTTACCTTCCGTCCGCGTGGAGAGATATTACCGCGGAGGAAAAGGCGCTCGGACACGGCGGAATGGATTACTTTATGCTCAAAGAATTTTTTAATTGTGTCGAAGAGAAACGAGAGTTTCCCATCGATGTATATGACGCGGCTTCCTGGATGTGTATAACGGCTCTGTCCGAACAATCCGTCGCGGCGGGAGGAGCGGTCAGGTTTATCCCCGACTTTACAAGGGGCAAATGGATAAAACGCCCGCGTAAAGACGTGGTTTCATTTCCCGATGAGAAATAAGCCAAAAGTATGCAAAATAGTTCTCAAAAATAAACGGGCGGAAAAGCCTTGACAATTTTCGGAAAATAAGTTAAAATATAGATATATTTTTACGAGGAAGGGGAAAAGTATGAAGAAAAAATATGAAAATCCGAAAATTGAAATCATTTTGCTCGAATGCGCCGATATAATTCGGACGAGTGGTTATGACGGGTATATGAACGATACCGAATGGGGCGCGGATATTTTTGAAGAAAATTAACAGAAAACCGGAGCGAAAAGACGCTCCGGTTTTTCAAAGGAGTTTTGAGAAGTGAAAGTAGAAGTAGTAAAATATCGTTCGGAGTGGTCACGGGAATTTGAAGCGGAAGCGGAGCGGATAAAAGAAATTCTGGGCGACGAGGCGATTGAGATTTATCATATCGGCAGTACTTCGGTGGAAGGACTTTCCGCAAAGCCGATTATCGACATCATGCCCGTCGTAAAGGATGTTTCGCGGATCGATAAATTAAATCCGGCCTTTGAAGCGCTGGGTTACGAATGTATGGGCGAATTCGGAATTCCGGGCAGGAGATATTTCAGAAAGGGCGGAGAGAAACGAACGCATCAGATTCATGTTTTCGGCCGCGAAAGCGAATACGATATTTTCCGACATCTCGCCGTACGGGATTATCTTCGCCGCCATGCGGACAAAGCGGAAGAATACGGATGTCTGAAAGAGGAATTGGTGGAAAAATATCCTTTCGATATAGAAGGATATTGCGACGGAAAGGATTCTTTCGTAAAAAATATGGAGCGGGAAGCACTGAAAGAGTTTTATGCGCTCGGCTACCTTTCGCGCGATAGAAATTCCTATGTGGATATGTCGGAATGTATTTCCCGCGGAGCGGCAAAAATTCTGTTTTCAGGGAGTGCGGGTGTATTGTTATATGAGAAATCGAGCGGGATTTATATGCTGGCCGCAGAAGAAAAGGAAGCTGCGGAAAAAATTTTGAAATTTCTCGGTGAGGAGGACTTGAAGCGTAGAAGCGGACTGTTGGTCGTTCACGGAGAAGCGGCTCGGTCGGCGGCATACGAAAGATTGGGACTGAAAGGCGAAACGGCCTGTTTTCAGGTTGTATATACATCTAAAACTCCGCGTATCTTAAAAGGGAATCTGATTTTTCGTATTCCCGAGAGGGCGGAAATCGAGAGGATAAAGAGCGAATATCATTTGGAATCCCCTGAAAATATCGAAAAACTTTGTTCGGAAAGAAAAATTTGGTGCGGTTTTTTGAAGTCGGGAGAATTTGTCGGATTTATCGGCCGTCATCCCGAAGGCAGTATGGGACTTTTACAGGTATTTCCCGAATATCGCCGCCAAGGATACGGAGAAGAGCTGGAAAGTTTCATGATTAATCGTTTTTTGGATGAAGGCCGCGTCCCTTACGCGCATATTATCGTGGATAACGAAAAATCCATGAATTTACAAAAAAAGTTGGGATACGAGGTGGCAGACAAAAAAATTTATTGGTTGTTTGAAAAGTAATTTTATCATAAATTTATACATAAAAACCCTTCAATTTGCAGAAATTGAATTTGAAGGGGGAGTTTATGACAAAACTCGGGAAGGAAAAGGAAGAGGCGACGAGAGTCCCGCCAAAGGGCTTGAGAAGAATTTCGGTCGTCTCGTTGATGTTTTTTCTCATTTCTTTCTTGGGCTGGTGCATGGAGACGATCTATTGCTCTTCGTGGTTTACGGATTTTGATGACAGGGGATTTCTCACGCTTCCTTTCTGCGTCATTTACGGCACGCCTCTCTGTCTCGTTTTTCTTCTTTTGGGAACTCCGAAGGAAGGATTTTTGGCGAGGAACATAGAAAAAACAAAGCTGAAAAGAGGCATGAAAATTTTTTTGCGTTATGCTTTGTATTTTCTTTTGTCTGTCGGAATTGCCACTTTGTTTGAGCTCGTTTTCGGCTTGCTGTTCGATTCTCTCGGCGTCAGGCTTTGGAGTTATCGCCGTTTTCCGTTGAACTATAAAGGATATGTCTGCCTTTATTTTTCATTGCTTTGGGGAGCTTTGATCACGCTCTCCATGTCTACTTTTTTCGATCCCTTATATCGCGCTTTGGCGCGTATCCCCCCAAAAATTGCGATTGCGGCGAATGTTGTTTTATGGGTAGCCGTAATTTCGGATTTTTCTTTCAATATTGTTTATTTATTGCGAGAAGGACATCATTTTGAACTGATTTTTTCTTTATTGTCAGGCTTTTTATAATAGAGCGCCCCGATTTCATTTTCTGAAATCGGGGCGTTAAAAAATAGCTTCGGAGAGATTGATTTTTTCTCTGATTTATGTTATACTGCAAAGGAATTCAAGTGAGGAGAAAGATATGCTGGACTGTATAATCGTCGGCAGCGGAATCGCGGGAATTTCCGCTGCGCTTACGTTAAAAGCAAACGGAAAAAATTTCATGCTGTTGGGTTCGCCCGATCTGAGCGTCAAAATAAGCCGTGCGGAATGTATCCGAAATTATCCCGGACTCTCTTCCGTAACCGGACGTGAATTTGCGCGGGCGTTGAAAAAACAACTTGCCGAAGCGGAAATTTCTGTCACGGACGAGCGCGTATCGGGCGTTTACGCGATGGGGGATAAATTTACGGTTCTGACGCAGAGCGGAGCTTCTTTCGAGTCCAAAACCGTCATTTTGGCGACGGGAGTGGAGTCCGTAAAACGTTTGGAGGGCGAAGAGGAGTTTCTCGGCCGAGGCGTCAGCTATTGCGCCACGTGCGACGGTTTTCTCTATAAAGGAAAGACGATAGGTGTCCTTTCCACCTCAAAACGTTTTGAACACGAGGTGGAATATTTGGCGAAACTCGCGGGAAAAGTTTATTTGATGCCGATGTATAAGGACGTGGGAGATTTTTCGGAAAACGTGGAAAAAATCATAAAGATGCCCTTGGCGGTCAAAGGGGAAAAGAAGGTAACCCGTTTGGTATTCAAGGACGGCGAACTGCCCGTAGACGGCGTATTTTTGCTGAAAGAGAGCATTTCTCCCGCCGTTTTAGTGGGGGGCTTGGAAATGTCGGAAGGGCATGTTGTCGTCGCGCGGGATATGTCTACGAATCTGAAAGGTTGCTTTGCCGCGGGCGACTGTACGGGGCGGCCGTATCAGTATGCAAAGGCCGCGGGAGAAGGAAACATTGCCGCTCATTCCGTGTCTGCAATGAAGGAGTAAGGGGATATGGAATTGCTGAAACTCGCCGTCGTACAGCATAAGACGACGGAAAACGATGTAGAAAAAAATACGGCCGCGGCGATTCGATTTATCGAAGAAGCTACGGAGAACGGTGCGGATTTCGTGCTCTTCCCCGAATGTTTTCTGACTTCTTATACCTGCCCCGAAATTTGTCATACCTTGTCTCCGGTTGCAGAAATCGAAGGAGATTCGGAATTTTCCGCGTGGTGTCGAAACGCTTTGACGGATAACGGAAAAGTACTCGCAAAAATCAGACAAACGGCGGCAGAACAAAATATCGGAGTATGTATCACGGGATTTACGAAAGGAAAGAAATATCCGCAAAACAGCGCCTATGTAATCGGACGAAAGGGCGAAATATTGCTGAAATATTCCAAGGTACATACCTGCGATTTCGATTGGGAACGCTATCTCGAAGGCGGCGAAGAATTTTTCGTGTGCGATTTCGACGGCGTAAAACTCGGCGTGATGATTTGTTATGACCGCGAACACCCCGAAAGCGCGAGAGAGCTCGCACTCCAAGGCGCGGAACTCATTTTCGTGCCGAACGACTGCGGCGGAATGTCTCCGAGACTCAAAGAATTGTCCGTGCGTGCTATGGAGAATATGACGGGAGTTGCAATGGCGAATCCTCCCGGAAACAACGCGGGAAATTCCTGTGCTTTTCTCCCCATGGTCTGGGACGAGGAGGGACGGGGAATGGATAATATGATTGCCTTGGCGGACGAATATTTCGACGGAATTTTATATGCGGATTTCGATATTCGTAAAATCCGCAATTACCGCGAAAGCGAATTTCTCGGAAAAAACAGAAAGCCGAAAGCCTATAAGCATTTGTGCAAATGAACAATTTTCAAAAGCGGGAGTTATCAGCGTCATGGAAAAAATTTTAGTGGTGGAAGATGACGAAAGCATTCGGGAAGAACTGATCACCCTCCTTCGTGCAAACGGATATCAGACGGTGGAGGCGCCGCCGTGCGACCTCGCCCTTTTGGACGTGAATCTGCCCGGGGAGAGCGGGTTCGAGCGCTGTCGGAAACTGCGCATGCAGTCGGATGTTCCCGTCATTTTTCTGACGGCTCGGGAGTCTGCGGAGGATGAAATCGTAGGCTTCGGCGTCGGCGCGGACGACTATATCCGAAAACCTTATAATTCATCCGTATTGCTCGCCCGTATCGCCAGACTCTTAAAACACCGCTCTTCGCCCCTGCTTTCCGTCCGGGGATTGTCGCTCAATTTGTCGGACATGACCGTATCTTATAAGGACAACAAAGCGGAGCTTACGAAAAACGAAACCCGTATTCTTTCCTGCCTCATGAAAAAAGAACTGTGTACCCGGGAAGAAATCTTTGAAGACTTATGGAATAACAGTTTGTATGTAGACGAAAACACGCTGTATGTCAACATCAACAGATTGCGGGAAAAACTCAGGTCTTTGGGGGCGGAGGATTTTATCAGAACGGTGCGCGGCGTGGGGTATCGGTTATGAAATGGAGAGAATATATCGCTTCCAAAGCGGCGGGGCTTTGTTTTTTAGGCATCGCCGCTCTTTTATGGGGAATTTTTGCATATTTTGCGGGCGCGAACGCGGCCGTGCTTTGGGGCAGCGAGATTTTTTTCGCTTGCGCTGCGGCGATATGGTTGGCGCTTGGATTTTTTTTCGTCTCCAAACGCCTGAAAAAGCTGGAAAAGACGTTGGAGGGCTTAAAAGAGCCTTATCTGCTGGGAGAGCTTCTCGAAAAACCGCGCGACGCCGCGGAAAAGGAATATTTCCGCGTCATGAAAGAAGTGTCGCGTTCGGCGATCGGAACCGCGGAGATTGCGTTGAAGGAGAAAGAAGAATATTGCGAATATGTCGAGAGCTGGATTCATGAAATCAAGACGCCCCTGACGGCATGTTCTCTCATTCTCGATAACGGCGGCGATACGGGAAAACTCAAACGGGAACTCAAACGCGCGGACAACCTGACGGAGACGATACTCTATTACGCACGGCTGAGAAGCAGTGAAAAGGATATCAAAATCGGAAAAATAAATGCGGCGGACATCGTGGCGGAAGCGGTGAAAAGCCAAAGGGAGCTCCTTGTCGCGGCGCGGATAGGCGTGGAGGCGAAAGGGGATTTTTCCGTATACACGGACGGAAAATCCCTCTGCTTCATCCTGAAACAGCTTTTAATCAACTGTGCGAAATACTGCCGCGGCTGCCGCGTGGAAATTACGGTCGAGGACGGCTGTATTTCCGTCTCCGACAACGGGCCGGGGATTCCCTCGCACGAGCTTCGACGGGTGACTTCCCGCGGTTTTACGGGCGCAAACGGAAAGAGTGCGGGCGGTACGGGTATGGGGCTTTACATCGTTTCCGAGCTGTGCAAAAAGCTGGAAATCGAATTGGAAATTTTTTCGGAGGTCGGAAAGGGGACAAAATTTGTTCTCCGTTTTGAGAGTTTGAAAAAATCTTACGAAAACGTAAGGGAGGAAAAAGACGGCGTTAGATAAAAACGGGCTTTGCCGTGGTATCATGGTAATCGGAATTCGGAAAAAAGGAGGTTGCCGCGGATTTCCCGCGGCGCATGAAATGAAAACAATTCTGGAAGTAAAAAACGTTACCAAATACTACGGCGGCGGCAGCGTCGTCACGAAGGCACTCGACGGTATCTCTCTTACGGTGGAAAAGGGCGAGTTCGTCGCCATTATGGGCGCTTCGGGTTCGGGCAAAAGTACGCTTCTCAATGTCATCTCCACCATTGACAGAGTAAGTTCCGGGGAAATTCTCGTCGAAGGGAAAAACGTCTGTAACATGAAAGAGGACGATTTGTCCGCTTTCAGAAGAGATAAGCTCGGTTTTGTCTTTCAGGAATATAACCTGTTGGACACCCTGACCATCGGCGAAAATATTTCCTTGCCGCTCAATTTGAAGCGCGTCCCCGAGGATGAGACGAGAAAGGCACTCAAACGAGTTTCCGAAGCATTGGGCGTCGCGGATCAACTGAATAAGTTTCCCGCCGAGCTTTCGGGCGGTCAGCGGCAGCGCGCCGCCTGCGCTCGGGCAATTATCACTTCTCCCGCTTTGGTGCTCGCGGACGAACCGACGGGCGCGCTCGATTCCAAAAATTCAAAAATCCTCATGAAGACCTTTGAGCTCATGAACGAATCTTTGGGCTCTACCATTCTCGCGGTGACGCACGATGCCGTCGTAGGCAGCTACGCGGGCAGAGTATTGTTTCTGAAAGACGGCAAAATCTGGAACGAACTCGTTCGGGGAGACCGCGACCGCAGGGAGATGTACGCCGAAATCCTCTCCGTCACGGCGGCGCTGGGAGGTGACGCAGATGTTTTCTAAACTCGCTTTCCGCAACGTCAAACGGCAAATCGGCAACTACCTCATTTATTTTATAACCGTATCTTTGACCGTCGCTTTGATGTTCGCCGTCAACAGCGCTATTTTCAGCCGCGAGCTCATGGAAAAAGCCTCTGCGATTCAAGAGCTCCGCGCGGGGCTGATCGCGCTCACGGTTTTTGTTTCCCTCATCGTCGCCTTTGTGCTCGGGTATGCCACTTCCTTTATGCTTAAACTGAGAAAACGAGAGTTCGGCACCTATCTGACGCTCGGCATGACCAGGAAAAATATTTTATCCGTCTTTCTTTTGGAATCGTCGATTCTCTGTCTCGCCTCGCTCGGAACGGGGCTCTTGTTGGGACTGATGTTCTATCAGGGACTCATGGCAATTGTCTCCAATCTCATGGAAATAGACTTTTTCTTTTCCGCCTATTCTCTCAACGGCCTGCTTCTTACGGTGGGGCTGGTCTGTCTCGTGTTCGTCCTTTCCTCTTTCACTTCCGCCGTATATCTCAAACGGGTAAGTATTTACAATCTCATTCACGGTGACAAAAAAGTAGAAAAGAAAGTTCGTTTCCCCATGGTTTGGCTGGCGGTTACGATACTTTCCCTGATTGCCGTGGTAGGGGCTTGCGTCGTATTTTCCGCGGAAGTGGAAAAAACCATGAAAAACGGCGGGTCGGGATTGGATATGCTGATATGCTTCGTCGTCCTCGCCGTCGGTATCGTTCTCTTTCATGTGGGCGCGGCGAAGAGCATCGTACATCTGCTCCTTAAAAACAGGCGCTTTAAGAACCGCGGAACCAATACGTTCACGCTTCGGCAGCTCTCGGGAAAACTGAGCCCGAATGCCGTTATGGCGGGAGCTTTGGCGTTTCTCCTTGCCTTTGCGATTATCGGAGCCAACGTCTCCTTTGTCCAAAAGGTAAGCAATCGTGAAATATTGGACAAAGGTTATCCCTTTGATATCAGCGCGGAGCTGGAACGGGGAAAAGATGCCGTCGGTTTCGACGAAGCGGAAAAAATTATCGAAAAATATGCGACAATCGATAAAAAAATAGCATATTCCGTCTATACTTCCGACGATAATTATCTGCATAGCTTTACGCAGTGGTCGGGAGAAGGGTATGACGGATTGACCGATACCTTTATGACTGAGAGCGAATTCAATGCGCTTTACGGGGCGTTGGGATATGCGCCTATTGAGCTGGAAGGCGGATTCAAAATTATCGATAACGATGCCCGAATGGATAAATTTGATTTTTCCGCCGCCGTGTTGCAGCTTTCGGGCGGACCGTATTTTTATAAGGGGCGGGAATCGGGGTATCCGTCCCTCGGGTATTATTATTTCCTTGCGGTTATTCCCGATGAAGCCGCTGCCGGTTTGACGGTAAGCTATGACGGAGCTGCATACGATTTGAAGGAGGAAACATACGATGCGCGGGCGCTGAGGGAGGAACTGACATACGAGTACACGACGCAGAACGGGTATACCTATCTGAAATGCGATTACAGAATACGGGAATATTCGCGCATGGAACAGAATGCCAATACGGCGGTATTCATTATTGCAGCGCTTTATATCTCGGCGGTATTCGTATTTATGGCTATGGCGATTTTGGCGCTCAAAACACTGTCGGGAATTTCCGAAGACAGACGCCGCTACGAAATCCTGTATCGTTTGGGGGCGAGCAAAAAGGAGCAGAGCCGTACCCTTCTCAAACAAATTTTCGCGTTCTTTTTCCTGCCGTTTGCGCTTCCCATGCTTTTGAGTATTCCCTCGGGACTAATCTGCGCGCAAATCATGCGGCTGGGCGGATATGCTTCGGTCGTTTCGGAGGTGCTTTGCGTGGCGGGCGGTATCGCGCTCGTAATCACCGCCGTTTATGTCCTGTATTTCTCCGCTACTTATCTTGTCGCTAAACGCAGCGTCGTAAGAGAATAAAACATGCTCCCCGCCGAAGAAAAGCGGGGAGGATTGATAAAAAAGTTTATATCGGATATTATTCGGCTGTCCAAACCGCGAAAAGAGTTAAATTTTTGAGTAATTCGTTTAACTCCTGCCGTTCTTCAAAAGTAAGTTGTGGGCAAACGGGCGGAAATTCAGGAGCGGTTCCGCCTTCTTCCGTCGTCCATCCGGCGAGGGTGTACCCGATCCGCGTGGGCGGAATCGACTTGGCTCTCTGAAGGTAGTGACTGGAAGTGATGGAATAGACATAAGGATAGGCCCCGTCATATTTCAGACCGCAGAGCCAAAAATGACTTTGTTCAAAGGAAAACTCCATAATGCTTCCCGGAGAAGAGTCAAGGTCAAAAGGAAAGTAAACACTCTTGCAGTTATAAAAAACGTAGGCTTCTTCTCCCGGAGTGACAATTTTTTGGACGGTATCGGGTACGGTGACGCTTAATTTTTGACAATAATAAAAGGCATAAGGGCCTATTTTTGTCACGGAGGAGGGGATGAAGATCCGTTCCAGATTCGGGCAGGAAAAAAAGGCCTCTTGTTCAATGGTCTGAATATGATCGGGAATAATAAATTCCGTCATCGTACAATGCGCAAACGCGTCCTCTCCGATGGTATGGACGTAATCGGGAATGACGCTGTCGGGAATGCCTTTTATCAAGACATTGTCGGAAGTACGGATGAGACAGTTTCCGTCTGCCTTATAGGCCGTATTGCCATCGGCGACCGTTATTTTGGATAAATCGTTACAGTAGGAAAAAGCCCCGGCAGCGATTTCTTTGACGGACGCGGGAATGTTCAGGGAGGTCATACCCGTACTGAACCAAAAAGAATAGCCTTCGATGGAGCGGACATAATCGGGAATGACGGCGTTGGGAGAACCGAGAACCAAAGCGTTGTCTTCCCTGCGGATGACGCAGTTTTGGTCGGCTGTATATTGGTCATTTTCCTCGGAAAATCTCAGTTCGGTCAGATTTTCACAGCCGCCGAAAACATAGTAAGACGATATACGTTCCAGATTTTTGGGAAGAACGACGTTGGTCAGATTTTTACAATCCAGAAAAATTCGATCTTGTATCTGCGTGACGCTGTCGGGAAAACGGAAGTCTGTCAAACCGGAACAGCCGCTGAAAGCGCAGGTATCGACGGAGAGAAGCGAGTCGGGAAAAGAAATGAAGGATAATTTTTCGCAGCCATTGAAAGTGAAATAAGAAAGTGTTTCAAGGTAGGCGGGCAGTTTGACGCGGGTTAAAGAAGTGCAGTCCTCAAAGACGGCTCTGTCAAATTCCAAAACAGAATCGGGAATGATGACGGAAGTGATGTTTTTGCAGTCGGCGAAAGCGTCGTCTGCGAGAACAGTGACGGGAAGGCCGTTGATTTTTTCCGGGATAATCAATTTGCCTTTGAGAGAAAGCTTCTGGGAAGAGGCGGCACAAATTTCCATTCCTTTTCCGTCTTTGGTGGGTTTTACGGCTAAACCTTGGGGGACGGAAACGGTATACTTTGTCTCGGCCCAGTCGGAATCGAGAACTTCTCTGAAATTTCCGTAAGCCATGACCTTGATATGATAGGTGTCGGGCTTGGAGGTGAGTTCAAATAAATCGAAGCGGTTGGTTTCCGTTTCGTATTCTTTGCCGTCGATGTCGACAAAGTACCCGAGCGCGTCGTCGACGGGGTCCCAGGTGAGATAATCGTCGTCCGTCACGCGTAGATTGGCGGGAGTATCCATTTTCGGGTCCTCGTCCCCGCCGCAGGCGACGAGGAGAAACAGCCCGCCCAAAAGAATCAGAAGAAAAAGGAGACAGGAACGGAATTTTTTCATGGGTTATTCTTTTCCGTAATAAAACCGATAGGTTTCGGGGTCCATAGCTACTTGCCAGCCTTCTGGAAGGTCATAATATTCATAAGTCCTTATCTCCCATCCGCTTTCTCCCGATTCGATCGGTTTGAAAGTAACATAACTTCTTCCCGGCCAATTGCCGTAACTGGAAAGATCGTCGTCGTTTATAAAACCGAATACCATTTCTTTCAGATATTCCTGAAAAGTGCATTCGTACATTCCCAGTGTTTGAAAATATTCAATCGGGCAGACTTCACCGAGAATGACGTCTCCCTGAATTAACATATAAGCTGGCATTTCCATATAATCGAGGGCATCTTTCATATCGACGACAAATTGCTGGAACAACGAATCACTATAGTAATTATTTCCGATTGCATAAATCGGTTTATCGAAAGAATCATAGATTTCTTCCGTGTCACGATAATTTCCGAAAAACTGCTCTTCCCCCGTAATTTTATTGATAAGGAATCCGTATTCAGAAACATAAAACAAACAATGGTCTATTGCATTCAGTTTCTTCCATGTTTCCGAAGCAGAATAATCGTCTGCAGAGATATTAAATTCTGCTCGAAAGAGAGGAAGGAGGAATGTGTCGATAGCGTAAGAAAAGCCTTGATCGAAAATAAGGGAAACGTCTGAGATTCTATCTTCGCGGTCTTCCATGTCTTTGAGGATATTATATATAAAAGGGGTAATCAAATCGGTATTGATATGTACATCCACATAATCGAGAAAATCGGTGGCATCATTGAACCTTGCTTCATCCGTTCCGCATATAAACATTGTGCGGCAGTCTTCATTTTTTACGGCTTTGAAAAAATTAAGGAGAGAATCCGCCCACGAGTCGCCGTCATTCGGCATCGGCTTTATGGAATTCCGTATATCGAGGATGACTAAAGAATCGGAAGTGATGTTATCGAGAAAATTGCTTTCAAAGAACCGATCTTCGAATTGGTCAGGAAAATAAATAAATGGTTCAAAATAGATTTCTGTTTGACTTTCGCTTTCATAATAATTACAGACTTCTTCCAAAATTTCAACATATTTTAGATTAGCGGAATCGCTGAAATAATAGAGGTCGAGGGGCTCGTTTTCCGCTTTTGCTGACAGAGGAACCCATCCGAAAGAAGAAGTGAAAAGCGCCAAAGTCAGTAAGGAAGCTCCGAACAGTTTTCCTGTTTTTTTGATTTGCCTTGTTTTCATCGTTTTACCTCCCCAAAATAAATTCTTATAAAAATTATATCACGGCAGGAAAAATTTGTCAAGTGTTATATTAATGATAAAACAAAAACGGCTCCTACTTAAAAAGTAGGAGCCGTTTTTGTTTTTACAGGGAGAATGAGAGAGTATAAGCCTCTTCTCCGTAGTGTTCGTTGGGTACCCAAAGCACCGTTTTGTCCGTGAGGTTATACACGACGCTATGTACCGTGCAGCCGTTCGCGTCGTCGTTGTCCCAATTTCTGCGGCCGACTTCGCCTAAAATACTCATGGCTGCCGATTCGTCTTCGACGATTCCGTTCGTAGGGCTGAGCCTTTCGTAAATATGGTCATATCTGTCCAAGCCGGGTTTTTCCGAATCGTTTTCGTAATATCCGGGCTGAATGATAAAGTTTGTAATCCATTGGAAATCGGATTTTCCTTCTTCTTCCCCGATATACTCGTCTCCCGTGTTGTAGGTGACGACGAGTTTTCTCGCCGAGCCGTCGTTGTCCGTTTTATCCGTTCCGTTTACCCATTCGAGAATGGCGCTTTTGCCCGTGGAATCGGCTATCATATAATGATAGGAGGTTGCCGCGGAGTCATGCAAATCGTATTTGGAGACGAGCTCCACCGCTTCGTCCACACTGCCCGCATAGTCTAAAATCATGCGGAGCATGGTAGTGGAAGTAAGGTCGGGCTTGTCGGTGTTCTGGTCGGTGGGGACGGTGGTTTCGCCCTGATAACTCATGTAGATGCCGCAGCTTACGCCCGCGGAATTCATTCCGTCGAGCGGAGTATAGGGCGCCGCAAGACAAGTGATTTTATTCATTAAGCCTTCTACGTCCTTATTCACGTCCATACCGATGAATTGCAGGTCTACCGTGGATACGGAGGCGTATCTCCCGTCGCCCGGGTCAGTGAATACAAGACAGGTGTTCGTCTTGGAAAAATCATAATTGCGCGCGAATAATTTGTCGCCGTCCTTCGTCGTAGCCGTAAAGGAGGCGCAGGCGATTTCGCTTTCTTCTATCGTAAGGTCGATAAGCCCTTTCGTAATATTCTGCGTAATGAAATTAATGAGGGAAGTATCGTTTTTTGCCCCGTCGCTTTCAAGGAATTTGTCGAAGTAAAAACCGCCTTTCACGTCCATGCGGTAAACGGAGCCGTCGAGATGCTCGTCGTTGCGGTTAAATATTTTCTTGAACGACGAAACGGTAGCGATTTCGTTGCCCCATACGCAGCCTACCGTAATGCCCAGCGCCGCGACGAGCGCGACGATGACTGCCAGCGCGATAATGAGTATCCGCTGCCACAGTTTGAGTTTCTTTTTCGTTTTTTCGTTTTCCATGGATTGCCTCCTTGTTTGATAAAATCTTGTACATTATACGTCTTTGCTTGTTTGATGTCAATAAAGTAATGGATTGATGTGACAATATGCGGAAAAGTGTGACATGATTTTTCAAAAAAGCATTGACAAAACGGGCGGTTTGGTTTATAATAATAAAAACAAATGTTTGCTTTGAATGCGGGAGGCATCGATGCGGGAGCGGGTAATTCTTTATTCGGATTTGAATAATTTTTTTGCTTCGGTGGAGACGCTTCTGCACCCGGAGTTGAAAGGAAGGCCGTTGATTGTATGCGGAGATCCGCGAGAGCGGCGGGGCGTGGTCTTTGCGAAGAACGAAGAAGCGAAAAGATACGGAATCCGTACGGCGGAGACGGTGGCGGAGGCGTTCAGGAAATGCCCGCATCTTCTGACGGTGGAGACGCACTTCGGGGAATATAAACGATTTTCAAGAAAAGTGAGGGAGATTTACGAGCGTTTTACCGATTGCATAGAAGCATGCAGCATCGACGAATGTGCACTGGACATGACGGCGAGTGTCGCTCTGTTCGGCAGCGGAGAGGAGATAGCGGAAAAGATAAGAAAAGCCGTGAAAGAGGAATTGGGGCTGACGGTTTCGGTCGGGGTGAGCTTCAACAAGGTCTTTGCGAAGTTGGCTTCGGACATGAAAAAGCCGGACGCCGTGACGGTGATTTCGAGGGAGAATTATCGGGAAAAGGTATTTCCGTTGCCCGTGACCGATTTATTGTTTGTGGGGAAAGCCACGGCCGAGCTGTTGCGTGCGAGGGGGATTCGTACGATCGGGGATTTGGCTTGCGCGGAGGAAGCTGCGCTGGTCAGACTGTTGGGAAAGCGGGGACGCCAGCTTTGGATTTATGCGCGCGGAGAGGACGACGAGCCCGTAAAATCCGCGAACGAAAAGGAGGAAATAAAATCTGTCGGAAATTCGATGACGCTTCCGAGGGATGTTTTTGACCGCGAAGAAATCAAGCGTCTGCTGTTTGTGCTGTCGGAAAGCGTAGCCGCCAGGCTCAGGGACGCGGACGTAGGAAAATGCGATACCGTGCATATTGTCGTCCGTAACGAGCGGATGTCGGACGTGACCTGTCAGAAAAAGGTTCCGCCTACCGCGCTTTGCGGGGATATTGCGAAAGCCGCGTTCGAGCTGTTTAGTAAAAATTTTTCTTTGGGTACGAAGGTGCATATGCTGGGCGTGAGCGTTTCCGGCTTCGATTATCACATAGAACAGCTTTCTCTGTGCGGGGAAATCGGCAGGGATTACGGAAAGAGCGAGAGAGCGGAAAAGGCGGTGGCGAAAATCAGGGAAAAATACGGTTACGGAAAGCTGCAACGGGGAATCATGCTGGAAGACGAACGGCTTTCCTCGTTGGATATCCGCGGGAAAAAGCTGGAAACGCCCGATGGCGGACAGGATAAAAACGGCAGGAGAGGAAAATAAAGAAAACACCGGTTCTTCCGCATATCCCGCCGTGTTTTGACGAATACTGTATTTATCGGCGGGAATACTTTGTGTGTTTTTCGCTTTTATATATAAGGGGAGCTTCGGAAAGAGATTTTCGGTGCTCTCTTTTTACGTGCGAAAATCGTGTTATCGGAAACAAATAAGCGGCATATATATAGAGCATGAAAAAGAGACAAATAGTTCAATCCACGATATGTTTTGCGCTGGCGGGGATTTTATGTGCGCTGTCGCTGATTTTCGCCGTGCCGGCCCTGACGGCGGAATCGACGGATTCCCCGTCCCGCGCGGGAATCGTAAGGCTGTGGAATATCGATACTTTCGAGGGAGGGAAGGGATCTCGGACTGCTTTTTTGAATCGCGTTTCCGCCGCGTATGAAAAGAAACACGAGGGCGTCTATATCATGGTTTCCTCCTATACGGCGGAAGGGGCCGCCGCGGCTTTGAAAGAGGGGAATTTCCCCGATATGATCTCTTTCGGAATAGGGTTTTCGGAAGCCGCGGAAAAATGCAGAAAGATAAATTCCCGTTCTTTTGCGGGCGGTCTTGTCGGAAATGAATGCCGCGCAGTGCCTTGGTGCCGCGGCGGGTATGCGCTGTTTTCCTTGGAAAATAATTTCGACGCCGCAGATGCCGCAAATACGGTCGTTTCGTCGGGCGGAAACAATCTGCCGCTCGTCGCCGCGGCGTTATATCCTTTTGAGGGAATTCCCGTCGTGGAAGATTCGACATCTGCTTACGTGCGTTTTCTGAGCGGGAAATATAAATATCTCCTGGGTACTCAACGGGATATCTGCCGTTTTGCTTCGCGCGGCGTAAACGTCTATTGCCGTCCCGTGAACGAATTTTCCGACCTCTATCAATATATCGGAGTACTGACGGACGACGAGGCTTTGAAGGGTATCTGCGAGGATTATATCGACGCGCTTTTAAGCGGGGAAACGCAGAAAAAATTGACGGAGATCGGGATGCTGAGCCCGTATTTCGATATTTATTCTGCGGATAATTCCGCGGCGGACGAAATGGAAAAGGCCGGTATTCGTTATACATTGAACGTCTTTACCTCGGACAGCGGAATGACAGACGTTGAGACGGCGGCAAGAGAAACCCTGACGGGAGGAAATGCGGAAGTTTTGAAAAATTTTCTGAAAGCGATTTGAAACACTTTCAAAAAACAAAAAAATATGCTAAAATAAAGGAGAGAAAAATTTGATTGATTGGATGCGTTTGCTTGCCGAAGATTGTTCGGGAATTTTGCACGAATCGCCCTTCTCTTTTTCTGAAAATTGTACGATTGGCTGCGGAGGCAGTGCCCGCGCGGCATTTTTTCCCGCCAATATCGCGGAATTGCTTTTGCTGGTGGATTTTTTCAAGCGGGAAGGCGTAAAATTTGTCGTCCTCGGCAACATGAGCAATGTTCTCCCCGCCGACGGAATGTTCGAAGGCGCGCTCATTTTTACCAAGAGGCTCAAATCGGTGGGAATAGGCCAGACGGTATTCGCTTTGGCGGGCGTCAGGGCAAAGGCGTTTTTGGACTCTTGCGAGCGCCACGGAAAGGGCGGTGCGGAATTTCTCGCGGGGATTCCCTGTACGATCGGCGGGGCGGTATTCATGAACGCGGGCGCGGGCGGAAAACATATCGAAGATATTCTCGAAAGCGCCCTCGTGTACCGCGAAGGCAGGATACGGGTAGTTCCGAAGGCGGAGTGCGGCTATTCCTATAAACAGAGCCTGTTTATGAAAGACGGAAGCATTATTTTGGGCGCGTCTTTCTGCCTTTCGGATACCGACAGCGAGAGCGTGTCGGAGGCGCGGGCAAAATATATGTCGGCGCGCAAAAAACTTCCCGACGGCAGAAGCATGGGCTGCGTATTCAAAAATCCGCCCGACATATCCGCGGGAAAGCTCATAGAGGGCGCGGGACTGAAAGGCTTGCAGGTGGGCGGAGCGGTCATTTCCGAGGAACACGCCAATTTTATTCTCAACGTGGGCGGAGCCACTTCGTCGGATGTTCGGGCGCTCGTTAATCTCATAAAAAACGCGGTATTTTCGCAATACGGCATAGCCCTCGAAGAAGAAATACGATACATAGATAACTGACGGACGGGAGTACATAACAATATAGAGGATTACACATGATTTTAACGGCGGATTATCATACGCACACGCCCTATTCCCACGGCAAAGGCACCGTAACGGAAAATGCGGCGCGGGCCAAGGAATTGGGGCTAAAACAAATAGGTATTACCGACCACGGATTTTCTCATCTGGCCTTTGGCCTCAAACGAAAAAAAGTCCCTTCTTTGAAACGGGACTGTATGGAAGCGTCAAAGGCGCTGGGAATAGATGTGTTGGTCGGAATGGAAGCGAATATCCGCGGCGAAAGCGGGCTTTCGGATTTGACGGAAGCGGATTACGACGATTTCGACCTCTTTATCTGCGGGAAGCACGTCCTCATCGCTTATGAGACTTTCGGAGATTGGTGGCATTATTTCGGCGGAAATTTTACCGTGGACAAATTCGGCCGCAAACCTCCCGAATCTTTGATAAAGCGCAATACCCGCGCTTATATCAACATGATAAAGAGAAATCCCGTGGATATCGTCAGCCACCTTTGTTACCTTTGTCCCGCGGACGCGGCGGAGGTTGCAAAGTGCGCGGCGGATTACGGTACGTATATCGAGCTCAATTCCAAAAAGACGCACCTGACCGACGAAGAGCTTTATAGGGTCGCCGAAACGGGCGTGCGGTTCGTAATCGATTCGGACGCGCATTCCGTGGACAGGGTGGGCGATACGCGGCTGGTCGAAGAACAGCTTCAAAGAGTGAGCGTTCCGCTCGAACGGATAGACAATATCGACGGGCGGCTCCCGACTTTTCGTTTCAGGCAGTTCAAGGAACACGGATAGCCGATTTTTAGAAATTTTAGAGTAAACAGACCTTTAAGAAACGCAACAGGCGTTCAAAGATACGGATAAAGACAGGAAATGAATTTTACTTCGGATGTCAAAAGGGAAATCATATCTCGCGGGATATCGGGCGGAGCGGCAGGAAGGGCGGCTCTGTCCGCTTTCGTGCGTACGAGCGGTCTCCTCTCGGTGAAAGAGGGCGTACCGACCTTCTCCATTATAAGCGAAACGGAAAACGTTGCGGAATTTTTTATCGCGCTTTTCGAACGCGAGTTTCAACAGGAACTCTCCGTGGCCCGCGCTTCCGTGGACAGAATGAGCGGACGGGGAAAGCTCGTGTTGGAGCTTTCAAGCGAAAATGCCGCCGAGATCCTGTATGCCTTGGGACTCGTGAAGCGGAACGGAGAATTTTCCAAGGGAATCCGAAAGAAAACGGTTTCGGATCGAGAATGTGTTCTCGCTTATATAAAAGGAGCCTTTTTGGGCGGCGGGAGCTGTATTCTTCCTTCGGACGAAGGCAGGACAGGGTATCATCTTGAATTTGTATTTCCCGAACAAAAGCCGGCGGAAGATTTTCGGAACCTTTTGGACGGAGAGGAACTTCTCGCAAAAACGGTCAGAAGGAACGGGGCGTCGGTCGTCTATGTCAAGAGCAAGGAGACGATTTCCGATTTTCTTTCCGTCGTGGGTGCGGAAAACGCTTTGAAAAAGTTTTCGCTTTTGGTGGAAAAGCGCGACGAATCCAATCGGAACAATCGGGCGGCGAATTGTTTTTCGGGGAACGCGGATAAAACGGCGACCGCTGCCGTAAGGCAGGTGATGGCGATTCGTGCCATAGAAGAAAACATCGGGCTCTGTTCTTTGGAGGAGGAGATGAGAGAAACCGCGAAGGCAAGGCTCGATTATCCCGCGCTTTCCCTGAAAGAGTTGGCGGAAAAACTGAACGTGAGTAAAAGCTGTCTCAACCATCGGCTGAGAAGGATAGAAGAAATTTCCCGCGAATGCGGGCGGAACGACTGAAAAAAGGAATACGGAGAAACAACGAAGGAATTATGACGGATTTTGTACATTTGCATTTGCATACGGAATACAGCCTGCTGGACGGAGCGGCGAAGGTGGACGACCTCGTCGATTATCTCGTCAAAAACAATATCGACTGCTGTGCCGTCACCGATCACGGCAATATGTACGCATCTCTCTATTTTGCGGAGGAATGTGTCAAAAAGGGAATCAAATACATCATCGGCTGTGAGTTGTATGCTACGGACGATTATCTCGACAAGCGCCCCGGAACAAAGACGGAGCATATCATCGTGCTCGCCAAGAACAAGACGGGGTATAAAAACATAGTAAAGCTCGACTCCCTTTCCTATATCGACGGTTTTTACGGTAAGCCGAGGATAGACTATAAGCTCCTCAAAGAGCATCACGAAGGCGTCATCTGTCTTTCCGCCTGTCTCGCGGGGCGCATGCCCCAGCTGCTTTTGCAGGGCGACTATGACGGGGCAAAGGCTTGGGCGCAGGAGATGAAGGACGTATTCGGCGAAGATTTCTATATCGAAATCCAGGATCACGGAATTGCGGAGGAAAAACAGGTCATTCCCCAGCTCATTCAAATCGCGCGGGAGCTCGATATTCAGCTTGTCGCGACCAACGACGTACACTATATCCATAAAGAGGATTGGGAAGCGCAGGATATCCTGCTCTGTATACAGACGAAAAAGACGCTCGCAGACCCTAAGCGTATGAAATTCGAAACGCACGAATTCTATATGAAGACGGGCGACGAAATGGCAGAACTGTTCGATTATGTACCCGAGGCGATTTCCAATACCCGCGTCATTGCAAATAAGATCGAAGAGCCCGTTTTCGACTTAAAGCCTAACGGCACGCCCATCCGCGATACGTCGTTGATTCCGCTGTATAAGCCGGACGACGGTTCGACGTCTCCCGACTATCTTACGAGGCTGACGTGGGAGGGAATTCCGAAACGGTATAAAGAGGTGACCGACACCATCAAACAGCGCGTGGAGTACGAACTCGGTATCATCATTAAAATGGGGTTCGCGGATTACTTTTTGATTGTTTGGGACTATATCAACTGGTCGCGCCTGCACGATATTCCCGTGGGGCCGGGGCGCGGCTCGGGCGTCGGGAGCATCGTCGCCTATTCTATCGGAATTACCGACGTAGATCCTTTGAGATACGAATTGATTTTCGAGCGATTCCTCAATCCGGATCGCGTTTCCATGCCCGACTTTGACGTGGACTTCTGCACCAAGCGGCGGTATGAAACGATTGAATATGTCCGCGAGAAATACCACCCCGAAAACGTGGCGCAAATCGTCACTTTCGGTACGCTGGCTTCGCGGGCCGTCATCAAGGACGTCGGGCGCGTCATGGGGATCCCCTATTCCGAAACGGATAAGGTGGCGAAGCTCATGGACGGAAAGTCCACGATTCGGGAACTTTTGGGCTTGAACATCGAAAAAATCGAAAAGAAGCTTGCCGACCCGAACCTTCCCGAAGATAAACGCTCGGATACGGAAAAGACGCTCGCGGAGCAAAAGAAAAAGAAGAATCCCGAATTTATCGAAGTATACGAAAATAACGAGGAGCTTCATCGGGTTATCGATATGGGCCTCAAATTGGAGGGCATGCCGAAAAATACTTCCGAGCACGCCGCCGGCGTCGTCATTTGCAATAAAGTGCTTTCCGATAATGTTCCGCTTGCGAGAAACGGCGACGATATCGTCACGCAGTTCGACATGAAAGAGGTTGAGGCCGTCGGCATGCTGAAAATGGACTTCCTCGCCCTCACCACTTTGACGGACATCAAAAATACGCTTACGTATATTAAAGAGGGGCTGGGAATCGATATCGATTTCAACGAAATCGGAAACGATGTGCCCGAAGCCTATCAGCTGATTTCGTCGGGGGATACGGACGCGGTGTTCCAACTCGAACAAGGCGGCATGAAAAAGTTCATGAAAGAGTTGCAGCCCAATTGTCTCGAAGACCTCATCGCGGGAATTTCGCTTTACCGCCCGGGCCCCATGGATTTCATTCCCACTTATATCCGCAATAAGAATCATCCCGAAAAAATCGTATATGACACTCCGCTTCTGGAACCCATTCTTAAAAATTCCTACGGCGTCATTATTTATCAGGAACAGGTCATGCAGATTTTCCAGAAACTCGCGGGCTACTCCCTGGGACAAGCAGACCTCGTCCGCCGCGCCATGGCGAAAAAGCATAAGGACGAGCTGATGGCGCAGAAGGATAAATTTATTTACGGCGATATCGACAAGGGCGGAAATATCACGGGATGTGCCGCGCAGGGGATTCCCGCGGACGTAGCCGCGAAAATTTTCGCGGACATGGAGAGCTTTGCTTCCTACGCATTCAATAAATCGCACGCCGCCGCTTATGCCGTCGTCGCTTATCGGACGGCGTATCTCAAATATTTTTATCCCAAAGAATTTCTTGCGGGTATCCTGAACGACCGTATCGACAAAATCGAGGAAATTTCCAAGTATATCGCATACATGAAGGAAAAGAATATCGAGGTTCTTCCGCCCGATATCAATAAATCCAAAGATATTTTCTCCGTTCAGGGGAACGGACTCCGCTTCGGTCTCGGCGCGCTTCGCGGCGTGGGACAGGCGCCCATCGAGGACGTCATAAAGGAACGCAACGCGCACGGCGAATTCAAGGATTTTTCCGATTTCGTGCTCCGCTGTGCAAAATATGTCAATAAACGCATCGTCGAAAGTCTCATTTATGCGGGCGCGTTCGATTGTTTCGGTCGTCCCCGCGCGCAGTTTGCGGCGGTGTACGACGAGGCGATCACCCGCGTCAACGCCATGGATAAACAGAAGGCGGGAGCGCAGATTTCCCTGTTCGGGGACATCATCGAAGAACAGGGCTTGGAAATCGACTATCCCGATATTCCGGAATACGAGCCGACGGAACGCCTTTCCAAAGAAAAATCCGTGCTCGGCGTCTACGTCAGCGGACACCCCTTTGAAAAATACGTCGCGTATTTCAAGGATAAGACGTTTAACTGTTCCATGCTCACGGATTATGTCGAGGACGAGGAAACGGGCGGAAAGACGTACTCGGAACTTTCGGACGGACAACAGGTGACGATGGGCGGCATGATTGCGGGGATAAAAAAGTTACAGACGCGGTCAGGCTCGTTTATGGCGTTCGTGACGGTGGAAGATATGTACGGCACCGTCGAGTGCGTTTGTTTCCCCAATGTATACGATCGCGTCAGAAGTTTTCTCGCGATAGATGCGGTTGTGTCTTTGAGCGGAAAAATAGACATCAACGAAGAAAAAGCGCCTACGATTATCGTGGACAGAATGACGGAGTTCAAATTGGAAGAATCCTCTGTGCCCGTCTCTGCGCCCAAGGAAAAAAATAAGTCGGAAGAAGCTCCGAAAAGAGAAAAGCCGGCCGCGCCGAAAAAACTGTGGCTGAATATCTCTCAGTTGGAGCAGGAGGATGTGGACGAACTCATGGAAACGCTCTGTTTTTACGAGGGAGAAACTTCCGTCTGTTTCGTAAAAGAGGGGAAAAAGTTCCTTTGTTCGCAGAAAGTCAATCCGAATCGGGCGCTCATGGCGGAGCTTTCCAGCTTCTTAAGAGAAGATTGTATAAAACTTGTTTGAAAATTTTCCGAAAAGGCGTTCAAAAGAGTTTGTTTTTTCGTAAAGTTTTGTTATAATATATCGGAATAGTAAAGTTGTACGGAAAAAGAGGGAAAATCGACGGGCGCGGAAAGGCGCGAAAGATACCTTTCAAAAATCGAAAAGAATAATTTTTATCAATTTACTCTGACGGAGGATAACAAAATGAAACGTATCGGTCTTTTGACGAGCGGCGGCGATGCTCCCGGCATGAACGCGGCAATCCGCGCGGTGGTCAGAACGGCAATTTATTACGGCATGGAAGTTTACGGAATCCAAAGAGGTTATTCCGGTCTTTTGGAAGATGACATCATTCCCATGGAAATGCGCAGCGTTTCCGATATCGTCCAGCGCGGCGGTACCATGCTGAGAACGGCAAGATGTCTCGAATTGCTCACCAAAGAAGGACGGCAAAAAGCCGCCAAGACTTTGGAGAGCAGAGGTATTGAAGGTCTCGTAGTCATCGGCGGTGACGGTTCTTTCCGCGGCGCAAAGGATTTGAGCGACGAATACGGTGTATTGACGATCGGAATCCCCGGAACTATCGACAACGATTTACAGTATACCGATTATACGCTCGGTTTCGATACCGCGGTGAATACTTGTCTCGACATCATCAATAAGCTCCGCGACACAATGACTTCTCACGAGCGTATTTCCGTCGTCGAGGTTATGGGCAGACACTGTGGCGATATCGCGCTTTACAGCGGAATTGCTTCGGGCGCGGAGATTATCGTCGTGCCCGAAATAGCTTTCGATATGGACGACATTGTCATGCGCATCAACCGTTCGCGTGCGAGCGGGAAACATTCCAACATCATCGTGGTGGCCGAAGGGGTCATGAGCGCGGAACAGTTTGCCAAACAGTTGCAGGAGGTGACGACTTATTCCGTTCGTCCCACCTGTATCGGACATGTTCAGCGCGGAGGCTCTCCTTCCATGGCAGACAGAATGTTGGCGGCGCAGTTCGGTAATAAGGCGGTTCGTCTCCTCAATGAGGGGATCGGAAACCGCGTGGTCGGCATCCATAAAAATGAAATCATCGATATGGATATCATAGAAGCGGTATCCATGAAAAAGACCTTCAATTACGAATTGTACGAGACTCTTCAAATGATCTCCATGTAAATCGGACGACAGCCGCTTTTTTCCAAGAAAAAAGCGGCTCTTTTACGACAAAAAAAATTTAAAATTTCAGAAAAATTTTTTTGTTTGGGTATTGAAATTTTCTCTGTTTTATTGTATAATAAATAGGGTTTGGCGATAAGATATTTTTATCGTCGGAAAGGAGTCTCTTTATGATTTTAACCGTTTGTTTGAGTCCTTGCACGGATATCACAATAGAACTTGATTCTCTTAATATCGGCAAGACGAATATCGTCAAAAATAAGACGCTTTCCTTTACGGGAAAAGCCTTGAACGTAGCAATCGGAGTCGCTCGTCTGGGCGGAGAGCCGTATGCGACGGGACTGATGTACAACGAAAACGGATATATGTTTGAAAATGCCCTCGATAAAGAAGGCGTTCCGTTTACTTTTGTATGGAATAAGGGACGCGTCAGAGAGAATTATAAATTTATCGATAATAAATCTATGCTCACGGAAGTGAACGATGTCGGAGAAGAAGTGGGCGAAGGCAAGACGGGGGAACTTCTCGGCATGGTGCAAATGCTTTCGGGACGGAGTAACGTCACCGTCATTTCGGGAAGTCTTCCGCGCGGCGTTCCTGCGGAATATTATGAGAGTCTGTTTCGCGCCGTCGATCCGAAATCACTCAAAATCGTGGACGCGGAAGGCGATCGGCTCTTTTCGGCATTGAAAGCGGGCGTGGATCTTGCAAAACCTAATCTCGACGAGCTGCAAAATACTTTGGGACGGGAAATCAGGGATAAACAGGATTTGCTTTCCGGTTGCAGGGAACTCATTGACCGCGGAGCGAAAACCGTACTTTTGTCGCTCGGAAAGGACGGAGCGATTATTACGGACGGATCGCATCATTATTATTGTAAGAGTATCAACGTCGCCGTCAATTCTACGGTAGGCGCGGGGGACGGTATGATTGCCGCGGCCGCGATGATGATGGAGCAGGGGGCTCCGCTTTCCGAGGTTTTGCGGGCGGGGGTTGCGGCGGGTACCGCTACCGTCACGACGGTGGGAAAGATTTCCTTTACCCGAGAAAAATACGAAGAGGTATTGAGTAATCTTCACGTAACAGAAATTTTCTAAAAAAAATTTTTATTTCGTCTTTCTTTGTGTATATCATGGGTACCGCCTGCATATAATATAATATTGTTACAAAGGCAAAATCAATTTGGCAGCAGGGAAAAGGGAAAGGCGAATCGAGGAAAATCGATATACTTTTCCGAAAACAAAGACGAAAGCCGGAAAAGGCCCGTAGACAGAATTCTTTGCGTCCGCTGGGGAAAATATGCTTTTGAGAAAACGGTTAATGGCGCTTTGCAACTTTTTGGTTGCAAAGTCGCATAACTGAGAGAAAAATAACCAGATAATTATGCCGCGGCGGAAAATTCCGACCGCGGTTTCTTATGCATTTCATTTCGAATTATGAATAAAAAAATAAAAAATTATAAATTTTTTTTGCGAGAAAATGTTGAAAAAATTGTCGAAATTGATTATAATATAGGGGAAATAGAAAATCGCTGTCTGAAAGCATCGTGAAGAAAACAAAATCAGTGCTTTCTTCGGTCTGATGGGAATAATTTGTATCTTTTAATAAAGATACGAAAGGAGAGGAAGAGTATGGATTTCAAAGCGGAACAGGAAAAATTGGATAAAATCAAATGGGATGACAGTATGCGGGAAGGTCACGATAAGTGCGGTACATACGATTTTTGTATAAGCTGTAAAAAGGAACCTTTATATCCTTGCGCGCGTGCCGAGCACAGATTTGAAGCGGGATATATCCGAATCGCAATTTTGCGGCCGAAGGATTAATTGTTTTTTGATAAAGAAAAATTTGGATTTTTTTCTTTGAAAGGGGGATATTGCGCCTTTTTGGAAGAAAAAAGTCCTTTATTTTTAGAAAAAATAGTTATAACGGCGTCAATTGTGAAAGAAAAATGAGGTTATTGGGAAAAATACGGATAACCATTGCTTTTTTGGGAGGATTGTTGTATAATATAAAAAACAGTAGTGTTGGAAGAAAAAAGGAAGGCGAGAAGACTTATGAGCAATATTGAAGTTCGCAATTTGAAAAAAGTATACGGCAGCGAGCAAAATTCCGTAGTAGCGCTGAACGATGTCTCGTTTTTTCTGGAAACGGGGGAATTCGTAGTAATTCTCGGTCCGTCGGGCAGCGGAAAGAGCACTTTGCTCAATATTTTGGGTGGTATGGACAACGCGACGGAAGGAAGTGTCATGATCGCGGGGAAGGATATTGTCCGTTTCAGTGAAAAACAGCTGGTGAATTATCGGAGAAAGGATATCGGGTTCGTCTTTCAGTTTTATAATCTCATGCAAAATCTGACGGCAGTCGAAAACGTCGCTCTCTCGGAGAGTGAAGACGGAATGGACGCCGCCGAAGCGTTGAAATTGGTGGGCTTGGAAAGCAGAAAAAATAATTTTCCCGCCCAACTTTCCGGCGGAGAGCAGCAGCGCGTCGCAATTGCACGTGCCGTGGTAAAAAATCCTAAATTGCTTCTTTGTGACGAACCCACAGGCGCTTTGGACAGTGCTACGGGAAAAAATATCGTCGGTTTGCTTTTGTCTCTCGCAAAAAAGAAAGACAAAACCATCATAGTGGTTACACACAATGCCAAATTGGCCGAAGTCGCGGACAGAGTCATTCGTTTGTCGGACGGACACATTGTCAGCGACGAACATGTTGAGGCGCCTAAGTCGCCGGAGGAGATAAACTGGTGATAAAAGCTGGATTGATACTCCGGCGTCTCGCCGCGCGGGAAATGAAACGAAATCGTCTGCAATTCCTCTCGATGATTATCATCACGATGCTTGCGGTTACGCTGTTTTGCGGATTCGTTTCCAATACGAGAACGCTGGAAAAAGCGGTAAACGAATATTACGAAGAAACAAACCTCTGCGATCTTTGTGTGCAGATGGGAACGATAGGCGAGGAAGAGAAGGCGTATTTTTCCGAACTTGACGCCGAGGTGGGGTATCGTGTTTATGCGGAGGGCACTTTGGACGGAAAGAGTGCAAAGCTGTATATCGGAGATACTTCAATTTCGCGTCCGAAAATCGTCAAGGGCGAATCCGGGGTGACTTTGGAACAACGCACCGCGGAATTGAGCGGTATCGATATCGGCTCTCCCGTTACGGTAAGTATTAGCGTGCCGGTGGGCGGAACTTCATTTCATTTGGAGCTGAAAGCGACTGTGACGGGATATATGAATTTCCCCGAAACGACAGTTTCCTCCTCTTCCATTGCCGTATATGTTTCCGAAGAGAAATTTTCTGAAATTATCAAACAAGAGTTGTCTTTGGACATCTCCGCCGCCGATTTTTATAATCAGGTCATGATAAAATCCGATGCTCCCGAAACTTTGAAATCGGAAATAGAGGAACATTTTTCAGGTAACGAAAATCTTATTTTCATTTACGACAGAAACAGCTTGGAAGCGCCCGTCCTTCTCGACGGGGAAATTTCTCAAAGCCGTAAAATGTTGTACGTCTTTCCCGTAATATTCCTCTTGGTATCGGTGTTTGTCATTCTTACGACGGTTAATCGCCTGATTTTGGAAGAACGGACGGAAATCGGAACTCTCAAAGGTTTGGGGTTCGGCAAGGGTGAAATTCTCAGGCATTACGCAAGTTTCGGCGGATTGTTGTGTCTGATAGGCGGTGCGATAGGCGCTTTGATCGGACCGTTTATTGTTCCCAACGTGATGAAGGTCAAATATCAGCTCGTTTACAATCTGCCTATTCCTTTTATGCCCGTTTTCGATATTCCGATGACGATTCTGGCGGTCGGTTCCGTTGCTCTTTTGGCTACGATCATCAGTATTCTCGTCTGTAAGAACGTCGTTCGGGAAAACCCTGCCGCCTGTATGCGTCCCATGGTTCCCAAGGATAATATTTTCCTCCATCTCAGCAAGAAACGGGACACGCGGACAAAGGCGGAAAGCGGAAAAAATAATTCAGCTAAAGAAAAAAAAGAAATCCGCGAAAGTCCGTCTCCGAAAAAGAAGGGCAAAAACGACGGAATTTTATCTTTGAAAATGGCGGCTCGGAATATCGCCATCAAACCCGTTCGCGCGGCGATGACGGTTATCGGAATCACCGGATGTGTGGCGCTTTTGATGTGTGCCTTAGGAATCGGGGATACGATAGACCATAGCTTGCAGACAGAATTTTACGGGCAGTTCACCTATGATATCGCCACGCCCTATATTTCTGAGGATTTTTCAGAAAAAATGGACGAATTGAAGGAATCGGGTGAAATAGAAACTTACGAGACCTATAAGGTCTATTATATGAACGCTTCCGGGGCGAGCAAGGGCAAGGACATCAAGGTTTATAATTTTTCGGAAAATATGACGATGACCACCATTGATACGCGCAACGGGAACGTGGTGATGTCTAAATCCGTCGCGGATTCTCTGGACTTGAAGGAGGGGGATTCCTTTACGCTGAAATCGGGAACGAACACTTTTGAATTTACGTTGAACGAAATCGTGAATACCGCGATAACCAAAGGCGTATTCCTGCATACCGATCAATTCGGGGACGACATCTACGGCACGTCTTCCGCGTGGATAAAAGCGGATAACGTCACCGAGGCACTTCTCGATAAAATCGACGATGCGAGCGGCACTGCTCAGGCCAGCGGCGTACAGGAATTATGGGACAATGTAGAGGAAAAAGCCTCGTCTATTGACGCAATGAAATATACGCTCATGGTGTTTGCCGTTCTTTTGTCTGTAGTCGTCTTATACAATCTTTCGCTTCTCAATATCAACGAACGGACGCGCGACATCGCCACCCTGAAAGTATTGGGCTTTACCCGCGGGAGAATATCTCTCATTTTGTTGTTTGAAATTATGCTTTTGACTTTGGGCGGAACGGTGTTCGGGCTTCTTCTCGGCTATCCTTTGACGTATCTCGTGCTCAGTATAAATACGGTAGAAGTAATGAGCTTCCTTTATTACGTGAGCCCTTTGTCGTATGTCATTTCCGCGGTTGTCGCGCTTCTTACTTCGCTGGTCATCAATCTGTTCTTTGTGGGCAGTTCCGACAAGATCAATATGATAGAAGCCTTAAAAAGCGTGGAATAATTTTTTCGAATACGTGTTACTTTTTTCTGTGAGATGTGTATACTATAATTAAATAAAAAAGTGAGGCAATTTATGAAAGTTTCAGAGAAAATTATTTCTGCTATTTTAACGCTCGTTCTCGGGATTTTATTTATCGTATTGAAAGGTCAGGTCGTCAGCATCGGAATGACGATTTTAGGCGTGCTTTTGATTGTGCTCGGTATCATGAACCTGACGACGAAACTTGTTGCGCCCGGAGTAGTAAAAATCGTCGTCGGTGCGCTCATCATTCTGTTTGGTTGGGTTTTGGTAAGTGCAGCTTTATATATTTTGGCTGCTTTACTGCTTATTTTCGGAATTTTACAGCTCTATGCGCAAATAAAACTCAATGCAAAGGGTGCGAGAATTATCGATACAATATTTTCTTATGCCGTTCCCGTAATTTGTATAGTCATTGCCTTTTTCCTGTTTTTCAACCAAGGCGGGACGGTCGATTGGGTGTTCATCGTGGCGGGAATATTTACGATAATAGAAGGAATTTTAATGTTAGCTAACGGTTTACGAAAGAATGAAAAATGAGAAAAACACCCTTCCGAAATTTTTCGGAAGGGTGTTTTTCTTTGACAAAAGGCGGGAAATCGGGTATACTGTTTCCGTTGCACCTTTTACGGCGCAGAGATTTGACAAAAGGACTCAGACAAATGATTTTAAGCGTGACCGACCTTACGCACGGTTTCGGAGACCGTGCCATTTTTCAAGACGTCTCTTTCCGTATGCTGAAAGGAGAGCATATTGGGCTTGTAGGGGCAAATGGCGAAGGAAAATCCACCTTTATGAATATTATCACGGGTACCCTGAAACCGGACGAGGGAAAAGTGGAATGGTCAAAAAACGTGCGCGTGGGATATCTCGATCAACATACCTCTCTCAAAAAGGGCATGACAGTGGGCGACGTACTCCGTTCGGCTTATGACCACCTCTTTGAGACGGAAAACTATATAAATTCCCTCTATGAAAAAATGGGGGAGGAAAACGCGGATATTGAAGCGTTGATGGAAGAAGTCGGGACGTTACAGGATTATCTTACAAATAACGATTTTTATCAAATCGACATAAAGGTGAACGAGGTCGCCCGCGCATTCGAGCTGACGAGCCTCGGTCTCGACAGGGAGGTTTCCCAGCTTTCGGGAGGACAGAGGACGAAGGTTTTGCTGGCAAAATTGCTCCTCGAAAAGCCGGACATTCTGCTTCTGGATGAACCGACCAATTACCTCGACGCCAATCATATCGAGTGGCTGAAAAATTATCTGATAAATTACGAAAATGCATTTGTTCTCATTTCGCACGATATTCCCTTTCTCAACGCCGTCGTCAATCTCGTCTATCACGTGGAAAATTGCCGCCTGACGAGATACGTGGGCAACTACGATAAATTTCTTTCGGAATATGAAGTGAGAAAGCAGCACCTCGAAGCGGCTTTCGAGCGTCAGCAGAAAGAAATCGCCGCACTGAAAGATTTTGTCGCCAGAAACAAAGCTCGCGTATCCACGCGGAACATGGCTATGTCCAGACAGAAGCGTCTGGATAATATGGAAATCATCGAGCTGGCATCGGAAAAACCCAAGCCCGAATTTTCCTTCAAGGAAGCCCGTGCGAGCGGGCGAATCGTATTTGAAACGCAAGACCTCGTCCTCGGTTACGGAACTCCGCTGTCCCGTCCGATAACCAAAAGGCTGGAAAGAGGACAAAAGGTGGCTGTCGTGGGAACGAACGGAATCGGCAAAACGACGTTTCTCAAAAGCGTCCTCGGCCTGATTCCCCCCTGTTCGGGCAGAGCAGAACTCGGCAGTTATCTCGAAACGGGCTATTTCGAGCAGGAGATTCCGCCGAGCGACAATACCTGTCTCGAAGAACTCTGGCAATATTTTCCCTCCATGTCCAATGGGGAGGTTCGGGCCATGCTCGCAAAATGCGGACTGACCGCCAAGCATATCGAAAGCAAGGTGCGCGTTCTTTCGGGGGGAGAACAGGCAAAAGTGCGATTGTGCCGCCTGATGAACACGCCCAGTAACGTGCTCCTTTTGGACGAACCGACAAACCATCTCGATTCCGACGCCAAGGTGGAACTCCGCCGAGCCCTGCAAGCGTATCGCGGCGCCGTCCTTTTGGTTTGCCACGAACCCGAATTTTATGAAGGAATCGTAGGGGAAATATGGAATATCGAAGAATATTCTCTGCTGTTTTGAGAACAGAGTGCCGCGGCTGAAAGTATTTTCAGTCGCGGTTTTCTATAATTAACCGTGGTTTTTCGAGCGGATATTTACACTTGTGCAAATATGGCAAAGTGTGTGTAACTTTTTCAATTTTTGTGTTTTTTGTGAACGCGGAAAAGGGAAGAAAAAGGGGAAAAATATAAAATTTTTATCTTATTTGTAATTAAGCAGTCCAAGTTGTTGAGATTCGGAAGAAAATATGATATAATATACTCTGTTTGGAGTGGGCGCGTCAGGGCGTTCAATGATACAGAGAAAAAAATTTTTAACATACGGAGAATATAAGGTATGAACAACAAAGTTACTATTATCGGTGCAGGTTCGGTAGGTGCTACTATTGCGTACACTCTGGTGGTAGACAGCTCGGTTTCGGAAATCGTTCTGATTGATGTCAACCGCGATAAAGCGCTCGGCGAGGCTATGGACATCAAGCAGGCGACGCCCTTCCTTTCCCCCACGAAAGTATACGAAGGTTCTTACGAGGACGCGGCGGGTTCCGATATCGTCATCGTTACGTCGGGAATAGGCAGAAAGCCCGGTCAGTCGCGTATCGATTTGACACAGACGAATGTCAACATTATCAAGAGCATCGCCCCCGAAATCGTCAGGCATGCTCCCGATGCCATTTATGTCATTGTCGCAAATCCTGTGGACGTGCTCACCTACGTATTTGGAAAAGTTACGGGACTTCCCAAGGGAAAGGTACTCGGTTCGGGTACCATTCTCGACACCATTCGTTTAAGAACCCGCCTTTCCGAGCTGTATTCCATCAATCAGAAACAAGTGCATGCCTATGTTCTCGGCGAGCACGGCGACAGCTCGTTCGTCGCATGGTCCACCGCCGACATCACGGGAATCCCTTTGAACGATTACGACGACGCCCTGACGAATAAGACCGTCCTTCCCATTACTCCCTATGAGAGAGAAGACGTGGAGGAATATGTCAAAAAATCGGGCGGAAAAATTATTGCGGGCAAGGGCGCTACCTTCTACGGAATTGCCGCTTCCGTATGCCATATCGTCAAATGTATCTATTCGGGCGCGGATACCGTCATGACGCTGTCCACGCTTCTCGAAGGCGAATACGGAATTTCCGACGTATGCCTGAGCACTCTTTGCGTGTTGGGCAATAACGGTATTCAGACTACTTTGACTCCGAAGATGTCGGACGACGAACTTGCAAAACTCAACCACAGTGCCGAGGTGCTGAAAGGCGTCATCGCTCAGTTGGATATTTAAGCGGCGGAGATACGGACATGGAATATCGGATAGAAAAAGATACGATGGGGGAAATGAAGGTCCCCGCGGATAAATATTGGGCGGCGCAGACGGAACGCAGCCACGAAAATTTCCAAATCGGCACGGAGGTGATGCCGAGGGAAATCACGCATGCGTTCGGTATCCTCAAAAAAGCCGCCGCTCTCGCAAACTATAAACTCGGAAAATTGTCCGAGGAAAAGAAAGACGTCATTTGCGCGGCGGCAGACGAGGTGATTTCCGGGAAGCTCAACGAGCATTTCCCCCTCGTCGTGTGGCAGACGGGGAGCGGAACGCAGTCGAACATGAACGCCAATGAAGTCATTGCCAATCGCGGCAACGAAATGGCGGGGAAAAAGCTCCTGCACCCCAACGACGACATCAATAAGAGCCAAAGCTCCAACGATACTTTCCCGACGGCGATGCACATCGCGGCGGTCATTGCGATAGAGGATAAATTATTCCCCGCGATGGACAAACTCATTTCGACGTTCCGCCGTCTGGAAGAAGAAAACGAGGGAATCGTAAAGAGCGGCAGAACGCATTTGCAGGACGCCGTTCCCATCGCCTTTTCACAGGAAATCAGCGGTTGGAGAAATATGATAGAAAAGACGAAGGCGCAGCTTTCCCTTGCGCTGTCGGGCTTGAAGGAACTCGCTCTCGGCGGTACTGCCGTGGGAACGGGACTCAACGCGCCCAAGGGCTTTGCGGAGGAAGTCGCCGCGGAGGTCAGCGCCTTGACGGGAAAGGCGTTCGTCACGGCGGCAAATAAATATCATGCGCTCACGTCCAAGGACGAGCTGGTGTTCGCGCACGGCGCGTTGAAAGCGCTCGCCTGCAATCTCATGAAGATTGCCAACGACGTTCGCTGGCTGGCTTCGGGCCCCCGCGACGGGCTGGGCGAGATTTTCATTCCCGAAAACGAGCCGGGTTCTTCGATTATGCCCGGGAAAGTCAATCCCACGCAGTGCGAATCGATGACGATGGTCGCCGTGCAGGTCATGGCGAACGACGTCGCCGTCGGCATGGGCGCTTCGCAGGGGAATTTTGAACTCAACGTATTTATGCCCGTCATCATCTATAATTTCCTACAATCGGCGAGACTGCTCGCGGACGGAATTACGTCTTTCGAGAAAAATTGCGTCACGGGAATCCGCGCTAACAAGGAAAAGATGAAACACAACCTCTATAATTCGCTCATGCTGGTCACGGCGCTCAATCCGTATATCGGATATGAGAACGCGGCAAAGACGGCGAAAAAGGCGTATAAGGAAAATATTTCCCTGAAAGAGGCTTGTGTGGCGCTCGGTTTCCTCACGGAAGAAAAATTCGACGAAGTATTCCGCCCCGAGGAAATGGCATATCCGCAGAAATAAGCGCGGAATCTTATCTAAAAAGGTAACGATATGAAAATTTGTTATTATCCCGGCTGTACGCTGAAAACCAAGGCGAAAGATTTGGACGTTTACGCCCGCCTTTCCGCCGAAGCGCTCGGCGTAGAGATGGAAGAAATAGAAAATTGGCAGTGTTGCGGCGCGGTCTATCCCATGGCGAGAGACGAGATCGCAACAAAGCTCTCCGCCGTGCGTGCGCTCGACTATGCGAAGCACCGCGGAGGGAGACTGCTCACCCTCTGTTCCGCTTGCCATAACGTCATCAAGCGCACTAACGAGGATATGCGCTCGGACGAAAATATTTCTTTCAAAGCCAATAACTATCTGAAATTGGAAGAACCCTACCGCGGCGAAACGCAGGTTCTGCACTATCTCGAAATGTTGAAAGACGTAGTGGGCTTCGAGAATATTAAAAAGAAGGTCGTCAATCCCGTCAATAGAAAAATCGGCGCGTATTACGGCTGTCTTTTGCTCCGCCCGAGTGGAGTAATGGCTTTCGATAATCCCGAAAATCCCACGATTATCGAAGATTTTATCCGCGCCATCGGCGGAACGCCCGTCGTCTATCCTTTCCGCAATGAATGTTGCGGCGCGTATGTGGCTCTCAAAAATCCGAAGCTTCCCGAAGAAAGGAGCAGAAAGGTCTTGTCGAGCGCGAAGGAAAAGGGCGCGGAGGAAGTGATTACCGCCTGCCCGCTCTGCTTGTATAATCTGAAAGAGAAGGGCGGGAATATTTTGCCCGTGAGATACTTCACGGAGCTTCTTGCCGAAGCGCTGGGGGTGAAAGCATGACGAGAGAAGAACAAAAAGAAAATCTCCTCCGTTTGAGCGGAACGGACGTCAGAAAATGCATGAAGTGCGGGAAGTGCTCCGGTCGCTGTCCCGCGTTCAAGGAAATGGATATAAAGCCCCACCAATTCGTTTCCCTGCTCGTCAAGGGCAAGGTAGAGGAACTTTTGAAAAGCGAAGCGATATGGAGCTGCCTTTCCTGCATGGCGTGCGTAGAGAGATGTCCGCGCGGCGTAGCGCCGGCTGCCGTCATCGAAGCGGTACGGGATACGGTGGTGCGCATGCAGAACGGAAACGGAATCAAGGCGGAGGAGATTCCTCCCATCGTAGACGAGCTCATTCCTCAACAACTGCTCGTCAGCGCGTATAGAAAATACAACAAATGATTTCAAGGTAAAGAGAGTTATATAAAATGCAAAGAATAGGTGTTTTTATTTGTTGGTGCGGCAGTAATATCGCGGCAACGGTAGACGTGGAAAGAGTGGCCGAAGTCATTAAGTCCGAGCCGGGCGTCGTCTTTTCGGCAAACTATCAGTACATGTGCTCCGAGAACGGTCAGCAGCTCATTAAAAATGCAATCAAGGAACATCACCTGACGGGCATCGTCGTCGGGTCCTGCTCGCCCAGAATGCACGAGGCTACCTTCCGTAAGACCGCAGAAGCCGCGGGACTCAATCCCTATATGGTGGAAATCGCCAATATCCGCGAGCATTGCTCCTGGATACATAAGGACAGGGAGGAAGCGACCGAAAAGGCAATCATCCTCGTCCGCACGGCGATTGCGAAGGTAAATTTGGACGCTCCCTTGCAGGCGGGAGAAAGCCCCGTCGTTAAGCGCGCGCTCGTTATCGGCGGCGGCATCGCGGGAATTCAGGCAGCGCTCGACATCGCGGAAGCGGGCTTCGAGGTGGATATTGTAGAAAAGAACGCCACGATCGGCGGCCGTATGGCGCAGCTCGATAAGACGTTCCCCACGCTCGATTGTTCGGCTTGTATTTTGACGCCGAAAATGGTGGACTGTGCCCAGAGCGATAAAATCGATATCCTGTCCTACTCCGAAGTGGAGGAGGTCAAGGGCTTCGTCGGCAATTTTTCGGTAAAAATCCGTAAAAAAGCCAGATATGTAGATGAAAAGAAATGTACGGGCTGTAAGGTTTGTATGGAGAAATGTCCCTCCAAGAAGGGATTCAACGAGTTCAATATGAACCTCAATAACCGTACGGCTATTTATATTCCGTTTGCGCAGGCGGTTCCTAACGTGGCGGTCATCGATCCTCAGCAATGTATTAAGCTCAAAACGGGCAAATGCGGAATCTGTCAGAAATTCTGCGGCGCCGGCGCTATCGATTATACGATGAAGGACGAATTTATCGAACGTCAATACGGCGCCATCGTCGTGGCGACGGGCTTTAAGCCCATTTCCCTCGATGCGTTCAACGAGTACGGTTATGCCGAGAATAAAGACGTCATCACGTCTTTGGAGCTCGAAAGACTGATGAACGCGGCGGGCCCTACGAACGGCGTTCTCCTGCGCCCCTCCGACGGAACGCATCCGAAGGTCATTACCTTTATTCAGTGCGTCGGTTCGCGCGATACTTCCGGCTGCGGGAAGCCTTATTGCTCGAAAATCTGCTGTATGTATACCGCGAAGCATGCCATGCTCATCCGTGAAAAGTATCCCGATACAGAGGTGCATGTATTCTATATCGACGTACGTACGCCCGGAAAGAATTATGACGAATTCTACCGCCGCGCGGTCGAACAGTACGGCGTGGATTACATAAAGGGCATGGTCGGAAAAGTCTATAACGAGAACGGGAAACTCATGGTTCAGGGTTCCAACCTCATCGATAACGAACAGGTGACGATTCCTTCCGACCTCGTCGTTCTCGCCGCGGCGATCGAGCCCGAACCTTCCGTCAGGAAGATAGCAACGCTTTTGACTGCAAGTATCGATACGAATAACTTCCTCACCGAAGCGCATCCCAAACTCCGTCCCGTGGAAAGCCCCACGGCTGGCGTATATCTCGCGGGTGTCTGCCAAGGACCCAAGGACATCCCCGAAACGGTGTCCCAGGCTTCCGCATGCGCCGCGAAGGTCATCGGATTGCTCGTCAAGGATCACTTAAAGACGAATCCCTGCGTCGCTCAGCCCGACGAGACGATGTGTAACGGGTGCAGCCAATGTGCCAATGTCTGTGCGTACGGCGCCATTACCTACGTCGATAAGGAATTCCGCCTCGGCGGAGGAAAGACGGAAATCAGAAGGGTGGCTTCCGTCAATCCCGCAGTTTGTCAGGGCTGCGGAGCCTGCACGGTCACCTGTCCTTCGGGTGCTATGGATCTTAAAGGATTCAGCTCCAAACAAATCATGTCGGAGGTGGAAGCGATATGCAAGATGTAACGACGGAAAAGAAAGAATATGTCCCCAACATCGTGGCGTTCTGCTGTAACTGGTGCTCTTACGCGGGGGCGGATCTCGCGGGTTCCAGCCGTCTGAGTTATCCCGCCAACGTCAAAATTATCCGCGTTCCCTGCTCCTGCCGCGTAAATCCCATGTTCGTCCTGAAAGCGTTCCAGCGGGGCGCCGACGGCGTGATTCTCTGCGGTTGTCATCCCGGAGACTGCCATTACGTGACGGGCAATTATTATACCAGAAGAAGAATGGCGCTGTTGTTCAGTTTTCTGAACTATCTCGGAATCGAAAAAGAGCGCACGCGCGTGGAATGGGTTTCCGCCGCGGAAGGCGCAAGATTTTCCGCTGTCATGAACGATTTCGTAAAGACGGTGGCGGCGCTCGGAGAAAACAAGCGCCTGACCGATTTGAGGTGCAAGGAGGACAAGAACGATGCGTGACGTCGAACTGAAAATGAAAGAACGCGCCGCCGAGCTTTTGAAGAGCGGCGAGGTCGCGCGCGTAATCGGCTGGAAGAAGGGCGAGTTTTATTTCGACCCGGAACCCTCCGTTTTTGAAACGGAAGCGGAGCTTGAAAACTTTGTCTATAACGGTTTTTGCGGGGCGAATTTATCCAAGTATCTCATTGCCGCGAGCAAAAAGCCCGGCAAGACGGCGGTATTTTTGAAGCCCTGCGACACATATAGCTTTAACGAGCTCGTAAAGGAGCATCGCGTCGTTCGGGAAAATATCCATGTGGTGGCAATCGAATGTCAGGGCAAGCTGGATATTTCCAAAATCAAAAAGCTGGGCGCGGACGCCGTGACGGAAGTGGAAGAGCTGGGCGAGAAAGTAAAGGTATCCTCTCTTTACGGAGATATGGAATTCGCGAAAGAGGAAGTGCTCCTCGAAAAGTGCCTTTGCTGTAAAGGGAAGGAACATAAAGCAGCGGACGAGACGATTATTCTTCACGAGATGCCCGAGACGAAAAACGACCGTTTTTCGGGCGTCGAGAAGCTGGAAGCGATGACTCCCGACGAAAGGTTTGCTTTTTGGAAGGGTGAACTTTCCAAATGTATCCGCTGCAACGCCTGCCGCAACGTTTGTCCCGCATGTTCCTGTGTGAAATGCGTATTCGACAACCCTAATTCGGGAATTGCGGCGAAAGCGAACGATACGGAGTTTGAAGAACAGATGTTCCATATAATCCGTGCGTTCCACGTGGCGGGACGGTGTACCGACTGCGGAGAATGCAGCCGTGTCTGCCCGCAGAATATCCCCCTGCACCTTCTGAACAGAAAATTTATAAAGGATATCGATACTTTGTACGGTGAATTCCAAGCGGGGGACGTACCCGAGGGAAAGACGCCGCTCACCGATTATCGGACGGAAGATACCGAGCCGGGTAAGGTCTTTGACGCGGAGGGAAAGCATGCTTAAAATCAGCAAGGAAAAATTAAACGGATTATATAGCAAAATCTCCGCCTCCATGCCTCTGTATATGCCCTTGAAAAAGGCAGGCGAAGCCAACTACGGGCTTTGGGCGGACGGAGAGGAGAGCGCTCTCGGCGTTCTCAAAACGGTGAAATCGCCCAAAGATCTTTTCTTCCCGCAGAGCGAGACGATGATGAAGTTCAAAACGGAAGGGAAAAGCATTGAAATTTTAGACGTCAGAGAAGAACAGAAGCCGTTCGTTCTCTTCGGCGTCAAAGCGTGCGATTTCAAGGCGTTCGATGTTCTCGACCGGGTATTTCTCGCCGAGCCTGTCGATACGTATTATCAGTCCAGACGGAGCGCGGGAATCATCGTGACGCTGGCTTGTTCCCGTCCCGAAGAAAGTTGTTTTTGCAAAGTGTTCGGAATCGACGCGGCAGAGCCTGCCGGCGACGTCACGACGTGGCTGGACGAAAAATATCTCTATTGGCGTGCGAATACCGAGAAGGGAAATGCCCTTACGGAAAGCGTAAAGGAACTTTTTGAAAACGGCGGGGAGAAGGAAGTCTCTGCTCAGCAGAAAAAGACGCGCGAGATTATCGAGAAACTTCCTTTCTCTCATTTGGATTTATCCCGTTTCAAGCCCGAAAATCTCAACGAGCTTTTCGATGCTTCCGAATGGGAAAGTCTTTCCGAAGCCTGTCTCGGTTGCGGAGCCTGTACCTTCGTATGTCCGACCTGCCAGTGCTTCGATATCCGCGATTTCAAGACAAACGAGGGCGTTATCCGTTATCGTTGTTGGGATTCCTGCATGTATTCCGACTTTACGCAAATGGCGGCGGCAAACAGCCGTACGACGCAGTTGCAGAGGTATCGCCAGAGATTTATGCATAAGCTCGTCTATTATCCTTCCCAGCATGAAGGATTGTATTCCTGCGTCGGATGCGGGCGTTGCGTCAATAAGTGTCCTCAGCATCTCAACATCATTAAAGTTGTAAAAACGTTGGGAGGTAAAGCGCATGATTAATGAAAATCTCATTCCGAAAATCGGTGTAATCACGGATATTCGAAAGGATACGCCCGACGTCAAGACCTTCCGCGTCGTCGGGACGGACGGCAAAAAGCTGTTCGAACATTTGCCCGGTCAGTGTGCGATGGTTTCCGTCCCCGGCGTCGGAGAGTGTATGTTTTCCATCACTTCTTCGCCCACGAACGAGGAATTCATGGAATTTTCCATCAAAAAATGTGGTTGCGTCACGGAAGTCATTCATTCCCTCGAAGTGGGGCAGCAGATTACCGTACGCGGCCCCTACGGCAGAAATTTCCCCGTCGAGGAGGATTTCAAGGGGAAAGACATGCTGTTTATCGCGGGCGGTATCGGTCTTGCGCCTTTGAGAAGCGTCATCAACTATATCAGGCATTACCGTAAAAATTACGGGAAAGTCGTCGTGGTTTACGGCGCTCGGAGTAAAGATGACCTCGTAGATATTGAGGAGATACGCACCGAATGGGAAAAGGAGCCCGATTTTGAAGTATATCTCACCATAGACCGTCCGCAGGAAGGTTGGAACGGACATGTCGGTTTTGTGCCCGCTTACGTCAAGGAATTGGGTCTCGATCCGAACATGACGGCGGTTCTTTGCGGACCTCCCATCATGATTAAATTCACTCTGGCAGGGCTTTTGGAGCTCGGGTTCGACAAATCCCGGGTGTATACGACGCTGGAACTTCGTATGAAGTGCGGTATCGGCAAATGCGGCAGATGTAACGTCGGAGACAAATTCGTCTGTAAGGACGGACCCGTATTCCGCATGGATGAGCTGGACGAACTGCCCGACGAGTATTGAGCGAAGGAGAATATCATGGAAAATTTGGTAAACGTTTATCTTTTCGGGAAAAGATATCAGGTTCCCGAAAGTCTGACGATTATGAAAGCGATGGAATATGCGGGGTATCAGCTCGTTCGCGGCTGCGGTTGCAGAAACGGCTTCTGCGGTGCGTGCGCGACCATTTACCGCATTAAAGGTCAGCAGGAACTCAAAACCTGCCTTGCCTGTCAGACGCAGGTAGAGGAAGGAATGTACGTGGCGACGCTGCCTTTCTTTCCGCTGGTAAAGCAAGTTTATGACATCGAAAAGATAAAGCCCACGCAGCAGATTATGATGCAGCTGTATCCCGAAATCTATTCTTGTATCGGCTGTAACGCCTGTACAAAGAGCTGTACGCAAGGTCTGAACGTCATGCAGTACATTGCCTACGCGCAGCGCGGCGAATACGAAAAATGCGCGGAGGAGAGCTTCGACTGCGTTATGTGCGGAGTATGTTCTTCGCGTTGCCCCGCGGGAATTTCTCACCCGCAGGTCGCGGAACTCGCAAGACGGCTCACGGGAAAATACCTCGCGCCGAAGAGCGAACATCTCGAAAAGCGGGTAGAAGAAATCAAAGAAGGAAAATTCGAATCCCTTCTCGAAAATCTCATGCAAAAGCCCGTTGAAGAAATGAAAGAACTTTATAATCACAGAGAGATAGAAAAATAAGGAGAAGCGTATGTATCAGTACACCGAAGAACAATTAGTGTCCATGAAAAAGGTGGAAGCGACGCGCGCTTCCCGTTTCGGTGCGGAAATCCGGAGAATGACGGCGGAAGAAAAGGACGAGGTTCTCGCTTCCTTCCACCCCGATTACATCACTTCCGCATACGAAGAACTCAAAGTCGGTCCCAATAAGGGCGGCAAGGTTTTGCACGAACTTGCGGCGCTCTTGGAGGGACGTTCCCGCGTGCTCGATATGAATATCGATCTTTCCGCGCCCGATTACGACGTAGACGTTTTAATTATCGGCGGCGGCGGTGCGGGCGCTTCGGCGGCAATTGAAGCGGATAACTGCGGAGCAAACGTAATGATAGCTACCAAGCTCCGTTTGGGCGATGCGAATACGGCAATGGCTGAGGGCGGCATTCAGGCTGCGGATAAGGAAAACGACAGCCCCGCAATCCATTATCTGGACGCGTTCGGGGGCGGACATTTCAAGAATAAGCCCGAGCTTCTCTATAAGCTCGTCAACGAAGCTCCCGAGGCCATTCAATGGCTGAATAACCTCGGCGTCATGTTCGATAAAGCTCCCGACGGAACGATGATTACGACGCACGGCGGCGGTACTTCCCGCAAGAGAATGCACGCCTGCCGCGACTATTCGGGTTCCGAAATCATGCGCGTTCTGCGCGACGAGGTCTTAAATCGCGGCATCACGGTAGTGGATTTTACTTCTGCGATCGAGCTTATCAAGGATACGGACGGAAAGGTTGCCGGTGCCGTGCTTCTGAATATGGAAACGAAGGAAATTCTCGTTGCCCGCGCAAAGACGGTGATTATCGCGACGGGCGGAGCGGGCAGACTGCATTATCAGGGTTTCCCTACTTCGAATCACTACGGCGCGACGGCAGACGGGCTCGTGCTCGCCTATCGCGCGGGGGCAAAATTGCTCTATCCCGAGACGTTGCAATATCATCCCACCGGCGCGGCTTGTCCTACGCAGATTTACGGTGCACTCGTCACCGAGAAGGTGCGTTCGCTCGGCGCTCAGCTCGTCAATAAGGACGGCGTGGCGTTCGTCAATCCTTTGGAAACGCGCGACGTTACGGCTTCCGCGATTATCCGCGAATGTAAAAAGAATGGCGGCGGAATTGCCACGACGGACGGAGAAGGCGTCTGGCTGGATACGCCTCTCATCGAAATGGTCAACGGCGAAGGGACGATCGAAAAGCGTATTCCCGCAATGATGAGAATGTTCGGAAAATACGGTATCGATATCCGCAAGGAGCCCATTCTCGTTTATCCGACTTTGCATTACCAGAACGGCGGAATCGATATTTCCGCAAACGGAATGTCGGGAGTGGAAAATCTCTATGTCGCGGGAGAAGCGGTCGGAGGAATTCACGGCACAAACCGCTTGATGGGAAATTCGTTGCTCGATATCATCGTATTCGGCCGTAATGCCGGTCGTCAAGCCGGCGAAAAGTGCAAGTCGGTGACGCTCAAATCTTTGACGTTGGATTTTGTCAAAGATTATGAAAAAGAGCTGAAAGCTGCTGGAATTAGTTCCGAAATGCCTTCGCCTCGTCTGTTGCCCGATTACAGAAGAAAGGATAATTGACGGGAGGAAATCATGGAAACTTTTGCAACAGTTTTTGAAATCGTTATGGTGCTCTGTTTCGGAGCATCCTGGCCCTTCAATATTGTTCGCGCGTATAAGGCAAGAACGACGAAGGGAACGAGCCTGCAATTTACGATTTTAATCGGCATCGGATATGTGGGCGGAATTTTAAGTAAGATTTTTGCCTGGGCAAACAGCATGCAAGCGGGAGTCGCCTATTGGGATTGGCTGAAGATTTTGGCGTTTGTTTTCTATATCATAAATCTTTGCATGATTTTAACGGCACTTGCGATTTATTTCCGCAATAAAAAATTGGATTCGAAAAGAGCGGCTGAATCCGCTCGGGAACAGGCTTAAAAAAATAAAGAAGCACTTCAAAGTATCGGAAGTGCTTCTTTATTTCATAAAAATTGACAGATCGGCAAACTACACGACTTTGTAGAGACAGTATCCGTCAAGCCCGTGGATACGACAGGAGCGGGCAACGCATTTTATGGTACTGCTTTAGCGGAATTAGACGGTAAAAAGTTAGAGAAATTGTCCGAAGAAGAACTAAGAAGTATTCTTTCTCAGGCAAATATAGCGGGTGCAGCCGTCACGCAACATAAAGGAGCGCTCGCTTTGAGATAACATATTTGAAAAGCGCAGGAAAACCTTTGAAAACAGCATAAAAAGAGTTGCTTTTTTTGCTCGGATAGTATATAATACTAACGATGCAGAGATGGCGGAGCGGTCGAACGCGCACGATTCGAAATCGTGTTATGCAGGAATGTATACAAGGGTTCAAATCCCTTTCTCTGCGCCAGCAAACAAAAGGGTTTCCGCCGTTTTACGGAAGCCCTTTTTCGTGCCGTTTTTAGGTTATACGATTTTTTCATAGATTGGATTTTAGTGCTTAATGAATAAGTAATAAATGAGATAAGGAGAAAAGCATGAGCAAAATTGCAAGATACGATGTAAATAAAGATTGAGCGGATAGCGGAATTGTAAAAGCGGGTGATTACTGTTTTTTTGAATTATTGCGTCGGGAATGTCGGAAAGTCTGTCGAAGAAGAGATAAACGGTGTGTTTGACGAAATGGAAAAAAGATTACGACTGGTAGGGCTCACTTTGGAAAATATTATTCAGATGGACTGCCTGTTCAGAGATATTTGGAATATTCCCGTTATGGAGAAAGTCATAAAGGGGAGATTCCACGGTAATATCCGGCACGTAAATCCATACAAACAGAGTTTGCGCATATGGGAGGCGTAAAGGGATTATTTTTTCAAGTGGACGCGATTGCGTATTGCGGGTGATTTTTTTTCGAAGCAACTTTATTCTTTTGAAAATAATATAATTTATAGGCAAAAAAAGCAGACTATAAGGCCTGCTTTTTCTGCTTAATTATGATGGAATATCACCAAGACGAAATATAGTCAAAGAGGTGACAGAATAATTAAAAGTATCTCCTGAGGAAACAATAGATAGAGTAGAAGGTACGGAAGATACGTTTACAATTCCCGAAAGACATTGCACTTCATCGTCCGTTGCAGCGGTAAAAGTACTCGTTACCTCTGAACCCAGCACGTTTGCCCCGTTGAGTCTGAGAAACAAAAAATTTGCGGACGGAAGAGTAATGCCCAATCCAGGCGTCGCTGTCCCTTTATAAAACACATAATATACTCCCGATTGCGTAATTATGAAATCGGAAGTATTCATCTCATGGATGATAGCAGTTCCATTTTGAGTTCCGTTTCTGTCAAATACCAAAGGGGAGCCGTTTGTGACAGGCGCAGTGGGGGTTGAATAAGCCGTTATCGATTCTACGTTTACCGACGTTCCGGCTGGCCCCTGCGGTCCTGCCGGACCCCGTGCTCCCGTCGGTCCTTGGGGACCCGCTGGACCTGGCGGTCCTATTTCTCCTCGAGGACCAATTCTTTCGTTTATGATAATTGTTTCCTTATGGTAGCAGGAAGGGATACATTGATTGTTATAAAATTCACTCATTTATACCTCGGATAAATTTCAATTAATAGTAGGTTGCCAAAAAACGATTTATTATATAATATGAAAAAATAAATATATTTTGTTAGCGAGTAAAATAGGTTATTATAAGAAAAATTTATTTTGAATCTTTCGCTATATATTAGAAAAATAGTTCTTAAATGATAATAGAGAAAAGAGTAGTAAGATTTAGAAGTTGTTTATAGTTATTTGTCTTTTCGAAGTCTTTCGAATCTACGAAACAAATTATCAAAATTTACAATATGTTAATAAATATAATTGAAAGAAAGTATGAAAATGAAATAGAATTTATTTTATTTAGTGGTTATCGAAACAGGATAAAAAATTTTACAAAAAATATTTGAATTGTTTACAAATACGAAGAATCGTGATATAATAGAAACATGTATATAGCAGATTTACACATTCATTCAAAATATTCCAGGGCAACCAGTAAAAACGGAGATATTCCCAATCTCGATTTATGGGCGAGAAGAAAGGGAATAGGGATGGTAGGTACGGGTGACTTTACTCATCCCGCATGGCGGGAAGAAATGGCGGAAGCGCTGGAACCTGCGGAAGAAGGGTTGTACCGTATAAAAGAAGAAAAAAAATTAAAAGATTTTTGTAATTTTCCTATAACTCCCCGGTTTGTAATTTCAGGTGAAATCAGTTGTATTTATAAACAGGACGGAAAAGTAAGAAAAGTACATAATGTCATTCTTTTGCCTTCTCTCGATGCGGCGGAACGGCTTTCTCTGAAATTGGAAACAATAGGGAATATTCGTTCGGACGGTCGGCCGATTTTGGGATTATCTTCCAAAGATTTGCTTGCGATTACATTGGAAGTATGTCCGGAGGCTGTTTTTATTCCGGCGCATATTTGGACTCCGCATTTTTCTCTTTTCGGTGCATTTTCAGGCTTTGACAGTTTAGAGGAATGTTTCGGGGATTTATCGGGACAGATTCACGCTTTGGAAACGGGGCTTTCTTCCGATCCTCCCATGAACAGACGAGTGGCCTTGCTTGACGGCTATACGATGATTTCCAATTCTGATGCGCATTCTCCGGCTAAATTGGGCAGAGAAAGCAATTTAATTGATGCGGATTTGTCGTATCCGGCTCTGAAACATGCTTTGGAAACAGGAGAGGGCTTTGGCGGGACGATTGAGTTTTTCCCCGAGGAAGGGAAATATCATCTTGACGGCCATAGAGCCTGTCATCTTCGTCTTACTCCGGAAGAGACGAAAAGATACGGCGGAAAATGTCCCGTATGCGGGAAAAAGATCACCATAGGGGTTCTAAATCGTCTGGAACAACTTGCTGTCAGAGACGAAAATTATGCGCCTGAAAAGTCGAAACCCTTCGAGCATCTTATGCCTTTGCCGGAAGTGATAGCTGCCTCGTTGGGAATATCGGCGGAAGGAGATAAAGCCGAACGCGCTTATAGAAAACTTCTTTTGAATCTCGGCTCCGAAGCAGAAATCCTTCGTCGCGTATCTCTGAGCGATATTTCCTCGGCGGGAGGCGAACGTATTGCCGAAGGAATTGCGCGGTTGCGCAGCGGTAAAGTAATAAAAACGGCGGGATATGACGGTGAATACGGAAAAATTTCCCTGTTTACGCCCGAAGAGCTTAGGACAACAAGGGGGCAAATGTCTTTTTTGGATGAAATTCCCGTAAAAATACCCGAGGAAATCAAACCGAAAAAAACAGATGTAAAAAGCGAACCCATCGGACAAAAAGAAGAAAAAGAATCCGCTTCGGAGGACAAGCAGCGCGAAATTAATTCCGCACAGTTTGAGGCCGCGGACAGCCGTGCGCGAGTCACGGCCGTAATAGCGGGCCCTGGAACGGGGAAAACGTTCACTTTGGTGGAACGTATTGTTCGGTTGGTCGAAAGCGGCGTAAAACCGGAAGAGATCACGGCTGTAACTTTTACCGTCCGTGCGGCGGCTGAAATGCGTCAGCGGCTCTCAGCGAGACTGAAACGGGCCGCAAAAAAGATTACGGTCGGAACGTTTCATTCCATTTGTTTTTCCTTTTTGAAAGAAGATTTTGCTCTCGCAAGCCGTTCGTTTTCGTTGAAACTTGCGTCCGAAATCATTGCTGAATTCGGAGTAAAACTTTCTCCTCAAAAATTTCTCAACAATGTTTCCGCTTTCAAAAACGGAAAAAAAGTCGAAGCGACGGCGGCGATTGAAGAGTATAATAACCGACTGAAACAATCCGGAAGTTTGGATTTCGATGACCTCATTTTTGAGACACTTGCTCGGAAGATTACGGGAAAACAGTTTCGATATCTGCATGTAGATGAATTTCAGGACGTCAATCCCGCGCAATATGAATTAATACGTCAATGGATCGGAGAAGAGGGACGTTTATTTGCAATCGGCGATCCCGATCAGGCAATTTATTCTTTCCGTGGTGCCGCTTCCGATTGTTTTTCCCGATTGACGGCGGACTATCCCGAAACGGCGGTTGTGCGATTGACACAAAATTATCGTTCAACTCCGGAAATTTTAGGCGGAGCATTACACGTTATCTCTCATAATCCGGGAAAAAGGATTCTTTCAGCTGCTCATTCGTCGGGTACGCCTGTACGTTTGGTCGATTGTGCATCCGAGCTTTCGGAAGGGATCTTTATAGCAAAAGAAATCGCCCGAATGACGGGCGGCCTCGATATGCTGGGGAAAGGCCGGGAGGAAAGACTTCGTTCTTTCGGCGATATTGCCGTTTTAGCCCGTACGCATCGACAGATTTCCCTCATTGAGCGCTGTTTGCGGCGTGACGATATTCCGTGTATTACTTCGGGAAAGACCGAATTTTTGGAATCTCCCGTAGTTTGCGGAACACTGGCTTTTTTCGAGGCTCTCATTTCTCCCGACAAAACTTCGGGACTATCGGCTGAGGAATTTTTGGGAGGCAGAGAAAATTTTGAACGGGCGAAAGAAAAATTTACTCCTCTTGCAGGCGGTCGTCCGAGAAAAGTACTCTCTCAATGGAAAGAGTATATGCATATCGATTCTGCGGATTTTGAGGCTTTGATAAGGGCAGCTCACTATGCGGAAATGTCCGAATTTCTTGAAGCCATGCGTTTGGGGGAGGAAGGGGATATCCTTCTTTCAGACGGAAAAGGGGCAGACACTGTGGCCGGAGCCGTTCGGCTTACGACGTTGCATGGTTCAAAGGGTTTGGAATTCCCCGTCGTATTTTTGTGCGGGCTGACACAGAAGATTTTACCGTTTGTTTCGGGAAATGAAACGAACGAGGAAGAGGAACGCCGTCTTTTTTATGTGGGAATGACCCGTGCGGTCGAAGAACTTATTCTTACCGCTTATGGCGAGCCGTCGCCCTTCCTCGACGAATTGTCGTCTGAAACGCGACGGGAAAGAGCTTTGGAAAAGAAAATGGCGCAACAGCTTTCACTCTTTTGATTAAAAAGCGCTCCGAATTATTTTCGGAGCGCTTTTTTTAGATATTTTCTACATTTATCAGACTGGAATTTCCGCTTTTACCGTTCGGAGTGCCGCCCGTAATGACAATGGTATCTCCTTTTTTGACCATGCCGCTTTTCAAAGCCGCTAATTTTGCAAAATAGAAAAGAATATCCACGGAGGAATATTCGTCCGCCATAGCGGGTTGAACGCCCCAGCTGAGAGCGAGCTGACGATAGGCGCGTTCGTCCGTCGTCAAGCCGATGATGGGAATGAGAGGGCGGAAGCGGGAAACCATTCTCGCTGTGGCACCCGTGCGAGTGCAAACCACGATGGCTTTAGCCTTCAAATCCTTTGCCAAAGTACAGGCGGAATGAGAAAGCGCTTCGGAAGAACTCTTGATGGCATAATTATCTATTGTCTGAATATACTCTACGTTATCTTCGGCGCGTTCTACAATTTTTGCCATTGCCGCGACGGATTCGACGGGAAAAGCGCCGGCGGCAGTTTCGCCCGAAAGCATGACGGCGGAGGTACCGTCGTATACGGCGTTTGCCACATCGGAAATTTCGGCCCGTGTCGGACGAGGATTGTGAATCATCGATTCCAGCATTTCCGTTGCCGTAATTACGCGTTTGCCGTAAATACGGCAATTGCTGATCATACTTTTCTGAATATCGGGGAGCTCCTCATAGGGAATCTCTACTCCGAGATCGCCGCGGGCGACCATAATTCCGTCCGATACTTTCATGATCTCTTCCAAGTGTTTCACGCCCGCCCGATTTTCGATCTTTGCGATGATATCGATGTGATTTCCGCCGTGTTCATTCAGGAAATTTCTGACATCTAAAACGTCCTGTGCCTTTGAAACGAAAGAAAGTGCAACAAAATCCACGCCTTGTTCGATCCCGAAAAGCAAGTCGTCTTTATCCTGTTCGGAAAGGAACGTCAAATGCAATTCCTTATCGGGGAAAAACATAGATTTACGGTTAGAGAGTTCTCCTCCGACCTCGACGGTACAAATAACGTCGGTTGCCGAAGTTTCTTTTACTCTGAATACGATAAGTCCGTTATTGAGTAAAATTTTATCTCCGGGGCGCATTTCTTTTGCGAGGTCGGAATAAGATACGCCGACTCTGGTTTCGTCTCCTACGATATCCTCAGAGGTAAAGCGAAAGATGGACCCTTCTTTTAAGGAAACTTTTCCGTTTTTGAAGGTCTTTATTCTGAATTCCGGACCTTTCGTGTCCAACATAATGGGAAGCGGAATCTTTTTTTCGTTCCTCACTTCCTTCACCGTTTGAATTTTCTTTGCGTGATCCGCATGCGTACCGTGGGAAAAATTCAGCCGAACCACGTTCATTCCCGCGTCTGCCATGGCAGAAATAATTTCTTTTGTGTCGCTTGAAGGCCCCAAAGTACAAACAATTTTTGTCTTTTTCATATTCGATTTATCCTTAAAAAAATTTCTATCTATATTTTACTATTTTTTGGCTGAAAAAGCAATACTTTTTTCGCAAGATATGCTATAATATATTAGGATTTGAGTTTGTTATACGGTCGCGGGGTCTTTAAGACCATGAGGAAAGTCCGAGCAGCACAGGACAGGGTGCCTGATAACGTCAGGTGAAGGCGACTTTAAGGAAAGTGCAACAGAAATAAACCGCAGGGCGTTGTCCCTGTAAGGATGGAAAGGCGAGGTAAGAGCTCACCGATACTGCGGTAACGCGGTATGCCATGTAAACCCCACCCGCTGCAAGATTGGGTATCCGCCAAATAGGGCTGTCCGTCCGGCGGAATACCGTGAATATCGCTTGAGCTTGTCGGCGACGGCAAGTCTAGATAGATGACCGTACACGACAGAACTCGGCTTACAGACAGACTCAAATCTTTGTTTTGAAAAAAACCGGCCGAAAGGACCGGTTTTTTTGTTTTTTAAGTAAAAAAGAGATAAGTTCCACAAAATAAGTTTCACAAAAGCCGTATCGGAGGGATTATGGAGATAAAAAAGTATTTGGAAATCTTACACATATTCGAAAAACTGAAAAACAACACGAGGCATTCGTATACTTCTTCCGGCCGAAAGGAAAGTGTGGCGGAACATTCCCACCGCCTCGCAGTCATGGCCTATTTCGTAAAAGATGAGTTTCCGAACGTCAATATCGACAGAGTCATTTTAATGTGTCTTTTTCATGATATAGGAGAATCTTTTACGGGAGATATTCCCTGTTTTGAAAAGACGCCGCAAGACGAAGAAATTGAAAACGGAAAGATTAAAAAATTTTTGCGGGAACTTCCCAATCCGTATCGGGACGAATTAACCGATCTGTTTTCCGAAATGGAAGCCCTGCAAACTTGCGAATCGAAACTTTATAAATCTTTGGATAAAATAGAAGCTGTCATTCAACACAATGAAGCGGATATTTCTACATGGCTGCCTTTGGAATACGGGCTTCAATTATCTCATGGAGAAAAAGAATGCAGTTTTTCGACTTTTACTCGGCTTTTGAAAGAAGAATGTAATCGGATTACTCGGGAAAAAATCAATAATCAATAATACTATGACAGACATAATTATTATGTCTGTCATAGTATATGGAAATGTGTGAAAAAATTCTCGAAAATATACTTTGTCTGTCATAGTAATTATGTGTGGCATAGTAAAATGAGCGAAATAAAAAAATGTGCAGGAATCGCGAAAAAAGTTTTGAAAAAAGGCGAATTTTGTCGGTATAGTACAAACAATCCCCGACATACGATAAAGTAACTCTATTTTAGGGCAGAAACGCCCCGCGGGGAGAGCGGGGCGATGTTTTGCTCTTTTTAAGGCGGTAGGCGTATGTTTCTGGATTTTTTATGGGCGATTCTCGGAAAAATCGTGTTTTTTACGGGGGCGATCGGCGGGAAAAATTCTTTTCCCAAGCCGTTGCCCAAAGAGGAGGAAGAAAAATATCTGGCTTTGGCGAGACGGGGCGACAAAGAGGCGAAAGATGTGCTCATCAGGCATAATATGAGGCTGGTGGCGCACATCGTAAAAAAATATACCGGAGCGGCGGAAACCGACGATTTGATTTCCGTAGGCAGCATAGGTCTCATCAAGGCAATTAATACTTATGAACCGGGGCACGGAACGGCTCTTGCGACATATACTGCGCGTTGTATCGAGAATGAGATTCTGATGCTGATTCGTACAAATAAGAAGCATAAAAACAATTTGTCTCTTTCCGATCCCGTCGGGACGGATAAAGACGGAAATGAGTTGACTTTGATGGATTTACTTTTTGAAAAGGAAGATTGCGTATTTGAGAAAGTAGAGAGATCGGTGCAGCGGGAAAAACTTTTGAGGCAGGTGAAGCTCATTTTGAGCGAACGGGAGTATACGGTATTATGTCTGAGATATGCTTTGAAGGGCGGAGTACCTCTGCCGCAAAGGGAAGTGGCAAAGATGCTCAGGATTTCCAGATCGTATATTTCGAGAATCGAAAAGAGGGCGATAGAGAAACTGCGCGTTCGGCTTCATTCGGACGACTTTTTCGAGTGAACGAAAGAAAAAGGAACCTTTTCAGGCTCCTTTTTCTTTCGGTTTTTTACATGGAATTTTTTTTCTGAGCTTTAAATAAATTGCGAAGAAGATGGCGGCGCAAACGGTCAGAGCGAGAGTGTAAACCACGGTATTGACCTGCCAGCCGAACTTTTTTACGATATCTCGGCTGATGACAAGCTGACTCGGCTTGGGACCGATATAAAACATATTGACGTCGGGGCCGGGAAGGTCATAGCAAAGGAGATTGATTCCGAAAGCGATGAGGCAACATGAAAGATATACGATTGCAGCGGGGAAGAAATCTTTAAACGATTTTCCGGCTCTGCCCGTAAAAAACAGATAGAGGCCGAGAAAAATCAGTAACATATGCCATGTAAAAGAGTGCAGAGTCAAAGCCCAGTAATTGAGACACATGCTTTCGGGGGAAAAATAGGATACAAATCCTCCCATGAAGCCGAAAGAAGCGATGAAAGTGTAGAAGGCTTGCTTTAATTTGGAAGGTCTGAGCCAAGGAATTATGAGGCAGAGATACATGGGGATGCTGCAAAGCTGGAAGGGAAACCTGTCGAAGCGATAACTTCCGTGTTCGATATAAAACGTATAGAAAAGTTGCTTGTAAATTTCGGCGATGAGAAGAAAAAGACCGATTCCGAACAAAAGATATTTATTGGTCTTTTCTTTTGTATTGCGCAATAAAAAAGCCGTCGTAAAGGACAGTGTGAGACCGATTCCCCAAAAGAGCAGGTGGAAACTTCCATAGGCTTTCGGCGGAGTCATTTCCTTTGCGGTCCATTCTAAAAAACGCATCAAAATTTCCATAATATTACCATATATGTTCGTATCCTCATAATTACATTATATCACGGAAAGCGTAAAAATACAAGAATTTGGGATAAGTTTGTTCGGGTTACTCCGTGTAAAACGCTGTCCGTTAAAAAGTTTACGGCTTTGAGAAAAAAATTAAACGACAGAATCTGCCTGAAAGGTAAAAATTTTTATAAAAAGGGAAAAAAGTCCGTGTTTGCTGTTGAATTTTTCCGAAGAATGTGCTATACTGTATAAGGTTTTAATCCGTAACAGAGACAGAACTTATATTTCGGAAACAAAATTTTTTGGAGGAATTCACAATGACAATATCACAAGATGTTGCACAGATGTTCTGCGTTGCCAAAGGCGCGGGCGTTGCTCGTCATGAAAATTCCGCGATTCCCGAAGAGGGCAAGTGGATTCATGCGAAGGAAATCAAAGACATCAGCGGTCTTACGCACGGCGTGGGCTGGTGCGCTCCCCAGCAGGGTGCCTGCAAATTGACTCTTAACATCAAACAGGGCATTATTCAGGAAGCGTTGGTAGAAACCATCGGCTGTTCGGGGATGACTCATTCGGCTGCAATGGCCGCCGAAATTCTTCCCGGCAAGACGCCCTTGGAAGCTCTGAATACCGATCTTGTATGCGACGCCATCAATACGGCGATGAGGGAACTCTTTTTGCAGATCGTATACGGACGTTCGCAGTCTGCTTTCTCTGACGACGGACTTCCTGTCGGCGCGGGTCTCGAAGACCTCGGAAAAGGACATCGTTCGCAGGTCGGTACGATGTATTCCACCTTGCAGAAGGGCGTCAGATATTTGGAAATGGCAGAGGGCTATGTCACCCGTCTCGCGCTGGACGCAAACAGCGAAGTTATCGGTTACGAATTTGTTTCTCTCGGAAAAATGACCGATTTCATTAAGAAGGGAATGGAACCCAACGAGGCGTATAAGAAGGCGATGGGGCACTATGGCAGATTTACCGCCGAGCAGGGTGCCGTGAAATTCATCGACCCTCGCGAAGAGTAATCAAGGAGGACAAGCTAATGTCATTATTTGAAGGTTATGAAAGAAGAATCGATAAAATCAACGGCGTTTTGAAAGAATACGGTATTTCTTCTATCGAAGAATGTAAAGATATCTGCCTCGCCAAGGGCGTCGATTGCGATAAAATCGTAAGAGGAACCCAGCCGATTTGTTTTGAAAACGCTGTTTGGGCTTATACGGTCGGTGCGGCAATCGCGATCAAAAAAGGCTGCAAGAAGGCTGCCGATGCCGCTGCCGCCATCGGTATCGGTTTACAGGCTTTCTGTATTCCCGGTTCCGTCGCGCAGAACAGACAGGTGGGACTCGGCCACGGCAATTTGGGTTCGATGTTGCTTTCCGAGGAAACGGAGTGTTTCTGCTTCTTGGCCGGGCATGAATCCTTTGCTGCCGCGGAAGGAGCTATTTCTATCGCTCAGAACGCAAATAAAGTCAGAAAAAATCCGTTAAGAGTTATTCTGAACGGACTCGGCAAAGACGCGGCTTATATTATTTCCAGAATCAACGGGTTTACCTATGTAGAGACCGAATTCGACCATTCTACCGAAACCGTAAAAGTGGTTTACGAAAAGGCGTTTTCCGACGGTCCCCGCGCAAAAGTAAAATGCTACGGTGCAGACGATGTTCCCGAAGGCGTGGCGATCATGCGTCTCGAAAAAGTCGGCGTTTCCATTACGGGTAACTCAACGAATCCCACGAGATTCCAGCATCCCGTTGCAGGTACGTATAAGAAATGGTGCAATGAAAACGGCGTCAAGTATTTCTCCGTCGCTTCGGGTGGCGGTACGGGAAGAACGCTGCATCCCGATAATATGGCGGCCGGTCCCGCTTCTTACGGCATGACGGATACGATGGGCAGAATGCACTCGGATGCACAGTTTGCGGGATCTTCTTCCGTTCCCGCCCATGTGGAAATGATGGGGTTGATCGGCATGGGCAACAACCCGATGGTCGGTGCTACCGTCGCTTGTGCGGTCGCCGTCGAAGAAGGAATGAAGAAATAATGTGTTTTTGAAACACGCAAAAAGAGGTTTCCTGAAACGGGAAACCTCTTTTCTGTTTTTGAAAAATCCCGAATTTTTGCTTCTTGCAAAAATTCGGGATAAACCTTAACTTTCGTTATAATTTTTTACCGCAGTAATTACAAAAAGAACTGTCAAAATCAATTTCCTGACCGCAGAAGGGGCAAACTTTTATAAAACTCTTACCGCAATTTTTACAGAATCTACTGCCTTTTTTGTTGAATTTTCCGCATGAAGGACAGCAGAATTCATTATCGTCGGAAATTCCTTCTTTAATCGCAGAAGAAATATCTTGTACCGCGGGGGAGATTTCTTTTCCGGCCTCGTTTATAACAGGAACGGACTCATTTTTGAGGTATCGGCCGATTTCTCTTTTAAAGGCGAAAGAAGTAATGCCGAGTCCCACGGCAAACATGGGAAGTCCGATGAAACAGCACCAAAAGAGGGAAGGAAGTTTCCCGCTTTTGAAAGAGGAGAAGAAGCTGATAAAACCTATGACGGTAAAAATAAATCCAACGGTCAAAACGGAAATACCGATGATCGTCAATTTACGTTTTGTTTGATTATGCTTGCGTTCCGAATCGGTCTGTGTCTGATTTTCCTGATTGTTCATCTTTTTCTCTCAAATAAATTTTTACGAAAAAAAATGCAAAAGCCCCGAAACATCTTCGGGACTTTTGTAAGAAATGGTGGACGCGAAAGGGCTCGAACCTTCGACCTCTACCATGTCAAGGTAGCGCTCTAACCAACTGAGCTACGCCTCCGAAATCTTACTTTGTTATTATAACAAATAAATCTGTTTCAGTCAACTGATTTTCGGGAAATTTCCCTATTTTTTCGGAAAATAATTTTCGAAACTATCCTTGAAAAGTTTTTCTGATTTTCTCAGGTTGACTTTTTCCGTCAAAACGGCTATAATGATGAATATAAATTTGTATTGACGGAGGGAATATGACAGGTACGATTGTCCTGGGAATTTTATTGCCGTTTGTAGGAACGTCGCTCGGTGCGGCGATGGTGTTTTTTCTCAAAAAAGAAATCAATTCCAAAATACAGAAATTATTGCTGGGTTTTGCTTCCGGCATCATGATTGCCGCATCTGTCTGGTCGCTTATTTTGCCTTCCGTAGAATTGGCAAAAGAAAGGGGAACGATAGAATGGCTTCCCGCAGCAGTCGGATTCGTTTTGGGTATGCTGACGTTATTGATTCTCGACTCGGTCGTTCCTCACCAGCATATCGATTCCGAGATCCCCGAGGGATGTAAATCGTCGCTCGGAAAATCGAAATTGCTGTTTTTGTCTGTAACTTTGCACAATGTCCCGGAGGGAATGGCTGTCGGAGCGGTTTTTGCAGGATTGCTTGCCGCGGGGCAGGAGATTTCCGTCGCGGCAGCGCTTTCGCTGTCCATAGGAATTGCTCTTCAAAATTTTCCCGAAGGAGCCATTGTTTCCATGCCGTTGAAAGCGGCGGGAAACGGAAAGGGCAAGTCCTTTCTGTACGGAATGTTTTCGGGAATAGTCGAACCCGTTGCTGCTTTGATTACAGTTCTCTTTTCGGGAATCATCCTTCCTGTTCTTCCTTATCTTCTCTCGTTTGCGGCGGGAGCTATGATTTATGTCGTGGTGGAAGAACTTATACCCGAATCACAGAGCGGTTCTCATTCAAATATTGCTACGGTTGGAGTAATGTTGGGATTTGTCGTTATGATGATCATGGATATGGCATTAGGCTGATTATCGGTGAGAGAAAATTTTTGAAAAGGTTGGTTGCGTTATGAACAGGGATATTACGAATTCTTTTTCGATAGACGATACCGATTTGCAGATTCTTTCTTTGCTGCAAAAGAATGCCCGGGTTTCTATCAAACATATTGCGGAACAGACGTTTCTTTCTCCTACCGCAATTTCTGCGAGAATAGAGAAATTGGAAAAGGGAGGTTATATCGAGGGATATTATGCGCATATCAATGCTCAGGCTTTTGGATTTAATATCAAGGCTTTTATTAATCTGGAAGTGGAACCTGTCCAAAAAAAGGAATTTTATCCCTATATCCGTTCCTGTCCGAACGTCGTGGAATGTAATTGCGTGACGGGGGATTATGCGATGCTGATCGAGGTTCTTTTCCGCACGACGGCGGAATTGGATCACTTCATTGGAGAACTTCAACATTTTGGCAAGACGAAAACGCAGATCGTGTTTTCGACCTCCGTCGAGCACAGAGATGCCTTTTTGGACGATAATTCTCGGAGGCCTTGAAAATAAAGGAAAAAATGCTCTTCAAACAGTCTGTTGTTTTTTCTTTTATTTTCACGTGAAACAAAAAACAGGAGAAAAAGATGACGGAAAAGCATAAACGATACGAAGCGTGTGTCCGAGAATATCTCAGGCGATATCTCGGTCATGAAGCGGTAGAGCAAATGAAAAAATATATTCAGCACGGAGACGTAAGCACATATGAACATTGTTTGAACGTGGCGTGTTACAGCTTATATCTTGCGCGCAGCTGGCATTGGAGAGTCCATGAAGAAGAATTGGTCATAGGGGCGTTTTTACATGATTTCTATTTATATGATTGGCATATTCGCAAGCGTAAAGGAAGGTTGCACGGATTTTGTCATTCGGCGCTTGCCGCGAAAAATGCCCGAGAAATCTTCGGGGTGAGCGATAAGGTCTATTACATTATCCGTACACATATGTATCCGTTGACCCCTATGTGGATGCCGCGGTCGAAGGAGGGCTGGCTGGTCTGCTTGGCGGATAAATATTGCGCAACGCATGAGACGGTGAAAAAGAGTAATAATTCCGTTTCTCAAAATTAAAACCTCCCGACAGAATTCTGTCGGGAGGTTTTGGCTTTATTGATTTTGCGGAGCGGAATTTTTGGAGTTCAAAGTAAATAAATAATAGAACACCGCAAAAAACACCAGATTGAGGAGATACAAAACGGGCAGAATCACGTAAGTGAGCAACTCCGTCGGCTGTTTAAGATCTGCTTTAAGATAGACCGCGATCATCGTTGTCGCAATGACCCCGATCACGAAAAGAATCGATGCGTTGAGCAGATAAGAGGGATGCTTGCTTCTGCGTGCCTGCTGGCGATAACCGCAGGCATATAAAATCGTACAGGTCAGAAATGCAACGAAGCCGATGGCGAACCCGATGGCGGGATAAAGCCCGGAAATGTCGAGTTTATCTCTCATGAAGAAAATTACCAGACTTTCCGCAATGACGATGCAGAACATGATGAGCGCGGCTTTGAATAAAGTGAGTCCCTTGTTAAATACGGGAGAAAAATTGTTATCCGCCGCCTTGCTTTTGGCACCCATGCTTCCGGCCGTTTTTATCCGAATACCGTCCGCCTTCGCGCGTTGTCTTAGGTCTCCGAAGTCTATTTTTGAAGCTGTGTCTTCGGAGGGGAAAGACGGGTTGGGAGACGGTTCCGCCGGTCTGAATTCGGAGGTTCCGTACCCGTTGTTCGGATATCCGGCAGGGGGAGCGGCGTACGGAACGGAATATCCGTAAGCCGTTTCCGCGGCCGCATAACGACGGGAATTAAATTCTCTGCGCGCGGCGTTCAAGGCGTTTTCTCTGTTTTCGAGATCAAGTTCCCGATCTTTGAGTTCGGAGATCTGTTTATCGATTGCCGCCGATTTTTCCTGCAATTCCGCGAGCGCTTCGATATGCTTTTTTTCTTGCTCCAAACGCGCTTTTTCGTCTTCCGAACGCTGTTTTTCCATTTCGGATTTTTTTTCGTTCAATTCGGCCTGTTGCTTTTCAAATTCCGATTTTTCGACCTCCAATTGTTGTTTCAGAACCTGAAAGGAATTTTTTTCTTCCGTAAACCGAGCCAAATTTTCATTGAACTGTTTTACCTGAGCATTATAAGAACTCAGACGATCCGCAAAGTCGAACTGTTGAGCGGCGAGTGTATTTTTCTGCGTCATGAATTCCAATTGCTGCTGGTTGTAGATGGCTTGGCGCGATGCCATATCTTTCTGCTGTTGACGAAGGGCGGCCGATTCGTTTTGAAGTTGCTCTCCCGCGCGCACCAATTCGGCGTGGCGAGCCGCAAGCTCTTCCTGTTGACGCTGTATATCGGCGGAAGAAGTATCTGTCTGCGTTTTTTGTGTTTCGATGGCCCGAAGCCGCTCTTCCATCTGATATTCTTTTTCCGTCAGCTCGTAATTTCTTCGCTCGATTTCCGTCTGCTTTTCGGCAAATTGTTTCCGGGCATCCTCGAACGCCGATTTTTCCGCTTCAAAGGATTCTTGCTCCGAAAGCAGAACTTTTTCTTTTTCGTTCAATTCCGACTGAGCTTGTCCCAATTGAAGACGTTCCGCTTCCAATGCTTCCTTTTCGGAAACAAAGGAATCTTTTTCTTCCTCCCAGCGGCTGCGAAGGGCTTCGTATTCTTCTCGTTCGAGTTGCAAAGCAGATTCTTTCTCCGCGAGTGCCGCTTCCCGCGTTTCCAATTCGGAAAGGGTGGTGGAGACGTTTTCTTCCGAAGATTTCATGGAATCGGACAACTCGGCGATTTTTTGTTCGCGTGCGGATAAATCCGCTTCTTTTTCTTGAAGCTGTGTTTTAAGGCTTTCAAGCTCGGCCGTTTTTTCGGCAATGTCTCGCCTGGAAACTTCCAACGCTTCTTTCTGTTCGTCGAGCTGAGCTTGCTGCGCCCGAAGTTCGACCGATCGGTTATAGTGCTCCGCGGTTTTGTTTTCGAGATCTGCCTTTAACAGATTCATTGCTTCTTCGTGGGAAGAAAGCGCTTTTCTCAAAGCTGAGATATCTGATTTTTTCTCTTCGAGCTCCGCTTTGATCTGAGAAAGCTCTTCGCTTTCTTCACGGCGGCTTTCCAATTCGGATTTCCTTGCTTCGAGCTGAACTTTCTGTTCTTCCAGCTTTTCCTGCTCGGAACGAATGAGGGAAAGGAGGTTATAATTTTCCGAGGTCTTTTCGTCGAGTTCGTTTCTCAAAGAATCGAGAGAAAGAGTTTTTTCTTCTATCTGTTCCCTTTGAGCACGAATTTCCGCTTCGGCTTCTTCGATTTCCCTTTGTTTTTCTTCCAGCCGCCTTTCCGATTCTTCGAGGGCTGCGGTGCGGGCGGACAGCTCGTTTTGCTTTTCCTCGGCGGAAGATTGAACGGAAGTGATCGCTTCTTCTCTTTCCGCCAACGCTTTCTGAGATTCTTCGAGTTCGAGCCGTTTTTCGTCGAGTTCCTTTTGAAGAGTTACGAGCGCGTTTTGTTTTCCCGCCAGTTCTTCCTGCAAAATACGGAGTTCGGATTGTTTTTCCTCCAATTCGTCCGCCTGGGAAACGGTAGAGGCTTTGACTTCGTCGAGCTCGCTGATTTTATCGTCCAATTCTGTTTTTTGCGTCTCGACGGTGATTTTCAGATTTTCGATTTCCGTACGCTGCCTTTCCAATTCGGCCTTCGCTTCCCGTATCTGTCGTTCTTTTTCGTCGAGCTCGATTTCTTTGGCGTCGATTTCCCCCTGTTTTTCGCTCAGAGTGCGTTGCTTTTCTTCTAACTCTTCTTTCTGCGCGCGAATTTTTTCTTTCAATTCGTTGAAATCGGATTTTTGCGTGCTTAAAGAGGAACTTTGCACGGAAAGGAGGGAACGCTCGCGCTGCAATTCGTTTTTCAAATTATTCAGCGCGTTTCTTTCGTCCTCCAAAGCGGATTCCCGAGCGGAAAGCATCTTTTTGATATCGATCAGCTCCTTTTGTTTTTCCGTAATGAAAGAAAAATCGTAATGAGCATTGCCGTCGGAAATCAAACTGTCGATAATCGTGCGGGAATATTCCCATTCGGAAAGATTTCTTTCCGTGATCTCCTTGCCCTTATCCGTAAGTCGGAAATATTTACGTCTGCCGCCGTTGGAGAAATCGCCGTAATAGGATTCGACGTAATGGAGCGATTCGAGACGTTTTAAGGCGCTGTAAAGAGTGGGCTGTTTCAATGTATACAGTCCGCCGCTCTTTTTTTCTATTTCGTTTATAATGTCATATCCGTATTTGTCCCCGTCGTACAGACTTCTTAAAATAATCGTATTGATATGTCCGCGGATTAAATCGGAACTGATCGTGATTCCCTGTTCTTCGGCGCCTCCCGTCAAAGAAAATTCTTCGTCGGGAATCTCGTCTTTAAGCGGGGTTTTTTCCTGCTGAGCCATTGTTTCCTCCTTTGTAAGTGTGCGTGACAGAGTATTGGTTTATTTGAAATTATATAATAATATCTTACATAGAGTATTATACAACATATATATGTATTAAGTCAACGAAAATCCGTAAAAAACTTTTGCTTTTTGAGAATTTTTTGCCATGAAAATACGATTTTATTGCGGAAAATATCGTAAGAACGGATTTTTTGTTTTTTGTGTCTGTTCGTTGACTTTTTTTGCCTTGCGGTGTATAATATTCCCATGGAATTATATGAACATATTAAGACATTCGATGTAAAATATTGCGATACGGATTTCAAGGACGAACTGAAACCTTCGGCGGTTTTGGCGTATCTTGAAGAGGTTGCCTGTTCCAGTGCGGACGAGCTGGGGTTCGGTTACGAATTTATTAAGCCGAGAGGATATGCGTTCATGCTGACGAATATCCGTTGCGAATTTTTGAAACCCGTTCCTTTGGGCGAGCATATAGTCGTCAAGACTTGGCCGACGCCTCCTTCTTATGTGGTGTTCGGCAGAGAGTACCGGATCTTGTCTCCCGAAGGGGACGTTTACATGAACGCCACCTCTCGCTGGTGCATGGCGGATATCAAAAGCGGAAAACTCCTTCAATCGAAATTGCTGGAAAATCAGGATTATTCGACTTATAATCCTACGCGCGCGCTGGATGTCAATCGGTGGAAGTTTCCTGTTTTCAAACCGGAAGAAGGGGAGCTTCGTTTCGAGATGACCGTCGCCAATTCGGAATATGATCATAATATGCATGTCAATAATACTCGGTACGCCGATTATTGTTTCAACTGTTTTTCGGTGTCGGAACTTGCGTCTCGAAAACTCAAAGGATTTGCCCTCAGCTATTCGAGACAGTGCCGCGAGGGAGACAAACTTCGCTTTTATCGCAAGCCTGCGGAAGAAGGCGCTTTTCTCGTTCAGGGCTTTAACGAAAAGAACGAAGTGGTCGTTCAGTCCGAAATTCTTTTTTTCAATTAGTCGGGTTTCAGAAAGAATATATTCATTTATTCAGTATAAGCATTGAGAAATGTATAAAATATTCTATAATCGGCAAAATAATTTATAAAAAATCAAAAAACAGGTAAAATTTGCTTGACGGGAAGAAATTCGGATAGTATAATAAATCGCGATAAATCAAATGCGGCCGTTTGAAACGGTCGCGGTCATGGAGATAAACTTATGGAAAAGAAAGAAACCTTTAAGAAAATCGTTCTTGCGTACTCTGGCGGACTCGATACGTCCATCATCATTCCTTGGCTGAAAGAGAATTACGGGAATCCCGAAATCATCGCGGTTTCCGCGGACGTCGGACAGGAATCGGAATTGGAAGGGCTGGAAGAAAAGGCAATTAAAACGGGCGCTTCCAAATTGTACATAGAAGATTTGAAGAAAGAATTTATCGAAGATTATATTTATCCTACCGTTCAGGCCGGGGCAAAATATGAAGATAAATATCTTCTCGGCACTTCTTTTGCGCGCCCCGTCATTGCGAAAAGACTTGTGGAGATTGCCAAGAAAGAAGGCGCGGATGCAATTTGTCACGGCTGTACGGGAAAGGGAAACGATCAGGTTCGCTTTGAGCTGACCATTAAGGCTTTTGCGCCCGAAATGAAGATTATCGCGCCTTGGAGAATTTGGAACATCAAGAGCCGCGAGGAAGAAATCGCTTATGCGGAGGCACACGATATTCCTTTGAAGATCACGCGCGAAACCAATTATTCCAAAGATAAAAATCTTTGGCATCTTTCGCACGAAGGCCTTGACCTCGAAGATCCCGCAAACGAACCCGATTACGATAAAATTTGCGAGCTCGGGGTATCGCCTTGGGCTGCTCCCGATAAACCTACGTATATTACCATTCATTTTGAAAAGGGTATTCCTACGGCTATCGACGGAAAGAAGATGGACAGCGTTTCGCTTATCGAGAAGTTGAATAAAGTCGGCGGGGAAAACGGCGTAGGACTCTGCGATATGGTGGAAAATCGTTTGGTGGGTATGAAATCCCGCGGCGTATATGAAACTCCGGGCGGAACGATTCTTTATACGGCTCACGAATTGCTCGAATCCATCTGTCTCGATAAGGCGACGATGCATTATAAACAGATGATCGCCTTGAAATTCGGAGAAATCGTCTATGACGGTCAATGGTTTACGCCTTTGAGAGAGGCTTTGAGCGCTTTTGTTACCGAAACGCAGAAGACGGTTACGGGAGACGTGAAACTGAAAATTTATAAGGGCAACGTCATGAATGCGGGAATCTCCTCGCCTCATTCCCTTTACAGCGAAGCGATTGCCACGTTCGACGACGACGGCGGCGCTTATCACCAGAACGATGCGGAAGGGTTCATCAATCTTTTCGGTCTGCCCATTAAAGTAAAGGCGCTTCTCGACGCGAAAAAGTTGAAGTAAGGCAAATCGGATTATCAATCGGGCGCATTTGTTTTTTGCGCCCGAACGCTTTATGCGCACGAATACGCAAACGGTTAAAAATTATGTATAAAGTATTTATCGACGGACGGGAAGGCACTACGGGCCTGCAAATATATGACAGACTTTCCGTCCGCAATGATATCGAGCTTATCGTTCTCCCCGAAGAATTGCGCAAAGATACGGGCGCGAGAAAAGACTGCATCAATCGTGCGGACATTGTCTTTTTATGTCTGCCCGATGCGGCGGCGAAAGAAGCGGTGACGCTTTGTGAAAATCCCGAAACAAAAATCATCGACGCATCTACCGCTCATCGCACGGTTCCGGGCTGGGCTTACGGCTTTCCGGAGCTGTCTTATGATTTCCGTAAATCCGTCGAGCGGGAAAAAAGAATCGCGAATCCGGGATGTCATGCCAGCGGATTCATTTCTTTGGTTTATCCGCTGGTACATTCGGGGATCGTCAATTCGGACTATCCTTTTGTCGCGCATTCCGTAACGGGATACAGCGGCGGGGGAAAGAAAATGATCGCCGAATACGAAGCCTCGGATCGGGATAAAGAGCTGGACAGCCCGCGCCAATACGGCTTGACTTTGAAGCATAAACATTTGCCCGAAATGACAAAAGTATGCGGATTATCCCGTACGCCCGTATTCAATCCCATTGTTTCCGATTATTATTGCGGCATGTGCGTTACGGTGCCGCTGTTTGCGGACTTGATGAATGTGTCCATGACGCCGAAAAAGCTGCAGGAGTTTTATAAGGACTATTATGCCGGCGCAAAATTTATCGGTATAGACGAAAAAGAACATTCTTTTTTAGGTGCAAATAATTTTGCGGGAAGCAATCGCATGGAAATCTTTATCGGCGGAAACGAAGAACGATTGCTGCTCTGTTCGAGATTCGATAATCTCGGCAAAGGAGCTTCCGGCGCGGCGGTGCAAAATATGAATATAGCGCTCGGTTTGGAAGAAGATGCGTTTTTGAAATAGAAAAATTAAGGAAGAACCAATCATGAGAAAAAACGGAGTCAATAGAGAAATGAAGCCTGTCGCAGGCGGAGTATGTGCGCCGAAAGGATTTTCGGCCAACGGAATTCATTGCGGAATCCGTAGAAATAAATCGAAGAAAGATCTGGCGCTGATCGTTTGTGAAAAACGTTCGGCTACGGCGTGTGTTTATACCAAAAATCTCGTAAAAGGCGCTCCCATTCTCGTTACGCAAAAGCACGTGGCGGACGGTTATGCCCGTGCGGTCATCGTCAACAGCGGAAACGCAAATACCTGTAATGCGGACGGCGTGGAAATTGCCGAAGGAATGTGTTCGCTGGTTGAGAAATATTGCGGAATTTCGGCTTCCGATACGGTAGTGGCCTCGACGGGCGTCATCGGTCAGAAACTGTCTCTCGACCCGATTGCGGGCGGAATGAAAACTCTTGCAGAGGGACTCGGTTCGTCGCCGGAATGCAGCCATGCGGCAGCGGAAGCCATTATGACGACCGATACGGTCAGTAAAGAGATTTCGTTTGAATTTGAACTCGGGGATATCAAATGTCGGATCGGGGCCATTTGTAAAGGCGTAGGTATGCTTTGCCCGAATATGGCGACAATGCTCATGTTTATAACGACCGACGTGAATATTACTCCCGAAATGTTGCAGAAGGCTCTTTCCGCCGATGTAAAAGATTCTTTGAATATGGTCAGTGTCGACAGAGATACTTCCACGAACGATACGCTGTGCCTCATGGCCAGCGGCTTGGCGGGGAATGCGCTCATCGACCGTGCGGATACCGATTACAAAAAATTCTGTCGCGCACTCCATGCCGTTACGACCGAAATGTGCAGAAAAATCGCTGCAGACGGAGAGGGCGCGACGAAACTGATAGAATGTAAAGTAACGGGCGCCAAATCCAAGCAAGTTGCCCGTACGGTAGCGAAATCGGTCGTGTGTTCCAACCTTTTGAAGGCGGCTATGTTCGGAGCCGATGCCAACTGGGGTCGGGTTTTATGTGCAATCGGATATTCCGGAGCTGAGATAGATATCGACAAAATAGAGGTTGCATTTTCCTCAAAAGCCGGAAAAATCGTTGTCTGCGAGGAAGGAAGGGGAATCGATTTTTCCGAAGAAACCGCAAAAAAGATTCTGACGGAAAAGGAAATAGATATTCTTATAGACTTGCATGGCGGCAATTATACCTCAACGGCTTGGGGCTGCGATTTGACTTACGATTACGTACGGATCAACGGGGATTACAGAAGCTGAAAAATCCTTTTTCGAGAAGCGAAAATCCCTGAGAAAAGTTGACAAATTTTTATGGGTATGCTATAATAAAAAAAATAGATTGGTGGTAAGATGATTTCCAAACAGGAACAGGCAGAGTTTTTGGCGGAAGCAATGCCTTATATCAAAAAATATAACGATAAAATCCTCGTTATTAAATACGGCGGAAACGCCATGATCAATGAAGAGCTTAAAACTTCCGTCATGCGGGATCTCGTGCTTTTGCAGCTGGTGGGAATAAAGGTCGTACTCGTTCACGGCGGCGGGCCGGAAATTTCGGAAATGCTCAAACGGGTAGGGATTGAAAGTCGGTTTGTCAACGGGCTTCGGTATACCGATGCAGAAACGGCGGAAATCGTCCGTATGGTGTTGGCCGGAAAAATCAATAAGGCATTGGTCGATCGGTTAGAATCCTGCGGAGGAAAAGCAGTCGGACTCAGCGGAATCGACGGTCACATGCTCGGCTGCGAAAAGGAGAGCGAAGAACTCGGTTTTGTCGGAAAAATTGTGGACGTCGATATTCGGATTATAGAAGATTGCCTGAAAAGCGGTTATATTCCCGTCGTTTCCACGGTCGGTTACGACAATTTCGGCAATGTTTATAATATTAATGCCGATACCGCTGCATCCGTCATAGCGGGTGCTTTGCAGGCGGAAAGCATGATTTTGATGACGGATATCCGCGGCCTTTTGGAAGATAAAAACGACGAGAAGTCTTTGATTAAAAAAGTGTACGTATCCGATATTCCTTCCCTTATCAAGCAGGGAATTATTTCGGGAGGAATGATTCCTAAAATTGAATGTTGCAAAGAAGCGATTCGCCGCGGGGTCAAAAAAGTATTTATCACCGACGGTCGGGTTAATCATTCCATTTTGATGGAGCTTCTTTCCGAAGAAGGAATGGGAACAATGTTTGTAAACGGTGACTGATTTTCTTGAAATCAGTCTTATTTTTTGAAAAAACAGCATTTTTCAGAAATTTCAGGAGACAAAATGAATTTTACGGAAATAGAAAGGGAAGACAAGGAATATATATCGCCCACGTATAACCGTTTCCCCATGGCGATAGAAAGCGGCGAGGGCGCGACGATTACAAGCAGCGAAGGCAAGAAATATATAGACTTTACGAGCGGGATAGGCGTCAATATCTTCGGCATGAACGACAAACTTTGGAAAGAGGCTGTAATCGCGCAGCTGAACAAAGTACAACATGCCTGCAATCTGTATTATACGCAGCCCCAGGTGGAACTTGCACGGCTCCTGTGCGAAAAATCGGGTGCAGAGAAAGTCTTTTTCGGAAATTCCGGGGCCGAAGCGAACGAGTGTGCGATAAAGGCGGCGAGAAAATATTCCGCAATGAAATACGGCGATAATCGCCGCTATGAAATCGTTACTTTGGAAAACAGTTTTCACGGACGGACGCTGGCAACGCTTGCCGCGACGGGACAAGACGCGTTCCATAAATATTTCGGGCCTTTTCCCGAAGGTTTCTTATATGCAAAGCCCGACTTTGAATCCGTGAAGGAAAAAATTACGGATAAGACCTGCGCGGTGATGATGGAACTCATTCAGGGAGAAAGCGGCGTACATAAACTCGATGAAAACTTTGTCAGACAAACTATTGAATATTGTCAGACAAACGATATATTGTTTATTGTGGATGAAGTACAGACGGGAAACGGCAGAACGGGGTATATGTATTCTTATCAGGGATATGGTATTACGCCGGACATAGTAACTACGGCGAAAGGTTTGGGCGGAGGCCTGCCGATCGGCGCCTGTCTGCTTTTCGGAAAGACGGCGGGAGTATTTTCCTATGGGGATCACGGTACGACGTTCGGAGGAAATCCCGTAGCGTGTGCGGGGGGAGTCAGTATCGTCGAAAGGCTTACGAAAGATTTGTTGCTTGAAGTACAGGCAAAAGGAGATTACCTTAAAACGTTTATTTTGAAGATGAAAGGAGTAGAGGCCGTAACGGGGATGGGACTCATGCTCGGAATAAAGGTAAACTCGGATAAGAGTGCGAGAGAGATTGCGGAAAGATGTCTCCGAAAAGGCCTGATGATTCTGACGGCGCACGACAGATTGCGTTTGCTGCCGCCCTTGAATATCACAAAGACGGAAATGAACGAAGGATTAAAAATATTAAACGAGGTATTGGCGGAATGAAACATTTATTGAAGCTCGGCGATTTGACTCGCGAGGAAATTCTCGGAATTCTCAATTTGGCGGATCAGCTCAAATATGAGAGGAAAAACAACATCCACAAAGATTATTTGAAAGGGAAGAAGCTCGGAATGATTTTTCAGAAATCCTCTACGAGAACGCGCGTTTCCTTTGAAGTGGGAATGTATGAATTGGGCGGTTATGCGCTGTTTTTGTCGGACAGAGATTTACAATTGGGACGGGGGGAACCGGTAAAGGATACGGCACGCGTACTGTCGAGATATCTCGACGGATTGATGATCCGTACTTTTGCGCAGAGCGAGGTAGAAGAATTTGCGGAGTATGGCTCCATTCCCGTCATCAATGCGTTGACAGACTATTGCCATCCTTGTCAGGTATTGGCCGATCTCATGACGATCCGCGAATATAAAGGCGGTTTCAGCGGTTTGAAAATGTGCTTCGTCGGAGACGGAAACAATATGGCAAATTCGTTGTTGGTAGGCGCTTTGAAAACGGGAATGAAATTTTCCATCGCGTGTCCGGACGGGTATCAGCCGGACGCGGCTCTCGTCGAATGGGCCAGAAAGGAATACGGCGATAAATTCCAGATGACCGCGGACGTAAAAGAGGCCGCAAAGGGCGCGGATGTGCTCTATACGGACGTGTGGGCGTCTATGGGACAGGAGGAGGAAAAGGCTCATCGCGAGAAAGTTTTCGCGGGGTTCCAAATCAATGCGGACGTGATGGATTGTGCGGCAAAAGACGCAATGGTTCTGCATTGCCTGCCCGCTCACCGCGGCGAAGAAATTACGGAAGATGTTCTGGAAGCGCATGCGAACGATATCTTCGACGAAGCGGAAAACAGGCTTCACGCGCAAAAAGCGGTAATGTGCAAATTGATGCGGGATTGACTGTCTGAGCAAGACTTGAATACAATCGGTAAACGAGAAAATCGGGGGGCGGAACGATGCGATCTCTTGCGGGGCGCGGGTTTACGGCAAAGAGCCGAAACCCGTTCGGTAAAACGCAGAGAAATGAAGTTTGAAAAAATAAAACAAGGTAGTGGCATATGAAGAAGAATAAAGTTTATTTGACGCTGCAAAACGGTAAAGTATTCGAAGGTTTCCGTTTCGGGGCCGTCGGAGATGTCGTCGGGGAACTTGTTTTTACGACGGGCATGACGGGGTATCTCGAAACGTTGACCGATCCCAGTTACTACGGACAGATTGTGACGCAGACTTTTCCTCTTATCGGAAATTACGGAGTGATTCCCGAAGATTTCGAGAGTAAAAAGCCTTGGGTATCTGCATATATCGTCCGGGAAGTTTGCGATTATCCTTCTAATTTTCGTTCCGAAGGAACGTTGAACGACTATCTCGAAAAATCCGGAATCGTCGGAGTCTACGGAATCGATACCCGCGAACTTACGAGAATTGTGCGCGAGACAGGAGTCATGAATGCCTGCATTTCTTCCAAGCCGTGGAAGGATTTTGAGGCGTTAAAAAAATATCGGGTAACGAACGCCGTAAAATCGGTGACATGCAGTGAGGTAAAAGAATACGGCGATCGCGCCTCCGCGCGTCGGACGGTAGCGGTCTGGGACTTCGGCTGCAAGAAAAACATTATCCGCGAACTTTTGAAGCGCGATTGTGCGGTTCTGAGGATTCCCGCGTTTTACACTGCCGAACAGATTTTGGCTTTGAATCCCGACGGAGTCATGCTGACGAACGGACCCGGGGATCCGGAAGAAAATACGGGAATTATTGAGGAATTGAAAAAATTGGCGGGCAAAAAACCCATTTTCGGAATTTGTCTCGGTCACCAGCTGTTTGCGCTCGCGATGGGCGGCAAGACGGCTAAGATGAAGTACGGCCATAGAGGAGCCAATCAACCCGTAAAAAATCTGGATACGGGACGGGTATATATATCCAGTCAGAATCACGGCTACGAAGTGTTGTCCTCATCGGTCAAAAAAGGAAAAGTCAGCTTTATAAACGTCAACGACAATACCTGCGAAGGCGTGGAATATGACGATATAGGCGCATTTACCGTGCAATTCCATCCCGAAGCATGCAGCGGTCCGCAGGATGCGAATATTTTGTTCGATAAATTCATAGCGAATATGGAAAAGGAGAAGAGCCATGCCTAAAAGAAGCGATATTAAAAAAGTTCTCGTCATCGGTTCCGGACCCATCGTCATCGGACAGGCTGCAGAGTTCGACTATGCGGGTGCGCAGGCTTGCCGCGTACTCAAAAGCGAAGGCATAAACGTAGTGCTCTGTAACTCCAACCCCGCGACGATCATGACGGATAACGCTCTCGCGGACGAGATTTATCTCGAACCGCTCACGGAAGAGAGCCTCAAACGAATTATTATCAAAGAAAAGCCCGACAGTCTTTTGGCTTCCCTCGGCGGTCAGACGGGGCTGACGATGGGCTGCAAATTGGCAAAATCGGGATTCCTCGCCCGTCACGGAGTCAAGCTCATCGGTACGAAGTTGGATGCCATCGATCGTTCGGAGGACAGGGAATTGTTCAAGGAGACGATGGAAAAAATCCATCAGCCCTGCGTGCCTTCCGATATTGCCTATACGGTGGAAGAGTGTGTGGCCGTCGCTGAACGGCTCAAATATCCCGTCATCGTCCGTCCGGCCTATACTTTGGGCGGAGCAGGCGGAGGCGTCGCCTATAACGAAGAGGAACTTCGTCTCATTTCGCATAACGGGCTTATGCTTTCGCCCATTACGCAGGTGCTCATCGAAAAATATATCGGCGGCTGGAAAGAAATCGAATTCGAAGTTTTAAGGGACGGAGCGGGCAACGTTCTTACCGTGTGTTCCATGGAGAATTTTGATCCCGTCGGTATCCATACGGGCGATTCTATCGTCATTGCTCCTGCGGTGACGCTTGCGGATAAAGAATATCAGATGCTCCGCAGCGCGGCCTTGGCGATTATAACCGAACTCGGAATAGAAGGGGGGTGTAACGTTCAGTTTGCGCTCAATCCCGATTCTTTTGAATATTCCGTCATCGAAGTCAATCCCCGTGTGAGCCGTTCGTCTGCGCTCGCATCCAAGGCGACGGGGTACCCGATTGCGAAGGTTGCGACAAAGATCGCTCTCGGTTATACGCTCGACGAAATCAGAAACGATGTGACGGGCAAGACATTCGCCTGCTTCGAACCCGCAATCGATTATGTCGTCGTCAAACTTCCCAAATGGCCGTTCGATAAATTCTTGTATGCCAAGAGAGAGCTGGGCACGAGAATGAAAGCGACGGGGGAAGTCATGGCGATCGGCACGTCTTTTGAAATGGCGATCATGAAGGCTGTGCGGGGGGCGGAGATTTCTCTGACTACCTTGAATCATAAAAAATTCCTCGATTTTACCGAGGCGGAACTTTTGGCAAAGCTGCCGGAAAAGACGGACGAGCGGTTATTCGTCGTCTACCGTGCATTAAAGAGCGGTATTTCCGAAGATACGATTTTTTCGATTACGAAAATCGACAGGTGGTTTTTGCATAAACTTAAACGTCTCGTCGATTATGAAGCCGAACTTGACGCGATCAAAAAAGCGGAAGGAAAGGTTTCGCGCGAGATCTATGAGAGGGGTAAAAAACTCGGTTATCTCGACAAGGATATCGCGGCGTTGTCGGGCAGTAAAATTCCCTATCACAGAAAGTCTGTATTCAAGATGGTCGATACGTGCGCGGCTGAATTTTCCGCGCGTACTCCGTACTTCTATTCGACCTATGACGAGGCGGATCACGACGAGGCCAAGCCCTTTGTCGCGCGGAGCAGTAAAAAGAGGATTATCGTCATCGGTTCGGGGCCGATCCGTATCGGGCAGGGCATAGAGTTCGATTATTCGTCGGTACATTGCGTATGGACGTTAAAGGAACTCGGTTATGAAGTCATCATCATCAATAATAATCCCGAGACCGTCTCTACGGACTTCGATACCGCGGACAGGCTGTATTTCGAGTCGTTGACGGCTGAGGATGTACAAAACGTCATCGACGTGGAAAAGCCTTACGGCGTCATCATTACATTCGGCGGGCAGACCGCCATCAATCTTTGCCGTTATTTTTCCACTCACGGAATCCGCATTCTCGGAACCTCGGCGGACAGCGTGGATATTGCGGAGGACAGGGAACGCTTTGAAGCGTTGCTCGAAAAATATTCCATTCCCCGTCCCAAGGCGATTACCGTCATGACCAAAGAGGAAGCGCTTGCCGCGGCGGAAAAGCTGGAATATCCCGTCTTGCTCCGTCCGTCGTACGTCATCGGCGGACAGAATATGACGATTGCCTTTACGGAGGAGGACGTCTGCCGCTATATGGACGTCATTCTCTCGCAGGGGATAGAAAATCCCGTATTGTGCGATAAATATCTCATGGGAACGGAATTGGAAGTAGATGCCATTTCGGACGGAACGGACGTTCTCATTCCCGGAATTATGCAGCATATCGAGCGTACGGGAATTCATTCGGGAGACTCCATCGCGGTGTATCCGCCGTATAATCTCGAAGATACCATGTTGGAAAGAATTTTGGAGGTTTCGACGCAGCTGACGCTGGAACTTAAAACCAAAGGCCTCATTAATATTCAGTATCTCATCTATCGCGGGCAGCTTTACGTCATCGAAGTCAATCCCCGCGCTTCAAGAACCGTTCCTTATATTTCCAAAGTCACTGGCGTGCCGATGGTGGAACTCGCCACGAAAATTATCGTGGGAGCAAAGCTCAAAAAGCTCGGTTACGGAACGGGACTGTATCCCGCGTCTCCCTATGTCGCCGTCAAGGTTCCCGTGTTCAGCTTTGAAAAGCTCAACGACGTCAATTCGCAGCTCGGTCCTCAGATGAAGTCCACGGGCGAAGTGCTCGGAATCGGAAAAACGATAGAAGAAGCGATGTTCAAAGGACTCGTTTCCGCGGGGTTTAAGATGTGTCATCCGTCCGAACAGCACCCCGTCGGCGTATATATGACGGTCAACGATCAGGATAAATTCGATATCGTTTCCATCGCCAAAAAGTTCGGCGATCTCGGTTGTGCGATGTATGCCACAAAAGGAACTGCAAAGGTCATTTCCGAACTCGGACTCGACGTTACGGTCGTAGACAGATTGTCGGCGACGGACAGCGTCATCAAACTGATGGACGAAGGAAAAATCGACTATGTCGTATATACGGGAAAAACCGATCTTGAATCCATCAACGACTTTATCCGTTTGCATCATCATGCAATTTTGCTCGGCATTACGGTACTTACGGCTCTCGATACGGCAAACGCGCTCGCGGATATTATCGCCAGCAAATTCACGGAAGACAACACCGAACTCGTCGACATCAATCATCTGAGAAAGGAAAAATTGCAGCTTTCGTTTACGAAAATGCAGTCCTGCGGCAACGATTATATCTATTTCGACAACCGCGACGGGAAGATTACCTGTCCTGAGTCCATCGCCATCAATTACGTAAATATTCATTACGGAATCGGCGGAGACGGTATCGTTCTGATTGAAAATTCGGACGTGGCCGACGCGAAAATGCGCATTTTCAATAAAGACGGCACGGAAGGTCGCGTGGGCGGAAATGCCGTTCGCTGCATAGGAAAATATCTCTATGAAAAGGGAATCGTCCGTAATCGGGAAATGAAGATTGAGACGGCGGGCGGAATCAATGCCGTAAAAGTCTATTCCTTCAACGGAAAAGTGAATTCCGCCAGCGTCAATTTAGGCAAGGCGGAACTTGCGGGAGATAAAATTCCCTGTGTTTGGAAAGAGGAGCAGATCGTCGACAAGCCCGTGAAAATCGGCGGAAAAGATTATCGGATAACGCTCGTCAATCTCGGCAATCCTCATTGCGTCGTATTCAGTGAAAAGGTTGACGCGGTCGATGTCGCTACCGTCGGTCCGCTCTTTGAAAACTGTGAATATTTCCCCGAACGCATCAATGCGGAATTTATCCGCGTCGTGAATAAGGTAACGATAAAAATGCGCGTATGGGAACGAGGAAACGGGGAGACTTGGTCTTGCGGTACGGGCGCGGCGGCGGCAGTCGTGGCGGCGGTACTGAACGGATATTGCGACCGCGATACGAATATTACCGTAAAACTTCGCGGCGGAGATCTCGTCGTCAATTATCACTCGAACGGTGAAGTGGAATTGATGGGCAGCGTCAAAACCGTTTATGAAGGAAAATTTGAAATCTGAAACAAACGGAAAAGAAAAGCGGTGTCTTTTGCCGATATTGTCTGAAAGACACCGCCGATTTTTCCGGGAGGTAAATTATGGACGTTTTATATGAAGAGAGCGCGGTCAACGCACGCGCCGCAAAGGAAGGGAAAAAGTATAAAGTCGTAAATATAATTTCCTGGATAGCATTGGTTTTGGGCGTTATTTTTCTTATGATTTTTATTCCCAATGTCATCGCTTCTTTTTCCAAGGCAGAGCCCACGGAAGATTTTACGGCGGAACAGATTCAGGAAGCGATCATGAGCGCGCGGGGAATGGCTGTTTTCTGCGGCATGCAGATCATTTTTTTCGGATTGATGTGGTTCCTTCTCTTCACGCTGAAAAAACGCATCAACATAAGTTTTGATTATACTTTCGTATCGGGCGAATTGAGGATAGCCAAAGTATTCAATATCAATCGGCGGAAATTTCTCTATAAAATTCAGCCCGACGAAATATTGCAGCTCGGAGACATAGAAAATAACAGTTACGACCGACTGAAAACAGATCCTTCGACGAAGGAAATTCTCGTTACACCCAACCGCGAGCCGGAGGCAGGCAAGTTTTTCATGTATATTCTGACGGCGGGAAACGCGGGAAAGAGATTATATATTTTGGAATGTCGGGAGGAGTTGCTTATCAATATTCTGAAATTCGTCAAGCGCGGGACTTTGGAATCGGATTATGTGGCGCAGGAAAAGAAGAACGCGCAAAACAGATAATTTTTTCGATTATGATATATTTGGATAATGCCGCGACGACCAAGCCGGATCAAGAAGCTCTGTCGCGGGCGCAGGAATACCTTACAACCAATTATTTTAATCCTTCCGGTCTGTATCGAGAAGGTTTTGCTTTGCAGAGCGAGCTGAAAAAGGCTCGCTCGGCTTTGCTTTCTCAGGTCGCGGATACGGAGAAGTTTGAGCTTATTTTCACCTCCTGCGGCACGGAGTCGGACAATCAGGCAGTTTTCGGCTACGGAAGGCGCGGAAACGTCGTGACGACGGAAGGGGAACATTCCGCGGTTATATCTTCCGTGACGGAACTGAAAAACAGGGGTACCGCGGAGGCACGTTTTGCACCTCTTCTTCCCGACGGCAGGGTAAACGTCGAAAAACTCCTTGCTTTGGTGGACGAAAAAACTTCTTTGGTTTCCGTAATGCACGTGAACAATGAAACAGGCGGAATCAATGACATCAATGCGATAGCCCGTGCGGTAAAGGAAAAAAATCCCCGGGCGGTTTTTCATAGCGACGGAGTACAGGCATACGGAAAAATTCCCTTTCGATTAAGCGGCGACATAGACTTATATTCCGTGAGTGCACATAAGATCGGCGGATTGAAAGGTACGGGAGCGCTGATCAGGAAGAAAAGACTTCCTCCGCGCGTTTTCGTATACGGCGGAGGACAAGAGAACGGCGAACGGAGCGGGACGGAGAACGTATTCGGAATAAAAGTTTTTGAATTTGCGGCGGAAAAGAAATTCAGAACCTTACGTGCCGATTTCGAACGGCTTCAAGCCTGCCGTGAAGAATTTTGGCCTCTGCTCGATAAAGATATTTTTTTAAGAATTTCGTCGGAAGCGTCTTCCCCCTATATTTTAAGCGTTTCGGCAGTCGGGCTGAGGGGAGAAATTTTATTGCATAAAGTGAACGATGAGGGACTCATTATCGGAACGGGATCAGCCTGTTCTTCCAATGTCAAACACCGTTACAGCCGAGTGGTTCTCGCCTGCGGATATAAAGAGGCCGTGGCGGACGGAGTGCTTCGGCTGAGTTTTTCGGGTGAGACTTCGGCGGAAGAACTTCGGGAAGCGGCGGCGATTCTCAACCGCGCGGCAAGAGACGCAAAGGAAAAAATGAACGCAGTCGGACACAGATAACTTTTTTGCGGGCGCTTTATTTCTTGATCAGTAAAGAGGAAAATCATCATGAAAAAGGTCATTATTATCCGCTATGCGGAATTATATCTCAAAGGAAAGAACAGAGGCTTTTTCGAACGCGCTTTTTCGACCAATATTGAACGCGCGTTAAAGGGAATCCGTCACGAATTGCACCGTTACAGCGGACGCTATCTCGTAGAAGGCTTTGAGGAGGAAGAAACAGATTTCATCGTTTCCCGTCTCAAAAAGGTATTCGGAATTCACTCCATGAGCGTCGCATTCGAAACCGCGGCGGATATGAACGATATTTTTGAAGCGGCAAAACTCGTTTCCCGTCCGACGGGAAGTTTCAAAGTGGAATCTCACCGTGCGGATAAAAAATTCCCTTTGACCTCCATAGAAATCAGTCGGGAAATCGGCGGCAGGCTTCTTTCGTATTTCAAAACCCTGACGGTCGACGTGCATAATCCTTCCTTTTACGTATATATCGATGTCCGCGAAAACGGTACGGCGCTCGTATTCGGCTCTTTTTTCGACGGAGCCGACGGAATGCCCGTCGGTACTGCGGGAAAAGGTCTGCTTTTGATTTCGGGCGGAATAGACAGTCCCGTAGCGGGGCATATGATGGCAAAGCGCGGCATGAAGGTGGACTGTCTCCATTTCCACAGTTATCCCTATACCAATATGCAGGCCAAAGAAAAGGTAGTAGAATTGGCTAAGGTCCTTTCGTCCTATACGGGCGGAATCAATCTCTATACGGTCAGCGTAACGCATATTCAGGAGGCGATTCATGAAAAATGCGCTCCCGAACTCATGATTACGTTATTGAGACGGTTTATGTTCCGAATAGCGGAACGTCAGGCTCTCCGCATTCGTGCACAGTGCCTGATTACAGGGGAAAGTCTCGGCCAAGTGGCCAGCCAGACAATCGAGGGAATGACGTCTTCCAATTCCGTCGTGGAACAGCTTCCCGTACTCCGTCCGCTCGTGGGGTTCGACAAGAACGAAATTATAGATCGTTCCGTAAAGATAGGAACGTACGATATTTCCATTCTTCCTTACGAGGACTGCTGTACGGTCTTTCTGCCCGATTATCCTGCCATTCGTCCCAAGTTGAAGGACATTTTGGAGGAAGAGAAAAAACTCGACGTGGAAGCCCTGATCGCAGAAGCTTTTTCCGGTCTCGAAAAAGAAGAATTGTAAAATTAAAAATTTGATTGTAAAAAGCCCTCGGAAAATCCGAAGGCTTTTTCTCTTTCAATAATCCCACCAATTTTTTTCTACAATATCCGGCGGAGTATCGGGTACGATCGGACGTACGTTCTCTCCTTCCTTTTTCGTCGATACGGAAGGGAGCGTGACGGGTTTGCCCTTGACTCCTTTGTAAACGGGCGTAATCGTATAGACATAAGTTTTTCCGTCCTTTATTTTTTCATCGACGAATGTTTCGATATATTTTCCGGAATAGACTGTAGTATGTGTGACAGAGTCGAAACGATCGATGAGATAATCATAATCATCGGGCGTACCTTTCGCGAAACGAATGACAATCTTTCCTTCCTTATAGGCGATGGAAGGCATCTCTATCGCAGGATTGGTAAAGCGTTCCGATTTTAGGGAAGGGAGGGCGCTTTTTTTGAACAGTTCGGAAAAGCGGCTTTCGACGGGGGAATTTTCGTCTGCAAGCATAATATTATGCGTGGAATAATACTCTGTTTTATCGAGAAAAACATTCTCTACCCCCGAAGGTTTTCGGAAATCTTCGGGGAAGTGGTCTTTGTAAAGGTATTCGTTTATTTTCAAAGCGATATTGCAGGGAATGCCTCCGCCCGTGATATCCATGGGGGAATTGTCCGCATATCCCAGCCAGACACCGACGCAGTCTTCCGTCGTATAGGACAGCGCGTAAGCGTCGTTGTTGCCGTTTTTCGTTCCCCCCGTACCCGTTTTTGCCGCAACGGGGAAAGGGAGCGTCCTCAACTTTTTGGCGGTTCCTTCTTTTGCGGCGGTCTTTAACATGTCGTCTATGAGATAAGCGGTATCTTCGGAAAATACGCGAACGGGGCGTTCTCTCCGCTTGTAAGCGGTATGTCCGTCGACGACGATTTCACGGATAAACCCCGCGGAAATATATTCTCCGCCGCAGGGAAAGACAGAATAGGCATTTGCGATCTGGTTGAGAGTAAAGCCTTCTTTCATTCCTCCGAGAGCCAAAGCGAGGGAATAATCGTCCTCGGGAATTTCCAGATCGAGTTTTTTAAGGTATTCCGCCGATCTGGCTACTCCCGTCGAATTGAGAATTTTAACGGCGGGAATGTTGATGCTCTTGGCGAGGCTTTCCCTCACGCTGACATAGCCGCTGTAAGTGCCGCTGAAATTTTTCGGCTCATAACCCGAAAAATTTGTTTTTTCGTCGAGGATAGGGGTTGCGGGAGAAATCATATCTTCTTCGAGTGCGGGCGCATAGACGAGAAGCGGTTTTATGAGGGAACCCGGCAGTCGTTTTATTTCTCCGACCGTGGAGTAATAGGCTTTGAATCCGTGAGTCTTGTTGTCGAGAACGGTATAAATTTTATCCGTTTCGCTCGCGGAGGAAAGGGATTCGAGATAATTTTGAAGTCCCGCGTCGAGATAGGTATAAATACGGATATTTCCGCCGAGAACAAAGTCGTATTCTTCGGATAATTCTTCGAGTTCGTCGAAAACCCGATCGAAATAGCTTTTGTCGAGCGCTCCCGCCGAAGGTGCAGTCGGAAGCGGAACGGAGAGAGCCTCTTCCTTTTCTTCCTCGGTGATGTGTCCCTGCGCCAGCATGGCGGAAAGGACGGTTTTTTTCCGTCCGAGGCAATTTTCGGGGTGTTTGAAAGGGGAATAATTGTTCGGAGATTTGATGAGTCCGGCCAAAACGGCCGCTTCCGCGAGTCGAAGCTCGGAAGGCTCTTTTCCGAAATAAAATTCGGCCGCGGAGGAAAGCCCGAAGCAGTTGTGTCCGAAATAAATGGTATTGAGATACTTTTCGAGGATTTCGTCTTTGGTGTATCGTTTTTCCAGCTGTCTCGTCAATTTGAATTCTTTTAATTTTCGCTTGATCGTCTTTTCCTGAGAAAGGTGCGTATTTTTGATCAATTGCTGAGAAATCGTGGAAGCGCCTTCTTTGAACGAGCGCGATTTAAGATTTTTCCAAGTGGCTTTGACGATGCGTTTATAATCAAAGCCGTCATGGTCGTAAAAACGCTTGTCTTCCGTATCCACGAAAGCGAACTTTACCTTTTCGGAAAGTGAGTCGAGGCGAAAAGTCTCCTTCGGCGAAAAGGCCGCTGCGTCTTTTACGGCGCGGTCGTTTGCGTCGAAAATTTCTATTTTGTCGTCGGAGATGACGAGTTTCTTTTCGTCGAGAACCGCGTCTTGCGTGACGATGGTATAATAAGCGGCGCCGCTTGCGGCGATGACGGCGAAACAGCCCGAGATTACGAGCAGGATTTTCCAAGTTTTTTTCATCGGAATTAGTATCTGCGAATTTTGACAATTTATTATGAAAAAGTGTTCAAAAGCCCCGAAAGACTTGATAAAATTTGTAAAAAAGAGTATAATGGAGAAAAACGAAAACACAGGAAATTTATGGAGAAAAAGTACCATATCGTCACATACGGCTGTCAGATGAATGTCCATGAATCGGAAAAGATCGCGGGCATTCTTTTCAAGATGGGCTATCGGGAGACGAAAGAGACGGAAGATGCGGACATTATCGTTTTCAATACCTGCTGTATCCGGGAAAACGCGGAAAATCATGCCTTCGGGAACATAGGGGCTTTAAAAAAGCTGAAAAAGCGCAAGCCCGATCTGATTGTTGCCGTCGGCGGATGTATGACGCAGGAAAAGGGCAAAACGGAAGTCCTCAAAAGGAAATTCCCGTTCATCGACATTATGTTCGGGACGCTGAATCTGGAAGAATTGCAGGAACTTATCGAACTTAAACAAAGAGAAAAAAAGCGGGTCGTCCGCATCAGGGAGAAGGAGGGCGAGATCGTCGAAGGGGACGAGCCTCTGCGCACGAGCTATCCCAATGCCTGGGTAAATATCATGTACGGCTGCAATAATTTTTGCTCCTATTGTATCGTGCCTTACGTCAGGGGACGGGAGCGTTCGAGAAAGCCCGAAAATATTTTGGCGGAAGTAAAAAAATTAGTCGCGGAAGGATATAAGGAAATTACCCTTTTGGGGCAAAACGTGGATTCTTACGGTTCGGACGGAAGTACGGGAATGACTTTTGCCGAACTTTTGGATTCGGTCGCTTCCGTCGAAGGGAATTTTCGGCTTCGTTTCATGACCAGCCATCCGAAGGATTTCAACGAAGAGGTCGTAAAAGTCATGGCAAAGCATCGAAAGATATGCAGACTTGTTCATCTGCCCGTTCAATCGGGCTCGGATAAAATTCTTAAAGCCATGAATCGGCGTTATACCTGCGGACAATATCTCGAAGAAGTAAAACTCCTGAGATCTTATTTTCCCGAAGCGGAACTTACGACGGATATCATCGTAGGTTTTCCCGGAGAGACGGAGGAGGACTATCTCGCTACGGAAAAACTCGTCAGGGAAGCAAATTTTGCTTCGGCGTTCACCTTCGTATATTCTCCCCGCACGGGTACGAAAGCGGCTTCCATGCCGGACCAGATTCCCGAATCTGTTCAAAAAGACCGGATTATGCGGCTCGTAGAGCTGGTCAATTCCCTCACGCGGAAAAAATCGGAAAAGTATCTCGGAAAGACGGTGGAAATTTTGTGTGAGGATTACGACGAGAAGAAGGGACTTTATTTGGGGCGTGACGAATTCGGCCGAATGGGGTATTTCAAGAGCGAAACCAATCGGATCGGCGACTTCGTAAATTTAAAAATTACGCAGGCAAACGGTATTTCTCTGTTCGGAGAAACAGCAGAAAAAGAAAATAAGGAAATCTGAAAAGGCAGGTTGCAAAAATTTATGGCTCTTTCACTGATGATGAGACATTATCTCGAAACGAAGGAAAAATACAAAGACTGTATTCTCTTTTATCGTCTCGGCGATTTTTATGAAATGTTTTTCGACGATGCCGAAAAGGTTTCTAAACTTCTCGATTTGACGCTGACAGGCAAAGACTGCGGGCTGGAAGATCGTGCGCCCATGTGCGGGATTCCCTATCACGCGGCGGACGTATATATTTCCAAGCTGGTTTCCATGGGAGAAAAAGTTGCGATCTGCGAACAGCTTTCCGACCCGAAAGAAGCGGGGCGCGGGCTCGTGGAACGAGACGTCGTCCGTGTCGTATCGGCGGGTACGCTCATCGACGACACCATGCTGGACGAAAAGAAAAATAACTATATCGCCTGCCTTTTCAAGTCGGGGGATACGATAGCCGCCGCGTGGACGGACATCACGACCGGGGAATTTTCCGCCATGGAATTTACGGGTGATTCCGCCGTGGAAGATGTCGTAAATCAGCTCGTCACTCTGTCCGTCGCCGAGGTCATCTGCAACGGAGAAATGCTGCTTTCCGCAAGGGACTTAAAGGAAATCAAGCACAATCTATTGCCCGCTTTTTCCTGTTACGTACCTTGGGCGTTTAACGTGAAACACGCGGAAAAGAATCTTCTCGAACAATTTGAAACGCACTCTCTCGCCGCTTACGGAATTGCGGGAAAAGAAAATTGTATTGCCGCCGCAGGCGCTCTCATCGAATATCTTCGGGAAACGCAGAAACATTCCCTCAATAACATCAATAGTATTCAGATCGTCAATCGGGAACAATATATGGTGCTCGACAGCATCGCTGTGAGGAATCTGGAACTCCTTCGCAGCAACGCGGAGGGCAAGAAATACGGCTCTCTTTTGTGGCTGTTGGACAAAACTCGGACGGGCATGGGCGCACGGCTTCTCAATCAGATGATTCTTTCCCCGCTCAAAGAAATAGATAAAATCGAATATCGCCAGGAGGGCGTTTCGGAACTTTTTAATGCTTCCGTCGTACGTATGGGGCTTGCGGAGACGCTTCGGGAAGTAAAGGATATCGAGCGTTTGTCCGGAAAAATTTCCAACGGCAATTTTTCTCCCAGAGATTGCGTGGCCTTGGCGGCTTCCCTGAACGCGATTCCGTCCGTAAAATTCCAGCTTACGGGTTTTTCTTCGAAGATCTTGACGGATATAGACGGAAACCTGTTGGATATGAAAATTTTGGCCGATTTATTGACGTCCGCCATTACGGATAATCCTCCCGCCTTGATGAAAGACGGCGGCTATATCCGCGAAGGATTTAACAAAGAATTGGACGAACTCCGAATGATCGGCAGTAACGGAAAAGAGCTCATTTTGCAGATCGAAGCGAGGGAGAAGGAACGAACGGGCATTAAAAATCTGAAAGTGGGTTATAACCGCGTTTTCGGATATTTTATTGAAATTTCCAATTCCTTCCGGGATAAGGTTCCGGACGATTATATCCGCAAGCAGACTTTGACGACGGGCGAACGCTTTATCACACAGGAGCTGAAAGAGCTGGAAGAAAAAATCCTGACCAGCAGCGAAAAGTCCTTGAAACTGGAAGCTCGGCTTTATAACGATTTGCTGGATATTCTCTCTCAGAATATCTCCAAACTGAAAAAGATTTCCGGCGCGCTGGCCTTGCTCGATTGTTTGGTCGCGTTTGCGACGGTAGCCAAGGAGCGCCGTTACTGCCGTCCGAAAATGGTAGAGAGCGGCGGGCAACTCACGATTACCGAGGGGAGACACCCCGTTGTGGAAGCGATTTCCAAAGAGCGTTTTGTTCCCAACGATACGTTGCTCGATAACGAAGAAAACCGCAGTGCCGTCATTACAGGCCCGAATATGGCGGGAAAGAGCACGTATATGCGTCAAGTGGCATTGATTGTGCTCATGGCTCATATGGGGTGCTTCGTTCCCGCGAAAGAGGCGACGATTCCTATAACCGATCGTATTTTTACGCGGGTGGGAGCGAGCGATAATCTCATTTTCGACCAAAGTACTTTTATGGTGGAAATGACGGAAGTCGCGTCCATTCTTTTGCATGCGACAAAGGACAGCCTTTTGATTCTGGACGAAGTAGGGCGGGGAACGAGCACTTACGACGGCCTTTCTATCGCATGGGCGGTCATAGAATTTCTCACGGAAAAAATTCGGGCCAAGACGCTTTTTGCCACGCATTATCACGAATTGACGGAATTGGAAAACAGAATCGAAGGCGTGAAAAATTACAAAATCACGGTTCGGGAAATGAACGGCGCAGTGGTGTTTCTTCGGAAGATAGCCCGCGGCGGAGCCAATCGCAGCTTCGGAATAGAAGTCGCGGCGCTGGCGGGAGTTCCGAAAGAAATCACGGCGCGTGCGAAAGGCATTCTTAAAACGCTGGAAAAGAACGACATTGCCAAGGGGCATATTTTGTCGGCGGAAGAAACGGAGGATGAGCCGCACGAAAGAACTCTTTCGGAGGCGGAAAAAATTTTGGCGGAAACGGATTTGAATACGCTTTCTCCCATGCAGGCGTTGTTGCTTCTGAGCGATTTGAAAGAAAAAGTGAAGTCGGAGAACTGATATGTCGAAAATCAATATTTTACCCGCCCAAGTCTATAACAGAATCGCTGCGGGAGAAGTGGTGGACAGACCCTATTCGGTCGTAAAAGAGCTGGTTGAAAATTCAATAGACGCCGGAGCGACGGAAATAGAGATTTACGTAGAAAACGGCGGGAAACAGCTTATCCGCGTCGTGGATAACGGAAGCGGAATCGCGCGCGACGATTTACAGGCGGCCTTTTTACCCCATGCCACGAGCAAAATTTCTAAAGCCGACGACTTGGAGCATATTCTGACGCTCGGATTCCGCGGCGAAGCGGTGGCTTCCATTGCCGCTGTGTCGAAAATGACGATCACTTCCAAAGTCTCGGGGGAAAACTGTTATCGGTTATCTTCGGACGGGGGGAAGCTCGGCGAGATTACCGAAGCTGCGGGCGAAAACGGGACGGACGTCAGAGTAGAGATGCTCTTTTTCAATACGCCCGTGCGGTTGGGATTTCTCAAATCGGATAAATCGGAGGAAACCGACATTACCAATTTTGTCTCTCGGTTTATTTTGAATCGTCCGAATATCTCCTTTCGTTATTTCGTTAACGGGAAACAGGTTCTCCAATCCTTCGGCGGCGGGGAAGAAGAGGCACTCGTCGGCGTTTACGGCGCTTCGACGCTGAAAGAATGTTATAAGATAGACGCGGAAAAACACGGAATCCGTATCCGAGGCTATATCGGGAATCAAAATTTCTCCAAGCCGAACAAAACGTATCAAAGCGTGTTTCTCAACGGAAGACATATCGTTAATACGACGATTTCCGCGGCGATTTCCAATGCGTACATGAGTTATCTCATGAAACGGCAATATCCTTTTTACGTGCTGTATATCGACGTGCCGACAGAGATCGTGGACGTCAACGTTCACCCGAATAAGGCAGACGTACGGTTTGCGGATAACCAGATTATTTATGGATGTATTTACTCGGTGATTTCTTCCGTTTTGGACGGAAACTCCAAAGCATTGGAATATCTCGTTCCGGAAAAATCGCTTTCTCGTTCCGAATCGACCTCTTCCTCGAACATAGAGGAAGCAAAGAAAATCGATTCATCTTCTGAAAAAACGAAGCTCTCCGAAAATGGCGGAGCGAAAAATTTTTCCGCTTTCAGAAATTCGCCTTCCCCGATTTCGGGCGGCATCGGTTCAAAATCTTCCGATCCCCCAAAGAACGATCGGGCAAAAGGTTTTGCGTCGTTCACCTATGAAGAGGCGAAAAGGGAAATAGAAACAGCAGCACCTCGTTTTACCGAGGAGCGACTTGCTCAAAAAGCGAAGATAGAACTTCCCTTTGATGAAAAGAATATTAAAAAGGCAAACGAAACAGACAAAACGGAGGCTTATTCCGATTTGCCGTTTGAAGAAAATATTTTGGAAGTGAACGATTCCGCTCTCGACAGGCTTGGAGCAAAAAAGGACGTTTTTGAAGAGAATAAACGCTTCTTGGCCGACTTGGATACAAAAGCGAAACAAAGTAAAATCGACGTTACGACGTGTGTATATGCAGGAAAGTTATTCAACACTTATCTTTTGTATGAAAAGGGCGATACGGCGTATATTATCGACCAGCATGCCGCGCACGAACGTTTGATTTTTGACCGACTGAAAGAGCAAATGAAAAATCGGAAGGTTTTGCAGCAGCCCATGCTTTTGCCGTATATGCTCGATCTGAACGCCTCCGAGAGCGCATTCATCCGAGAAAATTTGGAGAATATCCGGGAAATGGGATTTGAGATAGACGAATTCGGAAATAATTCTTTCAAAATCTCCGCTGTTCCTTTGGATTTACAGAATATCGATCTGGCGTCTTTTTTCAACGATATTTTGGGCGACGTGAGCGGTTATCGTGCGATAAAACTCGAAAATATATTGAAGGATAAATTGGCGACGGCGGCCTGTAAAGCCGCCGTAAAAGGCGGAATGGATCTGACTCGCGAGGAAATCGATAAACTTTTCGCTCTCATGGACGGAAATATGGGGTTGAAATGTCCTCACGGCCGTCCCGTAGTCGTAAAGATGACAAAAACGGAACTCGAAAAGATGTTCAAGAGGATCGTCTGATGCCCAAAATTCTCGTCATCTGCGGCCCGACGGCGTCGGGAAAAACAGAGCTTGCCGTAAATTGTGCTTTGGCTTTGCATAGTGAAATTATTTCCGCCGATTCCATGCTCGTATATAGAGATTTGAATATCGGTACCGCCAAACCGACGGAAGAGGAAAAAAGGGGCGTTCCGCATCATCTCATAGATGTAGTTGATCCTTCCGAAAATTTTTCCGTCAGCGATTATGAAAAGTCGGCGCTTCCCGTAACAGAGAAACTTCTGTCCCTTAAAAAAACGCCGATCATCTGTGGCGGCACGGGATTCTATATTCGGGCGCTGTTATATAAAAGTCAGTTCGGCAACGCGGGAGCCGACGAACGGATAAGAAAAAAATATGAACAAATCCTGCTTGAAAACGGAAAAGACTATCTCCATAATTTATTGAGAGAAAAGGACCCGGAAAGCGCCGAAATTCTTCACCCGAACGATACCAAGAGAGTCATTCGGGCGCTGGAAATTTTCGATATCACGGGAAAGAAAAAATCCGAGCAGCAGGACAGACCTGTTCCGCGTTTCGATTTTGTCAGCATCTCCATCGATTATCCCCGCGAAATTTTATATAACCGCATCGATTCCCGCGTCGATAAAATGTTTTCCTCGGGCCTTACAGATGAGGTGCAGGGGCTTTTATTCCGCGGAATTTCTCCGAAATCTCAATGTATGCAGGGGATAGGATATAAAGAAGTGGCCGAAGGAATAAAACAAGGATTACCGGAAGAAGACATTCGGGAGCTTGTAAAAAAGAATACTCGCAATTATGCCAAAAGACAGATTACTTTCTTTAAGCGCATGCAGAATCATATTTTTCTGCCGCCTGAAAGAGCTACAGCGGAAGAAGTTTTAAAATTATTATAACTATGTCTGACATAATATATATGTCAGACATAGATGTTAGGAGACTGAAATGACAGCGGAAGAACTGATAAAAGATAGTGAAAAGGAACTGAAAGAACAATTTGAAAGAGCGGACGAAGTCAGCGAATATAATCAGGAAAAGGTACTGAAAGCGTTTCAGAAAAATCGCGTGGCGCTTCGGCATTTCAATCCGTCTACGGGCTACGGTTACGGCGACGAAGGAAGATTCGTCCTCGGCGATGTCTTTGCCGATTGTTTCGGGGCGGAAGCGGGGATCGTCTCTCCCGCGATGCTTTCGGGTACGCACGCTCTTACGGTGGCTTTATTCGGCGTTTTGCGGCCGGGCGACAGTGTGCTCGCGGTCTCGGGAATGCCTTACGATACCATTCGCGGCGTAATTTTCGGAGAAGGAAACGGATCTTTGAAAGATTTCGGAATTTCTTTCGAAAAGACAGATTTGACGGAAACGGGAAAGTTTGACAAACAGAAAATCGCGGAGGATATAAAAAGGTTGGGGGGGAGCCTGAAAATGATTTATATTCAGCGTTCCCGCGGCTATGAACTTCGCGATGCCTTTACGGTAGAGGAAATCGGGGAAATTTGTTCTTATGTGCGTTCTCTGGGCTTTGCGGGCTGTATTTTCGTCGATAATTGTTACGGGGAATTCGTGGAAAAGAAAGAACCTTGCGAAGTCGGCGCGGATATTGCGGTGGGTTCGCTCATAAAAAATCCTGGCGGTGGATTGGCTCCGACGGGAGGATATATCGTAGGAAAAAGAGAATATATCGAAATGATCGGCCGCCGCCTTACGGCGCCGTCTATCGGCAATGAAGTCGGTTCGTATGCTTACGGTTACAGGCTTTTCTATCAGGGACTCTTTATGGCGCCGCATACGGTAAATCAGGCGATTAAAGGAGGATTTCTGATCGGAAAATGTATGGAACGGCTGGGATATGAGAATTTTCCCAAACTCGATAAAATTCCTTCCGATATTACGCGGGCGATTCGGTTCGATACGGCCAAACAGCTCTGCGACTTCATTCAGTCGGTGCAGGAGGCGTCTCCCGTCGACAATTTTGTTACTCTCGAACCTTGGGATATGCCGGGATATGACAGCAAAGTGATTATGGCGGCAGGCTGTTTCGTCGAAGGGGCTTCGATAGAGCTTTCTGCCGATGCGCCCGTAAAAGAGCCTTATACGGCTTATTTTCAAGGCGGGCTCACCTATGAGCACTGTAAATACGCATTGAAGAAAATGCTGGAAAAACTTCTGTGAAGGCGTCGGAATGACAATGACGGCAACGGATATAGAAAAAAAGCGGTTCCTTTTGGAACCGCTTTTTCTGTCTCTATATGAAAACGTTTTATAGATAAGGGGTAAAGGTTGCCGCTTATCAATACATTCCGCCCATATCGCCGCCTGCGGGAGCCGCGGGAGCGGGGGGAGTAGGAATATCCGTTACGATGCTTTCCGTCGTAAGGAGAGTAGACGCTACGGATGCCGCGTTCTGTAAAACGGAACGGGTGACCTTGGTGGGATCGAGAATACCGCTTTCTACCATATCGCAATACTTGTTATTGAGAGCGTCGTAACCGAAATTGGGTTTTCTCGAAGCCAAAACTTTGTCTACGATGACGGAACCGTCGAGTCCCGCATTCTTGGCGATTTGTCTGATAGGTTCTTCAAGCGCTTTCAGGATAATGGCCGCACCGGTTTTTTCGTCACCTTCCAAAGTAGCCACGAGCTTTTTGATGGTGGGAACCGCCGAAAGAAGAGCACTTCCGCCGCCGGCGACATAGCCTTCTTCGACAGCCGCTCTGGTAGCGGCGAGGGCATCGTCGATGCGAAGTTTCTTTTCTTTCATTTCGACTTCTGTTGCCGCGCCTACGCTAATGACGGCTACGCCGCCCGCGAGCTTCGCAAGTCTTTCCTGTAATTTTTCTCTGTCGTAATCGGATTTTGTTTCCGCGATCTGCGCCTTGATGGAAGCGACTCTCGCTTTGATGTCTTCCGCGTTTCCGGCGCCGTTGATGATGGTGGTGTTTTCTTTGTCTACCTTAACGGTTGCGGCTCTGCCGAGCATATCGGTCGTGACGTCTTTGAATTCGATACCGAGATCGGAGGAGATGACCTGACCGCCGGTCAGTACGGCAATATCCTGGAGCATTTCTTTTCTTCTGTCGCCGAAGCCGGGCGCTTTAACCGCTACGGAATTGAACACGCCTTTCAGCTTATTGACGATAAGGGCCGCCAAAGCATCGCCTTCCACATCTTCCGCGATGATGAGGAGCCTTGCGCCCTGCTGCGCGAGGGGTTCGATGACGGGAAGGATTTCCTGTAAATTAGAAATCTTTTTATCGGTGATAAGGATGTAGGGGTTGTCGAGAACGGCTTCCATTTTGTCGGTATTGGTAACCATATAAGCAGAAGCGTAACCGCGGTCGAACTGCATACCTTCAACGGTATTGAGCTCTGTATTCATGGATTTTCCTTCTTCGACGGTAATGACCCCGTCCTTTCCTACGATTTCCATTGCATTGGCGATCAACGCGCCGACTTCTTTATCTCCTGCGGAAATCGAAGCAACCTGTTCAATCGCTTTCTGGCTCTCAACGGATTTAGAGATGCTCTTCAAGTGTTCGACGGTAGCATCGACCGCTTTTTCGATACCCTTTTTGAGGATGATGGGATTTGCTCCCGCGGCGAGATTTTTCAATCCTTCTCTGACGATAGCCTGAGCGAGAACTACGGCGGTAGTGGTGCCGTCGCCCGCGACGTCGTTCGTCTTGGTGGAAACTTCTTTTACAAGCTGCGCGCCCATATTTTCAAACGGGTCATGGAGCTCGATTTCCTTGGCGATCGTCACGCCGTCGTTGGTGATGAGGGGAGCGCCGAACTTTTTGTCGAGTACGACGTTTCTGCCTTTGGGTCCGAGGGTAATTTTAACGGTATCAGCGAGGACGTTTACGCCCGTTTCGAGTGCTTTTCTTGCATCGTCTCCATATTTAATCTGTTTAGCCATGATAATTTATCTCCTTATAACTTATAATCCGATGTTTTCGTTTATCAAAATCAGTCTTCGACGACGGCGAGAATGTCGCTTTGTTTAATGATCGTAAATTCCTTGCCGTCAACCTTGAATTCCGAGCCCGCATATTTGGAGCACAGCACCTTGTCGCCGACCTTTACCTGCATCTGAATTTCTTTTCCGTCGATGATTCCGCCGGGGCCGACGGCCACGACCACGCAGGTCTGAGGTTTTTCCTGAGCGGAAGAGGGAAGAAAGAATCCGCTTTTCGTCTTTTCTTCGACGTTTACGCTTTCGACGACAACTTTGTCGAATAAAGGTTTGATATTCATAACGATTAAGCCTCCGAATGTTTTTTGCCCATTTTTAATAGGGCTGTAATTTTTTACCGTTATTATTATAAACACTTCGGGCGGGGACTCAAACAGAAAAAAGAAATATTCTATGAAAAATTTTCCTTTATGGGTTTCGGAGGGAGATTTTTTCGGATAAAGAATTGCAATTTTTTGAAAAATATGCTACAATATACGAAACTTACGAAAGGAGAGGCCGTTTTTATGGAAAAGGCGGATAAATGGGACAGGCGTTTTATGGAACTGACGGAGACGGTTGCCGGTTGGTCCAGTTGTTTTCAGGAAAACCGTCATGTCGGCGCGATTATCGTCAAAGATAAAAGAGTGATGACGACCGGGTATAACGGTGCGCCTGCGGGGGTAAAAAGCTGTGAAGAAAAAGGCGAGTGCCTCAGGCGGAAACTGAATATTCCCAGCGGAACAAAACAGGAAATCTGTTTTGCCGTTCATGCGGAGCAGAACGCTATTATTCAAGCCGCAAAATACGGAATCAACGTCAACGGAGCGACGCTGTATTGTACGCATCAGCCTTGTGTGATCTGCGCGAAAATGATTATCAACGCGGGAATTTCGCGAGTGGTATATAAGGACGGATATCCCGACGATTTTTCTTTGAAACTTTTTGAAGAAGCGGGAGTCAAAGTAGAAAAATATCTCGTAAGCGACGAGAAGAAATAAAACGGAAGAGACAAAAAGGAGAACTGTATGAATCCCATCGTAACATTTACAATGCAGAACGGAAAAGTATTCAAAGCGGAATTATATCCGGAAAAAGCGCCGAATACAGTCAATAATTTTCTTTCCCTCGCGAAGAAAGGATTTTACGACGGACTGATTTTTCATCGTGTGATTTCGGGCTTTATGATTCAGGGCGGAGATCCCAAAGGAACGGGAACCGGCGGGCCGGGTTATCATATCAAGGGCGAATTTTCCCATAACGGTTTTAAGACAAACGATATTTCTCATAAGCGCGGCGTTTTGTCGATGGCGCGGGCTCAGATGCCCGATTCGGCAGGATCGCAGTTTTTTGTTATGCATGCCGACGCGGATTATCTCGACGGAGAGTATGCGGCATTCGGAAAAGTGATCGAAGGAATGGAGACGGTAGATGAAATTGCTTCGGTGAAAACGGATTGGAGCGACCGCCCCTTCGAAGAGCAGAAAATAAAAAGCGTGACCGCGGAAACTTTCGGAGTAGAATATCCTCAGCCCGAAAAAGTGTAATTTGATTGGAAGAATTTTCGGACCATACCTTATTATAGCGTGAAAAGCAATATCGATATAGAATTGTAGAATGAAAATTACAGGAGAAACCATGACGGATTATTCTATTTACCAAAATCCTCTTTGTACGAGATATGCAAGCAAGGAAATGCAGCATGCGTTTTCCGATGAAAAGCGGTTCAAACTTTGGAGAAAGCTTTGGATTGCGTTAGCGGAATCGGAAATGGAACTCGGGCTGAATATTACGCCCGAACAAGTCGCCGAATTGAAAAAATATGCCGACGACATCGATTACGAAGCTGCCGAACGTTATGAGAGAGAGGTGCGCCATGACGTTATGGCGCATGTAAAAGCATACGGAGCGCAGGCCAAGAGCGCGATGCCCATTATTCATCTCGGTGCGACGAGCTGTTTTGTCAATTGTAATTCGGAAATCATTATGATTGACGATGCGCTGAACATTATCCAAAAAAAGCTCGTCAACGTAATGGACAAATTAAAAAATTTTGCCTTAAAATATAAGGATTTGCCGACGCTCGGCTTTACGCACCTCCAACCTGCTCAGCTGACGACGGTCGGCAAACGGGCAACGCTTTGGCTCCAAGACCTGGAAATGGATTATGAAAATCTCATGAATCTGAAAGCGCACGTAAAACTTCGCGGCGTAAAGGGAACCACGGGAACTCAGGCGAGCTTTTTGGAACTCTTTGACGGAGACGAAGAAAAAGTGCGGCGCCTCGAAAAGAAAGTCGTCGAAAAAATGGGGTATGAAAAGGTTTACGGCGTAACCGGGCAGACCTATCCCAGAAAATTCGATTATAACGTGTTGTGCGTTCTTTCCCAGATAGCTCAAAGCGCTTATAAATTTTCAAACGATATCCGTATTTTGCAGAATATGAAGGAAATCGAAGAGCCTTTTGAAAAAAATCAGATAGGTTCTTCCGCCATGGCTTACAAGAGAAATCCCATGCGCTGCGAAAGAATCGGTTCTCTCGCAAGATATGTGGTATCGCTTCCGCTGAACAGCGCGATCACTTCTTCTACGCAATGGTTTGAAAGGACTCTCGACGATTCGGCCAATCGCCGTATCGTGAACGCACAGGCGTTCCTTTCCGTGGATGCGATTCTCAATATCTACATGAACGTCGCGGAAAATCTCGTGGTTTACGATAAGGTCATCGAAAAACATATCAAAGCGGAATTGCCTTTCATGGCTACGGAAAACATCATGATGGAATGCGTCAAGGCGGGCGGAAACCGTCAGGAATTGCACGAAAGAATCCGCGTTCTCTCCATGGAAGCCGGTAAAAACGTAAAAATGGAAGGAAAAGAAAATAATCTCATCGAACTCATTCTGCAAGACGAAATGTTCAAGCCGGTTTGGAATCGAATGGACGAAATTCTCGACGCCAAAAAATTTATCGGGCGCGCACCTTCTCAAACAGTCGAATTTATCAAAAACGAAATAGACCCGATTCTTTCGTCCAATGCCTCGCTGCTCGGCGAAAAGGGCGATGTCCGTATATAACCGTATATTCGATTTCCCGCTCGATTTTTATCTTTCGAGAAATCCGATTCATTTTTAATAGAACAGAATGCTGAACAAAATAAAACGACCGAATTTTCGGTCGTTTTTATTTTTATATTTTTACTATGCGTGACATAATAATTATGTCACGCATAGTAAAAGTTGTCAAAGTTTTCAATGAATTTCTGCGGAGGAATAGGGAATGGGACGATTGGTGTCATAGACTTCCTGAGCGGGGAAAAATCGGGAACAATTTCCGCTTCTCAAAGAGATGCCGTCGAGGGCACAGCGATCTTGAAAAAGAACTTTTACCGTATCGGATTTGAAGGGAAATTTTGAATAGAACGGCTGGTTTCCCACGCCGCAAAATAAGCGAAAACCGGCGGATATGAGGGCCTGTTGTCGGGGATCGGAGCAATTCTCTCCGAGTACCCATTCCCCGTAAGGATAAGCGTAAATTTGCGTTTTACCGACCAAGGGTTCTACTTCCGTTTTCCATTTTTTTATATCGGATAACATATGTTCGGTCGAGTATTTTTTCATATGTCCGTGCGCATAGGAATGGCAGCCGAAATTCCAGCCTTTCTTTTTCAGAGTATTGACAACCGTTCGCGCTCGGATGCGTTCTTCTGTGCGATTTTGAGAATCCCTTTGCGTGCGGTATCCTAATATTCCGTCAAAACCGGTTAAAAAGATGGTTCCTCGGGCATGCTCGTAAGAAAAATCGGGATGTTTCATGATGAATTCTTCCAAGATCGGTACAAACTCTTCGCCGTGGATTTGAGGAGTGTGTTTTTCGGTATAAGCTGCGAGCTGTCCGTTATTTGTGACGATAATTTTGTCAGACATACCTTTCCCTTTATTTTTGGACGCGTAAACCACATCGTCGAAAGAGAGTATGAGCGGTTTTTTATCGGCGGGAAATTCGAAGGCGATGCGTTCGGCATAGCTTCCTTTTTCTTGAAAAGTCTTTCGGATATCGACCAACGCATAGCCGTCCTCGTACAAAAATTGCAAAATACGTCTGAATTCGGTAGGAGTGAGACAATCTCTGTCCAGATGTTTTCCGTATTCGTTGTTGTCGGCAAAGGCGATTTCGGGGTGAGCGATCAGACAATGCGTAAACAGATGTTCTACGGGAGCGGAAGTTTGTATCGTTTGCGTGGCGGGAATTTCTTGGGCGACGGTTCTTTCGGGAGCGTTCGGTAAGAATGGCGGAAAAATCGCTGTAAGTAAAGCAAAGACAGAAAGAAAAATTTTATAGATATGAAGATGGCTGTATCGGCATTTCATATTTGCAGTATGGTTAGTCTCGGTTTTTTTATGTCATTTTTCAAGGGAGTTTTCAAAATTTTTATGAAAGTCCGAAGTGGTAATCCTCCTTTTTCGAAAAGAGAAGACGAGAAAGCGGCCGCAATATAGAGGTTGGTTATGAAAGAATATTCAAAATAAATATTTGACAGAGGAAAGAATAAAGTTTATAATAGAATCGCAGCAAACAGAAGAAGAACCGATTTCGTTTCGAGAGACGGATAAAGTATTGAGTATAACGCCGCGGAATCGTTCTTAAAAAGGAGAGACCTTATGAGCAGAGTATTTATTGTGTCGTCGACGCCGCGCAAAAGCGGCAATTCGGAGATTTTAGCCGAAGAATTTGCCCGCGGAGCACGGGAAGCCGGCCATGAAGTGGAAAAAATAGAGCTTCGGAACAGGGAACTGAAATTTTGTATCGGATGCCTTTCCTGTTTGAAAACCGGAAAATGCGTTCTCGACGATACAATCAACGAGTTGCTTCCCCGCGTTCGGCGGGCGGACGTACTCGTGTTTGCGACGCCGATTTATTATTACGGACTTTCGGGACAATTGAAAACTTTTCTCGACAGAATGAATGCTTTATACGGGAAAGAAAATTCCTTCAAAAGAGTATATCTGTTGGCGTCGGCCGCAGATACGGAAGAATCTGCGTTTGACGGAGCCATCAAAGGAATTCAGGGCTGGATCGATTGTTTTGAAGGCGTTCGGCTTGCGGGTGTCGTGAAAGGCGCGGGAGTGGAAAGCGCGGGGGAAATCAGGAATACCCGCTTTCCGCAGGAAGCGTATGAAACGGGAAAGGCATTGTGAGCGGAGAATACATGAGAAAAGAGCTGAAAAACAAAACATATGACGAAGAAAGAGCCTTGTATCATTTAACGGAAACGGACGTAACGGACTGTATTTTCGGCGGTCCGAAGGACGGAGAATCCGTGTTGAAAGAATGTCGGGATATTCGGGTAAAAGGCTGTTCTTTTTCGCTTCGATATCCGCTTTGGCATGCGGAAAAATTTTCGTTGTCCGACAGTTTTCTCGATGCGAATACGCGGGCGCCCGTTTGGTATTCTAAAGACGGAGAGATTTCGAATTGCGGGATTGACGGTATTAAGACCCTGCGGGAATGTGAAAATATCCTCATAAAAAATTGCGTCGTTCATTCGCCCGAATTCGGTTGGAAGTGCAGGGAAATAGATATAGAAGCATGCGTCATGGAATCGGAATATTTTCTGTTTGAAAGCAAAGATATCAGAATCGGGAATTTGCGCATGAACGGTAAATATTCTTTTCAGTATATTGAAAATATGACGGTCGAAAACAGTTTTTTGGATACGAAAGACGCTTTTTGGCATTCTAAAAACGTAACGGTAAAAGATTCTGTCGTGAAAGGGGAATATCTCGGTTGGTATTCTGAAGGACTGACTCTTATCCGTTGCGAAATCATCGGCACGCAGCCGCTGTGCTACTGTAAAAGGTTAAAGCTGGTCGATTGTCGGATGCACGGCTGTGACCTTGCTTTCGAATATTCCGACGTCGATGCAACGATTGACGGACATATCGATTCGGTAAAAAATCCGAAATCCGGAAAAATTGTGGCGGATTCTGTCGGAAAAATTATTTCGGAAGATTCCGTCGTCGAATGCGGAGCGGAAATCCTTGTGCGCGGAGAAAAGGTTTCGGCCGAATAATCGAAAGATAAGCGAAAAATCTGTCGATGCGATACGGAAAGGAGAAATTGGAAAATGGAAACTATGAAGAAAAAGGATAAACGGCTCCGTCGCATGCGGATCCTCAAAGTTTGTATTTTGACGCTGGCCGTCGTCGTTATTTATATTTTCGCAAGCATTCCGTTTCTTTCCGAATATGTCTTTGCGCGCGGGATTACGCGAGGGATCGGGTGGATAATGAACCGTTTGACGAACTATATCCCCGTTTCCTTTTACGAATGGACCGCCGTGCTCTTGATCGTCTGCGGAATTACATTGTTCGTCTTTCTTATCGTATTGCTCTGTCGAAAACGTTTTGCCCGTGCGGGACTTTGTCTGTACCGTATTTTATTGGCGGTTCTTTGCGTCGCGCTTGCCTTTGGAGTACTTTATTCGCCTCTTTATGACCGAAAAGGGGCTATGAATGCGTTAGGGCTTGCGGAAGTTTCCGTTACGGAGGAAAACTTATATTCTGCCGCGGAATATTATGTCGAGAGACTTAACGCCGCCTCCGCCGAACTCGAACGCGATGAAGACGGGAATATTGTCCCGACGCATACTTTTGCCGAATTGTCCGAAATTTTGAACGAAGAATTTAATCGACTCGATTCCGATTATTTTGCGGGGTATGAAGTTCGCCCCAAAAGGGTCGTTCTTTCCGTTCCAATGAGTTATCTCGGAATCACGGGGATTTATTTTCCTTTTTACGCGGAAGCGAATGTCAACGTAAATATTCCCGTCAACGAACTCCCGACGACTATGGCGCACGAAATGGCGCATGCCAAAGGCGTATCTCGGGAAAATGAAGCAAACATTGTTTCCTATGTACTCTGTATCCGTGCCGACGATGTCTATCTCAATTACAGCGGACTCATGCGCGCGGTCGCCAATCTTCTGAATTCTCTTCCCTCGGAAAAATCACGGACACTCCGAGAAAAACTTGCTCCCGAAATCCTGCGGGAATACGGGAACGGAAATGAGCATTATGAGAAATACGAAGGAGTCATCGATAAAGTTTCTTCTTGGTTCAATAATTTGTTCCTGAAAGCCAACGGAGTTCCCGGCGGAACAAAAAGTTATGGCGAAACGACTTCGAGCCTGGTGGCTCTGTACGAACAACTTAAAAACTCTTGAAGTAAAGCTCGGAAGTTTCCGGGCTTTTTGCTTGTAAATGTGATTCGGGGCAAATGCATATAATGGAGAGAATAACCTCAAAAGGAGCGTGCCCTCATGGAGACTTTATCTGTATTTTATTTCAGCGGAACGGGAAATACCCGTTTTGTCGCGGAAGAAACGGGAAAGAGGTTAGCGGAAAGATACGAAGTCAAGATATACGATATCAGCGAAGAAAAGAACAGCGCCGAATCCGCTTTTGCGGCCGATAAACTCTTGTTTGCCTTTCCTGTCTACGGCTCCTCGCCGCCCGTTCCGATGCGTCGTTTTATCTACGCAAATGCAAAGCATATAGAGGGAAAGGAAATTTTTGTAATTGCAACGCAGTATATGTTTTCGGGAGACGGGGCGGCGAGTCTCGGCCGTACGATTGAGAAACTCGGAGGAAAAGTTATCGGAGCCGAGCATGTAAATATGCCGAATAATCTCGCGGATTGTACGGCTTTGAAGATACGAAACGATTTCGAGATTACAAAAACTCTCGAAAAAGCGGAAAAAAGAATAGATTCATTTTCCCGAAAAATCCTGTGCGGGAAACGTTTTCGGCGCGGTTTTAATCCCGTTTCCCATGCCATAGGATATTTTTGTCAAAGAAAATGGTGGCGGAAGGGAGAAAATGCTAAAAAGTCTTCCCTTCTCATTCATGAGGAACGGTGTATCGGCTGCGGTATCTGCGCGGCTCATTGTCCCGTGAAAAATATCGTAGTGGAAGGAAGACATGCGAAAGCGTTGGGGAATTGCGCATTTTGCTACCGCTGCGTTAACTTATGTCCGAATCGGGCGATCAGTCTGTTCGGAAAATCCCTTCCCGAAAAACAGTATAAGGGGCCGCGTTCGGGAAAGTAGAGAATTTTCGATAAATATTTTTTCGGATTTCAAAATATCTCGCGGAGAAATTGTTTATGACACCGAATTCGGTATGTTTTATCATTTAATGACAAAAAATCCCATAAAATTTCAAAAAGGGGATTGACGGGAACATATAACTGTGTTATACTCTGTATACGGTATCATTCGATACAAAAAAATTCAAGGAGCAATACCATGAAAAGAATCAGAGTAGTACAGTATGGCTGCGGCAAAATGTCCAAGTATATTTTGCGGTATCTGCATGCGAAAGGGGCGGAAATTGTAGGAGCGATCGACGTAAATCCCGAAATTTTGGGAATGGATGTCGGCGACTTTGCCGAACTCGGTGTCAAAACGGGAGTTCAGATTTCCAAAGATGCGGATAAAGTTCTCGACGAGTGCGATGCGGATGTCGCGATCGTAACGTTGTTCAGTTTTCTCGGGGACATTTATGAACAAGTGGAGAAATGTGTAAAACGTGGGATCAATGTCATTACGACCTGTGAGGAGGCAATTTATCCTTGGACGACGGCGGCGGCTTTTACGAATAAGCTCGATGCGCTTGCGAAAGAGAATAACTGTACGGTTACCGGCAGCGGTATGCAGGATATTTTTTGGATCAATATGGTGGCTTTGGTTGCGGGCGGCTGTCACGACATTAAAAAAATTAAGGGCGCTTACAGTTATAATGTCGAAGATTACGGTCTTGCTTTGGCCAAGGCGCACGGATGCGATCTGACAAAAGCACAATTTGAGAAGGAACTCGCACACCCTAAGGAAGTCGTACCTTCTTATGCTTGGAACGCGGCGGAAGCAATTTGTAACAAACTCGGCCTGACGATTAAATCGATCAAACAGGAAAATGTACCCTATATTATAGACAAAGACATTTACAGTGCGACACTTGGAAAGACCATCAAAGCGGGAAGATGTATCGGCATGTCGGCCGTCGTGACCATTGAAACGTATCAGGGAATCGTGATTGAAGAAGAAACCATAGGAAAGGTATACGGACCGGATGACGGCGATATGTGCGATTGGTGGATCACGGGCGAGCCGAACACGGAATTCCACGTAGTAAAGCCCGCGACGGTAGAACACACATGTGCGACGATCGTTAACAGAATTCCTTCGCTTTTGAATGCTCCTGCCGGATATGTCACGGCAGACGAATTGGAGGAAATTCATTATCTTACGAATCCCGTCCATTATGAATTATGACTTTGATATAAACCTTATTTTACCCGCCTTGCTCTTTGAGCAGGGCGGGTATTATTTAGGACTGAAAAAATTGTTTTTATAAAATTAAAAAAATTTTCCTGAAATAAGTCACAAACGATTGATTTTTTCGGGCGTTTTGAGTAATATTATCTATTAGTATCCATTACGGAAAAATATATGGTTGAAAAAATATGAGAAAAAAGTCAACGTATGTCGTTCGGACAGATGTCTCATAATAAATAGGATAAAAACAAAAGGAGTTGCAATGAAAAATAGAGTAATTCGCATTATATCCATAGCTTTTGCTTGGATAACCATGGTATGTTGTACTTTTACGGCCTGTTCTTCAAATGGCGGAAACAGCTCTGCCCCAGGAAGTTCTTCGGAAAGTTCTTCGGGAAATTCTTCGGAGGAAAATCCTCCGGTCGAGGACACATATCCCACCGAAATTTTTGAAGCGGACATGTACAATCCGTCCAAAGTGGGAATGACGGCTGAATATTTGGGAACGACGGAAAGGCATTTACCTGAAATTTCCGACGGCGGTTTGGAACGCTATCCCGAATATGGCGTAAATTTTTCTGCGACGCAGGAGGAAAAACAAGCAGTATTGGACGAAAACGAATCTTTGGTTTCTTCCGCGGATACCTACGATTCAATGGATGAGGAAGGAAATCTGTTTTTAAACGGCGAACCCACGGGACAAAAGCTCTATAAGCACACGGCGGCCGCGGGAATGTATGAGGGCGACGTTTCCGACGACGAACCTGCACTCATTAAAAAGCTGACGATAAAATCGCGTAGCGGGGGAAATCACATTACGGGATTATACGCTCCGGCGGGAGAAGTGATCAAACTCGAAATGAGCGAGACGGATTTTGAAAAAACGGGAGGCTTGAAAGTTATAATCGGGCAGGTGCTCACGAACGGTGCGCAAAACAATATATGGATGGAGAAAACATTCAATCGCATGCCGATGATATCGAATACGATGACTACAAAGGAGATGACGTCCTATGTCGGTTCTTATTTTGGTGGCCCAATCTATATTCAGCCGGTGAAAGCAGGCACTTCTTTTACCGTAACGATATCGGGCGCTGTCGCGTATTCGCATTTTATTCTCGGCTATACGAACCGAGAAGAATTTGAACAAAATAAAAATTCGTCGGCTCCGTATTTTGATCTAGAAGTTTGGGACGATTCGGTACGCCATTCGGGTCCTAAGTCGAGAGCAAAAGACTTTGATTATGACCAGCTTACGGAAGCTGCCGTTCTGTGGGATAAAATTTCGCGCGTATCGAATAAGGTTCCGGCCGGTTCCGGTGGAGAGTTAGGAATTACCTTTTTATATGACCCGTTTGTTGCTGCGGGCAGTATGGTTGCCTTTGTCGGGCGGCATACGGTAAATTGTCCCTTGTATTGTATGACGGCGGCTCTCGATGTGCAAAGCGCGGTTGATAATGCTTCGGATGCCTTTTGGGGATGTATTCACGAATTAAATCATCATTATCAACGTTTTGGATTCGCTCCAGGCGATGAAGTTACGAACAACGCTGTCAGTCTCGTTTCTTATAGCCTGTTTACGCGTATTTCCTTTAACAGGGAACTCGGAAACGACAACGAGGGAACTTATGCTACCAGTTGGAACAGATATACCAATCCGAGCTGGACTTTGAAACAGACTCTTTCGGCAGACGGAACTGACTCTGCATTGGATTCTTATGCGAATTTACTCTATACTTTTGGTCAAGATTTATTTATCCAAGCCACTCAGACCGGCGGCGGCCGAGGGGGAGCCGATGTATGGTATAAAGCAGTCAGCGACGTCACGCATAACGATATGACGTATTATTTTAAAGAGCTTTTAGGGCAAAATGTATCGGAGAATATCCTGTCGGAGTATGCCGAAAAAGATTATCCGATGTTTGTTCCTGTTTCCAGTATTTTCCAAACGGGAAGAAGCTATTATAAAGACGGGAAGAAATATTACAACCGTACAGTTCAACCTTACGGAATCGAAACGGGAAAAGATTTTGTAATGGATCTGAACGAGAATATCGTTTTGCCCGAAGGATTCAATTATACGATTAAAAATGTATCTTCTCCCGCTTACGGAACGCTTAAAAAACAAAGCGAAGGAGTTTATGTATATACCCCCGACAAAGTAAACCGCGAATCGGGAAAAATAATCGTGACGCTCGGCATCGAGAAGGCGGACGGAGCGTTCAAAGTCGACGATGTGGATTTGGTAATTGAATTCAGACAAAAACAGGCTACACCAACGATGTTGGAAAGAACCGTTTACACTTATACGCCGGAGAAAATGTATCAGAGCGTAGAAGAGGCGGTAGAAAATTCCTATGCGGGATATGAAACGGTTGTTGAGGAAGATAATACCAACCGAGTACAGAACGGAAACGCTGAAATTTGGGAACCTGATCCTTCCGGCAATGCGATAATGGAAATCCGGGGAAAATTTCAGATAACGAGTGACGGAAAATATCGTATTGCTCTTCGCGGGCGAGAATATGCCGGTTTATATGTTTCTCTCGACGGGAAAAATTATGAAAAAGCTGCTTTACTGGAAAATTTATCGGGAAAGCCGGATTTTGATTTGAGTAAAGAGAGCAATTATAAAGATTATCAATTCACAAAAGGGCAGTGGGTTTATTTCAAGGCGGTTTTACTGGTTCGGAATGCAAGGAATTTCGTCGGAGTAGGACTCGGAAAATTTGATGGCGAAAACGTCCAGATAAACTATTTGAATGCCTATCGGAATTCTTATTATCGGGAGGAATTTGAAAGCGACTATTTTTACGAGCGTGAATATAATTATGATTATGTTCAAAAGCCTCAGTCGTCTCAAAAGCTGGTGGAAACCAATTATCGCCCGTGGGACGACAATTATCCGATTGATAATCTGTTCGATGAAAATCAATCTAATTTTATCCATTCCGATAAAACAGACATCTCGAAGGAAAATCCGTTTGAAATCACGGTGGATTTAGGAGAAACGATAAATGCCAACCGCTTTACGATTTACGGTGAGCCGAGTCGAGAATATCAGCCGAAAAATTTCAAATTATACGGCGGAACCGATTTGAATGAACTTGAGCTCATTAAAGAAGTGGAAAACGCGGAACGGAAGAATAACAATATTACTGTAGAATTTGAGGAACAAAAACTTCGTTACTATAAATTGGTCGTTACCGATACTTGGGCGGAAGGAATAAAATATGTTGCCTATCGCAGTGCTGAGATGTCCTATGAACTTTTAGGCGGAGAATGGTATTCCCCCGATGACGACATGTTTATATATAGAGGAAATTGGAATCTGTCGAATAAACTTTCGACGTTCGGTCATCTCTACGAAGGGGAGAATGCGACAATCGAATTCCGATTTATAGGCTCACGCTTCGGAATCATTGCTTATGAATCTTCCGAGTATGACGGTTTTGAAGTCTTGATAGACGGAAAAAACGCCGAGAAAGTCGAACTAGCGGGAACAGACGGGGCGGAAAAACTCGTATATTTGTCAGAAAGGCTTTCGGAAGGCGAGCATTCGATAACGATTCGCAGTAAAACAAAGTTCAATATAGATTCTTTTGTGCTGTGGAGCAACGAGTAAACAATAGAAAAGAAAATTTTCGAAAAGTCGGTTTTCACGTAAGTTTTTCGAGACAACATAATGAAGATTATGCGTAATTGAAAACGCTATCGAAATTGCATTAAATTCGGCGTTAATGATTTGTTGTTTTCATCATCCGCTCTTTAGGTTCCCATGTATTTCTTGAAAACTCGCGAAAAATGGCTTTGAGGAGAAAAGCCGAGACAAGACCTGATGACTTCGGCTGATTCGTTTGTATAGCGGAGGGGCATTTTGCTTCCTCCGTTTTTTCTTTTATAATAAAATAAAAGTAACGAGATTTTCTTGCGTTACCTGCCTGAATTTGACGGGGAGGCGGGAACAGCTTTTTTGCAATCCTATTTTTGTAGGTGGAAAGGGTATTGATGTGACTGATATAAACGCAGAAGTCGGGGCAGCGGTACAAAGCAAAAATCAGATCTTATTTGGAATCCGTTGTACGGATCCGATGAGATGCGTGAATATTCTAAAAACGTTACTGGATTAAATATAAAGCGATTTCAAAACAAGAAAGAGCCTGTCATTCTCCGTTTTCTATGAAAACGGAGAAAAAAATAAATGATAATATGTCCTATGTTTTCAATGTTTCCGAAGCGAATACTGCAGGGGAAATTACAATGTATCAAAAATCGGAGAACCTGCATTTATTAAAAAAATAGAAAATGAACAGCAGCCTCTTATGCCGGATGTTCAAAATCTAGAACATAAACGCTTTGGATTTTGAAATGTAAGAAAAGGAGAGGGCTCGCTTTTGTAAGCGAACTCTCTCTTTCACTATATATATGGTTTGGCACAAATCATTAAAACGGACACGATTGAATTGACTTTATCTGTCGTTTACGCTAAAATAGTATAGATGCTGAAAAGATGTTGAAAGGCACGGCAAAAGTGACCTTTTCAAAATTTTTAGGGCAACTTTGGGGCAACATTAGGGGAATTTGTCAATATATTGTGTCAAAAAGAAAACCCGACCACAATATATTGTGGTCGGGAACCTATGGCAGGGGAGACGCGATTCGAACACGCAACCTACGGTTTTGGAGACCGCTACTCTACCGTTGAGCCACTCCCCTAAACAACGTAGCTATTATATAACAAAAAAAGGTATTTGTCAATTGATTTTTAGCCGAATGAAGACGGAATTTTTGAATTTCCCGAAAAGGACGTTCTTGAGACATGAATAAGCCGGAAGGAAGGATATTATGAAAAAGCAAGTAACTTTATATACGGACGGAGCCTGTTCGGGAAATCCCGGAATCGGCGGATATGCAGGAATTTTGATTTACGGAGATATTCAAAGAGAATACAACGGAGCAGAGGAGGCGACGACAAACAATCGCATGGAAGTCCAAGCTGTGATTGCAGGATTAAAAAGATTGAAATATCCTTGTAAAGTAGAGGTTTACAGTGATTCTGCTTATACCGTCAATGCATTTTCGGAAAAATGGATTTACGGCTGGAAAAAGAGTGGTTGGAAAAAAGCGGACGGAAAACCGGTTCTCAACGAGGATCTTTGGCGCGAACTTTATGATTTGACGGTTATCCATGAAGTCACGTTTCATAAAGTAGCCGGACATGCGGATAACGCGTTAAATAACCGTTGCGATGAATTGGCGCGGGCGGCAATTTCCGAATTTCGGAAAAAGAAATCCCCGGAAAGCTAAACTTAAAAATCACGCCGTTTTAACCTCACTATTATATTTTATTCAAAGAAACACTATAATATAATATCGGGCTCTTTTTGAATTATCGAAATCATGGAGTAAAAGTCGATGAAAAACACAAAAAATCATAAATCCGGAGACGAAGAAGAGAAGCGTTATTCCAAGGGCGTTTTACTGAATATTTTTGTTACATTGATCCTTACGGCTGTTTGTATTGTCTTTGAAGTATTATGCATCAAATCTTTCAAGGCAGAGTTTGTCAAAAAAAATCTGTCTTGGATTTTAGCTCTTGCCTGCGGCATAACGATTGTTTACTGTCTCCTGTCTATCTTTTTTTCCGTAAAGGAAAAAACAGCGATTTACAGAGTCCTTTTCAGCGGATATCTTCTCATAATTTTCTTTTTAGTGTTGCTCTATATTCTGCAAAAAACGGGATTTCTTGAAATATTTGAAGATTCCGAGCGCTATAAAGAATATTTGGAGAAAGCTGGCGGCTGGATGCCTGTCGTTTATATCGTCCTTCAATATTTGCAGGTTATCATTTTACCGATTCCCGGTTTTGTAAGTACGGTGGCAGGCGTGGCGCTTTTCGGTCCGTTAAAAGCCATGCTTTGCAGTTTGGTTGGAGTCATTCTCGGTTCTCTCACTGCCTTTGTAATCGGGCGCAAATTGGGGTATAAGGCCGTCGCCTGGATGGTCGGGAAAGAGGATCTCGATAAATGGCAGAAAAAAATAAAGGGAAAAGATAACTTTATTTTGACGGCGATGTTTATTCTGCCCCTGTTTCCCGATGACATTCTTTGTTTTATTGCGGGGCTTTCTTCCATGAGCTGGCAATATTTCGTCGTAATGATCGTCGTTTCCCGATTGATCGGAATCGCCGGAACTTGCTATTCCGTTAATTTTATTCCCTTTAATACTTGGTGGGGAATTCTCATTTGGGGAATTCTCATTGCGGCTCTCGTCGTTGCGTTTATATTTCTCTATAAAAATATGGACGCAATCAATAATTGGTTCAATAAAAAATTTCGTTTTGCCCGCCGCGGTAAAATGAAAGAAAACAAAGACGAGAAAGGGGAAGAATCGGACAAAAAATAAAATTTTCCGATAAAACCGATAAAACGGCACATAATACAATCGGATTGCCGTCGATTTTTCGGATACATTAAAAATGATCGACAATGCGAAAAACGGTAACTTCGGAAAATCGCATTGTCGTTTTTTAACAAAAAAAAGTCGGAAAATAAGAAAAAAGTTGGCAGTGAAGAGTTGCATTTTTTCGTTTTTTGGAGTATAATGATAGTCGGTAAAAATTGGGAAAAAATAAGCAGACCGATTTTAACAACCGATATTTCTTGGAGGAAACATTATGGATAAAATTCAATTGCTGCAAGAAAGAAAGGCGAAAATTGCGGAAGCGGGCAAGGAAATCAGATCGCAGATCACCTCGCTCGTCGATGAAGACAGCTTTGTCGAACTTTCCGCGTTCAGCTTTTCTAAAAACGAGTTTTACGGAGAGGACGCCGCGGGCGAGGGAGTCGTAACGGGCTTCGCCACTATCGACGGTTATCCGTTTTATCTCGTCGCGCAGAATTTCAAGGTACTTTCGGGCGGCGTTTCAAAAGCGAATTGTGACAAAATCGCTAAGTGTTTGGATGCGGCAGAGAAAAATTCTACTCCCGTAATTTATCTTTTGAATACGCTCGGCGTACAGGTGGGAGAAGGGGTTACCGTTCTCGAGGGCTTGGGAAAACTTCTAATGAGAAGCACTCAGCTAAAAGGCGTGGTTCCCCAGTATGCAATCGTCGACGGGGAAGTATATGGTTCCGCGGCTATGTTGGCGGCAATCGCAGATTTTTCTTTCTTTATCGAAAAAAAGAGCGTCCTTGCTATAAACAGTCCGTTGGTGCTTTCCGCCAAGGCGGGAAAAAATCTTCCCAAAGAGGAGGTCGGCGGAGCCAAAGCATTGGATAAGTCCGGCATCGCGGCTTTTGAGGTGAAAGAACTTTCCGAAATAAAATCCAAAATTTCCGCAATCAGCGAGCTTCTGGACATGCCGATGATCGATGCCGAACTCAATGAACCCGTTCCCGCGCTCAACGAAGAGGGGGTAACGGCGGAAACTTTAATGTCTGTCTTTGAAAATCCCGTAGAGATCGGGTCTGCTTACGAAAAAGAAATTCGCACGGTACTCGGCCGTATCGGCGGAATTTCCGTCGCCGCCGTAGTGTTTGACGGAGGCGAAAAGGGAGTGGAGCTCAATGCGGCGAAATTGGCGAAAATTAAAGATTTTGCCGAGCTTGCCTGCTGTTATCAGCTTCCGTTTCTTACCTTTACGGACGTGAAAGGCATGGAAGCGTCCATGAGTGTCAACAACAGTCGCGCGATGAAAGAAGCGGCGGAATATCTCGATATGCTCGATACGATCGATACGGCAAAGATCGCCGTAGTTTATAAAAAGGCGATCGGGCTGGGGTATTCTTTGTTTGCTGCGAAATCGGTAGGCTTCGATTACACGTGTGCCTTTGCGAACGCGCAAATCGCCCTGTTTGACGGAGTGCAGGGCGCATTGGTGGAATTCGGCGGCGAAAAGGCAGATAAAGCAACCTTGGCCGCGAAATATGCGGATGAAAATTCCGATCCCGTCAATGCGGCAAAAGACGGATATATCGATGCGATTATCGAACCGCAGTTCGTAAAACAATATTTGATTGCTTCCCTGCAAATGCTCGCGAAGTAAAGGCGGTTGGTTATGTGGAATAATTTATTGGCAGTATCGAGCGAACTTTCGGACGAATATCCGAAGTATGTCGGAATCGGCGAAGCCGCAATCGACGCGCTTCTCGGATTTATCGTCGTCTTTATCGGTATCGCTTTTTTGATTTTCGTCGTGTGGTTAGTCGGATATATTATGCGCAAAACATCCGGGAAACAGCCGATTAAGAAGAAGCAGAAAGTTGAAAAAGAGGTAATTGAAGATAAAGAGACAACATCTCCCGTTCCCGTTTCTGAGACATTTGAGGAAATTCCGGAAGAGACGGTCGCGGCAATTACGGCCGCATTAATGGCTTACTATGCAAAAGAAAAACCGAAATGCGAATTTACGGTAAAAAGAATCAAGAGAATTTAAGGAGAAAATAAATCATGCGTAATTTTGTTATCACTGTTAACGGTAAAAGTTATGAAGTAGGCGTAGAAGAAGTCGGCTCGGCCGCTTCGGCTCCTGTCGTTTCCGCGGCAGTCCCGCAAACCGCGGCCCCGGCCGTTCAGACGCCCAAGACCGCGCCTCAGGCAGCGCCTTCCGCTCCGAAGGCGGCTCCCGCAAACGGAGAGAAATTACTTTCTCCTTTCCCCGGACTTATAAAATCTCTCCTCGTCGCGGAAGGAGCAACGGTGAAGAAGGATCAACCTATTCTTGTACTCGAAGCGATGAAGATGGATAACGATATCACTTCTCCCTGCGACGGAGTGGTTTCTTTCTGTGTGACGAAGGGCGCGAATGTTGAATCCGATACCGTCCTTGCCGTCATCGGTTAAAAGAATTAGGGAGAAAAATCAATGACGCAAAATCTACTCGTCGATGTCGGCGAGATGCTTAAAGGGTTATGGGAATCTTCCGGGCTCGCAAACGGAACATGGCAGAATTATGTCATGCTTTTGATTTCCTTTATTCTTTTTTATCTCGCGATTGTCAAAAAATTTGAGCCGTTATTGCTCCTGCCCATTGCGTTCGGTATGTTTATTATCAATATTCCCGGCGCATACGATATTTTGTGGGGAACCTATCCCGAGGGCGTCGAACATACTTATGAAAATGTTCAGTCAAGAGGGCTTTTGTGGTATCTCTTTTACGGCGTACAAAACGTAATTTATCCGCCGCTCATTTTCTTGGGGATCGGTGCAATGACCGATTTCGGACCTCTTATTTCCAATCCCAAGAGTATGTTGATCGGTGCGGCGGCTCAGCTCGGGATTTTCGTTGCGCTCATCTTGTCGGTCGTGCTCGGGTTCGATCTTGCGGCGGCCTGCTCGATTGCAATTATCGGCGGTGCTGACGGCCCTACGGCTTTGTACGTAACACAGATGATGTCGAAATTTACGAATGAGGATTTGCTCTCCGCTATAGCGATTGCCGCCTATTCGTATATGGCTCTTATCCCCATCATTCAGAAGCCTTTGATGAGATTGCTCGTCCCCAAGAAAGAAAGAGCAATCAAGATGAAGCAACTCCGTACCGTCAGCAAGTTGGAGAAAATTATATTCCCCATTCTTGTGACATTGGTGGTCGGTATTCTTCTTCCCGATGCGATGCCTCTCCTCGGTATGCTGATGCTCGGAAATATTCTGCGCGAATCGGGCGTGGCGGAACGTCTTTCTTCTCAGGCGCAGAACGGACTCATGAATACGGTGACGATCTTTCTCGGCGTCTGCGTCGGCTGCAAGGCTTTCGGCGGCGTATTCCTGACCTGGTCTACGATTAAAATTATTCTTCTCGGGTTGTTTGCTTTCGTATTCGGTACGATCGGCGGCCTTTTGATGGGCAGACTGATGTGCAAACTTTCCAAGGGAAAAATTAATCCGTTGATCGGGAGCGCGGGTGTTTCTGCCGTTCCGATGGCGGCCCGTATTTCCGAGGACGTGGGACGGGAATCTGATCCGAGCAATCATTTGCTGATGCACGCGATGGGTCCGAACGTGGCAGGCGTCATCGGTTCGGCGATTGCCGCGGGCTTCCTCTTATCGCTGTTCTAATAAGGAGATAAAAAACGATTATGGAAATAAAAACTGAAAACAGAAAAGTATTGATTACGGAAACAATTTTGCGCGATGCGCATCAGTCTCAGGCTGCAACGAGAATGCGGCTGGACGAAATGCTTCCCGTTTTGGAACAGCTGGACGATATCGGCTATTATTCCCTCGAAGCTTGGGGCGGAGCGACTTTTGACTCCTGTCTTCGGTTCCTTAACGAAGATCCTTGGGAAAGATTGAGAACGCTGAAAGCGCATCTCAAAAAGACGCCCATTCAAATGCTTCTGAGAGGGCAGAATCTGTTGGGGTATCGCCATTATGCCGACGATCTCGTCGAAAAATTCGTGGAAAAATCTATCGAAAACGGCGTCGGTGTCGTCCGTGTGTTCGATGCATTGAACGATCCCAGAAACCTCGAAACCTCCATGAAGGCGATTAAGAAATACGGCGGAGTCTGCGAAGCGACGATTTGTTATACGACCGGCCCCGTATATACGAAAGAGTATTTCGTAAAGCTCGGTAAACAGCTTGAAGATATGGGCGCGGATAATATCTGTCTGAAAGATATGGCCAATCTTCTGCTTCCCTTCGATACGTATGAACTTGTAAAAGCACTTAAAAAGGAACTTCGGCCCGAAACCAAACTTCACCTGCATACGCATAATACGACCGGAACGGGCGACATGGTCTATCTTATGGCGATTCTGGCGGGAGTGGATATCGTCGATACGGCGCTTTCTCCTCTCGGAAACGGTACTTCGCAGCCCGCTACCGAACCTTTGGTGGCAACCTTAAAGGGAACGGGCTATGATACGGGCATAGAAATTGCGAAATTGCTTCCGATCGTACAGCATTTCAAGAAAGTGGAAAAGAGGTTGAAGGACGACGGTATTCTCACCGATAAAGTGAAGGGAATCGACGTCAATACGCTCATTTATCAGGTTCCGGGAGGAATGTTGTCCAATCTTATCAATCAGCTTAAAAAAGCGGGAAAGGAAGACAAGTTGATGGAATGTCTCGCGGAAGTCCCCAACGTGAGAAAGGATTGCGGTTATCCGCCGTTGGTTACTCCTTCCTCTCAGATTGTCGGGACGCAGGCGGTTCTCAATGTCATCATGGGCGAGCGCTATAAAATGGTGACGAAAGAGACGAAAGATCTTTTCGCTGGTAAATACGGAAAACTCCCGATGCCCATCAATGAAGAAGTGGCTAAGAAGGTATTGGGCGATACGAAGCGCATTACTTATCGTCCGGCCGACGACTTGAAGCCCGAATATGAGGATATCAAGAAGAAGGTCATCGAAATGGGGTATTATGAGAAAGAAGAAGATGTTCTTTCCTATGCCGTATTCGAACAGGTGGCTGAGAATTTCTTCAAATGGAGAGAAGCGCAGAAAGACGGTGTGGACAGAGATCTTGCCAAGGGAAATGTTTATCCCGTCTGAAAAAATTGCATGAATTAAAAATTTCGGCGCAGGATTTCCGCGCCGAAATTCTTTGTGTTACAGAGAATTTTCAAAGACCTTAAATAATTCCTCCGTAGTATAGGGGAAACTGGCAAATCATTGTGCGTCAGAGAAAGATAGCAAAAAGTATTAAAACGAAATCGAAAAACGAACGAAAAACAAGCCGCGCTTTTTCGCGGTAAAATATCGGTCAAAGAATAAAAGGTATAACAATGAAAAAGGTGTGCATCGTCGGCGGAGGAGCCGCGGGACTTATGGCGGCTTATGCCGCCGCCAAAAACGGAAACGACGTTCTTCTTTTCGAAAAGAACGAAAAATTGGGAAAAAAAATCTACATTACGGGAAAAGGACGCTGTAATATTACCAACGACATTTCTCCCGACGAATTTTTGGAAAATGTCGTCCGCGGCCGAAAATTTCTTACGGGCGCCGTTTGGTCTTTCCCTCCCAAAAGCGTTATGGAATTTTTTGTCTCTCACGGTCTGCCCCTTAAAACCGAACGCGGAGGCCGAGTCTTTCCCGTTTCCGACCACGCGAGCGATGTTACCAAAACTTTGGAAAAAGCCTGTCGTTCGGTCGGGGTTCAATTTTTGCTCAATGAAAAAGTTGTCTGTTTGAAAACTTCTATGTCTGACGTAGATATTATGCCTCGCATAGTAGCTGTAAGGACGGAAAAGGGAAAATACGAATGCGGGGAAGCGATCGTCTGTACGGGCGGACTGAGCTATCCTTCGACGGGTTCGACGGGAGACGGTTATCGGTTTGCCGACGAGGCGGGACTGCGCGTGACGGATTTACGGCCGGGGCTTTGCGGAATCGAATTGAAGGGGGCTCTTTTCAAGGATTTGCAGGGACTGTCTTTGAAAAATGTTGCCTTAAAAGCGAAAAACGGCAAAAAGTTGATTTATGACGGGTTCGGGGAGATGCTTTTTACGCATTTCGGAATATCGGGTCCGTTGGTGCTCTCTCTTTCCAGCCTGATCAATCGCCTCGACTTAAAAAACGTGATTCTGGAACTGGATTTGAAGCCCGCGCTCGACAGACAGACGTTGGATAAACGAATTTTAAGAGATTTTGAAAAATACAAGAATCGGCATATCGATAATGCCATGTCGGATTTATTGCCGCAGAAAATGATTTCGGCGGTGTTGGCCGCAAGCGGGATTTCGGAGAAAAAAAACGTGAATGTTCTCACGAAAGAGGAGCGCGGGAAATTATTGAATATATTGAAAGGATTTCCCTTACAGCCCGCAGGATTAAGGGATTTTTGCGAAGCGATCGTTACCTCCGGCGGAGTGGATTTGTCCGAGATCGATCCGCGCACAATGGAAGCGAAGAAAGTAAAGGGATTGCGTTTTTGCGGAGAGGTGTTGGACGCGGATGCTTTTACGGGCGGCTATAATCTCCAAATTGCCTTTTCGACGGGATATGCGGCGGGAAACAGCATAAGATAAAATTGGGGAAGGAGTAAAACTCGTCCTCAGTTTTCTCTTAACGACAAATAGAAATTTTTCTTGTGAATATATTCGATTATGCTGAATGTTTTTCGGGAAGAATTTCATTTTATCGAAAAATGTCACCCAAAGGAGTAAAACCTTTCTGCGCTTTAAGCAAAAGGCTTGACGGATTTTATTTTTACGTATATAATAAAACAAGACTCGATAATGGTATTTTCCGACACAGAGGAGAAAAAATGACGATAATTCGCGGAGCGACTACGATAGAAAGAGATTGTAAGGACGAAATTTTTTCGTCGGTGAAAGAGTTGGTCGATGAAATTTTTCGGGCAAATTTTCTGAAAAAAGCAGAGGTACGATGTATCGTCTTTTCTTTGACCAAGGATATTCACGCTTACCATCCGGCAAAAGCGGCGCGGGAGGCCGGTTACGATTTTTGTCCGTTGTTTGCCTGCACGGAGCCGGAAATAGAAGGGGGGCTTCCGTTGTGTATCCGCACGATGATTTTTACGGAAAACACCTTTTCGGCCAAACACATCTATCAGAAGGGAGCAAAAGTTTTGAGAAAAGATATTTCGTCAATCTATAATATTGCTTTGGACGGCCCCGCAGGGAGCGGAAAGAGCACGATAGCAAAAATTTTGGCGAGGGATTACGATATTCTCTATCTCGATACGGGAGCGATGTATCGTGCCTGCGCCCTGAAAGCGTTAAAGGAAGGAATCGATGTAAAGGACGCCGCAAAAGTCGGAAAAATGCTGGAAAATTTAGATTTGAGCGTCGAATACCAAGGCGGGAAGCAACATACTTTTTTGGACGGAAAAGATGTTTCCGAAGAAATTCGCAGGAATGAAGTTTCCATGGCCGCTTCCGATATTTCCGCACTCAAATCGGTGCGGGAGAAAATGGTGGAAATGCAGCGGGAAATCGCAAAAAAGACTTCCTGTGTACTCGACGGTCGGGATATAGGTTCTTTTGTCCTTCCCGATGCGAAGTTCAAGTTTTACGTTACGGCGGACAGTCGCGTTCGCGCGGAGAGGCGATATAAAGAATTGCTCGGACGCGGGCAAAAAGTCGATTTCGAAACTTTGCACCAGGAAATCGTCAGAAGGGATAAGCAAGATTCCGAACGGGAATTTTCGCCTTTGAAAATTGCCGACGACGCTATAGTAGTGGATACTTCCGATCTCGGAATAGACGAGGTCGTCGCAAAGATCAAATCCCTTATACAATCGAGAATATAGCTTGATTTCAGGCATAAAGAGGAAAATTTGTTTATGGAAGAAAAGCACGTTTCAGAGGACGGAAAGAAAAGAAAAGAATCCAAAAAGAAAAGGTCCGTAACTGTCCCCGCAAACAAAAAGGGACGTCATATAATGGGTCTTTTGAATGTTCTGCGCGTTATCGTCATTCCTATTTTTTGGTTGTGTCTGCCGTTTCGGTTTTACGGCAAGAGAAAAGTTGCGGACGGGGCCTGCGTCTATATCGGCAATCATTATCGGATATGGGACGTCATTTATCCCGCGAGCACTACCTGGGAAGGAATTCATTATATTTCCAAAAAATCGGTGGTGCACAACTGGTTCATGGGATTTTTCTGCAAGCATCTGAAAGCCATAGAAGTCAGTCGTGACGGCAGCGACGTACGCGCGATTATGGATTCCTTAAAATGTTTGAAAAACGGAGAAAAAATCTGTATCTTTCCCGAAGGCACGAGGAATAAGACGAATGCGGATATGTTGCCGTTCAAATCGGGCGCTTCCGTCATGGCGATCAAAGCGCGGGTTCCCATCGTTCCCATTATGCAGTATAAGAAGCCGAAGCCCTTCCGCCTCAATCATATCCTTATCGGAGAGCCGTTTGAATTTACGGAATACTACGATAAAAAACTGACGGACGAGCTCATACGGGAAGCGGACGAAAAGTTGAGGGAAAAACTCTTGGAAATGCGCCGCGAACATGCGGAATTTTTGGCAGCGAAGAAAAGGAGAAAAAAAGCCTGAATGGAAATTCTGGTAGCAAAGAGCGGCGGATTTTGCCACGGCGTAAAAAAGGCGGTGGATACCGCCTTGACGATAGATCCCGAAAATACCTATATTTACGGAGAAATCATTCACAATAAAGAAGTAGTGGATACGATCACGAAACGGGGGATTATCACCGTAGATTCGCTTTCCGAAGTTCCCGACGGAGCGACACTCATCATCCGTTCTCACGGTGCGGCAAAAAAGGTCTTCGACGAATGTGCCGACCGCGGCATTAAAGTTGTGGATTGTACGTGCGAATTCGTACGCCGCACGCAGCGGATTGCCGACGAGCAGCATCGAGCAGGCAATGGCGTTATCATTATAGGGGAACGGACGCACCCCGAGGTGATCGGCATAAACGGCTGGTGCGGGGAGCAAGCCTATATTTTCGCCTCCGAAGACGACGATTTTTCCGTTTTGCCCGAAAAAAAGTGCTGTGTAGTGGCACAAACGACCTTTTCGAAGGAAAAATTTGAAAAAATTATTAAAATTATTAAAGATATACGGGGAAAAACAGTTGAAGTTTTTGAAACAATTTGCTATACTACTATAGGACGCCAAAATGAAGCGGGGGAACTCGCGAAACAATGCGACGCAATGCTGGTGATCGGCGGTTTGAACAGCAGCAATACCAACAAGCTGTATGATATCTGTGCGAAGTATTGTTCCGATGTGTTCCGCATGCGGAATTCGGACGATCTTGATTATAATAAAATCAAAAGATTTAAAAAGGTAGGTATTGTTACGGGTGCCAGCACCCCTAACGCGCAAACTCAGGAGGTTCTCTTAAAGATGGAAGGAATGGAAACAGAAGCAAAAGCGACGATGGAAGAAGTTGTCGCGAACATGGACAATCAGCCGAAGTTCAAAAAAGGACAGCTGATTACGGCTACGATTTCGTCGGCGGACGATTCGGGAATTGCGGTATTGCTCCCTCTCGCAAAGAAGGAAGTAATTCTCGATAAAGACGAGGTGGACTGCGAAAATTATAATAAAGACGATTTCGCGGCCAAGGTCGGCGAGGAAATTGAATTGATGGTCGTGTCCGTGAATCCCGTCAAGCTCTCTCAGAAAATGATCAAGAAGGTCAAGGAAGAGGAAGCTATGCTCGCGGATATCGAAGCGGGTAAAGAATTCGATATTCCCTGCACGGGATACAATAAGGGCGGTCTTACGGGCGAGCTCGGTTCCTATACGGTATTTGTTCCCGCAAGGGAAATCCGTTCGGGTTATGTGAAGGAACTCGAAAAGTATGTGGGCAAGAAGCTGCGTCTTAAAATGCTCGAGATCAAGACGGAGAGAAGAAAAGAAATCATCGCTTCTCAGCGCGTCATCATCGAGGAAGAAAAGGCCGCGAGAGAGGCTGCGAAAGCGGCAAAAGAAGCCGAATTTTTCGCAAACATTCACGTTGACGATATCGTGGAAGGGAAAGTGGAAAGAGTCACTTCCTTCGGCGCTTTCGTATCGGTGAACGGATTCGACTGCCTCGCTCACATTTCCGATCTTTCCTGGACGGGCGTAAAAGCTGTCACCGACGTATTGGAAATCGGCAAGAAGTATCAGTTCAAGGTTTTGAAAATCGATACCGAAGCGAAGAAAGTTTCTATCGGCTATAAACAGCTTCAGCCGCAGCCTTGGGACCTTGCTGCCGATAAGTATGCGGAAGGCGACGTCATTCACGGCAAAGTTGTCAGAATCGTTCCTTTCGGCGCGTTTATCGAAGTGGAAAAAGGCATCGACGGTCTCGTTCACGTTTCTCAGATCTCTCACGAATTTTTAGAGAATCCCACGACGGCTTTGACGATCGGGGAAGAGATCGATGCGAAAATTCTGAAACTCGATTGTGCGGAAAAGAAGATGACGCTTTCCATCAAGGCGCTGGAACCCAAGCCCGAAAATCTCGAAAGACGTCCGAGAGCCGCAAGGGGCGAATCCGAAGGCAGAGCGAAGAAGTTCTCCAAAGACAGACCCGCGGACGAATATACCGAATGGAACGAAGGCGGTATCGGCGGAGCTTCCATCGCCGAGATGCTTAAAAACTCCTGAGTTTTTTCGAACAATACTTTGAAATAGATAAAAAGTCTGCTTTTAATTCGATTAAAAGCAGACTTTTCTGTTTATATATAATCGTTATAAAAATTACCTCGGAAAAGGAGATTTCAATTATGGAAGAAAAACAGGGAAACATTAAAATTTCAAGCGAAAATATGATGCCCATTATCAAAAAATGGCTGTATTCCGATAAGGATATCTTCCTCCGCGAAATCGTAGCCAACGGCGTGGACGCAATCACGAAGTTCAAAAAGCTCGTCGAGATGGGCGAAGCCAAGGCGGAGCCCGACGAAGAATATCGCATCGACGTGTTTGTAGATGAAAAGGCAAAGACTCTCACGGTTCAGGATAACGGTATCGGCATGACCGCGGACGAGGTAGAAAAATATATCACTCAGATCGCGTTTTCGGGCGCGGAGGATTTCCTTCAAAAATATGAGAACGCTTCCGGCGACGGTATTATCGGACATTTCGGGCTCGGATTTTATTCCGCTTATATGGTTTCCGAAAACGTGGAAATCTATACGAAGAGCTATAAGGACGAACCGGCGGTAAAATGGGAATCGGACGGCAATTCCACCTATACGCTTTCCGCGACGGACAAGACTTCCCGCGGTACGAAAATCGTCATGCATCTCGCCGAAGGCGAAGAGGAATTTCTGAAAGAATACAGAATAAGGGAACTTCTCAGAAAATACTGCTCTTTCATGCCTTATAATATCTATCTCAATCCGAAAGGAGAAGAAAAGAAGCCGGACGACAAGGCGGCCGAAAACAAGAAGGACGGCGACGAGAAAAAGGAAGAAGTCAAAGATAAACCTATCAATAATACGGCTCCGCTGTATCTGAAAGACCCGAAAGAATGTACGCCCGAAGAATATAAAGATTTCTATCGGGATACGTTCATGGATTACAACGAACCTCTTTTCTGGATTCACCTCAATATGGATTATCCGTTCCGCCTGAAAGGCATTTTATATTTCCCCAAGGTGAAAAAACAGCAGGTACAGCTCGAAAAGGGACAGGTGAAACTTTATTGCAATCAGGTATTCATCGCGGATAACATCAAGGAAGTGATCCCCGAATTCCTCATGCTTTTGAACGGCGTCATCGATTGTCCCGATATTCCGCTCAACGTTTCGAGGAGTTTCCTGCAAAACGACAGACAGGTACAAAAGATTTCCAAACACATCACTAAAAAAGTCGCGGATAAGCTGACGGCGCTTTTCAATAACGAGAGAGAACGTTATAACGAGTGCTGGAAAGATATTGCCACCTTTATCAAGTTCGGTTGCCTGAAAGACGACGAATTCTACGATAAAGTAAAAGATATCGTTATCTTTAAGAACTTAGAAGGCGAATATAAGCCGTTAAATGACTTTCTCGGCGAGGAGGTCAGCGACGAGGACGCGGGGAAAGGGATACAGCCCAAGGCCGTTTACTACGTATCTGACGAAGCGCAGCAGGCTCAATATATCGCCTTATTCAAAGAGGCGGGTCTCGACGCGATCGTATGCGATACGTTTATCGATCCCCATTTTATCAGCTATATAGAATATAAGAATCCCAGAAAATGCCGTTTCGTGCGAATCGACGCGGATGTAGACGGCGCATTAAAGAGCGGCGAAGAAGTAAAAGAGGAAGATCATAAAGATCTGATAGAGCTTTTCAAAAACAATCTTGCCAATAAGGATATTTCCGTAAAAGCCGAAAAATTCAAAAACGGAAATATTCCCGCGATTATCACGGTGGAAGAATTTATGCGCAGAATGTCGGAAATGAACAGTTTTTACGGCATGAGCGAAGCGGATACCATGAAGAACGCGACGCTCGTTCTCAATCTTTCCAATCCCATCGTGGCGGGGCTTACGGGACAGGCGGAAGAGAAGCAGAAATTTATCGTCAATCAGATTTATTATCTGGCGATGCTCGGCTATAAGAAACTCACGCCCGAAGAACTTTCCGACTTTGTGGAAAAGAGCACACAGCTTCTTTCCGATTACACGAAATAACTTTTACAGAACCTCCTATATATTTTAGGAAAAAGCACCTTTCTTGTCGAAGGGTGCTTTTTTCCTTTTCTTTTGTTCTATCGGGACAAGCCGCCGCATATAATGATAACAAATGTTGGAATTTCTTCCGGACAATATCAAAGAGGCGCTCAGACACGTCAATCTCAATCGCGTGTATGAAATCCGTCTCAGAGCGGGGCGTCCCGTCACTGTAAATTACGAGGGGAGATATCGTTATCTCGGTTTTTACGGGTTGGTTGAGAAACCGTCCGCCGCCCTGCGTCCGTCTCATGCGGAAATCGGGGACACTGTCTTTTCCGCGGGGCGTTTCTCCGTCTATTCGGTGGAAGAACAAATCAAGCGCGGATTTATTACGGGAGAATACGGGGAACGCATCGGGCTTGCGGGACAATATGTCTTTGAAAAGGGAAAGGCTCTGGCGATCCGGGATTTTACTTCTTTATGTATCCGCGTTCCGCATGAGATTATAGGCTGCGGAAGAGAAATCTATCGGCGATGCCTTTCCGACAAACTCAGAAGCATATTGATCATGTCTCCTCCGGGAATCGGAAAGACGACGATATTGCGCGATTTAAGCAGGACGCTGAGCGAAACTACGGGAAAAAATATCCTGATTTGTGACGAGCGCGGGGAAATTTCCGCGGGAGATACGGGCACGACCAGCGACGTTTTGCTGTATGCGGATAAGGCCACGGCTTTTGAGGCGGGGATTCGCGCCATGCGGCCGGATGTCATGATTACGGACGAGCTGTCCGCAGCCGATTGCTCGGCCGTCGAAAGGGCGATTTTCGGAGGCGTGAAAGTAATCGCTTCGGCGCACTTTGCCGAAATCTCCGATGTTAAACCACCCTTTTCGGGGCTGTTCGAGCGCTATGTGCTGTTGGACTCGGAGACGATCGGAAGGGTAAAGGCAGTTTACGACGAAAAATCAAAGGAAACGGAAGGATGAAAAATGCGGTATGATAAAATTTATTCTCGGCGTGGCAATCATATGCTTCACGAGTTTCTGCGGATATGTTCTCGCAAAAAAATACAGACAGAGAAAGAACTTCTTTTCGCAGATGAACGAGTTCAACGAGCGTTTTTTGAGCGAGATTGCCTATTATCGCCGTCCCATCAAAGAATTCAGCGGAAAATATGTTTACAAGGGAGAATTTGACGAGCTCTTATGCGCCTTCGTCGAAGCGTTGGGAAAGACCGGGGAAGAGGATCCTCAGACAAAATCTTCTCTTCCGACGTTTTCTTTTCTGAGCAAGGACGAGGGAGATTTCGTGAACGACTATTTTCTGATGGTCGGAAAGGGCGACAGTGCCTCTCAGAATGCGTATTTCACATCGGTAAAGGGTACGCTGGGCGAATACAAGCGCAAGAGTGCGGAGGATTGTTCCAAGTACGGAGACCTGTATTTGAAGCTCGGATTTCTCTGCGGACTGATGATTTTAGTCATCATCATATAAAGATTATGGATATTTCGATACTTTTCAAAATCGCCGCCATCGGCATCATCGTCACCGTCATCTGTCAAATCCTTAAAAAATCCGACCGCGACGATATTGCTACGGTGGTGAGCATCGTAGGGCTGATTCTCGTCCTGACGATCGTCGTCGGCATGATTGGCGATTTATTCGGACAGATCATGGAACTTTTCGATTTGACGTAGCCTTTCGGGGCGGAAAACGAAAAATGAAGAAAAACAAAAGGATGGTACGGACATACGGAAACGGAAATTTTCAAAATTATCGGCATTGCTTTCGTGACGGCAATTTCGGCAATACTTCTCAAAAGTACCAAGCCCGAACTTTCCTTTGCCGTCACGATTACCGGCATCATCATTATTTTGATGTTTGTGGTGGACATGCTCCAAAATACCGTCAATATCCTGTCGACGATTGCCAAGCTCACGGGAATCGAAAACGGCCTTATTAAAATTCTTCTGAAAATCGTCGGCGTGGGGTATCTCACCGAATTCAGCGCGGGGCTTCTCAACGATTTCGGCAGTTCTGCCGTCGCGGATAAGGTCATTCTCGGCGGAAAGCTCACTATTTTAATTCTTTCTCTTCCCATCATCGAAAGCGTCCTCAAATTGATGGCGGGATTCTTGGAGCTGATATGAGGACAAAAAATTATTTATACGGTTTGCCGCTTTCATGCAGAGGAAAACAAAAGGGACGGCGGCGCCTCGTCCTTCGGGTTTTTGTTCTCGTTTTCTTCGTCGTTTTCTGCCTTCCCGGACTCGTATTCGCGCAGGCGGAGGAAGGCACGGACGGAAAAGAGGAGCTCAATCAGAACATTCTTGAACAAATAGAGAAGCTGGATATGGAGGCGTTGCAGGAATATATCGATTCTTTGGGGATTTTTTCCGACGAAACGATAGCCGAACGGCTCTTCGACTATATCAAGGGGGAACAGTTCGACTACGGCGGTTTCGGAAAGCAGATTCTCAACGTATTGTTCGAGGATGTAAAGGATATGCTTCCCGCGTTTGCCTGTATCTGCGCGGTGGCGCTGCTATGCGGAATTTTGTCGTCCGTCAAGAGCAATTTTGCCTCTCAGACTTCCGCGGATATGATATTTCTCGTCGCTTATGCGGCGGCTCTCATTCCCGTTCTGGCGGTTCTGACGGAATGTTTCTCACGCGCCTTTTCCTCCGTGTCCTCCATGCGGGAACAAATGCAGCTGACGTTTCCTCTGTTGCTGACGCTCATGGCCGCGAGCGGCGGAAGCGTTTCCGCCGCGATTTACCAGCCCGCGGTGGCTTTCTTGAGCACCACGATTGTTTCCGTCGTTTCGGCGGTGGTTCTTCCGCTCACTTTGACGATTATCGCGTTTTCCATGGCGGGAAATCTGTCGAACGAATTGAAACTCAATAATTTTTCCGCTTTTTTCAAGAGTATAAACAAATGGATTATCGGCGTGAGCGTCTCCGTATTCGGATTGTTTTTCACCGTGCAGGGACTGACTTCGGCGGCATACGACGGAATCACCCGCAGGGCGGCGAAATACGCTATCGGAACGGGCGTCCCCATCGTCGGCGGATTTCTTTCCGGAGGATTCGACCTTGCGATTGCGGGCAGCGTGCTCATTAAAAATTCCCTCGGAAGCCTGAGCATTTTTCTTATGGTCTCCGTATTGTTCGAGCCGCTCGTCATGCTGGTCGCGGCTAATTTGTTCCTGCGGCTGACGGCAGCCGTTACACAGCCGCTCGGGGAGAGTCGCATTTCTTCCTTTTTGGGCGAAACGGCGGACAATCTGAATTATTGCACCGCGGGATTGCTGTTTGTTGCGTTTCTGTACTTTATCGGAATCGTATTGATTATCTGTTCTTCGGAGGTGCTGTTTTGAGCGGTTATCTTCTTGCCATTATCGGCATTGTCCTTTTGACGGGTATTTTGTCCGCCGTGTTGCCCGAAGGAAAAACGGCAAAATTTATCAAGGGTATGACAAAACTATGCTGTCTGGCCGTCATTTTGGCTCCCATTTTGGGCTTCTTTCATAAGGTGGCAACGGGCGGTGAGATAAATTTTCCGTTTTTTTCCTCGGAAACAGTCATAGAAACGGACAGTTCCTTCATAGATTATTGCAGTACGAAAAGAGTGGAAAACGCCGAAGAGGATTTGGAAGAAAAAATGGAGGAACTCTTTTCCGTCCGTGTGGAAGCCACGTTGCTTTGGGAATATTGCGGCTCGGTGACCGAAGACGGAGAGGACGGGTATCTGTCCGTTTACGAGGGAACGGAGATTAAAATTACCAAAGTACTCTTGAAGGACGCGGAGGGAAATATCGACGAGGAGGTACGGGAAAAGATGAAAGAACATATTACGGAAAAATACGGTTGCGAGGTGGAGTTTGTCGAATAATCAAACGGCTTCGCGCAGCCGCAAGCGCGGGGAAAAAAGCAGTCGCTTCCGCGATGTTCTGCTGCTTTCCGCTCTCGCCCTGCTCCTGATTTTTGCGGTCTGGAAAATTTTTTATACCGACGACAAACGGGAGACTCCGACGATGGCGAACGCCAGCGAAAGCGAACAAAAGCTATGTGCGCTTTTAGAAGAAATCGAAGGTGTGGGCAAGGTCAATGTGATGATTTGCGAAGGAGAAGACGGCGTGGAAAGCGTCGTAGTGGTCTGCGAAGGCGCAAACGATCTTCTGGTAAATATGAATATCCGGGAGGCCGTGGCGGCCGCTTTGGGAACGGACGAAAAGTCCGTGAGAATTTATCTGATGAAAGAATAAAAAAGGAGATAAAAATATGTCAACCAAAAAGAAAATTGTTGTAATGTCGGCATTAGTACTTTTGCTCGCGGTGACAGCGGTATTTAATTTCGTACTCGCCAACACCAACGCGCTGGCTTCCGCGGAAGGCGGCGTCACCACGGCGAATTATTTCGCTACCTACCGCACGGAACGCACGACGGCTCGCAGCGAAGAACTCGTGCAGCTCGACAGCGTAATCGCGCTCTATGAAGCGGGGGACGAACGCTATGAAGAAGCAACGAAAATGAAAATGGAAATCGTTGCGGCCATGGAAAAAGAGCTCGTCCTCGAAAATATGATCAAATCCCTCGGCTTCTCCGATGCGGTCGTTTCCGTTTCCAGCGATTCCGACAATATTAACGTCTTTATCAATTCTTCGGAACTTACGTACGATACGGCGCTTTCCATCTATAACATGCTCAAAAACGAGACGGGAGTCGTTGCCGGAAATATCGTGATCATGCCCGTATATTCGGAAAGTTGAAAAAAGAAAAACTATTTGATAAAAAACAGTAGAATTATTCGGAAAGATGTGCTATAATATAAGCGGTAGCTTATCAAGGAGATCTTTTTGAATGTCCAATTTCAGATTTAATTTGAACGATAAACAAAACGGAAAGGTCGTATACAATGCGGGTATCGTAAACGGAATCGTCGCGTTGGCGGTAGAGGAAGTGGAAGGAACCACATTGGTTTCGGGAAAGAAAAGAGGCATCAGTCTCTTTCTCGAAAAGGACGGCATTTATGCGGACGTTTCCGTTATCGTAAAATACGGATATAATGTACCGGAATTGGCTTATCGGATTCAGCAGTCGGTGAAACAGAACGTCGAAACGATGACTCGGTATAAAGTGGCAAAGGTTGACGTTCATATTCAAGACGTCGTATTCCCGGCCGTTTCCCCGGACTCGGCGACGGATTCCGATGAGGACGCCGATAGCGCGGAAGAGTCCGCATCCGAAGAAGTTTAAGTGTAAAATCCCTTCCGATTCGGCAAGGGATTTTCGGTATTTACGGAGAATTGACATAGATGAGAAGTAATGCGAGAGAAGCGGCCCTGAACATCATTTTTTCCCAACAGTTCAATACGGATTGTTCCGACGCTTTCAAAAAGAGAATATACCGCCAATTCGGTCTGGAAAAGGACGACGATCTGCTTTTTGCGGCAGACTTAGTTGCTACGGTCGAAGAACACCGTTCCGAACTGATTGAAAAAATCGAAGAAGCGTGTCACCATTATCGGGAAAATCGTATTAATCCGACGGACAAGAGCATTTTGCTCATCGCCATGGCGGAAATTTGTTATTTCGACGATATTCCGCCCGTCGTATCCGTTTCGGAAGCGGCGGGGCTCGCCGGAAAATATTCCACGGAAACGAGTGCGGATTTCGTCAACGGCGTCCTTTCGGGCGTCATTAATAAGTAAACGTCGGGAGAGAGAGTATGAAAATTATCGACGGCAAGGCGCTTGCCGCGGAGCTTCGCTTACAGCTTAAAGAAAAGATCGAGAAAGAGGGCAGGGAAGTCGGGCTTGCAGTCGTCATTGTCGGAGATAATCCCGCTTCCCGTATCTATGTGAGAAATAAGATAAAGGCGTGCGAAGAGGTCGGGATCCGTTCTTTTTCCTACGAACTTCCTGCCGACGCGTCGCAGAGTGAAGTCGAAGAGCTGTTGGATGAATTGGGTAAGGACGAAAAAATCCACGGAATTCTTTTGCAGCTTCCTTTGCCCGAAGGTCTGGACGCGCGATCGGCATTGAAAAGGATTCCTTATAAAAAGGACGTAGACGGCTTTTCGGCGGAAAATCTCGGAAAGCTGGCGTTGGGAGAAAATTGTACGGCAGCATGTACACCGCTCGGGATTATGAAAATTTTCGAAAAAGAAGGCATTTCCCTGTCGGGAAAGCGCGCGGTCGTTCTCGGGCGGAGCAAGACGGTCGGAAAGCCCATGGCGCTTCTTCTTCTCAATGCGGACGCTACCGTTACCGTCTGCCACAGCAAAACTCGGGGGCTAAAAGAAATTTGCCGAGAGGCGGATATTTTGATTTCCGCCGTGGGAAAACCGAAATTCGTGACTGCGGATATGGTGAAAGAGGGCGCCGTCGTCGTCGATGTAGGCATGAACCGAAATGCTTCGGGCAAACTCTGCGGAGACGTGGATTTTGAAAACGTTAAAGAGAAAACTTCGTACATCACCCCCGTGCCGGGCGGTGTGGGGCCCATGACGATTACGATGCTGTTATACAATACCTGTTTATCTGCTTTTAAGGAGTAAATAAAAATTGTACACATTTGACGGTCAATACGAAACTTATCTCTCGGTGTTTTGCTCTTATGCCGAAGAGTATTGCAAAGGTCTTTCCACCAGTCCCGAAATCCTCGGGCAAAGCATGAAATACAGCCTTTTGCTCGGCGGCAAGCGGATTCGTCCCGTTCTCATGCTAGCGGTGGCAGATACCTTGGGAACGCCTTTGAAAGACGTTTTTCCGTATGCGCTCGCGCTCGAAATGATTCATACCTATTCTTTGATTCACGACGATTTGCCCGCCATGGACAACGACGATTTCCGTCGCGGTAAGCCCTCCAATCATAAAGTATACGGGGAAGCAAATGCGATTCTTGCGGGCGACGGTTTGCTGAATACGGCTTATTCGCTCTGTTTCGACCAGTGCATGAAAGGCGAAAAATATGTGCTCGCCTCTAAATTTTTGTGCGAGTGTGCGGGGATTTACGGCATGATTGCGGGGCAGTCGGCGGATTTGTATTTTTCCGAAAAGGACAGGGAAGTTTCGGAAGAGGATCTCCATTATATTTACGAGCATAAGACAGGAAAACTTTTGCTGGCGCCCGTCGCGATAGCGAGTATTTTGAGCGGAAATAAATTTTATTTTGAATTTGAGCAATTCGGAAAGGCGCTCGGTTCGCTCTTTCAGATTACGGATGATATTCTCGACGTCACGGGAGATTTTTCGACTCTCGGGAAATCCGTCGGGAAGGACAAGCAGGAAAATAAATTGACTTGTATCCGACTGTACGGATTGGAGGGGGCAAAAATTCACGCCGATATGTATGCGAAGCGCTGCTACATGCTCCTGGACGGAATCGACGGAAATACCGCCTTTTTGTACGACCTTATCACTTACGTGCGCAATCGCAGCAAATAATCGGTCGGCGGCCGGTGAACTTCGGAAACGAACGAAGGAGGAAAAAGGAAATGTTGGAAAAATGGCGCCCGGAAGACATCAAACGTTGTTCTAAAAGCGAGCTCAACGTCCTTTGCGACGAACTGAGAAATGTCATATATGATACCGTCACCGAATGCGGCGGACATCTTGCATCCAATCTCGGCGCGGTGGAACCTACCGTCGCGCTTTTTTACGTATTCGATTTTCCCAAGGATAAAATTATTTTCGATGTGGGACATCAATGTTATGCCTATAAGCTCCTGAGCGGCCGCATGGACAGATTTTCCACTTTGAGAAAAGAGGGTGGGCTTTCGGGATTTCCCAAGAGAAAGGAAAGCGAATACGATTGTTACGACACGGGCCATGCGGGAACGTCCGTTTCCGCGGCGCTCGGAATCGCCAAGGCTCGTGACTTGATGCATGAGGACTATAACGTCATCGCATTTATCGGAGACGGATCGTTTAATAACGGACTCATATATGAGGCGCTCAACAGTCTCCGCATTTTGGATACGAAAATTCTGATTGTCCTGAACGATAACGGCATGTCCATTTCTCCCACGGTGGGAGGCATGCACGATATTCTTGCGCAGTTGAAACTCGGAAAAGAGGAGGAGAGCATCCGCCTGCTCGAAAAATTCGGGCTTAAATATATCGGAGTAAAAAACGGCAACGACGCGGAAGAGATGATTGATTCACTTGCCGAAGCGAAAGAACTTCTCCAAAAGCAATCCGTGCTCTTGCATATCGTCACCAAAAAGGGAAAAGGATACGAATTCAGCGAGGAGCATCCTACGAATACGCACGGAATCGCGCCCGTCGGTTCGCATAAAGAAAAAGAATATTCGGAAATCCTCGGTGATACGCTCTGCGACCTTGCCAGAAAGGACGAACGCATTACCGCTATTACCGCCGCCATGACGGACAGCCTCGGACTCGATAAATTTTTTGCTCTCTATCCGGAACGCGCGTTTGACGTCGGGATCTGTGAAGAAAACGCTTCGGTGTTGTGCGCGGCGATGGCATCTGCGGGACTTAAACCGTATTATGCGATTTATTCCACCTTTTTACAGCGCGCGTTTGACGAAATTATTCACGACGTCTGCGCGCAGGAGCTCCCCGTCACCTTCTGCATCGACCGAGCGGGAATTTCCGGTTCGGACGGAGAGACGCATCAGGGAGTTTTTGACTTGTCCTATCTTTCTTTGATTCCGGGGCTGACGATTGCGGTTCCCAAAGATACGGAAGAATTCAAAGAATTTTTGCGTTTCAGTGCGTCGTACCCGCATCCTTTGGCGATTCGGTATCCTCGTTCGGGAAAAATCGTATTTTCGTCGCAAAGCGCGCCGATAGAGGTAGGTAAATGGGAATATATGCACCGTTCTTCAAAGGCTCCCGTCACGGTCATTGCCGCGGGAGAACGGAGTTTGATTGTCGCTCTGAAAATTTGGAAAAAATTCTTCGATTCGGGGAAAGATTTCGATGTCGTCAACGCTCGTTTTATCAAGCCTCTGGACAAAGAGCTGTTGTTCTCTTTGAAAAACAGAAATATCGTGACGATAGAAGATAACGTATTCATCGGCGGTTTCGGCAGTCTCATCGACGCCGCGTTATGCGAAAAATACGGCGATACGGGCGCTTTCAGAGTAAAGAATTTTGCGTATCGCGACGAATTCATCCCGCAGGGAAACGTGAGCGATTTGCAGCGCGAATACGGAGTATCCGGAGAAGAAGTGGAAAAGTATTTGGCGGAAATCCTTAAATGAGAGCGGACAAATTTTTTGCGGAAAAATTCGGTTCCCGAACCAAGGCCGCCGAAGCCATTGAAAAGGGGCTCGTTCTGATCGGCGGAAAAAAGATTCGTCCCAAAGACGAAGTGAAGGAGAACTCGGAAATTTCTTTTCCCGAGCCCGAAGAATATTATGTATCCAACGGCGGTTATAAACTTGCAAGAGCGCTGAAAGCCTTTTCCTTTGACTGTGCGGGGAAAACTTTTATCGATTTGGGGGCAAGTACGGGCGGATTTACCGATTGCCTTTTGCAGCACGGCGCAAGAAAAGTTTATGCCGTAGATGTAGGCGAGAGCCTTTTGCACGAGTCTCTCAAAAATAATGTTAATATAGTATCTCTGGAAAATATTAATGCAAGATATTTGACAAAAGATGATTTTTCGGATAAAATAGATAGTGTCGTAGCCGATGTCAGTTTTATTTCTTTGCGGTTGATTCTTCCGGTCATCAAATCCTTGGTATGTGTCGAAGGAAGTGCGTTCGTCCTTGTCAAGCCGCAATTCGAGTGTGAAAAGAAGAATATCGGAAAGAGCGGGATCGTCCGACCTTCGGCGCATTTGAAGATTATGGAAAAGGTGCTCGGTTTTTGCAGAGAATCGGGATTGGCACCGAACGGAATTGTCAATGCCCCCGTCCGAAAAGGAAAAAATTTGGAATACGTTTTATATTTGAAAAATTCCGATTTTTGTGCTTTGAAGGATTGGGAAATTTTGGAACAGGTCGGGAAATTCGTTAAAGAATATTCACTCGGTAAGTTGGTATAGGTTAAGCAAATGACGGAAGGAAAGACGATGAAAATCGGGGTAATGGGGAACAGTAAAAAAATTCGGGACGAACAGGTTCTCGTACGTTTTGTCCGTTTTTTGCAATCGGAAGGTTATGAGACGATTTGTTTTGAAGACGTCACGCAGATCGGCGGAGTCGATGTCATTATAGTACTCGGCGGAGACGGAGCTATTTTGCACGCGGCGACTGCGGCGGCTCAGAAAAATATCAAAGTAATCGGAATCAATTACGGCACGCTCGGTTTTCTGACCGAATACGAAAAGGAAGAAACGGAACAAATCAAAGCGCTTCTTGTCCGATTGAAAGAGGCTCGTTGTCCTGTTTTGAAACGTACCTTGCTGGAAACGGAATTGGACGGAAAGAAGTATTATGCGCTCAATGAAATCGCTTTTCAGCGGGATTACAGCGTTTGCAATACGCAGCTTGCAAAATTGAAAGTGAAGGTAAATCGGAGGGAAATGGAAAAGATTGCGGGGGACGGACTTTTGATCAGTACGCCTACGGGTTCTACTGCCTATTCTCTGTCCGCCGGAGGAGCGATTCTTGCTCCCGACGTTCCCGCATTTATGCTTACCCCCGTCTGTGCCTTTTCTTTCAACTCCCGCCCCATGGTGTTCTCTGATACGGATGTATTTGAAGTGACGGCTGTTCGTAAAGGGATTATGTTATTTATAGACGGAAAGCTGGCGGGATCTATTCAGGAAGGAACGGAAGTCATCGTGAGAAAAGCGCCGTTTACGGCGGATTTTCCCGTAAGGGATGATTCCTGTTTTTTTAGAAAAATAAGAACAAAATTAAACCAATGAAGGAGAATGAAAAATGTTAAGAACGGCTAGACATGCGAAAATTTTAGAGATCATTTCTCAAAAGGAAATCGAGACACAAGAAGAACTGTGTCAGGAACTCAATAAGCTCAATTATGTCGTAACGCAGGCGACAATTTCAAGAGATATCAAGGATCTGCATTTGTTTAAAGTATCCGGTATCGAAAAGAAATACCGCTATGCGTACATAAATGACAGCGAAGGCGAGATTTCTCCCAAGATGAAAAATCTTTTCCGCGACTGCGTGGTTGCACTCAAATGTGCGCAAAATATGGTCGTAATCAAGACCTTGACGGGTAACGGTCCCAATGCAGGTACTGTGGTAGACAAGCTCAATTATCCTGAAATCGTGGGTTCGGTCGCGGGCGACGATACGCTTCTGATTGTCTGCGAAAGCAATGAGGCCGCGGTCTCCGTCATCGACAAAATCAACGATTTCATGAAATAAAATTCCCGCCGAGGGAGCGGAACGCATATGTTATCGAAACTCACCATAAAAAACGTAGCGCTGATCGACAGCGCAGAAATAGAATTCTGCGCCGGTTTGAATGTGCTTTCGGGCGAAACGGGAGCAGGGAAGTCGGTTATTCTCGATTCCGTCAATTTTGTATTGGGCGCGAAAGCGGATAAGACCATGATACGATACGGCGAAACGGAGTGTATGGTGAAAGCCGAATTTTCCGTACCCGAAGACAGCAAAGCCGTTCACACGCTCAGAGAAATGGATATCGATACGGACGGAGATATTATTATTTCGAGAAAGTTTTCCGAATCGGGAAAAAACAGTATCAAACTCAACGGAAATACGGTAACGGTGTCCATGCTTCGGAAAGTGACGGATAGTCTCGTAGATGTCCACGGTCAGAGCGAACATTTCTTCCTTTTGAAAGAATCCAATCAGTTGAGGACATTAGACGGAGTTGCGGGCGGAGAATTGATTCCCGAAAAAGAAAAGTTATCCGGTTTATTGTCTGAACTGCGTCAAATCGACCGACAGATAAATTTACTCGGCGGAGACGTCAAAGAGCGGGGGCGCCGATTGGATATTTTGAAATTTCAAATCGATGAAATCGAAGCGGTCGACCTGAAAGAGGGCGAGGAAGAAGAACTTCTCGCAAAGCGCAATAAAATCAATAATTTGGAAAAAATCATTTCCGCCGTGCGCGAAGCGACGGAAGCGCTGTCGGGGGAAAACGGAGCCTTGGACTGTATTCGTTCTGCAAAGCGCGCAATGTCGGGAATTGCTCGATTGGACGAAGAATATTCTTCCGCATATGAACGGCTGGAAGGAATTGCGCTGGATGCGGACGATATAGCCGAAACACTTTCGGAAATGGGAGACGAGCTGTATTTTGATGAGGACGAAGCACGGGAAACCGAAACTCGTTTGGACGCAATTACCGCTTTAAAGAGAAAATACGGGGCGAATAAAAAAGAAATAGACGCTTATCTTAAAAAGAGCCGTGAAGAATATGAATTATTATCCGATTGTGAAGGACAGTACGCAATTCTTACGGAAAAATCCGAACGTGTCCGCAAGCAGATATACGAAGTTTGCCGTAAAATTACTTCTCTACGAAAAAAGAGCGGAGAAGCGTTTTGCCGCCGTGTTACCGAGGAATTAAAAACGCTCAATATCCGCAATGCCAAGTTTGAAATTCAATTTGACGACTATACGCCGGAGGATGCGGCTTCCGCAGGGGCGAACGGATTGGATAGAATCTGCTTCCTGTTTTCCGCGAATGCCGGGGAACCGTTAAAACCGCTCGGAAAGATTATCAGTGGCGGAGAGATGAGCCGTTTCATGCTGGCGATAAAAACGCAACTTTCCGACGTGAATGAAATTTCAACTTATATTTTTGATGAAATCGATGCGGGAATCAGCGGAAAAACCGCAAAAGTAGTCGGAGAAAAGTTTGCGAAAATCGCAAAGAATATGCAGATTATTGCCGTTTCTCATCTTGCGCAGATTGCCGCGATGAGCGATCGGGAATTTTTGATAGAAAAGAGGGAAGAGGACGGAAAGACGCATACACAAGTCCGCGAACTCAACGAAAAGGAAAAAACGCAGGAAATAGTCCGTTTGTTGGGCGGGGAAGAAGGCGAAGAATTCGCCGTAAAACACGCCGAAGAACTGCTGAAACAGGCAAGGGAATACAAAACCGCCATAAATTGACAGTTTCTGCGTCTGAATAAGCGGTAATTAAACGAATAGAAAGCACTCGTCTTGCACAAATTACCTTTCAAATGGGGGTAATCATGCGCAGATTGAGTGCTTTTTTCATTAGTATGATATTGGCCGTTTCGGCGGTCGGCAGTTTCGGATATTCCGTCGCTTCTGTATCGGCTTCCGCGGACGGACGAACGGTATATATAGGAGGAATGCCTGCCGGCTTTACGCTTTCTGCCGGCGGCGCACAGGTCATCGGGATTTGCGAAGTGATCGGCGATCACGGGGTATGTTCGCCTGCTTCCGAAGCCGGTATCCGTACGGGAGACGTAATTACCAAAGTCGCCGGAATCAATGTCGAGACGATTGGAGATTTGAATGAAATTCTCAATAAGAGTAAAGGAAAAACGGTAGAAATTTGCGTTCGTCGGAACGGAGATACGCTTACGGTTTCCGCTCAGCCCGCAAAAGACAAGGTTACAGGCCGATATAAAATCGGTGTTCTGATCCGTGACAGCGTTTCGGGGGTCGGTACAGTGACTTATATCGATAAAGAAACTCACCGTTTCGGATCCTTGGGACATACCGTCGTCGGCGAAGATCATCGTGAAATGAAAATTTCCGGAGGAAAAGTATATCAATGTAACATTGTGGGAGTTACCAAGGGAATACGCGGAAAAGCCGGAGAACTTCGGGGAATGTTCTTGAATAATGAAGGAATCGGAACGGCAGATAAACTTTGTGACTGCGGAATTTACGGCCAGGTGAGTTCTACCTACGATTTAAGCGATTTCCCGACTGCGGTTACGGCCGACATCGAAGAAGTAAAACCCGGAAGCGCTTATATCTATTCCACGGTCAACGGTGTATGCCCGAAAAAATATACTATCGATATCGTAAAAGTCGATAAAAACAATAAAAGCAATAAAAATTTCGTCATTAAAATTACGGATAAAGATCTTATTTCCGAAACGGGCGGAATCGTTCAGGGAATGAGCGGCAGTCCCATTCTTCAAGACGGAAAATTGATCGGCGCCGTCACACATGTATTTCTCAATGATCCGACGCGCGGATATGGTATCGATGTAAATACAATGTTACAAGAATAAAAAAGATCAGGCGACTTATTTCGTCATAATTCGAAAAGGAGATTCATATCATTTTATATGAATCTTCTTTTTCTTTTGCGTGAAATCGGATTTACATTAAAAAAAAGAATTATGTCTGTAATAGTTTTTAGTGCTATGTTTGTCATAGGAACAATGTGTGGCATAATACTTGAAAAATCTGTGACGATATACCGATATTACTTAAATTATTGCGACAACTATGTCTATCGTATATTTTCGGAGTCTCCGGGAGGTATTTTATTAGACAGAGTACTATCATCGACGTTTTTCCTGTTGTTGACGATCCCCGCGGCTTTTTGCATTTTTTATCTTCCCGTACAAGGACTGCTGATATTTTATAAAGGATTTGTATTCGGGTCGGTTACGGTTATTTTGATTTCGGTATATAAGTTCAGCGGATTTTTGGTCTGGCTCATTGTGCTTTTACCGCAAACATTGCTGTTTGCGGCCGTATATGTTTGTTTTTCTGCAATCGCATATGATTTTGTTCGGGAAAAACGCTGTCGGGGAAACGGGATCAAAGAATTTTTTACGTATTGTTTGATTATGCTGTCGGCGGCTCTCGTTTGTGCGCTGATGGAATTTCTCATGATCTGTCTGATTTTTCGTCCCGTTTCCAAAGTCCTTTGAAGAAATGGATATCGAAAGATAGGGCATTGAAGAGCGAAAAAAGAAAATTGAAGAGTATAATCCGCGAAGAAAGAGAGAAACTAAGGATATGAAAAAATTATTGGGCGTATTCCTCGGAATGGCGTTGTTCCTTCCGGGCGTTTCTACAAAAGCGGCGATGAAGATCTCCGCTCCGACGGCGGAACCTTCGGCCGTTTCGGTCAGCGGCTTTCAAACGCCGGAAGAGCAAGAATTCTTCGCTTTGTCGGAAGAAAAAAAGCAGGTCTCTGCGGAGAGTGTGGATTTACAGCTCAACGCAAAGGCGGCTTATATGATGGATTGGGCCAGCGGAACGGAAATTTTGGCGACCAATGCGACCGAACGGCTTCCCATTGCGAGTATGTGCAAAATTATGACCTTGATTTTATGTTTCGATGCGGTGGAGTCGGGAAATCTCGACTTGGACGAAGAGATCACGGTCAGCGATCGTGCGGCTTCCATGGGCGGTTCACAGGTATTTTTGGAAGCAAACGCAAAATATCCGGCGCGGGAACTTATCAAAAGTATCATCGTTTGTTCGGCGAACGATAGCTGCGTGGCGATGGCTGAGAGAATTGCCGGAAGCGAAAGTCTGTTTACGGATAAAATGAACGCTCGTGCAAAAGAGCTGGGAGCTTCGAACACTCTGTTTGCAAACTGTACGGGACTTCCCAAAGAACCGCAGTACTCATGTGCACACGATGTAGCGAAAATGTTGGCGGAACTCGTTTCCCACGAAGAGTATTTTTCGTTCAGTAAAATCTGGACGGATAAATTCGAACACCCTCAGGGAAGATACACGGAAATTTCCAATACCAATCGCTTGATTCGTTTTTATGACGGTTGCGACGGAGGCAAGACGGGGTTTACCAATCAGGCCGGTTTTTGTCTTGCCGCAACGGCTAAACGCGGCGGCATGCGGATCGTTTCCGTTGTGATCGGAGAGGATACGAGCGATCATCGTTTCGGAGATATCCGTACGATGTTTGATTACGCTTTTGCAACCTATACGCTTAAAACGGTCGTGGACGACAATAATCCTTTAAGCGAAACGATAGAAGTGAGCGGGGGAAAATCGAAGAATATTTCCGTTCGTCCCGAGCGCAGTTCTCATATCTTCTCCAAGAGAGGAGACACGGAGAACGTAACGATAGACGTACAGCTCAAAAACCGAGTAAAGGCACCCGTTAAGGCAGGAGATAAAGTCGGAGAAATTATTGTCTATAAAGATAATTTGGAAATCGATCGAGTAGCCGTTGTTGCGAATGAATCGGCGGCTGCGGCCGGTTTCCTCGATCACCTTCGCAGAGTGGCGCAGGGCTGGAATTTATAATAGGGTAGAATATAACATATATTAACGGAATCCACAAGATATTTTAAGTCCGCTTTTTAAGAAAGTTACCTTAAAGAGCGGACTTTTATTCATTAAATAATGAATAAGGTTATTTTTCACAAATTTTTCTTGGGAAACATGCTTCCGGGCCTTGCATTTTCAAAAAATTTTTGATAAAATAGATAACAGTATTTTATCGATAAAAATCACATAGGAAAAGGCGGATAAAAGTTATGAATACAAGAGAAACTTTGAAAATAAACGAGAAAGGACATCTGGAAATCGGCGGAGCCGATTGTGTCGATTTAGCCGAAAAGTTCGGAACGCCGCTTTACGTACTCGACGAAGCGCACATTCGGAATATGATGCGTATATACAGGGATACCATTGAGAGCGAATATGACGATAACGGACTTGTCCTGTATGCCTCCAAAGCATTTTCCTGCGAAGCGATTTATCGTATCGCGGCACAGGAAAACATCGGCGTGGACGTCGTTTCGGGCGGGGAGTTGTATACGGCGCTCAAAGCGGGTTTTCCCGCTTCAAAAATCTATATGCACGGCAATAATAAACTCGATTATGAAATCGAGGAAGCTCTCGATGCGAAAGTAAGATGTATCGTCGCTGATTCTCCCGAAGAAATCGATAAAATCGAAAGGGAAGCGGCGAAGAGAAAGATTGTTCAAAATATTTTGCTTCGCATTAATCCGGGAGTAGAAGCGCATACGCACGCTTATATTCAGACGGCAAAAACAGACAGTAAATTCGGATTTTCGGTCTCGAACAGAACGGCCGAAAAAGCCGTCGCTTACGCGCTTTCCAAAAAATACGTCAGTCTGAGGGGCTTTCATTGTCATATCGGCTCGCAGATTTTTGAAAAGCAGTCTTTCGTGCTCGCAGCGGAAAAGTGTATGGATTTTGCGGCGGAAATGAAGGAAAAATTCGGATTCGTCACGGAAGAACTCAATCTGGGCGGTGGTTTCGGGATTTGGTATACCGACGAAGATAAAAAAATCCCTCCCGAAGGATACAGGGAATATCTCGAAGCGTTAATTTCTGCCGTTAAGCGGAAGGCCGGAGAAAAGGGACTTAAACTTCCGTTTCTCATTGTAGAACCGGGAAGATCTATCGTCGGAGAAGCGGGGATTACGCTCTATACGGTCGGCGCGATCAAAGAAATTCCCGGACTCAGAAAATATGTCGCCGTCGACGGAGGCATGTTCGATAATCCGAGATATGCGCTCTATCAGGCGAAATATACGCCCGTACTTGCGGCTCGGGCTGCGGAACCCGCGACGGAAATCGTTTCGATAGCGGGAAAATGCTGCGAAAGCGGGGATTTAATCGCCATGAACGTGCATCTTCCGAAGGCGAAAGAGGGTGACCTTTTAGCTGTTCTTTCCACGGGAGCCTATAATTATTCCATGGCGATGAACTATAACCGCAACTTGATTCCGCCCTGTGTGTTGGTGAAAGACGGAAAAGGGGAATACATCATCAAGCCGCAGTCCTATCAAGATCTGACAAGAAACGACGTCGTTCCCGCTTATCTTCTTTCGGAAACGGATAAATAAACGTTTCTCGAGCATAATATTTTGAAAAATCCTTTCACACACTTGCTTTTTCGGATAAAAAACGGTATAATAAAAATATGGACTATATAGTATATCTCCTCGCAAGTTTTCTTGCGGTCATGGTCGTCATTACGCTGCACGAGTTTTCTCATGCGTTCGTTGCCTATAAATGCGGCGATCCGACGGCAAAATTCAACGGAAGAATGACGCTCAACCCGATAAAGCATTTCGATCCTATCGGAATCGTGATGTTCGCATTGGTGGGATTCGGTTGGGCTCGACCCGTACCCGTCAATCCGAATAATTTCCGCCATTATCGCAGCGGCAGTTTTTGGACAAGCGCCGCGGGTATCATCACAAACTATATTTCGGCATTTTTGTTTTATCCGATTTTTCTTCTCACGACGAACTATTTATTGCCGGATAGTTCTTATGCCATGACCTACGGGCAAGAGTTTATTGATTATCTCACGCAGTTTTTGTTTTCCTATTCTTTGAGTTTCTGCGTATTCAATCTTTTGCCTTTCTATCCTTTGGACGGTTTCCGCATGGTGGACGCATTGAATAAAAAGCGCGGTAAGGTCTATCGTTTTCTCCGCAACTACGGTTACTATATTTTGATGGGACTTATTTTCCTCAGCTTTGTTGCAAGAAATCTTGCGATAAGAGTTCCGTTTTTCGGATATTTCGATATTCTCGGTTATGTCATGACTTTTGCGACGAATATCTTCGGCTGGCCGATTACGGCGTTATGGGATTTGATTCTTCTCTGAGGGGGGCACAAGTGGAAAAAATTACGGTAGATTCGGTAAAAAACTTTGATTCGGAGGTAGACTATACGACGGTGCTCGATAATTTCGAGGGGCCGCTCGATCTGCTTTTATACCTTATCAAAGAACAAGAAATCGAGATCAAAGATATTTTCGTCTCTCAGGTCACGGAACAATTTTTGATGTATATGAAAGGGCTTCCCTATATCGATATGGATAAGGCGAGCGATTATCTGAATATTGCGGCCACGATTATCGACATTAAAGCCCGCAGTCTCGTTCCTCCTCCCGACGACGGCTTCGACGATTATTACGACGAGGACGACGATCCGCAAGGAGATCTGATCCGTGCGCTCGAAGAATATCAGATGATAAAGGAAGAAGCGGAAAAGCTCAAAGAAATGGAGACGGTCGGCTATTATTTCAAAGAGCCGGATAGGGAAGTCGGCGGAGTGCAGGTCAAATATAAAGATTTTACGTTAGACGCGCTTTTGGCGGCATTTGCAAAACTCATGCTGAAAAGAGAAAGCATGAAGAGCGAAACGGGCGCGGCGCGGGAAATTCCCAGAGATCTTTATACGGTTCCCGAAAAAATCAGTTACATAAGGGAGGTTGTCAAAGAGAAGGAAAAGGTTTCCTTTGAAGAACTTTTTGAAGAAGGCGCTTCGAAACCGGAAATTGTCACGACCTTTCAAGCGCTTTTGGAACTTTTGAAGCATCAATTTTTACTTGTAACGCAAGAAGAGATTTTCTCTTCCATTACGATTATGAAAAATCCGAACAGGAATGAGGAGGAAGAAATTGGAGAAATTGACGAATATAATTGAGGCGATCCTGTTTGCCTCAGGAAATGCAGTTCCCATGGATCTTCTCAGAGACAAGCTGTCTCTGACGAAAGCGGAAATGGATACGGCCGTCAGGCATCTCGAAAAGAAATATACCGGCGACTGCGGAATCCGACTCCTGACTTTCAACCACAAATTGCAGTTTGCGACGAATCCCGACTATAAAGATCCGGTTGCGTCCGTTCTCAATCCCATCAGGGAAAAGGAATTTACCCGTACGATCCTCGAATGCGCCGCGATTATCGCCTATAAGCAGCCCATTACCCGCGCGGAATTGGAAGCGGTCCGCGGCATAAACAGCGATTATGCGATCACCACGTTGCAAAGTCTCGATATGATTACTCCCTGCGGGCGGAAAGATGTACCCGGAAAACCGATTTTGTATGCAACGACCGATAATTTCCTTAAACGTTTCAAATTAAAATCGTTGGCAGATCTTCCCGATTATGACGAGCTGATGGAAAAGATCGCCGAAATCAACGCCGCAAACGAAGCGAGCAGCTATCTCTATGAAAAGGATGTTTATGATCCGGAAAAGGAAGCCGCTGAGGAAGAAGCCGCAGAAGAAAAGCGGGAAAAAGAGAATTCTTCCGAAGGCGGATTCGAACTTCCCGACTTCCTGAAAGACATAGAAGACGGAATCATCAAAATCCAATAAGGGAATTTGTTGTGATTTTATAAAACTTTGATAAAAACTACATACTTTCACGCAATCTGCCCATATTGTAGATATGGGCAGATTCTTTTTATTTTCCGCCGTGGGAATACTCGTTTTGGCGGTATTGCTGTTTTTTCCGATATTTCTTGAAGCGGATATTCACTATGATATGAATCGGAAAAAATTCGGATTTGCTCTATACGCATATAAGGTGCTGAAATTAATAGGCGGTTACGTCACCACATATCCGGGCGGCATAGCTCTTCACATTTCCCCGAAAAAAGCTATTTTGAAACCTTACTCCGGAATGGATTCGGACAGAAAACGTTTTTCGTTTACAAAGGCGTTTCGAATCGTCTCTTTAAGGCTGACGACGGAAACGGGTGCGGAATACCTCATTCCCGTTTCCCTGGCGCATACGGCGCTTCGGTCATTTTTTCTCTCCGTCGGGGGACGGAAAGAAAAAATTGAAAATAACTTGTGGCTGACGAACGGCGACGAGCTGCGTATATCGTTGAATCTCGTTACGTTCTTTAATCTGTTTATTCTTCTCGGTGCCTTGGCGAATCTTTTGAAGGAGAAAATAAAAAGTTTATGGCAGAAAAAGACAAAAAAATCAATAGTCTGATAGACGCTTCCGTCTTGACTCTCGGCGATCTGGCCGACGTCGATACCGTCGTGGGAAAACCTATCGTGACGGCCAGCGGTTTTCAGGTGATTCCTTTTTCAAAGGTGACGATGGGTTGCCTTTCCGGCGGAGGAGAATACGGAGACATCAAAGTAGTCAAAGAAGCGAATTCCATGCCTTTTGCGGGCGGAAGCGGCTCCGTCGTCAGCATGAAACCGATGGGATTTATCATCGATGACGGAAAGAGCTGTCGTATGGTCCGAATCACGGACGAACCGATCGACAATTTAATTGAAAAAGCCAGCGAAATCGTCCGAAACATCACGGCGAAGGAATAAAGAGAGATGAAAGGACAGATATACCGTACGGAAGCGGATTGCAAGCCGCGCCGCTTCCGTTTTCTTTGCGGAGTCTTGCTTGCGGCTTATTGCGTATGTGTCTTTCATCCGGCGTCTCCCGTATCGGCAGACGCCGCCCGTCCCTCCGTTGCTCCCGCGAAAGCGGAATGTGTCATGGAGGCAAATACGCGAAGAATTTTATATGAGAGAAACGGTGAAGAAAAGCTCCCGATGGCAAGCACGACGAAAATTCTCACGGCTATTACGGTTCTCGAACACTGCGACGACATAAAGGAAGAATTTGAAATTCCTTCCGAAGCGCAGGGCGTGGAGGGGTCGAGCATCTATCTGAAAAGCGGAGAACTTTACAGCGTGGAGGATTTACTTTACGGACTCATGCTTCGTTCGGGAAACGACAGTGCGGAAGCATTGGCTCTGCATACGGCGGGCGGTATCGAAAAATTTTCTTTTCTGATGAACGAAACGGCACAGAAAGCGGGCGCCTTAAAGAGCAGTTTCCGGAACCCGCACGGACTTCCTTGCGACGAACATTACACGACCGCGAGAGATCTCACCTTGATTTCCTGTTATGCGATGCAAAATCCCGAATTTAAGAAAATCGTATCGACGAAATATTACCGGCCGAGGGGGTGGGCGAATAAAAACAAGATGCTGAAAAATTATTCGGGGGGAATCGGCATCAAGACGGGATATACACAGAAAGCGGGGAGATGCCTCGTGAGTGCCGCCGAGCGCGAAGGGATGACCTTAATCTGTACCGTACTGAATTGTTCCATGATGTACGAACGGAGCGCACAGCTTCTCGACGATGCTTTCTCCGCCTATGAAAACGTCAGGATTCTCGGAGCCCGTACGCCCGTTCCCGTCAAGAAGGACGGAAAGAATATAACGGGCTGTACGAGGGAAGATTTATATTATCCGTTGCTTCCGGAGGAAAAACAACATCTGAAAATAGAGTTTTCGGAAGAAAGAAATGTTACGGAAACGGAAAAGAACGGGGAAATTATCGGACAAATTAAAATATATCTCATAAATCGGTTGCTTTTTTCGAGAAATTTATATAAACTATAAAGGTAAATTTCGAATAAGAAGGCATACGAATGAGAATTAATAAGTTTTTAGCGGAAAACGGAATCGCCAGTCGTCGCCATGCGGACGAAATGGTTTCGGCCGGCAGAATCAAAATCAACGGACAGACGGCTTTGCTCGGAGCCGACGTGCAGGACGGCGACGAAGTTTTGCTCGACGATAAACCGATCGCGCGGGCAGAGAAAAAACTCGAATATTATATCATGAATAAACCGAAAGGGATACTTTGTACAGTCTCCGACGATCGGGGGCGAAAAACGGTCATGAATCTTCTGCCCGCCGGAGCGGGGCGGGTGTTTCCCGTGGGGCGTCTGGATTACGCTACCGAAGGACTTCTTCTCTTAACGAACGACGGAGAACTTGCCTATCGCCTTACCAATCCTAAAAATGAAATTCCGAAAACTTATTTGGCGCGCGTGGAGGGAACCATGTCGGAAAAGGATCTCAACCGTATTCGGTCGGGAATCGAATTGGACGGAGTTCTCACGAAGAAATGCAAGGCTCATATCGTCGAGACGAATAAGGCATATACGAAAATCCACATAACGATTACAGAAGGAAAAAACCGACAAATTCGCCGTATGTTTGAAGCCATAGGCCGAAACGTGGATTTTCTCAAAAGAATCAAAATCGGGGAATTGACGCTTCGCGGACTCGATCGCGGAGAAGTCCGTTCTTTGAACGACGAGGAAATTTCTTATCTGAAAAACTTATAAATAAAAAACAGGTCTTAAAACTAAGACCTGTTTTTTTAATCGAGCCGTCTCATTCAAACAAGGAAATCTGATTGGGATCGGATTTCAACAAACTTTTTTGATTTCCCGGTATTATAATATCCGTATCTTTGATTTCTCCGAGCAAAATGGGGGAATCGGGGTTACAATATTGAAAATTTTCAATCGCTTTTTGGTGATTTTTATTTGCATAACAATATTTACAGCCATTGAGGCAGGTATCGTAAGCCCCGATGTCTCGGCTTTCGATGCAATGACAGCCTTCTCTCAATCCCTTATGCTTGATTTCCCGAAACGTACAATGATTGGCCGCTCCCAATATTTCCAAAGTAGCACACCCCGAGGAGTGAATTCCGTAACGGCTGTAATCTCCGTTTGTACCGCAAGTCTGTATCCTGACGGCATATTTTCGGGCAATTCGCCCCAATCCTTCCGCCAACCTTTCTTTATCTGCTTCCGTCATAGGAATGAGTTCGGGCATATTGTTTTCCAGCCGCCTATACATCTCCACGAAGCTGAAAATGCATCGGTCTATGTAAGGAGCTAATTTTTCCGCCATGTACTCGAACGTTTCAAAATGCTTTTCTATCGTGTACTTTTCCGTCAGAAGCACGGGATCGTAGCGCCATGCGACTCTTTGGCGGCCTACGAGTTCGGAAAGTTCGATGAGCGTCTTTATGCTTTCATCGATCGAAGGAACGCCCGGTTCGATTTCTTTCCCGTACGCGGTAACGGTATAGTGAAAATAGGTTCTGTATTGATCGGTGATTTCGTGCAGACGCGGTAAAATCGGCCGATAATTTTTCGAACAGAACAGTACGGCATCTATCTTTTCCGGCGTAAGCTCATACTTGATTACTTTATTGGGAAACAGAGGGTTTCGAGTATATACGAAACCTTCTTTAAAGCGCTTTAACAGCCATTTGCTGAAATATTGCACGGTATCGGTCCGCGCACCCGTATTTAATATCATCGTTTTATACTCCTTTTTCGGAAGAAAAGGAAGAGGAATTTATGATTTATGCGGAGTTGTTTCTCTGCAATGCGTTTTAGGCCCTGTAATTGCGTATCAGACCGACGACTTTCCCGAGAATGGATACTTCCTCGGGAGCATATATCATATCTGCCAGAGCTTCATTTTCGGGGTGTAAAACGATTTTACCGTCCCGACGGAACAATCTCTTGACGGTGGCGGAATCTTCGACGAGGGCGACGACGATTTCTCCGTCCTGTGCCGTTTGCTGTTTCCGTACGACGATTTTATCCCCGTTCAGAATTCCTGCGTCTATCATGGACGTGCCTTGAACCCGCAACATAAACAAATCTTCTCCCTTGAACTCTCCCGCGGGAAAAGTATAATAATCCTCGTAATTTTCATAAGCAAAGACGGGCTGTCCCGCCGTGACGGTACCGATCAGAGGAATCGTGACCGCCGAGCTTCTCCCTATGCTGACCGAACGCTTTTTATTGTCCGTCTTGTTGAGATAACCGCGATCCTGCAATTTTTCTATGTAGCTGTGAACGGTCGCGGTTGATTTTATTCCGCATTCTTTTCCGATTTCGCGCACGGAAGGCGTATATCCGTTTTCTTCCGAAAATTTACGGATATAGTCCATTACGTTCGTCAGTTTTTTTTCATCGATCATCGAATTTTTCCTCCTTCGGAACTCTTTGAATTTATTATATCACATTTTTTCGGGAAAAGCAAACAAATGTTTATAAAAAATCCTTGATTTTTGGAAAATTTATGCTATAATTAAGAAGAATCAAAAACGTGGAGGCAGGAGATAGGAGATGAAAGAAACGGAACATTCGCAAAAGTGCGTGCTGTATGATCGGGACTGCATAGGTTGTCTGGAATGCGAGACGTGCGATCTCGATCCGAGTAAAGTCTGCGACAATTGCGGGAAATGTTTGAATTTCAAAGACGTCGCATCTATTAAAATCGATAAAGTCTATACAAATCCCGAAGAATACGAAGAGAAACGGCGATAATCATACGCCGTTTCTCTTTGCTATATAGGGGGAAAATTTTTCTGCATACATGGCGGGAATGACTGCTTGGATCGTTTGTCCGTCGTCGGTATATTCGACAGTCTTTTCGGTGAGCAGCGATTTTATTTTGCCGTAGTCATTCAGCCGAGTGTAGGGGACAAACAGTTCACAGAAAAGAAAATCCTGAGAAAAACGTTTGAGAATCTCTCTTTTCAGGCATTCTATTCCTAAATTTTCCTTGGCGGAAATGGCAATACTTCCATAAGGGAAAGAAGCATCCGACAAATTTTCGCTTTTGTTCATCACAACCAGATAGGGAGAAGAAAAATTCATTTCCTGCAAAGTATCCAGCGTGGTTTTCAACTGCATGTCATATTCGCCCGTAGCGTCGCATACGATGAGCGCCAGATCGCAATTTAAGGCACTTTCCAAAGTCGATTTGAATGCCTCGATAAGATTGTGGGGCAAATCTTGCAAAAAACCTACCGTATCGACGAGCAGAAATTCCGCATCGTCGATGGAAAACGTTCTGGCCGTGGGATCGAGCGTGGCAAAAAGTTCGTTTTTGACGTATACGTTCGAGCCTGTCAAAAGGTTCATCAAAGTTGATTTTCCCGTATTGGTATAACCGACGAGAGCGATTGTTTTGACTGCGTTTTTCTTACGTCGTTTTGTTTGCAACGAACGACGTTTTTCCGTTTCTTTCAATTTATCTTCGAGATATTTCAATCTGCCGCGGATATATCTTCTGTCCGTCTCCAACTGAGTTTCTCCCGGACCGCGCGTCCCTACGCCGCCGCCGAGTCTGGAAAGAGCTTCGCCTTTTCCTTTCAGACGAGGATAGATATATTTAAGCTGAGCCAGTTCTACCTGTAATTTGCCCTCGCTGCTTTGCGCGTTCTTGGCGAATATATCGAGAATCAAGGTCGTTCTGTCGATAACTTTTCGATTGTCGAGAGCGGCGGAAATATTCAGAGTTTGGGAAGGGGAGAGTTCGCCGTTAAAGAGGATCGTAATTCCGTCCAATCCTTCGAGGCGTTCATTGAGTTCCCGAAGTTTTCCTTCACCCACAAACGTCGCGGGATTGATTTCCCGAACGTTTTGATAAATCGTTCCCGCGTATACCGCGCCGGCGCTTTCGATAAGCGACACGGCTTCTTCCTGCAATACCCTGTATTTTGAGGCATTTTGCTCGGTAATCGGCTGAATAATGTAAATTTTTTCAAGTTCTTTTTGAATGTTGTTGATCATATGGTTAGTTTGCTTTATTTTTCGTCTTTATTTTCTTCGATTCGCAATTTTACGGCATTGGCAACTCTTTTCCGATTATCCTCGGTAATTGCCGCATAATGTTTTTTCGTGGTATTGACGTCTTTATGTCCGAGGACATCGGCCACGACGTAAATATCGCCCGTTTCATTATACAGACGAGTTCCGTAAGTGCTGCGAAGTTTGTGAGGCGTAATTTTTTTCAGCGGCGTTACTATGCTGCTGTATTTTTTTACGAGAATTTCTACCGAACGGACATTGATGCGTTTATATTGCATCGAAAGGAAAAACGCGTTTTCTCCCTGAGGAATTTTGGGATCGTTTGATTTTTCTGCAATATATTCTTCCAAGGCATATCTGACTTCGTCCGAAAAATATAAAATTGCGTTGTTTCCGCCTTTTCTCGTCACGATAAAAGAATTATTGGAAAAATCAAAACTATCGTTATCCAGACCGACCAATTCACTGATACGGATACCCGTTCCCAAAAAGAGGGTAATGATGGCGATATCGCGAATTTTCGTCTTGTCGTGATATCCGGAAGCGTGCCGCGAAAGGCCCGAACCCGATTCTGCGATATCGATCAGCTTAGATACTTCGTCTGCTTCTAATCGAATAATTTCTTTTTCATGAAGTTTCGGCGTCTGTACCTTGGAGGAATTATCTACCTCGATAAGTCCCTTATTAAAAAAATATTTGAACATGGCCCGAACGGCGGATAATTTTCTCGCTTTGGCTCGTTCGTCGCACGAAAGACTTTTTTCGTTGAAGCGATAGTGGGACAGATAACTCAAAAAGAATTCTATGTCGTTATTTGTCACGCCTTCCAAATCTTCTAAAGTCAAATCCAAAACATCTTTTTTCCGATATTTTCTTTTACATAAGAAATCGAAAAAAATTCTGAGATCATATGCGTATTTTAACCTCGTCTGACAGCTCGTCCGCTGTTCGATTCCCAAAAAATAATCTTCGCAGAAAGAGGGAAGACTTTCCAGCAATTCATTCGTCTTATCAATATCCTGAATATTACGTTTGATATAGTAGTTATCTCGTTTCATAAAACTATTGTACCGCGAAAATATTTTTCTGTCAACAGAAAGCAGGGTTTTTCCGAAAAGTTTTCAAGAATGAGCAAAAGGGTTCCCTAAAAAACCTTTAATTTCAAGGATTTTCGGCTCAATGGGGTACAGGAAGAACTATTCGTAAAATGCAGCTTTTACGAATAGTTTGTGTAAAAAAGGGAGTTTTAGCCTAAAAATTAGCGATTTCAGAAAAAATTCCGAAAGTATGCGGCTTGATTTCAAGGATATTTTCAAAATTTTTGTCGTTCAGATAATCATGGAATTTGCCGGAGAGTTTAACGAACAATCCTTCGGCGGAATTGTTGGTATAAATATAGACCCGAGTTCCGTTATAACTTCTTTGAAATAAGAAAAAGCCGCCTTGCACATAAAGTTCTTTATAAATTCCCGCGGCAAAAACTTCTCGGAATAAAGTCCTGATTTCCCCTAAATTTTTGTAATAAGAGATTAAATCTTCGTTAAGGTTATCCCAATCGAAACATTTTCGGCAAAAAGGATCGATATAGCCTTCCGTTCCGTTTTCATCCCCATAATAGATACAAGGAACTCCCGGAAAGGAATATTGCAGTAAAGCCGCCATTTTGACTTTTTCGATCGCGGCAGCCTTTTCAGATTCATTGAGACGAAAAGATTCATCTGCCATTTCTTCTTTGTTATAGCAAGATTTTTCGCCCAAGACGGTCAAGATTCTCGCCGTATCGTGAGTTCCGAGAATATTCATTAAGCAATCGAGAGTCTGTTTTGGATAATGATCTTGGAGTAACCGAGCCGTATCGGCCAAATCTTCCGCATTGCCCGTAATAATATATCGGATGACGGCATCCTTTAAAGGATAATTCATAACGCTGTCGAGTTCGTACCCTTGCAAATATTCTCGGCGTTTCGAATAAGAAACTTTATTGGATGCGTCTTCCCATACTTCTCCGATAATCATGGCTTCGGAATTTGTATCTTTGACCGCTTTTCTCAATTTTTTCAGAAAAAAGTCGGGTAACTCATCGGCTACATCGAGTCTGTATCCACCGATTCCGTAAGATAGCCAAGTTTTCAAGACGCCGTTCTCTCCAAAAATAAATTCTTGATAAGCGGCGGAGTTTTCATTGACTTCAGGTAAAATGTCGATTCCCCACCAACTGCTGTATTTATCGGGAAAATCCTGAAAGGTATACCATGAGAAATACGGCGATTCTTTCGACTGGTACGCCCCCAAGGAAGGATATTTTCCGTATTTATTGAAATAGACGCTGTTATCGCCCGTATGATTAAATACGCCGTCCAAAATGATCCGTATTCCGTATTTTTCCGCTTCCTTCGTAAGTTCGGCGAAATCTTCGTTCGTTCCCAAAAACGGATCGACCTTCATATAATCCGACGTATCATACCGATGATTGGAAGCGGCTTCGAAAATCGGATTCAGATAGATTGCCGTAATATGCAGGGATTTCAAATACGGAAGTTTACTCTGAATTCCTTTGAAATTTCCCCCGAAGAAATCGTTGTTTGAAATTTTTCCTTTTTCGTCAGGGCGAAAATTCGGGATTCCGCCCCAATCGGAACGAGTTATCCGACCTTCTATGTTTGGCATAGTTCCTTTTTTACAAAAGCGATCGGGAAAAATCTGATAGAGAATCCCCCCTTTGAACCAATTCGGAGTTCGATAATTTTTCGCATAGACCGTCAGTTGGAATTCTGCTTCGGGTAAAAATGACTCTTTTCCGATTCCCCCTCTTCCCGGAACAATATATTCTGTATCCAATTGAAAATGATAGTAATAAAGTCCGGGGTCATGAATTTTCAGGCGAATCGTCCAACCGTATTCTGTCCGTTTCATGAGATAGAGATTTCGTTTTTCTCCGTCCTTTCCCAAAAAAAGAATCCCGTCTTTATCGGGGGCTGTACACTCTTCCCGCAAAGGAGTTTGCATATTATAGGAAAACTCCTTTTGGCTTTTCAAAACAAAGAGCGAAATTCGCAGTTCATCGCCTTGACGGACGGCTCCGATGATATTTTTACATAAGGAATCCAAAGGATTGAAATAGACATTCATACGTTTGAACCAAAATACGAAAACTAATGAAAAGCTGTAAAAAATACTTTTTACAGCTTTCAAAAATTTATTTTTTTATTGTTTTTTACCGAAGAGCTTTTAAGTGCCAAATATTATCGGCATATTCACGAATGCTTCTGTCCGCGGCAAAGTAACCTGCGGCCGAAATATTCCGAAGCGCTTTTTGGTTCCAGCTCCTTTTATCCGATTCATATAATGCGGACATTTTATGCTGAATGCTTAGATAAGATTCATAGTCCGCCATACACATATAGGGATCGGCGACGGGAGAACCCGTCAAAAGATAATTCGCGATATCCGCAAAAGATTCTCCGTTGAACCCTACGATTAGAGATTCGATGACTTTCCGAAGCCCCGGATCCTGGTTATAATAGACACTGGAAGAATATCCGTTTCTCCAAATTTGAGAAACTTCCTCTGCTTTCAAGCCGAAAATAAACAAATTCTCTTCGCCTGCCTGTTCTGTCATCTCCACGTTGGCTCCGTCCAAGGTTCCGACAGTCAAAGCTCCGTTGATCATGAATTTCATGTTCCCGGTACCGCTCGCTTCTTTGCCAGCCAAGGAGATCTGTTCGGAAATTTCCGAAGCCGGCATCAGCATTTCGGACATGGTTACATTATAATCTTCCATGTAAACGACGTTGAGCTTTTCGCGGATTTTCGGATTTTTGCGGATTTCTTCCGAAAGGAAACAGATCAGTTTAATGATCTTTTTTGCCATATAATATCCTGCCGCCGCTTTTGCCGCAAAAATATAAGTTTTGGGCAATACGGGAAGTTCCGGGTTTTCTTTCAACGCAAGATAATCCGTTATGATATGCAAAACGTTGAGCAGCTGGCGTTTATATTCGTGCATTCGCTTGGCCTGAACATCGAAAACGGTAGTCGGATCGATGATAATTCCTTGTTTCTTATAGGCATAATCCGCAAACTGCTGCTTTTTAAGCGCCTTGATTTCATCCAGACGTCTGAGGACACTGTCATCGTTTTCAAAATTTTTGAATTTTGACAATTCCGAAGCGTCTTTTGCATATCCCGTTCCTATGCATTCGTCGAGGAGTGCGCACAATTCGGGATTTGACTGATTTAACCAACGTCGATGGGCAATTCCGTTGGTGACGTTTGTAAATTTTTCGGGCGTATAATCGTAAAAATCATGAAAAATACTCTTTTTGATGATATCGCTGTGAAGTTTTGATACGCCGTTTACGCAATGGGAACCATATACGGAAAGGTTCGCCATTTTTATCGTATTATAAGAGATAATTGCCATTCTCGAAATCTTATCCCAATCCCCCGGGAAACGAGTCCAAAGATCTTCGCAGAAACGTCTGTTGATTTCTTTAAGAATGGAATAAATCCTGGGCAATTTTCTGGCGATAAGGTCTTCCGGCCATGTTTCCAAAGCCTCCGCCAAGACCGTGTGGTTGGTATAAGCGCATACGGAAGTCGTAATGGCCCACGCCTCCTCCCAACTCATACCGTTTTCGTCGATCAAAAGGCGCATAAGTTCGGGAATTGCCAGCGCCGGATGCGTATCATTGAGATGAATGGCCGCAAGTTGAGGCAATAATTTCAAAGAGCCGTAACGACGTTTATGATCTCTCAAAATATTTTGCAACGAGGCGGAAACCAAAAAATACTGTTGCTTTAAGCGCAACGACTTCCCTTCCATGTGATTGTCCGCCGGATAAAGAACTTTGGAGATCAGATCCGCTTCGTTGTCCTCCTGCATTACGGCATTATAATCCCCCTGCGAGAACAGCTTCATGTCGAAATTCTGTATACCTTTCGCTTTCCAGAGCCGAAGCACGGAGACCGCTTTACTGTTGTACCCCGAAACCATCATATCATAGGCGACCGCCTGTACTTCTTTTGCGTCATGATATACGGTTTCAAGGCCGTGCTCCGTCCATTTTTCTTCGACGTATCCGTCGAATTTGACGGTATAGATATTGTCGCTTCTCTGCGTCAGCCACACTTCTCCGCCGGGAAGCCACACGTCGGGCAGTTCCGTCTGCCAGCCGTCGATGATTTTTTGTTTGAACAGCCCGTATTCGTAACGGATAGAAAATCCCATCGCGGGATAATCTCCCGTCGCCAACGCGTCGAGAAAACATGCCGCCAACCGCCCGAGTCCGCCGTTTCCGAGCCCCGCATCGGGTTCCAGCTCGTATAAGTCGGATAACGTAACGCCGTAAGGCTTTAACGCTTCCTCGAACGATTTTTCCACGCCCAAATTGAAGACGCTGTTCTTTAAGGAGCGTCCCAATAAAAACTCCATGCACAGATAATAGACGCGCTTGGCTTTTTTCGCCTTCATCTCGTTATGAAACAGCTGCCTCTTTTCGAGCATAATATCCCGAACGCTCATGACGACGGCTTTATAAATCTGTTCTTTGGTCGCTTCCGACGGCGTTACGCCGAAATATCGGGAAAGCTTTCCTTTAATCAGCTCCTTCGCGTCCGACTCCGTGATTTTGTTTTTACTCATAAATGTTCCATTCTCCTGATTTATTCCGCTGTATTATACCATACGGAATTCTGATTGTCAAGTCGTACAAACTTCGAAGCACTGCGTTCTTTATTTTTTCAACGCAAGCGTGGCGGCGTAAAGTTTTTTATATTCTTCCGCTGAATGCTGCCATGAGAAATCCGTTTCGGCGGCTTTCTTCATCAAGGCTTTCCATTCGACTTCGTTTTTATACAGTTCGAGCGCTTCTCTGATTACGTATAACATATCATACGGATTATAGGCAGCAAATGTGAATCCGTTTCCGCCGGCTCCGTAAGGCTTAATGCTGTCGTACAATCCTCCCGTTTCCCGAACGATCGGAACCGTCGCGTATCTCGACGCGATCATTTGAGAAAGCCCGCAAGGCTCGCTCTTTGACGGCATCAGGAAAATATCCGAACCCGAATAAATCTTTCTCGCCAAATCTCCGTTAAAAGAAATAATGACAGCCGCTTTTCCCGTATATCTGTGCCCGAGATCCTTGAAATAATTTTCGTAAACGGAATCTCCGGTTCCGAGAAGAACAAACTGAACGTCCTCCTTCAAAACATCCTCTATCACGGTCTTTACCAAATCGAGCCCCTTATGCGGTACGAGTCGGGAAATCATGGCGATCACGGGAACCTGCTTGACCGGCAAACCGAGCATTTTTTGAAGTTCGGCTTTACAAACGGCTTTGTTTTCCAAATGTTCGGCATCGTAATGCGCGAACAGCGCGGGATCGGTGGCCGGATCGTAAGAAACCGTATCGATTCCGTTGAGAATTCCCGAAAGTTTGAAAGAATTTTTCCGAATGATGTCTTCCAATCCATGCGCAAATTCCGCGTTTTTTATCTCATTCGCATAGGTCGGACTTACCGTGGAAAATTTTTCACTGCACTCGATCGCGCCCTTCATCAGATTCAAGCAATTGCCGTATTCGAGGAGATGACGATAATTATTGGAAATTCCGAATAAATCTTCGAGAATATCCAAAGAATACTTCCCCTGATATTCAATGTTGTGAATCGTAAACAATGCACGGATAAACTGATATTCCGGACGGTAACAATAAATGGTTTTCAAATAGAGCGCCGCCAAAGCCGCCTGCCAATCATGACAATGCAGAATATCGGGATAAAACTTTATAAACGGAAGAATTTCCATTACGCCGCGCGAAAAGAACGCAAAGCGTTCCCCGTCGTCATAATATCCGTAACAGCCCGGTCTCTTAAAATAATACTCGTTATCCAAAAAATAAAAAGTCACGCCTTCCTCTTCGTAGGAAAAAATACCGCAATATTGATTTCTCCATGACAACGGCACAAAAATATTTCCCAAAAATGACATTTTACGGCGGAATTCCGGCTTAATATCCGAATAGAGCGGTATCACTACCCTCACGTCGTATGCGGGATCTTTCGCCACTGCTTTCGAAAGCGAGCCGATTACTTCCGCCAATCCCCCCGTAGCAATAAAGGGCGTCGCTTCGGAGGCCACAAACAAAATCTTTTTTTTCGGATATACCTCTATCTGCGCCTTTTCGGGAATGCTCGGAAAGGATTCCTCCCCTTCTTCTGTCACGACCTCGATAGGAGCCTTTTTTGTCGTCTTTCTTTTGGCCGGCGCTTTCGCGCCCGCCTTCTTTTTCGTTGTGGTATTAGCTTGTGTCGCCATTTCAATTAAACCTCCCCTGTATTTCAATTTTATACTATGTATGTCATACATAATTATATATGTCTGACATAATATATTAAAGCATTGTCCCCTTTTGTATAAAGTACGGAAGAATTTCGCAGCCGCTCAGATGCCTTCTGTCGCCGATTACGACATTTTTATCGGTAATCACGCAGTCAAGAGAAACATTGGGGCCGATAATCGTATCCTGCATGATGATCGAATTCCGCACTATGGCGCCTTTGGCCACCGTGACTCCGCGGAAGAGAATGGAATTTTCCACGGTTCCCTCGATTTCACAGCCGTCAGAGATGAGCGAATTTCTGACAATCGCGTCGTCGCCGTATTTTGAGGGCGCGCTGTCGCGAACCTTGGTATAGATGTCTCTGGCGCCGAAAAGTTCGTCGCGGACTTCGCGGTTGAGAAGTTCCATATTGTGTTTATAGTATGAAGCCATCGAATTGATTCCCGCGTAATAACCTCGGAAGTCATAGCGATAGATTTTCAGGCTGTCGAGCTGTTTTGCGATAATATCGCTTTCAAAACAACTATATCCGTGCGTCAAAGCATCTTCTACCATATTCAACAAAAACTGTCTGTTGAAAACCATTACATTGATATATACGTCGGCTTTTGCTTTGTTCCGAAGTTTCGGGGTAATTTTGACTTCGTTTACCCGACCGTCTTTATCTGCGCCGATGATCATATAATGTTCTGTTTTTTCCACTTCCTCGAAATGCGTGACCATTGTGATATCGGCGTTTTTATTCTCGTGAAATGCGATAATATCGGAAATGTCCAATCTTGCTACGCCGTCACAGTCAGAAAGAACTACGTATTTTTCCTGACGGCGTGCGAGAAAACTCGTTACGCCTTTGAGGGCTTCGAGCCGCGTCGTATAAATCTGTTCGCTTTCGTCGGAAAACGGCGGAAGAAGGATGATTCCGCCGTCTTTACGGGCGAGATCCCAATCTTTACCGCTGCCGAGGTGATCGATTAAAGAGCGGTAATTATTGTTTGTCATAAGGCCTACGGTCGTAATGCCCGAATTGACCATATTGGAGAGCGGAAAATCGATAAGACGATATCTTCCGCCGAACGGAATAGATCCCATCGTCCTTCTGCGGACGAGTTCGGGAACGTTTTCTTCATGAAGATTTGAAAAGATGACACCGACTGCCGATGCTGCCATATGGATTTTCCTCCCCTTTACACCAAAATGTCTTTTTCATTTTTTTGACCGCTCAAAACGCGGACCCCGTCTCCGACGGTGATATCTCTCCCGAGTACAACGATTTCCGCGGTCGGATTTTTTTCCACTCCGATCACGGAATTTTTTCCTACGGTTACATTTTCGTCGATAATGGAATAGGATACGGACGCGCCCGATTTGATAATACTGTTTGCCAAGACGACGGCATCTTTTATGACGGCTCCCTTTTCGACGATGACATTGCTGCCGAGGACGGAGTTTTCTACCCTTCCCTCAATTTCGCAGCCGAGCGCGATCATTGAATTTTTTACCACGGCGTCGTCCCCGATATATTCGGGCGGAGCCAACGGATTACGGGAATGAATCTTCCATGCTTTGTCGTTGACATCAAATTCGGGATTGTCTCCGAGAAGATCCATATTCGCCTGCCAGAGCGAAGCGATCGTTCCCACGTCTTTCCAATACCCTTCAAAAAGATAAGAATACATTTTTTCGCCCGCATTGAGCATGGCGGGAAGAACGTCTTTTCCGAAATCTTTGGAGGAGTTGGGATTCGCTTCGTCCTCTTCCAGATATTTGAACAACTTGCTTGCCGTGAAAATATAAATTCCCATTGAAGCGAGCGTACTCTTGGGAACTTTCGGTTTTTCCTCGAATTGGTAAATAGATCCGTCCGGATTGGTATTGAGAATTCCGAACCGTGACGCTTCGCTGAGCGGAACGTTTATCGCCGCGATCGTACAGTCGGCTCCCGTTTCAATATGAGCTTTCAGCATGGCCGCATAATTCATTTTATAAATATGATCGCCCGAAAGGATGAGAACGTATTCGGGGTTATACATTTTCATGAAATGCATATTCTGATAAATCGCGTTTGCGGTCCCTTCATACCAAGTGGAACGCGCTTTCGCCTGATACGGCGAAAGAATATGGACGCCGCCGAAAGCCCGGTCGAGATCCCACGGCTGGCCGTTGCCGATATATTCGTTCAGAATCAGCGGCTGATATTGCGTCAATACGCCTACCGTATCGATTCCCGAGTTTATACAGTTGGAAAGCGGAAAATCAATAATGCGGTACTTCGCGCCGAACGCGACGGCCGGCTTCGCGATATTATTCGTGAGTGCAAATAATCTGCTGCCCTGTCCGCCTGCCAAAAGCATTGCTACACATTCTTTTTTTCTGTGCATAGGAAACCCCCTGAAATAAAATCAATCGATTTTTGTCAAATAGATACAAGTCAGTTTGGGAATATCGAGCCGTATCGAGTATTCCTTTCCGTGACTCGGCGTTTTTGCCGTAGTATAAATACGTTTTTTCAAAGATCCGCTTCCGCCGTACTTTACGGAGTCGGTATTGAAAATCAATTTATATTTGCCTTTTGCGATTCCCAAAGTGTAATTCGTCAAGGCAATCCCCGAGAAATTTACGATGACGACGATTTGATTTCCTTCTCTGTCTTTGCGGATATATGCAATAAAATTTCGGTCTGCATCGTTGGGTGCCAGCCATTCAAACCCATCCCACGAATCCTCTATTTCATAAAATGCAGGCGTATTCAAATAGAAAAAATTGAGATCCTTTATCGCCCGAGAAAGTTTTTCGTGCATGGGATACTTTTTCAGGAAAAATTCAATTCCTTCTTTATAATCCCATTCCTTAAACTGTCCGAACTCCGTTCCCATAAAATTAAGTTTCTTTCCCGGATGAGACATCATATATCCCATGAAAGAACGCACGCCCGCAAATTTATCTTCGTATGCTCCCGGCATTTTACTGATGAGAGACGCCTTTCCGTGAACCACTTCGTCGTGAGAAATCGGTAATATATAGTTCTCCGAAAAAGCATACATCATCGAAAAGGTCAGTTTATTGTGATTATATTGCCGATATATCGGATCCGTGGCCAAATAGGAAAGTACGTCGTTCATCCAACCCATATTCCATTTGAAATTGAAGCCCAATCCCCCTGCATCCGTCGGGCGCGTAATCAGCGGCCAGGCGGTAGACTCTTCGGCAATCATCAAGGCATGGGGAAATTCCGCGAATACGGCTTCGTTTAACCTCCTGAGAAAGGCTACGGCCTCTAAGTTCTTGTTGTCTCCGTAAATATTCGGAACCCATTCGCCGGGACGTTTATCATAGTCAAGATAAAGCATGGAAGCCACTGCATCCACCCGCAAACCGTCAACATGAAATTTATCAAAGAAAAATACCGCATTGGAAACGAGGAAAGAAATTACTTCGTCTCGTCCGTAATCAAACTTTCTCGTCCCCCAGCCGCGATTTTCTTTTTGATCCCAACGCGAAGGTTCATACAAAGGCTCTCCGTCGAACTCGCACAGCCCGAATTCGTCTTTGGGAAAATGCGCGGGCACCCAATCGAGAATTACTCCGATTCCCGCTTTATGGAAAGCATCTATCAGATACATAAAATCGTGGGGCGTTCCCAATCGGGAGGTAATCGCGTAATACCCCGTCACTTGATAGCCCCAAGAACCGTCAAACGGATATTCCATTACGGGCATAAATTCCACATGCGTATATCCCATTTCCTTAACGTAAGCGACGAGTTCCTTCGCAAGCTCCCGATAAGTATAATGCGTTCCGTTTTCGTGTACTTTCCAGGAAAGCAGATTGACCTCATAGATGTTGAGCGGCGAGGCATAAATATTTTTATGATTCAGCTTGTCCAAATATTCCCGATCTGTCCATTCGAATCCGGATAAATCATAAAGTTTGGAAGCGTTTGAAGAATCGATTCCCGGAGTTTCGGAATGAAATGCATAAGGATCGGCCTTAAAAAGACTTCTTCCGTCCTTGGTTTCTATACAATATTTATAAGTATCGTATTGTTTGAGTCCGGGAATGAAAAGTTCAAAAGTTTCGTTATCGATGAGCTTATTCATTATATTGGCGTTTTTATCCCAGGAGTTAAAATCCCCTACCACAGAAACGCTCTTCGCATGCGGAGCCCATACGCGAAAAATATAACCGCGCTTTCTGTTCTTCGTAACGGCATGCGCCCCCATCGTCTGATAAGTCTTGAAATTAGTTCCGTGATGGAAAAGATGTAAGGGAAAATTGGTTTCGGGTTCTTTCATTTAAACTCTCCTGAATAATAAATTTCCGCGATAGATAAAACCCGCATATATTCATTATAATTTTGAAAAAATAAAGGTAAATATCCACGCAAAAGCAACGGCGAAAAGAGAAAGACTTTTCTGTCAAACGCTTGAAAAACAACGGGAATCGGCTATCTTCTTTTCAACAATTATTATACTACACTTTTTTTCTTTTTTCAAGACCAAAATGAAAAATTTTTAGCTTTTTTAGAAAATTTTTCTTAAAGTTATTGTCGAAAATACGCGTTTAATACCAAATCAAAAAATACTGCCGTTTTGTACAGTATGTGTAAACGTACGTCCTTATATTTGCTCCATGATAACTATGTCACGCATAAATGTATATGTATGACATACGTAATATAATATGTGTGACATAATATTTGAAAGTATTATTTCACACATAGTATTTTTTGCGGCTTTAATAAAACAGGCCTTCCTTTTTTAATGGAAGACCTGTTGCCAATAAAAATTTTGTTTCACATAAAATGTTTCATAAATATTCTTTGCAAAATTCGTTCAATAAATCAACGACTTTATTTTCCAATTCTGAAATGGTTGAGTCGTTATTCAAGAAAATGACAGATCCCGGGATCGGCTGGCTGTAATCGTATTGCCGAGAGATTCGAGATAAAACGGCTTCTCTGTCGGAATGATCTCTTTGCATTACCGAAAGAATACGCTGTTCTTTTTCACGGCAGACGACGATGATTTTATGAAAAAGGTTTTCGTAGCCACCTTCGAACAGGAGCGGAACCTCGGCAAATACTAAGCCTTTACAGGAGTTCATTTGCCTGTTCAGTTCGTTCATAATGAGCGGATGTGAAACGGAATTTAATTTTTTTAAAGCCGTTTCATCGGAAAAGACGATTTCTGCCAAACGCGATTTTATAATCTTTCCGCCCTCGACCGCCTCGGGAAAAATTTTTTCTATACGATTGATATAGTCTTTGTTCGTTAAAAGCTGTTTGTTGATTTCGTCACAGAAAAAAACGGAAAACCCCTTTTCACGGATTATTTTTGCAACCGAAGATTTACCGCTTCCGATTCCTCCTGTAACAGCTATTTTTATCGTGTCCATACTTTATTAAATATATGTTTCACATATTTAGTTCCACAAACAATCATCCGTGAAACTGAAATCGTGAAACAAAATAATTATTTTGCTGCGAACCAATTTTTTCCGCATCCGACTTCTACGGTAAGAGGAACTTTAAGCATAACGGCATTTTCCATTTCCGTTTTCAAAATCTCCGATACGATTTCCGCCTCTTCCTCGGGGCAATCGATGACAAGCTCGTCATGGACTTGAAGAACAAGTTTCGCGCGAAGATTTTGTTCCGTCAATTTTTTGAAAACATTGATCATTGCGATTTTAATAATGTCGGCGCTGGATCCCTGCAACGGCATATTCATTGCCGCGCGTTCCCCGAAGGAACGGACGTTATAGTTGGAGGATTTCAGCTCATTAATAACTCTGCGCCGTCCGAATAAAGTCGTGATATAACCGTCTTTTTTGGCTCTTTCCACATTTTCGTCCATATATTTTTTTACGTCGGAATAAGTTTCAAAATACTTGTCGATATAGTCTTTGGCTTTTTTGGCGCTGATTCCGAGATCTTTTCCCAACCCGAAAGAGCTTATCCCGTAAATAATTCCGAAATTGACGGCTTTCGCGCTTCTGCGCATTTGCGGAGTGACCTGTTCGACGGGAACCCCGAATACCTGAGAAGCCGTGATGGAATGAATGTCCTTATGTTCTCTATATGCTTCTATCAGTTCTTTGCAGCCCGAAAAATGAGCCAATAAACGCAGTTCGATCTGAGAATAATCGGCGTCGACGAGTATATTCCCGGGCCCCGCGATAAAAATTTTTCGAAGTTCTTTGCCTTCTTCGTTTCTGACGGGAATGTTTTGAAGGTTCGGATTAGCGCTGGAAAGTCGTCCCGTCGAAGTATTCATCTGATTATAAGTCGTATGAACCTTTCCTTCCGTAATCAAAGGTTTAAAACCCTCTACATAGGTGGAATTCAGTTTTTGGATTTGCCTGTAACGGAGCAAAAGACGGACAATTTCGTAGTCGTCTGCGTATTTTTCCAAAACTTCCGCCGTCGTCGTGTAGTTTTTCTTCGATTTACTTTTTTGCGTGCCTTCTCCGATTTTTAATTTTTCGAAAAGAATTTTTCCGAGTTGTACGGGAGAATTGATATTGAATTTTTCTCCCGCAAGCCGATATATATTTTCGGTAAGACGTTTGAGCTCGGCGTTATATTTTACGGAAAATTCATTGAGAATATTCCAATCGACCCATACTCCCGTTTTCTCCATATCATACAAAACCTTGGAAAGCGGAAGTTCCACATCGAAATAGAGTTTCTTTTCGGCGTCGTCCAAATCTTCTTTAAAGATCTTATACAGACGATAAATTCCGTAAGCCCGATTTTGAATCGGCAAAGAATAATAATTCAGACAAAAATCCAGATTATCGGAATTTCCCGTTCCTTCGGCAATATATTTCATTAAAGAAACATCTTCGAACGGAGCCGAAAATTCGATGCTCAATTCCGATAAACGATGCCGTATTTCTTTGGAATTATAAAGGACTATTTTCTTTTGGCCCGTAAATAGTTTTTCAAAGAAGGGTCTTACGGAATGGATAAAAAATCCGACGTCTAAAAGATTCTTTTTAATCGGGATGACATATTCTTTATCTTCTCCGTCCGAGCAGAAAAATCGGAACCCGTCGTCCACCCAATCGCATGCCACAAAATCGGCGGCACTTTCATAAACGGACAGTGCGGAATCCATATCTGCGGGAAAAACTTCCTCAATATTCTTTATTTTCAGGCTTTCCGCTTCCTTTTCGGTAAAAGTAATTTGTCCGTTTTCATCGAAGATAGGCAAGGAAATCATGCTCCTGAAATCGAGTTCCGCAAACTTTTCCCTTACCGTATGCGGAAAAGGCATACGTAAAACGCAATCGGACAATGTCAGCTGAATGGGTGAATCCACTTTAATGGTAGCTAAAAGCCGTGAAAAATAGGCTTCTTGTTTATGATCGGACAGCTTTTTGCTCAATACGCCTTTTATCTCATCCAAATGATCGTATACGCCGTCCAGACTGCCGTACTCTTCCAAAAGACGATAAGCCGACTTTTCCCCTATTCCCGTAACCCCCGGAATATTGTCCGATTTATCCCCCATCAAAGATTTCAAATCGATGATCTGCTCCGGGACGAGCCCGATCTCCTCTTTGAAGTTTCGGGAAGACAGTTCCAGAATATCGCTCACGCCTTTACGGGTATAGCAGACACTGGTCGTATCGTCGACGAGCTGATACGCATCTCGGTCTCCCGTATAAATGTAGGTCTGAACGGGAAAACGTTTGGCCAGCGTTCCGATAATGTCGTCCGCTTCATAGCCTTCAAGCTCGCAAATCCTGATTTTCATCAAAGACAACAGTTCTTTCAATACCGGAACTTGCACTACCAGCTCCTCCGGCATAGGTTTACGCCCGGCCTTATAGTCGGCATACATTTGATGGCGGAAGGTCGGTGCATGCAGGTCGAACGCCACAGCGAGATAAGAGGGTTTTTTATCGGAAATGATTTTCAGCAAAAGTTTTACAAATCCGAAAATTCCGTTAGTGGGTAGGCCGCTTTTCGAAGTGAACATAGGCGTTGCGTAATACGCCCTGTTGAGCAGACTGTTACCGTCGATCAATACTAATTTTTCCATAAAAAGCATTCCTTAATGTCGTTAGTATTATTTTACCACGAAATCAAAAAAATCGCAAGGAAAAGAGAAAAAAATCAGAAAAAACTCTTAAAATAAACTGAAAATACTTGCTTTTTTTTTCTCAATCGTATATAATATTTATGTTTCATAACTTTTCTGTATTTTATGCCGGTGTGTTGGAACTGGCAGACGAGGCGGACTCAAAATCCGCTGCCTGTGAGGGCGTGTGGGTTCGAGTCCCACCACCGGCACCAGAAACAAAAGAGGTTAACCTCTCAAAAAGAATAAGTCTTGTCAAAAACGGCAAGACTTATTCTTTTTATCTCTTTTTCGTTTTACCCCCCTCGGGCGGGAAAATTTCAAAATTTCAGATTTCTTCAGAATAAGCAAGAGAAAATCATACTTGAAATCGGCAATGCTACCAACGGTAGCGCTTATGCAACGATAAAATTTTGATTTTCAGCAATTCGGCTGTTATAATACCAAGGAGGTGCCTATGAAGCTTGACGGTTTTGTTAAAAAAATTAAATCATACAGAGAAAATAACAACTATTTACAGGAACAGTTAGCCGTTAAATTATAGATTACGAGAAAAACTGTGTCGAAATGGGAAAACGGGAAATACATATCCGCTTTCTTATCTTATTTTGACAAAGACCGAAACCGTTTGGGGGAATAAAATCCCCCTTTCCCGGTACTTAAACTTCGTCGGTCTTGGTGCAACAAACAAAAGGCCTAAGTCAAAAACGACTTAGGCCTTTTGTTTTAATTTTCTTTTTGTACTCTGTCTTTTAAGCGCTTATGTTTTCCGACGGATTTGATAAACAATACCGTCAGTTTCCAGAAAGCCCAGCCCAGCAGAAACATTATAACCCCTAATCCGATCGAAATGGGCAAAAAGGCAATTGCCGAGGCGGAATAATTACCGATAGTGAGCGTAAGATACGGCATCTCTTTTCCGCAGAAATGCGCTATAAATTTTATGACTCCCGCAACGGGACAGACAATGCCGCTGAGAATGAAAGCTACTGCCAAACAACTTGTTATGGGCAAAATAAACATACCGCCTATGCTTGCATAGCTGTAAAACGAAAATATCATGGCGAACTTTTTCCAGCTGAATTTTTTCATTTTACCGATTTCGTCCGCAAGATATGCGCGAGCCAAAACTTTGGGATTGCCCAACCTGTCTAAAATTTCCTCTGCGGAAACTCCTTTATCTGAAAGTTCCATCATTTCGCTTTTCAGTTCGTTGACGATGTCGATCCGTTCCTCCGCGGGAAGTGCTTTCAGATATTTTTCCATTTTTACCAAGTAGTTATTTAATATGAGTTCCATTTTTACTTTTCTCCTTTGATGTCCGAAATCGTTTCCAATAAATTTTGCCATTCCGCTGTCATTGAAAATAAATATTTCTTCCCTACGTCCGTAATAAAATAGTATTTTCTCGGCGGCAGCCCCTCTGTCGTTTCTTTCCACGCAGACGTTAAAGCTCCGTCCTTCAACAACCTCCTGAGCAAAGGATATATTGTGCCTTCGTTCGCCGACATGATGGAGTATTTGCTCAGTTCCCCTATGATTTCATAACCATATCGCGGTTTCTTTTCTATCAGCAACAGAATACAATATTCCAAAGTCCCTCTTTTTATTTGGGATTTCCATTCTTCCAAATTCAATTCTGACACCTCCTTCTTGCATTAGTTAATATATATCAAATATCTTATATACATTGTACTACACAGTATATCGGAATGTCAACTGAATTTTGGTGTCAAATTCAAAAAATTTTTACTTGCGAGAATTTACCGAATATCGGAATAATTACTATTAAAAACAGCGCAAGTTTCTACTTGCGCTGTGAAAGCGGATCGCTTTAAGAGTATGGATATAAGGCGTTGAAACTAGCCGTCAAAGATCCACTTTTTCAAAACGTCTGACGGACAGACGTGCCGCAAGCACGCTTCCCGCAGCGTAGACGACGAGCCCTGTCGCCAATACTGTCATTTGATAACCCAAGTGGACAAATCCGGGTCGATCGATGTAGTCGCGAACAAACGGGATGGCATGAGAGGCCGTGACGGCTGCGGCAATGAGCAGAAATAGCACGACGGAAGAAATTAAAAAGGGTTTGCCGACTTTATTCGGCTCTTTGAAATACAAGGGAAAATAGCAAACGTTAAAGACGGCAAAAAGAATAAATCCCCAGCCTAACAATGCGAAATTTGCGTCCAATCCCGCCTGATTTGTCATTTCGGGAAACAGAAAGGACTTCAAAACAATCAAAGCGGCGGCCAAAATCAAAAGTGCCGTTTGCAAAATAATCGCGGTCACGATTCTTGCGAGAGCCGCTTGCCCCTTTCGGACGGGAAGCGTGCAAGTGAAGAAGATATCTTTATTTTCTCTGCCTGACAGACACATGAAATATACGGAAAGACAGGAAAAGAAGCACATCATTTCATAAGGATAGTTTGGAATAAACACAAATGCCGCAAAGAATACAAATACGACGGATGTAGGATGCAGTGCCAACGTAAATTCTTTTTTCAATAGATTCAAAAACATTTTTTCTTGTCCTTTTCCGTTTCGAGATGGATAATGATTTCGTCTAAGTCAACGTCTTTTGCTTCCCCTTCAAAACTCGATAAATCTTCCGTTTTGACGAGTGCTTCGTATCCTTCCTTTACCCGTTTGAGCCCCAGCACGGAAATCTTGCAGGCTCTTGCCGCTTCGACGTTTTTAAAGGAAACTTTCTTATAGCGGTTTATCAGCTCTTTCAATCCACATTCCAGCAGAATGTCTCCGTCGGAAATATATATGATGTCGTCGGCTATACGCATGAGATCGGAGGTAATGTGCGTGGAAAACAGCACGGAAATATTCTTTTCCCGCGAAAGAGTCAGAATGATATCGCAAAATTCTTCCCTGGAAAGCGGATCCAAACCGCTTGTCGGCTCGTCCATGATGAGAAACTCTGCTCCGTGCGAAAGAGCCAAAGTAATCGAAAATTTGACCTTCATGCCTTCCGATAAATCATTGACCTTTTTATTTTCGTCAAGAGAAAAGCGTTCGAGATATTCCCGATATGTCTGTTCGTTCCAATCGTCATAAAACGAAGATACGGTCTTGCCGATCAGACGTAACTTCTTTAAAGGATAAAAATCAAATCCTCCGCTCACGTACCCGATCTTTTGTTTTATGAGCCGCTCATTCTCCCGAAAAGGAAGTCCGAAATATTCGATCTTTCCTTCGCTTGAAATCACATTCATAATGCTTTTCAAAATCGTCGTTTTTCCGGCGCCGTTTCGGCCGATAAGTCCCGCGATTCTTCCTTTTCCTACCGAAAACGAGGCGCTTTTCAAATGAAAACGCGGATACTCTTTTTTAAGATCTGAAACCGTTAAGACATTCATTTTTCCTTTTTCCTCTGAGATTGTACTTGCTTCCAAAATTCTTCCGCAAATTCAAAAGGCTGTATGGCTATCCCCTGTCCTTTGTCGGCAAGCAACAATACCGAGTCCCCGGGCTGAAACCCGAACATCTCCCGAACTTCTTTCGGGATGACAATCTGTCCCTTCGGTCCGATTTTTACCGTCGTCATGAATTTTCCTTCCGGAAATTTTTTTTCCATTCTGAACCTTCCTTGTATATAAAGTTGGAAAAGTTTTACTTTTCATACTTATATTATACCTTTTTTGATGACGCTTGTCAAGCAAAAAGCAACAAAAAAAGAACCCGTGCAAAGCCACAAGTCCTTTTCGTGATGTCTTTATATTTTATATCATATTTTCAAGGATTAATTTATCCGCAACCAATGCGATGAATTCGCTGTTCGTGGGCTTTTCCGTACCCAAATACACTCTTGTTCCGAATACTGCATTAATGGCGTCGATTCTGCCGCGATTCCAGGCAACTTCTATTGCATGGCGGATGGCACGTTCGACTTTACTCGGAGTCGTACCGAACTTTTCGGCGATGCTGGGATACAGTCCCTTCGTGATATTGTTGATAATGTAAGGTTGTTCGACCGTCATTTTTATTCCCGCGCGCAGATATCCGTATCCCTTGATATGCGGCGGAATGCCGATGGAAATAAAGATGTCGCTGATTTTTTCTTCCAAGGTAACGGGTCGGCGCTTGGCACTCGCATATTCTTTTCCTTCTCCGGATATCGGCGCATCTTTCAACAACTCCTCTATCCGTTCCAAAGCTCCTTGCATGGAAAAGGGCTTTACGAGATAGTAATCGGCACCTTCTCCCATCGCCTTTTCCATAAGAGTATCGCTCGGTACGCCCGTCGCGATAATCTTTGTACCCGTTTCTTCCTTTCGTATCGCCTGAATGACGCCGCAGCCGTCCGTTCCTTTCAGAAACATTCCGACGATGGCTAAATCGGGTTTCAATCGGCATAATTCCCGAATTCCCGCCTCCCCATCGTCCCCCGCATACGCGACATTCAGGCCTTCGTGCTTCGCCAGAGTTTCCTTCAACTCGCTGAGAAGCGCGCCGTTGGATTCCAGCAGTACAACTGTTTTCGAACGCATTGTATCGTTCCTCCTTGAAAAAAATTTGCAGGCCTTGTCGACCTTCATATTTAACAAGGATATTATACTACAAAAAACAGACTTCGTAAAGCAATATTTTACATAATACCAAAATTAATTATCGGAATTTTTGATTTATTTTATATTATTCTGTTGAAGTATGTCGAATTTTGTCTATTCTCATAAAAAAGTCTTTTTTCTTAGCCGATTTCGTCTATATATTCGTCATAGGTCACTTTTCTGTCATAGACTTTTGTGTCTTCGATTTCGATAATACGGTTTGCTACGGTATTCATGAGTTCCTGGTCGTGAGAGGTAAGCAGCATACACCCGCGATAATTGCTCAGGCCGTTATTGAGTGCGGTAATGGATTCGAGGTCGAGGTGGTTGGTGGGTTCGTCGAAAATGAGAAAATTGCTGCCTTCAAGCATCATTTTCGCCAGCATACAACGCACTTTTTCGCCTCCGGAAAGTACTTTGGCCTTTTTGAGCGCTTCTTCTCCCGAGAACAACATTCTGCCCAACCAACCGCGGAGATATTCTTCATAGTGATCCTGAGAGAATTGAGAGAGCCATTCGACCAATGTCAGATCGCAATTTTCAAAAAATTCGTTATTATTTTGCGGGAAGTAGGAAACAGAAATAGTTTTTCCCCACATGACGGTACCCGAGTCCGGTGCCGCTTTTCCCGTAAGAATATCATAAAGCATGGTGAGGGTAGTACTTTTGTCCGAAACAATGCCGATTTTCTCGCCTTTTTGTACAGTAAAGGAGACATCCTTGAAATACCCTTTTTTCGTAAGCCCTTCCACGATAAGAATATCGTTGCCGATTTCTCTTTCAAATTTGAAATCGATATAGGGATACTTTCTGAGAGAAGGCTTAAAATCGTTGATGGTAAGTTTTTCGAGTTCCTTTTTCCGAGAAGTAGCCTGACGGGACTTGGAGGCGTTCGCCGCAAAGCGGGCGATGAATTCCTGCAATTCCTTGGCTCGCTGTTCTGCCTTTTTGTTCTGTTCCTTTTGCTGACGGGCGAGAAGCTGGCTGGTCTGATACCAAAAATCATAGTTTCCGACATACATGTTAATTTTTCCGAAATCGACGTCGCAGATGTTTGTACAGACCTTATTGAGGAAATGGCGGTTATGGGAAACGATGATAATGGTATTTTCGAAATCCATCAAATAGTTTTCCAGCCAGCGCACGGTTTTGATGTCGAGGTTATTGGTCGGCTCGTCGAGAAGGAGAACGTCGGGGTTCCCGAAAAGCGCCTGTGCCAGCAGTACGCGGACCTTTTGTTTCGCATCGAGCTCGCTCATGGAGGAATAATGAAGTTCTTCCGGAATCTCCAAGGCATTGAGGAGTTGCCCCGCCTGATATTCGGCATCATAGCCGTTCATTTCCGCAAATTCGCTTTCGAGTTCGGCGGCACGGATTCCGTCTTCTTCCGAAAAGTCGGGATTGGCATACAGGGCGTCCTTTTCGTCCATGACGTCCACGAGGTGTTTATAGCCGAGCATGACGGTGCGGAGCACCGTCTCTTTATCGTACATATTCTGGTTCTGCTGTAAGACCGACATACGCTCGTTTTTATCCAAAGAGACATATCCCTTCTGCGGTTCTATTTCGCCCGAAAGGACTTTAAGAAAAGTAGATTTTCCCGCGCCGTTGGCACCTATGATGCCGTAACAATTCCCTTTCGTGAATTTAAGGTTGACGTCCTCAAACAATTTTTTGCTGCCGTATTGAAGGCTTACGCCCGAAACCTGTAACATGTGAATTACCTCTGTAAATTTATCGTTCTTGAAGATTATACCATATCGTGCCGTTTATGGCAAACGAATATGCCCCGCTTTTGGCCGAAAGACAAAGAAATCGCCCCCGAATATCTTCGGGAGCGATTTCCTGTCGCAAAAAATGCAATCACTGTCATTTCATGATTTTTTCGAGTTCGGCCGCAACGTCCGCGACGGTTTTCAGATTTTCCACGTCGTCGTCGGGAATGACGACCCCGTATTCGTCTTCAAGCCGGCTCAAAAGCTCCACGACGTCCAAGGAATCCGCGCCCAAATCTTCTACAATCTTAGCGTCGGGCGTCACCTTGCTCAAAGGAAGATTCAGCGCGTCCGCGAGCATTGCCTGTACTTTTTCCAACATATTCCGTTCCTCCGTTTTCCGATTTAGGAATGTAATAATTATTTATGATATTATTTTAATACATGACGAAATAAAAGTCAAGTGCTTTTTCCCGTTTATTTATTCTTCTTTCTCATCGTCAGCGCAATACGGTTTTTCTTGATGTCCACGTCTTTCACGGTGACTTTGACGACTTGTCCCACTTTGAGGACTTCCGAAGGGTGACGGATATATTTATCGGTAATTTCCGAAATATGAACGAGTCCGTCCTGATGTACCCCGATGTCCACGAATGCCCCGAAATCGACGACGTTTCTTACCGTACCCGTAATTTCCATGCCGGGCTTCAAGTCCTCGATCCCCATGATATCCTTGCGGAGCATGGGCGCGGGAAGCGCATCCCGAATATCCCGTCCCGGCTTCATGAGCTCGGTGACGATATCCGCCAGCGTCGCCTTGTCGAGGTCCGTCTCCTTCGCAGCTTTATCCACGCCGTAGGCTTTCAGTTTATCCCGAAGGTCGGAAATCCTGCGGGCGCGGACGTCCTCCTTGGTATAGGAAAACAGAGAGAGCAGCTTCTCCGCCTTTTCATAGGATTCGGGGTGAACGGCGGTATTGTCGAGAATATTGTCTCCGCAGTCGATACGAAGGAATCCCGCGCATTGAGTATAAGCCTTTTCGCCCAGTTTGGGAACTTTGAGAAGCTGTTTCCGAGAAGTAAATTTTCCGTTTTCTTCGCGGTAAGCCACGATATTTTTCGCCACGGCGGAATTGAGTCCCGCAACATATCTGAGCAGAGAAACGCTCGCCGTGTTGAGGTCTACGCCCACGCTGTTGACGCAGTCTTCGAGGACGCCTCCCAGCGCGCTGTCCAGCCGTTTTTCGTTCATGTCGTGCTGATATTGCCCCACGCCGATGGATTTGGGGTCGATTTTGATAAGCTCCGCGAGCGGATCCTGCAATCTTCTCGCAATGGACACCGCGCTGCGCGCCGTGACATCGTAATCGGGAAATTCCTCCGCGCCCAGCGCACTGGCAGAGTATACGCTGGCTCCCGCTTCGCTGACGATGACGTATCCCACTTCCCGTCCCGTTTCCGCCTTGATTTCCTTGATGAGCTCGGCGATAAAAATTTCGCTTTCCTTGCTCGCCGTTCCGTTGCCGCAGGAAATGACTTCCACTCCGTACTTTTCGATGAGCGCTTTCAGCGTTTTTTTAGCTTCTTCCGTCTTATTCTGCGGCGGAGTGGGATAAACTACGGTCTTGTCGAGGACTTTCCCCGTACCGTCCACGACGCAGATTTTACAGCCCGTACGGAACGCGGGGTCCCAGCCCATCGTAATTTTATTTTTCACGGGAGGCTGCATCAAGAGCGGTTTCAGATTGATTTCAAACATTTTGATCGCCTGTTCGCTGGCGTCGTCGAAGAGCTGCGCCCGCACCTCCCTTTCCACGGACGGAGCAATGAGACGTTCGTAGCCGTCCTCGGCCGCCGCACGGACGATTTTCGTCGATTCGCCGCCGTCTTTCAAAAACGCGGCTGCGGCAATGCGCTTTGCAAAATCCGAATCGCAGACGAGGGATACTTTGAGAAAGCCCTCCTTTTCCCCGCGGTTGAGGGCGAGGACACGGTGGCTTTTGATTTCCGAAACGGGTTCGGAATAGGACTTATACATTTCATAGGTTTTGGCTTCGTCCTCTTCCTCTTTGCCCTTGACGTAAGAGGAGCTGATTTCTCCGTGATTGAAAAAGAAATTGCGGATTTTTTTGCGGGTGGCGGCATCGTCGGAAATCATTTCCGCAATGATGTCCTGCGCGCCGGAAATCGCCTCCTCCGCGGTCGGAACTTCTTCCGTTATGTATTTCTCCGCTTCCTTTCTGACGTCGAGCGCTTTATCCTGCGCGAAAATCGCGTCTGCGAGAGGCTGCAAGCCCTTCGCTATGGCGACGGAAGCCCGCGTCTTGCGCTTCTGTTTATACGGGCGGTAAACGTCCTCCACTTCGGTGAGCGTGACCGCCTTTTCGAGCGCGGAACGAATTTCGTCCGTCATCTTTCCCTGTTCCTCTATGGCGGCAGAAACTTCCTCTTTCCGCTTTTCCAGGTTGCGAAGATACGTGAGGCGGTCGTTAAGTTCCCGAAGAACCTGATCGTCGCAGCTTCCCGTCATCTCCTTTCGGTAACGGGCGATGAAGGGAATCGTGTTTCCCTCGTCGATGAGCGAAATAATATTTTTCGCGTGGTTTTCGGTAAGATTGAATTCTTGCGTGATCGTTTGTAAAATGTCCATGGTGATACCTTACAGATTATTTTGAAATTTTTATTTTCAGGGATTCGAGATATCCCTTTTGTTCCTTTGTGAGGCGATAACTTTCCTTGGCTTTCTGAATGGCTTTATTGTGCGTTTTTGCGCTTAAAATTCCCGCATTCAGAATTTTCAGCCCCGCCTCGTAATTTTTGACGAGTACTTCCGCCGCGAGCCACGCCGCCGCCATATGTACATAGTATTTTTCCGTATCCGAACGCTTCAAATATTCCTCGATTACGGGTATATACTTTTCCTCTATGTAGTCTCCCAACAGGACGACGAGGACATACCTTTGATAAAATTCTCCGCTGCGGGAAAAGATTTCTTCCAAAACGGGCAAAAACTCTTCCCGATGCTTTTTGATACAGTCCGCCTTGAAACAATCGCACAGCGCCCAATTATCGATGAGCGAAATACATCTGTCGAGATTGCGCACAAATACTTCGTAGGGCTGTAAAGATGCCGCTGAGAGCTTGATAAAGGTCACCTCGTAATATTTATCGGGAAAGGTGAAAAGCGTCTCCAAATCGTTTTTATGAGCCTTCGCGAGCTTTCGCATGACGGGAGTCCTCACGCCTATAAATTCCTGCGACGGGCTCATGACGATTTTTTTCTGAAATGCCGCGAAATCGGGTTCGGCATAAGCGCCGAGTTCTTCCAAAAAGTCCGAGTAAGTCATGTTTTTTTCCTTAGATTGAAATAGATTGTCCCTTTTGCCGGATACAGAACGGACAACGCGCTCAAAGCAGGCAACGAAGCTGTTCTCTCCATACCCTTTCGTCGAAGCGGGGATTGGCGGGACTGGTTGAGGGCATTTTGAAATACGGGACGGCAATATCCGCATAGCGGGAAAGAAAGAGCTTATAAGAGAGCGCTCCGTTCAAAAGAATTTTTTCAATGCGCGCTTTGCGGAAGATTACGTCGAGGTCGGCGAGAACGACTTCCTTTACCGAAGAATCCGCCGAACCTTCTATTTCGCACTCCGCGGCCATGTCCCAAAGCGCGATATGTCTTCGGAAAAGGAACTCCTTTTTTTCCTCGACCGCTTCGGGAACGGGTTCTCCGAAAAATCCGCATACCGTTTTCCAGAAACGGTTTTGCTTGTTGCCGTAATAAAATTGAATTTTTCGGCTTTTTACGGACGGAAAACTTCCCAAAATAAGCAGTCTGCTCTCCCTGTCGAACACGGGAGGAAATCCCGATTCTCTTTTTTCGCTCACGACAATCAAAGTTCAAAGGGCTTGTCCAGATTGCCCACGGCGCCGACCGCCTTTTTCTTTTCGTCGAAGGCGAGAGAAATCGTTTCGGCTACGTCGCTCTGCGTAATCTTATTGATTGCGTCGAGCTTGCCTTCAAAGTCGAAAAGCGTATCGTTGAAAAGCATATATTTTCCGTAAAGGAGCATCTGAGAGGAAGTACTTTCCTGCGAAAAGAGCATAGCCGCCTTCATCTGTTCCCTTCCGCGGAGAAATTCTTCTTCCGTAATCCCCTTGTCTTTCAGTTCCTTTACCACTTTGCCGATTGCCTCGTAGGCTTTGTCCGCACTGGCGGGATTCACCCCGGCATAAATGATGAGCGAACCGCATTCAGAAAAAGCGGAAACATAGGAATATACGGAATAGGCAAGCCCCATTTTTTCACGGACTTCCTGAAAGAGGCGGGAACTCATGCTGCCGCCCAAAACGCTGTTCATGGTCTGCAAGGCGTCGGAGAGCGCATGTTCGCGCGGAAGAGCCGGATATCCGATGGCAAAATGCACCTGTTCGATAGGCTTTTTCTTTATCAAACTGCGGTGTTGAAGCGAAATGTGATTTTCCCTCCGCTCGAATTTTCCCTTCGGAAGAGAAGCGAGCATTGTTTCCGCCAATGCTTCCGCCGTCTGTATATCGATGCCGCCCGCGAAGGAAACGACGATATTTTCGGGACAATATCTTGCCTCTTTATAGCGGAAAATATCCTCTCTCGTAAAACCCTTGACGTTGGAGACGGGACCCAGAATATTCCGCCCGTAATTTTCCTTTCCGTAAAACGCGGAAGAAAGGAGGTCGAGGCAGAGGTCGTCGGGAGTATCCTCGTTCATGGAAATTTCCTCGGCGACTACGCCTTTTTCGCGCACCATTTCTTCTTCGGGGAAGGTGCTGTTCAGGAAAAGGTCGGACAAAATTTCAAATGCTTCCGCCGTATGATCGGACGTACATTTGGAATAATAGCAGGTCATATCCTTTCCCGTAAAGGCGTTCACCTGAGCGCCGATGCGGTCGAACGCGTCGGAAATTTCAAAAGAAGTACGTTTCTTCGTACCCTTGAACTGCATGTGTTCGATGAAATGGGAAATGCCGTCCTCCGCGTCCGTCTCCGCGGACGAACCCGTTCCGACGAGAATCCCCATCGTAACGGACAAGAGTCCTTCCATTTGCTTGACCACCAAGCGAAGCCCGTTTTCATATCTTTTTTCGTAAACCATTTGTTATCCTCCCGCCTGTAAATTCTCCGAAACGGTCACCGCACGGAGTGCACAGGTCTCATAATATGTCAGTATGTCGTCCAGAGCGTCGGCCGTCTCCTTCATGGGGTGCATGAGGACAAACTCTCCGCCCTTGATATTTTTTGTCGCGCGGCTGTATATGAGAGAAGAATCTTTATCCCGCCAGTCGATGGTGTCTCTCGACCACAGAATGGTTTTCATGTTCAGATCCGCGCAGGCGGACAAAGCCGCCTTTCCGTATGCCCCCGAAGGCGGAGCGAAAAGGGTCATCTGCACTCCCGTCATCAGGTGAATAAAACGGTTGCACACGGAAATCTCCTCCCGATTTTCTTCCTCGGTCATCGCGGAATGATCCTTATGGAAATAGCCGTGATTGCCAAGTTCATGGCCGCGGGATAAAATTTCCTTCACGCAAGCGACGTTATCGTCCGCCCAGCTTCCGCCGATAAAAAACGTGGCTTTTCCCTCGTGGGCGTCCAAAGTATCGAGAATGCGGTATACTTCGTCCGTACCCCAATAGACGTTAAACATTAAAGAGACTCCGTCCGATTCTCCCGGCGCACAGCGATAGACGTTGCTTTCTCCGCCGTCCGTCGTCACCGCACTGTCTACGGGGAACAGGCAGACGACCCCCACGGAAAAAATGAGAAACGCCAGAGCGCAGTTCGTGACTACGTTGAGCATTACGTTTTTATTCGGCCGCTCTTTCTCTGCGGCGCGGTTGCGATGTTTTTTCAAAACAGCTTACCTCGAAAAAAGTTTCCGTTTTATTGTATTTTTCTTTTTCCGAGATTATGATTTTTCCGCCCCTTTCCGCGCCTTAAAAAACGCTTTTCGTCACTTGATTTTTACGATGGTGACGCCCGTTTCTCCTTCCCCGTATTTTCCGAGCCGGAATTCCGCGACGTTTCTGTGTTTTTTCAGAAAGTCGTGGATTCCCGCGCGGAGCTTTCCCGTTCCCACGCCGTGGACGATGCGCACTTCTTCAAGGTTGGCGCATACCGCCGAATCGATAAAGGCCTCCACGTCGGGCAGCGCCTCCTGTACGGTCATGCCGATGACGTTGAGTTCGAGCGTCGGCAAGGGCTTGGGCGCAAGATTTTTGGAGACCTGAACGTTCTCCGTTTTCTTTTTCGTCCCTTTCTTTTTATCATTCTGTGTATTCCGAGCGGAAATTAAAACGGATAAATCGGAAATTTTGCTTCGGATACGGATATTTCCGCAAAGAATCTCCGCTTCGTTTTTCTGCGGGCGAACACTTTGCACGACTCCTTCCTGATTGATATTCCCGACAAATACCTTATCGCCGGCTTTCAGCTTATCCGCTTGTGCGGCAACATACTGAGGCCGCGCAAATTCTTCCCTTTCGTTATCGTAGGCTTTATCGCTCAGGCGGTTTTTCAAAGTCCTCGCCTTGATGAGGTCGGCTTCGGAAATGTTTTCTTTGGCAAAAATTTCTTCGATTTCTCCGAGAAGCTCTTCCGCCTCGGCCGTCCGTTCGTTGATAATTCGTCTGGATTCCGCTTTTGCGGAGGTGAACAGCTTTTCTTTTTCCTTTTGAAGTCTGTTTCTTTCCTCGTCTAAAAGTCGGATCTTTTCCTGCCACTCCGCTTTCAGGCGATTGGTTTCCTTTAAGGCTTCTTCCGCCGCGATTCGGCTGTCTTCCGCGCTTCGGACGATATTTTCAAACGTCTGCGCGCCTTCGGAAAGATTTCCCAGCGCGTCCGCCAAAATTTCTTCTTTGAGTCCCAACCTTCGGGAAATGGCCAGCGCGTTGCTGGACCCCGGGAGTCCGATTTTTATGACGTACAGCGGACGGAGAGTGTCCGAATCGAATTCCATGCACGCGTTTTCGATTCCCTCCGTGGAAAAGGCAAATTCCTTCAAAGCCGAATAATGCGTCGTCACCACGCCCGTACAACCCGTTTTCAAAAGGTAGGAAACCACCGCTTTTGCGAGAGCCTGTCCCTCGTCGGGATCGGTTCCCCCGCCCAGCTCGTCGATTAAAACGAGACTTTTTGCATCGGCGGAATCGACGATTTCCACGATATTCGTGACATGCGAAGAGAATGTGGAAAGACTTTCTTCTATGCTCTGTGCGTCTCCGACGTCGCAATAAATTTCGTCAAAGACGGATACTTCCGCGCGCCGTGCGGGAACGAACATTCCGCACATCGCCATCAGGCAGAACAGCCCCACCATTTTCAAAGTGACCGTCTTTCCGCCCGTATTCGGGCCGCTGATGAGCAGAAAACGATAGTCTCTGCCGAGAGACAGATTCACGGGCACCACTTTCTTTCGGTCGATTAAGGGATGCCGCCCCTGCTCGAAAGAAACGATTCCCGAAGCATTGACGGACGGTTTTACGCACGCGAGCTTATAAGCGTACTCCGCACGGGCATAGCAACAGTCGATCTCTTCCAGAACTTCTATGTCGCGGACGAGCTCTTTCGCCATAAATCCCACGCGGCGGGAGAGTTCGCCCAGAATCCGTTCCACCTCCTCTTTCTCGTCTATGGCAAGGGAACGGAGCTCGTTATTCATTTCGAGAACCTGCTCGGGCTCGATGAAGAAAGTGGCTCCGCTTTGGGAGCGATCGTGAATGAAACCCTTTACGTTGCGTTTATATTCGGCGCGGACGGGAAGAACATAGCGGTTGTCGCGCATCGTAATAATGCCGTCCTGCAAGTACTTTCCTTCCTCCCCCGTTAAATATTCCGCCAATCGGGAGCGGATTCTTTCGTTCAGAAGCCGGATTTCCCGACGAATGGAATACAACTTGTCGCTGGCGTAATCGCTCACTTCCGAATCGTTGAGAATTTTGGTGCCGATGTCGTCTTCGAGCGCCGCATCGAAATACAGATTATCGGAAAGCCGCCGAATCAGGCGGATTTCCTCGTCCGAAACGCCCGATATTCCCGAATGCGCGATCCGAGCCGCTCGGAGCAGGTTTGCCACGCTCAACAGCTCGCCGCAGGAAAGAGCCGAACCTTTTTCGGCCCTTTCGATTTCATCCGAAAAGGGAGGAAAATATTCCACTTTCCCGACCCCGTAGGTAAACAGGAGCTTTACGCATTCCTCCGTCAAATCGAGGCCCTTTTTTACCTCGGAGAGGTCGGACGACGGCTGCAACGCACGCATTTTTTCTTTGCTCCCATCCAAAACGGCATACTCCGCCGCAATCGATAAAATTTTATTCAGTTCCGTCTTTTCTATGGCTTTTTCGTTCATGATTCCGTGTAACCTCAAAAGAACAGCCTTAAAGCATGCTCTTTTTTCTATGGCCTGCAGTATAGGTTCCGTAGAGAGATTTCTGTTTTTCTTCGTTATCCGCCGCTTTTACGACTGCAACGATGTCCCCGCCCGTACTGCAATCGATAATTTTTCCCGCGCTCCGCACGCCGCTTCCGACGAGCTTTGCACAATTATAGATTTCAAAGCGGCATTCACCCGAAACGGACTTGAAACGACGGACGGGAAATCTTCTGCCCGAATCGTCCGTAAGGTGATATATTTGCTTTTTGTCGCAGGAAGGACAGCTCTTTTGGAAGGGACAATAACATAAATCCATCAGTTTGATGTCCCCGGACGACAGGACAAACGCCTTTGTACCGCTCAGAGCTGCCTGTTCCCTTTCGTCGAGTTCCTTGGAAAGAGAATAATATTTTACGCAGTTTTCTTCCAACAATTCTTTCACGGAGATCGCGTTGGTCAGATTAAAGCCCGTTCCCGCGAACAAAGATACTCCCCGTTCCCTCGCAAAGGCTATGCCGCCGTAATTCTCCGCGTATATCCCCGATGCCCCGGAATCCGTTATGAGTTCCTCTATCCGTCTGATATCGACGGAATCCGCAAACGCGGGATAGTAGATAAATTTTTCAAAATTCCCCTCCGAAAAAGACTTCGGAGGCTCCGCACCGTAGTCGGTCGGCTTATATACGGCTATGTCAATATTTTCAAGTCCCGAAAAGTCCGACGCGATGACGGCAGTCTTTTCACTTTTTCCGCTCTGTGCAAAATCGGAAACGGGTTCGCATGTACATTGCCAAATTCCGTCGTAAGCATATTGCGTATTTCTGTTTTCCGCAAAGGCAGAAAAGATTCGTTCGTAAAAAGCGCGGCGAAAGGCATTCAGGCGGGATTTGGCAAGGAATACGCTGCCCTTTATCTCAATGCGTTCAAAAGTAACTTTCAGCGGCAGAGAATCCGTTTTCAAAAAACAATTCCGAACGTCCGATTCCGTCAGGGGACGGGATTGCGCGGAAGTCAGGATTTCCTCCGAACGGACGACGATTCCGCCGCTTTCCGCCGTTGCCCTCTCTCCCTCGCAGAAAGAGAGGTTCAAGGAAATCGGAATTTGTTTTTTCTCCGATAGAAGGCGGTCATTTACCGCCATGTCCGTAGTGATGAAAACGCTGTCTCCGTTTAAGAGCCTTTGCGATGAAGACAAATAAAATCCGCGCCCGAAAGCCTTTTCAAAACTGCCACCTCCGACCTCGCGCCCCTTTCGGAGTATCTTGAAGGCATCGCCTGAAACGGGACGAAATTTCGTTTCGACAAAATATTTTCCGTCGATTACTTTTATCGTCCCGATCTTTTCTCCGAGGTGCCCTTGGACATCGCGCGAAAGGAAACGGGAATCCTGCCCGAAGGCGAGCCCTTTCGTATAATTCCCGCGGTTATATGTCCGTTTCAAATCGGAAAGAGCTCCCGACGTATTTTCTCCTTCAAGCAAAAGGCGATAATAGCGCACCGCGGCGGCTACATATTCCGCACGGCGCATTCTGCCTTCGATTTTGAAAGAGACCACGCCCGCTTCGCAAAATTTTCCAATGTTCTCTGCCACGCATAAGTCTGAAAGAGACAGCGCATAAGACCGTTCTTCAAATCCTTCCCTGTCGTACGAATACAGTTTACGGCAGGGCTGTTTACAGCGTCCGCGATTGCCGCTGTTGCCGCCTGCAAAAGAGGAAAAATAGCATTGTCCCGAAAAACAGGTGCAAAGCGCTCCCTGTACGAAAACCTCCGTTTCAATAAATTCCGCAATCTTTTTTATCTCCGAAAGAGGCGTTTCTCTCGCTAAAATTACCCGGGAAAAACCGTATTCTTTTGCAATGCGGGCTCCCTCCAAATTACAGACGCCCGCCTGCGTACTTAAATGCAGGACGATGTCGGGATATCTTTGATGAACGAATTTTCCGAGAAGTATGTCTTGCATAATAATCGCATCGACGCCCATATTCCAGACAGACAACAGTGTACGAAGAAAGTCCTCCGTCTCCGTGTTCTTGATTAACGTATTCATGGCGACGTAAATCCGAACGTCTGAAAAATGTGCCTTTTCCACGATTTTTCGAAGCGATTCTCCGTCAAAATTCTGTGCACCCGCACGGGCCGAAAAGGCGCTGTATCCGAGATAAACGGCGTTTGCGCCGCTGTTTATGGCGGCTTCGACGCATTCTGCATTTCCCGCGGGAGCTAATATTTCAGACATGGTACTCTCCCTCGCGTAAATGTCAGCGGCCGATGCTTCGCGTGATCAGTTCCTGCGAAGCGTCGTACCCCATGCTCTTTAAACGGAAGTTACGAGCGGCAACCTCTATGATAATGGCGAGATTTCTGCCGGGACTGACGGGAATCGTCAGTTTGGGAATCTTAATGCCGAGGTATTCGGCAAAAGCCGAAGTATCCCCCACGCGGTCATATTCTTTCCCTTGCTGCCAATTTTCCAACTGAATGACGATTTCTATTTTCTTTTCGTTTAAGACGGAGCCGGAGCCGTACATACTTTTGACATTGATGATTCCGACACCGCGAAGCTCCATGAAATATCGGATAATATCGGGCGCCGTACCGTAGAGCTCGTTGGCAATATCCTTGATAATGACGCTGTCGTCGGCAATCAGCCTATGACCGCGCTTGATGAGTTCCATGGCGGTTTCGCTCTTTCCCACGCCGCTTTTTCCCGTGAGCAGCATTCCCACGCCGAAGACTTCCATTAAAACGCCGTGCTCCGTTACCGAAGGCGCCAGCATTCGGTTGAGATAGATATATAAATCGCTCATGAGGTCGGTTGTGACCTTATGGCTTCTGAACAGCGGACAGGAAGCCTTTCTGACCGTCTCCATCAATTCGGGAAGAGCGGGCAAATCGCGGCTTAAAATGATGCAGGGAACCTCCCCGTAATCGAACAGGCGGGAAATTTTCGCCGTCCTCTCTTCGGGCGTAAACGCGCGGAGATATTCATGCTCCGAAAGCCCCAGCACCATGATACGGCTGGGGTCAAAATAGCTGAAAAAGCCCGCGAGCTGTAAACCCGGGCGTTCCACGCTCATGCTGGAAAGGGTGACTACACCTCTTCCCGTATAGACGATTTCGAGATTCAAATCGGAAGCCAGCTTATCGAGCATTACGCTTTCCGTTACGCGATCGTTCATTCTTTTTCTCCCGTAAATCCGTATGTTTCAATAATTTTTCCGATAGCGTTTTCGTCGTTGGAATATTCAAATGCCAGCGCTTTATCCTTCAAGGCCTCGTCGGCGTTCTTTACCGCAATTCCCAGCCCCGCGGCTTCCAGCATGGGCAAATCGTTCAGACTGTCGCCCGCGGCGATCGTCCTTTCGACGGGAACGCCGTAATAATTCGCCATAAATCTGACGGCCGTGCCTTTGGAATATTGTCTACTCGTGATTTCGACAAGACTCGCGGCACTGTATGTGACGTAAAATTTATCGCTGAGCGCTTCGGAGACGATACCGAAAATACGTTTCTTTTCCTCGGGATATACCATGGCGAGTACTTTGCGTACCTTGAAGCCTTTTTTGAGAACAAAGGAAGAAAGCGGCTCATCCGTAACGACGTTACCTTTGACCTTACACACGTTTTCATACATTTCAAGCGCTTCGTCCTGTCGATTGACGAAAAATTCGTCCAGAGTATATACGTGCGTATGGAGATTCAGCCCCTCAAAAACGCGGCAGATTTCGGCGGCGTTCTCGGCGGGAATATAACCGTCCACGAGCAATTTCCCGCTCTCGATGTCCGTGATGACTGAACCCTGATAGGAGGACACCAATCCTTTCAGCCCGAGTTCTTTGGCGCGGGGCAAAATAGAGCCCGTCATTCTTCCCGTGCAGATACCGAAAGTACCGCCCGCCGCGATATAACCGTCGATCGCGGATTTCGTTTCCGCAGAGATTGTCCCGTCGGTGCGGAGCAAAGTTCCGTCAAAATCGGAAATTATCAATGGATAATTTATCTTTCGCATAAGTTATAATTTTTCCTCGAAATAAAATTTGATGCGTTTTGCAAGTTCTTCGCCGATTCCTTCCGCTTCGCAAAGTTCTTGAAGGCTTGCATGCATGATCTTGTCTATCGTACCGAACTTCTCCATGAGCGCGAGCTGTTTTTTCTTGCCTACGCCTTCGATTTCCGACAACACCGAAGCGAGGTTTCTCTTGGAATGGAGATTTCTGAAATAGGTAATGGCAAATCGGTGTGCTTCGTCCCGGATTCTTTGGAGCATTTTGAGGACGTAATCCCGATGATCGATCTTTATGCTTTCGTCGGAAAAAGAAGTAAAGACTTCCTCTTCCCGCTTGGCGAGGGAAATAAGGTCGATTCCCTCGATATGCATTTCGTCAAAGATTTCCTGCACCGAGGAAAGCTGTCCCTTGCCGCCGTCGATAATGATGAGGTCGGGCTTCGGAAAACGGGATTCTTCCTCTGTTCCCAGCTTGGAAAGCCGTCGTCTGAGTACTTCCTGCAAAGACGCAAAGTCGTTGGCACCCTCGACTGTCTTGATTTTGAAACGCCGATAGCTCATTCGGTCGGGCTCACCGTCCGAAAATACGACCATGGAACCCACCTTGTCCACTCCGCTGATGTTGGAAATATCGTAACATTCCATGCGCTTGGGATAGCGGGAAAGCCCTAAAATTTCCTTCATGCGGGCACAGGCGTTTTTGGTCATATCGTCCTTGTGCTTGATTTTATCGATGGATTTGGAAAGGTATTCCTCGGCATTCTTTTCCGCCATTTCGAGGAGCTTCTTCCGCACGCCCTGTTTGGCAAAGACGACGTCCACTTTCTTTTCAAAGTTTTCCAAAAAGAAATTTTCGAGAAGCTCTTTTTCGCAGTATTCCGACGTGATAATTTCTTCGGGAATCTCATGAGCGGAGTAATACTGTACGATGAAAGCCGTGAGCGCGTCCGCGTCTGAAAGAGATGCGTCTTCCAAAGCAAAATTGCTTCCGCCCTGCATGATTCCGCCGCGCGTAATGAGGATATTGACCGCGGAATAGAGATTATTCGTCTTTAAGGCGATAATATCCGCATTGATACAGCGGTTGAGAGAAGTGATACGCTTCAACTTCAATTTGGAAAGCATAGCCAGCTTTTCCCGATATTCCATGGCGAGTTCAAATTCCTCGTTCGCCGCAAACTGCATCATTTTTTCTTTCAGGATTTTTTCCGCTTCCTCGTAGTTGCCGTCGAGAAACGCCAAAGCCTTTTTTACCCGTTCGCCGTATTCTTCTTGCGTGCACAAATGCGCGCACGGAGCAAGACAACGGTGAAGGTGGTATGCGAGACAGGGCTTTTTCGGTTTTTCGCCGATCGTCACCGAACACAGACGGACATTATAGACGGACGCCGCCACGTCGAGAATATCTTTACAGCGGATTCCGCCCATAAACGGACCGAAATATTTTCCGTCCCGCTTTTTGATTTTTCGAGTAATGGAAAAACGAGGAAAATCCTCCTTTGTGTGCGCCTTGATATAGGGATAAGTCTTATCGTCCTTCAAAAGGATATTATATTTCGGCTTGTATTTTTTGATGAGATTGTTTTCGAGCGCCAGGGCGTCTATTTCCGAACCCGTGATGATATAGTAAAAGTCCGCGATATGCTCCACCATCGCCGCGACCTTCTCGGGCTTCTCCGAGCCGTGGAAGTATTGCCGCACCCGATTTTTGAGAACGCGCGCCTTTCCGACATAAATCACCACGCCGTCCTTATCCAGCATAATATATACGCCCGGATTGTCGGGCAGAAGTTTGAGTTTCTCCTGTAATTCGCCCATAATGCTCCGAAAAGCGGAAGGGCAAACCTAGCCTTTCCGCTACCTTTATTTATTATATACCAAATTGCGCGATTTTGCAAGAGATACGAGGAAAATAATTTGCTAACAGCCCAAAAACTCTATTCCTTTGAGCAAAACGTCGTTGACGGAATCGTTTGTAAGACTGTAAAAGATGACTTTTCCCTGTCGGCAGCATTTAACGATTCCCGCGCTCTTCAAAAATCGGAGCTGATGAGAAACGGTCGTCTGATTGATATCGAGAATTCTCGAAAGATCGGTGACGCAAAGTTCGCTGATTGCCAAAGCGGATAAGATCTTCACCCGCGTATAATCGGCAAAGACGGAAAAAAAGCACACGACGCCTTCGAGGATATCTCCCTGCGGGACGTAATCCTCGATAAGCCCCTGTGTGCGTTTATCGAGAAGCAGCATTTCGGACATATGTATTCCCTCCTATATGTTTCGTCGGGAATATGATAACATATACAACCGTACTCTGCCTGTCTGTTTTTGTCGTGAAAAAATTTATTTTGTCACTTTACCGTTCAGGAGATTTCTTTGACCTCGTATCCCGCTTCTTTTACCGCCGCGGTCAGTACCGCATCGTCCACCTCCGAGCCGAGCGTCACGACGGCCGTCTTCTTTTTGAGATTGACGTCTGCTTTCTCTACACCCGAGACGCCTTCCAACGCCTTCGTCACATGCATTACGCAATGATTGCACATCATTCCTTCGATTTTCAAAGTCTTTGTCATTGTATTTGCCTCCTTACGCTCAACGCATTTCTTATTTTTTGACTTTTTCGATTTGCCGAACCGCGTGAGCCGAAGTGCGTTTCCTACCACGAAAAGCGAGCTTAAACTCATACACGCCGCGGCAATCATGGGATTGAGTTCGATATTCGCAAAAGAAAACACCCCGGCGGCGACGGGAATCGCGATGCAATTATAAATAAATGCCCAGAAAAGATTTTCCTTGATATTCCTTACAGCCGCTTTGCTTAAATCCACCATCGTACTTACTGAGCGCAAATCCCCGCTTACCAAAACGACGTCCGCGCTGTCGATTGCAATATCCGTACCCGTTCCCATCGCTACACCCACGTCGGCGGCTTTCAGGGCGGGGCTGTCATTGATTCCGTCTCCGACCATCGCGACATATCCGCCCACTTCCCTGACTCGCTCCACGGCTTTCGTTTTATCTTCGGGGAGCGCTTCCGCAAAATATTCCTTAATTCCGACCTTTTCCGCGATTGCCTTTGCCACGTTTTCACTGTCGCCCGTAAGCATTGCCACGCGGATTTTCCTTATTTTCAGCTCCTCTATCGCTTCGGCGCTGGTTTCTTTCAAGGTATCCGCAATCGCAAAGATCGCCAAAATTCGCTTGTCGTCGGCTAAGAATACGACCGTCTTTCCTTCTTTGGAATAAAACTTCTCCCGCTCATAAGCATATTTCTGAATCGTATTTCCGAGCAGCTTCCGATTGCCCAGCCGATACACCATGCCTCCGTATTCCGCCGACGCCCCCTTTCCCATTTCGTAACGATAGTTCTCCGTCTTGAAATTTGCTTCGGACGCCTTTCCTTGCGCATAGGCTCTGACGCATTCCGCAATCGGATGATTGGAATGGGCCTCTATGGAAGCCGCAAGCCCCAAAACAAAATTTTCTTCGCCCGCCAAAAGCTCAAAATCGGTCACCTGAGGCGCGCCGACCGTGAGGGTTGCCGTCTTGTCGAGAAGCACGCAGTTTACGTTCTGAGCCTTTTGCAGAGCCTCTGCGTCCTTATATAAAATCCCCAAAGACATCCCCTTGCCCGTCGCCGCCATGACCGCTACGGGCGTAGCGAGTCCGAGAGCGCAGGGGCAGGAAATCACGAGGACACTGATGGCATAATTTGCGGCGGAGCCGACATCCTTTGTCGTTGCGAACCATACGGCAAAAGTGACCAGCGCGATGAACGTGACGGCGGGAACGAATATCCCCGCGATTTTATCGGCAATCTTCTGCAACGGAGCCTTGCTCGCTCCGGCTTCTTTTACCATGCGGACGATCCTGGAAAGCGTGGTTTCCGCTCCTACCTTTTCCGCAACGACTTTGACAAAACCGCTCTTGACGATATCCGCGCCCGTCACGGCGTCTCCCTCCCCAAGCTCGACGGGCATGCTTTCGCCCGTAATCGCCGCTCTGTCTACAAACGCATGTCCTTCGACGATTTTCCCGTCTACGGGAATATAATCTCCCTGCTTTACGACGAGAAGGTCGCCGGCAACAATTTCGGAAAATGCGATGGTTGATTGTACTCCGTTTCTTTCGACCGTCACGGTGTCCGGCATGAGTTTAATGAGTTTTTCCACTTCTTCGCCCGTTTTGCGGCGGGATTTTTCTTCCAGCCATTTTCCGAGCGTGACAAGCGTTAAAATCATCGCCGCCGACTCATAGAACATATGCGCGTGAGCAAGGCTTCCCGCATATACGCGAATCGTCAATACCAGACTGTAAATAAAGGAAGCCGCCGAGCCCAAAGAAACCAGCGTATCCATATTCGGGACGCGCTTCAAAAGCGCTTTCGTCCCACTCGTAAAAAAGCGGAAATTAATGACGACGATAATAATCGTCAATGCAAGCTGTATCGTATAATTTACGACGTTAGAGGGCTGAGGAAGGCCTATCATTCCGCCCATGGAAAAGTAAAGTAAAGGGACGAGAAAAATCAGGGAAATGAAAAAGCGCCGTTTGAGCGTATTTGATTGGGGCTTCTTCTTTTTCCACTCGGAAGCGTCGAACAGAGACGCGCCGTAGCCCAATTCTTTTACGGCGGCAATAATCTGTTCGCGGGTGACTACGGTTTCGTCATATTCGACGTTCATCGATTCGCCCATCAAAGAGACTTCGGCTTTTACAATCCCTTCCATTTTATTTAAGGTTCGCTCTATACCTGCAGAACACGCGGAACACGTCATTCCGGTTACCGTAAATTTTTCTTTCATGAAAACTCCTTCGCTTTTTAAGCACCTCATTATAACATATCCGCATAAAAACTGTCAAGCGTTTCCATTATTAACCACGGTATAAAAATAAAATTTTGAAAAAACGATAACGCAAAAAAGCGGGATGCTGACGCAACCCGCCCAAATATGCGATTCAGACGATTCATTAATTTTTCTTGTCTTCTTTCTGAGAAACGACTTCCACGCCGTCATAGTAGCCGCAATTTTTGCAGACTCTGTGCGCCTCGGTCAATTCGTGGCAATGAGGGCATTCCACCAACGTGGAAGCCGTCGCTTTATAATTCGCAAATCTTTTATTCGTTCTGCTCTTGGATTGTTTACGCTTGGGTACTGCCATATTTACACCTCTTGTTTAATATTCTTTGATTTTTCCGCCGTTTAATTTGTGTACCGAATGTCCTGACAATTTTCGCCGCAGGAGAGCGTACGCGGCATACTCGACATAATTGCGTCGTTGACCGCATTCGTAAGATCGATGACGCCGCCCGAATAGGCATAATCTTCCCCGCCCTTAAAGGGTTGGAAATAAGCGTCTAATTCCCCTTCCACTCTCTCGGAAGTTTCTTTGAGGCATCTGGAACACTGTCCTTCGAGCGTATAGAGAATTTTTCCCCGCAGTTCCAGCGAATCGTCCTCGAAAAGCTCATATTCCGCCTCGACCTTCACGGGAGAGGAAAACTTCACGAAGGGAATATCAATCAGATTTTCGGGAGCTTCGTATTCAAATTCAAGCCTCCCCGAATACTTCTTCTGCGCATTGAGTTTTCTCACATCGATAATCATCATAAAACCGACTATAAAAGTATATTATATTTCCGACCGTTTGTCAACTTTTTTTTAAGGAATTTACGCAAATTTTACAGCAATTCCATGGTTTCTCTCGCAATAACGAGCTCTTCATTGGTAGGAATAATCAAAACTTTGACTTTGGAATTCTTTCCGGTAATGTCGCGGATACTGCCGTTATTCTTCTCCGCGTTTTTCTCTTCGTCGATTTCCAGGCCGAGATACTGCATGTTTTCACAGATTCCCTTTCTTACGCCGGGAGTATTTTCTCCGACTCCCGCCGTAAAGACGATACAGTCTACTCCGTTCATCGCCGCCGCATACGCACCTACATACTTTTTGCAGGAGTAAGAGAACATTTCGAGCGCGAGTGCTGCCCGCTTGTTGCCCTGAGCGGCCGCAGCCGTAAGATCGCGGAAATCGCTGGAAACGCCCGAAACCCCGAGCATACCACATTTTTTATTGAGATAAGTGAGCATTTCCGAAACATCCATGCCTTCCTTTTTGGCGATATATTCCGCCGCAGCGTAATCGATGTCTCCGCTTCGCGTTCCCATGGGAACGCCTGCAAGCGGCGTAAAGCCCATAGAAGTATCCACGCATTTTCCGCCGTTTACCGCCGTAATTGAAGAACCGTTTCCGAGATGGCAGGTGATGATTTTCAGTTCCTCAGGCTTTTTGCCGAGATATTTTGCGGCTTCTCTCGAAACGAATTTATGACTGGTTCCGTGCGCACCGTATCTTCTCACTTTATACTTTTCATAGTGCGCATAATCCACGGCGTACATATATGCATAATCGGGCATGGTAAAATGAAATCCCGTATCGAATACGAGCGCCATGGGCGTCTTGGGCATAGCCGCCTGACAAGCCTTGACCCCGACGATTGCGGCGGGATTGTGCAAGGGAGCCAAATCTTTGATTTCTTCCATTAAAACCATGGCTTCGGGCGTAACTAAGGTCGTCTTTTTGAACGCTTCGCCCGAAGCGACGACACGATGCCCCACCGCATCGATTTCGTCCATGGAAGAAATGACGCCGGCTTCTTTATCCGTGAGTTCTTTCAAAACCAACTGGACGGCTACGTTATGATTGGGCATGGGTTGTTGAATTTCAACTTCTTTACCCTTTGCCTTATGCGTGAGTTTGGAGCCTTCGATTCCGATACGTTCGCAGTTTCCCTTTGCGAGCACCGCTTCCGTCTCCATGTCGATGAGTTGATATTTAAGGGAGGAACTTCCCGAATTGATGACTAAAATTTTCATGTTTTCCTCCGCTTAAAACTGTGTTTGAAGAGCGGTGATAGCAATTGCGGCAACAATATCTTCCGATTTACAACCTCTCGAAAGATCGTTCAAGGGCTTTGCAAAGCCTTGGCAGATAGGGCCTACCGCCATAAAGCCGCCGAGGCGTTCCGCAATTTTGTAGCCGATGTTTCCCGCCTGCAAATCGGGGAAAATGAACACATTGGCATGTCCGGCGACCGGAGAGCCGGGAGCCTTGAATTCGCCTACGGAAGGAACGATGGCGGCATCGAATTGGAGTTCGCCGTCAAGCTTTAAGTCAGGAGCTTTCTCCTTTGCGATTTTTACGGCTTCCGCAACCATCGTCACGTTATCGTGCTTTGCGCTACCCTTTGTCGAGAAGGAGAGCATGGCAACCTTCGGCTTGATTCCCGCGATTTCACGCGCGGATTTCGCCGTCGCAATGGCGCAATCCGCCAACCCTTCGCTGGTATAAGTTGGATTGAGACCGCAATCCGCAAATACCACTAAACCGTCAGGGCAATACTGATTACCCTGGGGAGGACAAATCATGAGATTGAAGCTGGAGACGGAGGAAACGCCCTTCGCGGTCTTGATGATCTGAAGGCCGGGACGAAGAGTATTGGCGGTCGAGTGGCACGCTCCGGAAACGAGACCGTCCACCTCTCCCATTTTCAGCATCATGGCGCCGAAATAGGTTCCGTCCGTCAGAAGTTTCGCCGCCTGTTCCGGCGTCATGCCCTTGGAGGCACGCAGTTCGCAGAGTTTAGCATTATATTCCGCAAGGCGCGGAGAAGTAAGCGGATTGACGATCGTTACGCCCGTGAGATCGATTTCGGGATTTGCCGTTTTGACGGCAGCTTCGTCGCCGAGCAGTACAATTTGGGCGATCCCCTCTTTTGTCGCATCGGCAGCGGCCTTCACGACGCGTTTGTCCTCGCCCTCGCACAAGACGATTTTTTTGTGCAGAGCCTTCGCCTTTGTTTTGATTTCATCAAGAACGTTCTTCATAAAAATATCTCCTTGGAAACGCTTTATTTCTTTCCGTTTTTCGTGTATAATAAATCTCGGATAAACAAACCCGTTCCGATTTTTCTATCGGATTTAATTATAGCACACATTTTGCGGGTTGTAAAGGAAAAGGAAAGCGGTAAAATGAAAATTTGCGCGATAATTTGCGAATATAACCCCTTTCATAACGGACATTTCTATCAATTGGAGACGGCGAAGAAAAAATCGGAAGCCGATGCCGTCGTTTGTTTCATGAGCGGAAATTTCGTTCAGCGCGGAGAAGCCGCCGTATTGGGAAAATATATCCGAGCGAAACATGCCGTCCTGGCAGGCGCCGACGCCGTCGTCGAGCTCCCCGTCGTCTTTTCGTCCGCACCGGCGGAGCTCTTCGCCAAAGGCGCAATAAAACTTATCTCTTCCGTCCCCGAAATCACCGCGCTTTCCTTCGGGTGCGAAAGCGGAGACGAAGACGTTTTTTTCAAAGCCGCTTCGTTAATTTTGGAAGAACCCGCGGAGATTTCCGCCGAAATCAAACGCCTTCTGAAAGAAGGATTCAGTTTTGCCCGCGCGCGAACCGAGGCTTGGAAGAACTTATTTCCGCGAAATTTTCTCTCGACACCGAACAATATTCTCAGCATAGAATATGCCAAGGCGCTTCTTCTTGCAAAATCGAAAATCCGCCTGTTCCCCGTACAGCGAAAGGGAAACGGGCATACGGAAACAACTCTTTCAAACAATTTTTCTTCCGCTTCGGCAATCCGTGCCGCACTCGAAAGAGAAGAATTCGAACGCCTTTCGGGAAATCTTCCGCTATTTGTATTAAGAGATCTCTCTCATACCTCCAATTATCTTTCCATTCTCGAAAAGGCGGCGTTAATCGAAAGAGATACGGAAAAAATCAGGGCGATCTGTGACTGTACGGAAGGACTGGAAAACGCCCTGAAAAAAGCTGCGTGGAAAAATGAAACCGATATCGTCGGAAAAGTCACCTCAAAACGTTACACGTCTTCAAGAATACGAAGAATTCTTTTGCATAATCTGCTCGGGATTTCTCGTAACTTCATTGAAAAATGTATGACGGAGCCTCTCTATCTCAATCTTTTATCCTTCAAAAAAGGAAGCGAAGCAGTTTTGTCCGCTTTGGGAAAGTCGTCCTTCCCCCTTCTGACAAAAGGTACAGACGCAAGAAAGCTGAAAGAAACGGCAAAAGAATGTTACGAACTCGGCCAAAAAGCCGATGCAGTCTTTTCTATTGTCCGAGATATTTCCCCGTAAAAAATTCCCTTTTTCCTGGAAGGAAAAAGGGAATCGTTTTATACTGTCTGCTTTTTCGAAACGAGCTTTTTCTTCTTTTCCCGACACTGACGGACGCTCGTCACATACTCCAAATTAATGATTTCTTCCGCATCGGAATCTCCGCTACGAACAACGAGCCAATTTTCTTCGACCGCCTCAATTACGCCCGTATATTCTTCGTCTATTGTCGAGATATCACATTTTTTTCCGATAAAACGATTGATGAGATTCAACATATCGAAATTTTCTCCTTTGCCGCTCATTCTTTTATCTCTGAGATGTTTCCTGATTACAGCCATTTTTTTCATCGATCTCGAAGAAAAAAATAATAACACGATTACAGGCAAAACACACCAGACCAAAAAGATTAATCCTTGCATGTTTTTCAATCCTTATAGATTCTTTATATGGATATATTATATCGATTTATCGGTTATTTGTCAAGTTTTCCGGGCCGATTTTCTATCTTCTTCCTCTTTCTCTTGGAATTAACTTCCAATGCCCGTTCAATAATTTCAAACGGCGTCCTTTTCCGCAAAATTATCCCTCATTACCTCACCCAAAACTCATTTTTTTCGTAAAAAGCACAAAAAAGCTGTTTTTTCAAAGGTTTTCCTTAAAAAAACTCCTTTGGGGAACTACCGACTAGATTTGAACCAGTTGGCCTAATGATTACGAAGCAGTTGGACATCAGTATATTGTGGTTATATATGCTAAAATACACTATATATAGTAGTTGAAAGCATTGCTGGCATATTGACATCAATTGACACCGCGTTTTTACAGATAACAGGCTCCATTTACAGGTAACAGATTCCATATAAACGGCAAATAAAATTGCGAAAATCGTCGAGATAAATCTCGACGATTTTTCTGCATTAGTGAGCTTCATTATAACCTATATGGCCATAAAATTTGACAGTTTTATGACACCATACAAGAATATTTTAAAGCCGTTCTATAAGCTTAATATTCACGCTATTGTTCACCTCGTCCAACAATCCCTGCGTAAAACCTGCTATACTGAAAAGAATACCATTACGATTTGATTAACGTCAGTTGCAAGCGTAAATCCTCTTTTCTTTAAGTCGTTAAGAGTAATATTTTTATCTTTTATCCACTTTTGCAGTTTGGTGCGGAATGCGCAGGACTTAAAGAACTTATGGAGATGATTCGATAACTTTTTCTCATAAGCAAAACGTCATATAAGCTGGCAGGCAAATGATTCCGTCATCTCTCACAGAAAGATTTTTCGGGTGAATGACATAGCTGTCCCCTATCCTTGCTCCAAACTTCTCCCTAAACCTTATAAGCGACGTTATAGTATACCTTTGGGAAGATTTCACTTCAATAGGATACATCTTATATTTTAATTTGCTGTTATTTGAAAGCAAAAAATCTATTTCGATATCATTGCGGTGTTTCTCGTCGTTGTAATGCGTATAGAAATAGAGTTTATGTCCGTTTGAAGTAAGCATTTGCGCAATTGCGTTTTCATATAGCATACCCTCATTGACAGATAGTTTATCTAACAATATCTCCCTGTATAGCTCTCCGTCTGAAAGCTCGTTCTCATCAAACGCATGACTGACAAGCAGCCCCGTATCTCCCATATAGCACTTTACATATGAACGGTTTTCCGTTAAAGAAAAACCTACGTTAGGATCGTCACAGGAAAAACATTCATTGCAAATCATGGAATCGGCAAGCCAAAAGAATGTATCTTCATATTGTATGGCACGAAAACCTTCTTCCACATTATTTATTTTTACACGTTTTTCATGTTTTGACAGTAAGCCCGGTATCTGATCGAAAACCGCAAGAACTTTCGACCTATATGCCTTTTTTATTTTCATGATATCTTCTCGGTATAAGTTGAGTATCCCCCGCTTCCTCTTGTCTGCGGCATAAAAATCCCTGTCATTTTCAAGAAAAGCAACTATACTTTGCGGCATTCCACCCACCAGCATAAACTGTCGGAACAACAACATTGCCTTTTTATGCTGCGACTGCACAAGCGGCTTTTTGTTTTGAAAACAATCTTTAATATATTCTATAAGCTGTTCTTCACCGAATGTCCAACAAAACTCCTCAAAGTCCAGCGGATACATTTTAAGATTTCTTTCCTCGGAAGGAATTACGATATCCTCTACGTTTTCACGGATAGAAATCAACGATCCCGTTTCGATATAATCATATCTTCCGTCGGCTACAAGGTATTTTATCGCCTCTCTTGCGCGGGGAAACTTCTGAACTTCATCAAATATTATAACCGACTCCCGACGATATAGCCTTGTCTTATATTCGCCGGAAATAATCATAAAAAAACTTTCCAAATCATTCAGCATTGTTTTAAAACAATCTTTAATGGATTCAGACACATTTGCAAAATCGATAAGAATATAAGATTTATATTCATTCTTTGCAAATTCCGTAGCAATGGTAGACTATCCGATACGGCGAGCTCCCGCTATCATTACAGCTTCCGTACCGTTTGTTTTTTTCCAATCCAATAACTTGTTATATATTTTGCGCTTGAATATCATTTTACACCTCGCAAATTATTATAGCAAGAAATCACAAAAAACACAAGTATATAATATGACGAATTTTACAAAAAACGCACTTTTAACAAACTTCAACTTCTATAACCAATCAGTAAAAGAAGGTCCGACTGATTCAGACCTTCTTTTTTGTTTTTCTAAAAGTTCTTTATCGACTTGAACATTTTATCGATACACTTCTTTTTCTGGTCGTAATTCGGATGTACGTAAAGATTCAACGTTGTACTGATATCGGAATGCCCTAAAATGACACTTACCGTTTTATAGTCGCATTTACTTTCAATACATCGCGTTTTTGTTTTCTTTTATTAAATAAAATTTAATTTTTTATTACTTCAAGAATTTTAATCTTATCTATTTTACCTTGAATATTAATATTTATAATATCACCCTCTTCATGTTTAAGCAATGCCTGCCCAACAGGAGAATCAATAGTTACCTGTTCTTGAACATTATTTTGAAAAGTGCTAACCAGTTTGAGATACATTTCAAAATTATCTTCCAAATATAAAATTTTTACTGTATCACCTATTTGAATATATTGTTTTGGCTTAAATCGTTCAACTGTTTTATTTGACAAATTTTTTTCATCCGTAGTTAAAGACTTTTCACCCGCAGACAATTTACTTGTTTTTATGTTTGTTAAAGACGTCAAAGATATCAAACTTGTCAAAATCTTATTACTTTTTTTTCGATTACATTTTGAGCATAAAACTTGTAAATTACTTAAAGTCGTTTTTCCTCCTTTCGATACAGGAATAATATGGTCAATCTCAATTTCCGAACGTTGACATTTTTTTCCGCAAATTTGACAAAACCCTTGATCTCTCTCAATTATTCGATTACGTAATTCTACAGTCATTAAACTTCTTTGATTAAAACATTCATATTGATATTCTGTCATTTCGTAATTATATTGAGATAAAAACTCTACTCTTTCCATTAACTCATTTGGAGTCAACTTTTTAGTAAATGTTGTTTTTTCAGGCGAAGGATCACGCCAACTAGATCCTGTATTAGGATTATAATGATACGTGTTACTAAGATATGTAAAAGTTTTTAATTCAAAATTAATATTTGCAGGATCATATTTTTGTTCTAAAATTGACAATTCAAAATTAATTCTTTTCAAATATTTATTATTTAATATGCCCATAGAAGTTGCTATCATATTGGCTTTTTGCTTTACGGTTTGAAATAAAACTTCTTTGTTGCCTTCCCACCAATTTTCAAATTCAATATATAAAGTAAGTATTTCAAGAATACTTTTTATATTTTTGTTAATTATATAGTCAATGGTATGCTGATAATCCCATGTTTTTATTTTTAAATGATTTGTTTGCACCTTAAAGCACTTTTCTGGAAGTTCAATAAAAGCATTAATGCAAGATAAAAAAAATTGATAAACCTCTTTAACTTTTGCTTCATAAGTTGAAAGAATTCTAAAAATTAAAACTATTAAAATCAAAATGATTATTATACTCATAAACCAAATCATATTTCTATTTCCTTAATGGTTAATTTTTAAAAAGTAATTAAACAACAGTTTTACAATAATAAATTCTTTATAACTCAGATGGTGTTCTCATATATCCATTATAACACGCATCTTGAATCCTGTTGAGTATATCCTTTTTACCCATAAAAATATGCACCTCCAATAGCGACTAACTTTTTTGGGATTTATTAATAGTGAGGGACTTTTTATTTCTTATTTTTTACCGTTTCCAAGATATGAATACAACGCTTTAGGGAAAGGTTCAGTTCTTTGGAGACGGCAATCAAGTCCTTTTCCGTCGGATTGCTGTTTCCAAGAACCGTCATTTCATGCTCGGGTTTATTCGGAGTTTGGGTCAAATCGTAAGCGGGAGACAAGCAATACATACGCCTTTTTTCGTCGTAGAGAAAGGAAAAATTTTTTCCATGGTCATCCTTGTTTTCATAAAAAACATTGAAACACATCCGACGAAAGGCTTCATACAAGTCATTCATATCGCCACAGATTACGGAAATCACTTGAAACAGATGCATATAGTCGAGATTGGGTATGCGGTGCGTCGTTTCCAAAACAGACGAAAGAGAAAGCATATGCAAACGCTTTCCGTCCTGTCTGTCAAAACGTTTCGCACCGAAATATCCGCTGCAAATCTTCGAGGGAAACAATTTACATTCATTTACGTCGATTCCGCAGCGTTTGGCAGCGAAATTCATTTCCATCTCTTTCCGCCCCGCTTCGGGCGAATCGATACGGCAAGGGAACTTCACAATCCATTCCTCTGTTCCCTCACGAATATGCGCTTTGGGACGAGCCCCCCCACTCGAACCGCCCAAATAATAAATCGTATCCAAATCGGCATTTATGTCGCTGTTCTCCAAAACGTCTGCCGCCTGCTTCGCCAAAGCATCGAGGTCATAGCCGACATTTTCTTTCTCCGTTTGAGACGGTTCATACGTCAACCCTCCGAGTCCGTTTTCCGAAACGATTGAAAGCTTCGTGAGCGGAGAAAGCTCCGCGTAATTTATTCCTTGCTTCGCCAACATGCGGCTGACGAGAAGTTTCCCCCAACCATCGGGCAAAGAATCATGAAATACTCCGTACAATCCTTCAAACGTATCTTTACGATTGACATATACCTCCCTATTCAAAGGAAGCGAAATCGGCGAAATCGAAAAACCGTTCTTCACCCACTTTTCGTCGTACTGGAACGCGATTTTCCCTTCTTCCACCTCAGCCAAAATTCCTACGGTTCTGTCATTATATTTTACAGTGAGTTTTTTAATGTTTTTAATCATCGTCGTAGTCCTTTAAGTCAGAAATAACGGGCGTTTTGAACAGCTCGTTAAAATCTTCGAGGCAGCCGAGAACGCGCGCAAGCTCCATTAGAGAATGAAGGGAAATCTGTCCGCTACTCTCAAAACGGCGCACAGAAGCATAACTCACTCCGGATTGCCGAGCAATTTTTTTCTGAGAAAGTTTTTTTTCCTTCCGCCTTTTCCGAAAACGTCGCGCTAAATTTTCCATGGCCGTTTGGACCGTCAACACGTTCACAAAGGCGCTTATATCGAATCGATTTTCCATAGTGCTAATATTTTAGCATATTTTTTTTAAGTTTGTAAAGAAAAAGAGATAAAAAAAGAGCAATTTTTTCTCTTACAAAAAATTTACGATTTTTTATAAAAAATTTTTAAATTTATCCCGAAAATATATTGACAATCGTTTGATTTTTTAGTAGAATATATTCAGATAAATTTAATATTGCTCATACATTGTTAGTTCAATCCATTTGTATAGTTTTTGTTTAGAGACTGCGCCCCTTTCGGGGCGTAGTTTCTTTTTGTGAAACAATGGCGGTTTTTATCTTTTAGCTTTTGATACTTGCTTCAACAATTTTCTATTTACAAACGTTTGTTAAACCAAGGTTAAAGCCATTCTTTTGTCTTGAAGAGAAGAATCGCAATCCGGATTCTTCCACGCGCCTTAAAGCGCAAATTTTGAGTTTCATGGACATCGGCGAGGAGCAACACGTTTTGGGGATGTAAAACAATATCCTTTCCATAAGAAGTACCTATGCCGTCTATAAAAAATGCTGCCGAAGCTCTTTCCGTTATCGTCAGTAGAGTTTAGACGCATTTTCCAACGATTTCATAATGACTCAAATACAGTGTACTCGTATTTTAACCACTATAAAATAATTTATAAAAAAACATTCGTTAATCGTTCAAAAATTGTTGACAAATTGTAAAGAACACGCTACAATATATATCAGAAATTTGTTTTAGTCATAAGCGGTTGTGGATTCGCTTAATTATCGATATTGAATCGACTTTATGCTTGTCAGCATAGACAACCATTCTTTTTTCTTTTGCTTACAGTTCCCAAGTATATTTGTTGAAAGCCGTACTCCTTTTGAGAGTACGGCTTTCTGTTTGAGATTGTTTCGTCCATCAGAACTTTCTCCAAACCATTTTATTTACGACACTTGTATACGACTGTATAAGTTTTACTACCTTTGTCGACACATTCTCGTCCGTGTAGTCGGGCACGGGGATTCCGTAATCCCCTTCATCGTTCATCCTAACTGCCGTTTCTACTGCTTGTAATAAGGACTTCTCGTCTATCCCGGCCAATACGAAACAGCCTTTATCCAATGCTTCCGGTCTTTCCGTACTCGTTCGGATACACACTGCCGGAAACGGTTTTCCTATACTCGTGAAATAACTGCTTTCCTCAGGCAATGTCCCGCTGTCCGACACTACCGCATATGCGTTCATCTGCAATTTATTATAATCATGAAACCCCAAAGGTTCATGGCGGATTACTCTCCTATCTAACTTGAATCCGCTTTCTTCCAAACGTTTCTTACTCCTCGGATGACACGAATACAATATCGGCTTATCGTATTTCTCCGCTAATTTATTGATTGCATTGAACAACGATAAGAAATTCTTTTCCGTATCTATATTTTCTTCTCTATGCGCCGAAAGCAAGATATATTTTCTCGGTTGTAATTTCAGTTTGTCAAGGATATTGCTTTTTTCAATCTCTTCGAGATTATTATGCAATACTTCTGCCATCGGGCTTCCCGTTACATACGTCCTCTCTTTCGGCAGACCGCATTCCGCCAAATATCTTCGCGCGTGTTCGCTGTATGCCATATTCACGTCCGAAATAATATCCACAATCCGACGGTTTGTCTCTTCAGGCAAACATTCGTCTTTACAACGATTCCCCGCTTCCATATGAAATATCGGGATATGCAATCTCTTCGCCGCGATTGCTGAAAGACAGCTGTTCGTATCTCCGAGAATCAATAACGCATCGGGTCGGATTTGGTTCATCAGCTTATAGGAACAATTGATGATATTCCCCACCATCGCTCCTAAATCCTCTCCCACCGCGTTCATATACACTTCCGGGCCTTTGAGTTTGAGGTCATGAAAAAATATCCCGTTCAAGTTATAATCGTAATTCTGACCCGTATGCGCAAGGATACAATCGAAATACTTCCGACATTTCGTGATTACCGCAGCAAGACGGATGATTTCTGGACGCGTCCCTACAATAATCAGCAGTTTTAATCTGCCGTCATTCTTGAACTTTATATCTCTGTAATCGAGTTTTATTTCCGTATTCATTTTTCTACCTTTTCTCCGAATGTGTCGGGATGGTTTATATCAAATGTCTCATTCGCCCACATCACCGTTATCAATGGTTCCATGTCGCTCAGATTGATAATGTTATGCGTATATCCGGGCAGCATATGCACCGCTTCAATTTTCTCTCCGCTCACTTCAAAATTTAGTATTTCCTCCGTACCGATTTTCCGTTCCTGTATCAGTCCGTGACCGGATACCACGATAAAGAATTCCCATTTGCTGTTATGCCAGTGTTCCCCTTTCGTTATGCCGGGTTTACTTACGTTTACGCTTATCTGACCGCATTTCTCCGTTTTGAGCAGTTCCGTAAAACTTCCGCGCCCGTCGATGTTCATCTTCAACGGGAAACTTATCTTATCTTTCGGCAAATACGATAGATATGTCGAATATAGTTTCTTCTCGAAACTTCCCTTAGGAATCTCGGGCATTACAAGAGTAGTCGGTTGCTTTCGGAATGTTTCCAAAAGTTCGACGATTCTCCCCAAAGTCTCTTTATGTGATACCGGCACATAGCAATATTTCCCTGTTTCGGCCGATATCGGAGTGAGTCCCTCGTAATCGCAGCGATGGGCTTTTCCTTCCAAAACTTCCAGCATTTCTGTCACGAGGTCGTCTATATAGACCAATTCCAATTCGGTGTTTCTGTCATTTACCGTTATCGGCAAATCATTCGCCGTATTATAACAAAACGTCGCTACCGCACTGTTATAGTTCGGTCGGCACCATTTTCCGAATAAATTCGGAAAACGGTACACAAATACTTCCGCTCCCGTTTCTTTAGCATAGGCGAAAAAAAGTTCTTCCCCCGCCAGTTTGGATTTCCCGTAATCGCTCTGTCCGTATCTTCCGAGCAACGTTGCCTGTACCGAACTCGACAACATTACAGGACAGGTGTTTTTATACTTTTTCAATGTATCCAACAAAACGGAAGAAAACCCGAAATTCCCCTGCATAAATTCCGCATTGTCTTTCGGACGGTTTACTCCCGCCAAATGAAACACGAAATCCGCTTGTGCGCAGTATTTCTCCAACTGCTCTTTATCTGTATCCAAATCGTACTCGTATACTTCTTCTATGCCGAGATTCGGACGTGTTTTGTCTTTTCCGTCTTTTATGTTTTTCAGAGCACTTACCAGATTCTTT
>CAJFQM010000002.1 GCA_904419075.1 uncultured Clostridia bacterium
TATTGCAGTATGGATTCGTATGCTTCGGGAGTTATCGAAGCACTGACGGAAGCGGGATTTGACGCAAGCAATATGCCGCTTATAACGGGTTTCGGCGGTTCAGAAAAAGCGTTGGAGAATATTGCGAACGGATTGCAAAGCATGACGATTATAGTAGATTTTACGGAAGCTGCCCAAAGAGCAGTGATTGTTGCAGATAAAATTTTGAACGGGGAAGATATTGATGAACTAACGGATGAATATTTAAATAATGGAAATTCGGATATTCCATCAGGTTTTGCAAATGTAACTGTTTTTGATTCCGATAGTGCACTTAATCCTGTTGTTTTAGAAAAAATAGAAGTAGTTAAACAGCCAAACAAATTGACTTACTTACGCAACGAACGATTTGATAAAACAGGTATGATCGTAAGAGCTTATTATAGTAACGGAGCAACTATGGAAGTTACCGATTCCGTGAATATAAGTCCGCTTATAATCAAATCAAAAGATACTGATGTGGTTATCTCTTATGAGGAGGATGGAGTAAAGAAGGAGACAAGTGTAAATATTACTGTGGTAGAAATAGGCATAGATAACAGTAAAATAAATCAGACACAGCTGGATTATGGCTGTGGGGCGGGAAAAGCGTCGATTAACTTATTTACGCAAAGATTATTATTCGAACATCAAGATTTAAGTGTGGGAGTTAACAATTATCAAATCGAAGTAAGTCATCTTTATAATTCATATTTTGATGAAGTCGTATCCTTGGGAAATGAAGAAGAACATTTAAATACAAATATGGGAAAAGGCTTCAAACTGAATGTTCAACAATATTTATTCGAAAAAGAAGGAAAGTATCTTTATGTGGACAGCATGGGCTATCGTCATAGTTTTGTAGAACTCGGTGACGGAGTGAGATATTATGATACAGACGGATTAGGTTTGTTGTTGCAAGTTGAAAACGGAGAAAAAGTTGTCGGTGACGGTTCGGGAAATAAAATGTATTTTGATGCCGAAGGCAGACTGATAAAAACGATTTCCTGTTATAGTGAGTATTTGGTAAAATATTTTAGTTACAACGACCGAGGCCAACTAATTACGATTTATGACGGACGTACCCCTAATAATGTTATTTCTTTATCCTATGACGCTTCCACAGGATTGTTAAAAACAATGTGTAGTAAACAGGGTGGGAACATTAAACGCTCGATCGAATATTTTTATGAAAAATACAATGATATATATTATCTCGTAAAAATAACAGATGAGAGCGGAGATGATGTTTTTGCCTATAATGAATCCGGAGAATTAGTGTATGCAGCATCAAAGCTCGACAAAACAGCTCTGACTTTTCGATATAAAAACTATGGCATAACGGAAGTGACGGAAGGAATACAAGACGAAGACATTTCAAAAAATACAGGACTTAGTGCATCCGAAAATATATATATTTCGAAAGAATATATCAAAGATATAAATTCGTTTTCCATGAAATCGGATAAATCGGGGGTTCTGGTTCAAAATTTGAAAGGGCTTACCAAAAACAATGATAAAGATGTCAACGTAATGTATTATTTCAATAAAGGTGGGTATACTACGGCGGTCTTGGAAAGCCCGAATGGAGAAGAAAACGAACTCAGAGCATTAGAGAAACTTCCCGGGGCTCCGATTGTATTTCCGCAATCCAATCTTGGCGAGGACAAAATCAATAAACAATCTGCTTATAAAGTTTGGGATAAACTTGAAACGAATAGCTTATCCGAAGAAGTAATAGATTACAGACAAAAAAAATATATTCAATATAAATATTATAATGTCTGTTTTTGGCTGAAACTTTCCGATATGTTGGACTCCGGAAAAATTATTGTGAATGTGCAGACCTCTGAGGGAACAGATACGGGAAGTGTATATGTCGATAATACGGCAATAAATGCATGGCAATACGTTACCGTACCGGTCCGAATCGGCGGTGATACGATAAAAAAAATCAGTATCAATTCAGGTGATGCAAACATGAGTAACTCATTGATTGCCGATCCGCGTTTGAGCTATTCGACGAAGTCAGGTTATTTTATTTCTTCCGAATCGGGAAGCAGAGAAAATATCGATAGTGCGGAAAAAATCTCATATAAGCTCGTAGGAGCGGACAAAGAAACAAGCATTTCACTCAATACAGAATGTTATATGTCGGGAAAAGATTTGCACGAAACAATTTTAAGTATTTATAACGAACGTCCTAAAAAAGAAAAATTTACTGCGAAGAGTAATTTTATCTTATCTTTATGTAACGGTACAAGGAAATTGTGGGTGGAGAACGTTGAAGTTCATACAAAAAATAATATTTTTCCGTTGGGAATAAAGTATATATCGCCGGAATCGGGAGAAAATTCGTATGGAGTTGCTTGTTTCGAACAGGAAACGATTTCGCCGGACGATTCTTCGTCTAATTGTGGACAAATGTATCTGTATCCATTCGTATCGTTGGGTGGTTATGCCGGAGAAGCGATCAGGCAAGTGACGGTGTGCAAAAAGAAGAACGGTGATAAAACGGTTGAAACAGAGTCTTGCATATATGCGGATTTTAAAGGACGTACTTTGCAGGAAACGGACGAATACGGGGTAACGACTACTTATTATTACGATAATTTCGGATCGGTACAGAAAAAAATTGTAAGCCATAGCAATACCACAGAAAAATTTGTTTGTGACATGGAAGAGACATCCTCTTCCGTTTGCGAAAAAACAGAAAAGTCTTGTGTAAAAGCAGAGTTTGATGAGACTGCGGGGAATATCGTTCGTTCAAGTTATAGCGGAAAAGATGAAGAAGGAGATACGATTGCGGAATATATTTATGACGAAAAAAATCGTATAAAGGAAATTCAGACTTCTTTTAGGAACCTTGAAAATCCGATCGAAAACGAAGTGTATGGAAAAAATACATTAAACTATGACGAACGTGGAAGATTATATAGGATATCCGATTCGGAAACGCATATTGAAATAGGATATAACGCATTTAACGAACCAAACAGTTATTCGTTAGGCAAGAGGGAAATGCAAAAGATTTCAAATCGAGAAGAAGGTTCAGTCAGTACCATACTCTATAACTTAAACGAAAGCTACAAGACAAAGATCTATACGGATAAGTACGGGAGAACAGATAAGATAGAAAACTATAAAAATAGTTCTATGGAACGTAGCATCTATTTTGCACGTCAGGAACTGAACGAAAGCGACGGCGCTGCGGAAGTGACGGAAATGTTTGATGGCTATGAACAAAAAACGTATAAATATACCTATGATGAATTTAATAACCCGACCGGTTACAGAAGAGAGAAGAATAATAATGATTTTTTTGAGTTGAAAAAGATCGGTCCCACAAAGATAGAATATACGAATCTTAATAGCCGAATATATCAATTGGTAACAGAAGTCAAATACGATGAAGAAGTGAATTTATTTCCTCGCGTGAGTAGGACAATGTGTACATTTACGGAACATTATAATACTCAACAATTTTGGTATTATGCGGATTATAAGTATGACAGTTTGGGCCGAATAAAAGAAGTGATGAATTCTGTTGAACATCATCCCCAAGACAGTATATATCTGAAAGTCGAAAACAGTTATGTCAACGGAACGGGATTAAAAGAACAAATCCGAATGGTTTCTAAAAATACATATGGAGAAACCGACGATGAGTACGTTTTAACATACGGCTACGATAAACGAGGACGGATAAAGACACAGAAACTCGATAAAATCGGCGCGGACAGTTATCGGGAAGAACGAGAATACATTTATGACGGCCTTGATCGAGTGCGTTACGAAAAAATCGGGAATGAAACCCGTGAATATAGTTACGGTCCCGGCGGAAGAGTGCAGGCCGAATATGTTGGGGATAAAGTAAAAATTTATCATTATAACTTCGTGACAGGATGTCTGGAAAAAATCACGGAGGACGGAGAAGAACGCGAATTTAATTATGACCGATTGGGAAATTGCACGTATTACAGCGGAGAAAACTATAATTCGGAGGTGGAATGGGAAAGAGGCTTTTTATTGAAAAGTATAAACGGGGCAAAATATAGTTATAATACGCAAGGACAAAGATTCCGAAAGGAATTGGACGGAAAAACAATCAATTATACATATGACGGAGGGAAATTAATAGCGGAAGACGATTTTGCCTATTTTTATGACGGGGAAGGAATCGCAGGATTTGCGAAAAGCAGTACATTAAATGCGGTGAAATTTCTGTATGTGAAAGACGGAACCGGAAACGTAATAGCAATATTAAATGAATTGGGAGGAACAGAAGTAGCAAGATATAGTTATGACGCATACGGAAAATGTAAGGTAATGAATCCGGACGGAACGGAAAACAAAAACGAAAACTTTATCGGGAACATTAATCCGATACGTTGGAAAAGCCAATACTATGACAAAGAGAGCGGATTGTATTATATAGACGGAAGATACTATTCGCCGGAAATTCGGCAGTATCTGTCGGCAGAGTCATTGGAGGAAACAGTCGAAAAGGGACTGGTGACGGACGGATTCGGATGCTACCAAATAACAGTTGCAAATCCGGTAAATATGGTGTATAATGGATATACGATAGAACCGAATACAGAACTAAGTTATGACCCGGAACCTTTGAGTGAGTGGGAATATTTTTGGAATGTGGCTTGGTCAGGGTTTGGGAGAAGTTCTACGGATAAAGCGTTGGCGATAGGATTATTCGCGTTTGTAACAGCGTTGACGGCAGTAGTGTCTATATTTGAACCGGGAGTATGGGTACTATATGGAAAGGCGATGGCTTCAGGAGCGGCATTCTTCCTGGCTGGAGCGGCAGTATCTGGATTGTTGAGCGCGATAGGTGGCGGAGACTTCTTGGAAGGTGCGTGGAATTACATACGTACGAATTGGTCGCAGGCACTTGCGATAGAGTCGCTGATATATACGGTGGCTTTAAGCGTAAAAGTCGTAGCGTTTGTCAATGCCAGTCGACATGCAAAAATAGCTGGTACAGGAAATGATACGAAGAATATTTCTGAGATAAAATATTCGGATTTGCCCGATGAAGTAAAATCTTCTTATGACGCTTATTCTCAACATGGTTGGCAGGGAACGGTAAAAGGGCAAAGTTCTAGTGCGGGAGGAAAATGGGCAAACAAGCAAAGACAGTTGCCCACTAACGATAAAGCCGGAAATTTGTTAACATATCGGGAATTTGACGTAAGAATGGCAAAACCGAGAGACGGTCAAAGATTTGTGGTAAGTAATCAAATGACGGTTTATTATACACCGGATCATTATACAACATTTTTCAAAATCATAGGAGGATAAGATGAAAGAGATTAAGAAAATGAGGAAAGAAGAATTTAAGAAGCTGAATGACGGGACAGCTTTTTGGAAAACAGGATATCATGTAATAATAAGCTGTAATTACATACAGACGTGGGAACAATTGGCGGAAGCATTGGGAAATGCGTTTCAGTTCCCCATGAGAAATGAAGGATTTGACGGTACGTGGGATTGGCTGACGGATTTGTCATGGTTGGGCAAACAACCCCGAATAAGCATTTATTTTTATGAGTCGGAGAAATTATTAAAAGGAGATAGAAAATTAAAAGAAGAAGTATTAAATTTCTTTGAAGAACTTATTGAATTTTGGAGAGACGAGGAAAATATAGGATTTATAGACGGAGAGAAAGGAAAACCCAAGGATTTCAGAGTATATTTGGTAGATTAAAGAGTGAATAAAAATACCCCTGAGGCAATTTCAAATTGTCTCAGGGGTGTTATGAATAAATAAGTTGTTACGGGAAAAGTGCATAGGTACTTGCAATAGAGTCGCTGATGTATACGGTGGGTTTGGGAATAAGCTGTATAGCAGTGGCGAGGAGCGCAAGTACACAAACATTTATCCCAATCATAAAACGTACGGATACCTTAAACCTGAAAATTGGCCAAATTTATGGGGATAGAAAAATTATTGGAGGTATAAAGATATGGAATATGTGACGGTATTAGAGCACGACAAATATATAAATAGACTTTCAAAGAAATATGATATGACTTTTGACGATGTGCAATTTCAAATAAGTTTCAGACGGTGTAAAGACGTATGGAACGTATTGAATATGCCGCATAAAAAATTTTGGAGCTTTTGTGAGGAAATAGATAAAATACCGACTAAAAATACAGAGAAATTTCTTGTCGAGTATGATAAACTATTAAGAGAAACAGCCAAAGAATATGGATTAATTGTACCGGATTAAAGTATAATTGAAAAGAAGTCTTGATGAATCACTCAAGGCTTCTTTTGCAATGGAGGAGAGTTTTTAGACGGGCGTGGAATTACATACGCTTGCAATAGAGTCTCTGATGTATATGGTGGCTTTAAGCGTAAAAGTCGTAGCGTTTGTCAATGCCAGTCGACATAAAAAATAGCCGGTACAGGAAATAGTACGAAGAATATTTCTGAGATAAAATATTCGGATTTGCCCGATGAAGTAAAATCTTCTTATGACGCTTATTCTCAACATGGTTGGCAGGGAACCTATCCGGGACAAGCAAAAGGGATGAGAGCAGGAGGTAATTATTCAAATATTGATGGGAAATTGCCGGTAGGAGTATATAGGGAATTTGATATAAATCCGCCAATTCCGGGAATAGGTAGAGATGCTTCAAGATTTGTTGTTGATATTAATAATAAAATTGTGTATTTAACGAGAAATCACTATTCGACGTTTTTTAGAATAATTCAATAAGGAACAAAAAATGATAAAAAATAAAATAAAACAAATAACAAAAAAAAGAGCCATTGATTTGACAAATAGTAGTGTTAAGGACAGAGGAGTATATTTTGTGACATTGCATATGAAATATATTCATACGTGGGAACAATTTGCCGAAGCATTAGGAAACGCCTTTCAACTCCCTATAAGAAATGAAGGGTTTGATGGGACTAAAGATTGGATGGAAGATTTGGAATGGCTTAACAAGTATGCCTATAAACTTGTATTGTTTGATTTTTTCAAATTAGAGAATAGCGAGTTTAAAGCTTTACTTATTAAATTTTTAACTTGTATAGTCGAATGGTGGGAAAAAGATATTGTTCAATATTGTGTAAACGGAGAATCGAAATCCTTTGAAGTATATTTAGTTGAATAATTATTATTCGAGATAATTCTAATGATATGAGAATGGTGCTTTGCGGGGAATCTTGCAGGGCACTGTTTTTTTAGTCTTGACAAATTTTGCAAATCGAGTATAATAAATATAAATTAGAACTCACGTACGAACTGGTCGCAGGCACTTGCAATAGAGTCGCTGATGTATACGGTAGGTTTGGAAATAAGCTGTATAGCGGCGGGGAGGAGCGCAAGTACACAAACATTTATCCTAATCATAAAACGTACGGATACCTTAAACCTGAAAATTGGCCAAATTTATGGGGATAGAAAAATTATTGGAGGTATAAAGATATGGAATATGTGACGGTAGAAATATGATATGCCTTTTGAGGATGTTGACTTTCAGTATAGTTTTAGACGCCGCAAAGATGTATGGAACGTATTGAACATGCCACATAAAAAGTTTTTAGCTTTTGGTGAAGAAATAAAAAAAATACGAACTAAAAATATAGAAAAATTTCTTGTCGAGTATGATAAACTATTAAGAGAAACAGCAAAAGAATATGGACTGATCGTACCGGATTAAAGTATAATTGAAAAGAAGTCTTGATGAATCACTCAAGGCTTCTTTTGCAATGGAGGAGAGTTTTTAGACGGGCGTGGAATTACATACTCACAAGTGCTTGCAAAAGAGTCTCTGATGTATACGGTGGGGTTGGGAATAAGCTGTATAGCAGTGGCGAGGAGCGTAAGTGCTAATAAACAACCCGCTAACGCTGTGAATCAATCTGCTGATAACGTGCAATTTAATCTTGCAAATAGGAGAAAAAGTGCTACAGGTAGACGAAAACCATATAATTTGAAAGAAAAATTGGCTATGGAGCAGACTATGTCTGAGCCGTTAGCAGGAAAACGATTACCTGTGAATATGACTGATTCACGATGGATGGGAACGGAAGGCTGGATAAAAATGCAACGGACATTTAATTTTTATGACGGTAGTAATACGACAATTCATTATGTTTTAAACCAAGAGAGGCATTTAATAGATGATTTCAATTTTGTATTTCCATTATAAGGAGAATGATTATGAAAAAAGAAAATTACGAATTATATATCAATAAAACTATAGAATTTCGGGCTGATTTAGATAAAACATGCGGAAAAATGATTTATTTTACCGTTAAATCTAATGGCTATATAGGACATGGTCCTATCTATCTAGATGAAATAACATTAAAATCAGCAATTAAAATTTTATCTAAAATGGTGGAAACACTAGATGGAGAATTTATTTTACAAGATGTGGAATCGCTTGAATATTACATAAAAATAAATGTTTCTGATAACGGAGTGAGGGTTGAAGGACGTATAGGAGATTATAACCAAAACCAATTACAGTTTGGTTTTTTGGCTGATCAAACTTTATTAAGTCTATTACTAAAAGTATTAGAACAATTAAAATAATATAAGAGTTGAATTAAAATTATTGTAAAATTTATATAAATTTGTTTATTTAGGAAAAGCAGAGATTTTCAAGTTTTCCCTGTAAATCTCTGCTTTCTTTTATATCTTAACAAATTTTGCAAATCGAGTATAATAAATATAAATTAGAACTCACGTACGAATTGGTCGTAGGCACTTTAATGTATGTTGTCTATTTATTTCAAAACCATCAGGTTTGGATTTATGTGTAAATGTGTGGTGGAGCTCTAGAAAGATAATTAGAACACAAACCGATAATGGCCGCAAGCGTAACTTTTGTATCATTATAGAAAGCGTTAAGAGCTTGGTTAACCCAATATTCTTCGTTGTCAATTTGTGGTACATAATCTTTGCTGTCGTACACTTTCCGATTTTGCGGATTGTCATAATTGGATTTGTCGTTTGGATATTTTGTTGAAACTCTATAATCATTTTCAATTTTTATTTGTGCATCAAATGATTTATAATGTGCTTGATCTGAGCAATCTTAGAGTAGGGCAAGCCAATGTGAAAACGCCGGCAGATATCCAAGTCGTGTCTTCCCCCGAAGGAAAAATCATTTTGTCGGCCTGGATGAATCTTTGGAATCGCACGAGGGTAACGGATTGTCTCGGTCACGGCTGGCAGGGAATGCTGACGCTTCCGCGGGAGCTTGCCGTAAAAGACGGAAGGCTGTTGCAAAAAACCGTCTCCGCTCTTGCAAAATGTCTAAAAAATTCCGTTTCGGTCAATGATACTTTGACGGGGGAGAAAAGCTATGCAGGAATAGAGGGAAGGACGCTCTGCCTCCGCGTCAAAGCGGATATTTCCTCTTGTCGTCGTTTCGGCGTCAAGGTGTTGTCTGATGGCGCGCATTTTTTATCTGCCGTTTACGACAGAGAGAAACAGCAATTTATTCTTGACCGTAGAAAAAGCCTTCACCGCATTAAAGGTCATGAACGGGAGCAAGGGGCGAAGAAATACGGGTTTTGCCGTACGATTGCGGTGGCAGGTTTTTTGAAATGGAAATCCGGCTGGATAAATGCGAGGCGGAAGTCTTTTTGGGCGACGGAGAGGGGGTATTGAGTATGTTGACCTATAACGGGAACGGTGAAAAGGTTTTCTTTTTTGCAGAGGGCAAAGCCGAGCTGCATATAGAAAAGAGAGAGGCGTGCCTACGCCTTTGCTGTAGAGAAAAGACTTGCAAAAAATAGATAAAAAAAGAATATATGGATAAAATTCTCAGTTTTAATATTTCCGACGATAAAAAGTTAAATTTTGGCGTTATGGCGCTCAGTTCGTCTTTGCGGACGGATATTTTGAAAATACTTTCCGTTCAGAGCCGAAGCGTCAACGAAATTGCCTTTCAGCTGAATATTTCTAAATCCACGGTTTCTGTAAATTTGAAGATACTCGAAGAAGCGGGATTGGTGATGTCGGAATACCAAGCGGGCAGACACGGCTCCATGAAACTCTGTTCGATTGTCAATGAACGGCTGACGGTAAATCTAATGAACAACCGAGGTCAGGCAGATACGCAACTTTATACGGTGGAGTTGCCGATCGGCGGCTATACGGATTTTTATATCAGTTCTCCGCCCTGAGGACTCTCGTTACGGAGGAGAAATATATCGGCCGCGACGATTACGTCGTTCCTTTCTATAATGTGGAACGTTTTCGGACACAGCTTTTGTGGTTCCGCAGTGATTCATAGAATATAAATTTCCGAAAGAAATTTCCGGCCGAAAGAGAAAATAAAAATTTCGGATACGCGGATACGGAAAAAATTTATCAAACAGGTAAAAAATTTTCACTTTTTTGATTGACTATTTCGGAAAAATGTTTTAATATAATAGAAACAAAATAAAAATTTGTAAAAATCAATAAGGAAGGAAATTGAGATGAACAGAATTTTGCCGGCGTATCCTCTCTTCGTCAAAGACCCGAACTTTTCTCTTTGGGCGGTAACGGAAGAACTTTGCGGCGCAAATCTCCAAAGTTGGTGGGGCGCGGAAAAGAAAATTTACGGATTTTTGAAAACGGGCGGAAAAACCTATTGTTTTATGGGAAATGCCGAAGATTTTTCCTGCTTCGGAGCGGAAAAAGCGAAACAGCTTTCCCTTTCCGTTACGGCTTTTTCCACCGATTACGAATTTTCGGCGGGGGAAGCGAAGCTGAAACTTAAATTCGTCTCTCCCCTGCCCCCGGATGATCTCGATTTGTTCTCCATGCCCGTCTGTTATATGGAATACGAAATTTCGGGGGTAGAGGATGCCGAACTTTCCGTATTCGTCAACCGCCGTATCTCCTATAACGACGTCGCAGAAAATGCAAACCGCGGCGTCCGCGGCGGAGTAATCGCGCTGAACGGTTTTGAAAGCGCATTTATGGGGCTTAAACGGCAAATGCCGCTTTCGAATAACGACGATGCCGTCGGCGCGGATTGGGGATATTTCTACCTTTCGGGTGAAAACGCGTATATTTTGGACGAAAAGGACCTTTCCGCTTATCTTTCCCGCGGTTTCAAGGATTTTTCGGGAGACAGCGAAGAAAAATATATGGGCTCTCTGAACGTCGGGACAAAGGGCGCGGTGATGCTCGGATATGACGACGTTGTATCCATAGACTATTTCGGGGATTTTCTGAAAGGATATTATCTCGGAAAACATACGATTACAGAGGCTTTGGAATACATCTTCAAAAATTATCCTTCCGTCGACGGCGATTTGACGGCGTTCGACGAAGATCTGAAAAAACGTGCGGAAAAGTACGGCGGGGAATATCTCGACGTTTTGTACGCTTCTCTGCGTCAGAGTATGGCTGCGCATAAATTGGTGCAGGACAAGGAGGGAAACCTTCTTTTCCTGTCCAAGGAATGTTGTTCCAACGGCTGTATTGCAACGGTGGACGTCAGTTATCCTTCCATACCGCTCTTTCTTTTATATAATCCCGAACTGATTAAGGGAATGATGCGTCCGATTCTGAAATTTTCAAAAATGCCCGTGTGGAATTACGATTTCGCTCCGCATGATGCAGGGACGTATCCCGCCTGTTGCGGGCAGGTATACGGTCTCAAAACGGATAAGACGCATTACCACGGGAATTATGCGAAAGAGGGTTGGCTGGAAACTCATTCGCCGCTTTATTTGCTGCCCGCATCTTTCGACGCCTATGATTTCAATATGCAGATGCCGGTGGAGGAATGCGCCAATATGCTGATAATGTTCCTCGCCTGTTATCGTTTTGACGGCGATATCAACTTTTTCAGGCAGGACTATGCCCTTGCGGAGCTTTGGGTGGAATATCTCGTCCGCTACGGATTGAAACCGGAAAACCAGCTCTGTACGGACGACTTTGCGGGGCATCTCAAAAATAATGTCAATTTGGCGATCAAGGCCACGGTGGGGATCGCTGCCTATGCAGAACTCACCGTCGCCTGCGGAAAGGCGGAGGTCGGAGCAAAATACCGCAAGATCGCGGAGGATTTCGCGGCGGAAATTTCTGCTTTCGGCACGAAGTTTTCTCACCTGCCCCTTACTTGGGATACGGGAGAAGAAACTTTCAGTCTGAAATATAATTTTGCTTTCGATAAACTTTTTAATCTCGGACTTTTCTCTCAATCGATTTTGGAAAGGGAAGTGGATTATTATCTCGAAAAATGCGGACGTTTCGGCACTCCGCTGGATACCCGCAACGGATATATCAAGAGCGATTGGCTGATGTGGACGGCTTCTCTGACGGATGATCTTTCCAAAAAGAAGAAGCTCATTTCCGCGTTGGACGTATATCTGAAACAGTCCCCCGACAGAGTTCCTTTTTCCGATTGGTATGAGGCGAAGGACGGTTCGCATTATTATTTCCGCGCCCGTTCCGTGCAGGGCGGCTGCTTTATCCTTCTTCTCGAAGATAAAAACAGATAAAGACTGCTGAAAACGAAAAAGGTAAAAGGTCTGGTTTTCGAAGCAAACAGATTTAGCTTATATGAGCAAACGCCGAGCGAAAATTTTTTAAATTTTCGCTCGGCGTTTGGTTATCCGATAAATAATAATTTAGTCCTCGAACCATTCTTTATAATTTGTCAACATTTTTTGAAGCTCGTTTATAAAGCTGCTTGTATGAAATCCGTCGCAGACAGAATGATTGACTTGTATGGATAAAGGTAACAATATTCTCTTACGATCTTCAAAAAATTCCCCGACGGTAAATATCGGCAATAAATATTTTTCGCTTTTTGATATGTTCAGATGAAAGCCTGTAAATGATACCCAAGGGATCGAGGATATATTTATAAAATTACTTTCCGTGCGTGGTTTTGTGATAAAGCCTTTTGCGTTGCCGTATTCTTGAATATCATTTTTATAGTTACTATAAAATCTTTTAAAGTTACCGTCATACTCGGTCCATATGTTTGAAAAAGTATTATCGTCTTTATGAAAAATCGTATATGTAGGATTGACAAAACTATAATATCCCAATCTGCCTTTTTCGTCCAATGCCATTCTAAATTCGATGTGCGTATTTGCCGTTTTCGTAATCGCAAACAAAATGACGGGATAAAATTTATATCCCCTTTTTTTTAATTCGTTCAATATCCCCGTTATATCTATATTGGCGGTTATGCTGTATGAACAGGGTACTTCGTTCAGGTAATGCAGAAAATGTTCTTTTCGCTCATATTTTTCCAAATCTATTATTTTGAAACTCATGGTTCTTGTTTTTCCGTTATTGAGCTTATTTGCCGTTTGTCTTACCGATATAACTTTTTTCTTTCTCCATCCACGGGTCCGTACTTATTTCACCGAAATAGCTTTCTCTCGGAAATTGCGGTGGACGGAAAAGAGTAAAAATCCTTAAAAGTCATAAATCGGATTTATGCCGCCAACTGAGGAATGACGAGGGAGAGAATGACGACGGCTCCCAACGCGATACGATACCAGCCGAAGGGCTTGAAGTTATGTTTCTTGACAAAGTTCATCAAAAACTTGATCGCGAGCAACGAGACGATAAACGCGACGGCGGATCCGAGCAGGAGAACGAGAACTTCCGTTCCGCCCAAGACGCCTCCGCCGATAAAAAATTTCAGTATTTTGAAACCGCTTGCGCCGATCATTACGGGGACGGCGAGGAAGAAGGTAAATTCCGCGGCTGCGGGGCGGGCCACTCCGACGAGCAGAGCGCCCAAAATCGTCGCGCCCGAACGGGAGGTTCCCGGAATGAGGGAGAGTACCTGAAACGCTCCGATGATAATGGCGGTCTTGTAGTCGATATCCTGTGTGGTCTGAATCCGAAATTCCCGTTTTTTGTTGCGGTTTTCTACGACGATAAAGGCGATACCGTAGATAATCAGCATGAGCGAGATGACGAGCGGAGTATGCAGATATTCTTCGAGAACGTCGTCCAAGGGAATCCCGATGATTGCGGCGGGAAGACAGGCGACGAGGACTTTGCCCCAGAGGGAGAAAATATCCTTTTGCACGACGGGTTTTTCCCTGAAACGGAAAGGAAACAGTTTTTTCCAAAACAGCACTACGACGGCTAAAATTGCGCCCAACTGAATGACGACGAAGAACATGGATTTGAATTCTTCGGTCACGTTTTTGAGTGGCCAGAAGCTGTCGAACAGAAGCATGTGTCCGGTGCTGGAAATAGGGAGCCATTCTGTGATTCCCTCTATAATGCCGAGAAGGATAACTTGTAGGATAACAATAAAGCCCATGAAAATTCTCCCGTTTCGTTATACATACAATATGCAAGAATGACAAAATTATAACATGGATTTTGCGATATGTCAACAATATTCACGAGAATTTCGTAAAAATAAACAAAAAATTTTCGTTAAAACTATTGCAATTGCCTTTAAGATGTGTTATAATGATAACGTATTCAAGATAGAAACTGTAAACGACTACGGTTTTGCTTTTGCCTTATGCAACACGAGATCGACGTTTGAACGTTCTTATTCAGGGTACAAAAATTTTTATTTCTTATGGAGGTACCCGAGATGAGTCAAGGTACGGTTAAGTGGTTTAATTCTGAAAAAGGCTATGGCTTTATTGCAAACGATGAGGGCGGCGACGACGTTTTCGTACATTATTCTGCCATTCAGGCGGAAGGCTATAAGAGTCTGAAAGAGGGGCAGAAAGTTTCTTTCGAGACGGAAACCGATCCCAAGAACCCCAATAAGTTGCGGGCGGTCAACGTTACGGCTCTGTAATTTTTTTGAGCGAAAGAAAGGCGAAAGTGTTTTTGTGGCGGCCGCGTTATCGGCAAGATTTGTGCTGCACGGCGAAAATCTGTATTTTCAACCCCACTCGTCTTGACATTTAGACGGGGGGGGGGTCTTTTTATTTGAAGGAATTGATTGCATGCAAGATAATGAAAAATTTCCCGCGGAAGACGAGGCGAGGTCCGTTTCGTCTTCGCCTTCGTCTGTCTCCCCGCAACCGCACCCGTCGGAAGCGGAGCGGGAAAAGACAAAGTCTCGTTCTGTTTCGGGCGAGGAACAATTAAATATTTGTTCTGATGACGGGGAGAAATCAAATTCTTGTTCCGCTGTGGAGGAAGGGCAATCGAATTCCCGTCGTGTTACAGGAGAGGAGCCTCCGCATAAGCCTTCTTTTTGGGCTCGCTGCAAAGAGCGGTTAAAGGTATGGAAAAATGCGCTCGTTCAGGCTTTGGGCGAGCGGTCTGCGGAAGTCAAGCATGCGAAAGCGAAGCGCATCGCGGTCGGGGTAGGGCTTGCTTTAATTGTATTGTTTTTCATTGTATTTTATTTTACCGTCGGTTGGAAAATTGCCCAGTTCGTCAAAGAACCGGAAAAGTTCAAGGCCTGGCTGAAAAGTTTCGACGAAGGGAATCAGGTCGGAAGTATTCTTATTTTTATCTTTCTCCGTATCGTGCAGACGGTATTAAAGCTCATTCCCGGCGAGGCTCTGGAAATTGCCGCGGGTTGTGCGTTCGGCACTTGGGAAGGGCTGCTCTGGTGTTCGGTGGGAAGTCTTATCGGCTCGTTGATTATCGTTTTGCTGGGCAAAAAATACGGCATGAAGCTGGTAGGGCTATTCGTATCTCCCGAAAAGATGCAGTCGATTGCGTTTTTGCGGAATAGGAAAAGGTTAAACGTCACCTTTTTCCTGCTGTATTTCATTCCGGGAACGCCTAAGGATATGTTCACTTGGCTGGTTTGCCTTACGGACGAGAATATCTTTATGTTCCTTTTGATTACGGCCGTCGCGCGAATTCCTTCCATCGTTACGTCTACTTGGTGCGGACAGGAGTTGGTCAACCAGAATTATTGGCTGTCGGCGGGGATTTTAGGCGGAACGATCCTTTTGGGGATTATCGGAGGATTAATCTATAAATTTATCTTGAATAAGCGTAAAAAGATGCAGGAAACGGAAGAATAAGGGAAAAGCGCGGCTTAAAAGCCGCGCTTTTTTTGTCGAACAAATCGGGAAAGTCCGAAAAATCGATGGCAAATAAGCGAAAAAGTGCGAAAAAATAAAAAATTTTTTATGTTTTTGACAATCCTCCCTATTCTTCGACGTTTTTCGACAAACAAAGACAATTTTCTCTATTGATATTTTGCGTACATCATGTTATAATTAAATCACAAATTTACTTGGGAGGATAAATCTATGTTATTAAATTATTGCGACAAGGAAGAAAACAAGGTGTCTCTGGAACAAATGCGCGAAGAGGTACTGGCTATGCTGAAAGTGTGCTTTGAAGGCGAAGCCGCGGAAGAGGGTGAAAAAATTCGCCTGATTCTGCCTGACGGAAAAGCCTTTTCCGTGTATGTCAGTGAAAACTGAACGTTTTTTGTTCGGACGGGGGATTTTGTCGGAACTTATCGCAGCAAAGACAAAACGCGCTATTGACAAATAGCGCGTTTTGTTGTATAATTTTAAGGCAAGCGCGTTGCGCAATACTATCGAAAAAGGACGGAAACACAATGTATCCCGATTCTCTCTTTTTGGGGCTGACGCTCTACGATATTTTTATTCTCGTCGGCGTCGTAGCTGCCTTTCTGCTCGCCGACCGCATGACGGTCAAGAGCGGTTTCTCTGTCACCCTGCAAAAAATCGTCATTGTCTGCGCGTTGTCCTGCGTCATTGTCGGCTACGGTTCCGCGGTGCTCTTTCAGGCCTTTTATAACATAAAAGAAGAGGGAAAATTCGTCATCGATTCCGGTACGGGGGCGACGTTTTACGGCGGCCTGATCGGCGGTGCGGCGGCGTTTCTTCTCATCTATTTCCTTGCCGGCAGGCGCTTTTGCAAAGATAACGAAGCGGTAAAACGCTTTCCCGATATGCTCGATATCGGCGCCTGCTGCGTGCCCTTGGCGCACGCTTTCGGTCGTATCGGCTGTTTGATGGCGGGCTGCTGCCACGGCGCAGAGACGGATGCATGGTACGGAATTCCCATGAAAATCGGCGGGGTCTATAAAAAAATGGTTCCCGTCCAGTTGTTTGAAAGTATCTTCCTCTTTATTCTCGCGGCCGTTCTCATCGTTCTTTTCTTTAAGAACAAAGGCAAGCATAAATTCCCCTTAATGCCCGTATATTGCGTCGGGTACGGAATTTGGCGCTTCTTTATTGAATTTGCCCGCACGGACGACAGAGGAAATACGTTTATTCCCTTTTTGACGCCTTCCCAGCTCATAGCTTTGCTTTTGATTGTCGTCGGCGTCGTCTATTTCCTGCTTTGGTTTTTTAAGCTGAGAAAAAAGGTCGAAAACGAGACGAAATAAAAAAGAATAAAAAATAGGGAAAAAGTTGGCGGCTTGCTGTTGACTTTTTCCCTGTTTCATGTTATAATCGACTCGGAAAAAAGGAAATCGGATATTTTTTCTTTGAACTTTAACGTTCAAGTAACGGTTTCCGAAAAGGCGATAGAAAGGGAGGACCAAAAGCATGGAGCAGCAGGAAGCGCAGAAGCTGTTTGCGGAGCTTTTCAAAGCGGAAGCGACGGATTTATTTACGGCGGCGGGAAGAATCAACGTTATCGGCGAGCACGTGGATTATTGCGGAGGGAAGGTGTTTCCCGCCGCGCTCAATCTGAGGTGTAACGTTTACGGCCGAAAGAACGGGGAGAACGTGATCCGCGTGGCGGCGAGCGATTTCAAAGAAGTCATTACGCTGGAAATCGACAAACTTGACTCATATAAGAATTTGAAATGGGGCAACTATCAGGCGGGAGTGGCCTATTATTTGCAGGAGAGCGGAACGCCGATTGTCGGTTGTGACCTTCTTTATGACTGCACGGTGCCGTTCGGGAGCGGTCTTTCCTCGTCGGCGTCCATAGAGGTTTCCACGGCGGTTGCGCTTTCGGAGTACGCGGGAGTGGAATACGACAAAGTAAAGCTGGCGCTTCTTTCGCAGAAAGCCGAGAATAAGTATGCGGGAGTAAACTGCGGAATCATGGATCAATTTGCTTCGGCTATGGGCAAAAAGGACCATGCGATTTTGCTCGATTGCAGCACGCTGGAATATGAATATGTACCCTTGCGGCTCGGGGATTATTGTATCGTCGTGGCGAACTGCAATAAGCCGCATAATCTCGTGGAGAGTAAATATAACGTACGCCGCCACGAGGTGGAGACGGCGTTGAAGGCGATCAACGAAATCAAGCCCGTTCCCTGTCTTGCGGCGCTTTCGCCGAAGGAATTCAACGAAGTGAAATACGTCCTTTCGGGCGTGGTATCCAAGCGTGCGGAGCACGTCGTCATGGAGTGTCAGCGGGTGCAGGATGCCGTGAAGGCGCTGAAAGCGGGCGATTTGGTGGAACTCGGCAGACTGCTGAACGAGAGTCATTACAGTTTGCGCGATTTGTACGAGGTAACGGGCAAGGAGCTGGATACTCTGAGCGCGCTGGCGCGGAAGGAAACGGGGTGTCTGGGTTCGCGCATGATCGGCGCGGGATTCGGCGGCTGTACGATTTCCATCGTCAAAAAGAACGCGGTGGAAGGTTTTGTCCGTCGGGTAGGGAAGGCCTATTTTGACGCGATAGGCTATCGGGCCAGCTTTTATGAAACTTCTATTGAAGACGGGATCACGGTACAGAAATTATAACGGCGGGGCAGAGTATGATTAACGAATATATTTCCGATTTATTGACGTATGCGAAAATTCACCTCGGCATGAAGGAAGAGGACGGGGTATATCTTTCCAATCGGATTTTGGAAAAGCTGGGCGTGTCCGAGTTTGAACCCTGCAAGACGGACGAAAGGAGAATCGCGGCGCTGAAATGTCCCGACGAGGTGGTTGCGCCGCTTCTCGCGTACGCGAAGGAACAGGGGCTCGTAGAGGAGGGCGAAGAGGAATTTTTCACCTCCGACCTTTTGGATATCCTTTCCCCGCGCCCGTCGGAAGTGACGGAAAAATTTGCGGCGGAATATCGCCGAAACCCCGAAAAGGCGTTCGACGGGCTGTATGATTTGGGCGTCAAAAACGATTACGTGAAACTGTCCGCGATCGAAAAAAATAAATGCTGGATTGCGGAGACGACGAAAAATAAAATCGAAATCACGATCAATTTAAGCAAGCCCGAAAAGAACAATAAACAGACGGCTAAACTCAGAAACGTCTCGGCGGGTTATCCCAAGTGCATGCTCTGCCGCGAAAACGTCGGGTATGTCGGGCAGGGCCGTACCCGCCGCAATATGCGTACAGTACCCCTGACGCTGGCGGGGGAGGAATGGTTTTGGCAGTATTCTCCCTATGCGTATTTTTATCAGCACGGAATCGCCATCAACGCGAAACATACTCCCATGGTGCTGGACGGAAAGACGTTTTTGAAACTTCTCGATTTCGTGGACTATGCGCCGCAGTACTTTATCGGCTCCAACGCGCCCCTTCCCATCGTCGGCGGCAGTATTTTGGCGCACGAGCATTTTCAGGGCGGAAAACACTCCTTCCCGATGTTCAAGGCTCCGACGGCGCTCGAACTCGTCTCTCCCGACGCGGGCGTGAAGGCGAGTCTTCCCGATTGGTACAACAGCGTCGTTTTGCTGCAAGGAAAGGATAAAGGGGCAATCGTCGCCCTCGCGGAAAAGGTGCTCGGGAAATGGCTGGACTATTCGGACGAGAGCGTAGGTATCATCGCGAAGACGGACGCGCCGCACAACACGCTGGCACCCATCGCGAGAAAGGAAGGCGGGGAATATTTCCTCTATCTTCTGCTCCGCAATAACCGCTGCGACGAAGAAAATCCCGACGGAATTTTCCATGCGCATAAGGAATACCATAATATCAAGAGCGAATCCATCGGACTCATCGAGGCCATGGGGCGGTTTATTCTTCCGGGACGTCTGGATTATCAACTGAAAGAGGTGGAAAAATTCCTGACGGGCGAAAACAAGGAAATCGCGGAAAATATGACGATTCATAAGGATATGATTTCCTCGCTGCTCAAAGAATACGGAGACAAACTTTCCGAAGAACAGGCGCACGAAGCGGTATTCGGACGGGTAGAAAAGGTCTGCGAATCCATTCTCGACAACACCGCGGTATTCAAGCGCGACGAGCGCGGCAGGGCGGCGTTCCTGCGCTTCTTGTCGGAGTGCGGTTTTTCGGCAAAATAAATGCGGCCGAATCGTTCGAGGAAGCGGCGCTGACTTTTGATTTATTTTCGTATTAAGCTCCCGTATCCTGTTTTCGGATACAGGGAAGATAAAGCGGCTCCGCGGGTTCGGGGCCGCTTTGACGTAACGAGAGGCGATAAACGGGACTGAAAAAATGGCAAAACGGATTACGATAAAGGATATCGCACGGGCGGCGGGGGTGAGTCCGCAGGCGGTTTCGCACGCTTTAAGCGGTGCGGACGACGTTTCGGAAGCGACCCGAAGGAGAGTAAAAGAGATTGCGGAGAAGCTCAATTACGTGAAAAATTCGGCCGCGAGTTCCCTTCGCTCGGGTGGGACGAAAATGATAGCGGTCGTTTACGATAACCCGCTGAACGTCTACTTTTCTTTCATGACGGCATATCTGCACGAATGTCTGAAAGCGGAGGGGTATTCCATAATCATGATGGTGGAGCCCGTCCGACGCTTTTCTTCCGAATTATATCTGTCCGTCGTCTCCCGTAACGTGGACGGCGTTCTGAGCTTTATCGAGCCTTCCGAAGATTTGGGCGATACGATAGAAACATACGGAGTACCCGTTGTTTTGGTGGGGAGGCGCTCGGAGGTGAAAAATGTGGACTGTATTTATACGGACGACGAGAACGGGGGCAGGGCTGCGGCGAGATGTTTGGCTGACGGCGGAGCGAAGAAAATAGCCTGCCTGTTTGAAGATCTCGATTTTACTTGCGCGCGGGACAGATACGAAGGTTTTAAGTCGGAACTTCTCTCCCGCGGACTTTTTTCCGAAAAGAGAGTTCTGTTTCTCGGCGGGCGGACGGCGAAGGAATGCTGGGAAAGCCTCATGCGGCGCGGGGAAGTTTTTGACGGAGTATTTTGTTTCAGCGATTTTCTGGCCTTGGAGACGGTGTGTTATTTCAAGGAACGGGAAATATCCGTTCCCGTCGTGGGTTATGACGACGTGCGGGAGCGGATCGCCATTCCTTATTCTTTTCCGTCGATAGGGTCGGATAAGAGGAGTATCGCCGAGACTTCGGCGGCATTTCTGCTGGATCGGATACGCGGTTTCGGCGGAAAAAAGCGGGAACGGAAGTTCGACGTGTATCTCATGAAGAGACGTGCGGGAAAAGACGGATAAAAAGGTGTTTTTTGCGGATTTTTTTCGGTTGTTCGCTTGACATTTCCGTGCGTCGGTGGTAAGATAAAAACGCGGAGATCCCGAGGGGGATTTCCGCGCGGTTTTTTGTTCGGACAAAAGACAAGGGGGCAAAAATTTGGGAGAAAGGAGTTTATTATGCAGGCAGAAGCGGCGAAGCGCGCTTTGACGGAAGGGCCTATCAGGCGAAGTCTGATTTTTTTTGCGTTGCCCATATTTTTAAGCAATCTTTTTCAACAGCTCTATAATTCCGCCGATTCTATCATCGTCGGCGCTTTTCTCGGGAAAGAGGCTTTGGCGGCGGTTTCGTCGTCGGGCAATCTCATCTTTTTGCTGGTGGGATTTTTCAACGGCACGGCGGTGGGTGCCGGCGTCGTCATCGCAAAATATTTCGGCGCGAAGCAGTACGACGACATGCGCAAAGCCATACATACCGATTTGGCCTTCGGAGTCACGGCCGGAATTATTCTCACCGTGCTCGGCGTCGCGATGACGCCCGTCATTTTAAGGTGGATGGGTACGCCCGAAAACGTATTGCCGAACTCGATAGAATATTTCCGCGTTTATTTTTACGGCGCTTCCGCGGTCGTCTTGTATAACATCTCCGTCGGTATTCTGCAAGCGGTGGGCGACAGCAGGCATCCGCTGTATTATCTGATTTTTTCCGCGCTCCTCAACGTCGTTCTCGACCTCTTGTTTATCGGCGTATTCAAGATGGGCGTAGGTTCTGCGGCGGCGGCAACGGCAATTTCTCAGGCCGTAAGCGCGATTTTGTGCATCGCGCAGCTTCTTCGGACGAAGGAAGTGTATAAGGTCTCTGTCCGGCAGATTCGTTTTCATAAGGGAATGCTCGGCAAAATTTTGCGCTTCGGGCTTCCTTCGGGCGTGCAGAATTCCGTCATAGCGATTGCAAACGTAGTCGTGCAGTCGAACATCAACGCTTTCGGAGATAACGCCATGGCCGCCTGCGGAAGCTATTCCCGCATAGAGGGCTTTGCCTTCCTGCCGATTACCTGCTTTTCCATGGCGCTCACGACTTTCATCGGACAAAATCTGGGAGCGAAAAAATTCGACCGCGCCAAAGCGGGGGCGAAATTCGGAATTTTTTGTTCGGTAATCATGGCGGAAATTATCGGTGTCCTCATTTGGATTCTGGCCCCGTATTGCATCGACTTGTTCATCGAAGGAGACGGGGCGGAAGAAGTCATTGCCTTGGGAACGCGACAATGCCGAACGGAAGCTCTGTTTTATTGCCTGCTTGCGTTTTCTCACTGTATCGCGGGGATTTGCCGAGGGGCGGGCAAAGCGAATATTCCCATGTTCATCATGCTGGCATGCTGGTGCCTCGTACGTATCATCTATATTTCCATAACGGTTCGCTTTATTCCGAGCATCGGGGTAATCTTTTGGGCATATCCGATTACCTGGGGACTCAGTTCCGTCATTTTCCTGTTCTATTATCTGCGTTCCGACTGGGTTCATGCTTTCGAGCGGAAGGCGTCAAAAGAGCAAAACGAATCTGAGGCTGAGGACGCCGTTTCGGAATAATTTTTGCCTTTTCGGCATCTTTTCCGAAAAAGCCCGAATTTTGTCGTTTGTCATATGCCCGCCCGTGCATTTGTCGCGAAAAAGAGGACATATGCGCGGGCGGGCATGGATTAAACGAAAGAAAAAAGTCGGAATTTGCCGAAAACTTTTTCCGACAAAATCCGACAAGAAAAGAGGTCGGGACGCTTTATGCGATTCAGAAAAAATATTTAAGTATATTCGTTATACGGCGTATAGAGGAGGAAAATTATGAAATATGTATTGGCGCTCGATCAGGGTACGACTTCGTCCCGCGCGGCTTTGGTGGACGAAAACCAGTGTATCGTATCTATTTTGAGCCGCGAATTTCCGCAAATTTATCCCGAGGAAGGCTGGGTGGAACACGACCCGATGGACATTTGGTCGAGTCAATACGGTGTGATGATGGAAGTGGTGGCAAAGAGCGGAGTGGCTCCCGAAGACATTGCCGCCATAGGGATCACCAACCAGCGCGAAACGACCATCGTCTGGGATAGGGAGACGGGCCGTCCCGTGTATAATGCCATCGTGTGGCAATGCCGCCGTACCGCGCCGATCATTGCGGACTTGGAAAAGAGGGGATATAAAAGGAAAATCATCGAAAAGACGGGACTTATCCCCGATGCCTACTTTTCGGGCAGTAAAATCAAATGGATTTTAGACCATACGGAAGGCGCGAGGGAACGCGCCCGCCGCGGCGAGCTGTTGTTCGGTACGGTGGATTCGTGGCTCGTATGGAAGCTGACGGGCGGGAAAGTACACGTCACCGACCGCACGAACGCTTCTCGGACGATGCTGTTCAACATCGATACGATGGAATGGGACGACGAGCTTTTGAAAATTTTGGATATTCCGCGCGAAATGCTGCCCGAAGTAAGGAGTTCGGGAGAGGTTTACGGAACGGCGAACGTAGGCGGCATGGCTGTACCTATCGCGGGAATAGCGGGCGATCAGCAGGCGGCGCTGTTCGGACAGGGCTGCTTTGAAAAGGGGGAAGCGAAAAATACGTACGGAACGGGCTGCTTTCTCCTGATGAATACGGGATATGAGCGGCCTGTCAGTAAAAACGGACTTTTGACGACGGTTGCCGCGACGCTCAGAGGCGAGCGTCCGAAATACGCGCTGGAAGGCAGCGTCTTTATCGGCGGAGCCGTGATCCAATGGCTGAGGGACGAACTCCGCTTTTTCACGGAAAGCCGCGATGCGGAATATTATGCAAGGAAGGTTCCCGATACGGGCGGAGTGTATATCGTGCCCGCCTTTACGGGCATGGGTGCGCCGTATTGGGACATGTACGCCCGCGGGACGATCGTCGGCATTACCCGAGGCACGAAACGCGAACATCTCATTCGTGCCGCGCAGGAATCCATCGCCTATCAGTCTGCGGATCTCGTGGCCGCAATGGAAAAGGATACGGGGGTGGAGCTCAAAGCCCTGAAAGCGGACGGCGGCGCTTCCCGCGACGGATTTTTAATGCAGTTTCAATCGGATATTCTCGGAAAGGAGGTTTTGCGCCCCGCGGTGCACGAGACGACGGCCTTGGGCGCGGCTTCTCTCGCCGGTCTTTCGGTAGGGGTTTGGAAAGACGAACGGGAAATAGAAAAGCTGAGAAAGACGGAGTCCTCCTATTTTCCCGCTATGGAAAAAAGGGAACGGGAAGAGAAGCTCAAACGTTGGCATCGCGCCGTCGAACGCAGTCTCGGCTGGGATCTTCCTTGAAATTCGTAAATCGGATCATCCGTGACGCTTGGGCGCTTCATGAAAAAAATTTTATGTATAAGTATTGACAAAGTTTGTTTTGCATGATATAATGGAAGAGGAAATGTTAAACAGGCTTAAAATCTCCAAAACGGAACAGATTCTTTTCAAGGGTGCCGTAACGGCGGCAGTCTTGCTGGCGGGGATTTTTGCGCTTTTTTACGGTATTCCCTGTCCTTTTGCGAAAATGGGGGTTCCGTGTTTCGGATGCGGCATGACGCATGCTTTTCGCGCGGCGCTTTCGCTGGATTTTTCGGCGGCCTTCCGCGCAAACGGAATGTTTTGGTCGGTTCCGCTGCTTTGGGCGTATTGGGTAGCCGATTTCCGATTGTTTTCGAAAAAAGCCGTCAACGACGGATTTTTTGCGGCGATCGTCGTCGGGTATGTCGTCGATTATTGCCTGCGGATTATTTTATAAATCAAGGGGAGGGATAGAGTATGTTTTGTTCTCATTGCGGAAAGGAAATCCGCGACGATGCGTCTTTTTGCCCGGAGTGCGGGGCTCCCGTCTATCGGAAAGAGGACGAGCAAAAAGCGGCAGAGGATTTGGAGAAAAGCTCGGCTGTTTCCGAAGAAAACGGAAAATCCGCTGCATTCGGACCGGACGGAACGATTTCCGATTCGGAGCAGACTTCCGCTTCGGATTCCAAACAAAGTTCGGCGGGGGGGGGTACTTTTATTCGCCTCAGCCGAATCCTTACGGCGGAGCTTATAACGGCGGGTCGCGGCAAAATGCATACGGAGAGCAACAGAGAAAAAGCTCGAAGAGCAAGATAGCCGCGGGGCTTTTGGGAATTTTTTTAGGCTCCATCGGCGTGCATAATTTCTATCTCGGCCGAACGGGTCGGGGAATCGCGCAGATCGTGGCTACGATTTGTACCTGCGGAATCGCGGGAATATGGGGATTTATCGAAGGAATACTCTGTCTCTGCGGCAACTATACCGACGCGGACGGACTTCCCTTATCAGACTGAAAGTAAATGAAATGTGCCCTCCCGCATATGCGGGAGGGCACAAATTTTATAAAATTCAGTCGGTAAAGACGGGAATGGTATTCAGATAAATGACGTCGGGGCGTTTTGCCGCGTCGCCTTCCGCGAGGACGAACGCTTTTTTCGTCACGATTCCGCCCGCTTTTTCGACGAGGGCCACAAGACCCGCAAGGGACGCGCCCGTGGACACCACGTCGTCCACGATTCCCACTTTTTTCCCTCGGATCAGCTCGACGTCGTGACGGGAGAGATACAATTTCTGTTCCTTTCCCGTGGTGATGGAGGATTCTATCTCGACCTCTATGCCGTCCTGCATATATAATTTTTTGCTTTTTCTCGCCACGGCATAGAATCTCTGTCCGAGATTTCGGGCAATGCAATGCGTAAGCTGTAACCCTTTGGATTCGGCCGTAATGAGTACTTCGCAATCCCTGAGCTTTTCGGTAAGCAATTTTGCGCAGTGCTCGGTCAACGCGCTGTCGCCGTGCAGATTAAAAAATGCGATCGATACGCCGCTCGGCAGAGGCAGAACGGGCAGTTTCGCCTCGAAACCCTGAAAATCCACCGTATAAAATTCCCGTTTCATGGAACAGACTCCTTAAAAGTAATCGTTTTCAAACCCAATCTATTGTAGCACAATTTTTGTCGAAAGTAAACTTTTTTTGAGCTTTTCCTCATTTACTTTTTTACCGTCCGCCGTTTTGTTTTTCTGTTTTCCGTATTGTCTGTAAAGAGATTTTTACCAATTTCTTATAAATGAATTTTTCTCCGAAAGTCAACGGATATGCAATTTTTTTGCGCATAACGAGGGTTGACTTTTACTTATAATAATGATACAATATTTTTATATCCCGCGGGAACATTTTTTGTTCGGGGAAAGGAGGCGCTTTTTTGAGCGAGATTACGGCCATCACGCCGCAGGTGAAGGATAAAACGAGGTGTAATGTTTTTGTGGACGGTCGTTTTTATTGCGGCCTGACGTTGGAAGCGGCCGTGAAAAACCGGCTCAAAGCGGGACAGATCGTGGATTTGGAAAAACTCTCCGCCATTCAGTTGGAGAGCGAAAAATCTACGGCGCTCGATAAGGCGCTCACGCACATTTCCGCGGCGCAAAAGACGGAAAAGCAGGTGAAGGAATACCTCGAAGGCAAGGGGTATCTCCCCGCCGTGGTGGAATATGTGCTCGGAAAGATGCGGGAATACGGCTTTCTCGACGACGGTTCCTATGCGGAAAATTACGCGCACGCCGCCGTAAAGAGGAAGGGCGTGAGGCTCATTCGTCTGGAACTGAAAAGCAAGGGCGTAGCCGAAGAACACATATCGGCGGCCACGGAAGGATTGGAAGGAGAGGAAGAGACGGCGGGGCGCCTTCTCGAAAAATATATGCGCGGAAAGCCCTGCGACAGAGCTACGCTTTACAAGGCGTTTCGGTATCTGCTCGGGAAAGGGTTTGAATACGAGACGGCCCGCGCGGCATTGTCCGCCTTCGGAGATACGGAAGAGGAATAACGGCATGAAAAGAATCGACTTGAAAGAGACGACTTCGACGAACGAAGTCGCGAAATCTCTCCGCGAACGAGGTGAGAATTTAGTCGTGACGGCGCTTCGCCAGACGGGGGGGAAGGGCACGAAGGGCAGGAGTTTTTCTTCCGCGGCGGGCGGCGTGTATCTTACGAGATTGACGTTCTATGAAAATTTTCCTGCCGCAGACGCGTTTTTGATCATGGCGAGCGCCTCCGTCGCCGTATGCAGGACGCTGGAAAAGTACGGCTTTGAGGCGGAAATCAAATGGCCGAACGACGTTTACGTGCACGGGAAAAAGATTTGCGGAATCCTCATCGAAAATACATTTTCGGGGAATAAAATTTCTTGTTCCGTCGTGGGAATCGGATTGAACGTCAATAACGAGCTTCCCCCCGAACTTTCGGAAACGGCGATTTCCATGCGTTCGGCGGCGGGAAAAGTTTTTGATCGGGAAGAAACGGAAAACGTTCTGATAGAGGAGTCGGGCAAAATTTCCCCCATGGAGGAATACCGAAAACGGATAGGTTTTCTCGGCCGTCCCGTCCTGCTCCTTTCGGGCGAGCGGAAAATTCCCGCCCGCGCGGTCGATGTGGATGAACGGGGCGGATTACTGGCGGAAGTCGGCGGGGAAATCAAGCGGTTTGCGGCCGCGGAAGTATCTCTCCGTTTTGAATAAAGGAGGAAAAATGCGTTACGTACTTACAAACGCGCAGATGCGCGCGGCGGACGGATTCACGATAAACGAATTGAAGGTACCGTCTTTGACCTTAATGGAACGGGCGGGAGCGGCGCTCGCGGCGGAAGCGGAAAGAATGTGTCCCGCGGGCGGGGACGTGCTCTGCGTCTGCGGCGGCGGAAATAACGGCGGGGACGGATTTGTTTGCGCTCGGCTGCTTTTGCGAAAGGGAATATCGGTCGCGGTTCTTTGTACGGCGGAAAAATTTTCCGCCGAATGTAAAAGGAATAAAGAGGAATTTGAAAAATCGGGCGGGGAGGTGTATTCGGTCTTTCCGCGCCGCCGCTTTTCTCTCGTCGTGGACTGCCTGTTCGGAACGGGCTTTTCGGGCGAGCTTCGCGGCAAAGACGCCGTCTCGGCCGATTATATCAATGCTTCGGGCGCGAAAGTGCTGTCCGCGGATATTCCTTCGGGCGTATCGGGAAACAGCGGTATCGCCGCGGAAAAGGCCGTAAGAGCGGACAAGACGCTCTGTATCGGGGAATATAAGGCGGGGGTATTCTTGGGCGACGGAATAGACCTTTCGGGCGAGTGCGGGAGGGCGGATATCGGCATTTCTCTGCCCGAACTTTCGGACGGGCAAAACTATGCCTTTCTCGTCGGACGGGAGGAGGTCGCCGCACTTCTTCCGAAGCGCAGTCGGAATACTCATAAGGGAACTTACGGCCGCGTCGCCGTCGTCGCGGGCAGCGAAGCCTATACGGGGGCGGCGTATCTTTCCGCCGCCGCGGCGCTGCGGAGCGGGGCGGGATATACTTTCCTGTTCCTGCCCGAAAAAATTCTGCCTTCGTTCGTTCTCAGACTTCCCGAAGTATTGCTTTCTCCGTTCGGAAAAGGGGGCAGGGTTTCGTTCAGCGAAACGGAGTTTGAAAAACTGCTTCCGTTTTCCGCGGTGGCGTTCGGAATGGGAACGGGCGTGTCCGAGGACGTGTTTCAAGGCGTGTGTTATCTTTTGAAGGAATATACGGGGCGCCTGATTCTCGATGCCGACGCGCTCAACAGTCTCGCGAAATACGGCAGAGATCGCCTTTCGGAAATTTTTGAGAATAAAAAATGCGACGTTCTCCTCACGCCGCACATAAAGGAATTTTCCCGTCTGACGGGAAAGGAGATTTCGGAAATCTCGGCCGCAGGGCTGGACGCTCCGAAGGAATTTGCCGAAAAATACGGCGTTACGGTATTGTTGAAGGGCGCGGCGACCGTCATTTCCGACGGCCAAAGGACGGCGGTCAACGTTTCGGGCACCCCCGCTCAGGCCAAGGGCGGAAGCGGCGATGTGCTTTCGGGACTCGTCGCAGGCCTTTGCGCGGGCGGCTTGTCCGCGTTCGACGGCGCCGTTGCGGGCGCGTATCTCGCCGGAAAAGCCGCGGAATTCGCGGCGGAAACGACGGGGGAATATTCCCTCACGGCCTCCGACGAAATCGAGTTTTTGGGCAGAGCGTTTTTGAGTCTCGAAAAATCCGACGCGCTTTGAGAAATGTAAGTCAACCTCGTAAGAGAACCGAATAAGCCGTAAAAAATTTTAATATAGGTTTCAGATACGGCGGACGGGCTGTTTTCGTTGGAAGATTTTTCGGCTTTTTGTCAGCGGTATCCGAAAATGCGTACAAATACGGAAGAGAGGATCAGCGCGCTTCCGAAAATGAGATAGTAGAGGGGGAAGGGAGTAATGAGCGAGGTCAAAAGAATGAGGATTCCGCCGAGGAGAAAATGCCGGCTGTTGCTTTTTGCAAAATACAGTTTGAGGCGTTTTTTCTTTTTCTTGGCAAATGCTTCCTCGCAGAGGTAATGTTCGGGCAAAGCGTTTCCCTCTTTGAGCATGGCGTATACGTCCTTTGCGACTTTTGTTTGGATATTCAATCGGGCGCAGAGTTTTTCCGCTTCGGGGGAAAGCTGTCCGCAGAGGATACATTTTTGTTTTTGGGTTTTCGCCCGAACGACGGCCGCTGCCTCGTCTCCGTCCGCGGGGCGTACGGTAAAGAGGGGAAAATAGAAAGTTTCCGCCGTTTCCACGGCGTAGAGTCCCGCTGCCGTGCGCGTTTTCGTCTCCCCGTTTTCCTCTTTTGCCGCAAAAAAGCGGCGGAAAAATTCGGCGTTTTGCCGCGGGGTGGACAGAGCGAGATGCAGCATGAGCTTTTCCATCGTCTCTTCGTCCTGTTTTTTCAAAAAGAGGTTTTCGCGCTTTCTGTCGAGAAAGAACCAGACGGGCAGAGCGACGAGGATTCCCGCGGCGGCCGCGAACAACAGCGAGGCGGACAGCGGGATACGTAAGTAGCGGAACAGGCATAGCGCGGGGATAAAGGTCACCGCGAAGGCGAATAATATATCTGAAATAAAAGCAGATTTTTTCATGTTTTTATTTTTGACGGAAATTTCGGCTTCTAAACTTGAAAAATCCTTAAATATATAGTATAATGGAAATATGAATATCGGAATTTTCGGCGGGTCGTTCGATCCGCCTCACCTCGAACACGTGCGGCTTGCCGCGGCGGCGGTGGAGAGCTTGAATTTAGATAAGCTGTTTGTCGTCCCCGCGCATACGCCGCCGCATAAAAAGGATAAGGTTCTTTCTTCCGACGAGGATCGGCTTGAAATGTGCCGTATCGCTTTTAACGATTGTCCGCGGACGGAGGTCAGCGATTGCGAGATCCGACAAGGCGGGACCAGCTACACTTATCTCACCTGTCGTCGTTTTCGGGAGTTATATCCTTCCGCAAAGCTCTTTTGGCTGGTGGGAACGGATATGCTCCGCGACTTTCCCAGTTGGCGGAATCCGGAGGAAATTTTGTCTCTCGCCGCTTTGGCTGTCTGCGCGCGTGCGGAAAAACCGGGTTGGACGGAAAAGGAACTGAAAGATTTTACCGCGCGTTTCAAAACGGATTTTGCGATTATCCGTTACGACGGAAAAGACGTTTCCTCGACGGAGGTTCGGGTATTGGCCGCGGCGGGAGAGGACGTGATTTCCCTCGTCGGCGCAAAAACGGCCGAATATATCCGCAAAAACAGATTATACGAAATTCCGCATGCGCGGGAAGCTCTCCTTCTCGAAAAGCCGTCAAGGCGGGCGCACAGTATCCGCGTCGCGCTGTTCGCGGCGGAATATGCCGCGAAGTTCGGAATTTCCGAAAAACAGGCGGTGACGGCGGCGCTCTTTCACGACTGCGCGAAAAATCTTCCGCCCGATTCGCCGTATCTTCGCGGCTTTCGCCCGCCGAAGGGAGTGCCCGAACCCGTCCTGCATCAGTATTCGGGCGCATACGTCGCGGAAAAATTTTTTGAGGTGACGGACGGAGAAGTGCTCGATGCCATTCGCTATCATACCAGCGGACGGGCGGACATGACTTCCCTCGGAAAATTGGTGTTTCTCTCCGATATGCTGGAAAGCGGGCGGCAATTCGACGGGGTGGAAAAACTTCGCAAAATTTTCCGCGAAGAGGGCTTGGATCCGTGTATGCGGCAGGCGCTCAAAGATACGCTTTCCTATCTCGAAAAATCGGGCGGAGAAATCTATCCGCTTACGCGTGAAGCCTATGAGTTTTTGAAGCGGGAACAAGCATAAATTTTGACGGATAAGTTTCGGAAAAAAGGAAGAGTCGAACCAAAAAACAACGAAGAAAATAAAACGGACAAGGAGAATAATTATGTCGGAAATCAGCAGTAAAGAACTTGCAAAAGCGGCCTGTAAAGCACTTGCGGATCGACGGGGGAGAGATATCGTGACGATTTACGTGCGCGATAAAACGGTATTGTGCGACTATTTCGTGCTCGCCAGCGGCAGCAGCTCCACGCAAATACGCGCGCTCGGCGAACACGTCGAAGAGAAAATCGAATCTCTTTATAATCTTCAACCCACCCGCACCGAAGGCGTTCACGACGGACGTTGGGCAGTCATCGACTACGGCGATGTCATCGTGCATATTTTCAACGACGAAACGCGGCTGTTTTATCACCTCGAACGGCTGTGGGAGGACGGCGGAAATCTCGAAAAATACGTAGAGGAAGAAGAAAAATAACGCTAATAAACGGGGAAGGGCATTCGCCCTTCCCCGTTTTAATTTTTTCGGGAATTCAAAAACAATTTTTCGTTAGGTGAGAATATCGTCGAACGATTCGTCAAAAATTTCACAAATTTTCGCCAACAGCAAAAAATCGGGCTCGCGTGTACCTTTTTCCCAAACACTTACCGTGCTTTGTTTTACTCCCAATATTCCTGCTAATTGTCTCTGCGTCATTTTTGCGCTCAATCGAAGATTTTTCAGATTTTCGGAAAATTTTATCTGCTTCATATTTGATATTTTACCAAAAAGGTCTTCGATTTGTATTATATACCCAAATTTTTAGTATATAATACAGACAATAAAAAAGTTAAAGGAGAAATCTTTATGAAAGCGGAATGTGAGTATGAGGCAAAAAAGAGCGCTTGGAGCGCAATAACGGTTTGGCAGATTTTATTTTTTTGGTTAATAATTCCCTTGATCGTAATGGCGGTCAAAATCGTAAAGATAAAATCCGTTCGGATTTCTTTTTATGAAGACAGGGTAATCGAACGGAGCGGAATCCTTTCCAAACAAACGGGAGCGGCAGAGTCTTTTTCAAGGGGTTTTGTCCGTATCCGTAGAGCAGAGTCTTTCAGTGCGGTTGTTTGGTTACGGAAATGTAAAGATCGATGTTTTCGGAAAGTGGGATATAGATACTCACGGAATTGTCCGTCCCGAAGAACTGAAACGGTACCTTGAAACGCGGATGATCAGGAAAGGCGAAATCGGCGGGACGATTTTAGACGCTTAGAGAAAAAAGAAACAGAGCCGTTTTTCATAGCGGCTCTGTCATTTGAATTTAATTTCTTTGGGCGGGGAATAGGTTTCTCTGGGGCGTTTGCGCTTGCGTTCCACGATATAGTAGACGGGTTCGGGCGGAGCGTTTGGAGTCGGCTGCGCATTTTGCGGAGCGGCGGGTTTTTCTTCGCGGGGCTGCGAATCGGGCGCCTCGCGCTTTTGAGAATTTGTCGGAGCGGGTTCTTCGTGGCGTTTTTGGTACTTCCAGCCTATTTTTGCGAGGCGTACGACGTGAACGCCGAAAAAGCAGAGTATGAATAAAAATATGAGCCAGAATGCGCCGCTCAAAGGGACGCTGAGTAGACAATTTTTCATGCTTTCATTATACAGGTTGTGTATTGTCATAAAATGCCTTTTTTTGGAATATATTTCCGTTTTTTGCCGCATACTTATGGCATGAACAGCGAAAACAGACAAGCGAAGCCTTCGGGCATCGTTCTTTCTCCCACGGAAGCGGAGGAATATTGCGAATTCAAACGTCAGAAGCGGATAGCCGAAGTCGCGGCGGCCCTTTCCAAGGCGAATATTTACGCGGCGCAGCGCGACGCGGTTTCTGGGGAACAGCGAAAGGCGGCGGAGAGCGCAAAGCGCGTCAAAGCCGCGTCCGTTCAGGTGAATCCCGTATACGTCTCGTCGATGAAGAGCCTTTTGGGCGTTTCGGGGCCCGAAGTGGATTGCGTAGTCGGGGGGACGGGGGAGACTCTGCCGAAGGCGAAGGCATACGAAGCGAAGCTCGCCGTAAAGAGCGGCGCGAAGGAAATCACGTTGATTTTGTGCGGTTCCCTCTTGAGGAGCGGCCGCACGGGCGACATAAAGCGGGAGATCAAGCGCGTATGCCGAGCGGCTCGAAAGGCGGTGGTGAAAGTGGCGGCGGACAGTTCTTTTACGTACGCGGACTTTCTCCGCGCGGGGCGTCTTGCGGCGGATTGCGGAGCGAAGTTCCTTTCGGTCCGGTTTTTCCCCGACTGCGGGAGATTGAAAAGGGATCTGCATGACGTCTGCATGCTGGAAGTGACGGAGGTGGAGACGGCTTCGGATTATAAGGCTCTGATCGCCGCGGGCGTGGAGCGAATCGGCACTTCTCACGCCGAGGAGATTTATTCCGAGCTGATGAAGGAGGCGGAGAATCTTTCGTTTGCGGTAGATTTTACGGATTCGGTCACCGTATCCGTCCCGCCGAAGGCGGCTGCGGCGCCTTCCGTTTCCGAAAACTCGGAGAAATCCGAAACGGCCGTCGCGGCGGAGAGTAGTGAACCTTCCAAACAAGGCGAAAAGCCGAAAGCGGAACAGATGTCTGTTTTGAACGATAAAAAAATGTTGGACGGAGCGCTTTTGAAATAATAAAACCCCGGCGGAGCAAAGCCGGGGTTTTTCATATGTCCTCATAGAAAGAGGAAAAAAGTCATATAATAAACGTATGAAAAAATTGCGAATATTTTTATGTATCGCCGTCGCGTGCATGTTTGTGGCGGCGTGGACATTGTGCGTAAACGCGCTTTCCGTGCCCGTCTTTGCGGTGACGCGGCCGATGTGCATCGTTTTGGATGCGGGGCACGGCGGAATCGACGGCGGCGTCGTGGGGCGCGAAACGGGAATCAAGGAAAGCGATCTGAATCTTTCCGTCACGGTGAAATTGAAAACGATTTTGCAGCAGGCGGGCTTTGACGTCGTGCTCACGCGCAAGACGGAGGCAGGGCTTTACGGCGCCGCGACCAAGGGCTTCAAAAAGCGGGATATGCAGCGCAGAAAGGAAATTATAGAGGAATCAAAGCCCATCGCGATGATTTCCATTCATCAGAATTATTTTCCTATTCGCGCTTCCCGCGGCGGCAGAGTTTTCTATCGCAAAGGGAGCGAGAGCGGCCGTCAGCTCGCGGAAGAAATTCAGCGCGCCTTTAATAATCTCTATTTAGAGGAAAATGTAAAGGAACGTTCGGCAGCCACGGGGAATTATTATATGCTGCAATGTACGGAATATACTTCCGTGATCGCCGAATGCGGATTTTTGTCCAATAAGGCGGACGAAGCGCTGTTGGTGACGGAAGAATTTCAGGAAAAACTCGCCCAATCCATCTATGAGGGGCTGGCGGCCTATCTCGCCGCGGTTTCGGGCGCGTAAACGGGCGCTTGGCGGCATTTCCGCGTTTTTCGGAAATACCGCCCGTTCCTTTTTATTTTCAAAGTCGGTTTTTACGGGCGCGGAAAATTTTTCTGCCCCGACGTTTCGTTGCCGCAAAACTTTTCGGCTCATTCTTTTACGCTTAAAAACGCCCGCAATCGCTTGTATTTTGCAAGGGATTATGGTATAATAGAAAGAAAAAAGAAGGCGTGCGCTTTTGAGTCGGGCGTGCGGCCGTCGCGGGGAGGAAGAACGTGCTGAAAACGGGCGGCGCTCTGACGAAGGAAGAGGTCAGACTGATAAATCCGGTGACGCTGGCGTTTGTGGGCGATGCGGTGTATTCGCTGTACGTGAGGGAAAGGCTCGTGCTGGCGGGAGGCGGAAAAGCGTCGGATTTTCAGCGCGCCGCTTCCAAAGTCGTATCCGCGCACGGGCAGAGCGATTTTTTGGAAAAATTGCTTCCCGAATTTACCGAGGAGGAAACGGAGATTTTCCGCCGCGGCCGGAACGCGAAAAAGGCGACGAAGAGCAAAAACGCCACGACTTCGGAGTATAATCGTTCCACGGGCTTCGAAGCGGTACTCGGCTTTCTGTATCTGTCGGGGAACTTGGAGAGGCTGGAACAGCTTTTCAGCATGGACGATAAAGACTCATATAAAATCGACGCCGTGAGCGAAGGATATAAGCCGTAAATGAAAACAGAAGGAAGAAACGCCGTCGCGGAACTGTTAAAGACGGACAAAAACATCGACAAAATTCTCATGGAAAAGGGAGCGCAGGGTTCCCTTTCGGTCATCTTCGCGGAGGCGAGGAAACGGAATATCCGCGTGCAGTTTGTGGACAGGCAGGTGCTCGACAAGGAGAGCGAAAGCCGCCGTCATCAGGGGGTTATCGCCTACACGACGGACTACGAATATTTCGACCTCGAAGACATCATAGCGGAGAAACGGAGCGAAAAAGGCGGATTCATCGTACTTTGCGACGGAATAGAGGACGTGCACAATCTCGGCAGTATTCTGCGCGTGGCGGAATGTGCGGGTGCGGACGGAGTCGTGATTCCGAAAGCGGGCGGAACGGTGGTGACGGAGAGCGTCATACGCATTTCCGCGGGCGCGGCGGAGCATATCAAGGTTGCGAAAGTTCCCAACCTCGGCAACGCGGTGGAGACGTTGAAGCGCAATAACTATTGGGTATACGCCTTGGAAGCGGGCGGAGAGGATATTTATGCGGAGGACTTTTCGGGCAACGTCGCCCTCGTGGTGGGCGGAGAGGATTCGGGCGTGAGGCGCCTGACGAAGGAGAAGTGCGACAAAATCGTATCCATTCCTTTGAGCGGCAAGGTCAATTCCCTGAACGCTTCGGTGGCATTGGGGATAGCGGCCTACGAAGTGGTGAGAAAAAGGCTCGGGAAATAAATGAAAGAGGACGAAAAAAAGAGCGGAGAACGCGACGAAGAATTGGTGCGGCGCGCGCAGAGCGGGGACAAGCAGGCGACGGAAGCGCTGCTCGTCCGTTTTGCGGGCGTGGTGCGCGGGCGTGCGCGGGGCTTTTTTTTGATAGGCGGGGAGACGGAGGATCTCATTCAGGAAGGAATGATCGGCCTGTACGGCGCGATCAGCGACTATCGGGAAGAAGGGGGCATGAGTTTCAAAAATTTTGCGTATCTTTGCATTTCCCGTCGGATAATCGACGCGGTGAAGGCCTCGGCGAGAAAGAAAAACGTGCCTTTGAATAATTATGTTTCGCTGTTTCAATCGGAGTGGGAACTGCCGATCGCGAGTCCCGAAGAGGAAGTCATACGCGGGGAAGACGGTCGGGAATTTTTTCAGAAGATGAGCAAGGTATTGTCCGACTTTGAATTCCGCGTCACGGTGATGTATATGGACGGACTGAGCTGTGCGGAAATCTGCGAAGCGACGGGCAAGGACGGCAAGAGCGTGGATAACGCGATTCAAAGGAGTAAAAAGAAACTGCAAAAGATACTGAAATAGACGAAAATTTCAGGGGAGAAAACCATGGCATATCTTGCACTTTATCGCATGTTCCGTCCCTCGACGCTGGACGAAGTGGCGCGGCAGGAACATATCGTGACGATTTTGAGAAATCAGATAGAGACGGGCCGGATCGGCCACGCCTATCTTTTTTGCGGCCCGCGCGGCACGGGAAAGACGAGCGTGGCGAAAATTTTCGCCGCGGCAATCAACTGCGAACACCCCGTAAACGGTTCTCCCTGCGGCAAGTGCGCGACCTGCCGCGCGCTCGCCGACCCTTCCAATCTGGACATTTCCGAAATCGACGCCGCGTCGAACAACGGCGTGGACGAAATGCGGGACTTGCGGGAGAAGGTGCAGTATCCGCCCGTCGCGGGAAAATATAAAGTCTATATCGTGGACGAAGTCCACATGCTTTCGACGGGCGCGTTCAACGCGCTCTTAAAGACGCTGGAAGAGCCTCCCGCGCATGCCGTGTTCATTCTGGCCACCACGGAGGCCCAAAAAATCCCCGCGACCATTCTCTCCCGCTGCATGCGCTTCGATTTCAAGTTGTTTCCGCAGTCCGAGCTCGAAAAACTGCTCAAAAAAATTCTCGTTAAAATCGGCAAGCCCTATGACGACGACGCGGTGGCGGCGATTGCCCGCGCGGGCGCGGGGAGCGCGCGGGACATGCTCTCCGTGGCGGACACCTGCGTTTCTTACGCATCGGGGAAACTTACTTTGGAGGCGGTCACGGCCGTCCTCGGCAGCGCCGATTTTTCGGAAGTGGGCGCGCTTTGTATCGCGGTTTTGGAAGGGGACAGCGGCAAGGCGCTCGAAAAGACGGAGGAGATTTTGTCGGAGGGCAAGAGCGTGGGAATGCTCTTGAAGGACGTCATGAACTTTCTCAACGCCTGCGCGGTGGCCAAGACCTGTCGGGACGCGGAAAAAATTCTCGCATTGCCCAAGGATATGTTTGAAAAGGTCAAATCGGCGGCAAACGCCGCGGACGGGCACAGGCTCCTTCGCGTGACGGAGATTTTCGCGAACACGGAAAACGACCTTCGGTATTCCGTCTCTCCCCGCATCGTGTTCGAGACGGCGGCGATGAAAGCGAGCCTGCCCGAGGCCGACTACAACATCGATTCCCTCATATCGCGCGTCGCGGAACTCGAACGGCTCGTCAAGGAGGGGGCTTTGGCTCCCCGAAAGGATACTTCCGTTTCGGACGCTTCCGCAAACGGCGGCGGCCTTTCTGCGACGATTTCGGAACCTTCCGCGAGAGCCGCGGGCGCTTCCAAGGAAGCATCCTATCCCTCCGCTGCGGCCGAGAACACACAAAAAACCGCGGAGACGTATGATGATTACGGGGCGATCGGCTATGAGGAGGTCCCGCCTCCCGACGAGGAGATAACGGGCGGAAACGTATATTTCGATCCTGGATTCCTGCCCTCGCGTCCGAAGTCGGAGCCTTCTTTGGCTCCGCGCCGTTCGGCTTCCGCCGCGGATTCGGCGAAATCGGCCGCGCCGTCGAGAGAAGCCGCGCCCACACCCGCACCCGCGCCGAGTGCGCCTTCGCGTTCCCCGCGTCCCGTTTCGGGAACGCGTGCGATGGCGGTTCCGGGCGATGCGAAGGCCACGTTCGGAAGTTTCCTGCGCGCGCTTCGTAAAACGGGCAGAAACGGGGTTCTGTTCACGATTTGCATGGACCTCGACAGTGCATACGAGGAGGGGGCATTCGTGCTGTATACCGAAAGCGAGACGATTTATCGTTCGCTCACGAAGGAGGAGCATTACGCGCTCATCAGGCAGGCTTTGGAGACGATCGGGATTTCGGAATTTTTCATTCGTCTCAGAGGCAAGAAGGGAGACGAGTTCAATAAAAGTCTGAACGAACTCAAAGAAAAATTCCCGGACGTAAAGATAGACGTCAAATGAGAAAATAAAGACGGAGGACGAAAAGAGATGTCAGGATTCAAAGGCGGCAACGGAAATATGCAGAATTTGATGCGTCAGGCGCAGAAGATGCAGGAGGAGATGGAAAAGACGGCGGAGCTTTTGGACGATTGGGAAATCGTGGGCACGTCGGCGGGAGAAGCGGTCGTGGTATACATGAACGCGAAGAAAATCATCAACGGCATCGAGCTGGACGAGAGCATAGTAGATCCCACGGACGTAGAGATGCTGGAAGATCTGATCATGGCGGCGATCAACGACGGATATTCCAAAGCGGATAAGGTGTATGAGGAGAAGATGGGGAAATACGGCAACATGGGCTCGCTGGGGGGAATGATTTAACCAATGGAGATTTTTATCGAACCCATCGGCCGTCTCATCAACGAGTTTTCCAAATTGCCTGGCGTCGGGAAGAAGACGGCGCAGCGCTATGCCTACCGAATCATCAACATGAGCGAATCGGACGCGCGTGCGTTTGCGGACGCCATTCTGAACGTGAAGAGAAAGGTAAAATACTGTAAAGTATGCGGCAATTTTACGGAGAACGACGTCTGCGAGGTATGCCGTACCCGAGACAAGAGCGTCATTTGCGTCGTCAAGGAACCGAAAGACGTGGCGGCGATCGAAAAGCTGCACGAATTCAAGGGAGTGTATCACGTCCTGCACGGGGTTATAGACCCGATGGAGGGCGTAGGGCCGAACGATATCCGAATCAAGGAACTGTTGGCCCGTATTCAGGAAGGCGGAGTAAAGGAAGTGATCGTGGCGACGAATCCCGACGTTTCGGGCGACGCGACGGCGATGTATCTCGCCCGTCTCATCAAGCCTTTGGGGGTTGCGGTCACGCGGCTCGCGCACGGAATTCCCGTGGGTTCGGAAATAGAGTATACGGACGATATAACGCTCACGAGAGCGTTTGTCGAGCGCAACGCGCTCTGAAAATCACGCCTTGGGGGTGGAGTTTATGAAAATATCGGTTTTGGGCTGCGGCAGATGGGGTTCGTTTATCGCGTGGTATCTGTGTAATAAGGGCTACGACGTATATTCTTGGGGACCGGAAGGGGATTATTCCTACGAGGTACTCAAAACGACGGGAAAGAACGAATACGTGACGTTGGACAAGCGGATTCATCTGACGTGCGATCTCGAAGAGGCGGTAAAGCATGCGGAAGTGATCATCATTTCCATTTCCTCGCAGGGACTTCGCGGATTTGTAAAAAGAATCCTCGCCTATGACGTTTCGGAAAAGGATTTCGTGCTCTGTATGAAGGGGATAGAGGTTTCGACGGGTTCGAGGCTGTCCGAGGTGCTGACGGAGAGCGGCATTTCCCCCGAGCATATCGCCGTATGGGTGGGCCCCGGTCACATTCAGGCGTTTACGCAGGGAATCCCGAACTGCATGGTCATCGATTCCGCGTCGGATGCTCTGAAACGCCGTCTCGCGGACAATTTTAAGAGCGATCTCATTCGGTTTTATTACGGTTCCGACCTCATTGGTACGGAGATCGGCGCGGCGGCGAAAAACGTCATGGGCATCGTGGCGGGCGTCTTGGACGGCTGCGGCTACGTGTCTTTGAAGGGCTCTTTAATGTCCCGCGGAGCGCGGGAAGTGGCACGGCTCATCAAGGCCATGGGCGGCAACGAACTGTCCGCTTACGGTCTCGCGCATCTCGGCGATTATGAAGCGACGCTGTTCAGCGAATATTCTCATAACCGCATGTACGGAGAAATGCTCGTGAAGGATAAAAAATTTGAGAAGCTGGCAGAGGGAGTCCCCACCGCGGCGGCGATGAAGAAGCTCGGCGAAAAATACGGCGTGGATCTGCCGATCACCTGCGCTGTCTATGACCTTTGTTACGGCGAATCGGAAGAAGATTGCCGCGGCAGGTGCTTGAAGCTCCTTGCAAAATTATTCGCGCGCGATACAAAGTCGGAATTTTATTCTTAACCGCCGACAAGATAAATCCTCTTTTCGTCCGAAAAAACCGCAATCGGCCTGCCGACGCGCGTTTTCTGAAAAAACGCGGATTTTTTGAAAGGTATATATTTCCTGAAAATAAGAATTTCCTTGAAAAACGCAGATTTCCTGAAAAGTACGTGTTTTCTCAAAAAGCATATATTTATTGAAAGTACATGGTTTTCAAAAAAGCGTATATTTCCAAAAGTATATGGTTTTTCAAAAAGTATATATTCCCAAAAGTACATAGTTTCTCAAAAACGCATGGCGGAAAAAAGATCCCCCTCTCCATCGGAGAGGGGGTGTTTTTAATCTTCTTCGTCGTCTAAGTCTTCTCGTTTCGCTCTTTTAAGCCTGCGGCGGAAAATTCCGTAAGGAATGGAAAGGATAATGAGCGCCACGGCGGCGGCAAAGGCCACCCAGGCGGCGGAGGAGAAGGACAGGCTCGCGGAAGAGAAAAACGTACTCAGAGACTCCATCATTTCCGCACCGAGCAAATTGACGAGGAAAGAGGGCTGCGCCTTGAGGAGCAGCATCGCGCCCATAGGGAGAAGCACCAATGCGAGGAAGGGGAGCCAACCCAACCAAATGGGCAGTTTGAGTTTTATGGCAGGATTTCTCGAAAACGCCTTAAAGAGCATTTTGACAATCAGCCAAGCCCACGTAAAGGCGGTGAAGCAAAGCACCCCGAAGACGATTCGCAGGGCGAGAACAATGGTGTCGAGCGTCTCGTCCGTTAATTTTTCCATAATCATCTGTTTGACTTCCGCTTTAAGTTGTTCCGTGGCGTCCTCCTCAGCGGAGCCCGAATCGGTTTCCTGCGTGGTGAAGTCCATGGCGGCGACGGCGGGTTCAGATTCGTCCTCGGACGAGCGGAGCATTTCCAAAATCAGATTTGCGGCGAGGTCGTCCGCGTCGATATTTCCGTTTTCGTCGGCGATGACGGAGAGGGCTTCGGTGATTGAATTTTTGATTTCTTCCTTGTTTTCTTCCGTTAATGCCGCGCCTTGAAATTCTGCAACGCCGCTTTTGTCGAGCTTTTCAAATACTTCCTCGACGGTTTCCACGGCTTTTTGGCTCACGCCGTCCACGGTTGCATTTTCGGCGTAAATGGCGTCTAAAAGCGCGTCAGTCTTTTGATTTATGTATTCCTCGTCCACGCCCGCCTGATTCAGGAGCTCGGAAACTCTTTCGTCCGTCGCCTCGGAGCCGGCATTTTGCAGGAAATTTTTCACCTGTTCGTTGACGGCGTCGCGGACGGTGCTCTTTGCGGTAGAACGCACGATTTTTTCCGCAATTTCGTTGAAAGTGGGGGCGAGCTCGTCGACGACTTTATCCACGTTATTTTCGATGAGCTCCGTCACGGACTGTTTGGCGTCCTTGCCGAGGGCGGAACGGATAGTATCCTTGGTTTGCACGGAGACGGTCAGCGAGAGCGGAATCCCGTCTCCCACGATTTCGTCGAGGTCGACTTCCTTGGCTTCTTCGGGGAGGATTTTTTCCAAGACCTCCTTTTGCATGACGTATTTGACGTCGATTTTCCAAAGCGGCGCGAAAAAGAGCGCCGCGACGGCGGCAACCGACAGCAAGGCGATTAAAATATTGAACAGAAAAACCGTAAAACGGCTTCCCGATTTGGACATGGCAAAACCTCCTGTATTTTTTGGGGGATATATTGTATAATCAGTTTAACTGATTTTCGGGAAAAAGTCAACAATTTTTTTATTTTTTCTTAAAGGCACGGGGTATAAAGATTTGACGTTTTTCCCAAATTATAGATATGAAAAGAGTGAGGACATTTGACGAAACGAGGACGCGCGACGAGCGCGAAAGCTGTTTTCCCGCGATGAGCGGTAAAGACGGCAGGAATTTTTGCACGGTCGGAGAAAGGAGCGGGAAGAAATGACGGGAAAGAACAGAGAGAATTATAATAAGAATTATATCGCTTACGTCAATTCGTTTGCGCCCGCGACCCACCATTTCAAAAACTGCCTGCGCGCTTTCGGAGTGGGCGGGCTGATTTGTTGTATCGGCCAGTTTTTCCGCTATATGCTGGAATATCTTTTCGGTCTCAGCGGGGATGAATTGGCGGGCACGGTCAGCGTGCTTTTAATTTTTATCGGAACACTTCTGACGGGACTCGGAGTATACGACCGAATCGGCCGCAACGCGGGCGCGGGGTCTATCGTGCCGATCACGGGTTTTGCGAACAGCGTCGCCTCTCCCGCGATAGAGTTCAAAACGGAGGGCTGGATTTACGGGCTTGCCGCAAAGATGTTCATTGTCGCAGGGCCGATTATCGTCTACGGCGTTTTGTCGGGGACGCTGGTGGGAATAATTTATTGGTTTTTGAGGTGACGCATGAACGGGCACACGATTTTTTTCGATAAAAAGCCGCGGATCATTTCTACGGGCACTGTCGCGGGGCCGAAGGAATGTGCGGGCGTCGTGGGGAAATATGTGGATATGGCGCTTTCGGACGATATGTTCGGGGAAAGCACCTACGAAAAGGCGGAATGTAAAATGCTGACGTTCGCCATTCAGAAAGCGATTGAAAATGCCGCGCTGGGGGAAGAAAAGATCGATATGCTGATTTCGGGCGATTTGCTCAATCAGATTATATCCGCCTCGTTTGCCGCGCGCGATTTCGACTTTCCCTTTTTGGGCGTTTACGGTGCCTGTTCCACCATGTCCGAGAGCATCGCTCTCGCGGCGGCGCTGATCAATGCGGGATATTTCCGAAAGATCGTAGCGGCGACGGGCAGTCACTTTTCCTCAGCGGAGCGGCAGTACCGTTATCCGCTGGAACTGGGCACCACGCGCCCGCCGCAGTCTCAATGGACGGTGACGGGCGCAGGCGGAGCCGTCCTTGCCGAGTGCGGCAGTCATATCGCGGTGACGGGCGCGACGTTCGGGAAGGTAGTGGATTTCGGAATCACGGACGTGAATAACATGGGCGCGGCGATGGCGCCCGCGGCGTGCGATACGATTCTGACGCATCTGAAAGACACGGGCAGGGAGCCCGATTATTACGATTTGATCGTAACGGGAGACCTCGGCGCATTAGGGAGCCGCATCGTGAAAGATCTGACGTGGGAAAAGGGAGTGGATATTCAGCCCAACCATGTGGATTGCGGAGAAATCGTCTATAAGGTGATAGAGGACGAATTTCAGGGCGGCAGCGGAGCGGGTTGCAGCGCGGTGGTGCTGAATTCGTACATTTACGATAAATTGAAACGCCGTGAAATCAATCGGGTATTGTTTGCGGCGACGGGCGCGCTGTTGTCCACGGTTTCCTCGGGGCAGGGGGAGAGTATTCCCTGTATTTGTCACGCGGTGAGTATAGAGAACGTATAAAGGAGCGGGGAATATGTTTGCGGAATATATGGAAATTCTGTTGATGTTCGTCAAGGCGTTTTTGGTGGGCGGGTTGATATGTATGATTGCGCAGATCGTCATCAATTTTACGGACCTTACGGCGGGCAAAATTTTGGTTTATTTTATGTTGTCGGGCGTAGTGCTCCAAGGCTTGGGACTGTATCAGTATCTCGTGGATTTCGCGGGAGCGGGCGCGACGGTTCCCATTTCGGGCTTTGGCTATCTGTTGGCCAACGGAGCAATCCGCGGCGCGGAAAAGGGGCTTTTCGGGGCCTTTACGGGTGCGCTGACCGCGGCCAGCGCAGGCATAAGCGCGGCGGTGATTTTCTCGTTTATCATGGCGCTGATATTCAAATCGAAGAGCAAAAAGAATTGAGGAAAATAAACAGGCAGGGCGCCGTCCCTGCCTGTTATTTTTGTCTTTTTTGATTTTCTTGAATTTCTTTTTTTACTTTTTCCACAATATGGGAAGTTTTTTTAAAAAACTCATCATCTTCTTTCTTATCTTCCTGCGTCATGGAAGAATATCTCATATCGATTATTTTTTCTAACAGGGTCCCATTGATTGTATTCAAAACTTCTAATTCCTGAGAAATATCTTTCAATACGTCAACTGCCGTTCCCGAAAAAGTCGTTAAGCGTTTTTGGCGGTCAAAAAATTTTTTAATAAGGGAACCGAAATAAAAACCCGCTGTTATGCCATAAAGGCTCCAAAGGACGGCAGAAATTATTATATTGCTTATAAAAAGTTGCGCCGTAAAGAGGATAAAAAGTAACGCGATAATAATTCCCCCCAGATAGGCAAATCGACAATCTTTTTTATGAAGTTTACTCAGCTTCGGATAAGACTCCATTAGAAAAAAACAGTTCCGAACAATCGAATCGTAATATTTTCTTGTCAAAAAAGCGTCTTCAATATCTTCGCTGTCATCGATGTCGTCAAATTCATTTTTTAAATTTGTTTTTTCTTTGTCGGTCTCCCAATATTTTTTCCCCATGGAAATGCTCCTTATTTTATGTTATTCAAAAATAATATAGCATATTTATTATATCAAAAGGAAAATTTTTTAATAAAAAGTTAGAAAATTCTAATAAATATAGTAGAAAATTCTATATTTATAATAGAAATTTCTACTTTTTGACAATAAAGGAAAAAATTCCCTTATAATTTATGATATGGGAGAGAACTTTAAGGAAATTTTATATCAATTTTTAACCGAAAATAATTTAAGTCAAAGTTGTTTTGCCAAAACAATCGGGGTAAAACCAAGTCAAGTAAGCGAATGGTTAAAAGGAAAGGCAAGTCCGGGTTACGAGATGTTAAAGAGAATTTCTTTGGCTTATAATATTCCCGCCGATTATTTTTTAGGAATTACCGATGAATATTAAAACGCCCCTGTTTTCAGGGGCGTTTCTATTTTTTAAGGCACCAGCCCCGAATGATTTCCGAAAATATCCCCTTGCAGATAGACGTCGGGGACTTCTCCGACGAGGACGCATTCGCATACGAGAATATCGGTCGTAACGGCGAATTTTTCCGTGCGGGAGGGCATGACGATGCTGATGTCGGCGACGACGTTGAGATAAATGGAATGTTTCGTCTGATTGATGCCGACGCTTTCAAATTCAGAGGAAAACGCGCAGGTGACGCTGCTGACGGGAATAATGCGGATATGTATTCTCGGCCCGAAGCCCGCCAAAGCCTCTATTCCCGTGAGGGCTCCGAGGGGAATGGGGATTCCGTTCAGGCTCAGATTTTTGAGATTTGCCTGAGAGATAGAGGCCGCATCGCGGGCGATTTTGTTGATTTTCAAAGCATTTGCGGAGACGGCGGTAATGTCGCCCGCGGCGTCTCTTTCTATGCTTACGAGGTCCTCATAGCGAACGCCGTCGCTCATGGTATAGTAAACGGCGTCGTTGATGGCGACGGTAGTAAACGCGCGCATGGTGGCTTCGCTTATGGAGATGAGGACTTTTGTGACGTTGCGCTGAAAGTAAATTGCCGCGGCGATGACCACGAGGCAGACGGAGAGCAGAACGGCGACGATTGTTTTCCGTCTTCGTTTTTTTCTCTGCCGCGGCGTGCGGGGACTTTTTAGGACGTATTGTCCGCCGTCCTCGGTGACGAAAACCCGTTTGCTCATACGCTAAACCAAAAAGCGGTGCAGCTCGTGCAGAATGTTAGAGTTGCCGCCCGCGAAATCGGACACGGCCAAAGCCGAAAGCAATTCCTCGTCTGCCAAAGCGTCCTCTATGGCTTCGGGGAGGAAATCCATATCCGCCTGTTTGAGCACGCGGCATAAATGGCGTTTTTGGAAATACGCCGCGTTTTCGGCCTGGTCGCCGCGCGACTGTCCTTCGAGGGGAATGAGGAGAGAGGGCTTTTTCAAAGCGAGGATTTCAAAAATCGCGTTGCTGCCCGCGCGGGAAACGACGAGGTCGGCGGCCGCATAAGCGGCGCCCATATCCGGTTCGAATTCTTTTTGAACGTAGCAGGGAATGTTGCTTTCGACGACGTTTCCCTTGCCGCATAAATGCAGAACGTTGTATTTTCTCGACAGAGCGGAGACATATTTGCGAAGTCCGTCGTTGATGGCGCGGCTGCCGCTTCCGCCGCCGAACACCAAAACGGTCTTTTTTCCCGCCGCCAGCCCGTATTTTTTAATCGCTTCCGTTCGCCGTCCGTTAAAAAGTTCTTTCCGAAGAGGGGAACCGCAATATTTCCCGTTTTTGAAGCGTTCCGCGGTTTCGGGAAAGGAGGTCAAAACGTAGCGGCATTTTCTCGCCATCAGTCGGTTTGCAAGTCCGGGCGAGAGGTCGCTTTCGTGCGTGAGGCAGGGGATTTTCAATTTTTTAGCCGCGAATACGACGGGCAGAGCCACATATCCGCCCTTGGAAAATACAATATCGGGGCGGAAGGCTTTCAGGCCTTCCGCGGCCTTTTTTTCCGCGCGGAGGAACTCCGCGGGGATTTTGAAGTTTTTTAAGGAAAACGAGCGGACGAGCTTCGGACAGGAAATTTCCCAATAGGGAATTTTGAGGGGCGCGACGAGATTTTTTTCCAGACCGTCCGTCCCCATGTAACAAATATCCGCTTCGTTTTTCACTTCCTCGATAATCGCGAGGTTAGGCACGACGTGCCCCGCGCTTCCGCCGCCCGTAAACAGGATTTTTTTCATGATATGCCTCCGTCGCCCCGTTCTGTTTGCGGAACGGTACATATTATTATAGACGCCGAAAAGCGCGGTTATGCGCGATTATCTGTATAATTCCGCTATTTTTTCCGCCATATCCTTCACGCGAAGCCGAATATTGTCGGGAGAAACCACCTTGACGGAATTTCCCAGCCCCACGATTTTCCGAATGAGCACTTCGTCGTCGGGCAGACGGACGTCCGCATACCATTTTCCGCCCGCAGGACGCAGATTTTCCCCGCCCAGCCAATCCTGAACGTCAGCAAAGGCCTCTTCGCCGACTTCCAGACACACATCTGCGGAAGCGGTTTCGTCCGTCCAGTAATTGAGGGGAATATCCTCCCTGCGGAAAGGGCGGCGGATAAATTTTTCGCCCGTCAGGACGGCGGTCTCCACTCGTCCGAGGCGGAACAGCCGAAAGTCCCGCGCTTTTCGGCAAAAGGCATAGACGTACCAGATTCCCTGCTTAAAGACGAGTACATGCGGCTCGATTTTTCTGTGCGAGCGTTCTCCGACGCGGGAGTTGTAATCGATTTCCAGCACCGCGCAGTCGCGGATGCAGGACTCGAAAAGCCTGAGCTTTTCCGAAAACATTCTCGTATCGCCCCAAGTTCCGCCGTCCACGAGGATCGTTCCCACCGTTCCCGAAAGCGTCAGATCCCGCGCTTCCGATTTCGCCTGCGCGGAAAGTTTGCGTTTCGCGTCGAGGAATCGTTCTTCGGGCAGTTGAGAATACATGGCTCCGAGCGCTTCGATCGCGGCTTCGTATTCCTCCTTTGTCATGAAATTGACAGGGAGTTTATAGGTATCGGAGATAAAAATTCCTCCGTTTCTGCCCCGTTGCACCTGTACGGGGACGGCGAGGGATAATTCGTCCAAATATCGGTATATCGTCCTTTCCGAAAGCCCGTAACGCTCGGCGATATATTTTGCCGTCAGCTTGCGTTTTGCTAAAAGCTCGAATAAAATGTCCGTCAGTATTTCAAATTTCATTTTTGTCCTCCCGAAAAAATTTTTTCGGATTTTCCGTAATTATTTTATAATACTTGACACACGTGTGTCAAGTTATTTATGGTATAATATCGGCATAGAATAAAGGAAGAAGGAGAAAACAGAGATGACTGCGGAAAATTTTTCGATGAGGGAATATGAAAAGCGGCTCATACGAGAGCGCAACGAGTCTGTGAATATGGAGCTGGTGCGTCGTCTTCGGAATCGGACGGAGGAGGAAGCGATGGCGGCGCTGTTGTCTTTGACGTTGTTTCCCGAAAGGGCGGCGGAAAAGTCGGCGGCATTTGCTTAAAAGTGCGAAAAGGCGGGTAATTTGAATTTCATTTATCCGAAACGGCAAAATCCCGTCAAAACGCTTGACAAAAGGCGGGAAAGGGAGTAAACTGAAAATACCATGAGACATTTTTTAAGCGAAAACGGACGTTATAACATTTATGCGTACGCCTATTGCGGCGGTGCGTTTGTTTGTCGTGCGTAAAATCGCGGAAAGTCTTTCGGAAGGGACGAAATCGACGGTTTGCGTGCGCGCAGACCGTTTTGTTTTTTCACTAAGAAAAATTCAGACGAAAAAGGATAAAGGAGTAAATTTATGGCAAACGTAATGGACACTCTCCGCGCGCGGGGATTTATCAAACAGACGGTATTCGAGGACGAACTTTACGAGAAACTCGGCAAAGAGAGCGTATCTTTCTATATCGGTTTTGACCCGACGGCGGACTCTCTGCACGTAGGGCATTTTATGCAGCTGATCGCCATGCACCACATGCAGCAGGCAGGGCATCGTCCGATTGTTCTCGTGGGGGGCGGCACGGGCATGATCGGAGACCCTTCGGGGCGCACGGACATGCGCAGCATGATGACGCGGGACACGGTAAAGCACAATGTGGAGTGTTTCAAAAAGCAGATGTCCCGTTTCATCGATTTTGAAGGGGAAAACGCGGCGATCGTCGTGGATAACGCGGATTGGCTCCTGAATCTCAACTATGTGGATTTTCTTCGGGAAATCGGAGCGCATTTTTCGGTCAATAAGATGTTGACGGCGGAGTGTTTCAAACAGCGTCTCGAACGGGGGCTTTCCTTCCTCGAATTTAACTATATGCTCATGCAGGCTTACGATTTCCTTGTCCTGTATCGGAAATACGGCTGTGCGTTGGAGCTGGGCGGCGACGATCAATGGAGCAATATTCTCGCGGGCGCGAATCTGATTCGGATCAAGGAGCAGAAGCCCGCCTATGCGATGACGTTCACGCTTTTGACGACGTCGGACGGCAAAAAGATGGGCAAGACGGCGAAGGGCGCGGTTTGGCTGGACGAGAATAAGACGTCCCCTTACGAATTTTATCAGTATTGGCGCAACACGGCGGACGAGGACGTGGAAAAGTGCATGAAGCTGCTCACGTTCCTGCCGATTTCGGAAATCGAGGAACTCTGCCGTTATAAGGACGAGCGCATCAATGCGGCGAAAGAAGTTCTCGCCTACGAATTGACGAAAGAGGTTCACGGCGAGGAGAAGGCGAACACGGCAAGGAGTCAGGCCCGTGCGGCGTTCGGCGGCTCGGACGCGGAGCTCCTCACCAAGGAAGCAAAGGGCGCGGCGACGGTAGTGGACGCGATGGTTTCGGCGGGAATCGCGAAATCCAAAGGCGAAGCGAGACGGCTCATCGAGCAGGGCGGCGTCAGCGTGGACGAAACGAAGGTGACGGACGTGAATATGCCCGTTCCCGCAAATGAATTTGTTTTGCATAAAGGGAAGAAAGTGCACGTCAAAATCGTAGTGAAATAAGGACGGCGGGAAAATGGAAAAAGCCGTTCTGACCGTATTCGGACGTCACGAGAGCGAAAAAGTCATCGAAAAATCCCGCTTTATCGCCTGTTCGGCGCACGTAGAAAGCGAGGAGGAAGCGAAAAATTTCTTGTCGGAGATTCGTTCGAAGCACACTCTTGCCACGCATTGTTGTTATGCGTTTATCGCGGATAAAACGGGCAACCTCATGCGCTTTTCCGACGACGGAGAGCCGCAGGGTACGGCGGGTATGCCCATTCTGGACGTTTTGAAGAATAGGAAACTGACGGAAACGGCGGTCGCCGTCGTCCGCTATTTCGGCGGTATAAAGCTGGGCGCGGGCGGGCTCGTGCGCGCGTATTCCTCCGCGGCGTCCGAGAACCTTGCGGGGGCGGATATTCGCACGGTGGAAATGTGCAGAGAATACGAAATCCGTGTGGATTACTCGGAAGCGGATTCCGCACGGAAATTCATTTCGTCGGGGAGATGCCTACCGCTTTCTGAAAACTATGCGGAAAAGGTATTTTTCACCGTCGCCGTAAAAAAGTCGGACGCGGAGAACTTTCAGTCGGAATTTATCGATTATATGCAGGGCAGGGGCGAGATAAAACCGGGGAGGGAATACTATCGCGCTTTCGGACTCTGACGGAAGCGGAACGGAGAAAAGGGGGACAATTATGAAATATCTCAGTTTATCGTGGGACGAAAAGAATCGTCCGGGAACGTACGCAAACGGCTATCTGATTGTGGATAAAGCCGCTTATGCCGCCGCGGAAAAAGTTTTCAAGAAAATTAAACGATTGAAGTTTCCCAAACGAATAAAAACACGGACGATAGTCTTTTTGACTTTATGGCGTGGGATGTTTGGTTTCTGCCGGGGATCCGCGCTTGGAAAGCCCTGAAAAAATTTGAAGCGGAAACGGAAAAAATTTCGGCTTTGGATATTGACAAAACGGAAAAATCGTGGTAATATAAAAACGGGAATGATTTCCGAGGGTATATTGCCTTCGGGAACGGCGAGGGACCTCATTTATGGGGCCCCTGTTTTTCTGAAAAAAGGTATCGGGAGGCGCCGTGCGAAAGTCGATGGGCGATAAGGTTTATCTCACCTATGAACAGCAGATAGAGAAACTTAAAAGGGACGGTCTGATCGTCGACGACGAGCGGGAGGCGATCGCCCGCCTCAAATGGGAAGGATATTATAATTTCGCCGTCGGATATAATCGGCTGTTCAAGGACGAAAAGAAGCGTTATATCCGCGGAACCCGCTTTCGGCATATCGAGGCTTTGTATAATTTCGATAAACATCTTCGCGGAATCGTATACGAATATACGCAGGGCGTGGAATGCAACATAAAAGCGCTGATCGCCGACACGTTCAGTAAGCGTTACGGCGTCAACGAGCGTTCCTATCTTTCCGAGGAAAATTTCACATCGAGGGAGGAGGAACGGGGCAACGTCCGCTGGCTCATATCGACGTGTAAAGAAATTTTGAAAGACAGTCTGGACGAGGATTCCAAGAGCTACCGCGACTATATCGCGCATAATGCGGAGCGCTACGGTCACGTACCGCTTTGGGCGCTCATACGGGCGCTGAGCTTCGGAAATACTTCCAAATTTCTCAAACTGATGAAAGCGGAGGACCGAGCGGAAATCGCGTCGGAATACGGTCTCGCGGGCAATATTTTATGCAATATGACGGAAATGCTGGTGGGGTATCGGAATATCGCCGCTCACGGCGAGCGCGTATTTTGCGCGCACCTTCCCGCCGTGCGATTGAGCGATAACCTTCCTGTTTGGAATTCGCTGCAAGTGCCGCGCTTTCCCGACGGCCGCCGAAAATACGGCAAATGCGATTTTCTCGCGCTGGTCGTGATTTTCAAATATATGCTTCCCAAGGAAGAATTTTCCGTATTTCTCCGCCGCACCGCCGCGGAAACGGAAGAACTGAAAAAAGTCCTGCCGCCGTTCGCCATGCGCCGCGTGTATGAGGAGACGGGATTGAGCGGAGCCTGGCGGAAGCTGGACGCGATGAAAAAGTAAAGGAGGCTGAAAAGCTATGAAATATATTCGATTGGGAAAAGAGGGGAGAGAGGTTTCCCGCATTGTCCTCGGCTGCATGCGGATTGCGGACAAACCGTTATCCCGCGTGGAGGAACTTTTGAAAACGGCGCTGGATTCGGGCGTGGATATGTTCGATCATGCGGACATTTACGGCGGCGGAGAGAGCGAGACCCGTTTCAAAGAAGCGGCGAAAAAGTTGGGGATTTCCCGCGAAAAGATCGTTTTGCAGTCCAAGTGCGGGATTCGCAAGGGCATGTACGACTTTTCCAAAGAGCATATTCTTTCCTCCGTCGAAGGCAGTCTCAAACGGTTGGGCACGGACTATCTCGACGTCCTTCTCCTGCACCGCCCCGATGCGCTGGCAGATCCCGAGGAAGTGGACGGCGCATTCGACGAATTATATCGTTCGGGAAAGGTAAAGGCCTTCGGCGTAAGCAACTTTTCCGCACGGCAGACGGAGCTCTTCAATCGTGGCAGGTATCCGATCGTCGCCAATCAGCTGCAATTCTCGCTCATGCATTCGGGAATGGTGGACGAGGGACTCAACGTCAATATGGCAAAGGCGGAATCGGTGGAGCGCGGCGGCGAGATTCTCGACTACTGCCGCCTGAAAAATATCACGGTACAGGCGTGGTCGCCGCTCAATTACGGCATGTTTGAAGGGATTTTTGTCGGGAACGATAAATTCCCCGAACTCAACAAAGAGCTTTCCCGCTTGGCCGAAAAATACGGCTGTGCGCCGTCCGCCATCGCATTCGCGTGGATTTTGCGCCATCCCGCGGGCATGCAGGTCATCGCGGGTACTACCGATCCCGCGCGTCTTAAACAACTGTGCGCCTCGGCGGACATTTCCCTTACGAGAGAGGAATGGTATTCCCTTTATCTTTCCACGGGCAAAACGCTTCCCTGAAACAAAAAATAAATTATCGGATGAAAAGTGCCAAAAAACAGCCGCGGAGGAATGCTCCGCGGCTGTTTTTTGGGCGCTTTGACGGTTTATATATGGTTTTCTATCGGATAGGGGCGCCTGCCGTTACCTGCCGTTTTATTTTCTCTTTATGGCATTATGGCATTGCTTTTGACTTTGTTTTTCTGCTTTTGCCGTTCCCTGCCCGTTTTCCCTTCGCGGTCGTTAACTGCCCGTTCTGTTTTCCCGCCTCTCCGCCTTTTTATCCGATAATATTACGCTTGCCGTTACGGTTTTTCCTTCATTCCCGTTCCGTAAATTTCTGCGAGATTTATAATAACTTTTACCATTTTTTCCATGGCGGGAACGGGGATAAATTCCAAAACGGAATGAGCGTTGAGCCCTCCCGTCGAAAGGTTGGGGCAGGGGAGCCCCATAAAGGAGAGGGTGCAGCCGTCCGTTCCGCCTCTCACGGGCGCTTCTATCGGAGATATTCCCTCTTTTCGGAACGCGGTCCGCGCATTTTCGATGAGGTGAAAATGGGGCTGAATTTTTTCGATACAGTTGAAATACTGGTCGCGGATTTTCGCCTCGGCGCTTCCCGCGCCGTATTTATGGTTGAGATTTTCTCCTATGGAGAGGATATGCGCCTTTTTTGCCTGAAATTTTTTCATGTCGTGGTCGCGGATGATCAGTTTGATTTCTCCCGATTCCACTTCGGCGCGCACGCTTTCGACGTGATAAAACCCTTCCCGTCCCTCCGTGGTCGCGGGCGTTTCGTCCGACGGAAGCGCCGCGAGCGCTTCACCCGCGAGCAGGGCGCAGTTGACCATTTTTCCCTTGGCGGCTCCCGGATGAATATTTTTTCCCTTTAAGGTTATGACGGCTTCCGCGGCGTTGAACGTCTCGTATCCGAGCTCGCCCAACTCTTCTCCGTCCACGGTATAGGCGAAATCGCAGCCGAAGCCTTTCACGTCGAAGAGGGAAGCGCCTTCTCCGATTTCTTCGTCGGGGGTAAAGGCGATTCCGATTTTTCCGTGTCTGAGGGAGGGATTCGCCAGAATTTGTTCGACGGCCTCCATGATTTCCGCCACGCCCGCTTTGTCGTCGGCGCCGAGCAGGGTCGTCCCGTCCGTAACGATGAGTTCCTGTCCGATGTAATTTTTCAAAACGGGAAATTCGTTTTCGGAAATGACCTTTCCGTTGGCGAGGGCGATGTCGCCGCCCTGATAGAGCACGGACGTAGGTTTGACGTTTTTGCCCGAACATACGGGTTCGGTGTCCATGTGGGCGATAAAGCCGAGAGAAGGAAGCCCTTCGGCATTTGCGGGGATTTCCGCATATACGTAGCAATGTTTATCGCAGCACACGGACGCGGCCCCCAGGGCTTTGAGCTCCGCTTCTAACTTTCGCGCGAGGTCGAATTGTTTCGCGGTGCTGGGGTGAGTCCCCGTCTCGGGATCGGATTGCGTGTCGATTTGCACATAGGAGATAAATCTTTCTTTTACGGACATGGATAAGCCTCCTCAATATTTTAGATTTCAAGATAATTGTAACATGATTTTATAATATATTAATATATAGTATAGCGCTTTTTTCGCGTTTTTGCAAGTTTTGCGTGCCGTTTTCGGAAAATGCGGGTATAAAGAGTTTTTGCGACGCTCACAATAGAGATATGGGGGGGAGACGGGACGATGACGAAGAATAAAACTTTTTGGACGAAAATTCTGGCGGCAGTGATTCTCGCCGCCGCGTTTTTTTCGGTTTCCTGCAATGCGGAAAAAAAGCTGTATAGCGAGATAGAGCTGACGCTCAGCAGTACGGAGGTAGAACTTTCTGAAGGGGAAAACATTCTTTTGAAGGTGACGGTAACGCCGGTTTCTGCGGAGAAAAAACCCGTGGAATGGCGGGTTTCCGATCCATCCGTCGCGGCGGTGGAGGGAGGACTGATCACGGGACTCAAATCGGGGGAGACCATCGTCACGGCCTACACGGGCGAAAAGACCGCCTGCTGCAAAGTGAAGGTAAAGGGAGCCGATTCTTCCGAGGACGGCTCGGAAAAGAACGGGGAGAAGGGGGAAAGCTCCCGATAAAAGAAAGCCGGGGGAAGCCCCCGGCTTTCTTGTGCAAAGTATACAATCCCGCGGGATAAGTTTGGTTAATTTGTCTATTGTAATTTTTGGAGAAATATAGTAAAATAAAAGCATAAAAATTATTATCCGTAATGGAGGAAAAAAACACATGTCAGGACTTTTGCTGAAAGGCATCAACAAGGTATACCCTTCGGGCGTGCAGGCCGTGTTCAATTTCTGTCTCGATATCCGCGACAAGGAATTCATCGTTTTGGTCGGCCCTTCCGGCTGCGGTAAATCCACCACGCTCCGTATGATAGCGGGGCTCGAAGAAATCTCTTCGGGTGAATTGTATATCGACGGAAAGCTCGTCAACGACGTCGTACCCAAGGACAGAGACATCGCAATGGTTTTCCAGAACTATGCTCTGTATCCCCATATGTCCGTTTACGATAATATGGCGTTCGGTCTGAAACTCCGCAAGGTACCCAAGGAAATCATCGACCAGAAGGTAAAGGCCGCGGCGGAAATCCTCGGCATTACCGATTATCTTTCGAGAAAACCCAAGGCTCTTTCCGGCGGTCAGCGCCAGCGTGTCGCTTTGGGACGTACCATCGTCCGCGAGCCGAAGGTATTCCTGCTCGACGAACCTTTGTCCAACCTCGACGCGAAACTCCGCGCTTCGATGAGAACGGAAATTTCCAAGCTCCACGCGAGACTTGCCACGACCTTCATTTACGTCACGCACGATCAGATCGAGGCCATGACGATGGGTACGAGAATCGTAGTCATGAAGGACGGCTTCATGCAGCAGGTAGATACTCCGCAGAACCTTTACGATTATCCCATCAACCTGTTCGTTGCGGGCTTCATCGGAACCCCTCAGATGAACTTCTTCAAGAACGCGCATCTCGTGTCCGAGGGCGATAAGGTCTATGTCAGCTTTGTCGGCGGAAATAAAATTCTTCTTCCCAAGACGGTCGTCGCGAGAATCAAGAATCTGAACGAGTACCTCAATACGGATAAAGACGTAACGCTCGGCGTCCGTCCCGAAGATATTCATCAGGATCAGATGTTCCTGTCGGCTTCTCCCGATACGATTGTCAAAGCCCGTATCGAAGTTATCGAAAAGCTCGGTGCCGAAACGCAGATTTACTGCGAACTCGACCACGAATCCAAAGAGAGCTCGGTCATCGACAATTCCACGCAGATGATTGCGAAGATTTCCAGCCGTGCGGTCGTTTCGTTGAAAGACGTCATCGATTTGGCGTTCGACGCGCACCATATCCACCTGTTTGACGGATATACGGAGGCCACGATGCTCGAAAGAGACGAAGGCTACGAAGTAATTCCCGAAAACGCGGAAGGTTCCGCATTCGTGCCTCCCACACCTCAGGAAATGCGTTCCCAGATCGACGCTGCCCGCATCGTGACGAAAGAGATGAAGGCGCAGATGAAGAAGGACGCAAGAATGGCGAAGAGAGCCGGAAAGAAGGAAGAGAAGAAGGAAGCCGAGGCTGCGGAAGAAAAGAAAGAAGACGAAAACAGCGATATCCAAAACAACTAAGTTCATTTCCTCCTAATTTAGATATAAAAGTGCGTTCCCCGATAAAACGGGGGACGTACTTTTTATATGTGATAATGTTTAATTGATAATATTTATTGTTTAATCGATAAAAATTTCACGGTAATCTTGACGAAGTCGGGAATTTGCGGTATAATATAAAACGGTATAGGGGACAACCCCTCAAACCGGAAGAATAAAAAATCTATGATTGGAGGATATGGACGAATGGCAAGATTTACTTTACCCAGGGACTTATATCACGGCAAGGGTTCGCTGGAAGCGTTAAAGACGTTTGAAGGCAAGAAAGCGATGGTGTGCGTCGGCGGCGGCTCGATGAAGAAGTTCGGCTTCTTGGACAGAGCGGTTTCCTATTTGAAGGAAGCGGGCATGGAAGTGAAGCTGTTTGAAGGTATCGAACCGGATCCCTCGGTCGAAACGGTCATGAAGGGCGCGCAGGCGATGCTGGAATTCGAGCCCGATTGGATTGTTGCGATCGGCGGCGGTTCTCCCATCGATGCGGCGAAAGCGATGTGGATTAAATATGAATATCCCGACATTACCTTTGAAGAGATGTGTAAAGTGTTCGGAATTCCCCACCTGAGGAAGAAGGCTCGTTTCTGTGCGATTTCTTCCACGTCGGGAACGGCGACGGAAGTCACGGCTTTCTCGATTATCACGGACTATGCGAAGGGAATCAAATATCCCATCGCGGACTTTGAAATTACGCCCGACGTAGCGATCGTAGATCCCGAACTTGCGGAGACGATGCCCAAGAAGTTGGTGGCGCATACGGGTATGGACGCGATTACGCACGCGATTGAAGCGTATGTTTCCACGGCGAATTGCGATTATACCGATCCTTTGGCGCTGCATGCGATCGAAATGATTAAGAGAGACCTCGTCGGTTCGTATAACGGGGATATGGAAAAGAGAGACAGCATGCATAATGCGCAGTGTCTTGCGGGTATGGCGTTCTCGAACGCTCTTTTGGGAATCGTACATTCCATGGCGCATAAGACGGGTGCGGCGTTTGCGGACTACGGCGCGCATATCATTCACGGCGCTGCCAATGCGATGTACCTTCCCAAGGTTATCAAGTTCAACTCGAAAGATCCCACGGCGAAGAAACGCTATGGCCAGATCGCGGATTTCATTCATCTCGGCGGCAAGAACGACGACGAGAAGGTAGACCTGCTCATCGCGATGCTGAGAAAGATGAACGACGATTTGAACATTCCTCATTGTATCAAGAATTACGGTGCGGACAGCTATCCTTGCGAACAGGGCTTTGTTCCCGAAAAAGTATTCCTCGAAAGATTGCCCGAAATCGCGGTCAATGCGATCGGCGATGCCTGCACGGGTTCCAACCCTCGTCAGCCTTCGCCCGCGGAAATGGAAAAGCTGCTGAAATGCTGCTACTATGACACCGAAGTCGATTTCTGATAAAAACAGTTCAAAAAAAGAGCCGTTGCTTTTGCAACGGCTCTTTTCTTCCGAAAATTTTTAAGGCATACGGAACATTTCCTCTGAACGTTAAAATTGCCTTGATAAAATGAAAGTGGTATCTGCGTTATCGGCAAAACGTGTTTTTCAGCGTGAAAGCAGTAGTCGGCGTATATATGGCTTGACCGAAATAAATTTGAAATGTAATCGGCAGGGCAGAGTTTACCGTAGTTCCGAAGAAATGGTTGTAAGATATTGTTTGAAACGTCAGGCCGTTTTCTTTTTATATACGACGACAATAAAGATTGCGGCATAGACGAGCGCTACGGTTTCGGCGACCAAAGCTCCCCACCAAAGCCCGTCGATGCCGAAGAATTTTCCGAAGAGCCAGCAGGCAGGCATGAGAACGACGAGCAATCGGAGCAACGCCACCATCATGGAATGAACCCCGCTTCCGAGCGCCTGGAATGCGCAAGCGAGAACGATATTGAATAAAGCGAAGAGGAAGCTGGGTGCGGTGAGTCGTATGATGCGGACGCCGACGGACATTTCGCTGAATCCCGCCGCCGTCGTTTCGGAAGAGGCGTTGAAACAGCCGAGCAATACTTCGGGGATACATTCAAACAAAATGGTTCCGAAGACCGCGACGGCCGCCGCGATGCCGAGGGCGGAAAGAATGGCTTTTTTGACACGTTCTCTGTTTCTGCGGCCGTAATTGAAGGCGATAATGGGAAGCACGGCATTGGTGAGGCCGTAGCCGAGCATGAGGATAAAATATTGTAATTTGTAATAGATGCCGTAAATGCCGACGAGTAAATCCTTTGTCTCTCCGGTCCAAAGGAACCCGAAGACGAGCTGCATGACGAGCGTCGTGAGGGATTGGAGACATTGAAGGACGATGGCGGGCAGGCCGACCTTGAAAATCGCTTTGAGAATATCGCCGCGCGGTTTCATTTCCTTGAAACTCGTGCGGATTTCCCTGTTGAATTTAAGATTCAGCCAAAGTCCTATGCCCATGGATACGCATTGTCCGAGGACTGTTGCGACGGCGGCGCCGGCGACGCCCATATCGAAAACGAAAATGAAAACGGGGTCGAGTACGATATTCGTGAGTGCGCCGCTCAGCTGCATCGCCATAGCCAGTCCGGTTTTACCCGTAGCGCAGAGACAGCGTTCTTCTATGAGGAGGAAGAATTGACCGAAGGAAACGACGAGGCAGATTCCGAGGTATACTTTTCCCATTTCGCGGATTTGTTCGTTCTGGGTGCAGGAATTGAAGTAAAGTCCCGTGGTTAATACGAGAATTCCGAACACGAGGAAGACGACATAGCCGCAGAGCATGAGAAAATAGCCGTTTCCCGCGGCGGCGGAGGCCTTTTCGGGATCCCCTTTGCCGAGCGCGCGGGAAAGGACGGCGTTGACGCCGATTCCCACGCCGACGCCGAGGGCGACGAGCAGCATCTGAATGGGGTAAGCGTAACCGAGGGCCTGTAACGCGGCGTCGCGTTCGGGGAGCATGCCGATAAAGACGCTGTCGACGATGTTGTAGAGTGCTTGTACCATCATGGAGAGCATCATAGGCAAAGCCATGGTAAGGACCAATCGAAAGACGGGGAGATCCGCCATTTTGTTTTTTTCTTCCGTGCCGACGCGGGCAGCGGCAGGTAACGGTTGCATATCGTTCACCTCGTAAAAATATTTTGCGATGTTAAGACAAGGGGAGCCGCAAAAAAACCGCGTATTCCGGGAAAAGTCGGATTTACGCGGATTTGAACTGCTCGGTTTCGTCGTTAATTATATCGGCTTTTTTTGAGAAAGTCAAACGATTTCGCGCAGATTCCCGTTTTTTTCTTTTTTGCGGACAAAGGGAAAACCGACGGAGCTTGTCCGTCGGTTTTCCGAAACGAATTTGAAAAGTAGTTACGCGTTGAAGAGGTCCTTGAAGGACTTGCCGAATTTAAGCACGGGCTTTTTGCAGGCCGCGATTTCGACTTTTTCTTTGGTCTGAGGATTGATACCGGTCTTTGCGGGTACGTCCTTGACCTCAAAGGAGCCGAAGCCCACCAGCTGTACTTTGTCGCCCGCTTTCAAAGTTTCGGTGACGGTAGCGACAAACGCGTCGTAAGCGATGGCCGCATCCTTATTGGTGAAGCCCGCCTTTTCTGCCATAGCTTTAATAAATTCGCCTTTGTTCATAAGAGTTATCCCCTTTGGTTGAATTCTTAAATTTTCATTTAAGTACTTCTAATTATAACGTATTTCGGTGCAAAAGTCAAGCACAGGAAGGCAAAAGAAGCGTATTAAACCTTTGAAAAGAGAAAAAAATTTAAAATTAAGGGGTATAAAAAGGGAAAATATGGAAACAGCGGGAAAATTTTAATTGTCTCCCGAGAAAAATCCCAGTCCGAGTACTTGTGAGACGTGCGTCATGACGGCGAAGGAATCGGGGTCCACCTCTTTGAGAATTTTGCGGAAAGTCATGATCTGTCTGCGGTTGACGACGCAGACGAGCATGGCATGGTTTTCGCGGGTATACATGCCCGTGGCGGGGATAGAGGTGACGCCTCTGCCCAATTTGGAGATAATGGCGAGGGCCATTTCATCGGGCTTGTCCGTGACGACGCGGAATTCGATGGCGGAGTTGAATCCGTTGGTGATGGCATCGTTGGTTTTGCTTTCGACGTACTGTTCGCACGCGGCCATAATGAGGGGGAGAATTTTGCCGACGGTATCGTCTGCGAGGTCCTTGTAGACGAAGAAGGACGCGGCGATGACGATGCAGTTGAGCATGAATATCATCCAAGCGATGGAGGGAGCGGGGCGTTTTCTCTGAACCATGACGGCGACGATATCCATACCGCCCGTGCTTCCGCCGATTTTGAATGCGAAACCTATGCTGGCGCCGATGCCGATACCGCCGGCCAGAGCGGCGAAAATTTTCTCGTCAAAGACGAGTTTCGGCATACCGAGCCTCTCCATGAGCGTGAGGAACAGAGCCTGTAACAATACATGCGCCAGGGTGAGTACGGCGAACTTTTTTTTCACGAAGAAAAAGGAGAGGACGATCAGGGGAAAATTGATGCAAAAGACGGAAATGCTTTGCAGAATTTTTCCGTGAGAAGCCTTTTCGAGGATAATGGCGATACCGGTGACGCCGCCGGTCGCGAAGTCGTTCGGTGCGATGAGGGAATAGGAAGAAATGGCGAGCAGGAAAGCGGAAAGCGCGAGAATAAAAGCCGTCTTTACGATGTAGATGAGCTTGACCTTCCAATCGCCTTCGGGCAATACGCCCTCTTTTGTGCGCACGCGCTTGGGGGGGAGCGGGACTCCGTAATGATTGTTGGATTCGGGCGCGTCCTCGCAGGGAGATGTCTGTTCGGGGGCCTCGGGTTGTTTTTGTTTTTGATCCATAGTTGAATTCCTCTGCCATCAACGGGCTTCGTATTGTTTTTTTGCGAGGTATATTTTAACACATTTCCCGAGCCGAATCAAGCGGTTGGGCGGGGATAGCCGAAAATATTTGTCGGTGCCTTCCGTTCAGGCTTTTTCGCGCGGAAGGCTTTTTTCATGTATTTTCGTTTTCTCGGTCGGCTTCCGCCCGCTTTGGCCGCGGGAAGCACAAAAAATTCCCTCCGCAGAACGGGGAGGGAGAAATTCGATTCAGATTGCGGCGACGTTGACCTTGATTTTCACGGAAATATTTTCCATCAGCCGGATTTCGGCGTCGAAAGATCCCAAGGTTTTGACGGTATTCATCTGAATTTTCTTTTTGTCGATGTCGAAGCCCTTTTCCGCGAGCGCGGCGGCGACCTGAGCGGAGGTGACGCTGCCGAACATTTTTCCGTTTTCTCCGACTTTGAGGCCGATATCCACGCTTTGGCCTTTCAGTTTTTCGGCGAGCTCTTTGGTCGCCTTGATTTCTTCCGCGCGATGGAACTGTTCCGCGGCCTTTTTCTGATTGATTTCATTTATACCGCCGGCGGTGGCTGCTTCGGCGAGGCCCTTTTTGAAGAGGAAATTTTTGGCGAAGCCGTCGGATACTTCGATGATATCGCCTTTTTTGCCGCTGCCCTTTACGTCTGCCTTCAAAATGACTTTCATGATTTGTCCTCCTTCTGCACGATAATCTTTTCAAGATATATTTTACAGGAAAATTGAGAAAAAGTCAATAGGAAAAGGGGAAAATGTACATACTGATTGTGCGTACGTAAAGTTACGCAAGGAGGATTAAGAAAATATGATGAACGAAAACAAGATGGACGTCAACACGAGCATCGGCTGCAACGTCACGGAATGTCAGTACAATCGCGCGGGCGATTACTGTACGCTTTCCAAGATTCACGTGGGTTGCGATTGCAACTGCGATACGGATAAATGCACCTGCTGCGACAGTTTCCGCCGCAAATAAGAAAAAAAGTATCCGCCGAACATTCGGCGGATACTTTTTTCAGATTTTTCTTTTGAGTTCCTTGACGGCATTGATGAGGAAAAATTCGGCGGTGGTGCCTTTTCTGATGAGCTGTAAAGCCTCATCGGGGGTGCACCATCTGGCTTCGGCGATTTCGTCCTCGTTGATTTTGAGCGGTTTGTCCTCGACGATGACGATGAAGTTGAGCATCAGCACGTCCTTTTTGGAGTGATATTTCGAAGACATGTATTTGCATTTGACGACATCGAGTCCGAGTTCCTCCTTAATTTCGCGGGGGACTGTTTTTTCGGCGTTTTCTCCCTTTTTGATGTAGCCGGCAAAGAGTATAAAATCGTCGTCCTCAACGTGTTTTGCAAGCAAGATTTTATCTTGGGCCCGATTGGTGACGACCATGGAGACCGCGACGTTAAATTGAGGAAATTTATACGCTTCGCATTTGTCGCAATAGGGAACGAGTCCCTCGTTTTCGCAAAATCTGAGGGTAAGTTTTTCACCGCATTGTTTACAATACATAGGTATTCCTCCTTTGGGGGCGATGAGCCCTCTGTTCTTTTCCTTATATAATAGCGCATTTTTTGAAATTTGTCAAGAGGGGCGGAGAAAAAAATAATTTATGGGGGAAAAAATTTTTCAATGTGCCTATGGCTTGACAGAATACAAAAAATGCAGTATAATAAAGTGTATGATTTATAGGCGGAGAAAGGGCATTTGACGAAAAGAAGGAGAATGCTCGGTTTTTTGCGTGTTTCATACAACTATAACACACCGATAAAAAGCAAAAAGGAGATAAGGAAATGCTTACATCTATCTGCGGCATCAATTGGGGAGACGAAGGGAAGGGCCGGATGGTCGACCTTCTTTCCGAGCGGTTCGACGTGGTGTGCCGTTATCAGGGAGGGAACAACGCGGGTCATACGGTTATCAACGAGCGCGGGAAGTTTGTCCTCAATCTTCTTCCTTCGGGAATTCTCCGCGAGAGCGTGGTCAACGTCATGGGCAACGGAATGGTGATCGACATCAAGCATCTTTGCGGAGAAATGCAGCGGTTGAGAGAGGCGGGAATTTCGATTACGCCCGCAAACCTCAAAATCAGCGACCGCGCGGTCATCACGATGCCCTATCACGTATTGCAGGACTGTTTGGAGGAAGACCGTCTGGCGGGGAAGAAATTCGGTTCCACCCGCCGCGGAATAGCGCCCGTGTATGCGGATAAATATTTCAAGAAAGCGTTCCGCATGGGCGAGCTTTTGAATAAGGAACTGCTCTATAAGCGGGTGAAGGATATCGTGGAGTGGAAGAATCTGACGATTGCGCGCGGTTACGGGGCGGAGCCGATCAAGGCGGAGGACATGATCGCCTATTTCGAGGAGTACGGCGCTCCGCTCAGGGAGTATATTTGCGACACGGGCGAATACCTGAACGAAGCGAACAAAGCGGGAAAAAATATCATGTTCGAAGCGCAGCTGGGTGCGCTTAGGGACATCGATTTCGGAATTTATCCCTATACGTCTTCGTCGTCGACGATAGCGGCATACGCGCCGATCGGAGCGGGCGTGCCGAACTTGCAGCTGGATAATTCTATCGGAATCATGAAGGCGTATTCGACGTGTGTAGGGGAAGGACCGTTCACGGCGGAATATTTCGGCGAGAAGGCGGAGAAGCTGAGAAAAGCGGGCGGCGAGTACGGCGCCGCGACGGGCAGACCGCGCCGCGTGGGGCCTTTCGACGTCGTGGCTTCGCGCTACGGTATCCGCTGTCAGGGGGCGAAGGAAATCGCGCTCACGAAGCTGGACGTACTTTCGGGGTATGAAGAGATCGAGGTCTGCACGGAATATCTCCTGAACGGCAAGAAAGTGGACGTATTCCCGTTCACGGACGTTTTGGACGAATGTAAACCCGTTTTCGAGACGTTGAAGGGCTGGAACACGGACATTTCCAAGTGCCGTAAAAAGGAAGAGCTTCCCAAAGAAGCGCTCGAATATATCGCCTTTATCGAGAAAGCCTGCGATTGTCACATTAAATACGTATCCGTCGGAGCGGAACGCGACGCTTATATCGAGATGTAATTCTGTTTTTTATGTCGTGTGGCCTTCGCTTGTCAGACGGTTGCGACATATTCAAATTGATCATAATATCGGGTTTTACCATCATATGTTGAAAAAATTTTATAAAATGCAGGGCATCGGAAACGACTATATCTATTTCGATTGTCTGGAAACTCCCTTTGAAGACCCTTCCGCGGCGGCGGTCAGGCTTTCCGACCGCCATTTCGGAATCGGCGGGGACGGAATCGTGCTGATTTGTCCCTCGGCGGTGGCGGACGCGAAAATGCGCATGTTCAATGCGGACGGCAGCGAAGGAAAAATGTGCGGAAACGCCATTCGTTGCGTCGGAAAGTATCTTTACGATTTCAGAAAGACGGACAAAACGCAGTTGAAAATAGAGACGCTCAGCGGGATAAAGACGCTCTTTTTGTCCGTTTCGGACGGAGAGACGACCTCGGTTCGGGTGGACATGGGCGCCCCCGAGCTTGCTCCGAAAAATATTCCCGTGCTTTCGGGAACTTCCTTTCCCGTCGTGGGACGGGAGACGGAGATCGCGGGCGGGAAATACGCGATCACCTGCGTATCGATGGGCAACCCTCACTGCGTGGTGTTTTCCGACCCCGACGCGTGGAAAATCGAAAAGACGGGGCCGATGTTTGAGAACGCTCCGATTTTCCCCGAGCGGACGAATACGGAATTTGTCAAAGTCCTCGGGAAAAACGAACTCAAAATGCGGGTTTGGGAGCGCGGCAGCGGCGAGACATGGGCCTGCGGCACGGGCGCGTGCGCGGCGGCGGTCGCGGCGGTTCTGAACGGTTACGCCGCGCGGAACGAAGATATACTCGTCCGCCTTCGCGGCGGCGAGCTCGTCATTCGCTGGACGGAGGACACGGTATATATGACGGGGCCGGCGACGCTCGTGTTTACGGGCGAAGTCGAGGTCTGAAAAATCGGAGTTTGAAAGATCTCCGTTTTCGCACGCACTTTCCTGTCGGTTATACGTATTTTTGTGCGTTTTTTTGCGGAAATCCGCGCGTTTCGCGGCTTACCCGAAACGGATTCAAACAGGCAAATTCAGAGAAAAAATATACGGGAGCATAGAAAAAATCATGACGAAATACATTTTTGTGACGGGCGGCGTAGTATCGGGCTTGGGCAAAGGAATCACGGCGGCGTCCTTGGGCAGACTTTTGAAAATGCGCGGGTATAAGGTGGCGTCGCAGAAGCTCGACCCCTATATCAATATCGACCCCGGCACAATGAGTCCCTTCCAGCACGGAGAAGTGTTCGTGACGGAGGACGGAGCGGAAACGGATCTGGACCTCGGCCATTACGAGCGTTTTATCGACGAAAATCTGAATAAGTACTCGAATTTAACGACGGGGAAGGTGTATTGGAACGTCCTGAACAAAGAGCGCAGCGGGGAATATCTCGGCAAGACGGTGCAGGTGATTCCGCACATAACCAACGAGATAAAGACGTTTATTTACAATGTCGGAAAGACGTCGAACGCGGACGTGGTCATCACGGAAATCGGCGGGACGACGGGCGACATCGAAAGCCAGCCGTTCATCGAGGCGATCCGTCAGGTCGCGCGGGAAGTGGGACGGGAGAACTGCTGTTTCATTCACGTCACCTTGGTGCCGTATATTTCGGGTTCGGACGAATTCAAATCCAAGCCCACGCAGCATTCCGTGAAGGAATTGCAGGGGATGGGGATCACGCCCGACATCATCATGGCGCGCGTGGATCAGCCCATGCCCCAATATGTCAAGGATAAAATCGCGATGTTCTGCAATGTGGAGCCGGAATGCTGCATTGAAAATCTGACGGTTCCCGTGTTGTATGAAGCGCCGCTCATGTTGGAAAAGAGCAATTTTTCCACGGTGGTATGTAAGATTTTGAATCTTGACCCGAAGGAAATCGACATGACGGAATGGACGGAGATGCTGGACAGAGTGCACGCCCGCAGCAAGACGGTAAAGATCGCGCTTTGCGGGAAGTACGTGCAGTTGCACGACGCCTATTTGTCGGTTGCGGAAGCGCTCGCGCACGGCGGTTACGAGAACGACGCGAAGGTAGACATCGAGTGGGTGGACACGGAATTTTTGACGAAGAAGAATATTTCGGAGAAACTTCGCGGGGTAGACGGAATCATCGTTCCGGGCGGGTTCGGAAACCGCGGGATAGAGGGCATGATTCTGGCGGCGCAGTACGCGCGGGAAAAGAATATCCCGTATTTCGGGATCTGCCTCGGCATGCAGATCGCGGCGATCGAATTTGCGCGCAACGTTCTCGGATATAAGGATGCGGACTCTTCGGAATTCAATCCCGAAAGTCAGCATCACGTCATCGATCTGATGCCCGATCAGTACGGAGTGAAGATGGGCGGAACCATGCGTCTGGGCGCGTATCCCTGCAAAGTCATCGGGCCGATCATGAAACGGGCGTACGGAAAGGAGGAGGTAGCGGAACGCCACCGCCACCGTTTCGAGTTCAATAACGATTATCGCCGCCAGTTTGAAGAACACGGAATGATCATAGCGGGCACGTCGCCCGACGGAAGCCTTTGCGAAGCGATAGAATATCCCGCGGACGATTTTTATATCGGCGTGCAGTTCCACCCCGAATTCAAATCCCGTCCGAACGGCGCGCAGCCGATTTTCAGGGAATTTATCGCCAGCGCGGTGAAATATATGGAAAAAAGGAAGTAATTCAGGATATGAAACCGAACATCAATTATGCAAATCTTGCGGAAAGCTACCTGTTTTCTGCGGTAGCGAAAAAGGCGGCGGATTACGCCGCGGCGAATCCCGATAAGAAGGTATTGAAGCTGAGTATCGGGGACGTGACGTTGCCGCTCGCGCCCGCGGTGATCGCGGCCATGCACGAAGCGGTGGAGGAAATGGGCAAAAAGGAGACGTTCAAGGGTTACGGCCCCGAACAGGGCTATCCCTTTCTCCGCGAGAGCATAAAAGGATATTATGCCCGCCGCGGAGTGACGCTGAACGCGGACGAAATTTTTGTCTCGGACGGTTCCAAGTCGGACTGCGGGAATATTCTGGACATTTTCGCCAAGGAAAACACGGTGCTGGTGCCCGATCCCGTCTATCCCGTGTACGTGGATACCAACGTCATGGCGGGTCGGAAAATCGTGTATGCGGCGGCGACGGAGGAGAACGGATTTTTGCCCATGCCCGACGAAAATACGAATGCGGACATTATTTACATCTGTTCCCCGAACAATCCCACGGGCGCGGCGTATACGAAGGAACAGCTCGGAAAGTGGGTGGAATACGCGCTCAGAAAGAATGCGGTGATCTTGTACGACGCCGCATACGAATGTTTTGCGGAAGAGGGCGTGGCCCGCAGTATTTACGAGGTAGAGGGCGCGAAGAAGTGCGCGATAGAGCTCTGCTCTTTTTCCAAGACGGCAGGCTTTACGGGTACTCGTTGCGGGTATACGGTGGTTCCCGAAACGCTCGTTTACGAAGGAATGTCGTTGAGAAAGATGTGGCTGCGCCGCCAGACGACGAAATTCAACGGAGTTTCGTATATCGTGCAGAAGGGCGCCGCGGCGGTGTTTACGGAAGAGGGCGAGAAGCAGATCAGGGAAAATATAGACTATTACCGCGAGAACGCGAAAATCATCGCCGCCTGCATGGAGGAATGCGGAATCCCCTATACGGGCGGAAAGAATTCCCCGTATATCTGGCTGAAATGCCCGAACAGCAAAAAGAGCTGGGAATTTTTCGACGATATGCTCGAAAAGGTGCAGGTCGTCGGGACCCCCGGCAGCGGTTTCGGGGAAAACGGCGAAGGCTATTTCCGTCTGACGGCGTTCGGCAGCCGCGAGACGACGAAAGAAGCCTGCGCGCGCATCGTCAAATGGCTGAAAAAATAAAAGATCGAAAAAAAAGGAGCGGATGCCCGTCGGGTGTCCGCTTTTTTTGTTTTCGGTTTGGCGGCGACGATAACGAGAGAACGGATTGCCGTTTTTCGTATGTTTCTGCCGTCATTCGATTTTCCCGCGACGTGCTTTTTATTCCGTTGCCATAGAAAAAATGCACTTTGAACAGTTTCAATTTTATTCAGGTAAAAAACTTTTTACAACTGAGGGGAAAAATTTGCACTGAATTTACAAAATCGTGCGGACTTTTTTACATCGAGCGGATATAATTTCCGTAGATTTTTGAAACGGAGGAATTTATGTTCAGAAAAGTAAGGAACACACTTGTGGCAATGTCCTTGGCGGCGTCCATGGTTTTAGGGGTTGTGCCGAAGGGAATCGGGGCATTTGCGCAGCAGTCGGAGACGGAGAATCCCGAACCGTCGGCGCAGGATGATACGTTGGATATCGCGGTGATGTCAGACATACACATTTTGCCGCCCGATCTTATCAAGGATACGGAAGATTACCGGAACGCGCTCAACAGTGACCGTAAAATATTTACGGAAAGTACGGGTATTTTGGATCGCATGCTCACGGAGGTAAAGGAAGAAAAGCCGGACGTACTGATGATTTCGGGCGATCTTACGAAGGACGGGGAATTGGAGGGGCACCAATACCTTGCAAAAGAGCTTGAAAAGGTGAAGGAGGCGGTTCCGGGCATCAAGATTTACGTGACGAACGGCAATCACGATATAAATAACAGTCTCGGGTATAATTACAATACGGAAGACGGAATCGCCGTCCCCGCGACGCGTACCACGCCGGAGCTGTTTCTGGAAACGTATGAAGACACGGTCTATAACGAGGCGAACGGAGTAGTCGCGCAGTTCAGGCCTTCGACGTATACGGAGTCGGAAACTGGCGATAAAGCGGGAATGTTGTCGTACGTAGCGGAGCCCGCGGAAGGATATACGATCATCGTGGTGGACAGCGGACGTTACAGCGCGGACAATACGGACGAAGGCACTGCGGAGCATCAGACGAGCGGACAAATCAGCGAGGAGCTGGAAAATTGGGTGGTAGAGCAGGCGGAAGCCGCGAGAGAAAAGGGAAACACGGTCATCGGAATGATGCATCACGGCCTTGCGGAGCATTTTTCCATGGAGGAAGAAATCCTCGGCGAGTATGTAGTCAACGACTATAAAAACGTAGCGTCCGCATTTGCCGACGCGGGGATGCAGTTCGTGTTTACGGGGCACATGCACGCCAACGACATCACCGTCGCGACGAGCGAGAACGGCAACGTGCTTTACGACATTGAAACGGGCTCTGCGGTAACGTATCCTTGTCCCATGCGTTTTGTTTCTTTCACGTCCGAATCGGAGGGCGGGGAAAAGACGGTTTCCGCGAACATCAGTACAAGGACGAATCTCGATAACGTTACATATACGACGGCGGATAAGCAGCAGGCGACGATAGAGAATCTCACGGAATATGCGAAACAGCCGCAGTTCGGCCTTTCGGAAGACGTCATCGCGAATCTCGGAACGGGGTTGGTCGGAGACCTCGCGCAGACGATTACCGCGGGCGACGGATTGAAAGCCAATCTTCTGAATCTCATCGGCGAATTGCTGGGGATTCCCGTTTCTAACGTGCAGTCGGTGGTCACCATGCTCATGGGGCTTCTGCCGCAGGAGCCGGGCGGAACGGTCTATTATGACGCGGCCACGAATAACATTATCGTTTCCGTAGAAGTTCTGGTGATTTCGGGCGATTTGGGCATCAATGCGGCGGCACTCGGCCAGTCGTTGGAATATCTTCTGGACGAAGCGGATAAAGTATTGAAGGATAACGCAAAGGTCAGAGCGGCGGCAGATGCTCTTATCCGCAACGTGCTCAATATGAAGGTATATGACGCTCCCGAGGGCGAAGAGGAAGACAAGACGCTTATCCAGTTGGTCAACGACGTGTACCAGACCCACCTTTCGGGCGCGGATTGCGACGAAGCGCAAATTCCCGCCTATATCGCGGAGGTGGAAAAGAATATCGAAAACGGAACGCTGGTCGCCTCCCTTCTCGATACGCTTTTCAACGAACTTTGGAATCTCGTTCTTTCCTTCGCGGATGAAATTTCGCTTTCGGGCTTCCTCGGTACGGAATATGTGGATATCACGAAGGATGCGGAGGGCAACGAAGTCTATACTCCGAAGGGATTGACGGGTCGGATCCCGCTCTTTGACAATCCTCCCGCGGGCAGCCCTTCGGGAAAGAGCCTGCTGGGTACCGTTTACGGCGGATTGGGAATCGGCGGAACGTCGGACATGGATAAGACGGAAATCGACGAAAACACTACCCGCCTCACGTTTAAGGAAGAAACGACGGTGGAAGACCTTCTCACGTGTACGGCGCTCAGCCTGGCAGGCGTGGACGATATGATAAAAGAGCTGCTTCTCGGCAAAGCGGAAACGGAGGAAGAAGCGGGAAGCGAAGGACTCATCGACGATTCCGTGAAAGGGACAATCAGCGAGCTTCTCGGCAAAGTCGTTTCCAGTATGACGCACGACGTCAGCTATACGGAGGATAACGACACGACCATCACGATAACGGAGACGGGCAAGACCGTCAGCGAGATACACCTTCTCGATTTCAGGACGGAATACGAGGTCGGCGACGAGTTTGAGAACGGGAAATTGCTCGTGGTTTACACGGACGGAACGACGGAAAAGGTGAATATCGCGGATACGATGGTAAAGGGCTTCGATACTTCTTCGGAAGGGGAAAAGAGCGTGACCATCAACTATAAAGGCAAAAGTATTGAGGAGACCGTGAAGGTCAGTCCGGTAACGGAGGCGCAGCTCAACCGTATCGAAATTCTCAGCTATCGCACGCAGTACACGGTCGGGGAAGCGTTTGAGGAAGGAATTCTTCTCGCGGTATACAGCGACGGAACGAGTAAGAAGGTTGCGATTACGGAGGACATGGTGGAGGGCTTCACGACGGAGAAAAAGACCTCCTATCTCAAAACGACCGTTTCTTACGGCGGATTGAGCAAACAGGTCACCGTCAAAGTCGTCAACGAAGTTTCCAAAGTGATTATCAATAAGGACGTCAGGACGGAATACGAGGTCGGAGAAGCATTTTCGGGCGGAACGTTGACGGTCATCAACAGCGACGGCAGCGTAGAAGAGGATGTGGAAATCACGGAAGACATGGTTTCGGGCTTCGATTCCTCGGTTGCGAAAGACAGAGTGTACGTGAAAATTACCTACGGCGGCGCCTACGACACGATTTACGTGAATATTTCCGAAAAATCGCCCGAACCCGAAAAGACGATTGCTTCCGTCGCGGTGACGGATTTCGATCTCGACTATACGGTAGGCGACGAATTTTCCGGCGGAAAAGTGCTGGTAGTGTATAGCGACGGAACGACGGAGTCGGTAGATCTGACGGCGGAAATGCTGAGCGGTTTCGATACGTCGAGCGCGGGCGAAAAGACGGTTACCGTGACGTATGAAGGCAAAACGGCGACCGTAACAATCAAAGTGGAGGAGGCGACGGGGCCCGATCCTGAACCTTCAACGCCCGACGACGGTGCCGAGGACAGTTCCGTCAATAGTTCCGAAAACAGCTCCGAGACGGGTTCGGAAGGGGAAGGTTGCGGCAGCAGCCTGTCGGACGGAACGGTATTGCTTGCGGGAATGCTGCTTCTCGCGGCAGCGGTGACGGTAATTGCCCGCAAAAAAGCGAAATAATCTATAAGGATTATACGTCCCGATAAAGAGAGCTTTCTTCCCTCCTTTGAATTGCGTGTTTTTAAGGTCGTTTTTCCGAAGAAATGCGGTGTTTTCACGGAAGTCAGAACTTTCTGAAAATAGATGAATAATACTCCCCCGCGGCTCAATGCCGTCGGGGGAGTATGGATTTCTCGGAAGGAGGGAATAATTTTTATTTACGCCTGCGGATTGAACGGGGAGCGCAGATTGAGCTCCTTTATCATCTGATTGACATAGGAAACGGGCACGAGCTTGATTTTGCCCTTGAATTTTTCGCAGGCTTTCATATTTTTTGCGGGGAGGACGACGGTTTTGAAGCCCGTTTTAATGCACTCGTTCACGCGCTTTTCGGCGTAGGTGACGGCGCGGATTTCCCCCGTCAGTCCGACTTCGCCGAATACGGCGGTATATTTGTCGATGGGAATGTCGGCGGCGGCGCTGGCGAGGGCGGCGCAGACGGCGAGATCGACGGAAGGTTCGGCGAGTTTGATGCCGCCCATGGCGTTGATGTAGACGTCAGAGGTATAGAAGGGAATCCCGCAGCGTTTTTCGAGCACGGCAATCAGCACAACCAGTTTATTGTAGTCAATGCCGAGCGTCATTCTCCGCGGGAGGCCGTAGGAAGTTTTTGCAATGAGCGTCTGAATTTCGACGTTCATGCAGCGGTTGCCGCTTTCCGAAGGGGTGACGCAGGAGCCTGCGGCGACGCCGCGGCTTTCGGAGAGAAACAGCTCGGAGTAATCGGAGAGGCTTTTGATGCCCGCTTCGGTCATTTCGAATACGCCCACTTCCTGTACGGAGCCGAACCTGTTTTTGACGGCGCGGAGGAGCTTGAAATTTTCTTCCTGCTGTCCCTCGAAATAGAGGACGGTGTCCATGATATGTTCGAGGACTTTTGGTCCCGCGAGGGAGCCCTCCTTGGTGACGTGGCCGATGATGAAGAAGGTGATTCCGCGGGATTTGGCGATTCTCATGAGCCTTGCGGCGCACTCTCTGACCTGTCCGACGCTGCCTGCGGCGGAGGAGAGCGCTTCGGTATAGACGGCCTGAATGGAGTCGATGACGACGAATTCCGCGTCCGAGAGGTTGTTTTCTATGTCTTCGAGGCAGGTTTCGTTGAGGAGCAGAAAGTTATCGGAATTGATTCCCAGCCTTTCGCAGCGCATTTTCACCTGCGAGCAACTCTCTTCTGCGGAGACATATAAGACGCGCCTTTCTTCGGCGAGGTACGCGGAGACCTGTGTCAGGAGGGTGCTTTTTCCGATTCCGGGGTCACCGCCGAGGAGCACGAGGGAACCCCGCACGATTCCTCCGCCGAGTACGGTGTCAAATTCTCCGATCCCCGAGGAGACTCGCTTGAATTTTTCGTAACCGACTTTGGAGAGGGGGAGGGCTCTCGTTCCGCCGCCCATATCGGAGAGCGCGGGATGGGAGGACTTTTTCACACTTTCTGCGGGTTTGATCAGTTCCTCCTGCATGGTGTTGAAGTTGCCGCAGCCGGGGCACTTTCCCAGCCATTTGGGAGCGGTGTATCCGCATTCGACGCAGACGAACTGCGAAGTCGGCGCTTTGGATGTAGCCATAAAATATTTTCTCCTTAACGGCGGCTGCGCATGTGCGCACCCGTCGGATTGAAATTAAGTATATGCGGCCTTTTAGTGCCGTTCAAGATATAATCGCAGTCGGAAGGTTTCTGAAATCGGGCACGGGCGCTTCGGATTTCTCTGAAATATCGTCAGATTGCGCCTAAAATATATACATATACAACTGCCGAATATCGTCGAGATTTTTTTGAACTACGCATGTCCCGTCAGATCATCGCGGAAAGTGCACACTCATGAGATTGTCGCAGAATGCGCACACCCGTTAGGTCATCGCGGAAGACGCACGTTCGTCAGATTGTCCTTAAAAGCACATAGGCGTTTACGGTAATTCCCTTGCCTTCTCCGACGTAACCCAATCCCTCGTTGGTGCCGGCGGAAACGCCGACGGCGGAGCAATCGAGTCCGAGCGCTCGCGCGAGAGAGGACCTGATTTGGTCGATGAATTTTGCGAGGCGGGGTTTTTCCGCCTGAACGGCGACGGAAAGGTTTTTGGGTGCGAATCCTTCCCTTGCAATCAAAGATATGACTTCCCGAAGCATCTGCATGGAATCGGCGTCCCGCCATTTTTCGTCCTTGTCGGGGAAATAGTGTCCGATGTCTTTCAGCCCCGCGGCGGAAAGCAATGCGTCCATGACGGCGTGCGCGAGTACGTCTCCGTCGCTGTGCGCGACGAGCCCGCTTTCGGAGGGGATTTTCACTCCCGCGAGGAGAATGAAATCCTGTTTTTTTCCGAAAGCGTGAGTATCCACGCCGAAACCCGCCCGCGCGCAGTTGTCGGCGAAATCTTCGGGGAAGGTGAGCTTTTTGTTTTCCCGCGCGCCCGCGCATAAGCGGGGGGCGCCGATAAAGGCGGCGTATACGGAAGAATCGTCGGTATATGTCCCGCCTTCTTTTTCCGCCGCCGTATAAGCGCGCCGCAGTTCTTCGGTATAGAACCCCTGCGGAGTCTGTAAAGCGAATACCTTGTCCCGCGGCGGCACGGCGCCGATATATCCGTTTTCCGAAACCGCGACGGTATCGACCGCGGGAACCGCGCAGATACCGCTGCCGAATCGGGATACGCTGGAAATGCACCCCGAAATGATTTCTTCGGAAACAAAGGGGCGCGCGCCGTCGTGTACGAGCACGATTTCCCCCTTCGCGGCTTTCAGGGCGTTGCGGACGGAATCCGACCGCGTTTTTCCCCCGAGCACGGCCCTCGTGCGCGGAAAGCGGGCGCAGAGCGTGGAGATAACCTCGAAATCCGTCTCCGAAGCGGTCACGAGGATTTCCGTCACGGCGAGAATGTCAAATGCGGAAATCGTCTTTTCGAGCACGCACCCTTTCAGAATCTCGCCCGTCGAGCCGTTTTTTCCGTCTGCCCGCTCATATCTTCGCGCCGTCCGCTCCGCGGTTTCCGCAAACGTACCCGTTTTGTCCGCGGCGGATACTCCCGCGTAAAGCGGCGCGAATAATTTATTCCCGTTCATTTTGGCGCGTTCGCCTTTTCCCGCGGCGCAGATGACGGCGGTCACGGAAGGAGAGGAGAGGGCGTTCATTGGGGGATTACCTCGTAGAGGGAAGCTGCCTCTTCCTTTTTTACGACCTCTTTGACGTCGAGGACGCGGAATTTGAGGGTTCCCGAAGCGTAGAGGATTTCGACCGTGTCGCCGGGCTTTACGGAAGCGGAGGGCTTTGCGGGTTTGCCGTTGAGGAGTACCTTATCCGCGCCGCAGGCTTCCTGAGCGACGGTGCGGCGTTTGAGGATTCTGGAAACTTTCAGAAATTTGTCGATTCTCATAGAAATTTGACCTGTTTTGTCCCTTTTGAAAAATAAAAAAAATTAGTTGAAGAGGTAGGGCAAAAATCGCTTGACATCTTTTCTTTTGCCCGTTATAATTTAATAATGTATCATTATGCTTACTATGGCGTATTGCCCCCTGAGGCAGAAAAGCATTACGGTAATATTATATCCGAAAGCGGCCGAAAAGTAAAGCGAACGACGCAAAATAACGCAAAATTTCGATTTTTATCGATGAAAAGATATACTCGGTAGATCGGCTGAAAAAAACAGTTAAGGAGCAACGAATCAACCGATGGATTTACCTATTTACAAGTATGGCAAGAATGAGAGAAGAAAATTCGGCTCGATCAACGAAGTCATCGACATTCCCGACCTCGTGGAGATTCAGAAGGACAGCTACAATTCTTTCATTCAGGAAGGCATCAGCGAGGTATTCGAGGATTTCTCCCCGATTACCGACTACTCCGACCACTTTGAGCTTTACTTTCTCGACCATCGTTTCGGCGACAAGCCGAAATACGACGAGAAGGAATGCCGCAACCGCGACGCGACGTACGCGCTTCCGTTGCGGGTGAAAGTCCGCCTCGTGAACAAGGTGAAGAACGAAGTTCTCGACCAGGAAGTATTCATGGGCGATCTTCCGCTCATGACGGAGAACGGCTCGTTCATCATCAACGGCGCGGAGCGCGTCATCGTTTCCCAGCTGGTCCGTTCGCCGGGCGTGTATAATGCGTCGTCGAAGGATAAGACGGGCAAGGAGATGTTCGCGACGACGGTGATGCCCAACCGCGGCGCATGGCTGGAACTCGAACAGGACGCGGCGGACGCCCTGTATGTCCGCGTGGACAGAAAGAAGAAGCTGTGCATCACGGTGCTTTTGCGCGCGCTGGGCTTCGGCTCCAACCGCGCGATAGAGGATTTGTTCCCGGGCGATAAAATCATCAAAGAGACGCTGGAAAAGGATACCACGAAATCGGAATCGGACGGCCTTATCGAGCTGTATCGCCGTCTCCGTCCCGGCGAAGTGCCGACGGAAGATTCCGTGCGCACGCACCTTTTCAATCTGTTCTTCGATCCCCGCCGTTACGACATCGCCAAAGTGGGCAGATATAAATATAATAAGAAGCTCAACTTAGCGTACCGTCTTCCGGGCTGTAAAGCGGCGGACGATATCGTCAATCCCGAGACGGGTGAAATTCTCGCCACCGCGGGAGAGAAGATTTCCGAGGAAAAGGCGAGAGAGATCCAGAACGCGGGCGTGAACGAAGTATTCGTTCTGGTGGACGATCCCGAGGAAGGGGAGATCCGCCATAAGATCATCGCCAATAACACGGTGGATTTCGCCGCGGTTTCGGATATCCCCTTAAAGGCCCGCGCCAAGGACTTCGGCCTGCTTCCCACGATTTATTATCCCAACTACCGCTTCTCCAAGCTCGTCGCCGAGGACTGCAAGACGATGACGGTGGAGGAAGTGGCGGAAAAATACGTCGACGAGATCGACGCGCTTTACTATACGCACGAGAAGCCCGAAGAGGCGGACGAGAAACAGGAAGAGAAAAAGAACCGCGAAAAGCGCCGCGATAACCGCCGCAAATTCGTGCAGGCGTGTAAGACTTTCCACGCAGTGCTCGGCCGCGAAAATCCCGTTCCGACGAAAGAGGAGAAGAAGGAAATCCGCCCGCTGGCGGATAAGCTCTGCCATAAGCACGTGACGGTGGACGACATCGTCGCGTCCGTGTCTACCAACCTCGACCTCCGTTACGGAATCGGCACGATAGACAATATCGACCATTTGGGCAACCGCCGCGTGCGTTCGGTGGGCGAGCTGCTTCAAAATCAGCTCCGCGTGGGTATCGCGCGTCTCGAACGCCTCATCAAGGAGAGAATGGCGACGCAGGATCCCATGGAGGTCACGCCGTCGGGGCTCATCAATATCCGTCCCGTATCCGCGGTAATCCGCGAATTCTTCGGCTCCTCCCAGCTCTCTCAGTTCATGGATCAGACCAACCCGATCGCGGAGCTCACGCATAAGCGTAAACTTTCCGCGCTCGGCCCCGGCGGACTCAACCGCGACCGCGCGACGTTCGAAGTCCGCGACATACACCATACGCATTACGGAAGAATGTGTCCGATAGAGACGCCCGAAGGCCAGAACATCGGTCTGATTTCCTCGCTCGCGACGTTTGCGAAGGTCAACGAATACGGGTTCATCATGAGTCCTTACCGCCGCGTCGATAAAGACACGGGCATCGTCACCGACCACGTGGACTATCTGACGGCGGACGAGGAGGACAGATATATCGTGGCGCAGGCGAACGAGCCTCTGGACGCAGAGGGGCGCTTTGTCAACGAGCGCGTCGGCTGCCGCCATCAGGACTTGATCACCGAGCTTCCGCGGGAGAAAATGGACTATATGGACGTATCTCCCAAGCAGCTCGTTTCGGTCGCGACGGCGCTCATTCCCTTCCTGGAAAACGACGATACCAACCGCGCGCTGATGGGCTCCAACATGCAGCGTCAGGCGGTTCCCCTTCTCAAAACGGAATCTTCCATCGTTGCGACGGGCATCGAAGCGGCGATCGCGAAGGATTCGGGCGTCATGGTCATGGCGAAGGAAGCGGGCGTGGTGGTCGGCTGCGCGTCCAATATGATCAAAATTCGCGAAGACGACGGAAAAATCCGCGAATATCCCTTGAAGAAATTCGAGCGTTCCAATCAAGGTACCTGCCTCAATCAGAGACCCATCGTTTCGACGGGCGACAGAGTCGCGAAGGGCGAAATCATCGCAGACGGTCCCTCTACGAATAACGGGGAGCTGGCGCTCGGCAAAAACATTCTCATCGGCTATATGGAGTGGGAGGGCTATAACTACGAAGACGCCATTCTGCTTTCGGAGAAGCTGGTGCAGGACGACGTGTTCACCTCCATTCATATCGAGGAGCACGAGACGGAGGCGCGGGACACCAAGCTCGGACAGGAAGAAATCACGCGCGACATTCCCAACGTGGGCGACGACGCGCTGAAAGATCTGGACGAAGACGGCATCGTGCGCATCGGCGCGGAAGTGCAGAGCGGCGATATTCTCGTCGGTAAAGTCTCCCCGAAGGGCGAGACGGAGCTCACTCCCGAGGAGCGGCTCCTTCGCGCGATCTTCGGCGAGAAATCGAGAGAAGTCAGGGACACTTCCCTGCGCGTTCCGCACGGGGAAGGTGGCGTGGTCGTGGACGTGAAGGTGTTCACGCGGGAGAACAAGGACGAACTCGAACCGGGCGTGAATAAGCTCGTGCGCGTGTATATCGCGCAAAAGCGCAAAATTCAGGTCGGCGATAAGATGGCGGGCCGCCACGGCAATAAGGGCGTCATTTCGCGCGTGCTCTCGCAGGCGGATATGCCCTTCCTTTCGGACGGCACTCCGCTTCAAATCCTGTTGAACCCGCTCGGCGTTCCTTCGCGTATGAATATCGGACAGGTGCTGGAAGTGCACCTCGGCTACGTGTGCAAACAGCTCGGCTGGAAAATCGCCACGCCCGTGTTCGACGGCGCGACGGAGAAGGACATCGAGCAGATGTTCCGCGAAAACAATCTTTTGAATCCCGACGGCAAGGTCGACGGCAAATTCCGCGTGTTCGACGGCAGAACGGGCGAACCGTTCGAGAACCGCGTCACGATCGGCGTGCAGTATATGATTAAGCTGATTCACCTCGTCGACGATAAAATTCACGCGCGTTCCATCGGTCCTTACAGTCTCGTGACGCAGCAGCCGTTGGGCGGTAAAGCGCAGTTCGGCGGCCAGCGTTTCGGCGAAATGGAAGTCTGGGCGCTGGAAGCGTACGGCGCGGCGCACATTTTGCAGGAAATTCTCACGGTCAAGTCGGACGACGTCGTGGGCCGTGTCAAGACCTACGAATCCATCGTCAAGGGCGAGAACATTTCCGAGCCGGGAATCCCCGAAGCGTTCAAGGTCCTCTTGAAAGAGCTTCAATCTCTGGCTCTGGACGTGAAGGTGCTCACGGAGACGGGCGACGAGCTGATTATCCGCGAGTTTGACGACGAGGAAGAAGCGGCGGATAACGCGGCGAGCAGAAGAGACTTCCTCAAAGACGAAGAGCTCGAAGACATCGATTTCAGCGCGGACGACGAGGACGAAGAAGACGAAGAGGGCGACGTTTCGATCTTTGAAGACGAAGGCGACGACGAAGACGACTTCGTATCGGACAGAGAGGATGACGACGATGATTTCTCCGACATTTCGGACGAATTCAAATTCGATTCTCTGTTCGACGACGAGGACGACGGCAAGGACGACGAGTAATCGGAGGAAAGAGAAAGGTATATGTACGAATTAAACGATTTCAATTCTATTCAAATCAGCATAGCGTCTCCGGAAAAAATCAGAGAATGGTCCTACGGCGAAGTGACGAAGCCCGAAACGATAAACTACCGCACCCAGAAACCCGAGCGCGACGGTCTTTTCTGCGAAAAGATTTTCGGGCCGATGAAGGATTGGGAGTGTCATTGCGGAAAGTATAAAAGGGTCAAATATAAAGGGCATATCTGCGAGAAATGCGGGGTAGAGATCACCCGTTCCAAGGTACGCCGCGAGAGAATGGGACATATCGAGCTTGCGGCTCCCGTCTCTCATATCTGGTATTTCAAGGGCGTGCCCTCCAAGATCGGTCTTTTGCTGGACATGGGGCCCAAGCAGCTCGAACAGGTCATCTATTTTGCTTCCTATGTGGTCCTCGATCCGGGCAAAGTCAGCGAGCTTTCGTATAAGCAGGTCATCAACGACAAGCAGCTTCGAGAAATCGAGGAGCGCTTCGGCGACAGCTCGGTGACGGGCCTGAAAGTCGGCATGGGCGCGGAATCCATTCGCGAGCTTTTAATGGCGGTGGATCTCGAAAAGGAAAGCGAGGAATGTAAGAAAGTCATCGGGGAGAACCCGACGGGCCAGAAAGCGGTCAAGGCGATCAAGCGCCTCGAAGTGGTGGAATCGTTCAGAAAGAGCGGCAATCGCCCCGAATGGATGATTCTTACGGTGCTTCCGGTGATTCCTCCCGACATCCGTCCCATGGTGCAGCTCGACGGCGGCAGATTTGCCTCGTCGGACTTGAACGACCTTTACCGCCGCGTCATCAACCGCAATAACCGCCTGAAAAAGATGATGGAAATCGGCGCGCCGGATATGATTATCAAGAACGAAAAGCGCATGTTGCAGGAAGCGGTGGACGCGCTCATCGATAACGGCCGCCGCGGCAAGCCTTTGAGCGGCCCTTCCAATCGGGAGCTCAAATCCCTTTCGGGCATGCTCCGCGGCAAGCAGGGACGTTTCCGCCAAAACCTTCTCGGCAAGCGAGTGGACTATTCCGGTCGTTCGGTTATCGTCGTCGGGCCCGAGCTGAAAATTTACCAGTGCGGCCTTCCTAAGGAAATGGCGATCGAGCTTTTCAAGCCGTTCATCATGAAGCGGCTGGTAGAGAGCGGTCAGTGCCATAACATCAAGACGGCAAAGAGAGCGGTCGAGAAAGCGAAGGACATGGTTTGGAACGTTTTGGAAGACGTCATTAAAGATCACCCCGTGCTTTTGAACCGCGCGCCGACGCTGCACCGCCTTTCCATACAGGCGTTCGAGCCCGTGCTTATCGAAGGTCGTGCGATTAAGATTTCCCCGCTCGTCTGCGGCCCGTTCAATGCGGACTTCGACGGCGACCAGATGGCGGTACACCTTCCTTTGAGCATCGAGGCGCAGGCGGAGGCTCGTTTCCTCATGCTTTCGGCGAATAATATTTTGAAACTTGCGGACGGGAAATCGGTCATGTCCCCGACGCAGGATATGATTATCGGCGCGTACTGTCTGACCATCAAGCGCAGGGAGGAGGGCAAGAAGTACGACGAGCAGGGCCGTCCCGACGAAAACGGGGAGGTGTATATCCCGCCCGTGTACTCGTCCGAGAACGAAGCGATTTTGGCCTATCAGACGAAGGTCGCGCACGAGCAGGACGAAATGTATTTGAAGCGCGTCGTGGAGCTTCCCGAGGGCAAATTCGACGATTTGCCTTTGCCGTATACCTGCCCCGTGGATAATAAAGCGGGCGAGACGCCCATCAAAGAAGCGACGGTCCGCCTGAACGAAAAGACGGGCAAGCGCGAGGTCATCGGCATCATCAAGACGACGATCGGGCGTTTGATTTATAACGACGGGCTTCCTCAGGATTTGGGCTTTGTCAAGAGAGATACGCCGGAATCCTATTTGAGGCTGGAACTCGATACGGAGTTTATCGGCAGCGCGAGGGCGATCGGCAAGAAGCACCTTTCGAGAATCGTCGAAGCCTGCTTCAAGACGGGCGCGGCACCCAAGGCGTCGTACGTTTTGGACGCCATCAAGGAGCGCGGCTATAAATATTCGACGCTGGCGGCGCTCACGACGTCGGTATTCGACATGAAGATACCTCCCGAAAAGGCGGAAATCGTAGACCACGCGGAAGCGGAGGTTTCCAAAATCGCGAAGAAGTACGCGCGCGGACTTTTGAACGAGGAGGAGAGGTATCTCGCCGTCATTTCTCAATGGGATAACGCGACGGATAAAGTGGCGGGACTGTTGAAGAAGCAGGGCGAGGAGGATAAATTCAACCCTATTTGGATGATGGCGGACTCCGGCGCCCGCGGCTCTATCGACCAGATTAAGCAGCTTTCGGGCATGCGCGGACTCATGGTCAACCCGCAGGGTAAAAAGATCGAGGTCCCCGTCAAATCCTGTTTCAGAAACGGGCTTTCCGTTTTGGAATATTTCATTTCGTCGCACGGCGGAAGAAAAGGTTTGACGGATACGGCGCTGAAAACGGCCGACTCGGGTTATCTTACCCGCCGTCTCGTGGATGTCTCTCACGAAATCATCGTCCGCGAGGACGACTGCTATGCGGGCAGAAAGCCGCAGGGCATGAAGGTAAAGGCAATTTTCGGCGCAGACGGAAGAGAAATCGAGAGTCTGAAAGACAGATTGACGGGGCGTTTTGCGGCGGAGGACGTTGTAAATCCTTCGACGGGCGAAATTCTCATCGGACAGAACGAGTTCATTACGGAAGAAAAAGCGAAGGAAATTTGCGACGCGGGCGTCACGGAAGTTTCCATTCGCAGTATCTTCACCTGTTCTTCCCGCGTGGGCGTCTGTGCGAAGTGCTACGGCAAGAACATGGCGACGACGCTTCCCGTGCAGGTGGGCGAGGCGGTCGGAACGATTGCGGCGCAGTCCATCGGCGAACCGGGCACGCAGCTCACGATGCGTACTTTCCATACGGGCGGTATTGCGGCTACGGGCGACATCACGCAGGGTCTGCCCCGCGTCGAGGAACTTTTCGAAGTCAGAAAACCCAAAGGCTGCGCGACGATTTGCGAAGTCGAGGGTATCGTAGATATCGACAATTCGGATAACCTCAATCATATCAAGGTCAAGGACGAAGCCACGGGCGAAGTGAAGAAGGAATACGTTCTTCCCTTCAACGCGGAGGTAAAGGTCAAGAAGGGCGACAGAGTGACTCCCGGCGTGCTTCTCAATTCGGGCAGCGTGTATCCTCAGGATATCCTGCGCGTGCAGGGTGTCAAGGGCGTTCAGGATTATATTCTCGAACAGGTACAGTCGGTATATCGTTCTCAGGGCGTTGATATCAACGATAAGCATATCGAAATCATCGTGCGCCAGATGCTGAAAAAGGTCAGAGTGGAAAGCTCGGGCGACACCGATTTGCTTCCCGGCGAACTGGTGGACATGACGACCTTCCAGGACGAATGCGGCAAAGCGATGGCAAAGGGCGGCGCGCCCGCTCTTGCGAAGCGCGTGCTGCTGGGTATCACGAAGGCGTCGCTGGCGACGGACAGCTTCCTTTCGGCGGCCTCCTTCCAGGAAACGTCGAGGGTGCTCACGGAAGCGGCCATCCGCACCAAGAGAGATTACCTCGTCGGTCTGAAAGAGAACGTCATTATCGGTAAACTCATTCCCGCGGGTACGGGCATGAAGGATTATAAAAATCTTTCTCCGCAGTTCGTGGGCAGCTATAAAGAATCGACGGCGAACGTTTCCGACGAAATGGCAGCGGTCGGCTATGATAAGCCCGCCGCGCCTCGGGAAGAACCCGCGGAGACGGCTTCGGCGGCCGAAGCGAAGGAACCTTCCGTAGGCGATATTCTCGCCTGACGGCAAAGCCGCGCAGGGATTTCCCTGCGCGGCTTTATGTTTGAAAAAATATTTGTTTTTCCGTTCTTTCGCGATATTGTTCCGTCGGCGTTTTTTCCGCGCATTTTTGAGTCCTTGACATTTTGGGATGGAAATGGTATAATTTTTTGTAAAATGCAACGCCGTAGGACTCGGTTTTCTACTTTATAAATATACGGAGGGAGAAATATGGAGAAAAAGACGGTCGTGATTATCGGCGCGGGCCCGGCGGGACTTACGGCGGCATACGAGCTTTTGACAAAATCTAAGGATTTTCAGCCGGTGATTTTGGAGGCGGAGGACTTTGTCGGAGGAATTTCCCGCACGGCCACCTATAAAGGCAACCGCATGGATATCGGAGGTCACCGTTTTTTTTCCAAAGACGAACGAGTAACGACCTTGTGGACGTCGCTTTTGCCCGTACAGGGAAAGCCGAGTAGGGACGACCTTCTTTTAAGTCGGGACAAGCCTCTTTCGGAGGGCGGGCCCGACCCCGAAACGACGGACGAAACGATGCTGGTCCGCAACCGCGTTTCTCGGATTATTTACCTTCGGAAATTTTTCGATTATCCCATTTCGCTCAAAGCCCGTACGTTTCTCAATATGGGTTTTTTCCGTACCGTGAAAGCGGGCTTCGGGTATATCGGAAGCTGTATACATAAGCGCGAGGAGAGCAATCTGGAAAATTTTTATATCAACCGTTTCGGAAAGCCGTTGTATTCGATGTTTTTTGAAGATTATACGGAAAAGCTGTGGGGAGTGCACCCGCGGGATATTTCCGCGGATTGGGGCGCGCAGCGCGTGAAGGGTCTTTCGGTGTCGAAAGCGATAAAAAACGCTCTTGCGAAGCCTTTTCGCAGGAAAGGCGGGGAGGTGGAAACCAGCCTCATAGAGCAGTTTTTGTATCCCAAGAAAGGGCCGGGCCAGCTCTATGAAAAAATGGCGGAAAGAATAGTGGAAATGGGAGGGAAGATTTATTTTTCCAGCCCCGTGAGGGGAATAAAGACGGCGGGAGACAGAGTGATTTCCGTAACCGCGGCCGACGGCAGGGAATATACGGCGGATTATTTTATTTCTTCCATGCCGATAAAGGATCTTGTCGAAGCGATCGGCAAGGAACATGTTCCTTGCGACGCCTATCGCGTCGCAGCCGAACTTCCTTATCGGGATTTTATCACGGTGGGCTTGCTTCTCGATAAACTGAAAGTGAGGAATAAGACGAAAATCAGGACGCTCGGGAATATCGTTCCCGATTGCTGGATATACGTTCAGGACAGAGACGTCCGTTTGGGGAGAATACAGATTTTCAATAATTGGTCTCCCTACATGACGGCGGACCCCGAACATAAAGTCTGGATCGGACTCGAATATTTTTGCACGGAAGGGGACGAGATGTGGACGTGCCCGAAGGAGGAGTTTATCAAAAAGGCAATCGGTGAGCTAAAAAAGATCGGCGTAATCGAATCGGAGGCGGACGTATCGGATGCCACGCTCATTCGGGTAAAAAAGGCCTATCCCGCGTATTTCGGCAGCTATGCGGAGTTCGGAAAGGTCAGGGACTATCTCGATACTTTTACCAATCTCTATTGCGTGGGGCGCAACGGCCAGCATCGCTACAATAATATGGATCATTCCATGGTGACTTCCATGATTGCCGCGGAATGTATTCTGACGGGCAATTCGGATAAAACCGCGCTTTGGAACGTGAACACGGAAAAGAGCTATCACGAGGTCAGAAATGCAGTCGAATGATTTCTCTTTGCCCGAAAACGTATCCTCCCGCGGCGGCCGCCTTTCCGCCTTGGGAGAAATTGCGTTGTATGCGGCGGTTTTTCTTTTGACGACGTTGCTTTTTCTCCTCGTCAAACCGCTGTATTCCGTCGAGAGGAACGGCGTCGTAGCGCAGGCGATTACCGCCTGCGTCATAGGCGGGACGGTATTTATCGGAATATTTTTGGCATCGGAGAAGAAACTGACGGCGAGGCGCTTTGTCGTTCTTGTCCTCGTCGCGGGATTGGCGCTCAGAATCGGGTATATGCTGTATACGCCCGCGTCGGTGCGTCAGCACGATACGTTTACGAAAAATTTCGACGGCCACGAGGCTTACGCATGGACGATCTTTTCCACGGGAAAACTTCCGTCCTCCAACGCCTATCAGTTTTATCATCCTCCGCTCAACGCACTGCTGCAAGCGGGATTTATGCACTTCATGGAGGGGCTTTCGGACGGCTTGTCCGAACTGTTTTCCCTCGGGGACTGTTTCCCCGAAAAATTTTTGGCGGGCTGCCCGGAGTATATTGAAGCGGAACGTTATTTTCTCTATTCCTCCTGCCAGATTTTAAGTGTCTTGTATTCGTTTGTCGCCTGCGTGACGATGTTGAAGATTCTCCGCCTGCTCGATATTCGGGGAAAAAGTGCGATGTTCCTCTCGGCTTTTGTGGTATTGTATCCGAGAAATATCCAATTTTCGGGCATGCTGAATAACGACGGCGTCTCGTATATGTTTGCGATTTTAGCGTTGTATTTTGCTTTGAAATGGTGGAAGCGGGAAAAGAGCTTCGGAAATATTCTCGCCTGCGGGCTTTGCGTGGGACTGGGAATGATGTCCAAACTTTCCTCCGCAACGGTCTGCCTTCCCATCGCGGGAATTTTTATTTGGGAATTTGTCGGCTCGGTGAAGAGAAACGGCGGAGCGCTTTCCCTTCAAAAGCTGTTCGCGGAATACGGAGTATTTTTGCTCATATGTGCGCCCCTCGGGCTTTGGTTTCAGGTATATGCGAAACTTCGGTTTGACCAACCTTTCGGCTTTGTGTTTTCCAATCTCAATTCAAAGCTGTATACGGGCGACCATTCCTTTTTCTCCCGCTTTTTTATCGCCTTTGACTGGACGGAGTACTTCGGTTCGCTTTGGTGCCGCCCGTTCGAGGGAAATTATAATTTGTTCAACTACGCTCTGCGTTCCTCCATATTCGGAGAATTTTCCTATTGGCAGGGCGAGGGCTTTGCCGTCGCGGCGACGGTTCTCGCGTTCCTGTCCGCGCTTTTGTTGTTTGCCGCACTCGTCCGCGTACTGTATCTGATTCTCAGATACGATCGGAAAGACGAACTGAGACGCAGGGAATGGAAAAAATCGGCGCGCGATGTTTTCTTTACGTTCCTGCTCGTTCAGTCGCAGGCGCTTTCGGAAATCTATTTTTATATTTCCATGCCTTACGGCTGCACGATGGATTTCCGTTATATCATGCCCATGATTTTGGGAATGGGATTGACGCTTTGGCTGGTCGAAAGAAGACTGACGCGGGAAGGAGACGCGCTCTCCGTGACGCTCGGCCGTCTGACGGCCGTTTCGACGGGCGCTTTTCTCCTGTTTTCTTCGCTGTTCTATATGACGTGTATTTAAGTTGTATAATCGGCCTCTATGGATCCCTCTTTGTAACGCGGACGCCGAAGCCCCGATCGCCGTGTATGTCGTATGGCTAACCTGCGCAACGCTTCCGTATAAATTGTGTTTCAGCTGTACGGCTCCCTTATATTTGAATTATCAACTCACATCTGAAAAGGTATGTTATGAAAGAAGAAACGGTTTCGGAAACTTCCGGACAAAAGATGACGAAAAAACAGTTGCTTTTAGAAATTTTGCGTTTTCTGATCGTCGGCGGATTCGCCACGCTCGTGGATTATGCGGTATTCTATCTTTTCCGTAAATGGCTGTTGCCGCCCGCGCTCATAGAAGGCAGCGGCGGTTGGGATACCGCTTCGCTCGTCATAGCGACGGCGCTGGGCTTTTGTGCAGGGCTGACGGTCAATTGGATTCTTTCCGTTCGATTTGTATTTCGGAATGTAAAGGATAAGGAAAAATCCCGCTCGAAAAAATCTTTTGCGGTGTTTGCGCTCATCGGACTCATCGGGCTCGGAATTACGGAACTCGGCATGCATCTCGGCGTTTCCTTCCTTCCCGAAATAAAATTGTTCTCCACGACGTCCTTTTTGGGACTCGCTTGGAAGGAATGGATCATGAAAGTAGTGATGACCTGCCTCGTTTTGGTCTGGAATTATCTGGGAAGGAAACTTTTTGTGTTCAAATAAGAAAAAAATAAAAAAATTTTGTAAAATGGTAAAAAATTTTGCCGAAAGGTATTGAAATTTTGTGAATTATGTTGTATAATATAGATACAAAACAAAAGAGGCAAAAACGGCGCTCCGCCGTACGCAAGATACATAGAGAGCTGTGCCGCCTTCGGGCGACGTTTTTGCAGAAAATTTGACTACAAGAGATGTGTTAAACTCCTTTTTTGATGTCGGAAAGAGCCGCGTTGGGAAACGCGGCTCTTTCTTTGTCTTTGGACGGTTATTCAAAAGTGTTCTGTCCATTTGGTCTCAGTTAATCTCGTTCGGTCTCGTTAATCTCGTTCGGTCTCGTTAATCTCGTTTGGTCTCAGTTAGTCTCGTCGGTTTCGGTTGTTGTCTGTCGATTTTCCCGAAAATTTTCTTGCATCTATTTTATTTTGAAAAAAGACAGATAAAAGAATCTTTTTTTGTATTTTTTCCTGATTTTTGCACATTCTGAAAGGGTGGAAAAAATCGGGCTCTTTCCCTTATGAGAAAAAGGAAAGAAAGGGCTTGAAAAAGGAAAGAAAAAAATCCGAAATTTTCTTTCTTGAAAAACAGGCTAAAAATTGCCCTCAAAGCCTTATGGGGAAAGGAAAAGGGGACGATTGAACGTCGAAAGCGAAAAACTTGACAAGACTGAGTCTTTTTTGCTATAATAGATACGAAAAAAGTCGTTTGGTTAACAGCCATGCAAGAAGTTTTTCATGAGGGAGGCCGAAAAATTGGAAGGATATATTCATTCGTTCGAATCGTTCGGCACGGTAGACGGGCCGGGAATAAGGTTCGTCGTATTCATGCAGGGATGCCCCCTGCGCTGTAAATATTGTCATAATCCCGATACGTGGACGAAGGGTGGCACTGCGTATACAGCGGAGCAGGTATGCGCCGAAGCGTTGAAATATCGGAATTATTTCGGCGATACGGGCGGCGTCACCGTCTCCGGCGGGGAGCCGCTTTTGCAGATGGATTTCGTGACGGAGCTTTTTGAAAAACTGAAAGGAAAGGGAATTCATACGGCTCTCGATACGTCGGGGTATATGTTCGATCCCGAAAATCCCGAATCGGTGGAAAAGCATAAAGCGCTTATCCGTTTTACCGACCTTGTGCTTCTCGATATAAAGCACATCGATTCAAAATCGCACGAAAGCCTTACGGGAAAAGGGAATGAGCATACTTTGGCCTTCGCGAAATTTTTGAGCGATAACGGCATTTCCATGTGGATAAGGCACGTTTTGGTTCCGGGGCTTACGGACGACGACGAGGCGCTCAAAAGACTGAAAGCCTTCATCGATACGTTAGAGACGGTGAAGAAGGTGGAAGTGCTTCCCTACCATACCATGGGCGAAGTGAAGTATGAAAAGCTGGGGTACGATTACCCCTTGAAGGGCGTGCGCCCTCCCGAAAAGGAGCGGGTGCAGAATGCCAAGAGACTGCTGGGAATTATCAAATAGGCGCATACTCGTCGAGTATACGGGAACATATGTGCAAGGATTATAAAATGAGCGAGTTATTTTCAAAAAAGGATTATAAGAGCCGATTGCAGGGGCTTTGCTGCGTAGAGGTGAGCGGAGAATCGTGCGCCAACTGTCTGACGCTTATGCCCGTGCTTCAATCGTTGATAGATGCCCGCGGAGATATTCGCCTCGTACATGTGGAGGCGGATTTTCAGACGACGGAACTCATGGAAGAATGGGAGGTCTCTCGGGTTCCCACCGTTCTTCTGATGGACGACGGGAAAATTTTCGCGCGTTTTTCGGGATTCCAGCCCGAAGAAATTCTCGAAATTTGGCTGGACGCAAAGATTGAAGAACACAAAGCGGCAAAAGCGGCGGCTTGCGGCAAAGAAGGTAAATAAGAAAAGTTAAAATTATGCCGCATGCAAAAAAGTAAAAAGGCGAGGCCGGTGCGCGGCAATCGCATAAGAGGGAAGAGGGGAATAAAACGAAGTAAAAGCGCACATACTGATTTATCGAAAAAAATTTTTTCAGGAGATATTTATATGCAATACAAAGGATGGGAGGGGTTTATCCCCGGCAAATGGAGCGAAGACGAAGTGGACGTGCGCGACTTTATTCAGCGCAATTACACGCCTTACGAGGGAGATTCGTCTTTCCTTGCGCCGCCTACCGAGGCGACGAAAAAACTGTGGGATATCGTCCTCGACCTTTCTAAAAAGGAAAGAGAAGCAGGCGGTGTGCTGGACGCGGATACCAAAATCGTCTCTACGCTCACTTCGCACGCGGCGGGGTATCTCGACAAAGACCTCGAAAAAATCGTGGGCTTGCAGACGGATAAGCCTTTCAAGCGCTCTTTGCAGCCCTTCGGCGGAATCCGCATGTCGGAAGAAGCGCTCAACATGTACGGGTATACCCTCGATCCCGAAGTCAAAGAAATCTTTACGAAATACCGCAAGACGCACAACGACGGCGTCTATGACGCTTATACTCCCGAAATGCGCGCGGCGCGTTCGGCGCATATTCTCACGGGACTTCCCGATACCTACGGCCGCGGCCGTATCGTCGGCGACTATCGCAGAGTGGCTCTGTACGGCGTGGACTATCTCATTCGTAAAAAGGAAGAGGATAAACTCGCCATGAACGGCGACATGCTTCCCGATAAAGTGCGCGACAGAGAGGAACTCTCCGAGCAAATCAAGGCGCTCAAAGCGCTCAAACAGCTCGCGGAAATTTACGGGAAAGACATTTCCCAGCCCGCCACGAACGCCGAAGAGGCCGTTCAGGCGCTGTATTTCGGATATTTAGCCGCGGTGAAGGATCAGAACGGCGCCGCGATGTCTATCGGCAGGAACAGCACTTTCCTCGATATTTATATCGAACGCGACCTCAAAAACGGCGTCATCACCGAACAGGAGGCGCAGGAACTCATCGATCAATTTGTCATGAAACTGAGAATTGTCAAGTTCATGCGCATCAAGGAATATAACGAGCTGTTCTCGGGCGATCCGACCTGGGTGACGGAGTCTATCGGCGGCATGGGCGTGGACGGACGGACGCTGGTAACGAAAAATTCCTTCCGTATCCTGCACACGCTCGATAACCTCGGTCCCGCTCCCGAACCTAACCTGACGGTGCTTTGGTCGAAGAAGCTGCCTTCCAACTTCAAAAAGTACTGCGCGGAAATTTCCATCCGCACCTCCGCCATTCAGTACGAAAGCGACGATCTGATGCGTCCCGAAATGGGGGACGATTACTGTATCGCCTGCTGCGTGAGCTGTATGCGCGTCGGAAAGGATATGCAATTTTTCGGCGCACGCGCCAATCTCGCAAAGTGCCTTCTTTACGCGATAAACGGCGGCAAGGACGAGCTCATGAAGGATAAAAAGACGGGGAAACCCATGCAGGTTTCTCCCGAATTCGCTCCCGTATCGGGGGACGGGCCTCTCGATTTCGACGAGGTCATCAGAAAGTATAAGCAAATGATGTCCTGGCTGGCGGGATTGTATGTGAATACGCTCAACCTCATTCACTATATGCACGACAAATACAGCTATGAGGCGCTCGAAATGGCGCTGCACGACACCAAAGTGCGCCGCTTCTTTGCCACCGGTATCGCGGGTCTGTCCTGCGCCGTGGATTCTCTTTCCGCCATTAAATATGCGAAAGTATATCCCATCCGCAACGAAGAGGGAATCGTCACCGATTTCCGTATCGAGGGAGATTTCCCCAAATACGGCAACAACGACGACCGCGCGGACAATATCGCCGTTTGGCTTCTGAAAACCTTCATGACGGACATCAAGAGCCACTACACTTATCGCGAAAGTATTCCCACGACTTCCATCCTGACCATTACTTCCAACGTCGTGTACGGCAAAAAGACGGGCAATACGCCCGACGGCCGCCGCGCGGGGACTCCCCTTGCGCCCGGCGCCAATCCCATGCACGGCAGGGATACTCACGGGGCCCTCGCTTCCCTCGAATCGGTGGCGAAACTTCCCTATGAGTATTCGAGGGACGGAATTTCCAATACCTTCTCGATTACTCCCAGCTCGCTGGGCAAGGACGAAGATTAAAAAACTTAAAAACAAAAGGAGAAAACAACTATGTCGAAACAACAAGTAGATAATTTGGTCAATATGCTGGACGCCTACGTCGCGGACGGCGGCTATCATCTCAACGTAAACGTATTCAATCGCGAAACGCTGCTGGATGCTCAGAAACATCCCGAAAAGTATCCTCAGCTGACGATCCGCGTCTCCGGCTATGCGGTCAATTTCAATAAACTGACGAAAGAACAGCAGGACGACGTGATTTCCCGGACAATTCACGAATCCATGTAACGGGACGAGAAAAAGCAAGATAACGATTTCAGCGTTTGTACGGGAAGCCGAATAATCTTCGGCTTCCTTTGGATTTTGAGAGAAATGTGAGGTATGCCTATGGCGAAACGGAGAAAAAATACCCGCCGCAGGCGGGCGGCGGCTTTATTGGTCGCGCTCCTGTTGATTGCGGCTATTATCTGCGGTTACATACTTTGGAGCAAGGGCTATCTGGACGGCTTTATTCCCTCGGACAGTACATCGGATGAGGGCAGTTCGGGCGGAAGTTCGGACAGCGCGTCGGACGAGGATAGTTCGGGCGGAAGTTCGGACAGCGCGTCGAACGAGGATAGTTCAAGCGGAGCGGATATCGTCACGGACGAATTGAGTATTCATTTTCTGATGCTGGGAAATAAATATTCGGGAGATTGTACGCTGATTAAGGCGGGGGATACGGAAATTTTAATCGACGCCGGTTCCAGGGCGAGTTCCGCGGAGACGATTGCGGAGTACGTGAGCGAATATTGCGAGGACGGAGTTCTCGAATATGTGATTGCCACGCATGCGGATCAGGATCATATTTCGGGATTTGTGGGAACGACGAAAATTCCCGGTATTTTCGACGTATTCGAATGTGAAACGATCATCGATTTTCCGAAAACCAATAAAGACACGAAAGTTTATCACGATTATGTCGAAAAACGCGACGCGGAAGTAGAGAGCGGTGCGGTGCACTATACCGCCCTCGAATGTTGGAACGAGACGAACGGAGCTAAGCGCAGTTATGAGATCGCGGACGGAATTACGATGAATATTTTATACAACGTATTCTATGAGGAAAAGTCGAGCGACGAAAACAATTATTCCGTATGTCTGTTATTTACGCAGGGCGAAAATCATTATTTATTCACGGGAGATTTGGAGGAGAAGGGCGAGGAGGCCCTGGTGGAAAACAATGATCTGCCGCAATGCAAGCTGTTTAAGGCAGGGCATCACGGAAGTCCCACTTCGAGCACGGAGGCGTTGTTATCCGTAATCCGTCCCGAAATCGTCGTCGTAAGCTGCTGCTGCGGCAACGAGACGGAATATCCCTTCTCTTCGATGGATGTTGTTTTTCCTTCTCAGGCTTTCGTGGACAGGGTAGCGCCGTATACGGACAAAATTTACGTTCCGACCGTCTATTCCGAAACGGCGGAAGGAGGATTCGAGGCGATGAACGGCAACGTTGTCGTTTCCTCGGACGGCGGAGAAGTAAACGTGAGCTGCTCCAACAACGATATTCTTTTCAAGGATACCGAATGGTTCAAAAAATACCGAACGTGGCCCGAAAACGGAGTGGGCGCGGCATAGGCGATTGCGATAAGCGCGGCGGGAATATTGCGGAAACGGCTGCGATAAGCGGTCGAGCGCGCGAATATCGAGCGGCAGGCAATCCCAAGCAGACAGGGACAAACGGCGAAAAAGTATTTTTTTTCGTAAATCGGGCGGCGGAGGTTGACATTTTCGCAAAAATAGGGTACAATACCCAAAAGAAAAGGCACGTGCCTTTTTCGGCGTAATTTGATTACGCCGAAAAAATCCTTCAATAAGGCGGAAAGTACCGATTTTATGAATATTCTGACAGCAATCAACAAAAAATATCTGCCCTATTTTGCGGCGATGATTCGTTCCTTTGCAGACAATAACCCCGGCAAGCATACGGTATACATAGCGACCAAGGAAGTGACGGACGCGGATATCGAAGCATATCGGGAATATCTGCCCGAACAGGTGACTTTCCGTCCCGTAGCCTTTAAGGAGGAAATTCTCGAAGGCGCGCCCACCGAAAAGCGTTGGCCGAAGGAGATCTATTATCGCATTTTTGCTGCGGAGTATCTCCCGGAAAGCGTAGACCGTATCCTCTATATGGACAGTGACATCATTGTAAAAGGGGATATTTCCGAATTCTACAATACCGATTTCGAGGATAATTATTTCGTGGCTACGACCAACGTTCATGCTCGTTTCTTAAAGTGGTTTATCCGCGTAAAAAACGGTGCGAACAAAAATACCGTATATGTGAATACCGGCGTTTTATTGATGAATTTAGACAAGCTCAGGAAAGAACAGGATACGAAAGAGGTGTTAAAATACATTGCCCGCAGGAGATTCTTTCTCACTTTGCCCGATCAGGACGTCATTTCTACTCTTTACGGGCATAAAATCAAGATCGAAAACGGCATGGTTTACAACCTCAATGAACGGAAAATCCGAGGCTGGAACCGCCGCCACAAGGGCAAAGACGCGATAGGGCTCGCTCATGTGGACGAAAAAGTGAAAATTATCCATTATATCGGCAGAAACAAGCCTTGGAATGAAAAATATCGCGGCATTCTCAAACCCTATTACGACAAATACAAAGTAAAGTGAAAAAATCGGGGTTTTTTGTTTTTTTACCCGAAAACCATTGACAAAACGGAAAAATCGGAATATACTATAACTATATTGAGGGAGTAGTTTGCGCCTTATCTTTTCGGGGCGTAACGGTTCCAACAACACCGGCGGAGTTCGATTTCGCCTGGGACTGTTTGAAAAAATGAGACTCATGCGCTATATTATCCGTCGTTTCGCGACATAATATGGAGCATGGGTCTTTTTTTGAAAAAGCAAAAGGAGAAATGCAAAATTCAATGAAACACTATCTTTGCGACGCGGAAGAAGTTCTGAAAGAAGTCGGAGCTTCGCCCGAAGGTCTGTCCGCAGAAGAAGCGGCTTCCCGCCTCGAAAAAAACGGCAGGAATAAGCTGGCCGAGGGCAAAAAAACTTCGATGTTCAAGCGTTTCCTTCTGCAACTCGTCAACCCGATGATCATCGTCCTTCTGGCGGCCGCGGCAGTCAATCTCGCCACCGTCATCATCGACCGCGTGCGAGGGGGAAATGAATCCTTTGCGGAATTTATCATCATCGTCGCCGTCGTGCTTCTCAACGCCATTCTCGGCGTCGTTCAGGAGGGGCGCGCCGAGCACGCCATAGAAGCGCTCAAAGAAATGACGGCTTCCACCTGCAAGGTGATCCGAGACGGTCAGCTCCTCGCCGTAAAGAGCGAGGAAATCGTCGTCGGGGATATCGTCATCCTCGAAGCCGGAGATTCCGTCCCCGCAGATTGCCGCATCCTCGAATGCGCTTCCTTGAAGGCGGAAGAATCCGCTCTGACGGGCGAGAGCGTCCCCGCAAACAAAGAGGCCGAAAGGCTCGTGGCCGAGAACGGTAAGGATGTCCCCTTAGGCGACAGAAAAAATATGGTCTACATGGGCAGCACCGTCGTATACGGCCGCGCAAAGGTCGTCGTCGTGGCGACCGGCATGCGGACGGAAATGGGCAAGATCGCCGATATTCTCGCTCAGGCTAAGGACGAGGTCACTCCTCTGCAAAAACGCCTCAATAAACTGTCGCAGATTCTGAGCTATATCGTGCTCGGCATCTGTGTGTTCATCTTCGCGTTTAAGCTCATTCTCGAAAGGGATTTCGCACTCGAAGTCGTCCTCGACAGCTTTATCGTCGCGGTCTCGCTCGCTGTCGCCGCCATTCCCGAAGGACTTGCGACCGTCGTCACCATCGTCCTTTCCATGGGTATGACCAAAATGGCGAAGAAAAAGGCCGTAGTCAAACGGCTCACCGCCGTCGAAACCCTCGGCTGCACGCAGATTATCTGTTCCGACAAGACCGGAACCCTCACGCAGAACAAAATGACCGTCGTGGACCATTACGGGGACGACGAAGCCTTGCTCGCACGCGCGATGGCGCAGTGTTCGGACGCCGTGCTCGACGCGGAGGCGAAAGAGGCAAAGGGAGAGCCTACGGAATGTGCGCTCGTCAATTATGCCTATAAACTGGGGCTCGACAAGACGAAATTGGATTCCGAAGATAAGCGCGTCGCCGAAGCGCCCTTCGACAGCCTTCGGAAAATGATGTCCACCATTCATTCCGCGGGCGGAGGATTCGTACAATATACCAAGGGAGCGCCCGACGAAATTCTCAAACGCTGCACGCACGTCCGTGTCGGAGGAAAGGATATTCCCCTCACGGACGAAAAGCGCGAAGAGATTCTCGCCGCGAATAAGCAAATGGCGGACAGAGCTCTGCGCGTGCTCGCCGCCGCGTGTAAGAAGCTCGAAAGCGTGCCCGAAAAGTTCGAGCCGGAGGATATCGAAAAGGGACTTACCTTCCTCGGCCTCACGGGCATGATAGACCCGATCCGCCCCGAAGTCAAGGACGCTATCGTCGAGTGTAAGGCAGCCGGTATCCGTCCCATTATGATTACGGGCGACCATATAGATACCGCGGTAGCCATCGCGACGGAGCTCGGGATCATTACCGACAAATCTCAGGCGATTACGGGTTCGGCGCTCGGAGAAATGAGCGACGAGGAATTTGAACAAAAAATCGGACAGTATTCCGTGTATGCCCGCGTACAGCCCGAACACAAGGTGAAAATCGTCACGACATGGAAGAAAAAGGGCTATATCACCGCAATGACGGGCGACGGCGTGAACGACGCACCCAGTATCAAGAGCGCGGATATCGGCATCGGAATGGGAATTACGGGTACGGACGTCACCAAGGGCGCCGCCGATATGGTATTGCAGGACGACAATTTCGCCACCATTGTCACCGCCGTGGGCGAGGGACGGAGAATTTACGACAATATCCGCAAGGCGATTCAGTTCCTGCTTTCCAGCAATCTCGCGGAGGTCGTGGCCGTGTTCGTAGCGACCATGCTGGGATTTACTCTGCTTCGGCCCATGCACCTGCTGTGGATAAATCTCATCACCGATACGTTCCCCGCGCTCGCGCTCGGTATGGAAGAGGGCGAACGCGACCTCATGAAACGAAAGCCCCGCGACGACAAGGAGGGGATTTTTGCGGGCGGCGTCGGACTCAACGTCGTCTTGCAGGGGATCTTTATCGGCGTCATCACTCTGTTGTCCTATTTCATCGGGCATTATATCGAAACGGGCGTCTGGGAATGGACGTTCAAAGAGTCGCTCGAAGGTATGAGCATGGACGGCATGACGATGGCTTTCCTCACGTTATCCATGACGGAGATGTTCCATGCCTTTAACGTGCGTTCCATCCATCACTCCGTATTTTCCATGAAAAAACAGAACAAGTACCTTTGGGGTGCATTTGGATTCTCTCTGCTTCTGACGTTGCTTGTGATCTATGTTCCCGGCATCAATACCGCTTTTGAGTTCGCCGCCATCAGTGCGAAAGAATACTTCATCGCCGTCGCTCTCGCGTTTACCGTCATTCCGTTCGTGGAGATTTGCAAGCTCGTTCGGCGGGTGAAAAATAAGAACAAGGAACTTTGACGACGAAAGAAAAAAAGTCGGATAAACGAAAGCCTTTGAACAATGCGTTTCGGGTAAGGGAACTTTGGCTTGACACAGAGATCTCATAAAACAGAGGCTTTCCATAAGAATCGGAAACGGCCGTCCTTCGGGCGGCCGTTTTTTTGCGAAAAAAATGCGAGGATACGGGAAAAGGAGAATACAAGAAGATTCTTTGGGTAATTTTTCGGAAAGTACTTGATTTTTCCGACGGAATGTGGTACATTGTTGATAGAAATGTTGATAGAAATTTTTTCGGGGGAAAAAGGAATGAACAGACAAAGACGGGCGGGAATTCTGCTTCCCGTTTCATCGCTTCCAGGGCCCTACGGGATCGGAACTTTGGGCGGGGAAGCCTATCGGTTTTTGGACAGATTGGCGGATTCGGGCATGAAAATATGGCAGGTACTGCCTTTGCTGCCTACGAATTACGGCGACAGTCCCTATCAGTCGTGCGCGGCCGAGGCGCTCAATTATTATTTCATCGATTTGGATTTTCTGCAAAAAGACGGGCTTCTCGAAAAAGAAGAATACGCTTTTCTCGATTGGGAAACCGATGCGCGGCGGGTGGATTACGAAAAACTGTTCCGCTTGCGGGTAAACGTTTTGAGATGTGCCTTTTTGAGATTCGACACTTCTTCGGCCGAGTGGAAAAAGTTCCTTAAAGAGGGAAAGTATTCCGATTTCGCGCTGTTTATGTCTCTGAAAAGCCGTTTCGGTTATCTGCCTTGGTCTCAATGGCCCGCCGAATACAGGGATTTCGACGAAAACAGAATCCGTGCCTATGAAAAAGAAAACCGGCGGGACATAGAATTTTGGCAATTTACGCAATATATCTTCCTCGGACAGTGGAGAGCGCTCAAAGCGTATGCGAATTCCAAAGGGATAGAAATTATGGGGGATATGCCCATTTACGTCTCTTCCGACAGCGTGGAAATGTGGAAATATCGGAAAGAACTGTTCCTTTTGGACGACGGCGGAAACCCCGCAGCCGTGGCAGGAGTTCCGCCCGACGCCTTTTCCGAGGACGGACAGCTTTGGGGAAATCCCGTTTACGATTGGGATAAAATGAAGCAGAGCGGATATTCCTGGTGGCTTAATCGCATCGATTCCGCCTTAGAGCTCTTCGATATTCTTCGCATCGACCATTTCCGCGGCTTCGACCGATTTTATGCGATTCCCGCGGGGGCTGCCGACGCGCGCGGAGGAAAATGGCTCGCGGGGCCGGGCGCGGAGCTCTTCCGAGGACGAGAAAACAGAAATATCGTCGCGGAGGATCTCGGCATTATCGACGACGGCGTGCGCGCTTTAATGAAGGAGACGGGATATCCCGGCATGAAAGTTTTGGAATTTGCCTTCGACGGAAATCCCGCAAACGATCACAAGCCTTCAAATTATTCGGAAAATTGCGTCGCTTATACGGGAACGCACGACAACGAACCGCTTTTGGCATATATCGAAAGTTTAGGAAAAAGCGAAAGGGCAGTCTTTGAAAAAGACTTGAAACGGGAGTGCGCGGCGGCGGGTGTTCCGTTTCGCGGAAGATCCGTCTCGGCTCTGAACAAGACCGTGATTCGTTTGCTCTTTTCGAGCAGGGCTTTTGCCGCGATTGTTCCCATGGGAGATTTGCTCTGTCTCGGAAAGATCGCGAGAATCAATTTCCCTTCCACCGTGTCTGCTCAAAATTGGAGCTATCGGTTCGAGAAAAAAGATTTTTCCGGCAAAGTATGGACATGGCTGAAAAAGCTGGCGGAAAAATACGGGAGAGGAAAAGAATAAAGACGGGAAAGCCGAAACGGGAAAGAGACAGCCGAAAGCAAAATGAAGGCCGAGAAGGGAAAGCCGAAAAAAGCCGAAACGGAAGAGGCGAAGATAAAAACGGAGAAACGGAAAGGATAAAAAGCGAAACGAACGGGAAAGGGAAAAGGTGAAGATTAAAAAAGAGCGGAAACGTAAGCGGAAGGAGCAGAGACATGGAAATCAAAGAAATCTTAAAAAAAGTAGATCATACCCTATTGAAACCGGAAGCGGATTGGCCGCAAATCAAAACACTTTGCGACGAGGGAATCCGTTACGGCGTTGCAAGCGTCTGTATTCCGCCTCGTTTCGTGCGGCAGGCCAAAAAATATGTGGGAAATTCGCTGAAAATCTGTACCGTCGCGGGATTTCCGAACGGGTATAATTCTTCTGAGGTAAAGGCATTTGAAACGAAACATGCCCTGGCGGACGGAGCGGACGAAATCGATATGGTCATCGCGGTAGGAGCTTTGAAGGAGGGAAATACAGAGTATGTGGAACGGGAGGTCCGCGAGCTGACGAAAGTTTGTCACGGGGAGGGAAAAATCATTAAAGTGATTATCGAAACCTGTCTGTTGACGGAGGCGGAAAAGATAGCCATGTGCGGCATCGTGACCGATGCGGAAGCCGATTTTATCAAAACCTCCACGGGATTTTCCTCCGGCGGTGCGACGAGAGAGGACATTCGGCTGTTTGCCGCGCATATCGGCAGTCGGGTAAAAATGAAGGCCGCGGGCGGAATCCGTTCCCTGCGGGACGCCGAGGATTTTTTGGCGCTCGGCTGCGAAAGATTGGGAACGTCCGCTATCGTGCGGCTCGCAAAAGAAACGGAAACAGAAACGAAAAAGGAGTGAAAAAGTATGGCTACGCCGCATATCGCCGCGGAAAAAGGGGATTTCGCAAAGACGGTGCTCATGCCGGGCGACCCCCTTCGCGCTAAGTATATCGCTGAAAATTATCTCGAAAAGGCCGTCCTCGTCAATGACGTGAGGGGAGTACACGGATATACGGGAGAATATAAGGGCAAACGGGTGTCCGTCATGGCGTCGGGCATGGGTATGCCTTCCATCGGCATTTATTCCTATGAATTGTTCCGCTTTTTCGACGTGGAAAATATCATCCGCGTCGGAAGCGCGGGGGCATTGTCCGAAAAATTGAAGGTGCGGGATATCGTCCTCGCCATGGGCGCCTGCACGGACGGAAACTATGCCGCGCAGTTTTCTCTGCCCGGAACGTTCGCTCCGATCGCGAGTTACCGTTTATTGACCGAAGCGGTGGAAATCGCCGCAAAATCGGGGATCATTCCGCGCGTCGGAAACGTCTTGTCGAGCGATTTATTCTATGACGATTCCGCTTCTACCTTAAAATGGAACAAAATGGGCGTCCTCGCCGTGGAAATGGAAACGGCCGCTCTGTATATGAACGCGGCGCGCGCGGGAAAAAATGCGCTTTCTATCTTGACGATCAGCGATAATCTCGTCACGGGAGAGGCTACAACCGCGACGGAAAGACAAAATTCCTTCACGCAGATGATGGAACTCGCTTTGGAGCTCGCATAAAGGGATATTCGGAGCATGAAAGGACTCATTGACAGGATATTTCTCATCGTTCTCGACAGCTTCGGCGTCGGAGAGTTGCCCGACGCGGCTCTGTACGGCGACGCGGGGAGCAATACGCTGCGCTCCGTTTCAAAAAGCCGAAAATTCCGCGCGGAAAGTCTCTCTTCGCTCGGATTGTTCCGTATAGACGGCGTGCGGGATTGGGCGGGAAGTTTTTCCGCTCCGAACCCCGTTCCCTGCGCCGCGTATGCGAGAATGGCGGAAAAGAGCAGGGGCAAGGATACGACTACGGGACATTGGGAGATCGCGGGGCTCGTTTCGGAAAAGCCTTTCCCCGTTTATCCGCACGGATTCCCGAAAGAGATTCTGGATTCCTTTTCCAAAGTCACGGGACGGGGCGTTCTGTGCAACCTTCCCTATTCGGGAACAAAGGTAATCGAAGATTACGGCGACGAACACTTAAAGACGGGAAAGCTGATCGTGTATACTTCCGCCGACAGCGTTTTTCAGGTGGCTGCTCACGAGGAATTGATTTCCGCGGAGACGTTATACGAATATTGCCGCGCCGCAAGAAAAATTCTGACGGGTGAAAACGCGGTCGGGCGGGTGATCGCGAGACCCTTTCTCGGACAAAACGGACATTTTTACAGAACCTCCCGTCGGCATGATTTTTCTTTGCCGCCTACGGGAGAGACCATGCTCGATATTCTGAAAGAAAACGGATTGGAAACGATCGGAATCGGGAAAATTTCCGACATCTTCGCGGGGCGGGGACTGACTCAAAATCTCGGAGTCAACCGCGACAATGTCGACGGTATGACTAAGCTCGACGAATGTCTCGGACGTGCGTTTCGGGGGCTCTGTTTTGTCAATCTCGTGGATTTCGATATGCTGTACGGGCATCGGAACGACGCGGACGGATACGCTTCCGCCATAGCCGAATTCGACGATCGGTTAAAAACGGTTCTGCCGAGGCTGGGAAAGGGAGACCTTCTGATCGTTACGGCCGACCATGGCTGCGATCCGTCGACGCCGAGCACCGACCATTCGAGAGAATATGTGCCTTTATTGCTTTACGGAAAACAAGTGCTCGGAAAAAATCTCGGAACGAGAAAAACGTTCGCCGACATCTCCGCCACGGTGCTCGATTTATTCGGATTGACGGGCGGAGCGGGGACGAGTTTTGCCGAAGAGATATTTTCGCAATAAACGGAGGCGATAAATGGACGGAAAGGATTTGATAGAAAAAGCTCTTTCGGCGAAGCGATATGCTTATGCGCCGTATTCAAACTTTTTTGTCGGCGCCGCGCTCTTGTGTCGGAACGGCAAAATATACACGGGCTGCAATATAGAGACTTCGACGTTTACCCCCACTTCCTGTGCGGAAAGAACGGCCTTTGTCAAAGCGCTCAGCGAGGGGGAACGGGAGTTCGTTGCGATTGCGGTAGTCGGGGGCCGCGGAGAGGAAAAAGACACGGGGTTTTGTCCGCCCTGCGGAGTGTGCCGACAATTTATGGAGGAATTCTGCGGGGGAGATTTCAAAATTTTCCTTTCCGACGGAAAAGAAATCCGAGTATATTCTTTGGGAGAATTGCTTCCGTTTTCTTTTGATAAATCTTTCGTGAAAGGGAAAGAGTGTCCGAACGATGCGGGGCGCGAAAATTGAAGAATACGGACGAGGAAAAAAGTAAGAAGGGAACGAACAAAGTGACACCGCGAACAAAGGTAATACTTTGAAACGTTGTCGCGGACGAAAAAGAAAAGGACGGGAAAGAACGATGAGAATGTACGATATTATTGCGAAAAAACGGGACGGAAAAGAGCTGTCCCGCGAGGAAATCGAATTTTTTATCCGAGGATACACCGCGGGGGAAATTCCTGACTATCAGGCCTCTGCGCTTCTCATGGCCGCCTATCTGAAAGGACTCTCCTTTGCCGAAACCGACGCGCTCACTTCGGCGGTTTTACATTCCGGCTCAATTCTCGATCTGAGCGATGTTCCGGGAATAAAAGCGGACAAACATTCCACGGGAGGGGTCGGGGACGGCGTTTCCCTGGCCGTTGCACCCCTTGCGGCCGCCTGCGGCGTCAAAGTCGCCATGATGAGCGGGCGGGGATTGGGACATACGGGGGGAACTTTGGATAAGCTGGAATCGATAGAAGGCTACAACTGCTATCTTTCTCCGGAGCGCTTCCGCTCCGTCGTCGAGTCCGTGGGCTGCTCTATCATAGGACAGACGGAAGATCTGGCTCCCGCCGATAAAAAGTTATATGCGCTTCGGGACGTTACGGCTACCGTAAATAAAAAGGAGCTCATTACCGCCAGCATTCTCGGGAAAAAATTGGCCGAGGGCATAAATTGTCTCGTGTTGGACGTAAAAACGGGAAGCGGGGCCTTTATGAAAACGAACGAGGAGGCTCGCGCGTTGGCCGCTTTGATGGTTCGTATCGCTAAAGAACACGGCGTCAGGGTTTCGGCCCTCATTACCGATATGGACTGCCCTTTGGGAAATGCCGTCGGAAACTCCCTCGAAGTGATAGAAGCGATAGAGTGCCTCAAAGGGCGCGCGCCCGAGGATTACACTTCGCTCGCGATCGAACTTGCCGCCCGCATGCTGTATCTCGCGAAAAAAGGCACGATGGAAGAATGCCGCGTTCAGTGCGAAAAGGCTCTCGAAAACGGAGCGGCTTGGAAAAAATTCAAAGATATGGTGGCTGCGCACGGAGGAAATACCGCTTGGGTAGAAGATACTTCCCTGTTTCCTTCCGCCGAATGTTCCCGCATCGTTCGGGCGGAGAAAGACGGATTTATTTCCCGCATCGATACCGAATTATACGGTACCGCTTCCCTGTTGCTCGGCGCCGGCAGAATCAAGAAAGAGGACCCGATCGATCCTTCCGCCGGAATCAAGATTCTTAAAAAGACGGGGGACAGGGTCGAAAAAGGAGACGGTATAGCCGTCCTTTTCGCTTCGGACGAAGGATTGTTTGAAGAGGCGGAAAAAATATTGAAAACGGCTATCGTTTATTCGGAAATTCCGCCCGAAAAAAGGTCTCTCATTATCGATATTTTGGAGTAACGAGAAATTATATATAAATAATTCTTATATTAAAACATGAAAAATTTTATATTTCGAAAGTAAAAAGCAATCGGATCGCTTTTTTTAACAAAAGGAAAAAATTGAGAGAAAAAAGTGTTAATTGTGTGAAAAATAAGGGAAATTTAGCAGAAAAAAGTAGATAAAATATCGTCGAAATTACAAGAAGTTAAAAAATCGATAAAATCGATTGCCTCAATTTATATTTTTTATTGTATAACTTATACGAAACATTTGACAAAATTCGGAGGCGCTGGTATAATCATAAATAATTTCACACTCCTTAGATATTGAGTTGTTGGGTACCATAACAACGATTTTTTTTTAATATTTTACAATATGGAAACAGCCGCTCGGCTGTTTGGCGTAATAAAATTACGCCAAATTAAAATTTATTATAAAGCATGGATTAAGGGGTGCGATAAGCGGTATTTTTATCATACGTATGTTGATTTGCGAAAATGCGCAAACTGAAAATGCTTCGTTTATTGATTGGTAAAAAAAATTTTTGTAGTTTCTTTTTTGTCCGGGCGGAAAAGCCCGCAAAGAATCCGTGAAAATTTTAATATGAACGGTTAAAATTTATTTGGAGGTAAAGTTTTAATGAAAAGAAGTGCAAAACGGTGGCTTTCCGCGACATTGGCTCTGGGAATGACGGCGTCGGTGGGACTTATAGCTGCCTGCGGAAACGATAAGGACAGCAGCGGTTCCGGCAGTTCTTCGGGGCCTTATACGTATAGGTCTGCTACGACAGCTTTGGCAACCAATTGGAATCCGCATAGTTGGGAGACAAATGCGGACAGTACTGTATTATCTTATATATCCACTCCGTTTGTAGATATTTCTATCAAAGATTCCGAGGAAGGAATTTATCAATGGGTTTATGAAATGGCTACAAAAGTGACTGACGTCACGAAAGATCACCAAAGCGATTTGACGAAATATCAGGTCTCTTTGCCGGAAGGACAAACTGCAAGCCAGACGGAAGAAGGGTATGTATTCGAAATCGCATTGAATCCGGATGCTACGTGGGAAAACGGCGAAAAAATTACGGCTGACGACTACATCTATTCCATGCAGCAGCTCCTTAATCCGCAGATGAAGAATTATCGCGCCAACCTTTATATCGCCGGTGAATCGGCTCTTGCAGGCGGATATGAATATTATTATTCCCTTGACGAGGGTATCTATAAATCCGTCGCCGAGCTTGGCTATGCAACGAATGAGGAAGCAATTGCAGCCGGGGAAGATCTTCTTTTGGATATGTGGAACCTTTGGGGCTTGCAAGGGGCAAAGGACGAAAACGGAAACGAATGTCCTCAATGGGTTTCCATCTCCGATACTACAAGTTATCGCGATCCTGCGGTAGCGGAAGGTGAAGAAGGTGACTGGATTTCTGCTTCGGATATATATAAATCCAATGAAGAACTGTTAGAGGTTGGGGGACAGGCTGCCGGCTATGTGGCTATTTATGTCGAAAACGAAGACGAAGGTTTCTCTTGGGACGGAGTCGGCTGCTATAAAGTAGACGATTATACAATTCGTTACGTCAACGACGCCTATATTAACTACAATTACTTCATGACCTCTCTGACTTCCACTTGGCTCGTTTATAAAGATTTGTATGAGGCGGGGAAAACTTCCGTCGGAGACAGTGGATTGGTAACGACAAACTATGGTACCACCAAAGATACCACAATGTCCTATGGTGTCTATAAATTGGATTCCTTGCAGGAAGAAAGACAGATGGTCTTCGTGCAGAACGAAAATTGGTACGGCTTTGAAAAGCAGGATGACGGCTCCTTGATTTCCTATACGAATTTCGAGGTGGACGGAGAAAAAGTTCAGCAGTATCAGACGACAAGAATCGTCATCGACGTCCTCTCTACAGATGCTCAGAAGGCGGCGTTCTTGAGCGGGGATTTGACTGAATGGGCTCCTACCGCGACCGATTTAAGCACCTATCGCAGAAGTGAACGGCTGTATCGTGTTGACGATACTTATACGATGAGTCTGTTCTTCAATACGAATTTGGATGCGCTGAAAACGATGGATAAATCCAAAGGAAATCAAAACAGCGTCGTTTTGAACAATACAAACTTCCGTAAGGCGTTCAGCCTTGCGATTGACAGATCCGAATTCGTTTCGGCTACCACAGGTTATAAAGCGGCTTATTCGTTGATGAGCGATTTGTATTATTATGACATTTATAACGATCCGACTTCCACTTATCGCGGAACGGATGAGGCGATGCAGGCAATTTGTAACCTTTACGGTGTCGAATACGGCGAAGATAAAATTTATAAGACTCTTGAAGAAGCGTATAAGTCTATTAACGGCCGCAATATTACCCAAGCTCAAGATCTTATGAAGAAGGCTTGCGATGAGCTTGTTGCTGCAGGACTTTATACGAAAGGCTCGCCGATTACGATTAAAATGGCATGGGCGGCGGGGGCTTTGACTTCTGATGATAATGCTCAGATTACCTTGATGAACAAGTATATCAACGAAGCGGCAAAAGATTCCGGCTTCGGAGAGATTACCCTTGAAGGAGTAGGAAATCTCAACAACAGATATGCCGATGTCCCCAACGGCGAATATGCCATCGGATACGGCGCGTGGGGCGGTGCGGCGTTCTATCCGTTCAGAAATTTCCAGGTCTATATGGATCCTGATCAGTATGAAGTCAACGAACTCGGTTGCTGGGATCCTACGACCGAACCGCTGACGCTTATTGTTAACGGAGAGGAAGAAACCATGACTTGGCAGGATTGGTCCAACAGTATGACCGGCTCGGGCAAGTATGCGACTGCAGACTTTGACGTGCAACTTTCCATTACTGCTCAGCTGGAAGAAAAATTCCTTGCCAAATATTATCGTATTCCTGTTTGTACGGTTACGAATTGTTCGCTTCTGTCTTATCAGTGCGAAAATTATACGGAAAATTATAACATTATGTACGCCTTCGGCGGGTTACGTTTGATGAGCTATAATTACGACGATAACGCTTGGGCCGCGTTTGTAAAGAGTGAAGGCGGGCGGTTGAACTACGAATAATTTTATAGGCAAAATCATTTGAAGGTAAATAATGGGAGAGTTTTTCTCCCATTATTTACGGTATTTATTAACGAATAATGACCGCATGAAAAGACGCAAGGCGGAGGCAGTATACGTAATGGGGGGCTTTTCTCATTACGTAATTTTCCTTTATTTACGGCGGAGTCATTGCTTGAAAAAAAATTGCTAAAAATAACCGAGAAGGAGAACTCTATGGCAAAATATGTATTAAAAAGAATTTTTTTAATGCTGTTTACGCTGTTCGTTATCATGACGATTTGTTTTGTTCTAATCAGAATCTTGCCCAGAGAAGTGCCACAGGACAAAGCTCAGCAGGAAATTATAGAAGCGCGCTGGGAAGCCTTGGGTTATAATAAGCCTTTGCTTGTTCAATACGCTATTTACCTGAAAGGCATTTTTACAAAGTGGGATTTCGGTACGAGCTGGTACGTTTCTTTGATGAAACCCGCTTGGACTGTCCTTGTAGAAAGGTTACTTCCGACGATTCTCGTCAATTTGTATGCCTTGATTTTTTCCGTTCCCGTCGGAATAGGTTTGGGCGTCCTTGCTGCCGTCAAGAAAAATAAATGGCAGGACCATGTCATCAGCACGTTGGTCATGCTTTTCGTTTCCGTTCCCAGCTATGTGTATGCCTTTTTAGTTCAATATTTCCTTTGTTTCAAGGCGGGCCTTTTCCCGATTACCGTTCACGCCTTAGCGGATGCGGGTAATTCTTGGTTTTCCTGGGAAATGTTCCGCAGCATGATTCCCGCTGTCTTGGCTTTGTCTTTTGCGGAAATCGCGGGACTTTGCCGCTTTACCCGTGCGGAGTTGACCGAGACGCTCACTTCCGATTACATGCTCCTCGCTAGAACCAAAGGATTAACGAGGGCTCAGGCTACGACGCGGCATGCCCTGAAAAATGCTATGGTTCCCGTCTTGCCTATGATTATCGCCAGTTTTGTTAGTATTTTAGGCGGTTCAATGATTATCGAACAGATTTTTTCCGTCGGTGGGGTGGGACAGTTGTATGTACGTTCGATTAATTTGAGAGATTATGATGTATTCATGGTCAATACGGTTTTTTATACTTTTATCGGGCTCTTAGCCGGCATTGTGGTCGATATCAGTTACGGATTCATCGATCCGAGAATCAGAATGGGAGAAAGATAATATGGCCGTAAATAATATTCCTAAAGAAAAATTCGAATTCGCGGCCGCAGGGGAAAAAATCTTCGATAAAAAGCCGGAGACAAAACCCATCGGCTATTTCAAAGATGCTTGGCTGCGTTTCAGAAAAAACAAAGCTTCCGTTGTCGCTGCGGTTATTATTATTCTCATCATTCTTTATGCCATTTTTGTACCTGTATTTATCGGGCGTGATGCTACGATGATGGACAATATCTATAAGCAGAAAGGCCCGAGACTTACGTTATTCTATGACCTTGGGGTCAACGGCGGCGTTTCCAAAAGTGTAAACGAAAGCATGATTGTCGAAAATCTCGCCATCGGGTTAGGCGCTGAAAACTATGATGGTTCAAAAAATGCTTTGAACGAAGGGCGGGACAGTTATTATCAACCTGTTTTGAAAATAAAAGGAGAAAGGACTTCGGCCGGCAGAAGCATTTATGACGTAAAGATAGATGCCTATCTTGAAGTGGGCTTTCGGGAGATAGATATTTCCCAGCAGGAATATGCCAAAATTACGGATTGGGAACAAAAAACAGGACTTCATGTACTGTACCCTTTGATCGATAACAATGAATACTGGATTGATATCTCCGATGCAAATTTGTGGTACAAGACGAACCGACAGGGAAAACCCATCAAAGTTTCGGATTCGGGAAAAGAAACCGTTATTCCATACAGTGAAGATATGGTTTTAGAGGATAATTATCTCAGAGACAGCGAAGGTAATTTGGTCTATTATCGCTATACGGGCGGCGGCGATGCAGAGACTGCTCAATATCAGGTCAGGATTCTGTATTATAATTATTATCGTTATCTCTATGGCACTGAACCGAATTATATCTTCGGGACGGACAGCCAAGGTTACGATATGGCTCTGAGACTGGCTAACGGTATAAAACTCAGTTTACTTGTTTCTGTTTTTGTCTCGTTAATAAATCTTGTTCTCGGTACTATTTACGGCGCCATCGAAGGTTACTACGGCGGTGCGGTTGACCTCGTCATGGAACGTGTTTCAGATATTTTAAGCGGAGTACCTTTTATTGTAGTCGCTACTCTCTTTCAAATACACCTCGCAACAAAAGTGGGCGCTATTCCAAGTCTGCTATTTGCTTTTGTTACCACGGGCTGGATAGGAACGGCACAGAGAGTCCGAACTCAGTTCTATCGTTTCAAAAATCAGGAATATGTTATGGCTGCCAAAACGTTGGGTGCGCGGGACAGACGGCTGATTTGGAAACATATCTTTCCCAATTCTTTGGGAACCATTATCACTTCTTCCGTCCTCGTGATTCCCAGCACGATTTTGAGCGAAAGTATTTTAAGTTTCCTCGGTATCGTTAATTTGGGCGGTTCTAAGATGACGAGTCTCGGAACACTCCTTTCAGATGCCAGCGATCTGTGGCAAGGGGCTCCGCACCTCATGTTCTTCCCCGCCGCCGTCATTTCGCTCCTTATGATTTGCTTCAATCTGTTCGGAAACGGGCTTCGCGACGCCTTCAACCCTTCGCTTCGCGGCGTGGAGGACTGAGACTATGGAAAAAATTCTCGACGTTAAAAGACTAAAAATAGATTTCAGAACAATTAACGGCAGAGTCAAAGCCGTACGAGACATTTCTTTCGATCTTTGCAGAGGAGAAACGTTGGCGCTTGTCGGAGAATCGGGGTCCGGAAAATCTGTTACCAGCCGCGCCATTATGGGGATTCTTGCGGGAAACGCTATTGTTGAGAGCGGCGAAATTCTCTATGACGGGAAAGATTTATTGTCTATTTCCGAAGAAGAAATGCACAAGATTCGCGGCGATAAAATTGCGATGATTTTCCAGGATCCTCTTTCGAGTTTAAATCCTATCGTCAAAATCGGAAAACAAATTACCGAAGCAATGCTTTTGAAAAATAAAGCCAATCGCCGAGCCGGCCGGAAAGAATTCAATAGCATGCTTTCGACGCTTAGAAAAAATATCGAGACCGCCGTGGCGGACGAAAGCGCTAACGAGAAAATTAAAGCGATGACCGAGACGTTCGACAAATTCAACATTGAGGCGATCACTCTCGAAAATCGCTATAACGTCGCGCGGACGGCCGCAGAAGAGCTGAGTGCCGAAATAGAGGATTTCCTCTTCCGTGTAGAAAAGAAGCAAAAGCTGGACGCACGGTTGATCCTCGGCAGCATGATCAAAAAACTGAAAGTCGTAAAAGATCCCTTTCTTACGGCAAAATACGATTCTTTGCTCGAAGAACACGCTTCTATTCTCGCGCGGGAGAGAGAGTCGATGCACGCAAAAGGAGATTTTTTCAAGTCTCTGGCAAATAAAATTAAGGGGACTAAGGCAGAAATAGAGGTTCCCGAATCGGTCGTCGATGCCCTTCAAACCTTAAAGCAGACGTTGGAAAAACTTCTTGCCGAGACCCGACCCAATTTCTTCCGCATCGGATTTTATATGTATAAAAATCCGGAGGCGGATCTCGGACTTTCGGAAAAGAATATAGAAGAAATCAATGAGGAAACCCTAAAATATCTCGATGAAAATTTCATGAGGGAATTTATCGGATTTGAGGTAAAAGGGGTACAGCATTCGTTTGAAGAATCTTTGGAAGCAAAGAAAAAGGTAGTGGCGAGCGCGGAAGAATTAAAGCAATTCTTTCTCGCGGGAAACTTTGAAAAAGCGGCTGTCGATCAGGCTTGTAAGTCGTTTTCTTCAACGGTAGAGGAGTCGATAGACAGCCTCTCCGTAATTAAAGACAGCAATGCCTATACCTTCCGTCAAAGTCTCAAACATGCGATAGATCGCTATTTCTATTATAAAAAGAATAATCCGAAGGAAGAGGCAAGATTTGAAAAACAGACGAAAAAGCGCGAAGCGCTGATTGCCAAAGGGAAAAAGGTCGATTGGAAGGTCGTGCCGAAGGTTGTTGTCGATCTTAACGAGCAGGTTTCGAATATTCTTTCCATTATTGACCGTCTGACCCAGAAATACGTTTCGGATATAGAAGCCGCTTCGTCTGTGGATTATCAGGCGCTTGCCGTCGAACTGATCGATTTCCTCAAAGAAAAGGCTTCTCAGGTTGTCTACCGCGTCACAAAGCGCATCGCGCGCGAAAAGGCGATCAAACTCATGGAGGAGGTTGGGATTCCCGAACCGAGAATCCGCTATAACCAATATCCCTTTGAGTTTTCGGGCGGTATGCGTCAGCGTATCGTCATTGCGATCGCTTTGGCCGCCAATCCCGATATTCTTATTTGCGACGAGCCGACGACGGCGCTCGACGTTACGATTCAATCGCAGATTTTGGAACTCATCAACGAATTGAAAAAAGAGAGACAGTTGTCTGTCATTTTCATCACGCACGATTTGGGCGTCGTGGCAAACATGGCGGATAAAATCGCCGTCATGTATGCGGGCAAAATTGTCGAATACGGCACCGCTGACGACATTTTCTACGATTCGAGGCACCCTTATACATGGGCTCTCCTGTCGTCTATGCCCGACCTCGATACCGATGAAAAACTCGACGCGATTCCCGGAACCCCTCCGAATATGATTTACCCGCCCGTCGGAGACGCTTTTGCGGAGCGCAATAAGTATGCTCTCAAAATCGATTTCGAAATGGAACCGCCGAAGTTCCAGGTTTCGCCCACGCATTGGGCTGCTACCTGGCTGCTGCATCCCGATGCTCCCAAAGTGCCCGTTCCGAAGGCCATTACCGACCGCATTCAGCGAATGAAAAAATTAGGAGGTGCCGAGCATGGAAAACAATAACGAAGTTTTGCTTAAAGTTGAACATCTCTGCCAGTACTTCAAAATGGGCAAAAAAGAGCTGAAAGCGGTGGACGACGTCAGCTTTGAGATCAAAAAAGGAGAAGTGTTCGGCCTCGTGGGAGAATCCGGCTGCGGAAAAACTACGACGGGACGTTCCATTATCCGCCTTTACAATATCACTTCGGGAAATATCTATTTCAAGGGAACGAGAATCGGCGCGGGGATCCGCTCCTATAAAGACGCGATTGCCAAAGCGAAACGAGAGACCCGTACAGAAATAAAATTGCTTCGCGCGGAAAGTGCCGCCGATGCCTCCAAGACCGAGGAGAACGAAAAGAAGATCGCTGAAAAACAGGCTGCGCTCGATAAAATAATCGCGGATAACCTTCGGGAAATCCGGCAGGCGAAAATCGACCACAATACTTCCGATAAGCAGTACGCTGAATTACAGGTAAAAAAAGTCGACGAGGAATTTGCCCCCAAACTGGAAGCGGCAAAAAATGACGCGGAAAAACTCGCGGCCGTGAAAAAAGAGTATAAAAAGGCAAGGCATATCGCAAAACATACCAAGCTGATTACACAGATACAAATGATTTTCCAAGACCCCATCGCATCGCTCAATCCGCGAATGACCGTTCGGGAAATCATCTCGGAAGGCTTGGTCATCAACGGGATCAAAGATAAAAAGTATATCGACGAGAAGGTATATGAAATTCTCGAACTCGTAGGCTTGGTCCGCGAACATGCCGGTCGGTATCCCCACGAATTCTCCGGCGGACAGCGTCAGCGTATCGGTATCGCTCGTTCCGTCATCATGCGTCCCGAAATGATCATTGCCGACGAGCCTATCTCTGCTTTGGATGTCTCCATTCAGGCACAGGTAATTAATTTGCTCAATGAGTTGAGAGAAAAACTCGGACTGACGATTTTGTTTATCGCGCACGATCTTTCCGTCGTCAAATATTTCTCCGATCGTATCGGGGTTATGTATTTCGGAAAAATGGTGGAGCTTGCATCGTCCGATGAATTATTTGCGCATCCTCTCCACCCTTACACCCGATCGCTGTTGTCGGCGATTCCGCTGCCCGATCCGCATTACGAAAAACAACGTGTGAGAATTACCTATAATCCTCTCGCGGAGCATGATTATTCCGTAAATAAACCTTCTATGCGCGAGGTCGCGCCCGGACATTTCGTATATTGCAACGACGAGGAAGAAGAGAAGTATAAAAAACAGCTGCAACTTTGAGGAAAAGACCTTGAATAAAAACGTAAGAAATGCGATAATCAAATACCTGGTCGTCGGCGTCATCGGAGGACTGATGACGCTGGGCGTCTTGGGAATTGAAGGCTACTTTTCCATGACGGAGCAATCGGAAAAATACAGAAGTCTCTGTGACGCTTTTACCGTTCCCGGAATGATTTTTATGCTGTTGACGGGCTTGCTGTTTGCCAGCGGAGGCGGAGCCTTCGACGGTATCGGATTTGCGCTCGGAAGATTTGTCCGCATGCTGATTCCCTTCGTCAAAAAGACCGACGAGTCTTACGCCGAATATAGAGAACGCAAACATGCTAAGGGAAAACTTCACGGGTATTCCTGTCTTTTGTTTGTCGGAGTGATTTTTTGCGCCGTCGCGATCGTTTTTCTCGTTTTGTTTTACAGAGTTTATGTGCCATAAATTGTTTCTCCCGCCGTGTGCGGGAGATTTTTCATATCTTAGGCGGTCAATATTAAAAATGAACGTAAGAAAAAGGCACGAGCCGAAACAAAGTATGAAAATTTGACGGAAAACAAATACGATATGATATGGGAAATAAACGGAAAGGAAAGCTGACACAACGAAAAAACGATATAGGAAAAGGTGGAAGAGCCTTTACGGAAAAGGGATAAAGGATACAGCAGTTTGGAAAATCGGATACATACATAAAAGGCAAAAGAGAGAGCGATAGGCGCAAAAAAAGTGAAAACCGATTATTTTCGGGGAAAAGTTAATTTCTTATATTTGTCTATTGACAAATTTTCGCAAATGTAGTAATATTATAAATACAGGGATAATTTTCCCTCAAAATTTTATACGGAGGATTTATGGACATCGTCCCTCTATCTATTGTAATCGTCATACTCGTTTTATTGTCAGGGTTCTTTTCGGGAACGGAGACGGCTTTTTCCTGCGCCAATAAGCTGCGCCTGAAAAATATGGTGATGCTCGGTAAAAAGCATGCAAAAGCTGTCTATACTTTTGCCGAGGAAAAATACGATAAATTGGTTACGGCGATTCTCATCGGCAATAACATCGTCAACCTTACCGCTTCCGCGATCGGCACGGTGGTGTTCGGAAAGTTGCTCATCGATTCGTCGCTCGACTCTACGGCCGTTTCGACGGTTGTCATGACCGTGGCCGTTCTCATTTTCGGGGAAATTACGCCGAAATATCTCGCGAGCATCTATCCCGAAAAATTCTGCTTTTTCTTCTATCCGTTGATGCAGCTTTTTTATTGGATTTTGACGCCCGTAAGTCTTATTTTCGGCGGCTATAAGAAACTCCTTTCGAAAATTTTCAGGCTGAAATCGGACGATACGGTGACGGACGCGGAATTGATTTCCCTCGTCAAAGAGGCGGAAGAGGACGGTACTTTGAAAGAGGATGAGTCCGAATTGGTGCGCTCTGCACTGGAATTCGACGATTTGAAGGTCGAGGATATTCTCGTTCCCCGCGTAGACGTGGTAGCGGTCAAATATGACAGCCCCATGGACGAGATTATGCGTACTTTTCGCGAAAATACTTATTCCCGTCTGCCCGTTTACAAAGATAAAATCGATAATATCGTGGGGCTCATTCATGAGAGGGATTTCTATAACGCTTATCTGAACGGGGAAAAAGATATTGCTTCCGCTATACAAAATATTGTCTTTACTTCCGAATATACGCATATTTCCACTTTGTTGAAACAACTTCAAAAACAAAAGATTCATATGGCCGCGGTTTCCGACGAATACGGCGGACTGGTCGGAATCGTCACGCTCGAAGATATTCTTGAAGAACTGGTTGGGGAAATCTGGGACGAACACGACGAAGAAGAAATTTTGTACGGGAAAATTGCAGAGGACGAATATTGGGTGGACGGAAAATGCGATCTCGAAGAATTTTTTGATCTCTATGACCTTGAAACGGATGAGGACGATTTTGAATCGAATACCGTGGGCGGTTGGGTAACCGAGAAATACGGCGGAATTCCGCCCGTCGGGGAAATCCTGCGCTTCAAATTCCTCGAAATCAAGGTGGTAAAAGCAACGAAGCAGAAGGTCCTGAAAATTCGGTCCAAAAAAGTAGAAGCGGAAGAAGAGGTTCAAGAGGCTGATGAGTGAACCCGAAGCAAATAGAGCAAAAATTGTATCGGATTTTGCAGACGTTCGATAAAAATACATATATCTTTCCGGTTTTTGATATGCTATAATAGAAGCGAAAATACGGAAATGCAAAGCATTTACAAGTATTTCCGCGCCCTGTTGCACAATATGATAGAAGCGAATTTTTCGGAGGTAATATAAACATCTATGGAAACAATTTTGGTTACCGGCGGAAGCGGGTTTATCGGCTCCCATACCGTATTGGAACTTCTCAACAAGGGTTACGGCGTCATCGTTATGGACAATCTTTGCAATTCCAGCGAAGAGAGTCTTCGCCGTGTGGAAAAGCTCACCGGCAAAAAGGTGAAATTCTACGAGACGGATATTCGCGATCGGGAGGGGACGGAAAAGATTTTCAAGGAAAATAAAATTGACGCCGTCATTCATTTCGCTGGACTTAAAGCCGTGGGAGAGAGCTGTAAAATTCCGCTCAAATATTACGAAAATAATATCGGCGGAACGGTGACCCTTCTCGAAGTCATGGAAAAATACAACGTCAAAAAAATAATTTTTTCTTCTTCCGCGACTGTTTACGGTACGCCCGAACGGCTGCCGCTCGACGAAAATTGCCGCCTTTCCACCACGAATCCTTACGGCAGCACCAAATTGATGCTGGAAGGAATCATGCAGGACGTCTATAAGGCGGACAACGGCTGGAATGTTATTCTTCTCCGCTATTTCAATCCCGTCGGCGCACACGAAAGCGGACTCATCGGCGAGGATCCGAAAGGTATTCCCAATAATCTCATGCCGTACGTCGCTCAGGTGGCCAGCGGGAAACTTTCCTGCATCCAAGTATACGGAAACGATTACGATACTCCCGACGGAACGGGCGTGCGCGATTACATTCACGTCGTGGATTTGGCGCTCGGACATATTGCCGCTATCGAATATTGCCGCGAACCCGGAGTCCATATTTATAACCTCGGAACCGGCCACGGATACAGCGTTCTCGATATGATTCATGCCTTTGAAAAGGCCTGCGGAAAAACTCTGCCCTATAAGATTTGCCCCCGCCGCCCCGGAGATATTGCCGCTTGCTACGCCTGCCCCGATAAAGCCGAGAAAGAATTGCACTGGAAAGCAAAATACGGCATCGAAGAAATGTGTGCCTCTCAATGGAAGTGGCAGAGCATGAATCCCAACGGTTACGAAAAATAAAAGCCCTATGATACAACCGGATAAAATTATCCGCTCCCGCCGCAAGACTTTGTCCGTTTCGGTCGACGTATTCGGACAGGTGATTGTCCGCGCTCCGTTGCGCTGCGGCGATGAGCGGATTTTTTCCTTCCTTCGGGAAAAAGAAGCCTGGATTTCCAAGTATCGGCAAAAAGCACTGGGGACAGGGATTAAACTGCCGCCGGAAAATTTGGACGGATATCGATTTTTGCTCCTCGGAAAAGAATGTGCCGTTCGTCTCTATACCGGTTCGAGAATCCGCTACGACGAAAAAACGGGGGAAATCTTTTTGCCTGCGGAAAATTCCCGTGCAAAGCTGACCGATTGGCTCAAACGCAATGCCAAGCGCATTTTTTCCGCCGTATCCTCGCGCCGTGCTGCCGAAATGGGAACGCACTATCCCTCTCTTTCCGTGACGAAGGCCAAGACGAGGTGGGGATCCTGTTCCTACAACGACGCGCTGCATTTTTCTTTTCGGCTTCTCTATGCACCTATGCCCGTCATAGATTATGTCATAGTCCATGAATTATCTCATACATTCTATAAAAATCACGGCGAAAAATTTTGGGCGCTGGTAGAACGATATGTCCCCGATTATCGGAAAAAGCGGGCATGGTTGAAGGAAAACAGCGTCCTGATGGAAATATTTTGACCGTCGCGGCGAAAGGCGCGATCTTGTTTATAAGATTTTAATTCCTATCGATTTAATATGAAATATTGGCAAATAAAGGCGTAAAATTTTGTTTACAAATCGAGCGGGGTATGATATAATAGAAAACGAATCCGAAGCCGTGAAAGAGGCGGAGCGGGAAGAGGGGAAAGCGGGAGAAACCAACGAAAAGGAAGTGCGAAGTTTATGACGGTTCAAGAGATGCAGAAAGAGATTCTGCGCCTGAAAGAGGAACAGGGTATGTGTATTCTCGCGCATACCTATCAGTCGCACGATGTGACGGAGATTGCGGATTTCACCGGGGATTCCTTTCAACTGAGCATGAAGGCGAAAAACGATCCGAGAAAAAAAGTCCTGATGTGCGGAGTGCGTTTTATGGCGGAGACGGTGAAAATTCTTTCGCCGGAAAAGGAAGTATATCTTTCCGCGGAGAACGCGGGCTGTCCCATGGCGGAACAGCTTACGCCGGAGGAAGTGCTCCAAGAAAAAAAGAAGTATCCCGGCTGCATGACGGTGGCTTATGTCAATACCACGGCAGAGTTGAAAGCGGTGAGCGACGTTTGCGTGACTTCCTCTTCCGCGGTGGAAATCGTAGGGAAATTACCCGTAAAAGATATTTTGTTTATTCCCGACGTCAATCTGGGGGCTTATGTTCAGAAACATTGTCCCGAAAAGCGGTTGCATTTTATTCACGGAGGGTGTCCCGTGCATGCCTGCCTGACGGATTCGGACGCCGCAAACGCAAAGGCGGCGCACCCTTATGCCAAACTTTTGGCACACCCCGAATGTAAAGCGGAAGTATTGGCTCATGCCGATTATGTCGGGTCTACTGCGGGAATCATGGAATATGTGCGCACTTCCGCATGCGACGAATTTATCGTCGGAACGGAAATATCCGTGGCGGAACATCTGGGCTTTGAATATCCCGATAAAAGGTTTTATCCGCTTTCCGAAAAGCTCATTTGTCCGAATATGAAAGCGACGACCCTGCCCGATGTATACCGTTTGCTCAAAGAGGGCGGAAGGGCGATTCGGTTGGAACAAAATCTTCTCGTCCGCGCGCGCGGCTGCATCGACAAAATGCTGGAATTGGGATGAAAAATCGCTGCGGTATCGGGCATTTTGAAGCTGCTATATAAAAAGGGATTTTTTCGGCCTCGGTTTTTGATGCTGAATAAAAGCCCGTCGGAAACGACGAAAATAAAAAAGGGAAGATTTGGCGGAATTTATCGGTTGAAAAGGGGGAAAACGGGGTATTTATAATCGGAAGTACATACGATAATCATTTCGGAGAAAGAACGAATATGCTGCAATTGGAACACGTCACTTATCGCGTAAAGGACGAGCAGGGCGAAAAGACGATATTAAACGATATCAATTTATCCCTTTCCGAACGTTTTGTGGCCTTTACGGGCCCGAACGGGGGCGGAAAGTCCACTTTGGCAAAAGTAATTGCCGGGATTTTGACGCCGACGGAAGGGCGGATTTTATGGGAGGGGGAGGACATTACCTCCCTTTCCGTTACCGAACGGGCGAAAAAAGGGATCTCTTACGCATTTCAGCAGCCCGTTCGTTTCAAGGGGCTGACCGTGCGGGATCTGATTTCCATCGCGGCGGGCAAAAGCGCAAAGATTTCCGACGCCTGCGCCTATCTTTCGGAGGTCGGGCTGTGCGCGAGAGATTATATCGACCGCGAAGTGAATGCTTCGCTGTCGGGAGGTGAACTCAAACGGATCGAAATCGCGACGATTCTCGCGCGGGGAACAAAACTTTCCGTATTCGACGAACCCGAGGCTGGAATCGATTTATGGAGTTTCGGAAATCTCATCAACGTATTTGAAAAGATGTACGAAAAGACGAACGGGAGCATTCTCATCATTTCCCATCAGGAAAGAATACTCAACATTGCGGATAAAATCGTCGTCATTTCCGGCGGACGCGTGGAAAAAGAGGGCGCGAGAACGGAAGTTCTGCCGGGGCTGCTCGGAACCGATGCCTGCCGCGTATTGACGGAAAAGTTATGAGCGGAGGCAAGACAATGGACGCGATCGAAAGAGATTTATTGTTAAAAATAGCGGATCTGCACGGCGTCCCCGAAGGGGCCTACAATATCCGCGACAACGGCGAATCCGCGGGGAGAGCTTCGACTGCGAATATCGAAATCGTGAGCAAGACGGACGGAAAGTCGGGAATCGATATTTTCGTCAAGCCGGGCACGAAAAACGAAAGCGTACACATTCCCGTCGTTCTGAGCAAGGCGGGGTTTCAGGAGGTCGTATACAATGATTTCCACATCGGCGCCGATGCGGACGTCGTCATCGTCGCCGGCTGCGGCATTCACAACTGCGGCGGCGTGGACATGACTTCCCGACACGACGGAATACACACCTTTTATGTCGGAAAAAACGCGCGGGTGAAGTATGTGGAGCGCCACTACGGAGAGGGCGACGGCAACGGCGAGAACGTCATGAATCCCACGACCGTGATACATCTCGGAGAGGGTGCATACATGGAAATGGAGACGACCCAGATCAAGGGGATAGACTCCACCAACCGCGTGACAAAGGCTGACCTCGAAGCGGGCGCCAATCTCGTAATCCGCGAAAAGATATATACCCACGGAAAACAGTCGGCGGATACCGACTTTTCCGTAGATATGAACGGCGCGGGCGCTTCGGCGGACGTCGTATCCCGTTCGGTGGCGGCGGATACCTCCCGCCAGCATTTCAACTCGACCATGAACGGGAACGCACCCTGCCGCGGACATACGGAATGCGACGCAATCATCATGGACAAGGCTTCGGTGACTGCGGCGCCGTGCCTCTCGGCAAACGATATCGACGCGGAGCTCATTCACGAAGCGGCGATCGGAAAAATCGCGGGCGAGCAGTTGATTAAGCTGATGACGCTCGGGCTGACGGAAAAGGAAGCGGAAGAGCAAATTATCAAAGGATTTTTACATTAAAAGGAGAGTTTTATGAGCGATTTGGCATATAAGAGAACGAACGTCTACGAGAAAGCGGACGAAAAACTCATGAAGGAAATTTTCGATTATGCGGAAGGCTACCGAAAATTCATCGACGGCGCCAAGACGGAGCGCGAAGCCTGCGATTACGTCGCCAAGGCGGCGGAAGCGCACGGCTACAAGTCTTTCCGGTTCGGAGAAAAGCTCAAAGCCGGAGACAAGGTGTTTTATAACAACCGCGGAAAAAATATCTATCTGATCCGCGTGGGAAAAGCCGACATCGCAAAGGACGGCATTCGTATCGTCGCGGCGCATATCGACAGCCCCCGCGTCGATCTCAAACAAGTACCCTTATACGAATCGGACGGAGTGGCGCTTGCAAAGACGCACTATTACGGCGGAATCCGCAAATATCAGTGGGCGGCGATTCCTCTCGCTCTGCACGGCACGGTCGTTCGTGCGGACGGAAGCGCGTTTGACGTAAAGATCGGAGAGGACGACGGGGATCCGATTTTCTATATCAGCGATTTACTCCCGCATCTCGCGGCAAAACAGAATGCAAAACCGCTCGGAGAAGGTCTGGGAGGGGAAGATCTCAACATCTGGCTGGGAAATATTCCCTATACCGCCGCAAAGGACGAAAAAGACCGCACCGTCAAGGAAAACCTGCTTCGGATTCTCAGCGAAAAATACGGGATAAAGGAAGAGGACTTTCTGAGCGCGGAACTCTCCCTCGTCCCCGCGTTCAAGGCGAAGGACGTCGGATTCGACCGCGGACTTATGGCCGCTTACGGACATGACGACCGCGTATGCGCTTATCCCGCCTATACCGCGCTTTTCGACGAGACTTCTCCCGAACATACCGTCATGGTCGTATTGGCGGACAAAGAGGAAATCGGGAGCGAGGGCGCCACGGGCATGCAGTGCGCGATATTTACCGATTTAATCGATGCTTTGGCGGCGTCGTTCGGCGTTACTTCCGCGGAAATCCGCGCAAATTCGAAATGCCTTTCCGCCGACGTCAATGCGGGTTATGACCCCAATTTCAAGGACGTTTGCGAGCCTTTGAACAGCACTTTCCTTTCCTGCGGCGCGGGACTTACCAAATTTACCGGTTCGCGCGGAAAGGGCGGCTCCAACGACGCTTCCGCGGAATTCGTCGGGGAAATCCGAAAAATCTTCAACGAAAACGGAGTCGTCTGGCAGACGGGAGAACTCGGAAAAGTGGACGTCGGAGGCGGGGGAACGGTCGCAAAATTCATTGCCAAAATGAATATCGATACGGTCGATATCGGCGTGCCCGTCATTTCCATGCATTCCCCCTACGAAGTGATTTCCAAGGCGGATCTTTATGAGGCTTACCGCGCTTTCCGCGCTTTTGTCAAATAAGGAATACACAGGGATGGGATTACATACTTTGAGTATAAAAAGAGCGGCTCTTTTTCAAGGGCCGCTCTTTTGTGTTTTTATTTTCGTCCGTAACCCCACCAATCGGGAACGAGGCTCTTTAAGGCAACCGCGCGTTTTGACGGATAATCGAGCAGAATTTCCGCTTCGGCGTTGCTCTCGCCGAGCTGCATGAGATATTCCCGACAGACTCCGCAGGGCGGACCGACTTTTCCGTCGCCCATGACCGCGACGACTTTGGAAATTTCATTTTCTCCGTTCGTGAGCATATTTGCGGCGGCGTTTCGCTCCGCACACATGCCCAGCCCGCAGGCAGTATCTATACAGATTCCGACATAGATGTTTCCGGATTTCGTCAGAATCGCCGCGGCAACTTCTCCCGCTTCGATGAACGGGGAAATCGTCCGCTTGTTCTGTACCTTTCTCGCCGCGGCATACAGTTTGTCCCAAATATCCATTGTTCAAATCTCCTTTACCCCGTCATCCGTATGGACGAAGGCCCGACAATGATTCAGTCGAAACAAGGCGAAGCAGGGATCGTCGGGAGAGGAAAAACGTTTTTTCAATACGGGGCAGTTTTCCAACATCATTTTCTTTTCCGAAAGAGCGGTTCTTTCCTCTACCGTTGCCTCCAAACGAAGCCATTCACGCGTTTCCGCTTTTAAGGCCGTGATTTGTATATAAGGCAGGTTTTTGAATTGCTTATAGACCTCTTTGGTGTTCCCGGTAGAAATATAGAGATGCCCCGAATATTCGGCCACGGCTCCGAAAGGGCGACAGGCGGGGCGGATATTGTCGGAGGGACAGTCCGTTGAATTGACCGTCGAAACCCAAAAAACGCCGCAGGACTTCAAAAAATCGTAAACGACGCTCATTTTACTTCACTTCTATGCCGTTGTCGGTAAAGAGAATATCGGACGAATAATAAGCCGTCAGGCCGTTGACGAGTTCGTTATAGTCCGACTTTGCAAAACATTCCGACGCCGAGTGCATGGCAAGCTGCGCGAGTCCAAGATCGGCGGAGAGAACTCCCACGTGGCCGAGGGAAATGGCGCCGAGCGTTCCGCCGCTCCTCATGTCGGAACGATTGAAAAAGGTTTGGTATCTGACTCCCGCCTTATCGAATACCGTCTTGATGACGGCGGAAGAGAGCGCGTCCGTGGTATACGCCTTATTCGCGTGATTCTTGATGACGATTCCTCCGCCCATTGCCGTCCGATTCGTGGGATCGCACTTTTCGGGATGATTGGGGTGCATGGCGTGCGCGTTGTCGAGAGAAATGAGAAAAGACGCGGCCAAGGCTTTATAATATTCGTTGTCGTCGAATTTTAACGCATAGGCGATTCTGCGGAGCACGTTTTCCAAAAAATCCCCGCCCGCGCCCTGCAAGGTCTGACTGCCGACTTCCTCGTTGTCGAGGCAGGCGGCGACGCATACGCCGCCGCTCTCCGCGTGGGAGACGAGCGCTTCCAACGAGGTCCATACGCTGCTGAGATTGTCGATTCGGGGGGAGGAAATAAATTCGTTGTTTAATCCGAACAGGCACGGACCTTCCGAATTGACGACGTATAAATCATACGAGACGATTTCTCTTTCCGAAAGCGGGGCGAGAAAATCGGGCGTTTCTCCGTTCTCCGAAAGCGCGAAAAGCGGCTGCAAATCCGTTTGCGGATTAACGGAAAATCCTTCGTTGACCCCGCGGTTCATGTGAACGGCGAGGGAAGGGATCGTTACGGTATATTCGCTGACGACGTTCTCGCTCTTCAAGGTCTCCCCGTCTTTGACGATGACTCTGCCCGCGATTTTCAAGGGGCGGTCGAAAAAGCTGTACCAGATTCCGCCGCCGTAAGTTTCGGCATTGAGCTTCGCATAGGGCCCCGCCGCCGTCGCCGCGTTTTCTTTGAGCTTCAATGCGGGAGAATCGGTGTGGGAGGCGATAATTTTAAAAGAAAAATTGTCGAGCGCACCCACGGTAAAGGCTATGATGCTGCTTCCGTTTCTTTCGACAAAGTAACGGCCGTTTTCTTCGAGCTCCCAATCGTCCGTTTCGCTCAACGGGCGAAACCCGTTCTCGGTTAAAAACGTGCGCGCGTTTTCCGTCGCCTGATAGGCGGTATAAGAATTTTCGAGAAATTCCAAAAATTGATTGATCATGGCGGCTCCTCTTTCGTTTTCCCTCTTCGGAAATGTTTTCTTCTATTGTAGCACAATAAGAGAACTTTTGACAACTCTTTTGCGGAAAAAGACCTCAAAAAACGGGAAAATATAACATTTTCTTTCTTTTCACATATTTTGTATTTGTTTTTCACAAAAATATAGTACACTATATTTAATTTCATCCTTTTTGAAAACCACCAAAAAATCGGAAAAATGAAAATATGGTGAAAAGTGTTAAACAATGACCTTAAACCCTTGACAAAGTGAAGAATCGGCGTATAATTATATTCGGCCGTAACGAGCGGCCCCCTCATAAATTATTACGCTATCGAAAAAAACAAACGGAGAGGTAAAAAACCATGGAAAACAACGAAAAGAAAATCGTAGGCGATGCGGAGAAGGCAAGAAACGAAGAATATCTCGGCAAAATCTTCACAATGCTCAAAAAGATGGAAGGAGTAGCGTTGACCAAGGTAAAATCGCATTTCAACAATTCTGAAATGCGCCTGCTGGGCGAAGTCATTCTTGCAGGCTACGACGGAAAACGGATCATTTCCACTCAACTTGCGGCTCGGCTCGGCGTAACTCGTTCCGCCGTTTCTCAGATGGTCAACAAGTTAGAGGCCCGCGGCATTGTCCGTCGCGTCCCCGACGAAGTGGACAGGAAAATCGCTTATATCGAGCTTTCCGATACCGCTCTTACCTATTACAACGAGGAAAAGGGCGTGTGCTGCAATCTCGTCGGCGAGGTCATCGACAGAATCGGCGTCGAAAAGGTCGATAAGCTCTTAGAGCTCAGCGATTTATTTATCGAAACCGTAGTGGATTTGAGAAAATAAAAAATGAAAAATATATTGGTCGGGAAAGCGGAGTACCTTCCGCTTTTCTTTTATCCCCGACCGTTCGGGAGCTGTGTTTTATGTTAAAACTCAAAGACATCAAAAAGGATTATGTGACTGCGGGTAGCGTCGTTCATGCTCTGAAAGGCGTGTCGCTCGAATTCCGCGCCAATGAATTCGTCTCCATTCTGGGCGCTTCCGGCTGCGGAAAAACCACTCTTCTCAACATCATCGGCGGGCTCGACCACTACACTTCCGGAGACCTCATCATTCGCGGCGTCTCCACCAAGGATTATACTGACCGCGATTGGGACGTATACAGAAATCACCGCATTGGGTTTGTGTTTCAGTCCTATAACCTCATTCCTCATCAGACCGTTCTTGAAAATGTCGAGCTCGCTCTGACAATCGCGGGCTGCTCCAAAGCCGAACGCAAAAAGCGCGCGGCCGACGCTTTGAAGCGCGTGGGACTCGGCGCTCACCTCAATAAACGTCCCAATCAGCTTTCCGGGGGACAGATGCAGAGAGTCGCCATAGCGCGTGCACTCGTCAATAATCCCGAAATCTTGCTCGCCGACGAACCGACGGGCGCTCTCGATAGTACCACCAGTGTCCAAATTATGGACCTTATTCGCGAAATTGCCGGCGAAAGACTGGTCATTATGGTCACTCATAATCCCGAACTCGCGGAAAAATACTCGACCCGTATCGTCCGCCTTCAAGACGGTCTGGTCGTCTCGGATTCCAATCCCTACGACAGTGCAGCGGAACGAAAGGTACTCGAAGCAAAGTTGAAGGAAAAGGGGATTACCCCCGAACAGGTAAAACTCTGGAAACAGAAAAAACTGGAACGGGAAGGCGCGGAATCGGAACGCGCCGCGATGAGTTTGAAAACCTCGCTCGGCCTGAGCGCTCGCAATCTGAACGCCAAACGCGGACGTACCGTCATCACTTCCATCGCGGGCAGCATCGGCATCATCGGGGTGTCCCTCGTGCTGGCTCTCTCAGGCGGATTTAACAACTACATAGCCGATACGGAAAAAGATATGCTTTCCGCTTATCCCATTGAGATCAACGAAATGGCGTTCGACTATACCTCTATCATGAATGCAATGGTTGCGGGAAATCAAAAAGTGGATATTTCCCAGCTCGACGACAAAATCTATGTCAATTCTTTCCTGACGAAACTCGCCAACGGCGCAATGAATACAAACTCCATCACGCAGGACTATATCGACTATTTGGATGGTCTCGATCCGTCTAATTATTACGCTCTGCAATACACTTACGGCGGAGATATTTCCAACAACATTTACAGCGAATTTCAATTTGAAACGGAGGACGGAACTCCGTTCGACCTGGACATGTCTTTGAATACCATTCTCGATCTCTATAAGACAAAGCTCATGTCCGACGAAGCCGCTTCCGACTACGCAAGCCTCGCTTCCATGTTTTCCACCGTTCAGAGCGTCACTTATGAACTCCCCGAATGCAAAGATTACATTCTCTCTCAATATGACATCATGGCGGGGGAATATCCGACGAGTTCGGACGAGTTGGTGCTCGTGCTCAATAACGACGGCGGTATGACGGATATCGTTCTGGCTCAGCTGGGATTGATTTCCGTGGACGATTTTTTGGCTCTTTTTCAAAAGGACAACGACGAGCCGCCCATGACGATAGAGTTCGAAGAATTGTTGCAGCATACCTATTCCTATTACGAAAATGACGAAATTTATAGCTTCAATCCTCAACTGAACGGTGGGGAAGGCGGTTGGCTGTATACCGGATTTTCGGGCGAGAGCTTCCCCGGCGGCTTACAGGATAAGGACGCCAAAACATTGAAAATCGGGTGTATTCTGCGGGCAAAAGAGGGCACGACTTACGGCTCCCTTTCCAGCGGTTTGGCTTATACGAAGGCCTTTGCAGACGAATATCGCGCGTCGAGCCTCAAATCCGAAATCGTGACGGAAGAAAAGGACTCCAAAGTGGTAAACGTCTATTACTACGATCTTTATGAACTGGCTTCCAATCCCGACAATCAATCCAAGGCCCTTCGGAGCAAGGAAACCACCGTGCGCGAACTCGGCGGCGGTGAACTTCCCAATCAGGTGAAGATTTATGTCAAAGACTTTGAACAAAAGGACATCGTGACCGATTATCTCGATTATTGGAACGAAGTCATTCAAAAAGATAACGAGTCTTTACAGATTCAATATACCGATACCGTGGCGATCATGATGACGTTGGTTCGTTCCATGTTGGACGCGGTGACTTACGTACTCGTCGCGTTTACGGCGATTTCGCTGATAGTCTCTTCCGTCATGATCGGCGTAATCACTTACGTTTCCGTCGTCGAACGAACAAAGGAAATCGGCGTCCTCAGATCGCTCGGCGCGAGAAAGAAGGATATTCGTCATCTGTTCAACGCGGAAACCTTCCTGATCGGCCTGTTTGCCGGCGCGATCGGCGTGGGCGTGACTTATCTGCTCTCTATCCCCATTAATCTCCTGTTGGGACACCTTACGGGAATTACGACTCTGGCGGCACTGCCCGTATGGCAGGGACTCGTAATGATTGGCGTAAGCATCGTACTCACTCTGATCAGCGGTCTCGTTCCCGCTCAGTCGGCGGCGAAGAAGGACCCCGTCATCGCTTTGAGAACGGAGTAAGGAAAAATTTGCAAAGGATAAAACGATATGCAATAAAAGCGGCTCCTTTCCCTTGGCGGAAAAGAGCCGCTTTGGATTTTAGCGGTTAATTATGTAATGAAAATATATTACAAATTTTTGTGGAAAAGTATTAAAATGCGGGATACTCTTTTTGGATTTGACTTTTTTTCGGCCTTTTGATACAATAGAATCGAGATAAAACGGGCACGGCACAAAAAAGGTACATATCTCTACTCCGACGGGAGAGGGCTCCCGTCGGAACAAGAAGCAAAAGGGCAAGGGTTATAAAGTTTATGAAGAAAATCAGGGAAAGTTTCGTTTGCAATACTCCTATTGCACATCGGGGCCTCCATGAAGGAGTGCCCGAAAATTCCCGCGCGGCGTTCACGCGGGCGATTGAAGAAAACTACGCCATAGAGGCGGACGTCCGTCGTACCAAAGACGGAACGTTGGTCATTATTCATGACGACAATCTGAAACGATTGACGGGAGAGCCGGGAAAGGTCAGCGAGACTTCCTGGCGGGATTTGTCCGCCATGCGCCTGAAAGGTACGCAGGAGCGGATACTCACGCTCGAACAATGTCTTGAACATATCGACGGCAAAACGCCCCTTCTTTTGGAGGTCAAGGATCTCTCTGCGGCCAAAAATTTCCCCGAAGAAGTCATCCGTACGATGAAACAGTACCGCGGGGAATATGCTTTACAATCCTTTAATCCCTTCTATGTCTATAAATTCAAGCAGATGGCGCCGGAAGTGCTGCGCGGACAGTTGGCTATGAGTATTTTTTCTCCCGACGTACTCATTTCCTGTCGGGATACGTTGGAGGAGTTCGACGTATCGCCCGAAATTTTCGCCCGCGAGGGCGGGCTTTCCCGCCGTCAGATCAAAGATGCCGTCGCCGTAGCCGCGGAACAATCGGGATTTACCGATAACCATAAGCATTGGAAGTTTGACGCTTGGGCGATAAAGACCATGATCATGAATTTCATCACGAAACCCGATTTTGTCAGTTATTGCTGCTATAATCTTCCCTATCATCGGGCAAAGAAAAAAGAAAATCGGGCGGTTCTGACCTGGACGATCCGCACGCAGGCGGAAGCAGAACGGCTTCGCCCGTGGGTCGATAACGTCATTTTCGAGAATTTCCGACCGGGAAAGACGACCAACTGATATTCGGACCGCGATCAAAGATCATCGAAAGTATGGATATAAGGGAATTGAGCATCGACAATATCGAAAACATCAAGAAATTGATGTTGGATATTTTTTCGGGAGAACCTTGGAACGATGTCTGGACGGATAAACAGTTGCATACCTATGTTTCCGAATTGACGGGAAATAAAAATTCTTTGTCTTTCGGTGTTTATTTGGACGGGAATCTGATCGGAATGGCGCTGGGACGAACAAAAAGCTGATGCGAGGGAACGGAATATTGGATAGAGGAATTCGGTATTCTTCCCGATTGGCAACGGAGCGGAATCGGTTCGGCGTTTATCGGGGAATTGGAAAAAATATTGGCGGACAAAGGGATCGGGTACATCGTTCTCCTTACGGAGAGAAGTGTTCCCGCCTACCGCTTTTATAAAAAGAACGGCTTTCGGGAAAAAGAAGAAAATGTTTTCTTTGTAAAAGCCCTTCACTGAGTGAATCTTTTGAGGCGATTTACGAAAATTCGGCAGACCCCGACGCTCGGGAATACGGAGCGTCGGGGCTGTTTTTATTTATCCGAACGAAATTCGATTTCGAAACCTGCGGTTTGTATCTGAAAATTCGGGGCGTTTTTCTTTTTTTACCGCTTTGTTACAAGATATCCGAAAGTTTTTTACAAGTCTAAGATATAATATAAAAAGCCTGAAAGAAAATTTCTTTTAAGGGTAGACAAATTTTGAAAAATGTGGTAAAATACGGAAAAGAGTCCCCGGGAAAATAAATTCCGAATATAAAAAGTCGGGCAAACGGGCATACTTGTACGTAGGAGAACAATTATGAAAATAGGAATATTGACCAGCGGCGGGGATTGTCCCGGCCTCAATGCGGTAATGCGCGCTTTTGCAAAATATGTCTGCTCCCATATCGAAGACGTAAAAATTATCGGTTTTCTCAACGGATATACCGGCCTCATCGAACGGGAATACGAAATCCTCGAAGAAAAGGACTTTGAAAACTTATTGCTCGCCGGCGGTACGATGCTGGGCAGCAAACGCCAGCCCTTCAAACAGATAACCGTCTCCGACGGCAATAATCGCTCCAAACTCGATAAAATGAAGGAAACTTATGAGAAGCTCGGGCTCGACTGCCTCGTGACGCTCGGTGGCGCAGGGACGCACAAAACGGCGGCTCTGCTCGCCTCTGAGGGCTGTAAAGTCATCGGGCTTCCCAAGACGATCGACAACGATATTTGGGGAACGGACGTGACTTTCGGCTTTTCTTCCGCCATGGAAATCGCTACGGAATGCATCGACCGCATGCACAGCACCGCCGCCAGCCACGGCCGCATTATGCTGGTCGAGGTCATGGGCAACAAAGTGGGGTGGCTCACCCTGTATGCGGGAATCGCGGGCGGTGCGAATATGATTCTCATCCCCGAAATTCCCTATGACGAAAACGCCGTCATTGCCTTTCTCGAAAAACGCCGCAGGGAGGGAGCCAGATACAGCATCGTCGCCATCGCAGAGGGCGCGGTCAGCGTGGAGGAGGCCAAGCTCAAACGCAAGGAGATGGCGGCTCTGCGCGCGGCGCGCGGCGAAACCACCGCGACGGAACGTCTCGCTCGCGCCATCGAAGAGAAAACGGGCGTCGAGACGCGCACGCAGGTCATCGGATATTTACAGAGAGGAGGGTCTCCGAATCCGTATGACAGAGCGATCTGCACACTCATGGGCAGCTATGCGGGAGAACTTGCGGAAAAGAAAAAATTTGGCGTCACTGTGGCTCTATCGGGCGGAAAAGTGACCTATAATTCCCTCGCGGATATCGCGGGGAAAACCAAGAGCGTGCCCCCCGCGCATCAGATGGTAAAGGCGGCGAAAGCCGTGGGGATCAGTTTCGGCGAATCGGAAAACAAAAAGGAGTAAAACAGTATGAAATACGCGATTATCGATATGAGTTCCAGCAGCATTTCTCTGCTTGTGGCAGAAGGGGAAAAGACGTTTGACGTGATTTTGAGAGAACGGGAAAACCTCTCTATCCTGCACTATATGGAAGGGAAAAATCTTTCCGAAAGGGGCGTCGAGAAACTGGCGGAAATCCTCAACAAGATGAAGGACGTCTGTATAAAGACGGGGGTGGAAAAGTGTTATGTCATTTCCACGGCCTCCATGCGGAATTTTGAAAATTTTGAATGGGTGGCCGAAGAACTCAAAAAGCGGGCAGCGGTGAACGTCAATCTTCTGGACGGAGAAGAAGAGGCCTATTGCGACCTCGTCTCCAATTCTCGCTATAAAGTTCTGGACCGCGCCGTTCTCATCGACATCGGCGGAGCCAGCATCGAGCTTTGCGATTTTTCGCGCCGCAAAGCGGAGGCTCTCACTTGTCTCGATTTCGGACCGATTCAGCTCAACGGAAAATTTGTCAAAAACATTCATCCCGACGAGGACGAGGCGCGGGAAATCCGTAAATACGTCAAAAAGAAACTTCAAAAGACGGGACTCCCCGCCGACGGAGCTTTCTCCACCGCCGTTCTCGTCGGCGTAACGGCTCAGGCCATTTACGACGTATATTGTGATTATTACGACGAGAAACCGGAAGCGGAAAAACGAATCGAATACAATAAACTGAAAAAACTCGGCAAACACCTGGTGCGCTCGTCCGATCGCAGCATGCTGGTCGTAAAAAATGCGCCCGAAAGAATTTACACGCTGACCACGGCGACCGTCATTCTCCGTGCCATGCTGAAATATTTCGGGGTTTCCAATATCGTCGTTTCCGACTTCGGCGTAAAAGAAGGATATCTCTCCCTGATTACGGGCGGCAAGAGAAAGGGCCTGGAAACGGATCTGTCCGAACTTCCCGCCCTGTCCGCAGAGGCTCCGAAAAAACAAAAATCGGAAAAGAAAAAACGTTCGAAAAACGGAACGGAAAAGAAAGATTCGGAGGAAAAGGGAGGCGGAGGGAAAACGGAGATTCCCGACAAAAATAAGAAGCCGGACGGGGAAAACGAAGTGTCTTTTGAGCCGGAGACGGCGGCGGAAGCGCCTAAGAAAAAGCGCGGTCGGCCCCGTAAACGCCCGACGGAAGAGCCGGAAGTTGAGCCGAGAAAGGAGGTGTAAACCCGTGGGAAGCAAAAAAAATATCGCCTTTACGAAGGGGATTTATTGCAACAGGGAGTATTCCTGGCTGCAATTTAACCGCCGCGTTCTCGACCAGGCGGGAGATCTGACCAATCCCCTCCTGGAACGCTGCAAATTTCTGGCGATTTTCTGTTCCAATCTGGACGAATTTTTCATGGTTCGTGTAGGGAGTCTCCTCAACGAAAGCAAAGTGGATCCGTCCGCACGTGAAAATAAGACCGATCTCACCGCTCAGGAACAAATAGAGGGGATTTTGAGCGAGACGAAAAAATTATATAAAGAATGTTCGGCGGCATTTTCCCGCTTGAAAGCAGAGCTCAATAAAAACGGCATGAGGATTTTGCGTCCGTCCGAACTCACCGCGCGCCAGCGTGCAAAATGCGAAATTCATTTTTTGGAAGCGATTCTGCCCCTGCTTTCCCCCATGGTGCTCGACGCGAAACATCCCATGATACGCTTTGAAAACAAAAACCTGTATATGATGTTCGAGCTGGAACGCGAGGGCAGAGAAATGCTCGGCGTGATGGCCGTGCCGCCTTCCGCGGAACGGATTTTCCGCATAGAGGGCGGGAAGAAAATCAATCTTATTTTATCCGAGGATCTCGTTTCCGAATTCGGGCATTATGCTTTCCCCGGATATTCCGTAAAGAGCAAGACGCTCGTTCGGGTAACGAGAAACGCCGATTTCGACACTAATGTAGACGACGCAGACCTCGAACACGATTTCGACTTCTCCAAGTATATGAAACGAAAAGTGGAACTGCGCTCTACCCTGGACGCCGTGCGGGTGGAAACCGATAAAAACAGCGACCGCCTGCGTTCGTTTTTGCTCAAAAATCTCAACCTCAAAAAATCTTATTGCTTCAAGGCGGAGCATTATCTCGATTATAAATTTTTATTTTCGCTCGGAAAATATTTTCCCGAAGAAAAATTGTCCGTACTTAAATATCCGCCCTTCAAAGGCCGTGTGGCCGCAGACCTGCTGCCTCCCGTCAGCCTGATCAAGCGGGTAAGAGAAAAAGACGTCTTTCTCGCTTATCCGTTCGATTCCATGGATCCGCTCGTGCGGCTCCTCAACGAGTGCGCGGACGACAGCCGCGTCGTGGCAATCAAAATTACCATTTATCGGCTCGATAACCATTCCCGAATCGTGGAGGCGCTCAAACGCGCCAGCGAAAACGGAAAAGAGGTTACGGTCGTCATCGAATTATGCGCTCGTTTCGATGAGGAAAACAACATGTATTTCGCCGGAGTGCTCCAAGAGGCGGGCTGTACAATCATCTACGGCATGCAGAATTATAAAGTGCATTCCAAAATTGTTTCCGTTTTGCTCAGCGAAAACGGGGAAATCGGATATATTACCCACCTCGGTACGGGCAATTACAACGAAAATACCAGCAAGCAATACACCGACCTCAACATCATTACGGCCGATCGCGAAATCGGAGAAGACGGCGCGGCGTTCTTCCGCAATATCGCCATCTGCAATACCGACTACTCCTATGAAAAGTTACTGATTGCCCCGCAGGGACTGAAAAAGGGACTCTTGCAGTGTATAGACGAGCAAATAGAGGCGGCCAGGGCCGGAAAACCCGCCCGCATCGTCGCCAAGATGAATTCCCTCACGGACAAGCAGATGATAGATCGGCTCTATCAGGCAGGAAAGAGCGGCGTGGAAATTTTTCTCATCGTCCGCGGCATTTGCTGCCTGCTGCCCGGAATTCCCGGAGAGACCGAACATATCCGCATCATCTCCATCGTCGGAAGATTTCTGGAACATTCCCGCATTTACTGTTTCGGCGAGGGAAAAGAAAGAAAAATGTATATTTCCAGCGCCGACCTCATGACCAGAAATACCGACAAGCGGGTGGAAATCGCTACTCCCGTTTTGGATAAAGCGATTGAAGCAAAAATCTACGGCATGCTGGAAACAATGCTGTCGGATAACGTAAAGGCGCGCGTACTTCTTCCCGACGGCAGTTATAAAAAAGCGGAACAGGTCGGGGAGGCCGTGGATTCGCAAAACGAATTCCTTCTCGAACGGCAGACGTCCTGAAAGCAGATACCCCCAATTTTCACCGCAACGCAACGGACGTTTCGGAAGAAAACCGCCGAGGAGTTTTTGCCCTCGGCGGTTTTCTGACGGCGGACAAAAGAGAATCGGGAAAGAAATCAAATTTTTTTATTTTTCCTTAAAAAATCTTTGACAATCGGAAAAAAATATGATATAGTTATAAGGCTTGCAGAAGTACCCAAGTGGCTCAAGGGGCTCCCCTGCTAAGGGAGTAGTATGGGATAACCGTAGCACGAGTTCAAATCTCGTCTTCTGCGCCAAAGTTCCCGAACGAATTTATTCGTTTCGGGAACTTTTTTATTTCTGTTTTCCAGCGATGAAACTCTCTCATGCTCAATACGGTTTTATTGATATACAAAAATAAATAATAAATATTTATTTTTTAGACCGAAATCTCTGAATTTTTACGCTTTTTGTGTTAAAAACGATAAAAACAATATCGGATTATTCGATACTGTTTTTTGAGATTATTTATAAAATGAATTGCAAATAAAGTATATGCATAAGGGGCGCTTATATGATCTATTAAATATTTATATACTTGATAAGTTAAAATTACGTTAAAAGTATTTCACGATAAGATAAAAATTGAGTTATAATATTGAAAATATTATTATAGTGTCATAATAGTTTACAAGATAATTGCAGAAATCGCGTAACTTTTGTGCAATTAATTTTTTTTGAAAAAATTCAGAGGAGGTTATTTCATGAGAACCAAAAGCCATTGGAAACATTTATTGATCGGATTGTTTTTCATTATCATGGTTTTTATGGTCACGGTAGGAATTGTGTCGTGTAAAAAAAATACAGACGAAGATTCTTCCAACGTGGACGAACCTATAACGGGCGACGAAGCGGGCATCTATTATTTCGATGCGGACGATGCGGAGTATCTCATTTCCTTGAACGGAAATAATTTTACTTTGTCGATTTCCGACGAAGAGATGTACGGCGAGTATACGTTTGACGGAACAAACCTTCAATTGACGTTTGACGGCGAAGGGGGGGGACGGCCACCGCCACGCTGTCGGGCGATGTATTGACGCTCACCTATAAAGACAGTACATACAGATTCTTGAAGCGGGTATTCTACAAAGTCACCTATGAGGTGGACGGAGGCAGCGCGATAGAGCCTTCTTCCGTAATGAACGGAAAAATGCCGGAAAAGCCCGCCGATCCTAAAAAAGACGGATATAACTTTATCGGCTGGTATGCGGACGGCGATTTTTCGGAGCCCTTTGACTTCTCCCGCCCGATAACGGAAAATATCACCTTATATGCGCGCTTTGAAAAGGCCGTACCTGGGCAGGACGAATTTGAAGTGAAGTTTGTCAGCGGTACGGAGGGCGAAACGTTTGAAAATCAGAAGACGATCGGCGGAGTCGCTTACGATTTGCCTACGCCTTCGAAAGAGGGTTTCCTCGGCTGGTGGATAAGCGATTTCGAGGACGCTTCCAAACTTACCTGTAAGTATGAGGGGCAGAAGCTCGCTCAGAATACCACTCTCTATGCCGTGTATGAGAGCGACGCTCCCGCGGTGTCCGTGAACGCACAGGGGATTTCTTGGACGGCTGAGGGAACGAACAACAATTATCAGCTGAAAGTTACGCTTCCCGACGGAACGCAGGACGACACTGTTCCCGAATCGACGGGCACAACTGCTTTTGCTTATGATTTCGCGTCCAAAGACGCGGGCGAATATAAGGTGGAAGTCTCGTTAAACGGGAATACGACCACCGTCTATTACAAGAACAAAGCGCTGGCGAGAGTTTCTCTTTTCCAAGTGGCTGAGCCTTCCGTGCTCGTCTTTAACGCAGTGGAAAATGCGGAAAAATACATCATCACCGTCGATTGCGGCAACAAGGAACATAATCATGCCGAATTCGACAACGGCAATTCCACCAATTTCAATTTCGCAAATTGCGAGATGCAGGAGGGCGGAATTACCTTTACCGTGCGCGCGATGGCTTCGGGGTATATGTATTCGCAATCGGAGACGTTCGTATACAGCAGAGACCTCGAAGGGGCGACAGGCCTTGCGGTGGATGCGGAGCTGGAAGAAGTCGTTTGGAACAAAGTGGACAACGCGACATCGTATGTCGTGGAAATCGTTTCGGGCGAAGAATCCTATAAGATCGATGTGGGCAATGCTACCCGTTATTCGCTCAAAGAATATAAAGGAGAACTCACGATTAAAGTGACGCCCGTGGCGGAGGGATACAATTCTCCCGAAGCGGCGGCGATCACTTATAACAAGACGAGCCTGCCGACGCCCGGCAATATCCGCGTGGCCGAAGGCAGGTTGATTTGGGACGCCGTGGACGGCGCCGAGAGCTATAATATCCGTATCGGAGCGACTACTTATCAGGTTGCGCCCGAGGACGCGGCGGAAGTGGAATTTCCTTTGTCCGAAGAGTATTTCAACGGAGCTTTGGCGGAAATTTCCGTGCAGGCCATCGGCGCGAGCGAAGAGGAAATTTCCTTATATAGCGATCCGATCGCGGTCAGCTACGATACGATGAGCGACACGCTGAGCTATGGCAACGGCGAGGTTTCCTGGAAATATGTCGTGGGCGCCGCTCGTTACGGAATTACGGTAAACGGAGGCAGTGAGACGATTGTCGAAGCCGGCTCCAACAAAGCGGCCGTGACGTTGACGCGGGAGGGCACAAACGAGATCGTCGTCTGCTATTACGACGATGCGGGAAATCGTTCCCAAGAGGCGAAAATTACGGTCTATGCGTATTCCGTCACGTTTGACGTGCGCGGCGGTACGGAGGTAGAGACTCTGTATAAAGCCATCGGCGATCCGATGACGTTGCCGACCTCCGCGCAGGAAGGATATGATTTCGGCGGTTGGTACAATGTTCCCGGCGGACCGAAGAGCAACGGCGCGGAATACACCGATAAAGTTTTCCGGGAAAGCGGGGATATCGTTCTTTACGCTTATTGGAAACCGAAGGCGTACACGGTGACGTTCGACCTCGCGGGTGGATCGATGGAGGAGCAGACGATTACCGTCTATTATAATCAGCCGTATCAGCTTCCCGTTCCGACCACGCAGGACGGAACCAAAGGATTTGTCGGCTGGTTCACGGACCGGGACGGCAACGGAATTCAATGCACCGATGAAAACGGCGTGAGCCTGAATGTCTGGAAAAATACGAAGGATACGACGCTGTATGCGTGCTGGGCCGATGCATTGAGCTATGAATACGACCAGTCTACGGACGGTTACGCCGTCACCCAGGGAAGAGGACTTAAATCTTTGACCAGCGTGACAATTCCCGCTCAGCATGAAGGAAAACCCGTTACCATTGTCGACGGAGGCGCCTTCAAAAATTGCGTCAACCTCGTCGAAATCAATATCCCCGATACCATAACGAGAATAGAAATGCCCGTAGATGCGTCCGGCGCGGGGTCTCCTTTTGAAAATTGTTCTAAACTTCAAAATGTCAATATTTATGCGGTCGAGGGAACTCACGAAAAGAAATATGAGTCTGTCGACGGCGTTTTGATTGCGTTGGATTCCGACGGTGAGGAAGTCCAAGGGCGGACGCTCACGTATTTCCCCGAAGGCAGAAGTGGAGCTTATGCGATTCCCGACGGAATCACTACGCTTCGCATCAACGTATTCAAAGATGCGGATATTACCGAAATAACTATTCCCGCAAGCGTTGCGCAGATTGAGCAAAACGCTTTCCGCGGCAGTTCCGTTGAAAAAGTAACGTTCCTGCCGTCGGCCGACGAAGAGACGGAAGTCGAATTGTCGCTTGCGGAAAATGTTTTCCAAAGCTGCTCGTCCTTGACGGAGATCAATTTTCCCGCCCGTCTGAAAGAATTGCCGCTCAGCTGTTTTACCGGTTGTTCGAAACTTACGACCATCAACGTGGAGGAAGACGGAAAATATTATTCCGCAAAAGACGGGTTGCTCTGTAATGCCGCGGGAACGCAAATCCTTTTCTGTCCGAAGGGAATTTCGGGAGAATTTACGATTCCTTCCGGTGTACAGTCGATAGGCGAAGGCGCGTTTGAAAGCTGTAAAAAGATTTCCACGCTCATCGTTCCCGGCTATGTCACCGAAATCTGCGAGGGGGCGTTCAAAGGTTGCACCGGGCTCGACGAAATTCAATTTGAGGGACAGTACGGCGAACCCGCGCTTTCGATCGGAGAATATGCATTTTATCAATGCACGGGGCTCAAAGAAATTACTCTGCCCGGAAATTTGACGTCTCTCGGACAATATGCGTTCGGCGGCATCGAAAAACTTAAAACCGTCCGCGTAGACAGCGGGCTCGGCATGACGTTGGAAAACGGCGCCTTTATGAACGAACAAGGGGTCAGCTATGTAACTACGCTTTTCCTCGGACCGAATGTTCCCGTCATCGACATTGCGGGTGTGTTCGGCGCGTTGGATCTCGAGACGGTCGAGGTCGATCCGAATAACCCTAACTATTCCAGCGACGAGGACGGAGTCCTTTTCAATAAAGATCAGACGAGAATCGTCTATTATCCCACGGCGAGAGAGGGCGATTACAAGATTCCCGATACGGTCATCGAAATCGGAGCCGGCGTATTCCAAAGCAAGTCGGGACTTACCGAGATAACGATAGGCAAAAACGTCACCTCTATCGGCGATAAAGCCTTTATGGATTGTAAAAATCTTATCACGGTGACTTTTGACGAGGGCGGAACGGAGCCTTTGACAATCGGGGCGAGCGCGTTTGAGGGTGTTTCCGTTTCACAACTCGTTCTGCCCGAACGCGTCGTTTCCGTCGGGGCGCAAGCGTTCAGATCTACCGACGTTACCGAATTCGTATTCCCCGAAGGCGTAACGGAGATCGGAGATAAAGCTCTTGCCGCTTGTCATTCTCTGATATCGGTTACCATTCCCGCTTCCGTGGAAAGAATGGGACTTTATGACGGAGATACGTTGACAAGCATCGATCTCTTTGAGGCCGATGAAGCACTCGAGGAGATTATTGTTGCGGACGACAATGCATATTTTGCCTCCAAAGACGGAATTCTTTACGGAAAGACGGACGGAAAACTTACGGATCTTTATGTCTGTCCCCGCGCAAAGAGCGGTGAGGTCGTCATTCCCGGAAGCGTAGCGAGGATTTGGCCGAAAGCGTTTTTCAGCAACACGGGACTTACCAAGGTCACATTTGAAAAATCGGAAACTTCTCTCGAAATCCTTGAAGGAGATGCGAATGATTCAGAAGGTTTGTTCGCAAGTTGTACCGCTCTCAGAGAAGTAATTTTCCCGAACGGTCTGACCACGATAAGCGGTGGCATGTTCTGGGGATGTACAGCTTTGGAAACGGTATTTATTCCCAATACCGTGACCTCCATAAAATCCCTTGCTTTTTACAATTGTAAAAATCTTGCCACGCTTACTTTTGAAGAAGGCGGAACGGCGAGTCTCGAAATAGAGGACGGAACCAGAACGGATCAAAGCGGTGGCGCGGGCGTTTCCTATAACAGCCCGTTTGTCGGCACCGAAAGCCTTGAAACCCTCGCTCTTCCCGAAAGAACGACCGTCATCGGCAACTATGCTTTCGCCGCTCATAAAGCGCTGAAAAACATCACTATCCCTGCAACGCTTCAAAGGATCGGGGACGGAGCGTTTACGGATTGCAAAACTTTAACCTCTATCAGTTTCCCCGAAAATTCCGCTCTGACGACGATCGGTAAAAATGCTTTCCAAAAATCCGGACTGACGAGCGTGAATCTTCCTTCCGGACTGACGGAATTGGGGGCTTACGCTTTCAGCGAGACGGCGATAGAACAAATCGTTATTCCCGCCGAGGTCAAGACGCTGGGAGAGGGCGTATTCTTTAAAATTTTGTCTTTGAAAACGGTAACGTTTTCCGAAAACGGCAGTTTGGAAGCAATTGAAAAGAATGCATTCGCCAGCTGTTCGGCGTTGACTGAAATCGTAATTCCCGCTACCGTCAAGACAATCGGAGAGACGGCTTTCCAAAGCTGTGAAGCCTTGACGAGAATCGAATTCCAAGAGGGAAGCCAGATCGCTTCCATAGGAAATCTCGCGTTTTCCTATACGGGAATATCCTCGTTCTCCTTCCCCGAAAGTTCTTCCGATATAGAATTGGGAATGCAATTATTTGCGGGGATAGAACTGGAAGAGGTATATCTCTCCAATTCCGTTACGAATATAGATAAAATTTTTGACGGATGTTTGTCTGTCGAAAAAATCACGATTGCCGAAGGCCACGAGAATTTTTGGCTGGACGGCGAAACTCCCATTATTTACAACAAAGACAAAACTTCTATGTTGTATATCTACGGCGAAATCGAAGGCGAATTCGCCATTCCGGAAGGGATGACCAATATCGGGGCAAGTGCTTTCAACGGTCAGACGAAAATTACGGGGCTCGTCCTTCCGAGTTCCTTGCAAAAAATCGGCGATTCCGCGTTCAAGGGATGTACGGCTCTCAAAACGGTTCGTTTTGAAGGCAATAGCAACCTTTTGACGATTGATGCAAATGCCTTTTCCGGCTGTACCTCGCTCGAATCCATTGCCGTTCCCGTCGGAGTGACCGAAATCGGAAATTCGGCATTTAACGGCTGTACTTCTTTGACTTCCGTTTCCGTTCCGGATTCGGTGACGACGATCGGCAGTTCTGTTTTCAAGGGAGATACCTCTCTCAAGAATGTTTCTTTGGCAAGCGGACTCATTACGCTCGGGAAAAATATGTTCCAAGATTGTACGGCTCTTGAAACGATAAAACTTCCTTCAAATGCGGATATTCCCGAATACATATTCGACGGATGTACGCAGCTCGTTACAGTCACGTTGCCTGTATCGTTCCAAAGTATCGGAAACTATGCTTTCCAGGATTGCGAACTCCTTACGTGGGGCGAAGACGGACTTGTTCTTCCGAATACATTGGTTTCCATCGGCAGCAGCGCATTTTTAAACAACACGGCGCTCACGAAAGTGTCTTTCCCTACTAACTTGGAAGGCATCGGCAGCAGTGCGTTCAAAAATACGGGGCTTACAGAGGTATTTATTCCGAATTCGGTAAAGGATTTCGGAACCCGCAGTACTACTAACAAGTATACTGTTTCGACTTCTGTCTCCGTATTCAGCGGCTGTGTAAATTTAACGAAAGTAACGTTTGAAGAGGGCAGCACGCTGGAAGCTATTGCCGGATCGGCGTTCTTGGACTGCGAGAAGCTCAGTGAAATTATTTTGCCGAGTAATCTGGAACTCATCGGAAACAGTGCGTTCAAGAATACGGCTTTGACGACGTTTACCGTGCCTTCAAGCGTGGCAACGGTCGGCTCCAGTGTCTTCGAGGGATGTCTTGCCCTGACAAGCGTCACTTTCGAGGATTCGGAAGATTCTCCTTCGTCGCTCCAAGCGCTCGGAAACACTATGTTCAAGGATTGTTCAAACCTCACGACGGTGAAACTTCCTTCTTCGCTGACTTTTATGGGAAAGACAACTTTCCAAAACAGCGGCCTTACCGAAATCGAAATCCCCGGAGGAGTGACTGCATTGTCTTCTTCCGCTACCGCTTCGTATTCCGGTGAATCGGCTTTGTTCGACGGTTGCAGGAATTTACATACGGTTACTTTTGCCCAAAATAAAGACGGAGAATATTCTTTGACCGCCATCGGCGGAAAAACATTCCAAGGCTGTGTCTCTTTGAAAACGATCGATTTGCCTTCTTCGTTGACGGGAATCGGACAATATGCATTCTCTGGCAGCGGACTTACGGCAATCAAAATTCCCGCCGCCGTGGAAGATTTCAGTAACTATATCTTCATGGACTGCGGAGATCTCGCCTCGGTCGAGTTTGAAAAAGATAAAGACGGAGAAACGCTGATTGATACCATTTCTATCAGCATGTTTAAGAATTGTACGTCGCTCACGAGTTTTGTCGTTCCCGACAGCGTGACGTTTATCAACGATTTGGCTTTTGAAAATACCGGACTCGTCGAACTTACGATCGGAGAAAAAGTAGATGAATTCGGAGATAACCCGTTCGGCGGCTGTAAGGCTCTCACAAAAATCACGGTGGACGAAAAGAACGAAACCTTTTCGGTTACCGAGGAGGGTGCCTTGGTTCAGGGAGATACGCTCATTTGCTATCCCGCGGGGCTTTCGGGCACCGAAGGAAAGCTGGATCTTTCCAAATCGGGGATTGAAACACTCGGAGTAAAGGCGTTCTACGGATGCGATAAACTTACGGAAATCGTTCTTCCCGAAACGCTTATCAAAATTAATGACAGCGCTTTTGAAAACTGTACGAAACTGACGAGTATCGCAATTCCCGATTCCGTGACGACGATCGGTTCTTCTGCGGGACTTGTGTTTGCCGGATGCACTTCGCTGACGGAAATCGCGTTCGGGGAAAATTCCGGATTGACGGAAATCAAAAAGGCGGCTTTCAGCAATATTCTTTCGGTGGAAACGCTCGTCATTCCCGCAAGCGTGACAAAGATCGGCGCCAATGCTTTCGAAAATTCCGGATTTATCGAAGTGACGATTTTAGGAAAGTTGACAATCGGAACTACCGACAAAAATATGTTCAAAAATTGTCAAGCGTTGGAAACCGTTACGTTAGCGGAAGGCAATACAAAGACGGGAGACTATATGTTCCAGGGTTGTACTTCATTGACGACCGTCAACCTGCCTTCTACTTTGACCGAGATAGGCGTTAATACTTTCGATTATTTCGAGGACGACAACGACGAGATTTTCGGCTGTACGTCTCTTAAACAAATCACCATTCCCGAGTCTGTGACTACTATCGGAAAGTATGCCTTCCGTGGCAGCGGGCTTACGAGCATTGAAATTCCCGCAGGCGTGACGTCGCTCGGGGCGAATGCGTTTGCTCAATGCGCTTCTCTTACTTCCGTGGAGTTTGAGGATACCGAAACAAATCCCGCGAAACTGACCAAGCTGAGCGGGTCGACTTTCAAGGAAAAATGGAGAACTTATTGGACGACTGTCAAAATGATGGTAATTCCTTTGTGTGTCGCTTTGCTCATTATGGGTGCGCTGTATCTTTTTTTCATGTATCTCGGAGGGGGATTCGGTTAACGATTTTTCATGAAAAATTTTTGCAGTAAAAAGAATCGGTTATAAAAGTCCGCCTCTATGGATAAACTAATCAGGTAAAGGAGTAAAAAATATGTGGTGGCAAGGTATTCTCATCATTCTCGGCGTTATTCTGATTTTGTGGCTCGTTTTGAAATTGTTCAAAGTAAGTTTCAAAGTGATTTGGAAACTCTTGATAAACGCCTTGATCGGCGGAGTGATTTTATATCTCCTCAATTTGATTCCCGGCATTTCTATGCCGATCAATTGGTTGACGACGATCTTGACCGGTATCTTCGGCGTCCCCGCCGTAATCGTAATTTTTATTGTCAGCCTGTTTTGAAATTCGTTAAAATGAAAGGAACCGCTTTGAGCGGTTCCTTTTTCCTTATGAGCAGCTTACAATTATTCTTAAAAGAGAAATTCGGACGATACTCTTATCCGACGGTTATACTCTCTTCGTGGTTCGGCGTTAAAGGAGGCTCAGGGCTTTTATCGTGTGCGGAGAAAAATCCCCAGACAACGACGATAATAAAGCGAAGGGCGTTGGCGATGAGAGAGAACCAAACGAATCCTTTCAGGCCGTAAAAATAGGTCCCCGCAATGACGAGCGCGAAGAAGGAGGCGGCATAAATCAGATTCAGGAGGAATTGTTTCTTTTCGCCGCGGAAACGCAATAAAACCACCAAAAGAACGCCTGAGACAAAATAAAAAATTTGACTGAGAATGGCGGGTACGAGAAAGGGCTTTACCGTTTCGTATAGTTCTTCGTATAAAAACGGAATAAAAATGTGGGAAAATAAAATACACCCTCCCGTACAGACGAGACCGCCGCCTATTCCGCAGGCGACAAAAATCGTCCATAGTTTTTTCGACAGTCCTTTGTCGTAGCGTATGAGATAACTGATGACGAGGGAATTGACGGGAACGGTAAGGAGTGCGACGACTTTTCCGAACAGAGACGCCGTATAATAAATCGTCACTGCCGTGCCTCCCTCCATGGCCAAAAGCAGGAGTCTGTCTGCATTCAGGGTAAGGTTCTCCAAAAAATTGGAGAGGAAAAGGAGGACGATGCTCTTGCAGACGAGGTCGAAATTCTGAGACGGCCTGAGAGGCCGACGATAAATTTTACTCGCGAAAGCGGAATAAAGGATACCGAGAATTTCGCCCGTAAGGATTGCCGTGAGCCATTGTCCCGTCCACCGATAGACGAGGAGTCCTGCAAGATATCCGACCGAAATAGCGAGATAAAAGAAAAAGTAACGCAGGAAATTGACTTTCAGCTTGAACTCCACGTCGGAATAGCAGCGGAACACGGTGAAGAACATCAAAGCGGCATAAAGGCCGATGGTAACGGGGGTGAGAAGCTCTAAGTACCAAAGATAAAAAATACCTATAAAGGCGCTGAGAATTCCGCTCAGGAACAGGGGCAGCAGATAATCGCCGTTGGTAGGTTGCAGAGCTTTTTCATTGACCAAACGCGAATAATTTGCCGCGTAACCGAACGGAGCGGCTATAATCGCTACGAGAGATAACAGAGAAAGCGCTACCCCATACGCGTCTTCGCCCAAACAGCGGAGAAAGTATGGATATAGCGCGAATTGAAGAACCATGTTGAACAAAGCGGTGGCGCCGATGTTCAGACAGACGTCTCCCAAGCGTTTTCTGTTGTCTTTTTCGAAAATTACTTTGATATTCATCGTTTATCGTTTAATCGGAATGTGTGGGATGGCGCTCTGCGGGCGGCGGGGGAGTCATATAATCCCCGTAAAGCGTCGTCAGAACACAATCATATCCTCCCGGGCAGTTAAAATATGTATTCCGAAGGGGAAGTCTGACGAAAGAATCGAACGCCTCCTTAGGATAGCGCTTATTCAGTTCTCCTATGAGCGTATTGCTGATGTAATAATAATTCGTTTTACTTTTATTGTGAGAAGTGCTGAGCCTTTTTTGCTTTTTGAGAATATGATCCAGAGAATGAAATTTTCCGAAAAATCCGAGCACGGAAATTCTGATTTTTTCCGATACAGAGTAGGCGTGTTTCCTTTTGTCAAAGCGATGCGCCATTGCCTCTCCGTACAATATTTTTTGCCGGAGCACTTTTGTGCGGAAAGAGAGTTTTTTATCGGGAGCGGAATCTATTAAAAAAATGTCTACCGATACGCGGTTTTGGTAATTATTTTGAGCCCTGTCCTCCTCTGTTTCTTCGCGCAACGGCTCTTTTGTATGAATGACGCGGGGAATGAAATCAAAGAAATAACCGTTGTAATCCTGCGGCTCTACCAAAAGATAGGGGGCAGGCAATTCCTTTGCCGCATTGCGGAATTTTTCATAATCTTCCCGCTTCATCGTGATATCGGCATCATCGTCCCAAGGTATAAAATCCTTGTGTCTTACGGCGCCCAAAAGTGTTCCCGAATCGAGAAAATATCCGATATTATGCTTTTCGCAAAGCGTTGCGATTTCCTTTAAGATCCCGAATAGAACCGAATGAATCTTGTCGAGATTTTCTTCCATGGTAAAAATTCCTCAACTATTTTTGAGCAGAAAGTTCTGATTCTGAAAAAGTTTCCTCCGATTTCCCTCTTCCGCTTATCGCCCTGAACGTATCGACGAGACAGATTATGCCCAAAGCGACGGTGGAAAGAAGAATACAGATATCTGAAATCGCCGCCCCGTCGCGCAAAAAATGATTTAGGTCGGGATTTCCGGGAATAAAGAGAAAGGGGAGTATGAGAAAGGCAAAATATGCCCAATCGATGCCCTTGAGCTGTTGTTTTCCGTTGCAGAGATAAATGAGCGGTACGAGAAAAATTCCCCACGCATAGGTGGCGTGGATGGAGGGAACACACATGAACACCGTACAAGCAAAAAGAATGACTTTCCAGTGTTCTTTTTGAATGTAAGAAGCAACGACAAACATTATTACGACGAAGGCAATCAGTGTCATGAAAAGGATTTTCAATAATTGTTCGGGAAGATGCAACGTTTTTGCAATGCTCGTCCAAGCTTCGGAATCGGAAAAGTCGGCGATGTTTTCCAACATCCAGACGAGGCATTTAGGCCCTCCGAAAAAGAAGGAAGGCAAAAGGAGCAGTAAAATTCCGTACAATGCACAGCGCAGAGCCTCTTTATAACGTTTGTCAGCAATCAACAGCCAGCCGAAAGCGGCGGGATATAATTTGAGAGAGAATGAAAACGCGAGTGCGACGAGAGAAAGCTCCCGTACGACTTTGTTTTCGCTTTGATAAAAGAATAAAAAGACTGCCGATGCCAAAGTGGACAAAAGAACAATGTTTCCCCTTTCCAATAAAGAGAGCATGGGGACATTGACGAGAATAAAAAAGCAGAAGAGAGTTTTTTTCTTTCCCGAAAAACGTACCCGGTTTCCGCAGAGGAAGAAAAACAGAAGTGCAAATATGAGCAGAAACAAAAGGCACGCAATGATGGCGGAAGGATAATTGACCCAGTCATGGCGCTGATCGAAAGGCGTCGTCGCATATTCTTCGGGCACCAACCGAAGGCATAACAGAAAGATAAGATTTGCCATGGGAGGATAGATGACTCCGCGGTCGGTATAGACGCCCGTTCCCTGTGAAACGTCCCGGACGGAATTAAAAAAGTCCATGAACAAATCGGTTCCGTCCGCAAAGAAGATTCCGCAAAACACCTTGCCGCCCCATATCAGGGAAGCAATCAGATAGATGACCAGACTTACCGCCATGAAAGCCGCAAAAAATTCCGCGGGATTTTTTCTTTTGAAAAAATCTTTTATCGGGCTCGGGCGATCTTTTTTCTGCTCCGCAGCTTTTTCTTTTTGCATGGTACCTCCGAATGGATAACGATATAGACTTGTTCATTATAGCATGTTTTGTCCGAAAAGACAACTGATTATACGACTTTCGGCAAGTTATGACGGATTTGAAAAAATAATTTTGAGGAATTTTTGTCCGAACTCTTGCGAAATTAAGGAAAGTATGATACAATAACGCCGTAAAGGAGAAGTTTTTTATGAATATATGGCACGATATTTCCTCAAAGCGCATATCCGCTAAAAATTTTGAGGCGCTGATTGAAATCCCCAAGGGCTGTAAGGCAAAATACGAGCTGGATAAAGAAACGGGAATTCTGAAATTGGACCGCGTCCTTTATACTTCCACCGTCTATCCGGCGAACTATGGTTTTATTCCCCGTACTTTGGCCGAGGACGGAGATCCTTTGGACGTTCTGGTTTTATGCGCGGAGGCTATTTATCCGATGACGCTGGTCAATTGTTATCCTATCGGAGTCATCAAAATGATCGACGGAGGTTCTCTCGACGAAAAAGTAATCGCGATTCCCCTGGGCGATCCCACATATAACGGATACTATGATATCCACGAGTTGCCCTCCCATGTATTCGATGAAATGATGCATTTCTTTGAAGTGTATAAATCCCTCGAACATAAACAGACGACCGTCAAGGAAATTTGCCATCGCGACGAGGCGGTAGATATCATAAATAAGTGCATCGCCATGTATAAAGATAAATTCGAAAGATAAATAATTTTTCTGTAACCGCGCATAAAATCGAATGTTGGAATCGATAAAATTCGACGAAAATTGCAGGGGGCTCAGGTTATAAATTTTCATATTTCCGCATGGAATAATAGGGAGGAGGCAAAACAAAATGAAGGAGCTTTTGGTCGTTGTGGACATGCAGGACGACTTTGTTTTCGGGGCGTTGGGAACCATGGAAGCGCGGGCCGTTCTTCCCGCCGTAAAGAGAAAGGCGGAAGAAGCCAGAAGGTCGGGAAAGAGGGTCGTATTCACGAGGGACACGCACGGGGAAGACTACCTTTCCACACAGGAGGGAAAGCGATTGCCCGTTTTGCATTGTTTGCGCAAAACGAAGGGATGGGAAATTGTCGAAGGCCTTTATTTTCAAGGGGAAAAGATATTCGACAAACCCTCTTTCGGCAGCCTTTCCCTCGCGGAGTTTGCGGCGGCGGAAAGATATGAAAGGGTGGAACTCGTCGGCGTCTGTACGGACATTTGCGTAGTATCGAACGCCTTGATTCTGAAAGCCTTTTTGCCCGAGGCGGAAATCGTCGTGGATGCGGAATGTTGTGCGGGCTCTACGCCCGAAAATCACCTCGCCGCGCTGAAAACGATGCGTTGTTGTCAGATAGAGACGAAAAATTTTCAAGAATAAAGAAGAAACGAAAAAATATTAAAAAACTTGGCGAAAAAATAAGAAAAGAATATTGACAATAAAAGAAAAAAAGATTATAATATAAAGGAATAATATCGGTGTAAGTATTTGTGATAAATGGGATAAATATGATACCGGTGAAAATGAAATTTTGAGGAGGCTTCGGATGAAAAAGAAAGGCAGAATCTGCGGGACGATCGGTTTGATCCTTTCTCTCGCGTTGGCCGGCGGAACTGTCGTTTACGGCACTATGTTCGCGAAAAATACCGTCGGTAAGGCCGAAAAACCTATCGGCAGCGCGACGGGCAACGTTTTCGACGGTTGGATCAACAAAAGCGGGTTTGATGAGACAAAGACGCTCATGACCGAATCGGGCGGTATTTTCGACGGCAGTAAAAAGGACGGGAAATATAAGTCGTATTCTCTTTCTTTCACGCAGACTTCGACGATGACGGTCACGGGGGACGGCGCTCAGACGGTCAATACTTTGACCGAGGGGGTCATCTATACCGACGCGGATTATACATATTTGAAACTTTCGTTCAAGAATTTCGAAGGCCGCACGACGACGATCAGCGCGGGAGAATATGTGCTTTCTAAGTCTGACGGCGCATGGTTTGCCCGTACAAACGTTTCTTCCGCGACGGAGAACGTCGACGACACGCCGCTTTTGGATGTGGCAAAATGGGAGCAAATGACGGAGACTTCTTCCGATCAGGCGTATATATTGTCGGCATCGAGTATGTTCGGCCGCATGACCGAAGTATTCGGTTCCGTCAATTCCGATAATCCCGTCTATCTCGGCCTTACGGGAGAATATCATTTCGAAGATACCTCTGTGACCGCCGAAGGTCAGGCGGGGGAATGTCGATTCACCGTAGGCCTTTGCCCGACGATTCGTTACTGCACGGAGATTTCGGAAACGGAGGAAACGAAAACATACGGCACTATGAGCATCGATTTGCATTATTCCAACCTCAATAATACGAAGGTCGATCTGCCCGATTCCGTCAAGGAGGCAATGAAAAAATGAAAGAGAATATTAAAAAGACCGTATCGGTAAAAAAACGCATTGCCAAGGCTCATTCCAAAGCGGAATTTGTGGGGATTCTCTATCTGATCGCCACGGTATTTCTCGCCGCGATGGCTTTTCTCCCCCTCGTTTACGGCACGTCCGTGGGTTCGATGTGGGTAAAGAATTTTTGGAAACCCTTCCTCGAACTTAAAAATATCAAGACTTCCGAAACGGCCGTTATACTCAACGCTTTCGTCGCGCTCGTATATGCGCTGTTGCTTCTCACCGTCGTTATCAACGTGCTGAAATCCTTGTCAAAGCTCGGACGGCTGTTTAAGAAAAGAGCTTCCAGACTGAACGGGTTTAACCGCAACGTCATCGCGATGGAGGAAATGGGTAAAATTTTCTCCGGTACATATTGCGTATTTATCGCGTTTCCCTTTATGATTCACCTCGTTTCCGGCGCGGGGTTTGCCAATTTGTTCTATATTTCCGTCGCCGTGGGACTCATTTTCCATTTCTGGTGCGGTCTCGTGGGCGGAAACGTCAGTTTGTTTACGGTAGGCGATAATCCCGTGGAGGAAAAACGTACGCTGGGAAGAGTTGCACCCTTCTTCCGCAATATCGCTCAGCTCGTTTTTGTCGGATTGATTATGTATTTCATCTCTGAGAGCAATCTGATGCTCAATGCGGTGAAATGGTTGGAAAATAATGCGTTCAGCGAACTGTTCAAGTCGAAGATGGACGTATTGATCTATGGCGTTCTGCCCTTGCTGCAACTTCTCGTCTGCATTTGGACGCTGGTGCTTTTGAAACATGCCACTGCAACGACCGAGTTTGACCGCGAAGGTATGGAAGCTTCCGGCATGAGGAATTTCCGGGTATTTTCTATCATTACATTCATCACGGCGGCCGTGTTTTTCGCGCTGTTGTTTGTGGCGAAAGGAAAGCAGGATTTCATTGCTCCCACGATGAGCACGCTGTATCTCGCAATCGTCGCTCTCGCTGCGATTATCGAGGAATTCTGTATGTGTCGTCTGCCCAACGTAAAAGGTAATCCCGCGGAAGTTTCCGAGGAGGCTTCGGGGACCGAAGAAGCGACGGATAACAATGCTTCCGCAACGCCGAATGCGGCGAAGGAAACGGCAAACGAAAATGTCCCTGCAATGTATCATGTTCCTTTGCAGTGCATTACTCAACCCGCCGTATTCATGCAGCCTAACGGACAGCCGATTATGGTCATGCCGATGATTGCCGGACCTCAGATGCCTCCCGTGCAGTCACCCGATTCGGAAGAAAACGGTCAGCCCGTTTACGAATATTCCAATCCGTACATGAATAATCCGTATATGCCTCCATATAGCTCTTATTGGAATAACGGAAGACCTTATCGCCCGTTTAATCCTTATCAGTATGTACAGGAACCTGTTTCCGAAGAAAACTCGGAGACCGAAATCAAGACGGAAGAAAAGTCGGAGACTCAGGCAGCGGAGGAAGGCAAGCAGGCTCGCGTCAATGAGAAAGAGGCGCAGCCACAAAGCCGTGCGGCGGCAGACAGAGCCGCTTTAGAGAGAACTTTGGCTGAAAAGTGGATCCGTAAGGCGAAACAGCCTGTTCCTTCGGACGATAACGAAACGGCTTCTTCCGTAACGGGATCGGCCGCGGAGGGAAGCTCGAACGTACCCGCATTGCTTCCGGCTTCTGTTTCCGAATCGGATCAGATAAAAGGAGCTTCCGTTCAGAGCGCCAAGAAAGAGAATTTCGACAACTATCCCCAAGCCTCAGATTTGTCAAAAGAGGATCTTTCCAAGCCGCTTCCGCCTAAGAAATGGGCGGTAACCTGTCCCGATTGTGCCACGAAACTGACGGTTAAGGAAGGCGCATTTGCCTATCGTTGTCCGGAATGCGGCGGGGTGTTCCAGTTACGTAAAGTTTTCCGTGCGAAGCAGAAAGAAAAACAGGAAGAGAATTCGACGGAAGAGACAAAATAAAAAATAAGGTTTATTCGAAGCAACCAAAAAAGCAGGCGTTCCTGAAAAGGAACGCCTGCTTTTTGTCTTTGGAATAAAGATATTTCGGAAAAATGAGAAACGATCGGCTTTCTATTGAATAAAAACTTTCCGAAGTAATTTTTTTCGCTGTCGATGAACGGATTTTCGTGGCGGCTTATAGTATTATCTGTAAGGGACTTTATATACGGCGTCGTTATGCCGCGTCTAAACTTTTGAAAAGCCGGACGGCCAAGACGGTCATGTCGTCCTTAGCCGAGCCGCCGTATAAAGCCACGGCCTGATTCAAAATCGTATCGGCGAGCTGTTGGGGATTAGCCGCGGGGATATTTTTTAAGGTTTCGTATAGATCGGCGGAAGAGCCGAATGCGGACGTAATACCGTCGCTTAAAAAGAGCAAGACGTCATCCTCCTGTAACGTATAAGAAGACGTATCGGGGTGAAGGGATTCGAGAATCCCGAGCGGCAGAGAACCGCTTTCGAGAATTTTTAAGGTATTTCCCGAAAGAATAAATCCCATGGGCGAGCCGATTTTGACGATGTCGGCCGCGCCGTTGTCGAGGTCTACCACGGCGATATCGACGCATGCGAACGTCTCCTCCCGACTGAACGTCAGCAGTTTGTTGATGGTGGACAGTACCAGCGAGGAGGGCATTTTGGCGCGATAAAAACTTTCCAACAGAGAAATGGTACTTTCGGAAATCCGCCGCGCATATTCTCCGCTGCCCATGCCGTCGGAGAGCGCGATCATGAATCTGCGTTCGTCTATCTTGATGACGGAGTGCGTATCCCCGCTGGCGGCCTCTCCCGCTTTGGTGAGGGAAGCCACGCCGAACGCCGCGTCGAAATAGGGTTTCTTGTGCAAAATACAACAGAATTTATCCTTGCTGAGCGTGAGCCTTTCGGAAATAATGAGCGGATTTCCGAGCACGTGCGAGGCAATGGCCGCTATCTTTTTTACGTCTGCTTTTCCGAAGGTGATGAGGGACAACGTGAGGTCGTCCTCGTCGCCCGCAATTAGAACTTCCGAACACACGATGCCCGCTTTCAGGAGCGCTACATTCAATTGCTTTTCTTTTTCCGAATAAATCGTGAGGGGTTCGCTCTGTTCGAGCGCGATGTTTTTGAGAATTTCACTTACGCCCTGTGCCTGATTGGCGAGGAGCTGTCTGCCCGAAGCGGCATTTTCCGTTTCCAGCATATATTTCCGATAATCTCCGATCTGTCGGTTTACGGCATACAGAACCCCGCTTTGATTAATACAGGCCTCGGCGAGGTCGGTGGGAATATCGATTAAGCTGGTTTTTCCTTTCGCGCAACCGATGTCGATGAGTTTGTTTAAGCCATTCTCCAAACCGTGCAGCATGCAGGTCCGGTAATTGGTGCACGATTTGCATACGCTCTCCATGACGCAGCCTCTTATGTATTCTTTTGCGCCTTCCTCCGCTTCGTTGGTTCCGAGCGCCGCGAAAGTGGTCTGTATTTCCCTGAACACTCCCGAAATTTCAAAGAGCTGTTCTCCTATGGAAGCGCGATTGCGGTTGATGGCGATGCGGGAGAGGTGTTTTTCTCGATAAAAGATCAATTTATCTTCCATTTTTCTGACGAGGGGAGGGGGAATGAGTAAGAATAACAGGCAGGGAATGAGTGCGGAAAGGAGAGATTGTACCAAGAAGGAAGTTTGCAACGAATAAATGCCGTCGAAATACCCGTAAATAAAAAATATGCCGAGGAGCGCCAGAACGGCGGGAAGCCGTCCCATCTTGATAAACAGGGCGACCGCCGTCCCGTAGAGGAAAAATCTTTCGGGAGAAATTCCTCCGACAAGCGCGGGCGGCAGACTGAGCGCAAATGCCGCAATGAGTGCGGAAGCGTCCTTTGTCGCGCAGGCAAACAATAATAAGATAAAGAATGCAATACCCATGTAAGCGGTAATGCTGGCTATCCGACAGATTCCGACGCCGCAGAGTACGAAGAAAAGAACGGAAAAGATAATTTCTTCCGCTTTGAGCCGACAGCGCAGCAGTTTATTGAGCAGCGCTTTCAGTGCGACCGTAAACATGGCCGAAAGAAGAAAGATGAGTCCTGAAAGAATAATTTTCTGCGAGACGGCTCCCAACGTGAAGGGGAGATTCAAGGGAATATTGTAAGGCGTAAAAGGAGAAAAGGCTACAAAAAGAACCAAGGAAAGAGATACACAGACGAGAGGAATCGCCACGGCTTTCTTTTTGAGCTTTGCATAGATGCAGAATACGATGCAGAGAATCGCGGCCTGTCCCGCATAGACGGGCAAAACGGAGAGCGTAAATCCCGACAATCCGGACAAGAGATATAAAAGGCAGGACACGACGGGATTCAGTCCCGCGGCCAACATGGCATACAGGAGGGCGAGTCCGAAAGGTTCGCCGTTCCGCCCCACATAATAGAGGGAAAACATCGCCGTAAAGAGAAGTATGTAAAGAAAAACGGTAGAAAAATTGAGCTTTTGGCGTTCGTTCATAAAAGCCTCCGGGCATAGGGATATTTCAGCAATCACTATAACAAAAACGCGGGCGCGGAATTTGACTGATTTTGCTCTATTTTGGCTTTCCCGCACGAAACTCGCGGAGGGGGAGGCGACTTCGCGTTCGCAACCTCTCCGTTGTTTCGGCAGGCATATATAAAAACGGTGCAAAGCGGGAACGCTTCGCACCGTTTCGAGTTGTTCGCAAGAAAGAGGGACTAAACGTCCGTCATTCTTACGCGGTATGGGGGAAGATGATGAAAAACATCGTATGAGCGGAAAAGAAAACGCTTCGGCGGTCAGTTCTCCTGCGTGAAGCCGAGACTGATTAAAATCGCCCTGTTGACGCGATTCATCGTCGAGGGGGGAAGCTCGCCGATGCGTTCTTTTAAGCGGCGTTTGTCGATGGTACGGATTTGTTCCAAAAGAATGACGCTGTCTTTCGCCAATCCGTAAGCGGAAGGCAGCTCGATATGGGTGGGAAGTTTCGCCTTGTTGATTTTGCTGGTGACCGCCGCGGCGATGATCGTGGGGGAGTATTTGTTCCCGACATCGTTCTGCACCACCAGAACGGGACGGATGCCGCCCTGTTCGCTGCCGACCACCGGCGATAAATCGGCATAGTAAAGTTCCCCTCGTTTGACATTCATATAAGACACCTCTCGTGTGGAAAAACTCCCTTAGTGCATTATATGTAAAGGAGCCGTTTTCCTGTTCAACAGAGAGTATTCCCGCAAAACGGGGATTTTATACCGAATTTGGAAAAAAATCCCCGAAACATGTTCGTTTCGGGGAAAAATATCGAAAGGGGGTAGCCCTTCATCTATCAACCGATTATATTTTTCTGTCAGATACTTTGTTTTTCATCAGATAATATATTTCGGATCCTTTGCAGGCTGAGCGTCCAGCTCTTCCTTTTTCGCGGAATAGCCCGCTTTTCCGAGCAGTGCGAACGTGGCTTTCTTGCCTTCCTCTACGCCGGGCTGATTGAAGGTATTGATGTTGAGCATGGCGCCCGCATAAGCGGTCTGCAACTCGAAGAGGAACAAAAGCTGTCCCAGCGTGAAGGCGTTGAGTTCGGGCAGCCAAAGCGTATAGTTCATTCTGCCCGCCTTGGTCAGCGCATAGGCCGTCGCTTCGTTTTCCGCCTGAATAAGCTCTTCCATGGTATGCCCGCCGAGGAAAGCGACGTCGGGGATATTCTCACAACCGTGGGGGATGGGCATGGAGCAGGCGTATTTTTTGAGGGAAAGGAAGGTTACGACTTTATCGTAAGGGCCTTCGGTATAGAGCTGAACCTGCGAATGCTGGTCGGTGACGCCCAGAGATTTGACGGGGGTCTGTCCGACGTTGCAGGGGGTGCCGTCCAGCGTGACGTTCTTCCCGAGGGATTCCGCCCAAAGCTGGCAATACCAATCGGCGAGATATTTGAGGTTATCCGAATAGGGCATCATAACGCCCACGTTTTTGCCTTGTTCCATGGCGGCCACTTGCAGAACCGCGCACATGAGGGCGGGATTCTTTGCAGGGGAAGGATAACGGCAGACGTTGTCCATATACGCCGCACCCGCGAGGAGCCCGTTGATGTCGATGCCGAGCACCGCTGCGGGAAGAAGCCCTACGGGGCAGAGCTCGGAAAATCTTCCGCCTACGCCGTCGGGGAGAACATAGCTCTTGATTCCGCCGACCTCGTCGGAAATCTTTTTAAGATTGCCCTTATTGGCGTCGGTGGTGAAAATGACGTTTTCTTTGACATCCACGCCCGCCTTTTTGAGAAGGTCGAGGATAATGAGATACTGCGTCATCGTCTCGCTGGTCGCGCCCGATTTGGAAATGACGTTGAAGCAGGTCTTTGCGGGGTCGATGACGTCGAGAAGATCTTTCATTCTGACGGGATCGACATTGTCTTCCACGTAAAATTTGGGGCCTTTTCTTACGGATTTGGGCAGATCGTTATAGTGCAGATGGCAGAGCGCGTTGAATGCCATGATGGGGCCGAGGGCGCTTCCGCCGATTCCGAGAACGACGAAATACTGAAATTTTCTGCGCACGTTTCTCGCGGTGGCGAGGATGTCCGAGACGATTTCTTTCTGATTATAGGGAAGCTCCGTCCACCCCATATACAGTTCGTCCTTGCCTCTGTTTTCTTTTACGTAGGCAAAAGCGGCGGCAGCCGCGGTATTGTAGGACGCGAGTTGCTTGGGGGTAAATCCCTTGTCGCCGAGAAATTTGTCGGTCATGTTGTTGTAGTCGAGCGTAACGCGCATGTGGTCGCGCCATTCTTTGGTTTTATAGCCCATGATGTGTTCCTCCGGGTGAAATTTTCACATTACTATTTTAGAACAAAAAAAGAGTTCTGTCAAGGATTGGAAGGGGGGATTTCTTTATTTTTCAGATAACAGTTTTTTGAAGGGTTTCGGGGAGAAAATGTGACAAAAAAAGTAAAAAACGAAAGTAATTATCAACATGATGACGGCGGTGAGAGAAAGCGCCGCGACGGCTCCGAGATATTTTTTCAAAGCGGCGGAGACGAATTGTCCGATTAAGGAAACGGGGAGCATGAGCGCGCAGAGAATAAGGCTGCGCTTCAGGAGGGAGAGGGGTAGGGGACATTTTCTGCAAAGAAAGACGAGATTGAGCGTGGAACATACGACATAACTGAGCGAAAGTCCGACGGGATAGGCATAGACGCCGATGTATTGCGGCAGAATCAACACCGCGCCGAGCATGAGCGCCGCGCCGATAAAGTAATAGACGAGGGTTTGCCGCTCGAAGTTGATGGAATTGAGGATGCCGGTGGAAATCATGGTGAGGCTCATGGGCAGGAGCATAAAACAGCATCTGCGAATCATTTCTCCCGCATCTGCGTCGGAGTATAAGACTCTGCCGATATCGTCGCCCAGGACGAAAAATAAGGGGATTAAAAGGCATGCCACGAGGACGGTAACGGAAATTCCCTTTTCGATATTTTTGCCGAGCTGTTTATAGCGTTTCCGGTAGAAGTCTTCGGAAAGCTCGGGAACGAGGACGAGGGAGATGGAGCCGATGACGGTGGAAGGAATGGAGAGAATGGGGATGGCCATGCCGGAGACGACGCCGAACATTTGGAGTGCTTCGGTCTGAGTCGCGCCCGCGCGAATGAGCATGGCGGGCAGAAGTACGGCTACGGCGGAACCGACGAGGGAACCGCCCGCGCGCACGGCCGTAATGGGCATGGCGGAAGCGAACAGCGGTTTTAATTGTTTTTTAGGCGAGGCGAGTCTTCCGCCGCGCGCGAAGAAGCAGACGGAAGAGGCGGAGAAAGAGATGAAATAGGAGATGATGACCGCAAAGGCGGCGCGCTTTGCGCCGTCGAATACGTCGGAGATGCCGCGGAGGAGAAGGACACCCGCGATGACCATGACGCTTTCTTCCACGAGTTCGAGGACGGAGGGAAGAAGAAATTGTTTGTTTCCCCAAAAGCTGCCGCGAATGACGGCGTAGACGGAGGAAAAAATAAGTCCGACGAGCAAAATGGAGAAGATATCCAGGCATCGGTCGTCGGAAAAGAGAAAGGTAAATTTTTTCCCGAAGAGGAGAAAGACGATGCAGACGGGAAGGGTGAGGAGCAGGGACGCGAAAAGTCCCGCGGTGACGGCGGAGCGTTCCCCTTTCGGATTTCCCGCCGCCTTGCTTTTGGAGATGAGCCGCGATACGGTGATGGGGATTCCGCCCGTTCCCAGCGTGATGAAGACGGAAAATACGGACAGGGCGACCTGATAGAGTCCGAGTCCCTCCGACCCGATGAGGCGCGAAAGAACGATGCGATATAAAAATCCGAGTGCGCGCTCCGCGACGGAAAGTCCCGTGACGAGCGCGGCCGTTCGATAGATATTATTTTTTTTCATAATTTATTGTACGGGCTTGCCCTGCGATTTATGAGGATAATTTCTTTTCTTCCCGCATATAATGGAGTGATGCTGACAATTATCATTCCGCAATTTTATAAGGTCAAACGGGGACAGACGCTGAAAGAAATTTCCGACGCCTTTCATTTGCCCGAAAGCGTGCTGATAGGCCATAATTCTCTGAAAGAGGACGTTCGGGAGGGGCAAATCCTGTATATTCCCGCCGTCAGGGGAAATCTCTATACCGTGCGCGCGGGGGATACGAAGGCGCTGCTTTCGGGAAGCGAAGAAAACTTTGAAAAAAAGAACATGACCACACTTTTATATCCCGGAATGAAAGTATTGCTATGATTGGGACGCGCCGCGGGGACGAGGGTAGTCGGAACGCGAAGGGAAAATCTTTTTGCGGCATAACACGAAAATTTCCTTCCCGACATAAGATATAATAAGTAATTGATTACGGAGGAACTTGAAGCGCCGCGCATCTTTCGCGGTTTCTTCTTCAAGGTTATTTCGTTACAGGAGGTTAAAATGTCGTTTTATTCTAATTTTCAATCGGATAAGTGCCCCGGCACCATTACGGGCAATCCGTTGAACGGCTTGACGGAAAAAGTATGTATTCAGGCGGAAAAGATATTCGACGCCTGCATCAAGCAGACGCAGCTTGAAAACTATACGCTGGAACTTACCGACTTCGTGCCCGAAAATCCTACATATCCGCTGACGTTCATCAGCGCTCGCTCCCTCTCTTCCGAGGCTACGGTCTCCAATCTCAACATAGACCGCCAATCGGATAAACAGTGCGCCCGCGTTCAGGCGTCCGTCACGATTCCCGTCGAGGTTCTTTATATGGACGCTTCGGGCACCGAGGGCAAGGCGACTTCGTCGGTCACGCTCAACGAGGACGTGCTTCTTTTCGTGCCGTCTCCGTCCATTATGCCGTTTACGGTCAAAGGCGTCGTCAGCGCCGTCGCTCCCGAGGGAACGTTCAACGCGACGAACAATACCTTCACCGTCAGCATGTGTACGACCGTCATTCTCAAAATCGCCATGCAGGTGGAGCTTTTGGTTCCGTCTTACGGATATTGTGCGATTCCGCCCGCGCAGGAATACTCTCAGGAAATCTGTACGGGCTTCTTTGAACTTCCGCTTTACCCTCAGGCCCGTTCCTGCGCCTGCAAGGGAAACGGAACGGATAACCGTTTCTGAAACGCCGAAATTAAAAAAGTGTCCGTATCCCCGCCCTTTCTTAAAAATGAAGGGCGGGAATTTTTTCAGAGAAATAAAATCCTTGCTTTTCCGCAGAGAATCTGCTATAATATTGCCATGAATGTTTATGCGATAAGCGATCTGCACCTTTCTTCGGATTCCTCCAAACCCATGAATATTTTCGGGGGAAACTGGGAAGGACATTTCGAAAAAATAAAAGCGGATTGGCGGGAAAAAGTGACGGAAGAAGACGTCGTGCTCGTTGCGGGCGACATCAGCTGGGCGATGAAAATGGACGGCGCGATGTCCGACCTGTACGCGCTCGCCTCTCTGCCCGGGAAAAAGGTCTTTATCCGCGGCAATCACGATTATTGGTGGAACGGCATCACGCGGCTCAGGGACAGGGCGCCCGACGAATCTTTCGTCTTTCTTCAAACGGACGCGGTCAGAATCGGGGATTTTGTTATCTGCGGTTCCCGCGGGTGGACGTGTCCCGGAAGCCCCGACTATACCGAGCGCGACGAAAAACTCTATCGCCGCGAAGCGGAGCGCTTCCGCCTCGCCCTCGCCTGCGCGCAGGCGCTCCGACAAGAGGGGGATAAGGCGATAGCGCTCATTCATTATCCGCCTTTCAATCTCAAAAGAGAGGACAGCCTGTTTACCGAAATGTTTGAAAAAAACGGGGTGAATACAGTAATTTTCGGACACCTGCACGGCCCCGTATATTTCCCTCTGTATTCGGAAAAAAACGGGGTGGAATACTATCTCACCTCTTGCGACAAGACGGATTTCAGATTGGTGAAAATTTATTGAAGAATTTTTTTTGCGGGTTTGTTCGGCTCCGCGGAAAAGAATAAAATTTTTTTCCGAAAAGGGCTTCGGAACTCTTTACAAGCGAAAAGGAGTGTGCTATAATAAAACTATCTTTAAGAGCGGTACCGAGATGCCGACAAGACAAAACGCAGACAGTATATTCGCCGCGGTTTTTTCGCGCGGCGCGGAAAGCATGAGGATTTTTGCGGTCTTGGGCGTCGGTGCCCGGGCCGTATTTTTATTTTTCGGAGAGGAATCGCATGGCGGAACATATCATTATGGACGCGAACGGAATGAGGCGGACGCTGATAAGACTGGCGCACGAAATTGCCGAGCGGGACGAAAATCCCGAAACGGTGGTGTTTGTCGGCATTCGGCGCGGCGGAGAAATCGTGGCGAAGCGCATACGGGATTGTTTTTCCGAAGCGGAGGGGATCACTCTTCCCTGCGGCGGAATCGATATCGGCATGCAGCGCGACGATCTGGTCTCCGCTTTTTTTGTACCCCAACATACCGACTGCGAGCTGGATTTTTCCGTAGAGGATAAAATCGTGGTGCTCTGCGACGACGTCCTGCATACGGGCAGGAGCGTCCGCGCGGCTATCGAAACGATTTTCAGGCTCGGCAGACCCAAGGCGATCCGGCTTCTGGAACTTATCGACCGCGGCGGCAGAGAATTGCCCGTCCGTGCGGATTTTGTGGGTAAAAACGTACCCACCGCGCGCAGAGAATACGTAGAGGCATACTTTACCGAACTGGGCGCGGCGGAGGATAAAATCGTCGTCGGAAAGGAGGACGCGAATGATTAAAAGAAAAGATTTGCTCGGCCTTGTGGACGCGAGCGCGGAAGAGATTTGCGAAATACTCGACACCGCCGCGAACATGAAGAGGCTTTTGAGGCAGGGAATCAAGAAACTGCCGCATCTCGAAGGCTGTACCGCCACCATTCTCTTTTACGAGAACAGCACGCGGACGCGCACCAGCTTTGAGCTGGCGGCAAAATACATGGGCGCGACGACCATCAATATCGCGGCGAGTTCTTCGTCCGTCGCAAAGGGAGAGACGCTCATCGATACGGGCAAGACGCTGGACGCGATGAAGAACGATTTCATCATTATCCGCCACCCCATGGGCGGGGCGCCGTATCTGCTTGCGAGGACGGTCAAAGCGGGCGTCATCAACGCGGGCGACGGCATGAACGAGCATCCCACCCAAGCCCTTCTCGACCTTTGCACCATGCGGGAAAAATTCGGAAGAATCGAGGGCTTGAAGGTGGCGATTCTGGGAGACATCAAGCACTCGCGCGTGGCGAAATCCAATCTGTTCGCCCTTGCCAAACTCGGGGCGGAAGTGAGAATGTACGCGCCCGAGACGCTCATTCCCAAGGGAATCGACCGTTTGGGGGCAAAGCTCTGCACCTCCCGCGAAGAAGCGGTGGAGGGAGCGGACGTCGTCATGGGGCTGAGAATTCAATTGGAGCGCCAGCAGGCGGGAAATTTCCCCTCTCTCAACGAATACGCGGAATTTTACGGCGTCAACGAGCGGGTATTGTCTTTGGCTTCCCCCGATGCGATCGTCATGCACCCGGGACCCGTCAACCGCGGGGTGGAGCTTACCAGCGACGTCATCGACGACGGGAAAAGCCGCATAGAGGATCAGGTGCTTTCGGGCGTGGCGGTGAGAATGGCGATTCTGTTCCTGTTGGAGCAGTACAGAAAATCGGGTAAATAAGCGAGGTTATAAAAATGATTATCAAAAACGGAAGCGTAATTTTCAAAGATACGGTGGAAAAAAAGGATATCCGCGTTCTCGGCGGAAAGATCGAAAAGATCGCGGACAAGCTCTCTCCCGAACAGGGCGAAGAAGTTATAGACGCGACGGGGCTGCACGTATTTCCTGGCCTCATCGACATGCACGTTCATCTTCGCGAGCCGGGATTCGAATATAAAGAGGACATCGAGAGCGGCTCCAAAGCGGCGGTAAAGGGCGGATTTACGCAGATCTGCTGCATGCCCAATACGCAGCCCGTAGCGGATAATAAAGTCGTGATCAGTTATATCCGCCATCGCGGCGAGGAAGTGGGGCTTTGCAAAATCCGTCCGATCGGCGCCATTACGAAAGGAGAAGAAGGGGAGCAGATGGCGGATATCGGCGAAATGAAAAAAGCGGGCGCGGTGGCGATTTCCGACGACGGAAAGACGGTGAAAAGCTCCCGTCTCATGCGGCTTGCCATGGAGTACGCGAGCGGCTTCAATATGCGTTGCCTGTGTCATTGCGAGGACAAGGAACTCGCGGACGGCGGAGTCGTCAACGAGGGCTATAATTCCACCTTGGCGGGGTTGAAAGGAATCCCCCGCGCGGCGGAGGATGTCGTTATCGCGCGGGAAATCTGCCTTTCCGAAAGCCTCGGCGTGCCCGTGCATATCTGCCATGTCTCGACGTACAGCGGCGTGCGCATGATCCGCGACGCCAAGCGCGCGGGCGTCAAAGTGACGGCGGAGACCTGCCCGCACTATTTTGCGGCGACGGACGACGTCATTACCGGATTCGACACGAATACAAAGGTGAATCCGCCCATTCGGGAGGAAAAGGACAGGCTTGCGATTATTGAGGGCTTGAAGGACGGAACGATCGACGCAATCGTTACCGACCATGCCCCGCACCACGCGAACGACAAAAACGTCGAATATAATTTGGCCGCGTTCGGGATCAGTGGAATAGAGACTTCTTTCGGATTTGCCGTTACCTATCTCTATAAGACGGGGATTCTCACTCTCAATCAGCTCGCGGATAAAATGAGCCGTCTCCCCGCGGAAATTCTCTCCTTGGAGGGCGGAAAAATCGAAGAGGGGGTGCCCGCGGATCTCACGATAGCCGACCTCGACGAAGAATGGGTCGTGGATTCCTCCGAATTTGTTTCCAAGGGAAAGAATACCCCCTTTAACGGGCGGAAGCTCAGCGGCGCCGTAAAATATACGATTGTCGACGGAGACATCAAGTATAAAGCGTAAAGCGGCGGATAAGAAATGTTTGCCGACCGTTTCCAAGCAACGCGCAAGAAGCGCGCTTATCCAACGGTTTATGGCAAGAACGAAAAAACAGCTTACCGAATGTTTCCTGTCAGAGCGCAAGAAACATGTTTATTGACCGTTTATAACGAGGAGAAAAAATTATGATTACCGATCGTCTCATTGAACGCATCATAGAATTGCAGAATCCCACCTGCGTGGGGTTGGATACGAGTTTCGATTACCTGCCCGACGATATGCGTGCGGGCGCAAAAGATTTTTCCGACGTCGCGGAACGCATTTTTTATTTCAATAAAAAGCTCGTGGATACCCTCTGCGATATTGTCCCTTCCGTAAAGGTGCAGATCGCCTATTACGAAATGTACGGGGCGGAAGGGCTGAAAGCGTACAGGGAAACGCTCTCTTATGCGGCGGAGAAGGGGCTCGTCGTCATCGCGGACGCGAAACGCAACGACATCGGCTCCACGGCGGCCTGTTATTCCAAAGCATTTCTGGGCGAAACGTCCGTAGAGGGCGCGCGTTTTTCCGCTTTTCCCTCCGACTATGTGACCGTCAACGGCTATCTCGGCACGGACGGAATCGTGCCTTTCGTCGAAGATTGCAAAGAGCGGGACAAAGGAATTTTCGTGCTCGTCAAGACCTCCAATCCGTCGAGCGGGGAGCTCCAAAATCTTCTCCTCGAAAACGGAACGCCCGTATACGAATACATGGGCGGCCTCGTGGAGAAATGGGGAGAAAGCACCGTGGGAAAATACGGTTATTCCGCGGTCGGCGCGGTCGTGGGTGCGACGCACCCCGAAGAAGCGGCACGGCTGAGGAAAAAGCTACCGCATACCTTTTTCCTCATTCCGGGGTACGGCGCGCAGGGCGGAAGCGCGGAAATGCTGCGCTGCTGTTTCGGAAAAGACGGGCTGGGCGGCGTAGTGAATAATTCCCGCGGAATTTTGTGCGCATATAAGAAAACGGGCGGCACTTATTACGAAGCGGCGCGCGCGGCGGCCGTCGCAATGCAGAAAGACCTGTCCGAAACGATCGGAAAAATGGGCAGGTAACGGAGGAAATCATGCGCGAATATACGGCGAAAATCGTCGAAAATATCCCGATTGCGGAAAATATTCATTCTTTGACTTTTGAACTCCCCGAGGAACCCGAAGTGCGTGCGGGACAATTTGCCGAGCTTTCCGTCGGCGGCAGTCATCTTTTGCGCCGCCCTTTGGCGGTATGTCGTGCGGAGGGAAAGAAAATTACCGTCTGTTTCCAGATTAAGGGCGAAGGAACCAAACTTTTGGCTTTGAAGAAGGCGGGAGAAACCTTGAACGTGCTCATGCCCCTCGGCAACGGTTTTTTTGTCGCGGAAAACGAAAAGAAAGTCGCTCTCGTGGGCGGCGGCGTGGGGATTTTCCCCATGATTTCTGTTCTCCGCGAATATGCGGAAAAAAAGGAGCTTTCCGCCTATATCGGCTTCCGCAATCGAGGCGCGGTCTGCGGCATGGAGGATTTGAAGCGGGCGGACAGGCTTTTGGCGGTGACGGACGACGGCAGCTTCGGAGAAAAGATGAACGCCGTACAGGCGTTTGTGCGCGACCTTGGCGCGGGGTACCGTCCCGACGTGGTTCTTTCCTGCGGTCCTCTGCCCATGCTCCGTGCGTTGAAGGAGGCTTTGGACGGGAAAAACATTCCCTGTTTCGTCTCTTTGGAAGAGCGCATGGGCTGCGGAATCGGAGCCTGCCTCGTATGCGTATGCAATCTTACGAACGGTGAGCACGCGCGGGTATGTAAAGACGGTCCCGTCTTTGATATTCGGAACGTGATTTTATAAAGGAGCGGGAGAATTATGGCAAATTTATCGGTAAATCTCTGCGGAGTGACTTTGAAAAATCCCGTCATCGCCGCGTCGGGCACTTTCGGATTCGGCCGCGAATTCGACGAATTGTACGATATAGGGCGTCTGGGCGGCGTATCCACGAAAGGACTGACGATGGAGCCCCGTCTCGGAAATCCCGTTCCCCGTATAGCGGAATCGCGCGGAGTCATTTTGAACGCCGTGGGATTGCAGAATCCGGGAGTCGAACATTTTATAAAATACGATTTCGATTGGCTGAAAGCCAAAGGGACGGCCGTCGTCGCCAATGTCGCGGGAAAAACCTTGGAAGACTACGCGGCAATCTGCGCCCGTTTGGACGGGCTGGCGGATATCATAGAGCTGAATATCTCCTGTCCGAACGTCCGCTCGGGCGGAATGGCGTTCGGAATTCGCCCCGAGAGCGTGAAAGAGGTGACGAAAACGGCAAAAACCGCCCTGAAAAAGACGCCTTTGATGGTCAAACTTTCGCCGAACGTGGAAAGCATCGCCGCCAATGCCCGCGCGGCGGAGGAAGGAGGAGCGGACTGCGTTTCGCTCGTCAATACCTTTACGGGCATGACGATCGATATCGAGCGCCGCAGACCCGTATTGGCGAACAATACGGGCGGCGTTTCGGGCGCGGGGATTAAGCCGATTGCCGTCCGTATGGTATATGAAGCCGCGAATGCGGTAAAAATTCCCGTCGTGGGAATGGGCGGAATTACTTGCGCGGAAGACGCCGTGGAGTTTCTTATGGCGGGCGCCGTCGCGGTACAGGTGGGGACGGCAAATTTTACCGACCCGTTTGCCTGTCCTAAGATTATCGACGGGTTAAACGATTGGTGCGACCGTCACGGAATAAAAAACGTATCCGAATTGACGGGTACGGTAAAATTAAACGGATAACCGTTCGGGAGGAAAAGAAAAATGCAGCAACTTACCTACAAGGAAGAATTTATCAGATTCATGGTGGAAAACGGCGTTTTGCGCTTCGGGGAATTTACGCTGAAAAGCGGCCGGAAAGCCCCGTATTTCATCAATACGGGAAATTACAAGACGGGGGCGCAGCTCGCGCGTTTGGGGGCTTATTACGCGGCCTGCGTGCACGACAACGGCTTGCAGGCGGATACGCTGGTCGGACCCGCATATAAGGGAATTCCCTTGGCGGTCACTACGGCGGTAGCGCTGTATGAAAAATACGGCACGGACGTAAATTACTGCTTTGACAGAAAAGAGGTGAAGGATCACGGCGAAGGCGGCCTGTTCGTCGGAAAAGCGTTGGAGAACGGAGAGCGGGTCATTATCGTCGAGGACGTCATGACGTCTGGAAAGGCTTTGAGGGAAATTCTGCCCAAACTCAAATCGGCGGCGGATGTGGAAATAGCGGGAATGGTCATTTCCGTGGACAGAATGGAAAAAGGCTTGGAAAGCGGACTTTCCGCCGTTCAGGAGGCGTATAAAGAATTCGGCGTAAAGGTATATTCCATCGTCACGATGGCGGATATTATTTCGGCGATCGAAAAGGGCGTCATCGACGGAAAGGAATATCTCCCCGCGATGTATGAATACAGAAAGACCTACGGAGTGGATTAAAGAAAATAAGTATACCTGAGAAATAAATTGACGAACAGAAAAATGCGGGCATACCGATTTCGGTATGTCCGAAAGGATAGTACAGTGATCATATTGGGGATATTTCTAATTATTTTTGGCGGTATCGTTACATTCTTTACGGTAAAGAAAATATGCGTCTCAAAACGAAAAAAATATGATGATTTTATTTTGAGAAATAGTATTTGTTTGAAACAGCTGAACGAAATAAATAATCGATATCAATTTTATCCGATTATAGATTTAAATCAAGAACATACATATGATAATGAGAAATTTTATGATAACATTTCTTGCAAAGATTATTTAATTTATCAGTTACAATTTATCAAAAAGAAGGTGGTTGATCAAATCGGGAAAATCGATATAAACAAAAAACGATATACTGAATATGTTACCGAGATAAAAACCATAGATCAATTTGGTCGGTTTTACGATTCGCCTGGGAAAATGAAAATTAAAAAGTTATTGGAAAGAGAAAAGAAGATTTTTGAGAATGAAATTTATTCTGCTCCCATTACACAATTTTACTTGACGGTAACTTTATATTGCGCCACGATAAGAGGATATATATATAGCCGAAAAGTAGAGATTTTTTATGACAAAGATATCATGCAGTTTATCGCGCGGTTGAATAAAAAGAACGGGGCATTTTATACCGATTGTGAAATTTGGAATTCTATCTGTCGTGTTGAAAGAGGAAAGGTTTCTAATAAAATGCGGTTTTCGATTTACGCCAGAGACGGATATAGGTGTTGTATATGTGGCGCTTCCGGAAATTTTGCTCAATTAGAAATAGATCATATAATACCGATTGCAAAAGGTGGAAAATCCGTATATAATAACCTACAAACTTTGTGCCATAGATGTAATATAGAAAAAGGAGATAATATATATTAAAATTGAAAATCCCGCAATACGGGCATACCGATTTCGGTATGCCCGCATTTTTTGTTTAAGCGGTTAAAAGGGACGCAGGGGAAGAAAAGCGGGAATGACGGGCAGGTCGGAAAGGGGAAGGGACGGAAAGAGCAGAAAAGCTCCTGCAGCTACGAAAAAAACCGCGCATAAAAACATGAGCGCCGCAAAGGGCAAAAGATTTTTTTTCATGTCCTTATTTTGTGTAAAATCGCTTTCCGATATTTACAAAAACAAAAAAGTGTGATATAATAAACGTGCATCCGAACCATATTCTTATAAAAGAGGAAAAAACTTCGGAACTTTCGCGGCTTTTTTTAAAAATAGCGGCGCGGATCGTTGAAAGATAAAATACGCTCGCGAAAGAGAACGCTTTGCGGAGTTGAAAAAACTGCCGAAGCGGGAGGAGGGGCTTTTGGATTATCGGATTTTATACGGCGAAACGGCCGCGGGCGTCCCCGAAGCACGATATCGTGCGGTCGCAAAAGGTTTCAGGGCGTTGAAGGGGTGTGAACCCGAAGCGTTCTATTCCTCTTCGGGGCGGGCGGAAATTATCGGGAATCATACCGACCATAACGGCGGAAAAGTAATCGTCGCGGCGATTTCCTGCGATATCGTGGCGGCGGTGAAACGCCGCGGGGACGGACTCGTTGAAATTGCTTCCAAAGGTTTTCGTCCCGTCCGTTTTCAGGTCTCGGACACGGCGCGAAAGCGCGCGGAGACGGGCAGGAGCGCTTCCCTTGCCCGCGGGGTTGCCGCAGGGATAGAAAGGCTCGGATACTCCCTCAAAGACTTCGGCGGCTTTTCCGCTTATACGGAGAGCACGGTATTCCGCGGCGCGGGGGTGTCTTCTTCCGCGGCTTTTGAAGTATTGATTGCGGAAATTTTCAACGATTTGCATTTGGACGGAAAAATGACGCCTTCGGAAAAGGCGGAGGTCGGCCGTTTTGCCGAAAACGAGTATTTCGGAAAACCCTGCGGACTCCTGGATCAGTCCGGCGTCGCTTACGGCGGACTGAATAAAATCGATTTCAGAAATTCGTCGGCTCCTTCCGTATCTTCTCTTCCTCTTCCGAAAGGATATAGTCTTGTCATTACGAATACGGGCGGTACCCATTCGGAACTGACGGAATATTATGCCGCAATCCGCGGCGAAATGTCGGAAGTGGCGGCTTTTTTCGGTAAAAAGACTCTTCGTGAAATCAATGAAAATTCGCTGTTGAACGCTCTTCCGAATCTTCGGAAGAAGGTCTCCGAACGGGCGATCTTGCGCGCGTTTCATTTTTTTGAGGAAAACGTTCGCGTCGATCGTGCGGCAGAGGCTCTGCGCCGCGGCGATATGTCCGTGTTTTTGAATTGCATGAAGGAAAGCGGCGAAAGCAGTCAGAAATATTTACAGAACTGTTTTGTTCCGAACAGCGATGTTCAGCCCGTTTCCCTCGCGTTGAAGCTGTCGGAAAAGCTGCTGAAAAACGGCGGGTACCGCCTGCACGGAGGCGGCTTCGCGGGAACGGTGCTCGCCTGCGTTTCCGATGCGGAAAAGGAAAAATATATCCGCGCAATGGCGCGCGTATTCGGGCGGGAAAACGTATTTCCCGCGGCGGTGAGAAAGGTCGGAACCATGCGCGTAAATTTTTGATTTTTATCGGCGGATAAAAAATCGAAAAACGGGACGTGTATGAAAATTTTCAAAGTGTATTTTTTGTGCGCGACCTCGACGGAAAATAGAATTAAAAAGTTGAAAAAATTTGACTGCGGAAGATTCCGCGTAAGGAGGATTTATATGACGAAAATTACAAAATCGGTATTTGACAAAATGCCCGACGGAAGAGAAGTATACGCTTATACTTTCGCGGACGGCGATAAAAGCATGAAGGTACTTTCTTTGGGCGGGATTATACAAAGTCTCGTCCTTCCCGATAAGGACGGCCGTCCGACGGACGTGCTTTTGGGGTATGATACCGTAAAGGGATATCTCGAAAACGGAGGCTATCTCTGCGCGCTCATCGGACGTTTCGGAAACCGTATCGACAAAGGGCATCTCGAAATCGACGGAAAAACGTACTCCCTCTATATCAACGACAGAAGCAATCACCTTCACGGCGGAAAAGAAGGCTTCGACAAAAAGCTCTGGGACGGAAAGATCGAGGGGGATAAATTGGAACTTTCCCTGTTCTCGCCCGACGGGGAGGAAAATTATCCGGGAAATCTCAAAGTGACGGTCGTATATACTTTTTCCGACGGCGTTCTGGGGATCGAATATACGGCGGTTTCCGATAAAAAGACGGCGATCAACCTCACCAATCACGCTTATTTCAACCTGAGCGGAGAAGGGGATAAATGCACGATTTTGGATCATGAACTTTTCCTCGATGCTCCGTATATCGCTCCGACCGATTCCGAACTCATTCCCCACGGGGAATTTTTGAGCGTGAAGGATACTCCGTTCGATTTCACGACGGCCAAAGAGGTCGGAAGGGACGACGGGCAGCGGACGACGAATAGGGACCTCTCTTACGGCGGCGGTTACGACCATTGTTTCATTTTCGATAAAAACCGCGACGTCTCTGAGCCTTACGGCGTTTTATACAGCCCCAAGAGCGGCATCGAAATGAAATGCTATACCGATATGCCCGCCGTGCAGTTCTATGCGGGAAACGGACTCGATCAGACGGGGAAAAAGGGACATTATTACGGCCGTTGCGGAGGGCTTTGCCTCGAAACGCAGGCGATCCCCAATAACGTCAACGTGCCCGCTTATGCGGAATACGGCTCTTCGATTGTTCCCGCGGGACAGGTTTACCATTTTACCGCCCGTTATGCCTTCGGCATCAGAAAGTAAAGTCGGTTGGCGGACGGCGGAAAGTATCGGGAAGTAAAAATATCCGAAAAATATCCGGCGAGCATCAAAAAAGAAAATTCCTTGACAACCTCGGCGGACGCGTGGTATAATATCCCTCAAACGGATACTTCGGAAAGGAAAAATTTTTATGAAAAATATCATTCTGACGGGCGACAGACCTACGGGAAAACTGCATATCGGGCATTACGTCGGGTCCTTGAAGCGCCGAGTAGAACTGCAAAACAGCGGAAAATACGATAAAATTTATATCATGATTGCGGATGCGCAGGCACTCACCGACAATTTCGACAATCCTGAAAAGGTGCGTTCCAACGTCGCGGAAGTGGCGCTCGATTATTTCGCTTGCGGGATCGATCCCGAAAAATCCACCGTCTTTATTCAATCCTATGTGACGGAACTTACGGAACTTACGTTCTATTACATGAATCTCGTCACCCTGTCGCGGTTGGAACGCAATCCGACTGTAAAGGCGGAAATCAAACAGAAAAATTTCGGCGCTTCCCTGCCTATGGGATTTTTAACCTATCCGGTATCTCAGACGGCGGACATTACTGCGTTTAAGGCCAATACCGTCCCCGTCGGAGAGGATCAGCTTCCCATGCTGGAACAGGCGCGGGAGATCGTGAGGAGCTTTAACGGCTTATACGGAGAGACCCTGACGGAGCCGAAGGCGGTTCTTCCCGAGAATAAATCCTGTCTTCGTCTGCCGGGAACGGACGGCATGGCAAAGATGAGCAAATCCTTGGGAAATTGTATCTATCTTTCCGATTCGGCGGACGAAATCAAGCGGAAAGTCATGGGAATGTATACCGACCCCAATCACTTGAAAGTGAGCGATCCCGGCGACACGGAGCACAATCCCACGTTTATTTACCTCGACGCATTTTGCAGGGAAGAGCACTTTCAGCGGTATCTGCCCGAGTATGCGAACCTTGCGGAGATGAAAGCGCATTACGAACGCGGAGGCCTCGGCGACATGAAGGTAAAGAAGTTTTTGAACGCGGTCATGCAGGAGACTTTGGAACCCATTCGCTTAAAGAGAGAAAAGCTGGCGGAGGATCTCCCTGCAATTTGGGACATTCTCTTCAAAGGCTGCAAAGAGGCCCGCGCCGCGGCGGCGGAAACGCTCTTGGAAGTCAGAAAAGCGATGAAAATAGATTATTTCTCCGGCATGTAATGATCGGTCGAAAGAGAAAGAATCAAAAAATCGGAAAAATTTTACGGAGTCCTTGCGGATATGCGCGAGGACTCCGTTTTTTGCGGCGGACGAAGGGCGGTTTACGGACAAAAAGGCGCAATCGGGCATATACTGCTTATAAGCGGTACTCCGCATATACGGAGCCGCTGTCAAGATAAAAAAGGAATGTATTTACCGATGAATTTTTTGGAAAACCTTTCGCCTGTATGGCAGGCGTTGTTCGCGTCGTTATATACCTGTTTCATGACCGCGGCGGGGGCGAGCGTGATTTTCTTTTCCGATAAACCGAAAAAGGGATTTTCGGTGATTGCGGAAAGCTCCGCTGCGGGGATCATGCTGGCGGCGTCTTTCTTTTCTCTGCTCTCACCCGCGTTCGATTATCCCTGTGCCGTTCCGCCCTATGTCGCCGTGACTTTGGGCTTTTGTATCGGCGGCGCTTTTATCGTCCTTACCGACCGTCTCCTTTCCCGTTCCGAGAAAAGGGCGGAGAACGGCGGAAAAAGCGGCCTTTTATATACCGCGGTGACTTTGCACAATATTCCGGAGGGCATGGCGGTAGGCGTGGCTTTCGCCGGCGGCGGTCTCGTCCCGGCGGCTATGCTGGCTTTCGGAATCGGCGTACAGAATTTTCCCGAAGGGCTTTGCGTCGCCTGTCCTTTGCGCGCCCGCGGAATGAGCCGTAAAAAAAGTTTTTTCCTCTCCGTTCTTTCGGGCGCGGTGGAAATTCCCTCCGCCGTTTTGGGCGCTTTGGCAGCTACGTTTATCGGAAGTCTGATGCCTTGGGCGCTGGCTTTTGCCGCCGGGGCCATGGTGGCCGTAACGGCCGCCGAACTTATTCCCGAGAGCTTTTCGGAGAACAAATCTTTGGCGCTCGTCGGTCTATTGGCAGGCTTTGCTCTAATGATGCTCTTGGATACGGCTCTGGGCTGAGAAAAAGAGCGGAGTAAAAATTCCCGAAAGGGGAACAAAGAGGAGAGCTTTTCAATCGAGGGGGAATTTACGGAAACGAAAAAGAAACTCGCCGAAAAACCTAAGGAAATGAAAGAAGGGGCAAGTGACGGGAGAAAACTTTTTTTCGCCTGCGGCGGCCCCTTCTTTCGTTTGCTTTTTCGTCCGTTATCTGATATAATAAATTTCGGATAAAATTTATTGTCGGGAGAAAAGATATGCCTACGATATCGGTGAAAAAACTTGACGAACGCGCGGTATTGCCCAAATACGGTTCCGCTTACGCGGCTGGCGCGGATTTATATGCCGTGACCGACGGAGAAGTGAGCTTCCGTCCCGGAGAAACAAAGATGATTCGGACGGGGATTGCGGTGGAAATTCCCGAGGGATATGCGGGATTGGTATATGCGAGAAGCGGGCTCGCAAGCAAGCGCGGTCTTGCTCCCGCGAATAAAGTGGGCGTGATAGACGCGGATTATCGGGGCGAGGTTTTTGTCGCTCTCTATAATCATTCGGATTCCGTCCAGACGATAGAGTGCGGAGAACGCATTGCGCAGCTCGTCGTCACTCCCTTTTTGAAGGCGGAATTTCAGGAAGCGGACGAGCTTTCCGATACGGTCCGCGGCGCGGGCGGATTCGGAAGCACGGGCAGAGGATGAGGAAAAGACGCCATGTCCATGAGAATGAGAAAAAAACGCAATTTCGAAAGTCGTATGGAGGCCTGTAAAGACCTTCTTCTCGCGCGCGGAGCGGGCGGAATTCTCAACATGAAGGAAGCTGCGGAAAATTACCGTGCACTCGTCGATTTTGCCGCCGTGTTCGGAAACGATTTCCCCGTAGAATTGGAAATCGGTTGCGGGAAAGGCGGTTTTATTTGCGCTCTTGCTAAAAAAAATCCGAATATCAACTATCTTGCGCTCGAAAAGATGAGCAACGTCATTTTGACGCCCATGGAGGAAGCGAAAAGGCAAGGAATAGAAAATATCCGCTTTCTTAATATCCGCGCCGAATGTCTGCCCTGCTATATTCCGGAAAATTCCCTCGGGAAAATTTATCTGAATTTTTCCACGCCGCTGCCGAAGCTCGGCTATGCGACGCAGAGACTCACGCATCGGAATTTTTTGGAGATTTATAAAAAACTTTTGAAAAAGGGCGGAAGAATTCTTCAAAAGACGGACAACAGGGACTTTTTTGAATTTTCCCTCGAAGAATATACCGCCTGCGGATTCCGTTTGGAAAAAGTCACTTACGATTTGCATAAAGACGGAAATCCCAAAGAAAATATCGTCACCGAATACGAGGCGAAGTTTATTTCTTCGGGACAACCTATCTGTGCGGTCGAAGCGGTATTGGAGGAGCATTGAACGGGCATGGAAAAATCCTCTTTTGAATACACGTGGTACATGCCGACGAAAATCGTTTCGGGTCGGGATTGCGTGAAAAATAACGCTATGCTTTTGTCTCCGCTCGGAAAACGCGCGTTGATCGTGACGGGAAAAAGCTCCGCGGCGAACGGTTCTCTCGCGGATATGTGTGCGACGCTGAGAGAAAACGGACAGGAATTTGAGGTGTTCGACGAGGTGACGCCCAATCCCGTTGTCGCCTGCGTACAGAAGGGCGCGGCGAAGGCGCGGGAAATGCATGCGGATTTTATCGTAGGGATCGGAGGAGGTTCTCCCATGGACGCCGCAAAGGCGATCGCCGCCCTCGCGAGACAGCCGAGGACGGACGAGGAAATTTTTTCGGGAGGTTGGAGCGAGGACATTCTTCCCGTCGCCGCGGTGCCGACTACGGCGGGCACGGGCAGCGAAGTCACTCCGTATGCGATCGTCACGAACGATTTCAAGAGAACGAAAACGAGCTTGTCTGCTCCCGAAATGTTTCCGAAACTCGCCTTCCTCGACGGGAAATACATGCTTTCCCTGCCCGAGAATACAACGATTCATACGGCGATAGACGCCCTCTCTCACGCAGTGGAGGGAATGTTCACGACAAAATCTACTCCGCAGGGAGACTTGGCCGCGCTCGAAAGCATCCGCTTGCTGTTCGGGATATTTCCGAAACTGCAAGTCTCTTCGGCGCTGTCTTTATCCGAAAGAGATACTTTGTTGTATGCTTCCATGCTGGCGGGGACGGTCATCGCGCAGGCGGGGACGACGGCAGTGCATACGCTCGGATACGCGCTCACGTATCATTACGGAACCGATCACGGCGAGGCAAACGGCGTATTGCTCGGCGAAATGCTTGCGCTCGCAGAGGAGCGACTTCCCGAACGGACGGAAAAGATTCTCCGCGCCGCGGGAACGAAAGACGCCGAAGAGTTCGGAAGAGTTTTGAAATTGCTGTTGAAAGAGCATATCAGGTATCCGCGCGAAGCGTTGATTCGGTATGCGGAAGAGGCGGCGGACAGTCCGAAACTGAAAGGAACAACTTATTTCAGGGATAAAGAGGATTTGCTGCGCATTTATTTGAAGAGCGATATTGTAAAGGAAGCATAAGATGGTCGAAAATATTATTTTGGATGTGGACGGAACCTTGTGGGACAGTTCGGAGACGATTACAAAGAGTTGGAACGAAGTCTATCGCCGCCGCGGACTTTCGAGAAGGTTTACCGTGGAAGAGGTCAATTCGTATATGGGGAAACTTCCTTCCGAAATCGCGGAGGAGCTTTGCGGGGGACTGTCGGAAAAAGAACGAAACGATATTGTGGAAGATTGCATGAACACTCAGCTCAAACTGCTCGAAAAAGAGGGCGGAAAGTTATACCCGGGCGTATTTGAAACCTTAAAGCGGCTGTCCGGTCGTTATGAAATTTTTATCGTCAGCAATTGCGGGTGCGGATATATCGAAAAATTATTTTCTTTTACCGGAATCGGCCCGTTCGTCAAGGATTATTTATGCGCGGGAATGACGGGAAAAAATAAAGGCGAAAACTTAAAACTTCTCATGGAAAAAGAAAATTTGAAAAATTGCGTCTATGTAGGGGATACCCGCATGGACGAGGTCGCTTGCCGCTATGCGGGGATTCCTTTTATATGGGCTGCTTACGGGTTCGGAAAAACCGAAAAACCCGACGCGGTTTTGTATTCTTTCTCCGATCTCGAAAAGACCATTTTGACGCTTTGAAAATTTATACGGAGAAAAAGTCAAAAAAATCCAAAAAAATTTTTTCTTAACTATTGAAAAAGCTCGGAATTTGTGATATAATAAAACCAATATAGATTTGCAGAAAACGGAATCGGTAAAAATATTGCAATTCCGTCGGGAAAACAAGGAGGATTTAAAGGTGAGTTACATAGTTATCGACGGCGAAGAACGGGAGGCCGTTTGCCCTACGGGAGCGATGACCATTAAAAACGAAACGGATAAAGCCTGGGAAATTTTGCGTGGAGATAAAGAATCGACGCGCGCCGTCGTTCAGATTGCTCCTGCCGTGAGAGTGACTTTGGGTGAAAAATTCGGTTTAGCGCGCGGCGAAGATGCGATGGGAAAGATTGTCGCCGCCCTTAAAAAAATCGGCGCGGATTTTGTCGTCGATGCCGCTTTTGCGGCCGATATCGTTGCCGCCAGGGAGGCGGAAGAGCTCGCCGAAAGAATGAAGAACGGCGGCAAGCTGCCCATGTTTTCGGCGGCTTGCCCCGCTTGGGCGCATTATGCGGAAAATCGGTATCCCGACTTGAAAGAATATTTCTCCTCCTGCCGTTCCCCCATGCAGACGTTCGGAGAAGGATTGAAAAAATGCTTCGCGGCATTGAATGACGGCAAGGAAACAAAGGTCATCGCGGTAGTATCCTGTGCTGCTGAAAAGTGCGAGGAAGTTTCCGAAGATGAAATTCCGTCCGTGGATTTAGTATTGACGACGGACGAACTTTCCGAGATGTTCGCCGAAGAGAAAATCCGTCTGCGCCTTCTTAAAAACGAAAAAGCGGACGAGCCGTTCTCTTCTTATACCGGCGCGGGGATTTTGACGGGAACCGCGGGCGGCGTTACCGAAGCGATTGTACGCGCGCTCAGCGAAGATAAATCCGAAGATGCGTTTGCAAAGATAGAATACAGCGGTATCCGCAGCCGAAAAGAATTCAGAGAAGCCGAAATTCAGGTCGGCGGATTGACGATAAAGGCCGCGGTGGTTTGCGGTCTGAAAGCCGCGGACGAATTGGCGGAAAAAATAGTTGCGGGCGAAAGTACTTATGACTTTGTAGAAGTATCCGTTTGCCCTGACGGATGCGTTTCGGGCGGCGGTCAGATAACCTCCGATGAAACGACGGAAAAACTTCGTGCCGCGGGACTTTGTTATATGGACAAAAATTGTGCCTTGCGTTCGCCCGAACAAAATGAAACCGCGATGAATTTCGGCTCTCCCGAATTTGCCGCGGAATTCGTCGAAGAATTTAAGGCGCGTACCGAGGAAGTCGTTGAAGCCGCTGAGACGGTGGAAGAAGAACCCGTCGAGGAACCGACCGAGGAAGTCGTTGAAACCACTGAGACGGTGGAAGAAGAACCCGCCGAGGAACCGACCGAGGAAGTCGTTGAAACCACTGAGACGGTGGAAGAAGAACCCGCCGAGGAACCGACTGAGGAAGTCGTTGAAACTGTCGAAACGGTGGAAGAAGAACCTGTTGAGGAACAGGCAGAAACTTCTGAAGAGCTTTCTCAGATAGAAGGAGAAATCGCCGCGGCTGACGATATTACAGACGATATCGAAGAGGAACCGTTAGAAGAGCTTTTTGAGGAAGAGACGAGCGAGCCTGTTTTGGAAGAAAGCAAAGACGAAGAAAACGTCGAAGAAATATTGACGGAACAGGCAAATCCTTTGGAAGAGGCTGCGGCAACAGAAGCAGAATCCGAAAAAGATACGATTGAAGATACTTTGGAAGAATCTTCAGAGACGGAAGTGGAGCCTGCGGAAGAGTCTATGGAAGAAAAGGCCGCAGAAATGCAGGAGGCGGAAGAAACGGAGGAAGTTCTTTCGTCCGACAACGATGATTCGGAGACGGAAGAAATTTTGCAAGACGCTGCCGAAGAGGATTCGGAGAAAAAAGCTGAACCTTATCATAGAACGCTTTCCCGTAAAGAGCGCAAAAAATTAAAGAAAATGAGAAAAGCCAAACATTAAGGCACCTAAATTTATATTTATAAAACTTAAACCGAAAGAATTATCCGACGGTGAAAGAAGAATCCGAAAATTTATGAAAACAAAACGGAAGGCCTTTGCCGACCGCCATGTTTGATATTCATAAAGAAAAAAGCTCTCCGTGTTTATCGGCGGAGCGCGAGACTCTTTTGCCGTTCGGGCAAAGGAGTTTTTTTATGACCGAAAAACGTATAAGCGTCGTAAGCATTCTCGTTTCCGATCGTTCGGAAAGCGAAAAGGTAAACAATCTTCTTTCCGAATACGGGGAATATATTCTCGGACGAATGGGGATACCGTATAAGGAAAAGAACGTTTCCGTGCTGTCCGTCGTACTCGACGCTCCGATAGAAATTACCAACGCTTTGACGGGAAAATTGGGAAAGATAGACAATGTTGCCGTCAAAGCTCTGTTTGGAAAAATTTGAAGATGGCCAATGCTTGAAACTCTTCCGGAAATAAGAATATCGGCAGCAAAGTGCCGTGAATTCTTTGTCGAAAAAATTTGAAAATATCAAAAAGGAGATATACATTCATGAAAAAAATTTTATCCGCAATATGCGGAACGCTCGCCGCCGCATTTATCTTTGTCGGTTCCGCTTGTTCGACGAAGATCGAAACCAATCCGACAAAAGAAATTTATATGCCCGACGGTGCGCCCGCCTTGGCCATGGCGCAGCTTATGGCTTCCGAATCGGAAACGGAAAGCTATCATGTCGTCGACTCTTCCACCATTCAGACTTATGTCACGGGGGAAAATCCCAAAGCCGATCTCTGTATTCTTCCCCTGAATCTCGCCAGTAAACTCTTGGGAACGGGGGAGACCTATCAAATGCTCGGAACCGTGACGCACGGCAATTTATATATGCTTTCGACGGATACTTCCGTTCAATATACGACGGAAAATCTGGACGGATTGATCGGAAAAACCGTCGGGGTCGTCCAGCTCCAAAACGTACCCGGACTTACTTTCAAAGTCATTCTCGAACAAAACGAAATTCCTTGGCAGGAAATGGGAAACAGCACTCAGCCGGCGGCGGACAAGGTCAATCTGAAAGCGGTGACGCCCGACGCGGTAAGCCCTGCCACGGGGCTGGATTGTTACGTGGCGCCCGAGCCTGCGGCAAGTTTGAAGGTGTCTAAGACCGATTTGGAATTTGTCGGAGACTTGCAGCAGCTTTACGGCGGTGAAAAGGGGTATCCCCAAGCGGTATTGGTCGCAAAAAAGAGTCTGATACAGACGCACGAAGATTGGGTAAAGAGTTTTATGACATCCATGACAAACGCCGCAAAGTGGCTGGAAACGGCGGAGATAAAGACGATCGTTTCCGCTGTATCCTCTCATCTCACGGACGGCCTGACTCCCTCTTTGACGGAGAACAATCTTTCCGCGACTGCCATCGAACATTCGGGAATCCGCTTTGAGAAGGCGTCGGATTGCAAAGAAGAGGTAAACGGCTTTCTCGAAAAGATGATCAAGGTCAATCCCGAATCGGCAAAGGCTGTTTCGGATAATTTCTACTATCATGTCTGAAAAGAAATTCTTTTTGAGAAATCTTTTATGGTCGGTAGCCGCGCTCGCCTTTTTATGGGCGGCGTGGCTGTTGGTGCATCTTCTCGTGAAAAACGATTATCTCGTTCCGTCCTTTTCGTCGGCTATGCAAAAAGTCGGGGAATATCTGAGAGACGGAGCATTTTGGAATGCGTTTTTCAATACGTTTCTGCGCACATTAACGGCATTTTTTATTTCCTTTTTCGGGGCGGCAATCTTCGCGACGGCCGCTTATCTGCTGCCTCCGCTGGGGTATTTTTTGTCGCCTTTGGTGTCCGTGATGAGAAGCCTTCCCACAATGGCCGTCATTCTCATTATTCTCGTTTGGACGACGCCCGTTCAAGCTCCCGTCGCCGTGGCGTTTCTCGCACTGTTTCCGCTTCTTTATTCGGGAATTTTTTCGGCGTTGAAGCAGGTTGATGGGAAGCTGGTGGAAATGAGTAAAATATATCGTGTTCCCGTAAGAAAGCAAATTTTCGGATTATATCTTCCCTCCGCCGCCCCGTACGTCCTTCGGGAAGCCGCCGCGGCGCTTTCCTTTTCCTTGAAACTTACGGTTTCGGCCGAAGTGCTCGCCAATACCTATCAGAGCATCGGCGGCATGATGCAGGAGGCGAAAATTTATGTGGAGGTGCCCGCGCTGTTCGCTTTGACCGCGCTTGTCGTAATAGCGGGATTTTTGTTGGAAGGCCTCGGAGCGGCTGCCGCATACGCGGCAAGGAGGCGGATATGATACGGCTTTCGGACATATCTAAGGCATACGGTCCGCAAAGGGTGTTTGAAAATTTTTCTCTCGAAATAGAGGACGGAAAAATTCTCTGTGTTTTAGGGGAATCGGGCGGCGGAAAGACGACGCTTTTGAATATCTTGGCGGGGCTCGTTCCCTTTTCGGGCAATCTTTCGGGCGTCCCGAAACGTGTTTCTTATATCTTTCAGGAGCCGCGCCTGCTGCCCAATATGACCGTGAAACAAAACCTCGCTTATGCGGGCGGAGCGCCGGAGAAAATCGACGATATTCTCGAAAAGACGGAACTTATAAAGTGTGCAAATAAGCGGCCCGGAGAACTTTCCGGCGGTGAAAAACAGCGGGTTTCGATCGCTCGCGCGTTTTTAATTCCTTCCGAACTTTTGTTGATGGACGAGCCTTTTTCGTCGTTGGATACGGCGCTGAAAATTCGATTGACGGAAGTTTTCGCCCGGCTTTGGAAATCTCTGCCAGAAAAGCGGACGGCAGTATTCGTCACGCACGATCTGGAAGAAGCGCTGATGCTCGCCGATCGGATAATCGTGTTGAAAAACGGACGGGTATCCGCGGACGTTTCTTTGAATCGGGAGGTTTTTCCCTCGGCTTATGCGGCGCCCTGTACGGAGCGGAAAAAATTGCTTTCCGTATTGCTGGAAGGGGAAAATTGCTGAAAAATCTGTAAAAACGATGTAAAAAACGCATTTGCGAGTGTGTATCTGTTTGACAATTTTTTTCGTTTGCGATATGATATTATAGAATGTCAATTCGTCCTGTATATCGGACGCAAAAGGAGAAGAAAGAACTATGAGAGGATTGGAAACTTCCGTCGTACGTTTGAGACACGAAGTTTTTAAGGAAGTGGCGAAAGTCGCCTACAATTCCGCGCCCGAAGATATCAACAGCGATATCGAAGCAATTCCCTACACCATTACCCCTACGGAGGTACCCCAATACCGCGAGAGCATTTACCGCGAACGTGCAATTGCTTCCGAGCGGGTACGGCTGGCGATGGGCATGTCGCTCAGGCCTTCAGATAAACCCGTACACATTACCAGCGGTTTGGATCAGAGCAATATCTCCGATAAATATTACGAACCGCCTTTAATGCAGGTGATTCCCTCCGCATGCGATAAATGCGAAGATAACGTCTATGAAGTCACCAATCAATGCCGCGGCTGTGTCGCGAAAGCATGCGTGGCGGCTTGCCCCAAAGGCGCCATTTCCATCGTCGACGGAAAATCCGTCATCGACAGGGAAAAGTGTATTCGCTGCGGGAAGTGCAAAGCGGCGTGTCCCTATGACGCGATCGCGCATAAAGTGCGCCCTTGCGCGCAGGCGTGCGGAATCAAAGCCATTTCTTCGGACGAACTCGGCCGAGCGAAAATCGACAACGATAAATGCGTCGGCTGCGGTCAGTGCATGGTCAGTTGCCCCTTCGGCGCGATTGCCGACAAGTCTCAGATTTTCCAACTGATTCAGGCGATCAAGAAAGGGGACTATATCGTGGCGGAAGTGGCTCCCGCCATTGTCGGACAATTCGGAGAAAACGTCTCTCTCGCGCAGATCAAGGGCGCCTTGAAAGATATCGGCTTCAAAGAGGTTCACGAGGTCGCCAGCGGCGCGGACGTCGGCGCGGCGACGGAAGCACATCACTACGTAGAAGAAGTGGTGCCCGGGAAACTTCCGTTCCTCTTGACCTCCTGCTGTCCCGCGTGGGCGATGCTCGCCAAGAAACAGTTCCCGCAGCTGATCGGAGAGGTCTCTCAGGCGCTGACGCCCATGGTCGCGACGGCGCGTAAGATAAAACAGAAAACGCCTCAGGCCCGCGTGGTCTTTATCGGGCCTTGCGCAGCCAAAAAATTGGAGGCTTCCCGCGCGTCCGTGCGGAGCGACGTGGATTTCGTCATCACGTTCGAGGAGCTGGCGGGCATGTTCGCGGCGAAGGAAATCGATTTCTCGAAATACGCCGAGGGCTGTGCTATGCATGAAGCCACGGGCGCCGGACGCGGATATGCCGTCGCGGGCGGCGTCGCCTCCGCGATCGAACAATGCGTCAAGGCTTACTATCCCGGCGTCGATGTGAAAATCGAGCACGCGGAAGGGCTCGATGCCTGCAAGAAAGTATTGATTCTCGCCAAATTGGGCAAGAAAAACGGCTGTCTTATCGAAGGAATGGGCTGCCCGGGCGGCTGTGTAGCGGGCGCGGGCACAAATCTTGCCGTGGAAAAGGCGACGGCGGAGGTCAAAAAATTCGTGGAAAATTCCACGAAGAAACTTCCGCCCAAAGAATTGTACGAAATCGATTTGCCGTAACGGATAAAAAAACGAAAATCGAAAAAAGAAAAACGACCCGTTTTGCGTTTCGAGCGCCGAACGGGTTGACTTTTTATACGGAAAAGATTAAAATAAGACTTGGCTTTTCGGTAAAGAAAAAGGAGCATACATATTCATGGAAGAACAGAAGAATTTGCAGGAAGAACAGCCGCGGGAGGAAACGAGCTCTAAACTCGGCACGCAGCCCGTCGGAAAATTGCTTCTCAAACTTTCTATCCCCACGATTACGGCGCAGCTCGTCAATGCCCTGTATAATATCGTGGACAGAATATATATCGGTCATATGCCCGGTTCGGGTTCCTATGCTCTGACGGCGATGGGGGTATGTCTTTCGCTCATCATGATTATTTCCGCCTTTGCCTATCTGACGGCGATCGGCGGCGCTGCCCGCGCTTCGATTATGATGGGAAAAGGGGATAAAGAAGAGGCGGAAAGAATACTCGGCAACTGTGCGGTCGTCACGGCTGCCGTAGGAGCGATTCTTACCGTGATTTTCGTCATATTTGCGGAGAAGTTGCTCTGGATGTTCGGGGCGACGGAGGACACGATAGAATATGCCGTCGAATACATGCGCATATATGCATTGGGCTCCGTTTTTGTGGAGCTGGCGCTCGGCCTGAACGCCTTTATCACCGCGCAGGGTTTTTCTCTTATCGGCATGCTGTCCGTATTGATCGGCGCCGTCACGAATATCGTCCTCGATCCCATTCTCATTTACGGCTTTTCCATGGGAGTTAAAGGCGCGGCAATTGCCACCGTCGTTTCCCAAATGTTCAGCGCCATATGGGTAGTGGCATTTTTGTCCGGGAAAAAGACGGTGCTCAGAATTCGTCCGAAATATTTCAGAGTTTGCCTCGCTTCATACCTGCCATGCATCTTTTTGGGCTTGTCGCCCTTTATCATGCAGTTTACGGAGAGCGTAATTTCCATTTGTTTCAATGTTTCCCTGAAAAAGTACGGGGGAACGATAGCTGTAGGCGCGATGACGATTTTGTCCAGCGTCATGCAGTTCGCCATGCTTCCTTTACAGGGAATGACGCAGGGCGCTCAGCCCGTTGTCAGCTACAATTACGGCGCGGGAAAGAAAGAACGGGTGAAAAAGGCGTTTTCTATCCTCTTGCGTTCGTGCGTTATCTATTCCGCTTTGCTTTGGGCCGTGTGTATGATTTTCCCGCAACTGTTCGTAATGATGTTCACTTCCGACGAAACGCTGAAAGCATATGCGATAAAACCTTTGCGCATCTATATGTGCATGTCTCTCATTTTCGGGGCACAGATCGCCTGTCAGCAGACCTTTATCGCGCTCGGGAACGCAAAGACCTCTTTCTTTCTGGCCGTGCTCAGAAAAATTATTTTGCTCATTCCGCTCATTTTTGTCCTTCCCTATATCTTTACGGCGGATAAAGTCACGGCCGTATTTATGGCGGAGCCGATAGCCGACACTTTGGCCGTGGCCACGACGGTTACCACTTTTGCAATCTCTTTTTCGAGGTATTTGAAGCGGGAGAATACGGAAGAAAAACTTCCCGTTCCCGTGTCCGAAACGTCCAAAGGCGCCGCGGCGGAGGACGGAAAGGAAGAAAATTCCGCGCATGTCGGCGGAGCATCGGAAAAAGCGGAAGGAAATCTTTCCGAGGAAGGGAAAGACGAACCGAATCCTTTTGACGGGATTTGACGAGGTTTGAGAAAATATTGCGGAAATTCTTGCAAAAATATGTCGGTTGTGCTATACTGAAATCATGAATATGCGGGAATTTTCGGGAAAACGGATATGTGTGGCGGTGTCGGGCGGCGCCGATTCCATGGCGCTTTTGCACTTCATGAAAACCCGCGCGCGGGAGGACGGATTTTTTCTTTCCGCAGTCAACTGCGAACACGGTATCCGAGGAAAAGAGAGTTTGGACGATTCCCGCTTTGTGAAAGAGATTTGCAGGGAATGGGAAATTCCGCTCTTTTTCTTTTCCGCCGACTGTCCCGCGGAGGCCGCGCGGGACAAAGTGAGCTTGGAAACGGCGGCCCGAAATTTTCGATATCGTTGTTTTTATTCCCTCCTCGGTATTGAGGCGGATTACATCGCCACGGCGCACCACGCGGACGACGAGGCGGAAACGGTATTGTTCCGGCTCTGCCGCGGTGCGGCTCTGTCGGGAGCAAAAGGAATGGAACCCGTTTCGGGCAATTTTTTGAGGCCGTTTTTGGATAGGACGAAAGCGGAGATTCTGCAATACGTCGAAAGAGAAAAAATTCCTTTTCGGGAGGATAAAACCAATTTCGAGGAAGCCGCTACGCGGAATAAACTGCGGCTCCGGATTCTTCCGGAATTGGAAAAGGCAATCCCGGGAACGGCAGGGAATCTGGTGCGTTTTGCACGCTTTGCGGCGGAGGACGACGCGTTTTTATACGAACGGAGCAAAGAGCTTGTGAAAGAAGTTTTTCCGCGCTCGCGGAGGGATACGGGGTTGAGAATAAAATTCTCCGACAGTCCTCCCCTGATGCGGAGAGCGTGTCTGATCGCGCTGAAAAAGGCAGGGATAGAAAAGGATTATACCTCCGCGCACCTCGAAGCGGTATGCTCGCTCGAAAATTTGCAGACGGGAAGCAGAATTTCCCTGCCCGACGGCATAGAAGCCGAACGAACGTATGACGAAATCGCGCTGTTTTTCAGAAGGGATTCCGAAAAAGCGGAAAGGCATATCGGAAAGGACTCCGACGGGAGAGATGCGTCGGAAACCGACGACGCGGAAGGATATATCGCCGAAATTTGCTCTTCGCCGCCGAGCGAAGAAACGCATTTCGGAAAAATTCTCCGTTTCGATGCGGACAGTCTGCCAGATACCGCGGTGTTTCGATTGAAACGGGAAGGGGATCGATTTGAAAAATTCGGCGGCGGAAGCAAGCCTTTGAAAAAATATCTCATCGATAAAAAAATTCCCAAGGATATAAGGGAGGAGCTGCCCGTGTTGGCAGAGACGCAAGGGACGGAAGTCTATGCCGTCTGCGGAGTGGAAATTTCCGATAAGATAAAAGTTTCGGAAAAGACCGAAAGGATAAAATATATTATCGTACGAAAGAAATAGAGAGGAGAAATTTCATGAATCAAGATTTGGAACGGATTATGCTGACCGAGGAGCAAATTTCTGCGCGGGTAAAAGAAGTGGCTGCGCAGCTCGACAGGCTTTACGAGGGGAGGCGGCCGCTCGTCGTCTGTATTTTGAAGGGCAGTATCATGTTCTTTTCCGACCTCATACGCAATATGAATACGCCGTTGGAGTTGGACTTTATGGCCGTATCTTCCTACGGAAAAGGGAGCGTATCCACGGGCGCGATCGAAGTGAAAAAGGATCTGACGACGGATATAGCGGGGCGGGACGTGCTCATCGTCGAGGATATCATCGATTCGGGAAATACGCTCTATAATCTCAAAAAATTGCTCAATTCCCGTTCTCCTTCCAGCGTGAATATCGTAACGCTTCTGGATAAGCCGGAACGTCGGGAAGTCCCCATGGAGCCGGAGTATACCTGTTTCGTCATCGAGGACGAATTCGTCGTGGGATACGGCATGGACTATGCCGAGGAATACAGGAATCTTCCGTATATCGGCGTATTAAAGCGTTCGGTCTATGAAAAATAACGATAATAAAGAGGTAAACAGATGTCGAAGATTCCCGACGGAGAAATCGGAGCAGAGTTAAAGGATTATATCGTGACGGGGCTTTTGCGGTTGATGCGGAAAGTTCCCTATGAACGGATCAAAGTGACGGATATCGTACGCGAAGCGGGCGTCTCCCGTATGACGTATTACAGGCATTTTAAGACGAAATCGGACGTTTTGGCTTCTCTCATCGACTATATCATCAAAGACGTCAATCCCGTATGCCATGAAAACAGGCGCAACGGGGACTGGTATCGGTTTTGGCTGACGCTGTTCGACTATGCCGACCGATATGCTTCCGCTTTGAAGACGATTATTGCGGCGGGACAGGAACATATCATTTTGGAATGTCTCAATCGGTCTGCGTTTCCGCATCTCCAAAAGGACGAATCCTCGGAGACTGCCTACCGCCTGTATTTTTTATCGGGAGCCATGTATAACGTTTTTATCGAATGGCTGAAAAAGGAACAGCGGGAGACGCCCGCCGAAATGGCGTCCGTCTGTTGCTCGTTTATGAAAGGCTTGGTTTCCGAAGAAGCGGGAACTTATTAAATAAAAAATCGGACTCCTGAAAAGAGTCCGATTTTTGTTGACGATTTTGTTATTTGGCGAACGATGCCGATTTCAGCGTGTAGACCAAAGTGCCCAAATTATAGGAAATGGGAGTTTCCAATTTCAGCATGACGTTGCGCCAGGTGTTGTTCGTCGCCGCCACCGTCTTGGCATAGTATGCGGTCTGCGTCGCTCCGGGGTTCGTCGCGTTGATGGCAATGGATACGGGACGATAAGTGATCGTCTTTTTAGAGGCTTGTCCGTCCACTTCAAATTCAAATTCGTCATCGGCTTCTTCCGCGGGGACGACTTTGACGGTCTGTACGCTTTCGGTGGAGGCATTATATACGAGAAGCTGTTCGGACGTGGTGAGAGACATTCCGCGGATCGCAAAGAGCAGTTCTTCGTTGTCGATATAAGAATAATCGTCCGAAATAGAGAAATTCGTAGTTTGTACGGTTCCGTTTTCTTCCGAAAGGTCGGTGAGAGTAGCCGTTCCCGCCGTACATTTGTCCCGATATTCGGTGACAACCTTATAGTGGTATTCCGCATAGCATCCTTCGAGGGAGGACGGCGCGATGTTTATGGGAGAATGGCTGTAAACTTCTTTTTCGGAATAGATGGGTTGCAGACCCAGCTGTGTGCTTCTGAACAGCACTTTTGAAGTGAGTACGTCATTAAAGACCTCGGACACCTCCGCCCCGAAAAGGAATTGCACGGAAATTTCCAGCTTTGTCTGATAAGAATAGAACAATTCGGTCTTTCCGTCTTCGTTCGCGCGCTGTTCGGTGGAAAGGGTCGTCGTATAAGTCCCTTTTTGGTACTCTACGGAATAGCTGGAATTGAGTCCGCTGTCCGCTTTCTTTTCCACGTCATAGACGAGCGTTTCGTTCGTACCCGGTGCAACGGTGTTGTTGCCTGTATTTTCGTACCAGTTGGCGCTGAAATTGGTAGATACGCTCGTGCTGCACGAAGCGAAGAGGACGGCGCTGAGCGCCGCGGAAATTAAAATAAAGGATTTTTTCTTTTTCATGAAATTACTCCGTCGGGGCGGGATTTTGTGTCTTTCGCCCGTCCGATTTTTTCTTTCTGATATTGCAGTCTTTATTCATTATAGCATATATTTCGGAATTTGTAAAAACAAATTAGAGATTTCTGCAAATTTAATGTGAAAAAAAGCTGAAATTTTTTTGTCGGATATGCTATAATAGAAGCGGAAATGCGGAAGCGCGGAGCATTTACAGGTATTGCAGGCTCTGTTCGTGCCGATAATAGAGACGGAAACGGAATTGCGCGCGGTGTTTTTGCGCGGGAGGAAGGAAGAATGACGACGTTGATTCAAGCGTATACCCTTTCGGAGTGTATGGAGGCGATGGCCGAATATGCCTCCGCTTACGAGCGCGCGGGTACGGGAAATCTGATTTTCTGCGAGGACAGGCTCACGCTCATTGCGGAACGCGCGCTTGCCCGAGCCACGGGCGGGACGTTTCTTTCGTCCGTCACGACGTTCGCGAGGTTTTTGAAATCGGAGGGGAGAATTCTGACGAAACAGGGTTCCGTCATGGCGGTCGGGAATATCATGTCCGAATTGCAGCGGAAAAAGGCGCTGAAATGTTTTACTTCCGCCGCGGGAATCAAAAACAACGCAAAGTGCGTTTACGAAACGGTTGCACAGCTCGCCGCTTCCGAGGTGACTCCCGAAACATTGAAGGCGAGCCTCGAAGATTTGCCGCAGGACATGCTGAAAGATAAGATTTCCGATCTCGCCGCCGTCTATGAAGAATATACTCGTTTTTTGAGAGAGAAAGGGTATGTGGACGAAAGCCGCTATCTCTCCCTTCTTCCCGGCTGTATCCGCCGCGACGGGAGTCTGAAAGGGAAAAATATTTTTTTCCTCTGTTTCACCTCCTTTACGGCGCAGGCGGCGGAGACGATACGGGCCGCGGCAGAGACGGCGGAGAATACGATCGGAATTTTCTGCGCGGGAGAGGAGGAAATTTACACCAACCGCGCTTCCTCCGTCTTTTCGAGAATCTGTAACGAATCGGGAAAAAAAGTTCGGAAACTCCTCCGCGGAAGAAAACTCGACGGAGAAGCGGAAGTGCTCCGTTCGGGATTATTCGAGCCCGAAAAATTATCGGGCAAACGCATGCGGACGGATAAAATCCGTATTTTCGAGGCGGAGGACAAGAGCGCCGAAGCGGAATATATCGCGGCGAATATCAAAAAACTCATGGCGGAAACGCCCAATCTTCGCTATCGCGACATCGCGGTGCTGGTGTCTGACGCGGCTTCGTATTCCCTTCCCTTCAAAAAGACTTTCGACGAATACGGGATTCCTTGGTTTTTCGACGAAAAAAAGTCTCTGAAAAGGCATCCGCTCAGCCGCTTTTTGCTGTCCTGCTTCGCCGTCGTCCGCGAGGGATATTCTCCCGCCTCCGTGCAGGCTCTCGCCCAGAACGTCTTTTTCGGAGACAGCGACGAATACAGGAATTATCTTCTGAAATTCGCCAATTACCGCGGCGGCGCCAAAAGGGAAATCAAATCGGGCGAACTCGTGGAGAATTACGACAGGGAAAAACTCGTCCTCTGTCGGGAAAAGCTTCTGAAAGCGACTGCGGGGATCGCGCGCAGGGGAACGGGACGGGAATACTGCCGTGCCGTGCGGCGCATCCTTTCGGAGTTTTCCGCAGAGGAAAAATTGAAGGAACTGACGGACAGTGTAGAGGACGCGTCCTTCAAGAGCTACCTTTCGCAGATTGCGGGCGCGCTCGAAAGCGTCCTTGCCGAAGCGGAGCTTCTGACGGGCGAAAGAAAAATGACCTCTTCGGAGTTTGAAACGGTCTTGGCCGACGGATTGGACGCTACGGATATTTCCCTCATTCCTTTGAAGTCGGATGCCGTATTCGTAGGCGATATCACGGACAGCCGCATAGAAAAGGTGCGGATGCTGTTTGCCGCGGGAATGACGGACGCCGTGCCGAGAACCGCGGACGATACCGCGCTCGTCTCCGATAAGGAAATCGAACGGCTGGCGGAGGTAAAGACCCTTTTGGAACCTACCGTGGCCGAGGTGAATTTGCGGAGCAGAGAAAGCGCCGCTCTCAATTTGTGTACGTTTACCGATAGACTGTATCTGTCGTACCCCTTGGGCGCCGACGGTTCGGAACCCGCCCTCAGCGAAATTTTCCGCTATGTGGACGGCTTGTTTTCAGACGGAAAGGGAGCGCGCCTGCAAGCGGAAAAGAAACTTCCCGAAGAGGATTTCAAATATAAATGTTCCTCGCTCTCTCCCGCGATACGGGAATTATTGATTCGGAAAAACGAATTCGAGCGTTGCCGCGAGGATACCCGCCGCGAGTATTCCTCCCTGTATGCGGCGCTGGAAAAGCTCAGCGTTTCCGAACGTGACGATTATCTGAAAGAATGTAACGGGCAGATACGCATCGAAAGCGGAAAAGAGCTGTTTTTCAGAGAAGGGAAGATTTCTCCGACGCTGCTCGAAAGTTATTTTTGCTGTCCGTTCTGTAATTTTGCGTCTCAGGGACTCAAACTGAAAGAGCGGGAGGAAACGACGGTCATGGCGGCCGATTCGGGAAATTTTGTCCATGCGCTTCTCGAAGAAACGACGAAGAAGCTGGGTGAATTTACGAGCGAGGAGGACGCCCGCGCCTATGCGGAGGAGGCGGGGAGAAAACTGCTCGAACGGCCCCTGTATGCCGCGCAGTCGGATACGGCGGCCGGCGGCTATTCTTCCGAAAGCCTGCTCTTTGAGGGCGTGGAAGTCGCGGCGGCGGTGTTCCGTCAGATACGCGCGTCGAAATACCGCGTCGAGGAGACGGAAAAAGCGGTGAAAACGGATTCCTTCCGCGGAAAGATAGACCGTATCGACGGCACGGATAAATATGTGCGCGTCATCGACTATAAGACGGGGAACATCGACGATTCGCCCACTTCCTATTATACGGGCCGAAAATTGCAGTTGGAGCTGTATATGTCCGCGGTAAAGGGCAACCGGATTCCCGCGGGGGTATTCTATTTCCCCGCGTCCGTGTCCTATGCGAAAAATACAGAGGGAAGATTTCGGATGAAGGGATTTTTGAACGGGGACGAGGAAGCGCTTTTGAGCGGCGACGAAACGCTCTCCGAGGGAGGGAAGAGCGAATTTTTCGACGCGCAGCTCAAAGATAATTCGAGGCTGGAAAAAGTCATGGACGAGGAGACTTTCAGGGACTTTCTGGACTATGCGGTATACGAGGCGAATCAGGGCGCGAAGGAGCTCGCGGACGGTTTTATCGCGCCGACTCCGTATAAAGGGGAGTGCACCTATTGCAGATACGGAGGAATGTGCGGCTTCAACTACGATTTGACGCCCGAACGGGTCGAGGAGAGCATAAAGCCCAAGGCGATTGCGGAGATCGCGCGCCGACATCGCGAAGGAAAGGATACGGACGGAGAGACGGCCGCGGACGAGGAGAAAGACAATGAATAATTTTACGGAAGAACAACGCGCGGCGATAGACGCGTGCGGAAAGACGATTGTTTCCGCTTCCGCGGGCAGCGGAAAGACGACCGTCATGATTGAAAAAATCGTTCGGCTGATCATCTCGGGAACGGACGTAAAAGAAATCCTTGCCGTCACGTTCACGAAGAAAGCGGCTGCACAGATGAAGGAAAAGCTCAGAAAGGAGCTCATCAAGGCGATCAATTCTCCCGAAACTTCCTCTGCCGTCCGTGCGGCGTTGAAAAAACAGCTCGCGGAGGTCCCGTCGGCGGATATTTCCACCATTCATTCCTTTTGTTCCAAACTCATCCGTTCCCACTTTTTTGCCGCGGGCGTGGACAGCGACTTTTCCGTGATCGCCGAGGACGACGCGGACGGGACAAAGCTGAAAAACGACGCACTCGACGAGGTGTTCGAGGAGGCGTACGAAAAGGGAGAAGAGAATTTTCTGCGCCTTTTGTCCGTATATTGGCGCAAAAAGAGCGACAACAGCCTGCGCGGAATTTTGTTCGACACCTATTCCGCGCTGCGCATGCGCGCGGATTATAGGACTTTTCTGACGGAAAATGCGGCCTTTACCGAGGAAAAATTCAACCTCATCGTCGAAAGGCTGTTTTCAAAATTAAAGGAAAAGTGCATGTATTACGCCTCGCGCGCGGAGCGGGAAAAAACTTATTTCGAAGATATCGGCCGTGAAAAATCAAAAAACAATGCGGAGAAGGTTTTGTCGGCGCTTTCGGCGCTTTTATCCGCGTCCGATTATTTTTCGGCCTGCGCGCTTCCCTGCCCTGGATTTTCCGCGAAGGAACGGGCCAAGAAGGACGATACGGAGGAGATTTCCTCTCATATCGCCGCTCTGGCGGAAATCAGAGACAAGGTGAAGGGAATCTTTTCCGAAAATGCGGAAGTACTGTCTCGGGAGGAAGAGCTCGCTGCATATCTCTCGTCGGGAAAAATCGCGGAAAGCCTGACGGAATATCTCTTGCGCTTCGACGAGAAATACGGAGAGCTGAAAAGGGAGAGAGGACTGCTCGATTATAACGATCTCGAACATATCGCCTTGGAACTCTTGTCCGTGCCCGCGGTGGCGGAAGAAATCAAACAGAAATACCGCCATGTATTCGTGGACGAATATCAGGACGTCAATCCCGTACAGGAGAGAATCCTTTCCGCCGTGGGCGGAGAGAATGTTTTTCTCGTCGGGGATATCAAACAGTCGATTTACGGCTTTCGGGGCAGCAAATCGGTCTTTTTTGCCGAAAAACAAAGCCGCTTTGAAGCGGAAGAGGACGCTTCTTCGCTCTATCTTACCCGAAACTTCCGAAGTGCGGACGCCGTCCTCGAAGCCGTGAACGCTCAGTTTCTTCTCGCCATGACGAAAGAGAATTCCGACGTCGATTACGCCGGCGGTTCGTTCATGGAGCGCGGGGGCAGGTACGCGTCGGGCAGCGGTAGGGTACAGATTCATATATTATCCAAGGAGAAGGAGAAAAAAGAACAGGAGAAGCGGGGAATTTATTCCGTGGAGGCGGGATATTTGAAGGAGAGAGCCAAGGCCTCCGCCTATGCGAAACAAATTCGCCACATCATTGAAAGCGAACGGAACGCGCGTTGGTTCGACGCGGACGAGGGCGTGTTCAAGCGGGTGGAATATTCGGATATCGCCGTTCTTTCGAGAAAGAAAAACGGACGGATTACCGAAGTGATCTCCGCGCTTTCCGAGGAGGGGATTCCCGTTACGGCCTCGGCCGCCGTCAATATCTGCGATTATCCCGAAGTTAAGGCCCTTTATGATATTTTAAGCCTCATCGATAACGCGGAACAGGATATTCCGCTCTGTTCGGCGCTGCTTTCTTCCATGGGCGACCTCATCGCGGAAGACCTTTCAAAAATTCGCCTCGCCTATCCCGAGGAAAGATTTTTCCGAAATTGCTGCAAGAAGTATTCGGCGGAAAAGGGGGATATCGTCGCGCATAAACTGAATAAGTTTTACGCTTATCTCGAAGCGCTTCGCCGTTTGGCCGCCGTGGCGGACGCGGGGGAGATCCTGTCGAAAATTCTTTCCGATACGCACATGGAGGCACGGCTTTTGTCTCGGGACAACGGCGTGGGCTGCCTGAAAAGAATCCATCGATTTATCGAAGAGACGCTCAATCCGGAGCCGCTTTCCGTACATGAATTTCTCGACAGGCTTCGCGCGCTCGGAAATTGTATCGAATACAGCGAAAACGGCGGGGAAAACGCGGTCCGCGTATTGACGATGCACGCGTCCAAAGGCTTGGAATATCCCGTCGTCATTCTCGACGATCTGAGCGCATCCTTTCACGGAGCGGACAGGGACGAGGTGCTTCTCGACGAGGAGTTTGCCCTCGCACCCAAATGCTACCGAAAGGAAAATATGACGGTGTCGGGGACGCTTTTAAGGAAACTTGCCGAAAAAAGGGGACAGGAGGACAGCATCAAGGACGAGCTCAACCTCTTTTACGTCGCCATGACGCGGGCAAAATACAGTCTTCATATGCTTTTTACGGGGCGTTCTCCGACACCCGACGTCCGCTATGCAAAGTCGTTTGCCGATTTTGTGGATTTTTCCGTTTGGGAGAAATATATCTCGGACGAAAAGCCGTTCGAGCTTCCCTATCAGGAAAGAACTGCGCTCGTGAGCCGTCCCGACGAGGAACTTTCGGAAGAAATCGTGCGCGCGTTTTCCTGGAAGTATCCCTTTTCCGACGAAACGGACATCCCCGTAAAAAGTTCCGCGACGGCATTGCTGGAAAGCTCGGATACGGAGAAGCCGAGGGAATATGCCCGGGAATATTTTTCCGTGCCTGTTTTGTTCGAGGAGGACGAAGGCGGAAAAGGGGATTCGTGGAGATTGTCGGGAATAGCTTATCACGCGTTTTTGGAACATTTCGACTTTTCCCTTTTATACGGGACGTCCGCGACGACGTCGGAAATAGCGGAAAGGGAACTTGCGCGCATGAAAGAGAAAAAATTGCTCGCCGCGGAGCAAATCGCTTTGCTGAGAAAAGAAAAGATTTCGGAGATTCTTTCCAATCCCGTATTTTCTTCTCTGTCCGATATGAAACTTTATCGGGAACAGAAATTTTTGGCCTCTATGCCCGCGCGGGAAGTTCTGAACGGGAAAATTTCCGACGACTGCGGGGAAGAAATTCTTTTTCAGGGCGCTATCGACCTGCTTGCCGTATCCGCTTTCGGGGAAGTCCGCATTGTCGATTATAAGTATTCGACGAAGGATGCCGAGACGCTTCGGACACATTATGCTCCGCAGCTGAGATTGTATAAAAAGGCGGTTTCTAAAATTTTACGGATTGCGCCCGAAAAGATCCGCTGCTCGTTTGTGAACATTTATCGGGGTTTTGAAACGGAGGCGGATTAAACGAGGCATTTGGGACAATTTCTCTTTCCTTTCGTATATCTTGCGCCTCGTTTCGACAAAAAAAGAAATCTTTCGGCAAAAATATAAAAAAAGAGCACTCCCGATCGGACTATAATTTCAAAAAACGATTGAGAGGTGCTCTTTGATGCGCGTATTTGCCTTTTTGGAGGGAACATTCGACGGGATTCGCCCGGAAATTCTCATGATTGCGGGCATTTCCTTGTTGGTTTTGGACGGAATTATCGCTTTTTTCTGCGGGAAAGGGAAAATTTTCACAGCGCTTGCGCTCTTTACGAGCGGATGTACTTTTCTTCCCGCTTTGGTATCTCCGAATTTTTCCGATATGGATACGGCGATATACGGATTGATTTTGGTGACGCTCGGTTCCTTTGTTTATCTGTTATTGTCTGTTTCGTTAAAATGGAAATCCGAAAAACGCGCAAAAAAAGAAAAATTGGTTCAAGAGCGCCGAAAAGCCGTCTTTACTTTGCCGGACAGAGAAAATTCTTTCGTCCGCGACCGTCTGAATGGTTCTCTGCGCGTCGAGGAGGAAGCCGTAAACGAACGGGAATATAATTTGGAGGACGGCAAACTGCGCCTCAATCATGTTCGGGACATGCTGACAAAACTCAAAGCGGCGCCTCTTTCGGCCGGAGACCGTTTGGAAGCGGAAGAAATTTCCCGTTTGATTACGCTTTATGCCACGAAAGAACGGCTTACGGCAAAAGAAATAAGGGATCTGAACGATTGCCTTTCCGCCATTTTGAAGATGACTGCAAAATATTCTTTATAAGGACTGTATAAAGCATTTTTCTTCGGGGGCGGGCAAGACGTCGAGGGTGAGGCGAATCAGCTGTCCTGACGCGATTGCGGCCCTTAAAGTGCCTCTCGTAATTAAGGTGCCGGCGGGAATCTTTTCGGGCGTTGCGGGAATGTCGGAATTTACTTTTGCTCCGAGCGGAAATACGGGGCCTTTTTTGAGAATCACCGCATCGCCCAAAGCTGCAATGGAGGCGGCGGAATAAGTTTTTCCCGTATCGGTGATTAATTTCATGGCCGTGAAATTCTCCATGACGAGATCGGCCGTAACGCCGAGATACATGCCTTCTTCGGAATAGACGGGACGTCCGGTAAAGAAGCGAACGCAATTTTTCGGAATTGCCGTACGTAACCTTTTTAATCGTACACAGTCGTCGACATCGCCGATACAGCTGACTCCTACGGAAAATTCCGTATAATCGTTTTGTGCGGGTTCGCGGCTGCAAAGAAGATATTTGACCGCGCGGGATTTTAAGGAAAGACAGACTCCGCGGCATATCCCCCGAAGGGCTTTTCCCGAATAGACGTTTTTGCCTACGATTTCGCTAAGTAACATAAAAACCTCCGAACGCTAAATAGATATGTTCTGCCTAATGATAAAACGGCAGAGTCATTTTTGGATAGAGGAAAATATAAATAGAATAACTTTATACTTTCACGTTTTCGCTTTCTATTATAACGGGCAAAAAAGACAAAAAAAGAGGTTAAATTCAACTTTTTTGTCGAATTTGAAAAAAAGTTGAAAAAGGGCCTTGAAAACGCTTGCCAAAAACGAAAAAGTTTGATAAAATAACGCAAGTAAAAACAAATTCATATTGGGGTGTCGCCAAGCGGTAAGGCAACGGACTCTGACTCCGTCATTCGTTGGTTCGAATCCAGCTACCCCAGCCACTTTGGAATAATTCGAACTTCTTCATTATCAGAAAGACGTTCGGATTATTTTTATTATTAGACGACTTCAGCAAATAAAATAAGGGCGGAGCCTTTTAAAAAGGCTCCGCCCGTTGCCGTTTTCTGCTACTTTACGGCTCAACCTCTACAGGTCGTAATAAATTTACCTAACATATAACGTAACGCTTATTTCGCGTAGTTCCTTTCTCTGCCCGGTAAGGCGGCATCCGTATGGTTTCAATCGGATATTTTATTAAGTTTTGTATTCAGTTGTCTGTTTTTCCATTCGGCATAGTCATTCTGTCCCTGTTCCGAAAGGAGATAATCCCGTATAATCGGGAATAGAGTTCGTGCCAGCGACTTCATATCCATATCTGATATGCCGTTGCCAGAATTTGCA
>CAJFQM010000003.1 GCA_904419075.1 uncultured Clostridia bacterium
CGAACAGCCGATTACGGAATTTGTTTACGAACGCAAAAAATGCGATTGGTTTATTCCGATTATCGGTTCGGAACAAGGCATTTACATAGAATATTGGGGTATGAAAACGCAAAAATATTTAGAGGATAGGAAAGAAAAAGAAGATTTATATAAAAAATACAATGTGCCCTATATCGGGATAGAGAAAGACGAGCCGAAAGATACGCATAGTTTCAGAAGTATATTATTACAGGAATTGCAGAGAAAAGCGATAGAATATTACGGTTTTATGCCGAAGTGGAAGAAATAACCCCGCCGAAGGCGGCTCTTGGGTAGTGGCTTTGGGAGTAGGGCAAAGAGAAAAGGACGGGCAAAACCCGTCCTTTTGGATTATTTCTCTTTTATTTCGATGATTTCAGGAAAATATAAACCCCGTAATTTAGCCGAATAAAGCGCTATGCTTCCGATATAGTCGCCTTTTTCATAAGAATTGATTTCGGGTGATATGTAACACTCAAATTCAAATTGTTCTTTTTCTTCGTCTTGATTAAGTGCTTCGACTGTTATTATCAGTTCGCCGCTCATATTTTTCCATTCTTTTTTCATCTTTCGTTTTCTCCTTTCCCCGTCTTACCGATAGGTCAGCGGATTGTTTTTAATATTCGCATTGAGTGAGAATATAATATCCTTGCGGGTATTTTCGAGTATATAGAAATTCTATCCGTTGGCGTATGTATTCCGCTTCTTCGTCCGACAGTCCCACGAGGTCCCCGTCCTCTGTCACCATATCTGAACAAATTACGAGATTTCCTACAAGTCGGACTTCTCCGAGGTTTGATATAGCGGAGATTTTCGGCCCGTCTACTAACATTCCTTCATCGTCGCAAATGATATTGAAATACCTTTTTCCGATTTTCCGACGTACTATGTCAATCGAATTGCATTCAATCAGGTTATAATAGTTTTGTAACTCGTCTTTGATATTCAGCTTTTCAGGCGCTTTGTTTGCGTTTACGTTCAAATAAATTACTTGCATTTTTCTTTACCTCTCCCATTGGTATTTGTCTATTTCTTTTATGGCTTCCGTGTTCGGATACTCCTTGCGGAGCTCTTCAAAACGTTTCAGAGCCTTTGCTCGCTCTTTTCCTTCAAACGTTTCCTCTATAACGTTATCGGGTGTCATGTGTGCGGCTTCGTCGTATATTTTTGATAGCGTAACGGTATAATATTTTTTCTTGTACCAACAGTCTATACTCCGTTTGATTTTGATTTGCAAACGATACGACGCGGCGCAAATCTCCTGTGCCCGGTCGAAAAGTGTTTTTCGGTATTCTTTCAGAGTTTCGATATATTCCAGCATTTCGGAAATCGTCCGCCGGGCGCGTTCGTCTTCGCTCCGGATATGTTTCATATCTTTGATACAGTCCGCCCGCATGCCGTATATGTTTATGCGTTCGTTCATTTCCTCCGCGGGACTTCCGAAACGTTGAAACAAACTTTCAAGCGTTTTCATGTCTTTTTTTTTCCTTTCCGCGGGATTAGCCGCCCGCGGTCGGCTTGTTTTTTCTTAAAATCTTTTGTATTGCGGTTTAATTTCGATTTTTTGAATAGGGAAAAGTTTGTTATTTTCTCTGTCTATCGGCTGTACTGTTTCGCAAATACTTTTGCTATCATAATCGCAGAAAGCTAAATTTTCATAATCTTCAATTTTAACGATTATATAATTGCTTTCGTCGTTCAGCTTATCAAAAGAAATATTAAGTCGGTCACGTTCGATTTCCCATTGTAAATAGGATATTAGGTTGTGGATAGCGCGTTTATCAATGGCGTTTGCTTTGTGGGCTGTGGTTTTCAAATATTCGATTGATAACATAATTTTATCTCCTTTGTTCGGGAACGGCTTCAAGCCGCTCCCGTCAATTTTTTCGTCTCGTCCTTGTGTTTCTTTATGATTTCGCTTCCGTAGGTTTCGCGGATTTCGTCAAGCGTCATTTTGTATTTGTTCTTTTTCGGGTTTTCGTCCGTCCATGCCCACGCTTTTTTCTTGGAGCAGAAGAAGAAACCGAGCGCCTTCAAATCGTCTTTGCACGAATACGCATTGAACGCCCACAGCCAGCACCCGCACAACTCCAAATCGATATTGAAATTAATAACGGCGTTTATAATATCGCGGAAGCGATCGGGCGCGTTCGTGTCGGCGTTCTCGCTCTGGTACGTTTCACCCGTTGCGCTCTTGTGGGTGTTTCCGACCCGCTTTTTCAGGTCGTCATATTCCGCGTTTATCTGTTGCATGTCCTCAGTACTTCCACCGTGGTCGGGGTGGTATTGCATGGCAAGCCGTTTATATTGACTATAAAGCTCTTCCACCGTTTCAACGTTTTTGAAAAATTTGTAAATCATGAGTAAAACCTCCTAAAAAATTTTTGAAAATCTATTGACTTTTCTGTCCTGTCGTGGTAAAATTAAATAAAAGTTAGATATAGGGCGGGCAGGTTATCGCCCTACATCGGGTAGCCGTTCGGGGAAGTCCTCAAACTTTTGCCCCCGTTCGGCTTTGTTTTAATCCTACATAGTCAAGTTTATTGGGTTATGTACTCAATAAGCTTGGCTATTTTTTCGTCTGTCCACCCTTCACGGCGGAGGAACTCAAAAAGCTTTTGTATATGCTTATCGTTTAATGCGGGCATTTCCTCGTTCATCTCCTTCACCTGCCTTTTGTTATTTGCTGTCACCCCTTGCGGGGCGCTCGACTTTTTTAACTTTTTTCGAGACTTCCGAACTCGGGATATTCCATTTTCGGGAGCCTCGCGGGGTTGAATCCGCTTAGCTCCGTTGTTCGGATATTCCACTTCCGATCGCCTCGCCCTTTTAATTTTGCAAGCCTAAGTGGCGGTCAAGGGGAAAATCCCCCGCCTTTGGGGATTTTAGCGAAAAATTCGGGAGGGATAAAACGCCTTACCTTTATGCTCACGAATTTTTCCGACCCTTGACAGACACGACGGCTTGCGTTACCATTCAGGCGAGGCGTCGAAGAAGGGAATGACCGAACGCCCTTAGGAGCTAAGGGGAGAAGGGGCAAGCCCCCTTTTATAATCCTACCGCAGAAAAAACGCTCGGTTTCTCGGCGGTAGGGCTTAGCGGGTTAGCGGGGCCCACGCCGTACCGCGGGGACCCGCTCCGACTCGGAAATAACGTTCAAGGAGGTTTACTCATGAGGAAATCGAATAAAACGAACAGAAAAAATATTTCTTACACTCAACGCCTCATTTTAGAGGATTGCCTGAGAGAACATATTAAAATTAAAACCATTGCTAATATCCTCAATCTTTCCCTTTCCGCTGTCTATAAGGAAATCAAGCGCGGCGAATATTTCCATAAAGAATATTACTATACCGATATGTACGGCGAAAAACATTATAAATTCGTCAGACGATACAGCGCAAATAAAGCTCACGACAAATATAAATTCAATATGACCTCCAAAGGCCCCGATATTAAACTCGGCAACGATTATCCTTTCGTCAACTATATAGAAAAACGTGTCATTAAAGATAAAATTTCACCCTGCGCCGTTCTCGGCGAAATCAAACGCAATCATCTTTTCAAAACCAATATCAGTAAAACTACTCTCTACCGCTATATCTCCATGGGAATATTTCCGCATCTAAAAATGAAACATTTACCCGTCGGAGAGAAAAAGAAACATTACAGAAAACCCGTTGCAAAACGTCCACCGAAAGGTACGAGTATAGAAAAACGCCCGAACGATATTTCTCAAAGAAACTCATTCGGGCATTGGGAAATGGATTGTGTCGTAGGGAAAAAGAGAACAAAAGATACTCTGCTTGTTCTTACCGAACGTCTCACGAGATACGAAAAAATCATTAAAATTCCGAACAGGAAACCCGCTTCCGTCGTTCAGGTTATAGACAATCTCGAAAAGAAATACGGACAGCAACGATTCAGAAAACTTTTCAAGAGTATCACGGTAGATAACGGCGTGGAGTTCTCTGACTATGAAGGATTGGAAAATTCCGTATATGACGAAACAGAAAAGCGCACGAACGTTTATTACTGTCACCCGTATAGCTCCTGCGAACGCGGAACGAACGAAAGAATCAACAGGGATATAAGAAGGCAAGTACCCAAAGGCACCGACTTCACAAAATATTCCGATAAGTCCATACAATTCATTGAAGATTGGGTAAACGCATATCCGAGAGAGATATTCGGCTTTGCCTGTTCAAAAGAAATGTTCGAGAAACAATTAGCCGCATTATAACATTATAACGAAACGATAACCGAATAAAAAAACATTAAGCCGCCGCGAGACGGCTGTTTTGCGTTACGGAAGATACCGAATAAACAGATAAATTCCATATCGATATAGAAAATCGAATAAAAAAACACCCACCGAAAGTTCTTTCGACGAGCGTTTTTTTATTTATTCAAAAATTTTTTGTGACTTTTTTGTGAAATTTCTCCTCAAACACTTGACAATAGGAGATTTTTGAAATTTTTTTGAAACATTCGACAAAAAACACTATGAACGCATGATCTATTGCAGTTCTATATAATTATGGTCGCGCGAGGTCAAGAAACAAAAAGAATTATAGTAAAATCGCTCGACATTATTGGAACCGTACGAAGAAATTTATTGTTTCCGGGCGACAGTCAATGACAGCCGCTGCAAGTGGAACAGTGTCCCGTACAGGACGAGGGCTTTTTTCCCGTCGAAGAATATACGGCACCCGAATAATCCCGAACCGTTTCGCCTCCGCAATCGGGACAAAGCACTTTTTCTGTATGAGATTTTACCAACTCTTCAAATTTTTTTCCGCATTTACTGCATTTATACTGTAAAATAGGCATCAGCCGCGCCTCCTTTTCTTTTTCACTTGTTTAGGCGTACGAATTTTCACCGAATCGGTCATTTTTACGAGCAGTACCGAACAGACCGCCGTAAGGACGACAGAAATGGCGAGAATCAACCAAAATTCCCACGCTCCGCCGTCTCCGTGAACTCCCATACCGAAAGGAAGATCGACGTTCATCCCGAGCAGACCTGCGATGAGCGTCGGAATCGCCACCAAAATCGTAATGACGGTCAAACGTTTGACCACGTTATTGACATTGTTGGAAATAACGGAACTGAACGCATCCATGGTCGTCTTCAAAATGTCGCGATAGATGCTGCACATCTCTACGGCCTGACGGGTCTCGATGAGTACGTCGTCGTACAAATCCTGATAATCGGGATTGGACTGAACGGGCTCCATGCGGGAAAGCCGACCGTATACGGAAGAATTCGCACTCAAAGAGGTGGAGAAATAGACGAGAGAGTCTTGCAGGCCCAAAAGCTCGATGAGTTCCTGATTTCGCATAGATTTATGAAGTTCTGCCTGCAAACGGAGGGATTTTTTATCGATTTGTTTCAAGGAATAGGAAAACCGCTTGACGTTTTCCAGCATGAAATTGAGAATAAATCCCACGGGTTTGAGCGTGGAAATCCTGCTGCGGTTGGAACTGAAATTTGCAAGGACGGGATTCGGATTCAAGGATACCGTCACGATGCATTTACTATTATAAATAATGGCGACGGGGATGGTGGTATAGGAATCCCCCTCTTCGGTATCCACCATCATCGGGCTGTCGACCACGTACATGGTAGCGCCCTCATCGGTATCTACCCGTGCGGATTCCTCTTCGTCCAATGCGGCTTTGAGCATTTCTTCGGGAATTCCGCTCAGTTCGCAGATATCGTCCACCTCGTCGTCCGTGGGATTGACCATTTCCACCCAGCAGCGCCTTTCAAAGGCATCCGCAGGCACAATGCGCAGATTTTCGTCGGTTTTGTAAAATTTTATCATAATCGTACCGCCTCAAAAAATAAGTGTTCAAAGGCGTCTTTACGGCAATTTTCCGAAGAAAAATGCGTAAAAAAACGCACGGGAAAAACCGCCCGTGCGTCGTACTCTTTTTCAATATAGAAGGTCAGTCAATAAACAAATCTTCCGTAAAATCGTATATATCGAGGCACAGCGGGTCTCCTGAAATTGTGATTTTGCTACTTCGGTTGTCAGGGACAGCGTCCATAATTGCTCCTTCTTGCGAAATGTTGCGTCGGAAATCAAAAAATATCGTCCTCTATTCCGACTTACTTCTATTCTATTATACGCCCCAAAACCTATTTTGGCAAGTATTTTTTCATAAAAATTTTTCAGATATTTTTCCGCCCGTTATATGACCACCTTCCCGCTCAAAAACGAATCGAAGAATCCCGCGACGTCTACGCCGGATTTTTCAAAACAGCCTATCATATCCGCCGGCTCGGCCGTTTTGAACTTATAGCCGGAATAGTATCTTTTAAGTCCCGCAAAGAAGCGTTTGTCTCCGATGGACGTGCGCAGAGTATCGAATAAAATCGCGCCCTTATCGTAAGCGATGCTGCGATATTCATATTCACTCAGATAATCTTTGAGCGAACGGGTCATGCGCGTATCCGCGTCTCCGAACACCTGGCTGTAAACGTTATAATAGGAACGATATTCGGTCAAAGCGTCCGCAATGAGCTGTTCGCGCGTAAAGCCGTAGTCGGGATGATTTTCAAAGAACAGCGCGGCGGAATATTCCGTCAGTCCCTCGTCCTGCCATGCGTTTTCCACCTGATTGCTGCCTACGGCGACGCACCACCATTGATGAGCAGTCTCATGTACGATCGTATAGAGGCAGTTTTCCTCCGTCAGGGCATCGCTGATTAACACCAATCCCGGGAATTCCATTCCGCCGTAACAGAATCCCGTCTGTACCACGGAATACGTTTCATAAGGATACTTACCGAACGTCGAGGAATAATAGACAAGAGCCTCCTGCGCCGCCGCAAGATGTGCCGCGGGTTTTTCGTCGTCATAGTAATAATAGCGGATGTCTACCCCTTCCCATTTGCTTTCGGCCACCTCAAAGCAATCGGAGAGTACAATGGCGAAATCGCGGACGTTCGTCGCAGACATGACATATTCTTTTTTGCTTTCCAATGTCCGTTCGGAAGTAATTTTTCCCGTCGCGGCGACGGTGTAATCCTTGGGAACGGTCAACGTCACTTTATAGGAAGCACATTCGGAAAAGAAGGGGTCTCCGTCGGAATAATAAACGCATTCATAAAAACCGTCGTCCGTATAGCCGCAGAGAATGGGAAAAAAATTTCCGAGATTGACCGATTTCTGCGCTACACCGGTACGGTGATTGATCTTTGCGAGTTTGGTCAGAAAACAGATATTTAAGTTTACTTTTTCTCCGGGGAACAAGGATTCTTCGAGATAGACGCTGAGAATATTTTCGTCCTCTCCTTTTACTTCCCAGTTTTTCGCTCCGTCCACGCTGGAAATCTCCATGCTCCCGTAACTTTTTCCCGCATAATAGGCCGAGGAGGAATAGACCGCGGACACAGGTTTATAAGCGGCGTCTTCGCGATAAGCGTTTGGATACAAGTTGAATTTGAGCTCACCGATTTCGTTTTCCGTCGTATTTTTGTATTCCACTTTCATCATCGCGGTCAATGTAGCGGTTTCTGGAACATATTCGGCGGTAATCTCATAGGCGCATCCGCCGCTTTCGGAATCTTTACAGCCGACCGCCCCGAAGAGCAGAGTGACGAGACTCACGGCGGAAAGCAAAAAACAAAGAATACGTTTCATAAAAAAATAACCCCTAAAAAGTATTAGCAGGTTATTTTATGCAAAAGCAGTTCGCTTTATGACTGTACGAAGCCGCGCGAAACGCCGGCCGTACCTTGCGGAAACAGCCGGCTGTTTTTTATTTTTCTTCAAACGTGAGATATTTTGCGGGATCGACCGTCGCATTGTTTTCAAACACTTCGAAATGCAGGTGCGGACCGTCTTTATATTCCTTTCCGTTCGCTTCCGCTACGGTTGCGATCACGTCGCCCTTCTTTACTTCGTCGCCGGCTTTCAGCCCTTCTTTCGCTTCTACATATTCGTAGACCGTCTTTATCCCGTCGCCGTGATCGATGACGATCTGTGTACCTACGAGTACGTCGGAAGTATAGATGCTTTCAATTTTTCCCGAACGAGCCGCAAAAACTTCCGTACCCACTTCCGCGGAAAAATCGACGCCCGTATGTTCATAGTAGTTGTCCAGCGTCTGGTTATAATAGAAACCGTATTCATTGCTGATACTCACTACCTCGACGGGCATGCCGAATTCCTCGGGCGTGGTGATAACGTCCTGATCGTCGTCCGACGATCCGCCCTGCGTCGTATCGCTGTTATTGAGCTGATTGTCGCGGCTGGCCAAAGCCACCGAAGTAATGATTATCGCCGCCGCCAAAAGTACCGCCGCACATCCGAGCGCGATATACATATACAGCTTTTTGTTTCTTACGCTCGTATGCGATTTACCGCTTTCGTTCTGTTCCTTCATTTTTGAATCCTCCGAAAAATGTATTTTGTATGTAAATTGTTGCCCCCGATTTTGCATTTTATACTCAAAAATAAAAAATTTTTATCGGGGGAGAATTTTTTCTCCGTTTAATCGGCGTTCGCTTTCTTTTTCTCAATACCCTCCGAAGATAATCGGCGTACCCAAAGCAACGCTTTCCGTCCGTACGGCAATATGCAAATTAATTTTCTTTCCTCGAAGCTCCACTCCGCCTTTCAGCATGGGAGAATAACAATAATAGGAAACCGTCCCCGCAATCTCTTCGACGAATTCCGGTTTCGCCCGATAACTTTTCATGATTGTTTCGGCAATTTCTTTCCCTTCTTCGGATAAACCTTTTCCCTCTTCCGTCAGACTGCCCTTTTCTCCCACATCGAGGTAGACGACGCTCTCGCCGCTCAAAGCCGCCAAATCGCGAAGTTCGAGAATGTTCGTCATCTCCGCCTGCGAAGACGGGGAATGAAGATAATAGGTACTCCGTCCTCCCGAAAAAGCGGAAACATGCATGAGACAGACGGTCAGTCCCACAAACAGACAGGCGAGCAAAGCTGCCGCAGTCGAAAAAAATCTTTTTACGCCGAAGGCCATAAAAAATCCCTCCCGCAGGACCTTCAAGGTCTTGCGAAAGGGATTATTGACACCTTTTTCGGATTTTATAACTTATTTTTTATCTGGCTGCGATAATTCGCCCGTTAGCCAGCAAATAATGATTGATCTGCAAGTAATGATACTCATATCTGTATATGTATTCCACACCGTTCAAAACCGCCGAAATATCCTTGTTCTTATAGCCGCCCACCTTCTCGCAGGCATAAACTTTTCCGTCGATAATAATCTTTGCTTTTCCCCAGACGAACGGAGACGTTTTGACTTTTATCAGCGAGTTATTATATCTTGCCTCCAAAACAGCACGGCCTTTCGACGTATCTTCTTCGATAACGGGAGAATCCGGCTTATCGTTCGTCGACGCAGCGGAACCGTTTCCGTCCGCGGCGGCCGAGACATCGTTTTCGTTGCAGGAATCAACCACGCCGGAATTCTCTTTATCGGAAGAAACGTCTGCCGCAGCGGAGACCCGCATATCGGAAGAAACACACGCCTCGCCGGAAGTTGCCATATCGGAAGCAACGGTTGATCCGACGGAGTTTTCCGCAACCGAGGGAGCGGAAGTTCCGTTCAAAGGAGCACCCGTACGCGGGTCGATACCGTTTTCCAAACGGTACGCTTCGTCTAATTGCTCCACCGTCAATTTTATTCCTTGCGGGAAATGTTTTTGGAGCTCTCCCGACGATTTTACGCCCAAAACGAGATAGTACATCATGAGCGCGTGAAAAAGAATATCCAGCAATAACGAAAATACCCCTTCTTTCATCGCCGAAATACAATCGACAATAAGAACCACCGAATCCAAAGAAAACAATATTAAAAGAACAATCATCGACCAACGGTGTTTTTTGGAAAGCAGCCAAAAGACGAAAAACACGGCAAGAATGAGAAGTCCTATCGCAAAACCCAAGACTAAGAAGCTATTCCCGTATAGTTCTTTCCAAACGACCCCCGCGACAAAGAAAGAAGTGCTGCTGTAAATGCTGAAAAGGAAATATCTGTCCGCAAACAGCATGAGCATATTGACGACCGTAAACAGAATAAACACCATGACGTTTATTCGGGCGATTTTATAATTTTTGATTTCCTTGGAAACTTTAATATACTCTTTATTATCCATTATTTTCCCTCTTCTCCTTTTACTTAAAATCCCGTCAAAGGCTCTCCTCCGAGCAGATGAATATGCAAATGCCGAACGGTTTGCCCTCCGTTTTCACCCTGATTGATAATAATTCGGTACCCGTCTTGTAACCCCAACGTATCCCGAAGTTCGGCGATTTTCAGGAAGCAGCGTTTTAAGAGCTCTGCACGATTCTCGTCGAGTTGCGAAAGATACGCGAAATGTTCTTTCGGAATACAGAGATAATGCAGCTTCGCCTTGGGTTCAATGTCCTTGATGACGATGATCTCTTCGTCCTCATACACTTTCGCGGAAGGAATTTCCCCGCGAATGATTTTGCAAAAAATACAGTTTTCCATTTCGTTACTCCTTATTATATTTCTATCGTTTTCCATACCGTCAGGCATAGCGGACTTCCCTTCGGCAATGGAATTTTTTCCATACAGTCTCTCCTTTGACTTGATTTCCACACCCCGTCAAGACAAGACATCAGGGAGAAGAAGGAACTATTTATTTCCCCTGTTTTTCATATGCCACACGTTTACCGCGAAAAAAGCCGCCAAACATCTCACCTTTTGAATTGGATCATGCTATTTGCAAACCGCCTTCAAGCCGTCTCGAAAAAGTTCTTCGACGCATACACGGGTAAGTCGTTTTTCCAATTTTTCGGGAACATAGAGGCGAATATAATTTTCCGAATACCCCTCTGTATATCCGTCGGAAAAACTTTCGGGAACGATTTCCAGCGTCCTGCCGATAAATTTTTCCATATATTTTCGTTTTTCTGCCGCGCCCTTTTTGAGCAGCCTTTGCAGTCGTTCTTTTTTTACCGCCGCGGGAATATCCTCATATTTCTTCCAAGCGTTCGTTCCCTCGCGCGGAGAATAGGGAAAGGCATGAATCTGTGCAAAGCCCGCTTCCTCCACGATGCGCAGGGAATCGAGGAAATCCTCCTCCGTTTCGGTGGGAAAGCCCACGATAATATCCGTCGTGATTGCGGCATCGGGAAAATACCGATAAATCAGAGCGCATTTTTCGAGATATTCGCCCCTCGTATAGTGACGGTTCATGCTTTTCAGCACCTTATCCGAACCGCTTTGCAACGACAAATGAAACTGCGGCGCAAATTTTTTCACTGCCTTTGCGGACTCCAAAAAACGCTCCGTGATCAAACTCACCTCGATAGAGCCCAATCTTATGCGCGTATCCGCGTCCTCCACGGCAAAAAGCAGATCGGCAAGGTCGCGCCCCTTTTCGTCGAGATACGAAGAAATATCTATTCCCGTGACGACCGTCTCCTGTGCCGTGCTTTTCAAAATTTCCTCTGCGGCGCTCTCTAAAAGCCGCGAACGGCTTCTCCCCCGCAGATACGGAATGACGCAATAGGAGCAAAAGCGATTGCATCCGTCCTGAATTTTGACAAATCCCCGCGTTTTGAGACATTCGGGCAAGGGCATTTCGTCATAGATTTTATCTTCTTTGTCAATGTTTACCCCGAGCAATTCCCGAGAAAAGCCAGAGGCCGCGATTTCGAGAATTTTTCCCTTCCGCTTCGCTCCCGTCACGGAAATCACTTGTTCCCGCCTTGCAAACGGGGCGGGATTCTTTTCCGACGCACAGCCGCAGACCAATACTTTTGCCTGCGGATTGAATTTCAGCGCTTTGGAAATGGCCTGCCGACTCTTATGTTCCGCCTCCGCGGTCACCGCGCAGGTATTGACGATATACAGATCCGCAGGTTCCAATTCCCGCGAAACGGTATATCCGAGTTCCTCCAAGCCTCGGATTAAAGATCCGCTTTCCACGTCGTTAACTTTACATCCGAGCGTAAAAACGACCGCCTTCATTCCTTTCCTCCCCGCCGTCCGCCCAATTCTCCTAGCGAAAACATCACGACCGCCGTCAAGGCCACGGCGGCGGTCTCGGCCCTGAGAATCCGCTTGCCGAGCGTAATGGAGGAAAATCCGTTTTCCTTTGCCAAAGCCGCCTCCTTTTCCGAAAATCCCCCCTCGCTGCCCACAATCAGAGCGCAACTCCCTTTAAGAGCCGAAAGTTCCGCTTCGCTGTCTTTTGCGAACTCGCAGGCAAACAATTTATTTTCGTACCCGTTTGCTTCTTTTAAGGCGCTTGAAAAGTCCCTGCAATAGATAACGCGGGGCGCCACGGAGCGCAGACATTGTTTCGCCGCTTCCCTGGATACTTTATTCAAGCGTTCCAGTTTATTTTCGTTCATGTAAGCGGAAGAATATTCCGAGGAAAAAGCGACGATTTTCTTTACCCCCAATTCCACCGCTTTCTGTACGATAAATTCGTTTTTATCCGCGTTTTTCAGGTATCCGAACAAGAGAGCGACATTCTCCGTCGCTTCCCTGTCCCCAGCGTTTTCTCCGATAACGTGCAATTTCATACAGCGTTTTTCCGCCGCCGCGATTACGGCCGAATACTCCTTTCCGCTGTTGTCCAAAAGTACGACCTCGTCGCCCACGGACAGGCGGAGCACGTTTTTCGCATGCTCGAATTCCTCTCCCGAAAGGAGAGTCTCTTCCTCTATTTTTTCCACGAAAAATCTTTTGGGTCCGGACATGTTTAAGCCCCTTTATGTTTGAGTACCAACGCGAACCATTCGCCTTTGCGCCGTTCGCGCACGACTTCCATGCCGACGGCGGCATAGGCGTCTTTGACCATGGCGAGACGGCTTTCGATGATACCGCTTAAAATGAGCACGCCTTCCCTTTTCAGATTTTTGGGAATAGAGGGCGCGAGGAGCTTCAAAATCTCTCCCGTGATATTCGCCATCATGACGTCGCCCTGAATATCGGCATCGTCGAGCAGGTTGGAATGTGCGACGACCGTCTTATCCGCAGTGCCGTTGAGTTCGCTGTTATGCGTGGCACTGGTTACGGCCACGTAATCGATATCGGTGAGATACGCTTTTTTTGCGCCCAATTTAATTGCGGAAATCCCGAGAATGCCGCTCCCGCAGCCCACGTCGATACAGACGGAATCGGGAGTGATATAGTCCTGCATGAGTTCCACGCACATGGAGGTCGTCTCGTGCTCTCCCGTTCCGAAAGCCATATTCGAATCGAGCAAAACTACCTTTTCCCCTTCCGCGGGAGTATAAGCAATCCATTCGGGTACGACTACGATTTTTCCGAGGTGAATGGGTCGGAAATGCTTTTTCCATACGTCTATCCAGTCATCTCCGTCCACTTCGCGTTTGGTGTCCTCCAACGTTCCGAAAGGAATACCCCCGCCGCTTCGTTCCCTGGCGGCAAAAATATCCCGCATGACGTCCGAACAGACTTTTTCCGCGATATCGACGGCGATATAGCATTTTACCAATACGTCGCGCGGCTGCTTTTCCGTCAGTTCGTCGTCCATATAATCCCAATACATGGTATCTTTGCTCTTTTGAAGGGAAATAATGTCGTTGACGTCACAGATCGTCACGCCGTAATTTGTATAATTCCACATGACGTCGGCCACGATTTCGCTGGCTTCCGTCGTCGTATGCACGGTCAATTCTGTAAATTTCATGAAAAACCTCTTTACGTTAGTATTTATATTATATCATTAACGTTCGTATTTTTCAACCCTTCCGAAGAAAAATAATCATAAAAAATAGCTTCCGTCTTTTTGACGAAAGCTATTTTGCTTTTCATTTCCGTATTTTTTCTGTCACAGTTTATTATCTTTCTCGGTCAATACGGTTTTTTCCCGTAAAAACTTTCGACATTGTCGGAAAATTTCTTCATTTTATCGTATTGTTTCAAATCGATATCCGAATCCATGGCTTCGATTTCCCGCTTCTGTTCCCTAGTAAGGCGGGTGGGAACTTCTATCAAAATACGGATGATGAGATTTCCCGTGCCGCCGCGGGCCGAACGGATACCTTTTCCCCGAACGGTGAATAACTGTCCGTTCTGCGTTCCTTCGGGAATCGTAAAATCAAAGGTATCGTCGATCGCGGGGACCTTTACCGTCCCGCCCAAAGCCGCCGTCTTGAAGGAAACGGGCAAATCCACCTGAAGGTCGAATCCGTTGCGGACGAAAATTTTATGTGGTTCTATCTTGAAGATGATGATGAGATCGCCCGGCTGACCGCCGCCCGCGGCGGCCTGCCCGTAGCCCTTCTTTTTCATGTAACTGTTATTGTCCACGCCCGCGGGAATAGTGAGCGTGACCGTAGTTTCCTTTCGCACGAAACCTTTGCCTTTACAATCGGGACATTTATCCGTGATCATGCGCCCTGTCCCTCCGCAATCGGGGCAGACGCTCTGACGAATCGTGCGTCCGAACATGGTATTCTGAACGGTCTGAACGACGCCCTTGCCGCCGCAGCGCGAACACGTACTGTACGCCGTACCGCCGCGGGCGCCCGTACCTTTACAGGAAGAGCAGGGCTCGTTGCGCATATAGGAAAAAGTCTTGACGCAACCCTTTGCGGCGTCCATAAAGCTGAGCGTCATTTCGCGCTGAATATCTTCTCCGACGCTCGACTGTGCCGTACGGGTTCCTCCGCCGAAGCCGCCGAAACCGCCACCGAAAATCGAGCTGAAAATATCCGAGAAATCTCCGAAACCGCCTTCAAAGCCGCCCATTCCTCCCATGCCGCCCATACCGGGATGTTCCAATTCATAATCGTAGGCGGCGCGCTTCTGCGCGTCGGAGAGAATTTCGTTCGCTTCGTTGATTTCCTTGAATTTTTCAGCCGCCGCGGCATCGCCGGGATGCAGGTCGGGATGATACTGCTTTGCCAGCCTTCTGTATGCCGATTTTATTTCATCCGAGCTCGCTTTTTTGCTCACGCCCAAAATGTCGTAATAGTTCTTTTTTGACTCTGCCATAATGTCAAACGTCCTTTAAAGTGTCTCTCTTAAATACGTCATACGGGTTTGGCTGTCCGCCAAACCCGATCTGCGCTTTTTCTTCCGACAGACTTCCGCCGAAAATTTTCCGGTCGGAATCCGTACTTCTTCGCTTACTGGTGGAATTCGGTATCTCCGTTGTCGGGATTGGGATTTGCACCCGCTCCGGGAGCCGCGCCGCCGTTCGCTTGATACAGCTTTGCAAATACCGGCTGCACCGCGTTCATCAATGTATCGTATGCCGCCTTGATGCGATCGTCGTCGTCCGATTCCAGTTCCTTCTTCGCCGCATCCACAGCCGCCTGCAAGGTCGATTTGTCGCTTTCGTCCAGCTTGTCGCCCGCTTCCTTCATCGTCTGCTCGACGGAGAAAATCATGCCGTCCAATTTATTCTTGTTGTCCACCTTCTCCTTTCTCTTCTTGTCCTCTTCGGCGAACTTTTCGGCGTCTTTCACAGCCTTGTCGATTTCTTCCTCGGACAGATTGGTGGAAGAAGTGATGGTTATATCCGTAGATTTGCCCGTGCCCTTATCCTGCGCAGTGACGTGCACGATACCGTTCGCGTCAATATCGAAAGTAACCTCGATCTGCGGAATTCCTCTCGGCGCGGGAGCGATGCCCGACAGCATGAAGTTGCCCAGCGTCTTGTTGTCTTTGCAGAACTCACGTTCGCCCTGCAAGACGTGAATATCCACGCTCGTCTGATTGTCCGCCGCAGTAGAGAACACCTGGCTCTTTTTGACGGGAATAGTCGTATTTCTGTCGATGATTCTCGTAAACACGCCGCCCAAGGTCTCGATACCGAGGGAAAGCGGAGTGACGTCGAGAAGAAGCACGTCCTTGACCTCGCCCGTCAGAACGCCGCCCTGCACGGCCGCGCCGATCGCGACACATTCATCGGGATTGATTCCTTTGAAAGGCTCTTTGCCCGTGATTTCGCGCACTTTTTCGACGACCGCCGGCATACGGGTGGAACCGCCGACGAGAATGACTTTATCGATATCCTTATAGGTAAGGCCGGCGTCCTTCATGGCGAGACGCATGGGTTCTACCGTACGGTTGAGAAGCTCCGCCGTCATCGCCTCGAATTTCTGTTTGGTCAGGTTGACGTCGAGGTGCTGAGGACCGTCCGCACTCATGGAAATGAAGGGAAGATTGATGTTCGTGGAGCTCATGCCGGAAAGCTCTATCTTCGCCTTTTCGGCAGCCTCCTTCAATCTCTGCATGGCCATTTTGTCTTTGGAGAGGTCGATGCCGTGCGATTTCTTGAATTCCGCTACCAGATAGTCGATAATTTTATTATCCCAGTCGTCGCCGCCGAGCTTGGTGTCGCCGTTCGTCGCAAGCACTTCGAACACACCGTCCGAAATTTCGAGAATGGAGACGTCGAACGTACCACCGCCGAGGTCGTAAATCATGACCTTGCCGCCCTTATCCTTGTCGAGCCCGTAAGCGAGCGCCGCCGCCGTGGGTTCGTTGATGATACGGAGCACGTTGAGTCCCGCGATTTTGCCTGCGTCTTTGGTTGCCTGACGCTGGCTGTCGGAGAAGTAAGCGGGGCAGGTGATGACCGCCTCCGTCACTTTCGTGCCGAGATATGCCTCCGCGTCCGCTTTGAGTTTAGAAAGAATCATTGCGGAAATCTCCTGCGGAGAATAAGATTTATCGTCGATTTTTACTTTATAGTCGGACCCCATATGTCTCTTGATAGAGATAACCGTCTTATCGGGGTTGGCGACCGCCTGCCGCTTCGCCGCCTGCCCCACCACGCGGGAGCCGTCCTTTTGGAAAGATACGACGGAAGGGGTCGTTCTGGAACCTTCCGCATTGGTAATGACGACGGGTTCGCCGCCTTCCATAACCGCCACACATGAATTTGTTGTACCGAGGTCGATACCGATAACTTTTCCTGCCATAATAATCTGTTTCACTCCTTGCCGCTTCTTGCGGATAACCGAAGGAATTATTCCGTTCGGCGCGGCCCCTTGTAACTTTCTGCCGCTGTTTTTATTTACATTCTATATTTAACCCGCATTCGCCCCAATTAAACAAAAACAACAAAATTTTTCCGGCTTTTTTCCTCTTTTTTTCCAAAGCGATTTTTCCCGAAAAAATCCGTCCGACTTTCGCCGGACGGACTCTTTGAAATTGTCAGCCTTCTATGCTGTACAAAGCCGCGATTACGGCCTGTTCGGCAAATCCGATCTGATGAATGCCCCAGATTTCGTTCTTATCCCAAGTGACCGTCCAGGTCGCCTGATAGGGACAGAGATTTGTTTCGGGGTCGCGGTTCTGATACGCGGTCTTTACGTTGGTGTTAAAGGATTCCAAATATTCGTCCGCAAGCTCCGGTTCATAATTTCTCAATTCGTAATACGCCTCGTGCAGAATCGCCGCAAACCACGGATCTCCCTGATAATAGAACTTCATGGCACCCGGGTCGACGAGATTGAAGGTCTTCTTTGCAGCCGCCGCGGTTCCGAGTGCGTCGTCCATATATTCGGCTTTCTTGTCCGCGTCGTCCGTGCGCTCGTACATAATCAGGTCGGCGAGAATCATGCTGCCCGAATTATAGGCATAATGCACGCGGTTGATGTCCCCGTCCGAACGGGTTCCGTCTCCGTTGATAATCGTGTGGATACCGTTCCAATAATCGTAGGTATCGGGTTTATTCTGCATCTTCTTGCAGAAGTTGTAGAATTTCTCCGCCCAATCCATATAGAACTCTTTTTCTTCCTCCGTTTCCGCATAATCGGACAGCATCGCGTTGACCATAATTCCGCAGGCGTTCGCGCTGAGCCCCCTTTCGAGGTGTTGTTCGGTCGCGTTGTCGGAAAGTCCCGCTTCGCTCCAAACCAATCCGCCGAGCTCGTTATTCCAGCCCGAGAGCACCCAATTATTTACGCGAATCGCTTCTTCGAGATACCACTCCTCTCCGAAAATCTCGTACGCGCGGAGATAATTGCGCGCCACCCAGATATTGTCGTCGAAGAAACAGTCCCCGTATCCGCTGTACGGCGTATTACCGCGCGCGGAATGATATTTCACGGAATTTTCCGCCGCGTTGCTTTCGGGATTGCTCTGACGGAAATATTTGAAATTATTCAGCATTTTGCGATAGGTATCCTTCTGTTCCGCGTCGTCGGGATAGAGTTTGCACATGTAGTACTGCATGCCCACGCCGCTGAAATTCGTCCAAAGAAATCCCGATACGTCGCTGCCGTAATTCTCTTTCAGATTGATATACGCATCGTCTCCCTCGCCGCCTTCCACGCCGTACTGCTCGAAAATCGTGGCGACCATCGCTTTCGCGCGGGTCTCCTCCTCGGTGGGCCGTTCGACTGTCGGTTCGGACGAGGAGGAGCTTTCCGAACCGCCGTTCGACGAGCTCTCTCCTCCATTCCCGCCGCAGGCGGCAAACGCCGTCGCAGCCAATATCGCCGAAAGACAACACACAATCATTTTTTTCCAACCTTTCATATGTTTTCCTCCGATTATCCGTTAATTTTACGCTTTTTCGCAATCACTAAAACAACTCCCGCGACAAGAAGCGCCGAGCTCGCCGCAACCAAAGACATCGTGCTGCCGCAGCCGCCGTCGCCTTCGTTTTCGGACGAGCCGCTCCCGCCCGAAGAAGAATCGCCGTCATCGTCCTTTTCGCCGGGATATTCCGTGCCGGGAATCTTACTGCCGTCGAGATTGACCGCACCGCCGAGCTCGAAATCCCAATTCCTGTCCGCGACCATGCTGGCGGCGTCTCCCATGACCGTCAGATAGCCGAGCTGGAAGTTCTGAATCTGAATTTCGATTTCCTGTCCGTCCACTGTAATCGTCGTAGCGGTGAGGTTTCCGCGCGGAGCGCCGTAAACGCTGTAATAGGTAGCCATATTGCTCATTACTGCGTCGGACATAAGATAAACGTTTCCGTCCTCAGGATTGTACGCGAGCATCGCCGTAACGCCATAGTAGCAGATAGCGTTGCTGTCCGTCGCATGCAGACCGAGCTTAATCATGCCGCGCCCTTCCTTGAACTCATTGGTGCCGTCCTCCTGTCCGCCTTCGGTAGCAGGCCATGCGCCGATCCCCTCTTTATTGGGCATGCCGAGCGCTATTCCCTGTTCCGTAAATTCCTTATAGGCAGCTTTGAATTTCGCAAGGAGATCCGCGGCGCCGATATTATAGCTTTCGGGAATACGAATTGTAGAAGCGTCTATCGTAATGAAATCGGAAAGGTCGAGAATAGTACGGTTTCCGGAAGCGTCATAATTTACGCCGGGAAGAACCATATTCTCTTCTTTTGCAGCGGAAAGCTCGATTGCACCGTACAGGAAATTCTGATATTTCTTGCCGTTCGCCTCGAAAACCGCGCTCGTTGCGGGACCGAGAACCATTTCTCCCGTTACATCGTATTTTTTGTTGCCTTCGTTGAAGCGGACGGGCAGTTTATAAATCTCATAGGTATCGCTGTCGAGCACTACCGCCGTTAAAGGCGTTTTGGAAACGTCCACATAAATTTTGCTCGTCTTGTTGACGTCCTTACCGTCTACCGTTTCTTTTGCGACAAAGGTTTGAGAAAGAATGGTTTCCGTTTCAAAATTCATATAATCGGCAGGATTGCCCATTTCCGTAGTCCAGACAGCTTTCGCGGCCTCCGCCACGGCGTCCGCCGTCACTCCCGAGGGAAGAGAAGCCGCAACGTCGTCCGTCATGTTTCCGACGGCGTCCTCGTTAAAATCGCTGACGATTTCGCCTGTGTCGGGGTCTACGTGGGAAGCGACGTAGAATTTTACTTCCTCGCCTTCCAAAACGGCTACGCCCTTCGTAAAGAGCTGATTGACGACTCCTTTTGTCGTCGTTTCTTCACCGACGGGGTTACCCCATTCCGTCGTCGCATTATAAGCACTCAAAAATGTTTTAATTGTAAACATTTCTTTGCGGAGAGAATTATATACAACCTCGCCGCCGTCTGCCGTCTTTTGTCTCCACTGGCTGTTATTCAGGTTGTTGATATTCCGCATCGGATTATAATTGACTTCCTTATCCGTATAATATTCCTTATACGCATTGACGAAATCCTCGATGGAAAGCCCCTCGATGACCTCGGCGGAAGCCGTATCCTGATAGACGGGAACGACCATATTTTCCGCAATGTCCTCTGCCGTCAAAGCAATCTCTTTGCCAGTCTCGTCCACATTTTTACCCGCGATAAACTGACTGCCCATGGAATATCCGAGTGTAAAGTTCTGATAGGTAGTCTCTCCAACTGTAAAATCATTTCCCTTGGGGTAACCCGCGATAGTAACTTGGTCTGTCCATCCGTTATTCATATTCACATAAGCGGCCGCCGCTTCTCCGCGGACGGTGAATGCCTCGTCCATGTGCGGATTATAGACGATAAACGCATATCCGGTTTTTCCCCAATTATTCCAGCCGCTGTATGAGCCGAGATCCATGTGTGCCGCCACAAAGTAGGTGTCATTGGCAGAGGGCCAGCCGTTTCCGAGAGGCGCGTTTACAACGACAAATTGGTCGGCAATTCCCTGCTCGGTCATTTCGTCCTTTACCCGCTTCGCTTCTTTTTCAAAAGCATTTTCGATGTTTTCCTGCGTGACGCCCGTGATATAGGTACGTCCGTTCAAAAAGCCGTAATCGAAAATCTTCTCCTCGCCTTCGGCAAGAGAGACTACCGAGGAAACACCGAGCGCCGACGCGCCGACAAACCCCGCCACCGCAAGAGTCAATAAGCCTCTTTTCATAGTTCTTTTCATCAAAAAATCCTCCGTTTATTGTTTTTTATGAGACGGGAGTTCCTCCCGTATTCATTTTGTTTTTTCCGTCAGCCTTTCAAGCCGCCGATTGCCACCCCGCTGATGAAGTATTTCTGCATGATGCAGAAGAATACGATGATGGGAATGCTCATGAGCACGCTCATCGCCATCATGGGGCCGTATTGGAATTTTGTTTCCAGCGAATAGTTGCGAAGCGCCATGGTGAGAACGCTCTTCTCCTCGTGTCCCTGCAAAATGAGGTTGGGCCACATATACGAATTCCAGACGCCTTGGAAGCAGAAGATTCCGAGCGTCAAAAGCGCGGGTACGATCATCGGAACATAGATATTGAAGAATATTCTCAGTTCTCCCGCTCCGTCCAGCCGAGCCGCCTCCGCGTATTCACCGCTGACGGGAATGAGAAACTGCCGCATGAAGAAGATACCGTACACGCCCACCGTTCCGGGCAGGAGCACGCCGAGATAGGTGCCGATAAAGCCCGTTCCGCCCTGTCCCAGAATGTTATTTCCGCCCACGAGCGGGAAGGAACGAAGGAGCAGGAAGGTGGGGACCGTCGTCGCTATTCCGGGAAGCATCATGGAGAGCATCATAATTTTGAAAATGGTATTGCCGCCCTTAAAACGAAGTTTCTCGAATCCGTATGCGGCCATAGAGGCAAAAATCAAATTGGTCGCCACGTTTACGACGGTAAGGCCGATCGTATTGATAAAATACCGCCCCATGTCCACATTCTGGAAAACATTTTTGAAATGCTCGATCGTGACGTGCGAGGGCAGCCAGGAGCGATCGGTATAAATAAATTCCGACTCGCGGAATGCGATGAGAATCGACCAATAGAAAGGAGCGAGTGCCACGACCGCCAAAATCGTCATCACGATGAAAATGACGGTCTTGCCCGCGATTTTTTTCTGTTTGGGAGTAAGTGTGAGTTCCATTTTCCACCTCCGTCAGTATGCGCGGTCCTTGACGAATCGCTGTGTCAATACCGTAATGGCGGCAATGACGAGGAAAAGGAGTACTGCCTGCGCCGACGCATAACCCATATTCGAGTTGGTTCCGAAGGCGCGGTTATAGATTACAAACACGGGCGTCACGGTCGAGTTCGCCGGTCCGCCGTCCGTCATCATCAACACCTGATCGTAAAGCTGGAACGCACCGATGATGCTCATGGTCACGATGAAGAAGGTCGTCGGGAGCAGAAGGGGCATCGTTATTTTGAAGAACATGCGCACTTTGCTCGCACCGTCTATGGTCGCGGCCTCGTACAATTCGGGAGAAATGCCGTTGAGGGCCGCGGCATAAATAATCATGTTTCCGCCGATCCCCTGCCACATGGCGAGAATGACGATCGTGAGCATCGCCGTTTTTGAGGATTCCAGCCATTGCGGGCCTTCTATGCCGAACACGCGCAGGAAGGAATTGACGATACCGATATCCGGATTGAATACCAGACGGAACACGGTTGCCGCCGCCACCGCACTGGTGAGGCCGGGCAGATAATAAATCGCCCGAAAAACTTTATTGCCCTTTACCTTCGTATTGATGAGAAGCGCGTACAGAAGAGGCAAAATCACCGAAAGCGGAATAGCGAACAGCGCATACCACGCCACATTCAGAAAGGACTTGCCGAAAATGCTGTCGAGCGTGAAAATATTGATAAAGTTCTGTACGCCGACGAACGTGATTTCTCCGATTCCGTCGTAGCTCGTAAAGGCCAGAAACATGGCCATGAAAATGGGTACGAGTACAAAGACGACGAAGAACAGGAGTGCGGGCAGCACGAAGAAAAAGCCCTTCAAAGCCAGCTTCCCCTGCATGGTCAGCTTCTTTTTTGCCGTAGCGTTTGTCATGGACGGCCTCCTTTTATAACATGGCTTCCAGCTGGAATTGCGAATCGCCCTTCTCCTTGATTTGTTTCAGCGCCGATTCCGCGTCTTTAATGGATCCGGAACCCGTACGGATATATTCGCGCAGGGAATCTATCGTACTGAATATCCAAGACGTCTCTACGTTGGAATATCCTTTCGCGATAGGTCTTACGTCACAGGCGGGAAGCATTTCCTTCATCGTGGAAAGCACCTGGCTGTTTTGCACGAATTCTGCCGATTGCAGAGAAGTTTTTGCGGGAAGCAAGCTATACAGTTCGCAATATTTTTCGAGATTCTCGTCGGAGAGCCACCACTCCATTACCGAAAAGCCCTTGTCGATATCCTTGGACTTGGGAATCGCCAGCGAGTAGCCGCCCAGCATGCCGCTGACCGCGCCCTCCGTTTCGCTCTTGGCGGGATAGCCGACGAAATTCATGTTCATCTTCTTTCCGCTCAGCGTTTCCACCGTCTTGTCGTAATTGCTCGGTCCGAACTTCATCGCTACCTTGCCCTCGATAAATTTATCGTCGGTATGGTAGTCGGTGGGACAGCCCGTGATCGTCATCAGTTCGATAAAGAGATTCATGACCGACTCGGCATCCGTATACGATTTCGAGGATTTATCCGAAATATCGATGTTGATTTTCGGAATCGTCCCGCTGGTGTCGACCAGCTGTCCGCCCGCGGAAAGCATAAATCCATAAAACTGACCGCGGAGATTGTATGCGTCAAGTCCGACGATCGTATCATTTCCGCTGCCGCTCGTGAGCGCCTCAGTCGAAGCAATCAGCTCGTCCCAAGTCGCGGGAATCTGTTCCTCCGAAACGAGGTCCATATTGCACCACAGTCCCCACGCATCGAGGTCGGTAGGGACTCCGTAGACGCCGCCCGAAATTTCCAGCTCGCGGCGCGCGGCTTCGTTATAGTCGGAAAGCTCGATCGTTTCGCTGGCCTCTATCTTGTCGGACAAATCGTGCAACAGATTTTTCTTGGAAATCGTCTCCCAACGAGGCCAAATCACAAGATCGGGCGCCGTTCCGCCCAAAGACGCGGACGCGAGAGACTCGGATACGCTGTCCTGCATCTTGTAAGTCATCGTATAGCCGAGGTCGTTGTTTTCGTTGAAATATTTCACGAATTCGTCCATAACGGCCTTATCCGACCCCGTCGCTTCGCACCATACGACAATGTTGTTGTCTCCGCCTCCGCCGCAAGACGAAAGCCCGAAAAGCGCACCGGCTGACACCGTCAGCGCAAGTGCCGTTGCCAATAATTTTTTCATTTCATCCTTCCTCCGATTAAGTTTTATTTCTATACGCAGTTGTAAGCAACTGCGTAAAAAGGACGTCCTTTTTACAGAATTTTCAGTTTTGCGTATTCGTTCAGCCCCGTACGTTGGCTTTGACGATGACGACTTCTTCGTCGAGGGGCCGCACGGTGTATTCCTTTACGCTTTCGGGAATGATAAACGTCTCCGCGTAATGTACTTCAAACGGTTCGAACGCTCCCGTCGGGCTTTCGATAATCGCTCCGCGGCCGTCCACGACGTTGGCCTGCACGACGGAGCCGTCCGTCTTCATGCGTTCCGTTCCGCGGATATGGCAGCGGCGGGTTTCGATGAATTCCCGCTCGTGCAGACCGGTGTGTTCTTCGAGATAGCCGTCCCGTTTTTCCACCGTTTCAAAGCGGTTTACGAGATTTTCCATTACCCAGGGCGTATCGCGGTACCATTGAATGACGTGCCGTCCGTGATTGATATGCACGGGGCGGGGAAGTCCGTCCAATCCGAGGCGCGACCAATCCCACAGCTTAAAGGTAAAGATATAAGGCGTCGCGCTGATTTCGAGAACCATGGTATCCGCTCCGGAACAATGTACCGTACCCGCGGGAATGAGGAAATGGTCATGCTTTTTCGCGGGGAGCTTATTCACATACTTTTCGGCGGGGAAAATCATTTCGCCCCTTTGCGCCGCTTCCAGATCGGCCAGCATGGCATCTTTGTCCACGCCCTCTTTGAGGCCCAGATATACATAGGCGTCGTCCGCGCAGTCGAGTATGTAATAACTCTCATCTTGCGTGTAATGCATCCCGAAGGTATTCTGAATATATTCCGTAAGGGGGTGGACTTGCAGCGAAAGGTTTTGTCCGCCCATCGTATCGAGGAAATCGAAACGAATGGGATATTCGTCTCCGAACCGCGCATGTACTTTCTCTCCCAGCAGCAGCCGAGGGCGATAGAACACCACGTCTATGGACGGAACCTCTATTCTCACATTCCCGAAACGCATGTAAATGCTGTTTTCTTCGGGAACTCCGTCAAACGCCCAGGCATAGTTGGTCTCCGAGCGATCCAGATCGCACACTTCCTTCATCCATTGACCGCCCCAGACTTCCGGAGCGAAATAGGGAACCAGACGGAACGGATGAGTCGCAAACGTTTCGAGACCTTTACGCCAGCCGTCGCCGCTCACCATCTTCGGGCACCCCGCCACATTGGTATCGAGCAGATAATCCGTCTTTTCCAGCATCTCGCGCTTGTGGCGGTCGGCCATGCGCCATTCGACGAAAAAGCCCTGTTTGAACTTAGCGAGTTTATTGGCGGAAGCGTTGTCCGTCTTCCAATTGGAAGCGCCATTCTTGAAGCGGCATTGAATCTCCCAGCGCGCCAAATCGAGATAGACGTATAAATCCCCTTCCGCGACGAGCGAAGCGCCCACGCCGATGATGCAGACGAGCCCCTTTGCGGCCTCTATCTCGCCTTTGAGCGAAGCCGCTTTGTTTTCGTCCAAAACGTCGGTGAGTTTCAGGGTATTCATGACCCCGAAAACTCTGTCATCCGTGACGAAGGGACGAATTTTTGCGTTATAATCCTCGTCGCTCATCATGGCCGCATCCGAATCGAACCATTTTGCGTTCAAAAAGGAAAGACCTTCCTTGACCTCTTTTTGGTCCACTTCGGTGTAGCAGTCAAAGACGATGACGAAACGACTTTTTCCCGCGGCACGGCGGAGCAGTTCCTCTCCGACCGCCTTATAGCCTTCCCAGGCCTCGTAGCCCTGTATTTTAAGTTCGGGATATTTATCGTAATTTCCGTAGCCTTTCATGTTTACTCCTCCGAATATCTCTTTGATTTTCCTGTTTTCAGCGGAGCGAAGCCGCTCCGATAATTCCGGCCGAATTGCCGAGCTGTGCGGCGAACGCTTTGACCGGCGCATAATTTTCCCCGTATACCTCTCTCCGCAAAGTTTCGTTGACCGCGGGCAGGAACAAATCCGCCGAAGCGGAAACCCCGCCGCCGATGACGAAACATTCGGGCCTCAGAATATTTGCCAGACTGACGAGCGCCGTGCCGAGGTCGTCGGCAAATTCGTCCACGATTTCCCGCGCCTTGGGGTGATTCGCCCGCGCGGCGTCGAACACGTCCTTTGCCGTCGTATCCTCGCCGAGCGCGAGCTGTGCCCGCTTTGCGATCGCCGTCGCCGAGCAATATGCTTCCAGACAGCCCTTACGGCCGCAGTTGCACGGTCTGCCGTCGGGATGAAGCGTCATGTGTCCGAAAATTCCCGACGCATCCGCATGCACGGAGCCGCTTTCCAGCCTGCCGTCGACGACGAAACATCCGCCCACTCCCGTGCCGAGGGTAAGCATCGCCACTCTCTTATAGCCCTTTCCGACGCCGTACAGCGCTTCTCCCAGCGCCGCGCACTTTGCGTCGTTGGCGATCAGGGCGGGAACGCCCAGATTTCTGCCGATATCGTCGCGAAGCGGGGCGTCGCTCCAACGGATATTATTGGAAAAACAAACTTTTCCCGTCACCGAATCCACCAATCCCGGCGAACCGATTCCTATTTTTCTGATGCGGTGTCCCGCGACCAGCTTTTTCGCAGCTTCCGTAAGGTCGTGCACGATTCCTTCGTAATCGCTGTCCGCACGCGTGGCCACCGAAGCCGAGGCCAGAATGATTCCGTCCTCCACTACGCCGAGCTTTGCCGACGTACCGCCTAAATCGATACCCAACGATTTCACTCTTTCTCTCCTTCAAAGGCGTAAAACGTTACGACGCCTTCGTTTATTCCTTCCGCTTCGCGGAATATCTGTTCGGGGTTCGTCGTCCCCGTCGTCTGCAACGTATAGCGGAACTGATAGAAGCCCGCAAGACTGGCCTTGAAATTGGTTTCCCAGAAATTGTTCATTACCCAGGAATACAGCTCATCCTCGTTGGGGCTTCCCTCTCCCATCAATTTGATGGGATGCGCTTCCAGACTGCCCATCGTCATCAAAGGTGCGTCCTGCGCCGCAAGAATGACGGCTCCGTCTTTTCCTACAAACGCCGCACCGTTTTGCACCGCGTAAAAATCCACGCAGGTACCGGGCAGCTGGTCGATTCTCGGACGGAATACCGCGCCTGCCTTATCCATGCAGACCGTCTCCCCGTCCTTCGCAAACGGCAGGGACAGATACAGATTTTCCGGTTCCCAGACGCTGTCCTTATGCAGGCGCAAATCCACGGTGATTCGCGGCATCAGTTTATGCGCGGTGAGAATAACGCTGCATTCCTGCGTCCCCGCCAGACGGTATTTGAGCTCTACACGGCCGTAAAGCGTTCCGTTTTCCAAAACTTTGATGTCGATGAGCTCCCCGAAATCCCGCCGAGTGCGTACCGCTTTGCGGTTGCGTCCCATATTCCTGCGTACCCAGAGATAGTCCTCCGTCAAATCGCGGGGAGTCACTTCGTAAACGGGACGGAAAGCGGTTTCTCCTTCGCGAAGGAGCTCTTTCCCCTTCTTTTTGTCATAAATGCGCGTCACGCCGCAGGGACGGCTCATTTCTATGCGGAAATATTCGTTCTCGATTGCGTCCGTATAGATATACTCTCCCGGCCTTTCATGGAGCACGTGCGAAAGATCCGCGATTCCCTCTATCCCGCAACGGGCGCAGAGTCCCGCGCTCCTGATTGCGGGCGCGGGCTTCTCTTTCAGACGGAAGGTGCGCACCTGTTTCGGAGCGAGCTTAACGAAAATACACATTTCGGGGCCTCTCGAATAGCGGCTGATCTGGAAGGGAACGCTCTCTCCCGTGGCTTCGTCCACGACGTCGAAATGCTCGTGCCCGTAAAAATGTTCGAGATCCTGCACCAACATTTCGCATACCTCAAAATCGTGCGGGTTTGCGGCGCGGAATTTAAGTTCCCGATGCAGGGAAACGGGCGTTTCGCCCAGATGGCGATGGATTTTTTCACAGGCAATCGTCGCGGATTCGTTCGCTTTCAGGGCGAACAGCCGCTTCCATTGGTCGAGATTGTTTACCTGCGGATGATACGGCTCCGTAATCGACGAAGAGTATCCCCACGTATGTTCTGCATAAAACATCAGATTATACAGTGCGGAACGATAATTTTCCTTTCCTCCGATTGTTCCGTCGGGATCCATCTTTCTCGCCACGTCATAAAGGCGCGACGCCGCACGGTAATGCATGGTGTCCGCAGGCGTGGAACCGACTCCGTCCGCCCACCAATCCGTCCAGTCTCCCGCGTATTCGGGCAGATTTTCTATCTTCTCCACCCGCGCGAAAAATTCGTCCAACGTCGCAAGTTTTAATTCTATTTCCTCGTGCTCCGCGTTATATTTATCGATAAATTCCAATACTTTCAAAGACGCGGGGGAATTGTCCGTCATGTTCCCGCTGACCGAAACGGGAATGAAATCGTATTCGTAGCCCTGCGCCAAATCCGTATCCACAAACGCCTGAATCCGCTTGCACGCCTTTTCGTAAGGCGTGAGCCCCGCAAACGTCAGTCCGTCCTGCAAAGTGTACTCGAATTCGGAAGCCTGCGCGATCCCCAATTCGTTCCCGAACAGGTAATGCTCCCCGTTCCAGACCAAAAGGGAATTTCCCTTCGGCGTACGCCAGCGGAAAGGTACTTGCTTGCGGAACAAGGGATGATATCCGTGATGCGTATGAATGCAGGAAAGAAGTCCCCTCACGCCGTGATTGTACAGCGCGTCCGCAAATCCCCAGCCGTATCCGTTGATATCCGCCGTCATCGCGTAATGATAGGAAAGACCGTATTTTTTCAGCTCCGCCACACATGCGTCCATCGTCTCGTTGAGAACTCGTTCGCTCGCGAGATCGGTCAAGTTGAGATAATTTCCCGAAAGGCCGATATTTCCCGACTTTACGAATTTCACGAAGTCCTTCTTCTCCTCCGCGTTGGCCTCCGCCAAAAACTGCTGAACGCACCAGTAGCTTTCGCAGTTCCACTTGAACCGCGGCTGCTTCTTGATTAGCTCGATCACTTCCCGAATGAAGCCCACGTGATGCGCCTTCATCTTCTCCTGCGTATCGGTGTACCCTACGTCCGTGTGCGAATGATGGATTACATAAATGGTCATCTTCTTCATATTTCAAAACCTCTTTCCTTATAAAAAGATATGCTTTTTTCGGAATTTTCTTCCGTTCAAGACAATTTTTCTATGAAATGACAGGTAATTTTCATTTTTTAGATAATTTAATGACTAATTTCATGACAAGTATAGCACATCTTTTTTTGCTTGTCAATACCTGATTGCAAATTTTCACAATTATTTTTTCGATTTGAAAAAAGACTGTCATTTATCTGACAAATATCAAGAGATGTCTTGACAAAAAATCGAAAATGTGGTATATTTGATAAGGGAAATATCATAAAATTTATTTTCGGACGGTGTATTTATGGCAGAAAGCGTTTTTGACAGAATCGCGTTGCTCCGACAGCGTACCACCAAACAGGAGCGCGCGATCATCGACTGTCTCAACAATAACAACATCACCAATCTGAGTTATCTTTCCATTACGGAGTTTGCGAGCCTTGCCAACGTGGCGGAATCCACTCTTTTGAGATTTTGTCGGAAACTCGGCTTGCGGGGATACTCCGAATTCCGCATGCTGTTGGCACAGAGCAACAGCAACGAATACACGGGAGATACGGAAGATTTTGCCTTTACGATCATGGACAGCATGACGACGGCCCTCCATTCTACATATGAGCTTTTAGATCATTCGGACGTGGAAAAAGCGGTGGATATTCTTTTGAAAGCGAAACGTATTTATTGCTTCGGAAGCGGGAATTCCGGCGTGGCCGCGGAAGAAATGAGGAATAAATTTCTTCGTTTCGGAATTCACGTCTATCATTTGAGCGACAGTCACTTTCAGACGATCGCCGCCTGTACTCTGACGAAAGAAGACGCGCTGGTGCTCTTTTCCGTCAGCGGAAGCACGAAGGACATGATAGGAATTGCGCAAACCGCACGGAGAAACGGCACAAAACTCGTCATCATCACAAATTATCTTCGCTCCCCTTTGGGTTCCTACGCAGATGTTCCTTTATACGTCGTGGCGAAAAACACGCCCTTGGACGGAGGTTCCCTCGTCGCCAAAATCAGTCAATTATACGTCATCGACGTATTGGCGGCGGCCGTGTTCAAACGCACGGAAAAAGAATCTCAGCGGAATATCGAACGCACCGCGATCGCCGTCCTCGACAAAGAAATCTGAACGCGGCGGAAAAGAGCCTTCAAAAGCGTTCCCTCACAAAAAACATCTCATAAAAATAAAATTCAAAAAAAGATTTGCTCTTCGTCTGTCGTTGACAAATCTTTTTATTTTTGTTATAATTGTTGCGTACGCAACTATTTTCAAGGAGAACAACGATGCCGACGTTTATGAGACAAATCAACGTCATCAGCCGATGCGGTGCGCTGTATCGGGCGGAAAAGCTGAAAGACATACAGCTCGGCGCGCCCCATCACAGTTACATTATAAATGTATGTAAATATCCGGGGACCTCTCAGGAACAACTGGCAAAGCATATCTGCGTGGACAAGAGCAATGTGGCAAGACAACTCGCCTATCTCGAAAAAGAGGGTTTTGTAGAGCGCAAGCAAAGTCCGGCAGACGGGCGGGTCATTCTCGTCTATCCCACGCAAAAGGCGTTTGACGTATTGCCGGAAGTAAAAAGAGTAACCGCCTTTTGGAACGAATACATTACGCAGGATCTCACGAAAGAGGAAAAAGAGAGTCTGTCGGGCGTTCTGGAAAAAATAGTCGGCCGCGCACGCAGCTATTTCGAGGAACGCGGGGAGGCAAAATGAAATTTCTTTTTCGATACATAAAGCCGTTCACAAAAATCATGCTGGTGGGATTTCTCATCAAATGTACGGGAACGCTGATAGAGCTGGCCCTCCCCTACATTCTCAGTCATATTCTCGACGACGTGGTGCCGAACGACGGACGCTTGTCCATGATCATCCTGTGGGGCGGGGTCATGATTGCCTGTTCGTTGATTGCGCTCGTCTGCAACGTCAAAGCAAACCGAATGGCGTCAAAAGTCGCGCGCGACTGCACGGAGCAAATCCGTCACGACCTCTTTTACCGTACCATGACTCTTTCGGGGAGACAAATAGATGCTTTTACCGTTCCGTCGCTGGAATCGCGCATTACGACGGATACTTATAACGTTCAGGATTTTATCGGAAAAATCCAACGGCTGGGCGTAAGGGCGCCCCTGCTTTTACTCGGAGGAATTATCGTGACGCTGGTCATGGATCCTTTTCTCTCCCTCGTCATGCTGGCGGTGCTTCCCGTTATTTTTGCGGTGGTGTATTTCGTTTCTCTCTGGGGCGTGCGGCTTTATAAAAACGTTCAGAAATCGGTGGACGGCATGATCCGCGTCGTGAGAGAGGATTCCCAAGGAATTCGGGTCATCAAAGCCCTGTCCCGCGTGGAACGCGAACATCAGCGCTACGACAAGGTGAATAAAAAGCTCGTTTCGGACGAAAAAAAGGCGAATCTCACGCTCGGATTCGTCAATCCCGTCATGAACCTTTTAATGAATCTCGGAATTACGTTCGTCGTGCTGCTCGGCGCCTATCGCGTCATGGGAAGAAAGACCGACCCCGGAGTAATTATCGCTTTTACGCAGTATTTCACCATGATTTCCACGGCTACGCTCTCTATCACCCGCATTTTTATGATGTATACGAGAAGCACGGCCTCCGCGGGAAGAATTCAACAGGTCGTGGACTCCCCGAAGGAATTGACGGCGCTCTCAGAAGCGGATTATCCGATTAAAGATGAAAACGGGTATATCGTATTCGAAAACGTATCTTTTTCCTACGGAGGAAAGGGCCATCACCTCAAAAATATCTCCTTTTCTCTGCCGCGGGGTCAGACGCTGGGCATTATCGGAGGGACGGGGAGCGGAAAAACGACACTCATCAATCTTTTGATGCGGGTTTACGATATAAATTCCGGCTCGATACGAATCGGCGGACGGGATATCCGCACATTCGACGGCGGAGAACTGCATCGAAAATTCGGCATCGCCATGCAGAATGATTTTCTGTATTCGGATACCATAGAGGAAAATATCCGTTTCGGCAGGGAACTGTCTCACGAAGACATCGTCCGCGCGGCAAAAATCGCGCAGGCGGACGAATTTATTTCCGCATCCTCCGAAGGATATTCCCGCATTCTCTCTCCCAAAGCGACAAACCTTTCCGGCGGGCAGAAACAGAGGCTTCTGATTGCAAGAGCTTTGGCGGCAAGGCCGCAGATCCTCATTTTGGACGACTCGTCCTCCGCCCTCGATTACCGCACCGATTCCAACCTTCGCGCCGCCATCGCGCAAAATCTCGAAAATACCACGCTCATCGTCGTGGCACAGAGAGTCAGTTCCGTCATGAACTGCGATCTCATTTTGGTGCTGGACGAAGGCGAAATCATCGGCATGGGAAAACACGCACAGCTTTTGGAGAATTGTCCCGTATATCGGGAAATCAGCGATTCGCAGATGGGAGGGAGCTTCGTTGAATAAAATTATTCATTCAGAAAAACCGAAAAGCGGACACGTATTTGTCCGATTGCTCGGATATATGCTCAAATTCTGGCCCCTGACTTTGACGGGAATCGCCTTTTCTCTCCTGTCCAACTATCTCGCTTTGCTCGGCCCCCGCTATCTCGGCGCGGCAATCGACGCCATCTCGGATAAGAACGGCGTACAGATGGACGTCGTAATGTTTAATTTCTGGCGCATGCTGCTCTGTTACGTCATTTCGGCTGTTCTCGCCTATCTCCTCACCGTGGTCATGGTTCATCTCAGCCAGAAAATCACCTATCGAATGAGGAAACAGCTCTTCGAAAACCTCACCGTCCTGCCCGTCTCCTATTTCGATACGCACACCACGGGAGACATTATCAGCCGTATTTCCTACGATATCGATACGGTCAATGCCACGCTGTCCACCGACCTCGTTCAGGTGCTCACCAGCATTTATTCCGTCCTCGGCTCGCTGTATTTCATGTTCGTCATTTCAAAGCCCCTTATTCTCATCTTTGCAGTCACCGTGCCCATTTCCGTCATTTTCACCAAAATCAAGGCGAAAAAAATCCAGCCGCTCTTCCGGAAACGGTCGAGAAAGCTGGGGGAAATGAACGGTTTTGCCGAAGAAATGTTGTCGGGCGCAAAGACGATCAACGCCTACGACCAAGCGGAAAACGTCACCGCGAAATTCGACAAGCGAAACAAAGCCGCCGTGGATTCCTACTATGACGCGGAATATTACGGAGCCATGATAGGCCCTTCCGTCAACTTCATCAATAACCTTTCCCTCTCCCTCATCATGATTTTCGGCGGAGTCCTCTACCTGCTTTCCCAAAACGGCACCGTAGCCGCGGGAACGATATGGTTCATCACGCTGGGCGGAGTTACGCAGTTCGTCATGTATTCGAGAAAGTTTTCGGGTCCGATCAATGAATTTGCCAATATCGTCAGCGAGTTTCAATCCGCCTTTACCGCCGCCGAGAGAATTTTCCGCATCATCGACGAAAAACCCGAACCCGCCGACAAAGAAAACGCCGTAAAAATTTCCGATGCCGCGGGAGATGTGGAACTCAAAGACGTCGAATTCGGATACCTGCCCGAAAAAATCGTCCTGCACGATCTTTCCCTTCATGCAAAGCCCGGACAAACGGTAGCCATCGTCGGGCCGACGGGTGCAGGAAAAACGACCATCATCAACCTTTTGATGCGCTTTTACGACGTGAATTCGGGAGAAATTTTCGTAGACAACAACGAAATCCGGAATATCGCGCGGGACAGTCTGCGAAACAATTATACCATGGTTCTCCAAGATACCTGGCTGTTTTACGGAACGATCCGCGAAAACATCACTTACGGCAGGGACGACGCCACCTTTGAAGACGTCGTCGCCGCCGCAAAGGCCGCAAAAATCCATTCCTATATCGAACGGCTTCCCGACGGTTACGATACCTTGCTCTCCGATGACGGCGTCAATATCTCCAAAGGACAAAAACAACTCATCACCATCGCGAGAGCAATGCTCCCCAAAAGCAAAATGCTCATTCTCGACGAGGCCACCTCCAACGTCGATTCCCGAACGGAAATTCAGATTCAGGACGCCATGTCCGAACTGATGAAGGGCAGAACTTGTTTCGTCATCGCACACCGCTTATCCACCATTCAAAACGCCGACATTATCCTCGTCGTAAAGGACGGAAACGTCATTGAACAAGGGAATCATGAAGAACTGCTTCGGCAAAACGGGTTTTATGCCGCTCTCTATAATTCTCAATTCTCTTAATAATTTCTGTATCCCATAAAATTTACAATTATAAAAGCCGGACGCAAAAGCGTCCGGCTTTTTTCTTTTTTCTTTTTTCGAAAAAAGAAAGATACACGGGAAAAATCGCTCTCCCGCGTATCGTTCCTTAAACCAATGATTTTTTTGTGTGTGCCGCTCTAATTTTTCGGGCTCCCCTTCTGTCTATCCCCGAAAGAATATTTCTGTTTCTATTATATCAGGTCTTTTGACTTATGTCAAGCCAAAAAAGACAAAATTTGGTAAAATGATATGAGTAGATATAAACTTGTGCTTTTAAGCAAAAAAAATTCTTATCCTTTAACGAACGATGACATACAGCGAAATTATCAAACAACTGATGATCGAGCGGGATTTAAGCCAAGAAAAATTAGCGCGGATTCTCAGCGTCAATCAAACCACCGTTGGACAATGGCTGAACGGGAAGAAAAAGCCCTCCTATGACAATATTCTGGCGTTTTATACGCATTTCGGCATCACGCCAAACGAATTTTTCGGAATCGACGAAGACTGAAAGTGCGAAACATGCCGGAATTTTCGCATGCAATCCTGTTTTCTTACGACAAACCCCGCCCTGCAAGGACGGGGTTTTAGTCTGTTTGGTTAAATCCGCAAAATGTTTCCTTGCGGCGTTACGTTATTGCGTTACGACGACTTGGGCATAACGCAAAATTTTGTCTCCGCGCTTATAGCCCTTGACGTAAACCTGTTTGACGATACCGCTCTCTTCGCCCTCCTCGGGAGGAACGGCCATAATCGCTTCCGCGACGGAGGCGTCAAAAGGTTGCCCCGCGGGATCGAGTTCTTCCACGTTTTCGCCTTCCAGGACCTTTTTATAACTTTTCAGCACCATTTCGATGCCTTCTTTCGTCTTTTCGTCCTGACAGGCGGAAAGCGCGCGTTCCAAATTATCTCCGATCGCAAACAGGGAAGAAACCACGTCGCTCCGTCCTTCCGTATATTTTCTGGCGGATTCCTCGCGCGTGCGGCGACGATAATTTTCATACTCCGCCGATACGGAATACCATTTACGTTTCAGATCTTCCGCCTCCGCTCTGAGCTTTTCTATTTCCTCTTTGGCTTTTTGGAGTTCCTTTCGGCAATGTCCCTTCTCGTGACCGCCCTTACACTCCTTTTCTTCGCCATCCTTTTCGCACTGCTCCGCGGCTGCGTCGCCACACTCCTGTTTCTTTTCAGACTCGTTTTCGCAATTTTCTTCCGCCTTTTCTTCGGCGGGAGCGGCTGACATGTTTTCTTCCGCTTTTCCTTCGCAATTGCACTTCTTTTCGTTTTCGCTGTTATCCATGATACTCACCCGATGTTTTCTTACTTTTGCCGCACCGCTGCGACAGTACGGCGTTATTTATTTATAAAGCAATTTTCCCTTTTTCAAACGCAAAGAGAACAAAAGTCGGTCATAATTCGAGATGCGCAAAATTTTCGCGCGAAGAACGACGGTAAAAAATCGCTTTCCGACCGATGACGGCCACGGGAATCGCTTCCAAAAGCTCCGCGACGTTTTCCGCAAGGTTGCGCGCGTCGTCGTCCGCCGTGGAGAGAATCGTCACCTTGATGAGTTCGTGCGCTTCCAAAGCGTCCGATAAAGTCTTTAACAGATTATCCGTCACGCCGCCTTTCCCGATTTGCGTCACGGGCTGCAAATTCGACGCGAGAGAACGGAGTTTGCTCCGCTGTTTGCTCGTAATAGTATCGGCTGTAATAATCATAAAAATTTACCTCTTTTCCTTTTTTTGTTCAAGCGGGTATTCCCGCATCGACAGGGCGAATGATATATCCCGGTTCGTATATTATGACGCCGTCGCGCTTTATTGTCACAATCTTCGCATTGAGCCCTTCCAGCACGGGCGCCAGATTCCGCAAGACGCGGAAAAACTCCTTTTCGTCAAATACCATATAATCTTCGCAAATTCCCGAATGGGTAAAGACGAGCCCCGCCTGTTTTGCAAAAATAATCCGATTTTCCGGCAACGTAATCGGTTCCGGGTATTCTTCGGCATGGGATATATACCAATCCAGCACTTCCTTCTTTCCGACGCCGTAATCGTCCGTCCAAGGCACGGGAAAACAGATATAAGCATAAATGATCCCCAGCCCTTCGAACAACGTATTATGCGGCTCGGGATTTTCGGGAAGGCGCTCCGGACTCATTTCGGGACAAATCGTCGCCCATGTCTGTACCCCCTCCTTAAAGGGCAGCGTCTCTATTTTCGACTCGTCCGCCCTGAGATACAGCGGCGCGGGAAAAGGAATTTCTCCTTCGTAAATTTCTTCCGCCCGTCTCTCTATCAGTTCCGCCAGCTCCTCCGCAGTCACTTCCCGCTTATCGGCGGGGAATTTTTCCGTGACGGCAATCGACGCGCTTCCCGCCAAGAGGACGTTCTCCCCGACATAATGGCAAAGATAACCGTACAGCGCTTTTTTTCGGAGCGCAGTCTTTTTCGGACTCCAAACATCCGCGCCCTTTTCATAAAAAACAATCTCCGCCGCTCCCGTTTCCGCTTCTTCGGAAAAGAAAATCCGCGGCGGCCTTTTGAAATAATCGGGTCTCAGAGAAGGCTTATAAATTCCCTTGGGAAAATAGGGAAATACCGTCCAGCCCGCCGACGACATGGGAGAGCCCTCCCGATTTGCCGCATCCGCAAGCATTTTCAATACCGTCCGCAAGCCCTGATAAGAGTAACCGTTCGCTCCCAGACAGATACAGTATTTATTTCCCGCGACGCCGCCGTAGATTTCCAACGGCAAAAAGAAATTTTTTAAGCGGAAATTGATTTTCTCGGAGAATTTTTTCTGTTCTCCCTTATCGATCAACGAGGCAAGCTCGTTCGTCTCTTCGGCGAGAACCTCCCAAAGCCATTCCGCAAAACGAGCAAAAGAAGGAATATCCGTTTCGACCTCGCGGGAATAACATACGCCCGCCAAAGAAATCTCCCTGTGATGCCCCGTCAGATCCCCCGAATTTCCTCCGTAACGCTGACATCCCGGACAACGCCTCTCCACCTGTTTTTTAAGCAATTCGTCGTACTCTTCGCGGGTATACAGATTGACGGACACGGGAAAGATGCGGGAGGGGTCGAGTATTTCCAAAAATTCCTCGGACATACTCTCCCGAATAAAATCGGGCGCCATACAGTTTTCCTCTTTCAGCCGCGTGACTTCCGCCCCCTTCAACCGTTTCACGTCCTCCGTGTCGGCACAATTGTCGGGCAGAAGATAATATTTATAATCGTAAAAAAACGCTCTCAGTCCCTTTTCCATGAAATTCTTTACCTTTGTGAATAAACCGCTTTATAAATTTTTGACAAAACAAACGACGCGGTTTGTTTCGCAAAATCCCGCTCCTGCATGGAAAGCCAATCCTTCGGCATTATCCAATTCCGTGTTGCCGGAAAATTCCCAGCAACCCTGCACTTTCGCCCATTCTTCGCATGCCGGGGCAAAGTTCCCCGATACCGCGGCGGTACTATCTGCTCTCTTTACCGTTTCGGCATTCTTTTCGCCCAGATTTATAAAACATTTTCGAAAAACGCATGATAAGCGCATACCGAAGGGCTATAATACGGAAAACTCCCTTTATATTTACGGAACAAAGTCGAATTCCACTTCTCCGATGGATACGGTATCGCCTTCCTTACAGCCCATTTCCGTCAGTTTTTTGATGACGCCGCGGAGCCTCAATACTTTCTGAAAATACAGCATGGAATCGGGATTATTCAGAACGACGTTGCGGCACAGCATGTCCACCAGCCCGCCGACCACGACAAAGGCGCCGTTTTCGTCCCGATAGATATCGAAATCGAGATTATCGTTTGCCGTATACTCGAATTCTTCTTCCGACCGAACGGGTTCCACCGGGGGCAGGTCTTTGAGAATCTCGAAAATTCCCTCGATGAGTTCCCTCGTCCCCTCGCCCGAAACCGCAGTGACGGGAAAGATCTTATATTTGCGGCCGAACTTTTTCTTAAACGCTTTGAGATTCTCCTCCGCGCCGAAAATATCGCATTTATTGCAGACGACGATTTGCGGAAGAGCGCTGAGTTTCTCGCTGTATTCTTTAAGCTCGCCGTTGATTTTCAAAAAGTCGTCAACGGGATCCCTGCCTTCGCAGCCCGAAATATCCACTACGTGGCAAAGCATGCGCGTGCGTTCGATATGGCGCAAGAAGTCGTGCCCCAACCCCGCGCCCTCGGCCGCGCCTTCTATCAAGCCGGGAATATCCGCCGCGATGAAAGATTTATCGTAATATCTTACGACACCGAGATTGGGCGAAAGCGTGGTGAAATGATAGTTGGCGATTTTGGGCTTGGCCGCGGAAATTTTGCTCAAAAGCGTACTTTTCCCCACATTGGGGAAGCCCACCAATCCCACGTCGGCAATCACTTTCATTTCGAGGACGACGTAATGCTGTTTGACTTTTTCCCCCTTCTGCGCAAAATTGGGGGCGTGCCTTCTCGCGGTCGTGAAACGCACGTTGCCTTTTCCGCCGTTCCCGCCGCGGGCGACGAGAATTTCCTGTCCGTCCTCGAATACGTCGCAGATCAGCCTGTCCGTCTCCGCATCGCGCACCAGAGTTCCCAAAGGAACTTTGATATAGACATTCTTTCCGCCCTTTCCCGAACACTGATTCGTGCCGCCCTGTTCCCCGTCTCCGGCGAAAAATTTCCAGGTAAAGCGGAAGGAAAACAAATCGTTCATGTCCTTATCGCCCACAAAATACACGTTTCCGCCGCGGCCGCCGTCGCCACCGTCCGGACCGCATGCGGGTTTGCCTTTGAAAGCCTTGAAGGAATTCATTCCGTCGCCGCCGTCTCCGGCCTTGATAAGGATTTTCACTTTATCCGTAAATTCGCCGTTTGCCATAATTATCCTCAAATATCGTACAAAATTTCTCTATTCAGTATATCAAAAAATGCGGAAAAAAGCAATGATTTGCGCTTCCCTTTCCGAAAAACCTTTTTTCGACTCTCAAACGTCGTTTTTCCGTAAAACTGTATTTCCCCTCAAAAAGAAACAGGCTTTTCCTCCTCCCGTCTTTTCGGAACTCCCTTTCCCGTTCCGCGCATATAATACAGTAAGCCGAAGCGACGGCGGCGCCGTCGCTTCGGCGGAATTACCGAAAAAGGACTTTTCACTTATGCTTAAAAATTTTGAAAACCTTCTCAGACTTCAATGTTTCGGACAAAACGCTTATGGCGTCTACGGCGGATGCAACCCTTGTTTCATCCCTTGTCCGCCGCCCTGTCCTCCCCGCTGTCCGATCGTTTGCAAGACGGTTACCCGAATTATCAACCCCGCGCCCACGCCGACCCCGACGCCCACCCCGACTCCTACGCCGCAATATGCCTATATCTACAATACCGCGGCCGAGACGGTAAACGGAAACGCTCCGGTTACATTTGCGGAAAACGGGGCTCTCTCTTCGGGGATCACCCATACGGCGGGAAGCGAAACCGTAACCCTGACGGAAGCCGGAACTTATGACGTCCGCTATACGGTGACGGGTGCGGCCGCCAACCAATTTTATCTCGCCCTGAACGGCACGGAAGTACCCGGCTCCCTCTACGGCAGTACGCCCGGAACGACGGGAGATGCCAGACCTGTCACCGTCGGCTCCGCAATCGTAACCGCCGCCGCAAACGATACGCTGACTCTCGTCAACAACTCCGCGACCGCCGTGACCCTTGCCACGCAGACGGGCGGAACGGGAGCGAACGTCAACGCTTCCATGACGATCGTAAAGCTCGCCTGACGCATTTACCTTATATCTTAATTATTTTTCCTTCTGTGCACTCCCGTTTCTTCCCAAACGGGAGTGCACTTTTACTTTTCGAGGCCGAGAAAACCGTATAAAAGTTTATGTCATATTTCTCTCACAACCTTACGCCCCCGCGTTTGCTCCCGAGCGTTACCGATTGCAAGATTCCCGTAGTAATCAGGTGTTTTTCTGCCGACGCATTATTTTTCAAAGCGTCCTCGATCAGATCGGTAAAGAGGTTTTTCGCATCGGATACCCGCTCACAGAATAAATAATACGCGAGCGAACCGGGAACCGTATTGACTTCGCCCAGATAAAGTCCTTCCTCCGAAAGGAGAAAATCCATGCGGACGATACCTTTCAGATTCATTCTCTTGTACAGTGTGCGGGTATAAGAACGAATTTTCTCTCTCGTTTCGTCGGAAATCATGGCGGACACGCCCGCAGATTTCCGCACCGCGCAATCCGCCTCCGAAAATTCTGCCGCCGATGAAGAGTCTGCCGCTTTCTCCGTATTTCTCTGCGAGATGCGGGGATGCGCTTTGAGATATTTATCCGCAAAAGAATAAATCTTTCCCCCGCAGGCGGCTTCCTCGGGCTCGGAGACAAAAATTTCTCCGCCGAGTGAATACGCCGCACAGTTGATGTCTCGTTTGTTTTTCAAAAACCGTTCGATAATTACGCGGTCATCCAAAAGGAACGCCGCGTCCACGGCCGCCTTGGCCTCCGCTTCCGTTTCCGCGACCGAAATCCCGATGGAAGAACCGAGGTGCGCGGGCTTGACGACGACGGGATATTTTAAGCGGGTTTCGATATTTTTCAGCAGGAATTTTCCGCGTCGGGCATAATCCGTTTCTCCGACGCGTATGTATTCTACGGCGGGAATATTGAGTGCCTTGGCGACGAGCTTCGTCAATGTCTTATCCATGAACATGCCGGACGCCGTCAATTCGGGAGACGCGAGCGGAATTTCGTTCATCTGCATCAGAGCCGAAACGCCTCCGCCCTCCCCCAATCCTCCGTGACAGCAGTTGAGCGCCGCATCTATTTTCCCCTTATTCTTAGCCTTCGTTTTTGCGCCGTTGAACGCATACATGGTACCCCCGTCAAAAAATATTCGTTCAAAGGATGAAAAATCGCGTTTTTTGAAAATGTTTAAGTCCGTCATCTTCGGCGAAGTATACATACCTCCGTCGGTATGAATATATACGGGTACGGGAATAAATTTTTCTCTGTCTATGAGATTGAGCACAAATACGCCCGTCAATACGGAAATTTCGTTTTCGCAGGACTTTCCGCCGAATAATACCGCTACTTTACGCATAAAAAAACACCTCCGCAAAAAGAAATTTTTTCGCTTTGGTGTTTTCCGTTTTTCAGAGGATTCGTGTTTCCGTTTTTGAGAACGTTACCGAAATCAGACTGACGATGAACGTCAAATCCGAGACAAAAGCAAAACCGAATGAAGCAACAAACGGCAAAGTTAACAGTCAATAAGCGTCGGGCAAATCGTTCAGAAACAAAACGCAGTCTCCCGTGCAGAGCGTTTCGCTCAAAATATCTTTCGCCTGTTCCAGCGTAGGATATACGAAAATTTTATCCGCGTCTCCCCCCGCGTCGAGGTATCCTTTTTTAACAGCTCCCACCTGCGTATCCCCGACAAGGAGAACAAGGTCGAGGCCGCAAAGCTCTGCTCCGAGTTCGCCGTTGAGCGTTTCGTCCAAAATTCCCGTTTCGACGAGTCCGGGCGTCACGACGATTTTCCGTCCCGAAAAGCGCCTGAGCGCCGCGAGCGCTTCTCTCGCGCCGCGCGGATTGGAATTGTAGCTGTCGTCGAGAATTTTGACTCCGCCGCTCTCGATGAGCTGCAAACGGTGCGGAACGGGTTGTATCTCTCCGATTCCCCGTTCGATTTCCTCTTCCGAAAGTCCCATTTCCGCGGCGAGCAGAGCCGCCAAAGCGACATTTTCCGCGGAGTGTTTTCCGAGCAACGGCACTTCGGCGCGAATGGGCTTCCTATCGGGCAAACGAAGGACAAACGAGGTACTTTCCGCGTTCAGGCAGACATCGGACAAAAGCGCGCCGTAATCGGCATAGACGCACTTTTCTTTTCCTTCGGCGTCTTCCTGGGGAAGGCCGTCGATTTTTTCCTTCAATTCCCCGCCGCAGACGATTTTTTTCGCGGTTCCTTTCAAGATTTCGCACTTCGCTTTCAGGATATTCTCTTCCGAACCGAACGTTTCGATATGCTGGGCGCAGACGCCCGTAAAAACGGCGTAATCGGGTTTTACCAGAGCGCAGAGTTCCGCAATGTCCCCTCTGTGCCGCGCGCCCATTTCCGAGATAAAGACTTCTTTTCCCGCGAAATCGGGGCTCGTCACGGTCTTGGCGATTCCGACGGGCGTATTGAAGGATTCTGGCGTCGGTATCGTCTTGTATTTTACCGAGAGAAGGGAAGCAAGAATATTCTTGACGGAGGTTTTTCCGTAGCTTCCCACGACGGCCACGCGCACAATGCCGCTCTTTTCGAGTTCTTCCTTCGCCCGGCGGACGAATTTCGCATTTCTCGGATTTTCGTACAGTCCGTCGAGAAGATTTGCAAGGCATAAAAGCCACGGAAGCAACAGGGGCATGAGCGTAAACGGCACGTATGCGAACAGGGAATACAGCTCGCTTTCAAAAACCGCGGAAAGGAAATCCAGAAGCGCTATGACGATATAGGAAACGCAGGCGGTCAAAAGGATATACACGCCGCTGAGCCGCTTGATTCTGCCCGTATTTTTCACGGGAATTTTGAGGGCGTACTTCCTGTCCGCAATACAAAAGAGCAGACAGAACAGGAAAAAGGGAAAAGCCGAAACGAGTACTGCGGTCTTGGTCCCCGCAAAGGAAAAGCAGAGAGAGACGAGCGCCGTAGACAAAAGCGCCAGCCCGGCCCAAAGCGCGAGACGGTTATAATATAAATTGTCCTTTTTCTTTAACCAGCGCGCAAACTTGCCGTTTTGATAACCGCATTGCTGCAAGGCTCCCAGCGATTTATAGGTCGCCACGTAAAAAAAGCACGTACATGCGATACACGCGGCTATTCTCGAAAATACGTCACTCATGACCGAAAAATTCCTCCGCAATCAAATTGAAGGAGATGGGATATTCCGCAAAAGCGAAATGCCCTCCCTCCATTCGTTTCATCTTTCCCCTTTGAAGGACGGAAAGATACGCTTCCGCCTCCTCGGGCGGGGTCGTCGTATCCCGTTCCCCTTCCACCAGTAAAACTTCGTTTTCGATTTCCGCCGCGTCGCCGCGGAGATCCTCGTTGACAATTTTTTTATAGCTCTCTTTCATGAGGGGCGAAAGGGAGCGGTATTCCCTGCTGCCGAAATGTTTTTCGGCAAACCGCGGCGCAATTTTTCTGACCAGGCGATACAGCCTAACCTTCGTCCTGTATTTCGTTCCGCGTTTCAAAATTACGCCCGCAGGACCGGTGAGCAATATCTTATCGAATACCTGTCCGTCCCCTTTCGCCATTTTCACCGCTACGCGGCAGCCGAAGGAATGGGCGACGACGTGCGGGCGGACGACGCCTAAAAGTCCCAGCGCTTCCTTTGTCCATTCCGCATAGTCAAACACCGAAAAGGCTTCTTTCAGGGGCGCACTTTGGCCGAAGCCCGGAAAATCCAATGCCGTCACCCGATAAAAGGCCGAAAAATATTCGATTTGCGCCGTAAAACTTTCCTTGGAAGAAAGGTAGCCGTGAAAAAAAACGAGGTCTTTGCCCGTTCCCTTTTGTATAAACGAAACGTCGGAAAGCTCGATTTTCGTGCGCTTACCCTCCTTTTCGGTTTTCGTTCACAATTCCTTTTGCATGACGATCGCGTCCTCCCCGTCGGGATAGTACCTCGGCCGCACGTAAATGCCCTTGAAGCCCTCTTTCAGATACATCGTCATCGCGGGAGCATTGGAGACGCGCACTTCCAGAAGAATCACCCGCGCGCCGCGTTCCTTCGCCTCCGTTTCCAGTTTTTTGAGCAGCTTCTTTCCCACTCCGCGGCGGCGGCAGCTCTCCGCTACCGCGATATTGTCCACTTCCGCATTCTCGAACAGTACCGTTTCGCAGGCATATCCGACGATTTCTCCGTCCTCCACCGCGCACACGCCGTAAAACAATTTGGAGGAAAAGCCCTCCACGAACATTCGATACGTCCAGGGGTCGGAAAAACATTCCTTTTCCAGCTCGGAAATTTTCAGGATATCCTCAAATTTCCAGGAACGATAAGTCATGGCGTCCCTCCCCTTCCCGCGGAGGAGTTTTCCTCCGCCTGACTCTTGCGGATATACAGCGCGTTCAAAGGCCCGAAATTGCGCTCGTCTCGGCTCAGAGCCGAAACCGCCCGCAAGAGCCCTTCCGCAGGATCGGACTGCATTATTTTTTCCCCTTTATCGGAGAAACTTTCCGCGCTTCGGAGCGTATATCTCTCCTCCTTTGCGAGGCGCTTTGCTTCCTCGAAGGAAATATAGGCGGGCGGATAAGCAATTTTTTTATTCTCGTCGAAACCGCAGGCGTAACAATTTCCGTGCAGAGCGTCCACGAGGCACAACGGCCTTTCTCCGTCTATCGCATTATATGCCGCGACGGCGAACGAGGTGACGGGAAGCGAGGGTTTTCCCGCGGCGAGGCAAAAACCTTTGATTGTGGAAATCCCGATTCGGATTCCCGTAAACGAGCCCGCTCCGACGACGGCGGAAAAAAAATCGCAGTCGTTCAAAGACAGTTCCGCTTCGGAAAGAACTTTATCGATCTCCCCCATCAAAAGCACAGAATGTCTCATCGCGCAGTCGGGTATATACGAAACGAAGGTTTTTCCGTCCTTCGCCGCCAATACCGTCATATATTTTGAACTTGTGTCGATTGCCAGAAAGTTTTTCAATATTCTATCTCTCTCGTGTTTTCGTCGATTTTTTTAATCCGCACTCTTTTCACGCGTTCGGGAAGGAGCGGAGCAATATTGCGGCTCCATTCCACGAGACAGATTCCGCCCATGTCGAAATAGTCCGCAAGGCCGAGCGACTCCGCCTGTTCGGGAGATTCTATTCGATAACAGTCGTAATGGAACAATCTGCCGTCGTAATCGTTCATGTACGCATAAGTGGGGCTGGTGACTTCTTCTTCGATTCCGAGCCCCTTGGCCACGCCCTTGGCGAACACCGTTTTTCCGGCGCCCATTTCGCCGTCCAAAAGCACGACGTCTCCCGCGGATAAAGTTTTTGCATATCCCGCGGCAAACGCCTCGGTCGCTTCGCGGGAATCGGATAAAAAAACTGCCATACGTATATTATAATACGTACGGCGATTTTTTGCAATAATTTCGGCTTTCAAATTTTCATTTTCTTGACGAACACGGACAAGCGTTTATACAAAAGCAGCGTGATAACGGAAATTGCCGCCGTTTTGATAAGATTGAATCCGAGGATAAATCCCCATGTGTCCTCAAAAAATTTTTTCGGATCGGCAATCCCGAATACGGATAAAAGTATGTAGCGATTTGCAAGCAAAGCCACTCCCGAAGCGATGAAGCAGGCGACGAACATGGAGGGAATGACGACGATCAGTCCCTTATGGAATTTATAGACAATCGAGGGAAGAAGGATAAAGGAACACGTCATGATGATATTCGCAAGCTCTCCCACGCCGCCCGACGAGCTCACGGAAATGCGGAGAAGCTCTTTTACGATACACACGAGCACGCCTTCGACGGGGCCAAAAAGAAAGGCGATGAGCATGATAAACACGTTTCCGAAATCGAGTTTGAGCCAGTTTGCCGCCGTGGGGAAAATGGGGAACTCGAACAGGCTGACGACGAAAGAGAGAGCGGCAAACACCGCCATTAAGGCGAGGCGTTTGGCCGAAAACATCTTTTTGACGCGCTCTTTGGCGGTCGGTGCGGGAGACATTGAAACGGCGGGCGTTTCGGGTTCGGGAATTTTTTTTACGGACATAGAGAAACACTCCTTTGAAAAATATTTTAAATAAAAATATTCTCCGTAAAGCGTCGAAAACCGCCCCGAAACAAGTTTCGGGGCGGCAAAAAAACGCCTTCGACGACCGCCGTAAAACGGTCCTCTTTCTTTTCTCATCCGGACTTTGACCGTCGGTATCGGAATTGCACCGATTCGGGGGCGCAAAAAACTTCGCGCCCTTCGCAGACTCTACTGCCGGTGAGGAATTTCGCCTCGCCCCAAAGAATATTTTTTATTTGTCTATGATTATACTCCGCTTTCCCCGTTTTGTCAACAAATCGGAGAAAGTATTTTTTTATAAATGAGAATTTCGCAATTCCTTTATAAAATATCGTTTTCGTAAATCGGGAAGCGCGCGCAGAGCGCGGTCACTTCCGCCAAAACGTCCTTAAAACAGCTCTCTTTTTCCCTTATGACGCGAGAAATCAGATCGGCTATCTGCTCGCAATCCTTTTCCTTCATGCCGCGCGTAGTAATCGCGGGCGTTCCCACGCGGATTCCGCTGGTGACAAACGGAGATGCGGTCTCAAAGGGAATGGTATTTTTATTGACGGTGATATGCACTTTATCGAGCATGCTTTCCAACTCTTTGCCCGTCACTCCCGTACCCCTTAAATCGAGCAACATCAAATGGTTGTCCGTTCCTCCCGAAACGAGTCGGATTCCGTTTTTCTTGAATCGTTCCGCCATCGCTTCGGCATTTTGGAGTACCTGTTTCTGATAGGCCTTAAATTCCGAAGAAAGCGCCTCTTTGAAGGCCGCCGCCTTGGCCGCGATAATGTGCATGAGCGGGCCGCCCTGCGTTCCGGGGAACACGGCCTTGTCAATTTCCCTGGCATATTTCTCCTTGCACATAATGACGCCGCCGCGGGGACCGCGCAAGGTCTTATGCGTCGTGGTCGTCACGAAATCGGCGAACGGGACGGGCGAAGGGTGCAGCCCTGCCGCAACGAGCCCCGCGATATGCGCGATATCCACCATCATATATGCTCCGACCTTGTCGCAGATTTCCCGAATCCGCGCAAAATCGATGATTCTCGGATAGGCGCTGGCGCCGGAAACGATCATTTTCGGCTTGGTTTCCAGCGCGATTTTTTCCATTTCGTCGTAGTCTATCCGCTCCGTTTCCGCCGAAACGCCGTAAGGAACGATTTTGAAATATTTTCCCGAAATATTGACGGGCGAACCGTGAGTCAGATGTCCCCCGTGCGAAAGGTTCATGCCCATGATCGTATCGCCTGGCGAAAGCATGGCGAAATATACCGCAAAATTTGCCTGAGCGCCCGAATGGGGCTGAACGTTACAATGCTCGCAGCCGAAAAGTTCTTTAAGTCTGTCCCGAGCGAGATTTTCCGCCACATCGACAAATTCGCAGCCGCCGTAATAGCGCTTTCCGGGAAGTCCCTCCGCATATTTATTCGTCAGATGCGAACCCGCCGCGGCCATGACCGCGGGCGAAACGATATTTTCGCTGGCAATCAGTTCGATATTGTTCTGCTGGCGTTTGAGTTCCGCGTCCATCGCGGCATACAGCTGCGGGTCGGATTGTTTGATGACGGTCATATCGATCATGGGAAACACCTCTCTTTCCTTTCTTGTCTCTATTATAGCACAACCGACTTTCTTTTGTCAACGTCGGACAAAAGAAAAAAGCGCCCGAACGGGCGCAGATTCTACGGCGTTTCGTTACGCCTTTTTCCGATTTTCTTTCATTCGTCCGTTTTGCGTAATCGTTCCGTAAATTCATAAGCTCAGAGAACGGCAAATCCGAACACGACGGCGGCAAACAGAGCTCCTATCCAGGACAACACACCGAAAGCCACCGCAAAAAAAATTCCCGGAGATTTTCCGTTTTCTCCCGCTCGCCTTTCGAGATCTGCCTTTTTTCGAGCCGAACAGCGGAAGAAGCAAAACGCGGGGAGCAGCTCCAAGGCAAAAATAGCCGCAACGGCCGCCCAGGGAACCGATGAGCCCGTTTTTAAGGCCTCCGAAAGCGAAAAAATTCCGAAGGTCAAAATGAACAGCGCCGCAAAGGCGATACATAATTCCGACGTTTTCAGGGCCGCCTTCGCTCGGCCGATTTCCGCGGTCACCTTTTCGGAAACGGGATACGCCGCGACGCAGGCGCCGTTGTTCAAATTGATCAAAGAGACGTAACTTTTTCCCTCATAATGCGACGTCGCTTGGAGCACGGGGATAAAAAACACTTCATAGCGCTGATTGTCCAATGCGATCCGCGCGGTGCTGTCGGGGGAATAATCCGCCGCCGTGCGGCGCAATTCCCGTTCATTTTCCTTGAACGGAATCGTACCGTCCGAAAAAATCGGACTCGGAATTTCCGTCTCTTTGACGGGAGAAACCGCTTCTTTGTTCCATTCTCCCGCTTTTATCTCCTTCGAGGCACGGAAACGAACACATTCCAAAGGCCGACGTTCCCGATGCCCCACGGCGCCTTTCCCGCCCCAAAGATATTCTGCATCCCCCGAAAGACGATATACGGGTATGTAGCTCTTTTCAAAGGTAAAAAACGATTCTTCCGAAGCCGAAGAAAGAAAACGCCCGTCGATTCCGCGGAAGGAACGAAGCGTTTCCAAAAGTTCTTTTCTTGCGTCCTCCTCCGTCAAGAGCTCTTTCGCGAGAAAAAAATCCGAATATCCGCGAAAAACTTTCTTTTCCTCCGATTTTACTTTCATCTTACTCCTTTTCGGGCGCCGCTCCGCGGGGCGGTACGGCTCCGATGGCCTTCAAAACCGCAAACACATACGGCGCACCGTACATATTCAACTTTTTCGGCCCCGTCACGGCCGCGTCGGAACGTATTTTTTCGAACGCTTTTTCAAAAGTGCTCTTCGTCACCGAACGGCCGCGTCGGTCGGTGAACAGCTCTCCGCCCTTCACCGTATAGGTAAAGGGCAGATTTTTCGCCGTGTAAAATGTCGTGCCTTGCAGGGAAGCGATAACTTCCCACAAATTTTCGGCCGTGACCCGTCGCTCCGCCCTTTCGGGCTCCGCGGCGTTCTCAAACCCAAAAGCGGCTTCCGCTTTGTTCGGCAGGATGCTTTTTTCATTTTCTCTCATCTCATTTCTCCCGCAAAAATGCGTTTTCGGTTCTTACTTTTCAATATCTTTGCTTTTCGGCGGAGTGTGCGAAGGAAATATGACATAAAAAGTACTGCCTTTCCCCACGATGCTTTCCACTCCGAAACGGAAATTATGTTTTTCCAAAATCGTCTTTACGATAGAAAGCCCCAGCCCCGTTCCCTGCACAGGGCGCTTATGCGCCTGAGAGGAACGATAGTACCGATCCCAAATCGTAGCGATTTCCTCCGGCTTGATTCCCTTGCCCGTATCGGTCACGGAAAAGCGGATATTTCCGTCACTTTCCGTTTTCAATCGTACGCTGACCCGTTTGTCCTCTCCCGTGTAATTCACCGCGTTTCCGATAAGATTATACAGAACCTCTCCGATCTTCAAAGGATCGGCTTCCGTATATAAATCCTTTTCGATATCCGATTCAAAATGATACCCCTGCGTTTCGGAAAGGTACGCGAACTTTTCGAGGACGTCGAACGTATACTCCGAAAGATCGAAAACTTCGGGCTTCAAAGCCGCGATTCCCGAACGAATCTTCGACAAATCCAAAAGATCGTTGACGAGGGAAGTCAGTCTGTCCGCTTCCTCGATAATTACCTGGGTATGCTTTGTACGCTTTTCGGGATTATCTCCCGAAATTTCCTGAATCATGGACGCATAGGCCTTGATCATCGTCAACGGAGTCTTGAAATCGTGCGATACATTTGCGATCAGCTCCTTTTGCATTCGGTCGGATTTGGAAATTTCATCCCGAGCAAAATTCAGCGTCTCGGCCAGTTCCTGCATTTCGCTGCCATACGAGCGGCCGTGAAAATCCACCGAGAAATCCCCCGCCGCCAATCGACGGGCTTTCTCCGTCATCTCCGTGATCGGATTGGTCAATACGCCAGAAATGGCGCTGGAAATCGCGAAGGAAAGAATGAGCACGAATATTGCCATCAACATCACGCGCACTTTCATCTGCGAAACGACGCTCTCGCCGAGATCCAAAGATTTACAGATATAAAGATATACCGGTTTCTCACCGACCTTTTCGTAAACCGCTCCGTAGACAAATTCACCCGAATCGTCCTCATAAATCACGGGTTTGTCCCCGGACGATTCCAAGCGGGAAATCAGCCTGTCTATCTTTTCGGAAAAATCTATCCGATCCGAAAAAACGGGGTCGTCCGGATCGATTTCCTCCAAGGGAAACAGAACGGTGCCTTCTTCGTTCAGCAGATATACTTCCGCATCATATAGAGAGGCCTGATACCGAATAAAAGCACTGTAATTGGGACCATGATATTCCGTTATCGCTTTCTGAATGGCTTTTCCGTCCACGGCGAGGCTTCTCGATACTTCGTCTTTATATGTCTGTTTCAGCATCAGATTCTGCGTGACGCCGAACAATAAGACTATGACGAGCGCAAAGAGAGAAAACGCCGCCCAAAGAAGAAAGTAAATGCTGGCGTTTCCCTGTCTGCGGACGTATTTTTTCCGTTCGGATTTCCGTTTCATTCGTCACCGCCGAAATATCTCAAAAGTATGTAACGCTTTCTTGCCGCGCAGGCACTTTCCGCCGCGCGAAACAGGCATTTTTTCGCCTTTGCCGCCGCCTTTGTTTCCGCTTCCGCGCACGGGTAAAATTTACGACCTTTCGGGAGCGTAAAATTCCTCCGACGCGGCACAGCGGATATTATACCTCGAATTTATACCCCAATCCGCGCAAAGTGACGATGAATTTCCGATATTCTTTCAGATTTCCCCTCAGCATCTTGATATGCGTGTCTACCGTGCGGTCGTCCCCGTAAAAATCGAATCCCCACACGTCATAGAGCAATTTTTCGCGCGTCAGAGCTATCCCCTTGTTGCGCACGAGATAGAATAAGAGCTCGTATTCCTTCGGCGTGAGTTCGGCCTTTTCTCCGTCCACATAGACATTCCGTCCGGCCATATCGATTTCCAGCCCCTCAAATTTATAACTCTGTTGAGACGCGTCGCTATTTTTCATGGCACGGCGCTTGGTCACCGCATTGATACGCGCCATTACTTCTTTGGGCGAAAACGGTTTGGTAACGTAGTCGTCCGCGCCGATTTCAAAACCGAACAGCTTGTCGTATTCCTCGCCGCGGGCGGACAGCATGATCACAGGCACGTCCTTGAATTTACGGATTTCCTTGACCGCCGAAAAGCCGTCCAGCTTGGGCATCATGACGTCCATTAAAACGACGTCATAATCGTTGTCCTTGCACATCTTCACCGCCTCCATGCCGTCCGCGGCTTCAAATGCCTCATTTCCCTCGAATTCGACGTATTCTTTCAGAACGCCCCGAATCATCTCTTCGTCATCGACAATTAAAATTTTCATAAGATTTTCCTTTGATGGATTTTTTTTGCTTATAGTTAAAATATACCCCGTCGACGTTAACTTTACAACAAAACGCCGTGAAAGCTGAGTGAAATTTTCACAATTATAACCTATTTTTTCGATTTTGTCAAGCAGTCCGCAAAAATCTGACGATTTCTATATCTTTTCTCGAAATTATACGAACAAATGTTTGACAAATAATCTTCAAAGTGATAGACTAATATTCAGAGGATAAAGATATGATAGACGAAGAGAGAATGAAGATTTTGACGGACGGAGCGAAATACGACGTATCCTGTTCGTCGTCGGGGTCAAGGCGGAAGAATACGAAAGACGGATTGGGGAACGCTTCTTTGGGGGGAATCTGTCATTCGTTCACGCAGGACGGAAGATGTATTTCCCTGTTAAAAATGCTGATGACGAACGACTGCGTGTTCGACTGCAAATACTGTCCCAACCGCAGGAGCGCAGACGTACCGCGCGTGGTCGCTTCGCCCGAAGAAATGTGCGAATTAGTCATGGCCTTTTACCGCCGCAATTATATCGAAGGCTTATTTCTCTCGTCCGCCGTCTATAAATCCCCCGACTATACGATGGAGCTTTTATTGGAGACGATAAAGACGCTTCGGGAAACTTATAAATTCAACGGCTATATTCATCTCAAAGGAATCCCGCATGCGGACAAAATTCTGACCGACCGCGCGGCGGCTTACGCCGACCGCATGAGCTATAACATCGAGCTGCCGAGCGAACAGAGTCTGAAACTGTTGGCGCCGCAGAAGACAAAAGACAGCGTCTTTTCCCCCATGCGGCAATTGTGCGAAGAAAAGCGGGCATTGGCGCTCGAATACAAGCGGCGGACGGGGAAGGAAGAAAAACGAGGCGCGGGGCGCTTTCTTCCGGCCGGACAGACGACACAGATGATCGTCGGCGCTTCTCCCGAAACGGACGGACAAATTCTCAGACTCACCGAATTCATGTATCGGAAATATGATTTGAAACGAGTATATTATTCCTCTTACGTTCCCGTCGTACACGACCCTCTTCTGCCCGACGCGGCGGCGGGGCTTCTGAGGGAACATCGTCTGTATCAGGCGGATTGGCTTTTGAGATTTTACGGGTTCACGACGGAGGAAATCGCTCCCGCGGGAGAAAATCTTCCCGCGGAATACGATCCGAAATGCGCCTGGGCGCTTCGGAACATGCAATATTTCCCCGTGGAAATCAACCGCGCGAGCGTGGAACAGCTACTGCGGGTTCCCGGAATCGGAGCCAAAGGCGCCTATAAAATCGTCACGGCGAGAAAATACGCGAAGCTGACCTTCGAGGACTTAAAAAAAATGCGGATCGTTCTGAAACGAGCCCGCCACTTCATCACCTGCAACGGAAAATTCTGCGGTACGGAAAATCCCGACAGAGTGCGTACACAGCTTATTTTGGCGGAACGGACGGACAGCGCGAAACAGCTCTCTATGTTCGACGCTTCTTCCCTGCCCCCCGCAAATTCCTTTTCCTTGCTCGATTCGGACACTGCACGGCTTTCCAAAACCGCGGAAGAAAGCGCGCTGACACTCTTCGCTTCCCGCGAAGATAAACAATTTCTGTTGAATTCCTCGCCCGAAACGGCGAAATCCGCCCTGACGGGAGAATTATGACTCTCCGAGCGGGACAGAAAAAAGATAAGGAGAAAAAATGCGGAATATCTATCTCACGGACGGAACGGCGGAAACGTTTTTTACGGCAGTGTTCGACGCATACAGAGACGCCGACGCTTTTCTCAGCCCTTCGCGTGCTTTGCAGACGGCACTGGAAGATCGCTTTATTCCCGTACTTCCTTCAAAAGAAAAATCCGCGCGTGTCGTCAAAAAAATCCGAAGTATAGATAAAAATTGTCTCTATGACCTCGACTGCGCTCTGCGTACCCCCGCGGAGGACAGAGAACGCGCCGCTTTTGCTTATATCCGCCTTTTAATCAGACACAATGCCCCCATACGCGGCATGCTGACGTTTCCCGAAGTCAGGCGAATTGCGGAGCTCTCCGATCAGGTAGGCTCGGAACGCCACAGATTGAGCGGTTTTCTTCGGTTTCAGGAAACTGCCGACGGGGTTTTTTACGCGCCTTGCTCGCCCGATAACGACGTCGTCGATTTATTGATGCCGCACTTCGCGGCACGATTCAAAAACGCCCGATTTGTCATCCACGACGTCTCGCGCAAAATCGCGGGAATTTATAACGGAAACGAATGGCTCGTCTCGCCTGTGGGGACGGCGGATATCGTGCTTTCCGAAAACGAAGAATCTTTTTCCGCGCTTTGGAAAAAATACTATCATACAGTCTATATCCCTGCGCGGAAAAACACGCGGCAAATGAAAGGCTACATGCCTGTCCGATATTGGAAATTCATGCCCGAAAAACAAAATGAAGAAATAGAATTTCCCGAAAATTAATCTTCTGCCGTGTAAATTTCTATCCCCAGCAATAATCCGTACCGAAACCCAATGGAGAAAACCCTGTCGTTTTCCGCTGCGATTTCCTCCAAAAAAGCCGTTTCGTATTCGTAATATAATTTTCTTTGCGTTTCGCTAAAAGTGTTCTGTAATTGTTCATAGAGATTTTTTTCTTTTTGAGATTTGGGATTTTTATGCGGCATTTCTATTTCTTTCACAATTTCGTTGCAACGGATTGCGTTAATCACCGAAATTTTCATAACGCCAACCTCCTCTATTGTTATTCTTAATTTTTCCTTTTTGTACTCTTTACTTCCATTATACCAATTTTTTATAAAATTTGTTATGATCGGGTCAGATGGAAGAAATTTTTTTAATCTTTGTGTAATGAGGGGAATTTTCACTTATGATAAAAAAGGGCCACCGAATTCCGATAAGTCGGAATTCGGTGGCTTTCATCACTCCCCTACCCTGTGCGTTTGGTTCCGAAAGGCAATTTTCAGCAAGACGTGCTCATTTCCTTAAAGATACATTTGAATGTAGAAAGGTGCTCCTCTTCGTCCATTCGGATGCGTTGGATCACTGCGGCGACCTGTTCGTTTTTTACGCGACAGAGAATTTTGGTATAGGTATCTATCGCATACTGTTCCGCAGCGATGTCGTCGAGGATCATCTTCTGAGGATTTTTGGAATAAGAGACCGTGCGGGCAGAAAAATAATTAATCGGATAGGGCGGCAGATAGGAATATACGGGAGCTGCGCCCAACTTCAAAATTAATTTCCCCAAAATTTCGAGGTGTTTCATTTCTGTAATAGCAATTTTCAACAAAATATTCGCATAGTCCTTACAGCCCATATTATCGAATAAAATGTGTTGATATATGTATTGCAGAACGGCGCAGAGTTCTCCTTCGTCGCCCGCATAGGCAGGAGAGACGATTTTCAGCGCCGCCGCGTCCTCCTCTATTCCGTCGAGCGCGGGATAAGCGATATCCAAAGCGCAGGTTTTTCCGCAATCGCAGAGACTGCCGTCGCACCCCGAAGGAATTTTAACGTCATTTTCCGCTTGAAGCGTCTCTTCCAAAATGCGAGACACGTCTTTGAGTTCCGTTTCCTTGTTGCTGTCCATAAAGCACCCCTTTTTCGTATTGTTCTGTATTATATGCCGACAGAGGCCGCTTTATGCGAATTATTCGTATTCCTCATAGCTGCGGCGATTCGGATAAGAGGGCGGCGGGGGAGGATTTTGAGGAAATCCACCGTTCGGACCCGAAGGAGAACTCGGATAACAGTTACCCGGACTCGGAGGACAAGGCGGAGGGGTTCCGCCGCCACCGCCTCTGATCGGTTTCCGACCGCAAGGTTTCGGGGGCATATTGAAGTTGACCAAAACGACGTCATCGCCGATTTTTATGATATTTTTCATATCGATAAATTGTTCGTTCTTCCAAAATCCGAAGCCCTTCCCGCCCGGAGCCACGATTCCTATCAATCTATTTTCGGGATAACAAAACACCAGATCGCACACTTTGCCCAAGCGCCTGCCGTCGGCCGTGTTGACGACTTCTTTCGTGCGAAGTTCCGAAAAGCTCATTTCCATACGCAATTCCTCCGCATTTTCTGCTTTTATTATTTTTTGTCTTTTTTTTCGGGTTCTTTCGTTGCTATACTCTACAATATATGCAAAAAGGCGCGGCCTTTGCCACGCCTTTTTTATTTTTCTTTCTATTTATTTCGTCACTTTCATTCTGACGATTAAAGGTTTATAATCGGAACAGTCCGTATGCGAGAGAGAATCTTCCGCCTGACCGATAAAATTCTTCCCGTAAATATCGAAGAGATTTCCCGAAACCCCGATTTCCGGCAGCCGCCCGACGAACTTCCCGTCCCGACAGAGAAACGCCACCTGAACAGGCGTTGCAAAATTTCCGTCGGGCGTCGTATCTCCGCCGCTGCACATCACGATATAGACGCAATCCTCTCCCTTTGTGAGTTCCTTTATCGTCTTTCCCGAACTCCTGACACGCACCTGAGAGATTCCCGTCTGCGGAACACCGTCATAGGACGAAACGGCGCTTCCCGTAACGGGAATATCGTACTTCTTCGCGTCCGTCTTGGAGGCCAAGGGCGAACGGAAAACGCCCCGATCGAAAATAATATTCCGATACTCTTCGTTGACAACGCCCTCGTCGTCGAAAAACGGTTCCGAAAAACAGCTTTCGGGATTTCTGTCTTCGTAAATCGTAACTCGTTCGTCAAATACCTGCTTCCCCGTCTTTCCCGCAAACAATCCCGTTCCGTTCGCACAGGAATCGGCGCGGATATCCGAATACAGTTTACTGAAACCCAAATCGTATATGGAGGTCAGGACAGGATATTCGCCCGCTTTAATATCGACGGGCGTGAAATATGCGCGGGTATGTTCTTCGATATCCGCGACTATTTTTTCGACGTCAAACGTCTGTCCCGAATAGGAATACCCCGAGTCGATGATATTTGCCGACGACTTTTCCTTCATAAGTATAGAAATCTGATAAAAATTCGTCTTATAGGAAAGGTCGAGTCCCGAATCATTGACGAGTCGAGTCTCTGTCTCCACTTTCAGAATATTATTGCTATACAAAAATTGCGGACACTTTTCTTTCAGGCTCTGCAAGAGCTGTTTCACGCGCTCCACGAACTCTTTGTCGCTCAAAAGTTTTTTGGACGCATCCACGCTTTTCTTTCGGTTTTCGGAAAATTCCGCCGCATAGGGAATTTGATTTTTGAGGTTTTCTTCCGCCTTTTTCCACGCCTTTTCCTCGTCGTATTCGCCGGCAGTGCCGTAAATGCCTATTTTGCCGTCCTCTATGACGCGGTACCCTTGCTTCTTTGTGCTGACGAACCGCACGGATTTGATTTCGCTCGCCGCGAGAGCGACCGTCGTCGTCCGCGTCTTTACCGTCAATTTTTCTCTTTTCATGAATCCGTCCCTCCTCATTGCACCTTCATTTTCGATACGGAGACATACGGCGCGCCGAAGCCCACGGGAAGCGGGAATTGTTCCATTTTCCCGCATCCGCCCGTAATAAAGCACAAAATTTCCTCGTCCTTGGAAACGCCGTCTATAAGCCCCAAGGTTTCAAACACGTCGCCCGAAATCACGGAGATTTTGACGGGACGACCGATCTTTCCGTCCTTGATTTCATAGCTGATATTCGGCGCCATCGTAAACGTACTCATACCGCTTCCGTGTTTGATCGTCTTTATGAAATAGCCGTGTTTTACGTTCTTGACAAGCTCTTCAAACGTCTTGTCGCCGCCCTCTATCACGGTCGTCGTCATGCGGACGATGGGCTCGAATTCTATCCCCACGGCGCGGGCATTGCCCGTCACGGCTTCGTCGAGCTCCGCAGCCGTCTCCGCGCTGTGCAGACGCCCCGCAAGAACGCCGTTTTTAATGAGATACGTCTTTCCCGCCTTCGTTCCTTCGTCGTCGTAAGGCACATAGCCGCAGCCCTCAAAAGTGCCCGATTCGAGAATGGAAAGGCAATCGCTCCCGACTTTCTTGCCGATCTGCCATTCCCGCTTCATCGTCTCGTCGCCGAGCATAAAGTCTGCCTCGCTCTTATGCCCGAAGGACTCGTGCGCAAACACGCCCGCCGCCTCGGGAGAGAGAATGACGGGATAATCGCCCGGCTCGACGTCCGTCGCCTCTTTCAGAAAGTTGAGTCCCTCTTCGATACTCGCCAAAACGCCTTCCGAAATGCCTTTCAAATCGGAAAATTTCGTCCTTCCCTGCTGATAATTAAAGGAAAAATTCTTTTCTCCCTCCGCGGCGTAAAAGGACGTCGCGACGCCGCAGGTCTGATAATCGTAGGCGAGATCCGCTCCCTTGCTCGACTGAAACGTAAAATCGCTGTGCCTGTCTGTATACAACAGAGTCGCCAGCTTGATCTCGGGATATTTCTTCACGAGAGGAAACAGCTCCTTCAACAGCTTTTGCTTTTCGTCCCGAGCGACGGATTCCGTCGAACAGTCCCTGAATAAAAAAGTCTTTGCCCGATTGACTTCAAATCTCTTTACAACGGGATTTTCTTCAATATCCGCGCAATATTCCGCCAATTCATAAAGCCCGTCGAGTTCTTTCTGTACGTTCGAGAGAGTCTCCGTCGAAGCATAATACCACATTTTTCCGTCAAATACGCGGATAAACGCTCCGTCCGTCACTCGCTCCTTATTTTCTGCCAAAACGCCGTTTTTGTAGATTACCGCAGAAGTACACCTGCGCTCTGTCCGCACGTCGGCGTAATAGCCTTTCCGAAAACGATACATCGTCCGCCTCCTTATTTTTGAATGTTCCTTTACAACGGCTCCGAGGGAAACTTTTACGGGCCGTTTTCATAGAATGATTATGTTATATTATAATATATACCCGCCTGAAAATCAAGTAAATCGATTACTCCTTTTTTCCGAAAAAAATGCCGAAGCACAGGCCTCGGCATGAAAAAATGATTATCGTTCAAAAAACTACGTTGCGTTTCCGTCGAAAGAGATTTCATCAAATATTTCAAGAGATATTCAAACGGATGTTATTGAGAGCGTTCTTTTCCAATCTTGAAACCTGAGCCTGAGAAATGCCCACCTCTTCGGAAATTTCCGTCTGGGTCTTGCCCTCGTAATAGCGGAGAAAAAGAATCCTCTTTTCCCGCTCGCCGAGGCGTTCCATGGCTTCGTTCAGGGCGACGCGCTCCGTCCAAACCTCGTCGTTGTTCTTCTCGTCGCAGAGCTGGTCCATCAGAAGCAGCGTATCCCCCGCCTTATTATATACGGGATCATACAGGGAAACGGGGTCGGATATGGCGTCGAGCGAGGCGATTTTTTCGAGCGTCGCCTCTTCGTCCCGTTCCTCTATGGATTCCCTGACTTTCAGGACGCGATAGGCGGTGTCTCGGATACTTCTGGACACGCGCAGGGAATTTCCGTCGCGGAGATAGCGTTTTATTTCTCCGATAATCATGGGGACCGCATAAGTGGAGAACTTGACTCCGACGCTCAGATCGAAATTGTCTATTGCCTTAATCAGTCCCACGCACCCCGCCTGAAACACGTCGTCCGCATTGGCGTTTTTCGCCCAGAAGCGCTTTACCAGCGACAAGACCAACCGCATGTTTCCAACGATGAATTTTTCCCGCGCGGACTTATCACCCGCTTTGAGTTTCTTCATCAGCTCTTCGTTTTCTTTCGCGGTCAAAAGAGGCAGCCCGGACGTATCCACGCCGCATATTTCCACTTTCTGCATCATGCTCGTTTCCTCCTTCTTATGTACAATGGATCTGAGAGGAACTTTTAACCAGTATGTGCCGTTTTTTCCTTTTTTATCGATTCTTTTCCGTTTTTATGAAAACATTTATACCATTTTCGAAATTTCTTTCCTGAGACGCTGAATAATCTTCTTTTCCAGCCTCGAAATATAACTTTGCGAAATTCCCAGCAAATCCGCCACGTCCTTTTGCGTCATCTCTTCGCCGCCGTTCAGTCCGAAACGCAGAAACATGATTTTCCGCTCCCGTTCGGACAGCTTTTTCAAAGCGTCCTTCAATAATTCCTTTTCCGCGCTCGATTCGATATCCCCGTAAACACTGTCCGCAGACGTGCCGAGAATATCCGACAGCAAAAGTTCGTTGCCTTCGAAATCGGTGTTCAGAGGTTCGTCAAACGAAACTTCGCTCTTTAACCGAACGGTACGCCGCAAATACATGAGAATTTCATTCTCGATGCACCTCGAAGCATAGGTTGCCAGCTTGATGTTTTTATCCGGCTTGAAGGAATTGATCGCCTTGATCAGTCCGATCGTCCCCACCGAAACGAGGTCGTCCGGATCCACGCCCGTATTATCGAACTTTCGGGCTATGTATACCACCAAGCGAAGATTGTGCTGGATGAGTTCGGCTTTTACTTTATCCGTTTCCTCGCCCTGTTCCAACTTCCCCAGCATCTCGCTTTCCTGCTCGGGAGAAAGAGGGAGCGGCAGAGCTTCCGTCCCGCAGATATAATCCACCGTATTTTCCGCGTCGAATTGTCGTAAAAAACATTTTAGTATTTCCTTGATTTTCATGATGTTACCTCAACCTCCTCTCGCGACTTCGGTCACACAACAATAATTTTCCGTCAAACCGACCCCGAATCGCCGATCCTTTATTACCCCCGCCCGTCTTCCGTCAATCGGACAACACCGCCGCGTTGAGAATAATTTTATATTCGCGCGCGCGTATATTTCCCGACGGTGCAAAATAGACTTTATCTATTATATTCGGCTTATCTCCGCAATATATCTCCAACCTGTCCGCCAGAAAAATTTTTATCGTACTCTCCCCGCCCATCGTCACGATCGTCATTTCTTCCGTCATCGTCCTTTCTCCCAACAAATCGAAGGCGAGATCGGGAGAGAGAAAACAGACGGGAATCCCCTTTACTTTGGCGCGGTTTCCGCTGTCGAGAAATCCGTCCGCCTTTATCGACCTGTCCCCAAGCGTCACGCGGCAGAGATAGACGAACCTGCGCACGGCTCTGCGGCGATAGAGCCCTTTGACGAGTGCGACGGAAAGAACCGCAAACACAAAGCTGCCCGAAAGCACCAATCCGACGGGTACGCTCTCCGTAAGATACCCGTTTTCCGTTGCGCCGTAATCGATCGAAAAGACGGAATATACCGCGAGGAGCGCTCCGCCGAGCGCGAAGCTGAATCCGAAGAACAAAGCGCCCGTAAGCAAATACCTGCCTATTCCCTTCCCCTTTACGGCGATGAGCGTCAAGAGCGCTCCGACGGAAAATTTGAGTATGTAAGAGAGAATTTTACCCGTATCCAACAGGGGAAAAATCACTGCGAACGCTGCGCCGAAGGCAGAGGCGAGAGCGATTCTCTTAAAAGAAATCTGTTGTTTTGCCGCTTTCAGGGCCAGCCACAGAAGCATAGCGTCCAACAGAAAATTTTCCGCGAGCGCATATTCTATGTAAATTTCCATCTCTGTCCCCTCACGAGAGAAGTTTGGGGATATTATATAACCTGGCGAAGCGAAAAAAAACGCGATTTTGGGCGATTTATCCGAAATACGGGCGTTTTCGGATAAAATTTAATTTCAAGCCTTTGCAAAAAGTAAAAACAGTTGCCTTTTGGGGGCAGGTTTGCTATAATAATTTTATCATTTTACCGCCGGAAACATGCGGGAAGGAGATTTTCAAACGATACGGCATGCAGTCCAAAAAGCTCAATTATAAGCACACCATTTTCGCCTGTTACACGGGATATATTTCCCAGGCGATCATCGTCTGCTACATACCTCTTCTATATGTAACTTTTCAGGCGGAATTCGGCTTTTCCTCCCTCTCTAAAATCACGCTGTTGACCACGATTTGTTTTTTGGCGCAGCTCATTACAGACCTTTTATCGAGTAAATTCGTGGACAAAATCGGCTATCGGATATGCGCGATAGCCGGAGAAGGTCTGTGCGCCGTCGGACTTTGCTGTCTCGCTTTTCTGCCTGAGCTTCTGTCTCCCATGCCGGGGCTCATCGTTTCGGCCTGTCTGTATGCCGTCGGAGCGGGACTTCTCGAAGTGATCGTTTCCCCCATCGTCGAAGCGTGCCCCACAAAAAGAAAAGAAGCGGCCATGGGCTTCCTCCATTCCGTGTTCTGTTGGGGGAGCGTATTCGTCGTGCTCGTTTCCACCCTGCTCTTTTCGACGATCGGAATTGCGCATTGGAGATTGATCGCGTGTCTTTGGGCGATCATTCCCGCTGCCGGAGCGATACTGTTTTTCTTCGTCCCCCTCTACTCCCTGCCGCAGGCCGGGGACGAACAGCCGTCCGGTTTTCGTTCCCTCGCGAAAAACGGCGTCTTTTGGGTGCTTTGCCTGTTGATGGTCTGCGCGGGCGCTACCGAACAGGCTATTTCTCAATGGGCCTCTACGTTTGCGGAAAAGGGACTCGGAATTTCCAAATCTCTTGGCGACCTCGCGGGTCCCATGGCGTTCGCCGTATGTATGGGATTGTGTCGGGTTTTCTATGCGAAATTTCTCCACAAAATCTCCCTTGAAAAATTTCTCGTCATCGGCGCGGTCGGATGCGTCGGAGCCTATCTGCTCGTCACGCTGCCTCCCGTTCCCGTCATCAACCTTCTCGGCTGCGCGGTGTGCGGCCTGTTCGTCGGCATTCTTTGGCCGGGGACCTATTCGGTCGCCGCGAAAAAATTACCTTACGGCGGAGCGGCCATGTTCGCGCTCCTTGCCCTTGCAGGGGATCTCGGCTGTCTCGCCGGACCCACGACGGTAGGTTTTATATCCGGTATATTCGACGATAATCTCAAAGTCGGACTTACGGTCGCCGTCATCTTCCCCGCACTGGCTGTGCTCGGCATGTTTCTTCTGTCAAAACATAAGGACAAAGGCCCTGAAATGCTGAATCCGAACGAACAGAAATAATAAAAATACCCCGTCGGTCAATGACCGACGGGGTATTTTATTTCTCAACGCAGAACAAGCTCTTTCAAAAATCCGAAAAAATATCTATCGTTCTTCTCGGAAGTAGTTGAGTCCCAAACTTGCGGGAGGCTGCGTTTCTTTGCTGTTTAAGATACTCGTTACAATCAATACGATGATCGTGACGACATAGGGCAACGCTTTGATAAGCTCAATCTGCGCAAACGTAATTCCGCTTATATAGCTGGAAGCGATATAGAGACCGCCAAAAATGATCGAACCCAAAATGGCGAGCGCGGGGCGCCAAAGAGTAAAGATGACGAGGGCGATGGACAGCCAGCCGAACCCTTCGAGGAAGTGTACGTCGTCCCAATTTCCGCCCATATAATCCATAATGCAGAACAGTCCGCCGAGTCCCGAAATTCCGCAGCCGATGCACGTTGCCAGATATTTATAGCGCGATACGTTGATTCCCGCGGCGTCCGCCGTAGCGGGATTCTCGCCCACCGCGCGCAAGTGCAGACCTATGCGGGTACGATTGAGAATGAGCTGAGCCGCAACCGCGACGATAATCGCCAGATACACGAGAATGCCGTGAGATAAAAATATCTCTCCGAACCAACCGAGTTTATCGTCTACGGGGAAAAGGTTGGTGTAATATTTGCTCGCACGGGCGATAACCGCCATCTTTGCCTTGATGAGATTGATGAGATGCCCCGCGAGCCCCACCCCGAACGTCGTCATGGCGAGACCCGTAACGTTCTGATTCGCGCGGAGCGTGACCGTCAAAAAGCTGTATAAAGCTCCCATCGCCGCTCCCGCGAGGAAAGTGACGATCAAAGGTACGAGAACGAGCAGAAACGGCACGGAAGTACCGATTGACTTTATGAGATAATACTCGGAAAGACAGCCGACTGCCGCGCCCACGCTCATGACGCCGGGGACGCCGAGATTGAGATGACCGGATTTTTCCGTGATGATCTCTCCCGTCGAGCCGAAAAGGAAAATCGCGCTGATACGAATGGCGCTCGTCAAAAATTTTACGAACATGTTTCCTTTTCCTCCTTTTTGCGTTTTTTGGCTTTGCGGAACTTAATCTGATACAGGATAAAAAATTCACAGCCGATAATAAAGAAGAACATAATACCTGTAATAATATCGGCGAAGTAGGCGTTTGCGACTCCGCAATCCGTCATGACCTGCCCCATCCCCTTTTGCAAAAATACGACCAGATACGCGGTGAAAATCATAAAGATCGGATTGAATTTTGCCAGCCAGGAAACGAGAATCGCCGTAAATCCGCGGCCGCCGACCGTCTCTTTACTGATCATGTGGTCGATTCCGCCGACGATTAAAAATCCGGCCAAGCCGCAGATAGCGCCCGAAATGAGAAGGGTGCGGACAACGACTTTCTTTACGTTGATTCCCACGTAACGAGCCGTATTCTCGCTTTCGCCCACGACGGAAATTTCATAGCCCTGTTTGCTGTACTTCATATAGACATAGACCAAAGCAGTGACGATCGTCACGACGATGACGCTCAGCCAGAAATCGCCTCCGCCGATTTGCGGCAGATTGCCGTGCGGGAGCGGACTCATGTTTCCCGAACCCGTCGGGTACCAAATCTTTATGGCAAAGAGCACGATCTGCATGGCCACATAGTTCATCATAAGGGTAAACAAAGTTTCGTTGGTATTCCATTTTGCCTTGAAAATGGCAGGGATCACAGCCCAAAGCATACCAGCGGCCACGCCCGCGACGAACATGATCGGAATCAATACTCCGTCCGGGACTTTTCCGCCGAGATAGAACATGCACACCGTACAGGCGAACCCGCCCATGAGTACCTGTCCTTCCGCGCCCGTATTCCAAAAACGCATTTTGAATGCGGGAGTGATGGCGAGCGCGATCAAAAGAAGAATCGCTCCGTCACGGAGAAAAATCAAGATTCTTCGCTCAGTCCCGAAGATTCCCGAAAACATAGACGAATAAATGAAGAAGGGATCTTTTTTCAAAACGAGAAACGACAGTAAACCTGTAACCACGAAGGCGAGCAGGATAGCCGCCGCACGGATCAACCAGGATTTCCACCAGGGAACGGAAGTGCGCTTTACGATATGAAAAAGGGGTTCTTTGACGCTTTTTTCTTTATTCTTCATAATCTTCCCGTTCCTCCCGTTGGTTTTTTACCATCAAAAGTCCGATTTCTTCCTTTTTAGCCGTTCTGCCGTCCAAAATTCCCGTGATACGGCCGCTGCCGATGACCATGATCCGATCGCAAAGCTCTAAAAGGACGTCCAGATCTTCGCCCACGAAAATGACGCAGACGCCCTTTTTCTTCTGTTCCGTCAAGAGATTATAGATGGTATAAGAAGAATTGATGTCCAAACCTCTGACCGGATACGCCGCAAGGAGTACGGTGGGCGAAGCGGCGATTTCCCGCCCCACCAATACCTTTTGAACATTTCCGCCGGAAAGGCGGCGGACGGGCGTTTTGGCGCTCGGCGTAGATACTTCGAGGCTCTTAATAATTTTCTCGGCAAGATTTTCGGGTCCCTTTCTGTCGAGGAAAATCGAATGTCCCTTTCGATAGCTTCTGAGCATCATATTGTCGATGATGTCCATGTTTCCGACGAGCCCCATTCCCAAACGGTCTTCGGGGACAAAAGAAAGACGAATTCCCATTTCCCGAATCTGCAAGGGTGACTTTCCGATAAGCTGTTCGCCTGCGGGGATTTCTCCGACGTTTTCTTCTTTGAAAAATTCTTCTTCGCTTTCCTGTCCGGACTCTTCTGTTTGGGATTTTTCGGGCGGATAATATTCTATGCTGGCGCCTTCGGTCGGAATCTGCAAACCCGCAATCGATTCCAGAAGTTCTCTCTGTCCGCTTCCCGCAATCCCCGCTATGCCGAGAATTTCTCCGCTGAATGCGTCAAAATTCACGTCGTCGAGGATACGGATCCCCTCGTTGTTTATGAAGGTAAGATTTCTGACTTCCAGACGCTTTCGACAATTTACGGGCATGGGACGGTCGATATTCAGGGATACTTTTTTGCCGACCATCATTTCCGTCAATTCCTGTTCGGTGGTATTTGCCGTCTCTACCGTCGCAATATGCTCGCCCTTTCTCAAAACCGCCACTCTGTCCGAAATTGCCATAACTTCGTTGAGCTTGTGCGTAATGATGATGATGGATTTACCGTCGTCGCGCATCGTGCGGAGTACGGCAAACAGCTTATCGATTTCCTGAGGAGTGAGAACGGCGGTAGGCTCGTCCAGAATGAGAATATCCGCGCCGCGATATAAAACTTTCACGATTTCCACGGTCTGTTTTTCGGAAACGGACATTTCGTGAATTTTTTTCTTCGGATCGATATGGAAACCGTACTTTTCGCTCATTTCCCGAACGCGGGCGTTGACTTCTTTGAGATTATACTTCTCTCCGCGCACGCCGAGGACGATATTCTGAGCGGCAGAAAATACGTCCACCAACTTGAAATGCTGATGAATCATGCCTATCTTATAGCGAAAAGCATCTTTGGGCGAACGAATGGAAACTTCCTCTCCGTCGATATAAATCTGACCCTCGTCGGGATAATAAATTCCCGCGATCATGTTCATGAGCGTCGTTTTCCCCGACCCGTTCTCGCCGAGGACGGACAAAATTTCGCCTTTTCTCACGTCCATATCCACGTTTTTATTCGCGATGACCTCTCCGAACGTTTTCGTAATGTTTTTCAGTTGTATTGCAATGGGTTTGTCCACAGTGCCTCCCGAAACTTTTGATTAACGCGAACGGGCGGAGCCTTTTCGGTACTCCGCCCCTATATATAATTTTACAAAACTTTACACTTTTTCATTCAACAATTTTATGCCGTCAATTTTTATATCGAAATAAGGAGCCGTACGGAAAATCGATTCCTGGAAGACGCCGTCTTTGACAGCTTCGGTCTCTTTCTCTCCATCGCCGTCTATATCTACCATGTAGCTCGTAAGCGTCTCACCGTTAACCGTAAACTTAGAAGTGTCGAACACCGTCAAAGATCCGTCAACCAATTTGTCTCTGATCTCGATAACCTTGTCCACGGTCCCTTCGGCCGCCGCATTACCACCGATGTTGGTCAATTTGACGGAACCTGTTTTGATCGTTCCCGTCCAATCATCCGCGATTTCTTCGCCCATGGCTGCTTTCGCGATGATATATTTGAAATAAGGGGTCCAATCAATATAAGAGGAAACGAGGAAAGTTTCGGGGCAGGCCTCGAACGTGCTTCCGTTATAAGAGACGTTAGGAACTCCCGCTTCTTCGCAGGCAGAGGGCGCACCCATGGAATCGGCGTGCTGGGAAATAAGTTTGCAGCCGCCCGCAATAAGGCTTTCCGCCGTAGATTTTTCGGCCGAGATGTCAAACCAGGAACCCGTAAACTGAACGTCCATGGTAACGGTCGGACAGACGGATTTCGCACCGAGATAGAAAGAGGTATAGCCGGAAATAACTTCCGCGTAGGTATAAGCGCCCACATAACCGATTTTTGCTTCCTCTGCGGTAAATTCTCCCGCATCGATCATTTCGTTGAGCTTCATGCCCGCAACAACGCCCGCGAGATAACGTCCTTCGTAAATGGAAGCAAATGCGTTATGGAAATTATCGAGTCCGCTCGTCGCCGCCGTGACGCCCGTCGCGTGGCAGAATTCCACTTCGGGATTCGCCGCAGCAGCTTCTTTGACAAACGGTTCATGCCCGAAAGAATCGGCAAAAATCAGATCGCAACCTTGATCGACAAGGTCTTCCGCGGCAGTCTTACATTCCGCAAGTTCGGGAATTCCGGTTTTCATGATAAACTGATCGGAGTTAAGCCCCATTTCATTGACGGCTCTTTTCGCCGCATCAATAAAGTTCTTATCGTACGTGGATGTTTCGTCGTGCAGACAAATCAGACCGAACTTAAAATCCTCGGGAATCACGACGTCGGAATAGTCGGGAACTTCGATATTTTCGTAATCGGGAAGGGTAAGTTCGCCCTTATCTTCCCCTCCTTCTCCGCAGGCTGCCAAAGAAGCAGCCACGCCGAAGCCCATAACCAAGGAAAGAGCCACTGTAAGAAATCTTTTTTTCATGAATTTATCTCCTTACGTCCGCGCTTTTTCACGGACCGAATTTTAACGCTTTTGTAAACTCTATAATGCAGCCGACCGCGAAATACGTTGAATACGTTTTCCAAGCGGCGCTCAGCTTCGGAAAGAGATTTTTCCATTCTCCATTTTTTCGACGATGGCGAGGGACTCCACGCGGTAGCCCTGTTTTCTCAACTCGTCTCCGCCGCCCTGAAAGCCCTTTTCGATTTCCGCGCAACAGCCGACGACTTCCGCCCCCGCCTGTTTCACGATATCGATCAGCCCTTTCAGAGCATTTCCGTTTGCGAGGAAATCGTCGGTAATGAGAACTTTATCTTCCAAAGAAATATATTCTTTCGAAACTGCGATATCGTAAGTAATTTTATGGGTAAAAGAATACACGGGAGAAGAATACTGTTCTCCGCTGACGTTTGCGGAAGGGTGCTTTTTCGCGAATACCATGGGTACTCCCAATTCGAGCGCCACCGCCGTCGCGAACGCGATTCCCGACGCTTCCACCGTCAATACTTTCGTGATGCGGGTTCCTTTGAAAAGGCGGGCGGTTTCCTCCGCCATTCGTTTCAGAAACACCGTATCCACTTTTTGGTTGAGGAAACTTCCCACTTTCAGAACGTCTCCGGGAAGAACCGTCCCTTCCTTGATGATTTTTTCTTCCAATGCTTTCATTTTTTCACTGAAAAGACGGCAGACGAAAGAACGCCGCCGCCAATATCTCCCTTTCTCTTCTGTCAAATCAGGGCTTGTCCAATAGTCGCGATTATTTTTCGGGCACCGCGGTAGAAACTCCTCCGCCCTTCTTCCGGAGGTATATATCGGCTTTTTATAAAATTTTCCTTTTCGGATTTCTTCGCAGACGACTTTCCGTCCCGATAAAACCGCGAGACAAAAACGCCGCCGAAAAACGACGTCCGCACTTTTTCGCCGCTGTGTTTGCGGACCGAAAAATAATTTGCGTAACGCTTCGTTACGCAGAAAGCGGGCCGTCCGCTTTATTCGCCTGAAAAAGGCCTATCCGATTTCAAAAAAGAAAAAAGTCAACCGCTCTTGACTTTATCATAACTATATCACATTGTGAAAATCTTGTCAAATGATAGCGATTGAAATTCTATTTTCACACTTTTTGTCTCATATTATCATTGTTTGAAATTTATGAAAACATTTTATCGGACAAAAAGCCATACCGTTTACCGTTATACCGTTGTTTTCAAAAGGCGTATTTATAATGTTCGATTCTTCCGTCCGCCCAAACTTCGACGACGTCGAAGCGCGCGTTGGGTTCCCGTCCCCGTTCCATCCAATAGAATTGCGCTATGCGTTTATAGCGGCGGCGTTTTGCCGCGACCACCGCCTCCGCGGGAGTCCCGTATTCGTCCGAAGTCCGGGTCTTTACCTCTGTGAAAACGACTTCGTCGCCGTCCTCCGCAATCAAATCCGCCTCTCCGAACGGAGTTCGGTAATTCTTATGTAAAATTTTATATCCCTGCGCTTTCAGGTACTCTTCGGCGAGCTTTTCTCCCCGTCTGCCCAGAATTTTTTTACGAACGTCCTGCGATGAATCGGACATATTCCGTGCTCCTTTATCGCCCTGATGTGTTCCGCCGTGCCGTAGCCTTTATTTCTTTCAAAGCCGTATGCGGGATACGTCTTTGCATATTCTTCCATGAGTGCGTCCCTGAATACTTTTGCGACGATGCTCGCCGCGCCGATCGAATAGGAAAGCGCGTCGCCGTGCACGATGCTCCTTTGCGGGAACGGAATATCCAACGTCATATTCCCGTCGGTGATGACCGTATCGGGAACGATTTTCAGACTTTCCAAAGCGTTTTTCATTCCCAGCCGCGTCGCCTGCAAAATATTGATTTCGTCGATAATCTTTTCGTTTACCTCATACACGGTATACGCCAAAGCGCGTTCCCGAATGAGTTTTGCCAAAAGTTCTCTCTTTTTCGGAGAAAGTTTTTTGCTGTCATCCACTCCTTGAATGATTTCGATTTCTTCAAGCGGCATGATGACGGCCGCGCACACGACGGGGCCCGCCAGAGGACCGCGACCCACTTCGTCCACTCCCGCAATCGTCTTGAAGCCCTGCGAAAGCAATTCCCGTTCTATTTTTAATTTATCCGAGGCGTACGACTCTCTTTTCATTTAACGCCTTCCTTGATACTTTATTCTATGTTTGAAATTTATTTTATGCTCAAAACGGCAAATCCCGATACTCCGCCGCGTCTTCCAGACAGACTTTCCCGATACGGCCCTTCCGAAAATCGTCGATGAGCGCTTTTGCTCCGCGGTCATAATCGTATTCCCCGCCTTTTAAGATAAATCCGCGTCGCTTGCAGAGCGCCTCGTACATGCCGAGCTTTTCCGAAAAATCGGTAATTCCGTAACGGTGCGTGAGATAACGGGGATATTTTTCCGCGAGTTCTCCGAGAAGTTCCAAGGCGATGTCGTCCATGTCCAAAATGTCGTCATTGATGCTGCCGATATAAGCGAGATGCCTCGCCAAAGTCTGATTGTCGAAAGAAGGCGGCATCGTGCCGGGCGTATCCAACAGGTCGAACGAGCCGCACCGAAGCCACTTTACGTCTCTCGTTACGCCCGCTTTATCGCCCGTTTTCGCCCGTTTCTGACCGCTCAGAAGATTGACGATCGTGCTCTTTCCCGTGTTTGGAATTCCTGCCACCATAAAACGAAACGTGCGGTTTAACCCTTTCGCTTCCGCGCGTTCCCGCTTTTCCTCCGTCATTCGTGTCAATTTTTGCATGATCGCGCGGCGGGAAGAAAGCTCCGTCGAATTGCAGCGGATACACTGCCGACCTTTTTCCTCCGCCAGCCGAACAAATGCGTCCGCGCCTTCGTCCGCGAGATCCGACTTATTGAGAAGATAGAGCACGGGTTTTTCCCCGAATATTTTTTTCAGATTTTTATTCAGCGTAGCCGCAGGAGCGCGGGCATCGAGCACGCAGATGACGCCGTCGCAAAGCGCCCGCTTTTCCTCCATGTCCCGCATTGCTTTCGTCATGTGTCCGGGAAACCACTGTATCGTTTTCGCCATACTTCGTTCCTTTTCCGTGTCGTTTTTTCTTTCTCTCTTCCCGTTCGTCTTATCCTTGCCGCCTCCAAACCTATGGGCAGGGTGAAAGTGCGGGGGAAACTTTATTCCAAGAAGCGCTTCCGTTACGGAATTATTTTTTCAATAAATCGGGACGATATTTTTTCGTCAACTCCAAGGCCTGTTCCCGTCGCCAGCGGTCTACTTTTGCATGGTCGCCGCTCAAAAGCACTTCGGGAACGGAAAGGCCGCGATATTCCTGCGGCCGGGTATACTGCGGATATTCGAGAAGATTGTCCGAAAAACTTTCGTCGACGAGAGAAGAAGTATTGATGACTCCGTCCACATACCTCGAAACGCAATCCACCAAGACCATGGCGGGCAATTCCCCGCCCGTAAGGACATAGTCCCCGATAGAAATTTCTTCGTCGATGAACAAATCGATCGACCTCTGATCCACGCCCTCATAATGCCCGCACAGAAGAATCAGCCAATCATGGGAAAGAAGAGAGAACACTTTCTGCTGCCGAAGCGTTTCCCCTTTCGGAGAGAGGTAAATCCTGTATGCCCGATGTTCTTTATCCAGCGCCTCGATGGCGCTGCCGATGGGCTGCGGCATCATGACCATGCCCGCGCCGCCGCCAAAGGGATAATCATCGCATTTCAAATGCTTATCTTCCGTAAATTTTCGGATATCCACGACGTTGATTTCTATCTTTCCCGCCCGCTGCGCCCGTCCGAGAATACTCTCTTTCAGAGCGGAAAACATGTCGGGAAAGAGGGTAAGAATATCTATTCTCATAGCTCAACCCAAATTGACCTTATTTTTGAGGACATACCTTTCAAAAAAGAACAGTCCGACGCTCCCGCCCGCGGCAAGCGCAATCAGTATCCATAAGAACAAATGCGAGGCGACATTCGAATTGATCAGTCCTCCGAGAAATCCCGTTGATATGAAGAAAATATAAATCACCTGACTTACGGCGAGATAAATCACATAGGCGATGGCCGCCGTTCCCACGCGGCTCTTATTGACGATCATCTGTCCGACGCATACGCATGCGTATACGATTTGAAGATTAAAGATAATTGCCATGAGAAGGAAAAGAACTATTTCCACCGTCCATAAAACACCGTCTATCGGATACTGACGATAAATTTCGCCTATTCCGACAAACACTTCTTCCATAGCGGGAAAGACCTCTTTCCAATAAGGAAACGCTACGATAAATATAGACGCTATCGCGACGAGAAGCGTCAGCAAGATAGTCAAAAAACCGCTGATGAGTTTGGAAGAGATCTGCTCTTCCGGCGTAGCGGGAATACTCAGCGTGAGATAGCCTTCCGTCCCGAACAGATTTTTGAGAAAACGCACTGCAATATTTATGATGCAGACCGTTGAGCAGAGAACCACCCCCAAGACGTAAAGTATTATAATGGAAACTGCCGCGGACATAAAAACGTTCGTCCCCACGCCGGATGACTGAGACTCGGAAACATGCTCCGCGATCGGCAGGCAAATCGCGCAAAGCACCGCCAATGCCCCCAAGACGATATAGCAGGGAACGAGAAATTTGAACAGCGCGCGGAAGTCGTATTTCAACAATTTTTTCAGCATATGGCCGCGGACCGCCTTTATTTTTCCGTCCCCGTTCAAGTCTGCTTCTTCGATCCCGCTGCGGGCATAATCCGATCGATAATGATTTTCATGGGAATCAAAAAAGTCCTGAGAATTCTTCGGCGCGGAAAAAACAGGCTTATCGGAAAGCGGAACATTCGCCGAATCCAAAGGAGAAGTTATTTTTTCCGAAGGAGCGGAAGCCGCAGAAGAATCAAACGTATCCGAAGCATCGAAACCGAATAAATCCTCTTTTTCATTCTCCTCCGCTATGTCGGATGCTCCTTGGCCGACCTCGTTTTTTTCCTTATCGTCGTCGTTTTCAAACCAATACTTATCGTTTCCGCTTACCATCTGAATACCTCCCTGAACAGCTGGTCTATCGTCTTGCCCTCTCCTTTGCGGATATCGTTTGCGCCGCCCTGCAACACGATTTTTCCGTTTTGCAGAAACAGCACGTAATCGAGGACGGGTTCGATATCTCCGATCAAATGCGTACAGATGATCATTGTCGAATCCGCGTTCTTGTGGGAAACAATGGTGTTGAGAATATAATCCCGCGCGGCGGGATCGACGCCCGCGATAGGCTCGTCGAGAATAAACAGCTTGGCATTCCTCGACAAAGTGAGTATGAGACCGAGCTTTTCCTTCGTTCCCTTGGACAAAGCACGCACCTTCTGTCCCATATTCACACCGAGTTCGGAAATCATTTTTTCCGCTTTCTTCTCGTCGAAATCGGGAAAGAAGTCCTTATAATACTCCACCTCCTGCTTTACGGTGAAACCGTCGCTCAAAAAGTTGCTGTCGGGAAGATACGCGACGATAGCCTTCGTCTCCGTGCCGACCGTCATTCCTCCCACGCGGATATTCCCTTCCGTCGGAGTCAGAAGCCCGGTCAAAAGTTTGATGAGCGTCGTTTTCCCGCTTCCGTTCGGCCCCAAAAGGCCCACGATACAGCCCTTATCGGGAACGGAAAACGTCAGATGGTCGAGCGCACGGAGTCCCTTATAGTCCTTCGTCAGCTCCGTACACTCCAAAATATTTTCCATATTTCTCTTTATACTCCTTTCTCCGCCTCCTCGCGGACGCGGTTCCTCTGATTTTTATTGTACCATATTTTACGGTTAATGTCAAGATTTGAGAACAAAACCGCATAAAAAGAAAAAACAAAGCATACCGTGACCGAGAATAATTCAGTCTGTACACGGTATGCCCGTTTTGACTTTTCTTTTATTCAGCTCTCCCCTGCCTATGCCGATTCAAAGGATAGCTTCTACAAAGCTCTTCGCATCGAAGTGTTCCAAATCCTCTATTTTTTCTCCGACGCCCGCAAAGATGACGGGCAAAGCGAGCTCGGATGCCAGCGAAAAGACAAACCCGCCCTTTGCCGTGCCGTCCAGCTTGGTGAGTACGAGTCCGTCGAGCTCTACCGCCTCGTCGAAGACGCGCGCCTGATTGACGGCGTTCTGCCCCGTCGTGGCGTCGAGAACGAGCAGTTTCAAAAAATCCGCTTCGGGATATTCCCGCGTGACGACGCGGTCCATTTTTTGAAGCTCTTTCATGAGATTGTCTTTGACGTGCAAACGTCCAGCCGTATCGACGATGACGACGTCCGTTTTCTTCGCCTTTGCGGAGGATACGGCGTCGAAAATAACCGCAGCGGGATCGCTTCCCTCCTCGTGCTTGACGATTCTCACCTTTGCCCTGTCCGCCCACACGGCGAGCTGTTCTCCCGCCGCCGCGCGGAAAGTGTCCGCGGCCGCGACCGTGACCGTCTTTCCCTTTTCGATGAAATAATGCGCCAGCTTTCCGATAGTCGTCGTTTTTCCAACGCCGTTTACGCCTACCAGCATAATGACGCAGGGATAAGAGATGTCGGGAACTTCCGCCTCTTTGAGAATATCGGTCAAGATTCCCCGCAGAAGTTCCGTAACGTATGCTTCGTCTTTGAGCTTTTCTCCGATTGCCTTCGCCTTCGCCTTCACCCGCGCCACGACTTCTTCCGCCGTGGAAACGGAAACATCCGAAGAAATTAGGAGTTCCTCCAATTCCTCATAAAATTCGTCGCCCAATTTGTTTTTGGAAAACAAAACTCTCAGTTTTTCCGATAAATTGTCCTTCGTCTTTTTCAAAGCGCCGAACAGTTTTCCGAATATCCCCATAAATTCTCCTTGCGATTCGATTTTGCCGCACGCATTTCCGCACGCGGATACGCCTGCGACGGATTCGGCAAAGAACGCCGAACAGTGAACCCCTCGGCCGTCGTCAATTACTGACCTCATACCTCCGTATCAGCCGCTGTTCGTCTGTATCGGCGACTGACCGTCAGTCGTTAGTTGCAAACTCTCAGTCACTGGTTGTCAGCCGGTCAGTCCGCAATCGCCCTTCATCAGCAGCCGAAGCCGTCGCCATGAGCCGTCATTCGACGGTTCCCGCGCCGAGCTTTTCCTCCACGTCCGCCAGCTTGACGGAGACGATTTTGGAAACGCCCTTTTCCTGCATGGTCACGCCGAAAAGGGAATCCGCCTGATTCATGGTCGGCTTTCTGTGCGTAATGACGATAAACTGTGTCTCTTCCGAGAAACGTTTGAGGTAAGAAGCAAATCTGTCCACGTTAGCGTCGTCGAGCGCCGCCTCGATCTCGTCGAGAATACAGAACGGCATGGGCCGAGCCCGCAAAATGGCGAACAGAATGGCAATCGCCGTCAGAGCGCGTTCGCCGCCCGAAAGGAGAGAAATTTTCGTCAGTTTCTTTCCGGGAGGGCAGGCGACGATTTCCACGCCCGCCGCGAGCGGATCTTCCCCTTCGACGTAATCGAGCTGCAATTCCGCTTTTCCGCCGCCGAACAGTTCCTTGAAGGTAATCTTGAAATTCTCGTTGATTTCATCGAATCCTTCGTTGAACTGTTTGAGCATTTCCTCTCGGATTTCGTTGAGCGCGGTCGTCAAATCCTCTATCGCCTTTTGGAGGTCGTCGCGCTGCGTAATCATTTCGTCGTAGTGCGATTTTTCCTCCGCATATTCCTCTACGGCGTTCGGATTGACCGAACCCAGCATGGTGATTTTACGTTTGAGGACGGTAATGAGATTTGCGGCTTCGTTCGCGTTGAAATTCTCCGCCTTCATGGACAGGCAAGCCTCATAATCCATCTGATAGGCCTCGTCTATCCTCAGACGCATGTTTTCGAGATTGGTATCTATTTTACTGATCTCTATCTCGCATTTATAGCGCTTGTCCGACTGTTTTGTAATCGTTTCCTGTAAGCCGTTGCGCTCCTCTTCGAGTTCGAGCTGGCGCGCGTTGATTTCTTCCTTTTCTTTGGAAAGCGCGGCGATTTTGTCCACGATTTCCTGAACGGCGGCCTTTTCCTCTTCGGTGAGCTCCTTTTCCTGCGCCTCCGATTCCAAAGCGTGGAGTTTGCCTTCCAAATCCTTTTTGGAGGCTTCCGTTTCGAGAATCCGCTTGACGAGTTCCTCCTTTTCCGCATTCAGGCGGCGGAAGTTTTCCTCCTCCTTTTCGAGCGCGGAATTGAGCGCGGCATATTCCACTTCGAGATCGTGCAGTTTTTTGCTCTTTTCGTCCCGTTCGGCCTTGAAACGGTCGCATTGGCTGCGCTGCCCTGCGAGTTCTTCCTCCGCGCTCTGGCGCATGGAATTGAGTTCCTCTTCGCTCTTGGAGGAATCCGCCTCCTCGTTTTCGAGGGCGCGGAGTTTTTGTTTCAGCTCTTGGAGCGCCTCCTCGTATACGCCGATATCCGCTTCCGCCTCGGCGATTTGCTGCAAAAGCGCCTCCTCGCGCTGTTGCAGAGCCGCCGTTTCGGTATTGGCGGACTGATACTTTGCGCGGAGCTTTTCGACTTCTTCTTCTGCTTCCTTGCGGGCTTCCTCGCTCTCGGCGATGGCGGCTTTCAGCTTTTCGATATATTTCTGCTTGCGGACGATGTTTTCCTTACATTCCTGAATTTTGCGCTCGTTGGAAAGGAGCGAGCCCGCGTCCTTTCTTCGGCTTCCGCCCGTCATGGCGCCGCTGGTCATGACGATATCGCCGTCCAGCGTCACGATTTTGAAGGAATTGCCGTATTTTTTCGCTATCGCGTTGGCGTTGAAAATATTGTCGCAGATGAGCGTATTTCCGAGCAAGTTGCTGATGACGTTATAATAATAATCGTCGTACTGCACCAGCTCGGTTGCGAGTCCCATGGCGCCCTTTTCGTTCATGGCGCGCTGAATTTCGCGGGTGTCCGGCTTGGGACGCATGCTGGACACGGGCAGGAAAGTGACGATACCGCCGTTCGTGCGTTTCAGGTATTCGATGAGATAGCGCGCGTCGTCCGACGTGGCGGTGACGACGTTCTGCATGGCGCCGCCGAACGCCGTCTCTATGGCGGTTTCGTATTTCTGCTCGGTGCGAACGATATCCGCAAGGGCGCCCTTGACGCGGTTTCCGACATCGGGATTGGTCTTTGCCACGGACAAAAGCCGCCTGACCGAATCCTTGTACCCCTCGAAGCGGTTCTTCAAGCTGATATACAGTTCGAGACTGTCCCTGAGAGAAGCGAGCTGACCGTTCGCGTTGAACAGCTCCTGATTGAAATTGTTGACGGTGAGCTGCATTTCGCGCATTTCTTCCGTCTTTTCTTCGAGCGCGGAATTCCCCGTCGAAGTAAAATCTTTGAGCCGTTTCAAGTCCCCGCGCACGGCGGCGAGCTCGTCCCCCAGTCGTTCTTTTCTCTGATTGCTCTTGTCGAGCGCGGAGGAGATTTCTTTAATCCGTTCTTCCGCCGCTTCCTTGCGCGCGGAAAGGGTACCGATATTCTTTTTGATTTCGGACAGGTTGTCCGCGGACTCCATCTGGCTCAGCCGCTTTTCGTCGGACAGCCGCTCGAACACCTCGATTTTATTGTCCAGCGCGGCCACCGCGGAACGCAAAACGTCCGTCTCGTTTTCGATGACGGAAATGCGCGCCGTATCCTGTTTGCGCTTTTGTACCCCGAGCGCCACCGCGTCGTCGATTTCTCCGATGCGGGCTTTGCTCTCCGCGAGGACGTCCTCCGCCGCGGAAATCTGCGAACGATACGTACTGATACGCTCCCGCACGAGTTTGAGTTCGCCGTCCTTGCGCTCGTTGCCGACGGAGAGTTCCACGCGGCGGTCGTTGAGCTCGGTAAGCTGATCGTCCGCCTCCGCGATTTTGCGGCGGTTTTCCTCAAAAAGGCGGTTGACGCGTTCCACCTGTACGTTTAAGGAGATAATTTTATCGGAAATGGCGGAGATGTCCTTTTTAAACTTGTCCTTTTCCGTCTCCGCGTTTTCATAGCGGTATATGTAGGTATTCACCTCGTTGTATTTGAGGGAATCGGAATATTCGTTGTATTCGCGCGCGGCTTCCGCCTGCTTGCCGAGGGGGCCGAGACGGCGTTCCGCCTCGTCGATTCTTTGGCGGTAAATAAAGAGATTGGAGTTGGAATCTTCCAATTTCCGCTCGATTTCCTGCTTGCGGGATTTATACACCATGAGCCCGGTGGCTTCCTCGAAGATGAGCCGCCTGTCCTCGGGCTTGGCGTTCATGATTTGTTCCACCTTGCCCTGACCGATGATGGAATACCCCTCTTTTCCGAGCCCGATGCCGTGAAAGAGCGCGACGATATCCTTCAAACGGCTGGGTTGGCCGTTGATGAGGTATTTGCTGTCGCCGTTCCGATACAGTCTTCTGGTCATTGCGACGTCCGTGGCGTCGAGGTCGAAAATGCGCTTTTGGTTATCGAAAACGAGCGTCACTTCGCAAAACGAAAGAGGTTTTCTTTCCAGCGTCCCGCCGAAAATGACGTCCTGCATGTTGCTGCCGCGCAAAGATTTTGCGGACTGTTCCCCCAAAACCCAGCGAACGGCGTCGGCGACGTTGCTCTTTCCGCAGCCGTTGGGGCCCACGATGCAGGTAACGCCGTCGTCGAACCGAATCGTCGTTTTGTCGGCGAACGATTTGAAGCCGACCAGTTGTATTTCTTTTAAGTCCAAAGTTCTCTCGCTCCTTATAGTTCTCTATATTTCAGACAGGATTTTCGTTTTCGGACAAAACCGCCAAAAGATTTTTCGCCGCTTCCTGCTCTGCGGCGGTCTTGCTCTTTCCCCGCCCCGACGCGCTTTTGCCTTCCGCTTCCGCGAGACAGACAAACATCGGGTCGTTGTCCTTTCCCTCTTTTTGCAGGGAATAGGAGGGCGTGGGCAAGCCCTTCTTTTGCAGAAATTCCTGTAATTCTCCCTTGTAGTTCTCCCCTCTGCTGACGGCGAGATGTTCGAGAATAAACCGCTTTGCCGCCTCATAGCCGCCGTCGAGATAAACGGCCGCGGAAAGGGTCTCGAACAGGCTGGAAACCGTCTTGCCGCCGACATTCGCTTCCCCGCCCTCGACGAGCAGGAAATTTTTCAGCGACAGCTTTTCCGCCGCCTCCAAAAGCGCCTCCTTTCTCACCAGAGCCTGCCTCAGAGCCGTCATCTCCCCTTCGCTTAAGGTCTTTCCTTTCTTTTCGCGAAAATACAGCATTTCGGATACGACGAGCTGCAACACGCTGTCTCCGAGAAATTCCAGCCGCTCGTTATCCTCTCCGCCGTGAGCGTTGGCATAAGTGGAATGTACGAACGCCGTTTTCAACAGCGCCTTATTCCTGAACGTATAACCGATTTCCTTTTCCAGCCTTTCAAACGTCATGTTCTGCTCCGTCAGGCCTCGGCGGACGCCGTTTCCGCGGAATTTTCGGCGGATTTTGCCGCCTCGGTCAAATCCACCTCCGCGAGCATTTTTTCGATTTTACCTACCATATCCCCGCGGACCGCCTCCACGGCCTGTCCGATACAGATGGCAAACCCCGATGCCTTGGAATTGCCGTGCGCTTTGACGACCGCTTTTTTGAGGCCCAAAAACATCGCACCGCCCATGGTTTCATAGTCGGCGGATTTTTTAATATTTTTTATGACGTCGTAAACGAGCGCCGCGCGCATGGTCGCAAAGAAATTTTTCTTAAATTCCCGCTTCATGATTGCGCTAATCGCCTTTCCGCAGCCCTCTATCGATTTCAGGGCGATATTGCCCGTAAATCCGTCGGCTACGGCAATATCGATATCTCCTACCATGATGTCGCGCCCCTCGACGTTGCCCGCGTAATCTATACAGGACATGCCTTTGAGGAGCTCGTTTGCCGCCTGATGAAGCGCGTCGCCCTTGTGATCCTCGGTGCCGTTGCTGAGCAGCCCCACCTTGGGATTTTTCATGCCGTAGGCGGCTTGCGCGTAAGCGGTCGCCATGATGGCGAAATGCGCGAGATTGACGGGTTTGCAATCGAGATTCGCCCCGCAGTCGCAAAGGAGCGTGCCCGTCCCTTTCAGGTTGGGAATACGGGGACAGAGCGCGGGACGGGAAATCCCTTTAATGCGCCCCAGAACGAGCACCGCGGCCGTAAGCACCGCACCCGTGGCTCCCGAGGATACCAGAGCGTCCGCTCTGCCCTCTTTGAGGAGCTCAAACGCGACGACGGTAGAGGAATTTTTCTTCGTCTTGACGGCCTTCGTCGGCACGTCGTCGTTCGTGATTACTTCGGGCGCGTGCACGATTTCCACGCGCGAAGAATCGTATTTGTATTTGGAGAGCTCCGCTTTCAATGCGGCCTCGTCGCCCGCGAGGATTACGGAAAAATCCCCGCTTTTTCCGAGCGCTTCGATCGCGCCCTTTACCTGCTGTTCGGGAGCGAAATCGCCGCCCATGGCATCTATGGCAATTTTAATCATAGCCCTGTCCTCGGTGTGTCAATAATTCAATAATCAAGATTGGAAACGGTGCGGGGGAACGGAATGACGTCGCGGATGTTGGAAACGCCCGTCAGATACATGACCATCCGTTCAAAGCCCAAGCCGAATCCGCTGTGCGTCGTTCCGCCGTATTTGCGGAGATTGAGGTACCATTCTTCGGGCGGAACGTTACATTCTGTCATTCTCGCTTTGAGCTTCTCGTAATCGTCCTCACGCTGCGATCCCCCGATGAGTTCCCCGATCCCCGGCACTAAAAGGTCGGCGGCCGCGACTGTCTTTCCGTCCGCGTTCTGCTTCATGTAATAGGACTTGATTTCCTTGGGATAATCCGTCAGGAACACGGGCTTTTTATAGACCTTTTCGGTAAGATAGCGCTCGTGTTCGCTTTGGAGGTCTTTGCCCCAGAAAATATCCTTGTCGTCAAATTCGTCCGCATGCGCTTTGAGAATTTCTATCGCCTCCGTGTAGGAAAGGCGCACAAAGTCGTTTTCGGAGACGTTTTTCAGCCTGTCCAATAGTCCTTTGTCCACAAACTGATTGAGGAAATTCAGTTCGTCCGGGCAGGTGTTTGAAACGTGCGCGATAATAAATTTTACCATCACTTCCGCGATGTCCATGTCGCCCTTCAAATCGCAGAAAGCCATTTCCGGCTCTATCATCCAGAACTCTGCCGCATGGCGGGAAGTATTGGATTTTTCGCTGCGGAAGGTGGGTCCGAAAGTATAAATATCGGAAAAAGCCATGGCAAACGTTTCCCCGTGGAGCTGTCCCGAACCCGTAATGCTCGCCTTTTTCCCGAAAAAGTCCTCTTTGTAGTCCACGCCGCTTAGATTTTTCGCCTTAGCCAGCTCGTCGAGATTGAGCGTGGTAATCTGAAACATACCGCCCGCGCCCTCGCAGTCGCTGCCCGTGATAATGGGGGTATGCACATAGACGAAGCCGCGGTCGTTGAAAAATTTATGAATGGCGAACGCCGTTTCGCTGCGGACGCGGAACACCGCGCTGAAAAGGTTCGTTCTGGGTCTTAAATAGGCGATTTCCCGCAGAAATTCCACGGAATGGCGCTTTTTCTGCAACGGATAATCGGGAGCGGACTCCCCCTCCACGGAAATTTTCTGCGCTTTGATTTCGCAGGGCTGTTTGTTTTCGGGAGTAGCGATTACTTTCCCCTCTATGATGAGGGACGCCCCGACGTTTTCGTGCGCGATTTCGTCATAATTGGAAAGCGACTCCCGCTCAAAGACAATCTGCATATTTTTGAAGCAGCTTCCGTCGTTGAGCTCGATAAACCCGAACGCTTTGGAATCGCGTATCGTTCTCACCCAACCGGCCACCGTCACCGTTTTTCCGTCGAAAGCGGAAATATCGGAATAAATTTCCTTCAAACGAATTCTGTTCATTTTTATCCTGCCTTGATTTTATACTCATTCATTATAACATTTTTTTAAGCAAAAGACAAATGTTTGAGGCATTTTATTTGTCGGATTATCGATTTTTTTGTTCCTCCCGTTCTTCTTCGGCGTCCTCGGATAAAATCTGCGCAATCATCGCAAGATGAGAAGCCATATTTTTCAAAACCGTCTCCGAGGCTTTTACATGCAGCGTTTTTTCTGCGGCGGGTATTTTTCTCTCCCACTTTTCGCAAGTCTCACGATTTTCCGTCACACTTCTTTTCTTGTAACAAAATCCCACTTTGAGCCGATAAAAGCATGCGGCACATTTTTCATAATAGGTGACATGATGCCGACAGTTACTACATTTTTTTGGCGTCTTTGTCGTTTTTTCTTCCATTTTGAAAATCTTCTTATGTAAATTTATATTTTATTATGCACCATAAAAAATTTTTTGTCACGGCAGCATACATTTTGTACGTTGAATTTTTTTCAAAGAAAACTTTCGCGACCAATTCGGTCGATTTTAATATATATTATAACGACCATTTAGGTCGCAGTCAAGCATTTTTTGCCAATTTGTGATAAAATATTTGTACTATGATATTGAGCAACAGAATCCAAGATTTGAGGAAAGAAAAAAATTTAAGTGTAAAAGAATTTGCGCAAAATTTTCATGTTACACCGCGTACGGTTCAAAGGTGGGAATCAGGCGAACGTGTTCCTCCTGTCGAAGTGATTATAGAACTCGCCAAATTTTTTAACGTAACTACGGATTATCTTTTAGGGCTTGAAAACTAAAAAGCAGCGCCCCGACGGCCGTCGGGGCGCTGTTTTATTCTTCTTTTTTCTTGCCGACCACTCCGCGGATAGGCGCATAGCTGTCCGAACGCAGCTTTTCGCGCTTTACCAATTTTCCGTAGCGGTAAGTTTCGAGATAAGCGACGCTCTTTATCCCCGCTTTTCCCTCTTTGATTACTCCTTCAAAATTTCCTTTCTTTTCTATCGGGTCGGGCGGCGGGATTTCGCCCGTTACTTCGCTGATAATCTCATACGTGTATCCGTTGTCCTTTCCGTAAAATGTCGCCGTGATTCCCTCTCCCTTAACTTTCAAGGAAAGATACACGGGATAGGAAAATTCGTTTTTGAAACGAAAATCGTTGTAAGAGGAAACCATCGCGTCGCGGGAAGGCGGCACATAGGCGACGGCCAGGGAATGGGGGTGGCGGGCGGTGATTTTCAGGCCCGCCAGAACAGCCGCGTTATAGAGCGTCGTACTGACCTGACATACGCCGCCGCCCGTACCTAAAATAAATTCCCCGTCCTGAATGATTTTTGCTTCTCGGAATCCGTTAGCCTTCGTCCGCGCACCCACCGTCCGATTGAAGGAAAACTCCTCCTTGGGTCGAATCGTCATGCCGTCGATTTTCTTGGCGGCGAGCGCGATATTCGCACTCCTGCCCTTATCCTCCGTGTTAAAATAGGTGACGAAAGAGGAAATTTTCTTCGTGCCCGCCTTTGCCGCAGACTCCGTAATTTTCGGATAAATCGTACGGGTGGACAGCGAGACGGCGGGAAAGGATAATTTTCCGTTTTCTTCTGCCGACGGAGCCGCCGCCAAAGCCGCCTGTATGTCTTTTTTTAAGCGTTCCTTATCACAGCGCACGCCCGAACGTTCCTTTTCAAAGGAAAAGCCTTCCGAAGAAAAGGACACCTCGGCATCTAAAACTTTTCTTTCGACGTTTGAGCAGATAAATTCTGTCTGTTCTTCCAGCCCGCACAGAAAATATTGCACCTCGGCGGTATAGTCCCCGTTTTTTTCGGCCGAAAAGAGAATTTCCTCCAAATTATCGGAAAACCCTATCTGCGGATAAGAAAAACGATACTCTCCCGCGGGGGTTTTGACCGAAAGGGACGGAACCCTCTCTTCCAAAAATTTTCGAAGCATTTTTTCCGCTTTTCTGCCCTGCATGCCTCCTACGGGAATCCCGTTCACCTTTACGCCTTTGGGCAGGCGTTCGGGCGCATAGGCGCGTGCGCAGACGATTCCCGAATCTTTTTCGGGAACCGTCCCGCCGCCGTAAAATCCTGCGGAAAATAAAAACGCACCCGTCAAAAAGGGTGCGATCAACCAAATTTTATTGAATTTGCCTTTCATCGCCGCATTCCCCCGAATATGTACCCGCGGCGGGATAAAGCCTTCCTTTCCGCAGCCGCGCCTTTTCCTCCCGCGGCGGAGCTTTCGGGCCTTCAAACGCCCAAAGCCGAAAGCAATTTTTCGGAAGGATAAAAGGGCGGATTTCCGACGCGATAATTTCCGCTTTCCCTGTGCGTATCCGAACCGCCCGTCACGAGCAGTCCCGCTCTTGCCGCAAGCGTCTTGAAATATTCCGTTTCCCTGTCAGTATGCGTCGTATAGACGGCTTCTATACCGTCCACGCCGTATTCCGCCAATGCCAGAATTATCCTTTCCCGTTCCTCGAAAGGAAGGGTAATTCTTCCGGGGTGCGCTATGGACGCGATGCCGCCCGAAGCATGTATGCAATCCGCCGCCTCTTCGGGCGTGGGCCGTCCGATAACGGAATGAGCGATTTTTCCCGGCGCGAGGTATTCCTCGTAAATCTCCCCCGCAGTTTTTCCCGAAACCTCTGCGGCGGCCTGAGCGATATGCATGGTATGGACGGGGGAAGCGGGATCCGCCCGACGGGCTTTCGCGTCGTCGAGAGTAATATAAATCCCCGCGCCGCGCAGTTTTCGGATACTGTCCTCTGCCCGCTCGAATCCGAGCTCCACGCGTTCTCTCATGAATTTTTCATAAGCCGCGTTGCGCTTGCAGTTATAGCCGGTGATGTGGATTTTGCTCTCTCCCGAATAGGCGGAAATTTCCCAGCCGGAAACGTAACGGAGCCCGTATTTTTCCGCCGCGGCGCGTTTCTCCTCCTCTCCGTTCAAGGTGTCGTGATCGGTAACGGAAAGGAGCTCCACGCCGTTTTCCTTCGCGCGGCGGCAAAGCTCGTCGGGGGTATAGTAGCCGTCCGAGTAAATGCTGTGCGTATGCAGATCTGCTCTCATGAGTCCTCCTTTTCCCGTTTGATTTTTCCGTTTTCGATTCGGATTTTCTTACATTCCGTACCGTATAACACCCGTTCCGCGTGCGTGCAGGTGAGAATCGTCTGCACGGCGGAAATGCGCTTCAAGAGTTTTTTCCGCCGCGGGAGATCGAGTTCGCTCATCACGTCGTCGAGAATGAGCACGGGGTATTCCCCCGAAAGTTCCCGAAAAATCTCCACCTCGGAGAGTTTCACGCTAAGCGCGGCGGTGCGGGTCTGACCTTGGGAAGCGTATGCCTTGGCGTCCTTTCCGGAAATAAAAAAATCCACGTCGTCGCGGTGCGGGCCGACGGTGGTGAAGCCTAACCGAAGGTCTTTTTCGTAATTGCGGCTGAGTTGTTTTTTAAGTTTTTCCGCGATTTCGTCCTCTTCGCCTTCGTATTTCCTGTCGGGGGAAATCTCCAATTCCTCCGCGCCGTCCGTGAGAAAGGCGTGCAGTTCTTTGGCGTAAGGAGCGAGCTTTTTCAAAAACTCCGCGCGTTTTTTAATGATGACGGCGGCGTATTTGCAAAGCTGTTCGTCCCATACGGGGAGCGTATCCAGAATAAGCTCCGCGTCACGGTTTTTGAGCAGAGTATTCCTCTGGTCGAGAATCTTGTTGTAGCGGAGCAAAGCGGTATAATAGGCGGGCGAGGTCTGAGAAATGGACATATTCATGAACCGCCGCCGCTCGTCGGGGCCGTCCTGAATGAGTCTGAGTTCTCCGGGCGAAAAAAATACGCTGTTGATGTGTCCCATGAGGTCTGCGCTTTTGGAAATTTTGCTCCCGTTGATGCGGATTTCCCGTTTGTCCTCGTAGATGTCCGCTTCGATCGTGACCTTGCCGTAACGGTTTTCCGCCTCGGCGGAAATGCGGGCGCAGGGCGCGCCGATTTTAATGAGCTGTTTGTCGTGGCGGATTCGTAAGGAAGTGCCCGTACAGAGATAGAACACCGCTTCGGCGCAATTGGTTTTTCCCTGTGCGTTTTTGCCGAAGAGAATGTTCAGGCCCTCGGAAAAGGCGAACTTTTCATCCTCGTAATTTCTGAAATTTTGAAGGGACAAATTTTTTATTTGCATAATCCTCGAAAAACCCGCCGAAAATACTTTCTTTTCCTTCGATTTTGTATTATAATTATATCAAATAATTCGCAAAAAGACAAAAGATTCTCGCAAGGTAAGCGAAAATAATTTTTCAGGCGGGAGGAAAAATGGCAGAAAAATCTCAAATCCTCTTTTTATGGAAGCAAATTCGGGACAAGGCGGAAGGAGTTATTCCTCCCGTCTCCTTTAACACGTTTATCAAAGACCTCGAACCCGTGGACGTGGTCAATCGCCGCATTATTCTCAAAGCGCCCACCGACCTCGCCGCCAATACCATCATGAAAAAACACGCCGTACCCCTCAGGGAAGCAATCGCAAAGAGCGACCTCGGCATCTCGGATTTCCGCCTCGTCGTGGACGGGAGCGACACCTATACCGAAGAGGAGGACGAGGGGCTCGGGGACGACTTCAAACCGGTGCCCGTAAATAAGAATTTCACGTTCGATTCCTTTGTCGTCGGCTCGTCGAATAAATTCGTATACGCCGCCGCGAAATCGGTCGCCGAACACCCCGGCGAGAGCTTTAATCCCCTCTTTATCTATGGGGAATCGGGGCTCGGGAAGACCCACCTCGTGCAGGCAATCGCCAATTATATCGCGCAGAAATCCCCCGAAAAGCGCGTTTTGTATACGACCTGCGAAAACTTCCTCAACGAGTTTATCGATTCGATGATTTCGGGAAAAATCTCCTCGCGCGACAAGGGCGCGAGATTCCGCCTGCACTATCGCAACGTCGATATTCTCATGATAGACGATATTCAATTCCTTGCGAAGAAGCCGGGCGTGCAGGAGGAATTTTTCCATACCTTCAACGAACTTTCCTCCCAGAACAAGCAAATCGTTCTTACGTCCGACCGACCGCCCAAGGAAATCGCCACGCTGGAAGAGAGGCTCCGCACCCGCTTCGAGGGCGGACTCATCGCGGATATTCAGCCGCCCGACCTCGAAACGAAAATCGCCATTTTGAAGCGCAAGGCACTGGAACGCAAATGCCCCATGCCCGACGACGTGCTCGAATTTCTGGCGAACGATTCCGGCCACGACGTCCGAACGCTGGAAGGCAGACTCACCAAGGTATTATTCGCGAGCAAACTGCACGAAGAGCCCATTTCTTTGGGGCTCGCCAAGCTCGCGCTGTCCGAATCGGTGAGCGAAAGCGGTACGAGCTCGGAAGAAATCACGCCCGACGTCATCATTTCCAGTGTGTGCGGATATTATAAATATAAACGCGAAGATATTTTGGGCAAAGGGAAAAAAGCCGACCTCGTCAAGGCGCGTCAAATCTGCGCCTATCTCATGTGCGAAATGCTCTCCCTGCCCCTCATCTCCATCGGCAACGTCATGGGCGGCCGCGACCATACCACGATTATGTATTCGCGGGATAAGATAGAGGAGCTCATTCGGCTGAACGAAAAAATCGCCAAAGAAGTGGACGACATCAAGAATATCGTCCTGAAACAATAATTATGGAAGAATTTATCGAATATACGGCGGACGCCGTCGTCATCGGAGCCGGCCACGCGGGCTGTGAGGCGGCTCTCGCTCTAGCGCGGACGGGAATGAATACGGTCATGCTGACGCTCAATCTCGACAGTATCGGCTTCATGCCCTGCAATCCCTCCATCGGCGGCACGGCGAAGGGGCACCTCGTGCGCGAAATCGACGCTTTGGGCGGAGAAATGGGCAGAAACGCCGACAAAACCGCCCTGCAAATCCGCATGCTCAACGTCGGCAAGGGCGCCGCGGTGCAGAGTCTCCGCGCTCAATCGGACAAAAACGCCTATCATCGGGAGATGAAAAAGACGTTGGAACACACAAAAAACCTCCGTATCCTGCAAGGCGAAGCGGCGGAAATCCTCGTCGAAAACGGAGCCTGCAAAGGCGTAAAGACGACCTACGGCGGAATAATCCTCTGCCGCGCCGTCGTGCTTTGTACGGGAGTTTATCTCAATGCGGAGACGATTACGGGCGACGAAATCAAAAAATCCGGCCCTAACGGTTTTGCCGCCGCCACCGCGCTCACAAAGAATCTCGTCGAACTGGGTTTTTCCGTCCGCCGTTTCAAGACGGGCACGCCCGCGCGGCTGGACGGCCGCACCGTCGATTATTCCGCATGCGAAATTCAGGAGGGCGACGAGGAAATCTATCCCTTTTCCTTTCTCTCCTCCCGTCCGCCGAAAAACAAACTCCCCTGCTATCTCACGTACACCAATCGAAGGACGCACGAAATCATTCTCGAAAATCTCGACCGTTCCCCGCTCTATAACGGAACCATTCAGTCGACGGGGCCGAGATACTGTCCTTCCATAGAGACAAAGGTCGTCCGCTTCAAGGACAAGGAACGGCACCAGATATTTTTGGAACCCGAAGGCGCGGACACTTCGGAAGTATACGTACAGGGCATGTCCACGTCCATGCCGCACGACGTGCAGAGAAAAATGTATGCCACGATTGCAGGCTTGGAGCATGCGGACATCGTGCGCTACGGCTATGCCATCGAATACGACTGCATCGATACGCTGGACGTCCTGCCCACGCTCGAATTCAAAAAAGTACAGGGAATTTATACGGCGGGACAAATCAACGGCACTTCGGGCTATGAAGAAGCCGCCGCGCAGGGGCTCATGGCGGGACTGAACGCCTCTTTGAAGCTCCGCGGGCTTCCGCCGTTCGTATTGAGGCGGGACGAAGCCTATATCGGCGTCCTTATCGACGACCTCGTTACCAAGGGCACGGACGAGCCCTACCGCATGATGACGTCCCGCGCGGAACATCGGATTTGTCTGAGGCAGGACAACGCCGATTTCCGACTGACGGAAAAGGGCTATGCCTGCGGCCTGGTCGACAAAAAACGCCTGAACGTTTTCCTCCGCCGCAAACAGAAATACGAACGCCTCCTCAAAGCGTTTGAGGAACGCGTACCGCAAAAGGAAGCGGCCGTATTCGTGCAAAAATACGGCTACGACGCGCCGCACGGCAGTCTGTCGTATGCGGATATGCTCCGCAGGGCAATCCCCTTAAAAGAGATCCGCGCATATTTCGGAGTATTTGAGGACTATCCGAAAGATATCCTCGAAACGGCGGAAATCTCCGTCCACTACGAAGGTTACTTAAAGCAGGGACTCGAACAGATAGAGCGCGCCAAGCGCCTGGAAGACAGGCTTCTTCCGCCCGACATCGATTATTCGGAAATCGGCGGGCTTCGATTGGAAGCGCGGGAGAAGCTCAACCGCGTCCGCCCGCTCAATTTAGGGCAGGCCGGAAGAATTTCGGGCGTCAATCCCGCCGACGTGTCCGTACTCATGGTGTATCTCGCGACGAGAAACAAAGAAAAATAGAAAAGAGCCGTCCGTTTGAAACGGAAGGCTCTTTTTTGCTGAATGCCATATTATATTCTCTCGTATAAGATATACTCGACTTTATTTTCGCGAAATTTAGCCGATTCCCGAGCCACTTCCCTGTATTTATCACTTTGGAGTTCCTTTTCGTTCCAATACCGCACTTCCATGACCACAAAATCGGGGATTCCCTCCGCTATATACCGTTCCGTCTCTTCGTACATTTCATCGAGCGGAATATTCAACTGACAAAAATACTTGAATTCGGGAAGGATATCCGCCGCGAGGTAAAAGCCTCCGTCTAGGAAACCGTAATTGAGCAGAGTGGCATTTTCCTTTTCGTCAATAATTTTCGCAAACTTATACTGAACGGTATCTTCTTTTTTCCTGAAAATATAATTAACGTTTCCGTTAATGCAAAAGAATACGAGACAAAAGCCCAATGAAACGGCGGGGACGAGAATTTTGCACAGTTTCTTTTTCAAAAACTTATAATCCCCGAAGAGCAGCCCCACATATCCGAACACGGCGAAAATATAGAGCGGGAGTCCGTAATAGCGATAGCCTCGACCGCCGATAAAAAACAATATCGTGGCCAGTATGGGCACGATGAGAAGAAAAGCCTTTTCTTCTTTGCCCGCGAACGAATTTTTCCTCACAAACAATACGATTCCGAGAATGACGAACGCATTATATTGGATATTCGCGCCCAATGTTCCGAGGATATTCAATAAGGGCATAAAGATCCGATAAAAAATATTTCCCTCGTCTTGATACAAGAAGATATTATCGTACAGATAAACTTTCAGTAAGTCCTTTACGGCACCGTTTACGGAGAAATAAATCAAGCAGGGCAGGGTTGCAATGACGACCCCGATGAGAATAAATACGATGCTTTTCCAAATCTCGGAAAATTGTTTTCTTCGCACGGTACGGAAAAGGAAAAACACATACCAAGCGATAAAGAAGCCTATGATCGTGAATTTACTCCAAAATATAATTCCCGCGGCGATTCCGATATAGAGGTAATTGCCGACGGAATATTTCCCGTTTTCTTCTCTCATATGCTTAACGGAAATATATATGACGCCCAACAAAAGCGGCGAACAGAACTCCTCCACGCTGTCGCCCGTGGACATGGCGAAAGAAAAATATACGGAAAGCGCGATGAGCACACAGACGGGAGCTACCCGCTTAAAATCGGTAATGCCGTATAATTTCAAAATTTTGGAGATGAACAACAGGGACGTAAAGCAGGCCGCCACCTCCATGAGCCATACTCCGAAAAATCCGTCGGAATCGATGAGATAGCAAAGGGCATGCAAAAAATAGACATACGGTCCTTTCTGCTCGTAAATATCCCGATAAGGAACAATTCCGTTCGCCAAGGCTTTTCCGACCGTATAAAAGCAATTCGGATCCGTCCATTCGTTCAGCGGATATAAAGGCGAGCTCTCCACGCCAAACAGGAGTATGACGAAAGAAATCAACAGTAAAAAGCCTGTCAACAAACTATTTTTCAACAATTTCTTCTGTAAATCGGTCATGAAAACCTCTCTGAAAGGAAAAGACACCCGCAAAAAGGCCGTCCGCGCACCCGCAGACGGCGGTTAGACAGGTTTTTGAGAATTACAGATTGATTTTTTCGGCGACGATATATTTCGGCCTGTTCTGCACTTCCCTGTAAATCATGGCAAGATAGAGATTGGAGAGCCCCTGACAGGTCAATACGGTTCCGCAGATCAAGCCCAAAGACGGAAATAACCAAGCAACCAGCCCGCCGAAATAAACCCCGCAGCAAGAGAGCACGATAAAGACGATAAAGCAGGAAAGGCTCAAAATGCCGCTTAAAATACCGAGTTTCAAAGGCAGAGTGAGCGGATAATCGGAATTGGGGAAAACGCCGCTTTCCGCGAGCTTCACCATTTTTTTCAAAGTATAGTGCGTTTCGCCGGCAATTCTTTCGGGGCGTTCAAATTCTATAATTGTCTGTTTGAATCCTACCCAAGATATCTGCGCGCGGAGCAGTCTGTCATGCTCTCCCAAAGAAAGAATGGCATCCACGGCCTTTCTGTCGTATAACTTGAAGTCCCCCACGTCGGTAGGCATATCGAGAGTCGTTATTTTTTTCATAAACCGATAAAACAGAGCCGCGCTGGCTCGCTTAAAGACAGTTTCGCCCGCGCGGCGGCTTCGCCTCCCGTGTACGATATCGAAGCCCTCTTTCCATTTTTCTATCATTCTCAAAGCGATTTCCGGAGGGTCCTGTAAATCCGCGTCCATGGCGATAACAGCCTCCCCCTTCGCCTCGGCAAATCCGCAAAGGAGCGCCGCCTGTTGCCCGAAATTGCGGGAAAAACAGCAGACCTTAACGCGCTTGTCCCGAGCGGCGAGTTCCGTTAAAATCTCTTTCGTTTTATCCCTGCTGCCGTCGTTTATGAAAATCATTTCGAAATCTTCGTTCAGCGATTCCATGACGGGCACTACCGCTTCATAAAACAACGGCAATGCTTTTTCTTCGTTATACGCCGGAACCACCAGCGAATATTTGGGCATATTCTCTCCCTCCCGATTTTCTGTCTTTTATTATACTATATTTTATAGGGCTTGTCAATCCTAATTTCGGAAAGGGGATTGATTTTTTCATCGAATTATGATACAATGAGTAATAGATAAGGAGGATTTATGCAAAGTAAAAAAATGTGGCAGGCGCTTTTTATTATTCTTTTCTTTCTTCTCGTCTCAGCCGTCCTTGCCTGGGGTTGTATTTATTTATTCTCCAAAGCGAAATGGCAAATATTCTTCGGTATCGGGGCAGGGCTCATGTTGCTTTCTGTCATTCCCCTCTTCTTTTATGAAAAAATTCCAAAATCGCCCGCAATTTCCCTTTGCGTCAATTCGATTTCCTGCGGACTTTTCCTCGCTTCTCTCTTTATCGGGAAACACCTCTCTCTTTCTCTCAAAACCGCATTCTGTTCAGTGCTCGCTTCGGGAGCCAGCTTTTTTATATTCATGCTCCTTTTAAGTGTTCCCCGCCTTCGCAGCAGCCGCGTTTACATAGTTCTCGTCTGGATTCTTTGGGCTACGGCGCTCCTGACTTCGGGCGGAATACTTTGGAGTAACAAAGGCGCATCCTCCTATGCCCTTTTCACACTCTTATCCGTGGCAGTGGTCTTATTTGCCGTCGGATCGGTTTTTCATTCGGACAGTCTCGACGAGCTCCTCATCTCTCTTGCCATTCCCTCCGCGCTCGCCGTGGGAATTATTGCCGTTATCGTGCTGCTCGTCCTTTTGCAGGCGGACGACTGCGGCTGTGATTGCGATTGCTGCGACGGCGGATGCTGCGACTGTACGCCGGATTACGAAGGCGGAAAACGCAAGAAAATAAAAATGAGCGACCTTTCCGCTCCACCCTCCGCATAGCAAATATAGCCGATTTTCCCGCGGAATGGAAATCTCCGTAACAAGTAATTTTCTTTACAATAAAAAATTGTTTCCGCTGTAAAGTTTTCTCCGTTATATAAAACTTTTCCCGTTGTAAAAAATTTTCCCTATTATAAAGAGGTTTGTTTCTCCGTCATAAAAAATTGGCTCCATTTTCAAAAACGAAAACGCCCGCCCGATACAACGTATCGGGCGGGCGTCTTTTTAATCTAATTTTTCAAGGAGCTTCAAATCGATACCCTTTTCGCCGATTTTAATAATTTCGACCTTGACTTTATCGCCGATATTGAGAACGTCCTCTACTTGGTTGACGCGCTCGGTAGAAAGTTTGGAAATATGCACCATGCCGTCCTTGCCGGGAGCAAACTCTACAAAAGCCCCCACGCGGGAAAGAATTCTCACGACGACGCCGACGAACATATCCCCGACTTCGGGATCGTGCGCGATCGACTGAACGATAGCCTTTGCGCGCTCCGCGGCGGAAATATCGCCATAGCAGGCGATACATACCGTACCGTCGTCTTCGATATCGATCTTGGTGCCCGTCTGCTCGATAATCTTATTGATGACCTTACCCTGTTTTCCGACGACGTCCCCGATTTTTTCGGGATTGATCTGGAAGGAAATAATCTTGGGCGCATAGGGCGAAAGGTGGTCATTAACCTGAGGAATGCACTCCAACATTTTTCCTAGAATAAATCTTCTTCCCTCCTGAGCCTGCGCGATAGCGTCGAGCATGATCTGTTCGGAAATACCTTTGATTTTGATGTCCATCTGAATGGCGGTAATGCCCTTTTCGGTACCCGCCACCTTGAAGTCCATATCCCCGAGGAAGTCTTCCAGGCCCTGAATATCCGTCATAATGACATATTTTCCGGTATCGGGATCTTTAATGAGCCCCATGGCGCAGCCCGCCACGGGAGCCTTAATGGGCACGCCTGCGTCCATGAGCGCCATGGTCGAACCGCATACGGAAGCCATGGAAGAAGATCCGTTGGAAGAAAGGATATCGGACACCACGCGGATGGCGTAGGGGAAATCCGCTTCCGAGGGAATGACGGGAATGAGCGCGCGTTCCGCAAGAGCGCCGTGACCGATTTCGCGGCGGCCGGGGCTTCTGAGGGGTTTCGCTTCGCCCGTGCAGTATCCGGGGAAGTTATACTGATGCATATATCTCTTTTCTTCTTCCTCGTCGAGGCCTTCCATTCTCTGGGCCTCGTCCAGCATGCCGAGCGTACAGGTCGTAAGTGCCTGCGTCTGACCTCTCGTGAACACGGCGGAGCCGTGAACTCTGGGCAGAACGCCGTGTTCGCACCAGATGGGACGGACTTCTTTGAGTCCTCTTCCGTCGGGGCGGATTCCCTTATCGAAAATCTTGGCGCGGACGATATTTTTCACGATATAATAAATGGAATCCTTGACTTCTCTCGTCTGTTCGGGATAAATGTCCGCAAAGTGCGCAAGGATATCCGCTTCGGCTTCCGCCTGTCTCTTTTCGCGTTCCTGTCTGTCGAAGGTATCGAGAGCGGCGACCAATTTATCGTAAGCATAGGCTTTGACGGCGGCGTCGAGGTCTTCGGGAATATGGTAGAGCTCCATTTCTCTCTTGGGTTTGCCGACTTCCTTTTGAATCTCCTCGATGAAGGCGCAGACCTTTTTGATTTCCTCATGCCCGTACATGATCGCACCGACCATTTCCGCGTCGGTGACCTCGTTCGCACCCGCTTCGATCATCAAAATCGCGTCCTTGGTGCCCGCAAGGGAAAGGTGAATAGAGCTCTTTTCCTTTTCCGCAACGGTCGGATTGATGATATATTTTCCGTCGATGCAGCCCACGATGACCGAACCCGTGGGACCCGCCCAAGGAATATCCGAAACGGACAGCGCCACGGACGAACCGATCATGGCGAGGGGTTCGGGAGCGATGTCGGGATCGACGGAAAGCGCGGTGGCGACTACGACGACGTCGTTGAAGATTCCCTTCGGGAAAAGGGGACGGATAGGACGGTCGATGAGGCGCGCGACGAGGATAGCTTTATCGGAAGCGCGTCCCTCTCTCTTTTTGAAGCCGCCGGGGATTTTTCCGACCGCGAACATTTTTTCTTCATAATCGACGGACAGGGGGAAGAAATCCATTCCCTCTCTGGGCTGTTCCGCCATACAGACGGTGACGTTCACCACCGTTTCGCCGCAGCGGATAAGGCAGGCGCCGTTGGCCTGTTCGGCATATTTTCCGATTTCTACGGTCAGTTTTCTGCCCGCGTAGTCCGTTTTGAAAACCCTGTAATTGTCTAAAGATGGCATTGTAAAATTCTCCTTAACTCGATTCTTTTTTTGTTCTTGTCCTTACCGCCGCCCGACGGCAAGGGGTGAAGCCGATGCGCGCGTTCCGAATTTTCCCGTTTCGGAAATCCGTTTCCCCCTGTTCGGAAAGAGACCGATACGCACACATCGACAAAAAAGAGCGGATTAAAATAACCCGCCCTTTCGTGCCGCTTATTTTCTTAAATTGAGCGCTTCGATAATCGCTCTGTAACGCGCGATGTCTTTTTCTTTGAGGTAATCCAAAAGACCGCGACGTTTACCGACCATCTTCAAAAGGCCGCGGCGGGAATGGTTGTCCTGCTTGTGGGATTGAAGGTGCTCGTTGAGGTGATTGATTCTCTCGGTGAGAAGCGCGATCTGAACCTCGGGGGAACCCGTATCGCCCTCGTGCGTTGCGAATTTTGCGATGATTTCTTTCTTTTCCATTTGCGTTTATCCTCCTATGGAATTTATCCCGAACCTCTAAGCCGAACGTGGAGAATCGTCCCGCTTGGCGGCCGTTATTATTATTTTAGCATATTCTTGTCCGAATGTAAATCAAATTTGCCCGAAAAATTTGTTTTTTCTTTCGATTATTTCGTCGATTTTTCCGATATACGTTTTCAGATCCTTTTGAGAAGCGAATCTCTCGATTCGGTTTTCGGCGTTGAACACTCTTTTGGAAACGGCGTTCGCTCCCGCGGCGAGATTGTCCGCCGTCTCCTCCATGATGTCTATGTTATATACGCAGGCTTTTCCGGGCTTGGTCCAGCCCACGTTCTCGTTATTCCCCGCCTGATATTTCTGTCGGTACATATAATACGGAACATATCCCGCCCCCCGCAGAATTTCTCTCGACGCGGCGACCATATCCGAAACGACGGGATTTTCGAGATAGGAGCACTCCTCTTTGAGCCTGGCTCCCGATTTGAGACAAAGGCAATGCACGGTGATATTTTCCGCGCCCGTTTTCACCGCTTCCCGAACGCTGAACGCAAATTCTTCGAAACTCTCGTCCGTCAGTCCCGCGATAAGGTCGGCGTTGATTTCAAAACCGAATTTCGCCGCCATGTCGAAAGCGCGATAGAGGTCGGCGGCCGTATGCCTGCGCCCGATTCGTTCGAGCGTCTTATCCGAAAAACTCTGCGGATTGACGCAGATTCTCGTGACCCCGTAATTTTTCAAAAGCGCCAGTTTTTCCTCGGTGAATACGTCGGGCCGTCCCGCCTCCACCGTATATTCGCACGCCGAATCGCGCACCTTTTCCACGGCCTTCAAAACTCTTTCGAGATCACCCGCCTCCAAAACCAAAGGAGTTCCGCCGCCGATATATACGCTGCGGAGCTTTCCGACGAGCGGTTTGCAGGCAGCGATTTCCCTTTCGAGGCAATCGAGATAAGAGGGCAGAAACTGCCGCGTTTTATCGATGGGCGCCGTGATAAAGGAACAGTAGGAACACTTGGTGGGACAAAAGGGAATCGAAACGAAAAAATCGGTGTTTCCGTCCTTTTTTTCGTATAGTCCCTCCTGCGCCTTCAATACTTCTTCCACGAGAGAAATATTTCCCTCGCTCACCCGCATTTTTTCAAAGAGCGCCCGAAAATCCCTGCCCGACTCTTTTTCCATATATGCGAGTTTCGTGGGTCTGATCCCCGTCAAAGCCCCCCAGGGCATCTTTTCCTGATATAAATCGCTTAAAATCGCATACAGTCCCAGTTTTCCGAACCGCCGTTCCATGCGTTTATATTCTATCTCGCCGCTTACTTGTCCCTCGTCTTCAAAGGAATACTCTTTTCCGTCCACGGAGAAACGGTTATAAAATACGCCGTCTCGATAGACAAAGAAATGCGCGACGTTCCCGGGCCGCGCTTCAAACAGCCGCACGACGTCCATGAGCTCGTTTTCCAAAAACTTGCAATCGGTTTTGAGTATCGTTTCCATGCCTTTCCCGCGCACTCCTTTATGCGTCCCTCAAAAAAGGATTTTTCTGCCGTTCTTCGTTCAATGTGGTATCTTCCTCGTGACCGGGAAACACGGGATAATCCCCGTCGAGGGCGGCAAGTTTTTTCAGGCTTTCCCGAAGCTCCCCGACATTCCCCGTCGGGAAATCCGTCCGACCGACGCTGCCTAAGAAGAGCGTATCTCCCGTAAACAGAGCGGCTTTTTCCTTCGTCACTTGCGCCTTTCCCTCATCCCGTATAAGATAGCACATTCCCCCCGCCGTATGCCCGGGCGTGGAAACCGCCCGCACGGAAAGGCCGCAGACATTCAGAATTTCCCCGTCCCGCAGCGTTCCGTCCACCGTAAACGGAACGCGGGGACTTTCGGACATATCGAACAAATCCGCCCTCGTCCCCACGAGCGCCTTTTCCTTTTCCGAACAAAAAATTTTCGCGCCCATGGCTTGCAGCGCGGCCGCGCCGCCCACATGGTCGAAATGTGCGTGCGTCAGAAGCACGCAGACGGGGGTAAGCGAACGCTTCTTCAATTCTTCGGCGATTCTCGGCTGAGCGGGGTCTACGACGACGGCAAGCCCCGTACAGGCGTCGCAGGTCACGATATAGGAATTGGCGGCGAATCCTTTCGGATAAATTTTTTCTACTTTCATAAAATTCCCTACGACAAAGAAGTGATGCGGTGTACGTCGTAAATGCGTTTATCCGCGCGCAATTTTTTAAGCAGCATATCCACGTCGGCGACGTCGGTCAGACTGACAGAGGCCTCCAAAACGGCGTCCCTGTTCTTGTCTATGCGTCCGTTGACGGCGGTAATCGACAATTTCATATCCGAGACGACGCCGGATAAAACGGACAGAGCGGCGCCCTGATCCGTGGCGCGAATCATGATATTCGCGTTATAGCGATGCTTGTCGTGTACTTCTTTATTCCACGCGGCGGGAAGAAGCCTCCCTTCGTCCACGCCGTGAATGTTGGGACAATCGGCGCGGTGAATGACGACGCCGCGGCCGCGGGAGGTATAGCCGACGATTTTATCGCCGGGAACGGGAGAGCAGCAGCCCGCGAACCGAACGAGAAGTCCGGACTGTCCGTTTACGAGCACGCCGCCCGGCGTGCGGCCTCCTCCGTCCCCCGCATGCACCTCGAAGGGCTTGGGCATTTCCCGCTTATAGAAGTCTATCAGCTTGAACAGCACCTGATTGACGGATACGGAACCGTACCCCACGGCCGCGAACATTTCGTCGCGGGAACCGAAGGAATAGCGTTCGGAAATGCGTTTGAAACTCTCGTCCGTAAGGAGAGCGGAGAGGGTATATCCTCTTTTTTTCGCTTCTTCTTCCAGCCTTGCCTGTCCTATGCGGATATTGTCCTCTTTGAGCTCGTTTTTATAGAACTGTTTGATTTTAGCCTTTGCGCTGGACGATTTAATGAATTTCAGCCAGTCGCGGGAAGGGCCTTTTGAATTGGGAGAGGTAATAATCTCGACCACGTCCCCCACTTCCAAAGTGGTGGACAGGGGAACGATTTTAGAATTGACGCGCGCGCCCGTGCAGCGGTTTCCGACCTCCGAGTGAATGGCATAGGCAAAATCGACGGGAGTCGCACCGGGCGGCAGGGAGATGACCTTTCCGCGCGGCGTAAAGACGAGCAGTTCGTCGCTGTACAGTTCTGTTTTGAGGGCGGCCAGGAACTCGCGGGAATCTTTGACGGCGCCCTGCCATTCCATGACTTCCCTGAGCCATGTGAGTTTATTTTCGAAATTGGTATTTTCGTCTTCCGAGCGCCCCTCTTTATACTTCCAGTGCGCCGCGATACCGAATTCGGCGATACGGTGCATTTCCTCGGTCCGAATCTGAATTTCAAAAGGCTGACCGAATCTCGTCATGACCGTGGTATGCAGAGACTGATATTTATTGGGTTTCGGGTTTGCAATATAGTCTTTGATTCGGCCGGGGAGCGGCTTCCAGCGCTCGTGAATTTCCCCGAGTACGGTATAACATTCCCTGACGTCCTTGACGATGACGCGGACGGCGGTAAGGTCGTAAATCTGGTCGAGGGATTTTCCCTTATTCTTCATCTTTTTATAGATGGAATAGAAGTGTTTGGGACGCCCGAACACCTCGCCCGTAATCCCGTCGGCGGCCATCAGTTCCTTGATTTCCTTGACGATATTGTTGACGAATTCCCGCCGTTCGGAAAGTTTCTCGTTGATGTGAACGACGAGATATTCATAGGCTTCGGGATCGAGATATTTGAGGCATAAATCCTCCAATTCGCACTTAATCTGCGAAATACCCAGACGCCCCGCGAGCGGCGTATAAATGTCCAGCGTTTCCTTCGCCATTTTCTGCTGTCTTTCGGGCGAGAGGAAATTGAGAGAACGCATATTGTGAAGCCTGTCGGCCAATTTGATGATGATGACGCGGATATCTTTCGCCATGGCGACGAAAATTTTCCGAAAATTTTCCGCCTCTTCCTGTTCCTGGGACTCGAACACGATTTTATCGAGCTTGGTGACTCCGCTGACGAGTTCTAAAATCTCGTCTCCGAATTCGCGTTTGATGTCCTCTTCGGTGACGGGCGTATCCTCTATGACGTCGTGTAAAAGAGCGGCCGCGACCGTGGGCGCGTCTAATCCCAGCTCCATGAGAATGAGCGCGACGGCGCAAGGGTGGATAAAGTACGGCTCGCCCGAAGCCCGCTTTTGATTGGCATGAGCCTCTTTGGCATAGTCGTAGGCTTTCAGGAGCATTTCTTTATCCTTTCCGCCGTATAACTCGTTTATTTTGTTCCAGGTCGTGATCATATGTTACCCCTTTGTATATCCTCTGCCGTTTCGACTTTTACATAACGGCCGTTATTCCTCTTGCAGAATACAGATTTTTCTATAAATCGCGGAATCGTTCAAATCCGCTTTGACGCCGCGATACACGGTGAGTTTTCCTTCTCCGAATGCTACGAGGCCCAATTCCTCGAATACGTTCAGGGCGAAAATGAACTCTCTCTTGTCAAATCCCAACGCTCCGCAGGCGAACGCGAGTTCCTCCGCGGTTTCCCCGCTCAAAGAATTGACCTGCCGCCGAAGCGCCGAGAAGATTTCCAAAAGGCTTTCCCGCCGCGTATCCAAGCCCGAAAACATTTTATAGCCGCAGATTTCCCGATTGACGTATACTTTTCTGCCCTCCAAAGCGGCGATATTGAAATCGGAGGGGGTATCGAGGAAGATAAAATCGCGAAACCCGCCTATATCCGCGTCGGCGGAAGGAGAAACGATGAGATTGTTGGCGAGATTTTTCGAAGAAGGATAAAACAGGTCGCACCCGAATCCTTCGAGATTTTTATAAAATTTCAGCGTCCGCCTGTCCGAAGCAATGAGACAGAGCCCGTAGGCGCATTCGGCTCTTTTTTCTTCTATCAGCTTTTCCGTCTCTTCCGTCGTAAGGGATACGGGATTCACCGCGACGGGCAGCGCATAGGACCGCGCCACCGAATTGGCAAAAATGCTCTCTGCCGCGCCCCGCCCCGTTCTCCCGTCGTAAACGAGTTCGCGGATAAAGCCCTTGATGTATTCCCGTCCCTTGAATTTGGAAATATTGATCTCAAAGACGAATTTCTTTTCGACGTCGCTCTCCACCAATTTGAGATTTTTCGCTCCCGAAAAATACATGAGCTCGATATAATCGCTCCTGACGGAAAGATGCGGGGACATATATTTCAGCGGGCGGGCGGAACACGCTCCCGCACGAATGGAAAACAGCGGCCTGCGGTGTCCTACGCCGTAAGGCTCCATGGCGTTCAGTTCCCGTGCGAACTTTTCGGGAAAGGGCTCGGAAATTTCTTCGCTGACGTAAATACGCTGTTCGAAATCCTCCTCGGTGTACGAACGCCTGATTTCTTCGTTCAAAGCCGCTTCCAGCTTATCGAAATTCTCTTCCGCGAGGTTGATGCCCGCCGCCTGCGCATGCCCGCCGAATTCGGAAATATACTCCGAGCAATTTTTGAGCGCATTGAAAATATTGACGTTTTCGATGCTGCGGGCACTTCCCTTCAACATATTGCCGTGATGCACGAACAGGAGCGTGGGACGATTGTATTCTTCGGCGATTCTCGCCGCGACGATCCCGACGAACCCGGAATTCCAGCTCTCGTCGGAAAGCATGATGACGTAACCGTAAGCTCCCTTTTTCGCAAGTTTCGCCTTTGCGGAGGCATACAGCTCGTCGCAGCATTTCTGACGTTCGGTGTTATAGGCGCACAGTTTTGCCGCAAGGTGCAGAATTTCGCTTTCGTCCTCGGAAACGAACAGCTGAAAGGCGGCGCGCGCGTCTCCCATTCGTCCTGCGGCGTTGATGCGCGGAGCAATCGTAAACGCCAGATTCTGCGCGGTCACGGCGTCGTACGTTTTTCCCATCAGCGCGGAAAAACAGCTTCGCGGGCGCGGCGTATTGAACAATTTCAGTCCCTCGGTCACGATATCCCGATTTTCTCCGAGGAGAGGAACGCTGTCCGCGACGGTCGCCAAAGCGGCAAAGTCCAATAATTTATACGCATTCTCGCCTATCAGGGCACAGGCCAGCTTGAACGCGACCCCCGCTCCGCAGAGATTGTCGTAGGGATAATCGTCCTGCAATTTGGGATTGATGACGACGCAATCGGGCAAAATTTCCGGCAATTCGTGATGATCCGTGACGATCACATCCGCTCCCAGTTCGTAAATATATTGCGTCTCTTTCGCGCAGGAAATACCGCAGTCTACGGTAATGAACAATTCCGGCTGACAATCGTCGAAAATTCTGTCTACCGCTTCTATGCTCAACCCGTATCCGTCCGCACGTTCGGGAACGTAAATATGCGCCTCTATGCCGAATTCTTTCAAGGCATGGTACATAATGGCGGAAGCACAAATTCCGTCCGCGTCGTAATCGCCGAACACCGCGACCGTCTTTCCCTCTTCTCTCGCGGAAACGAGCATGTCCACCGCCTCTTTCATCCCTTTCATGAGCATGGGAGAAAGAAAGTTGAGACGGGAAGGGTGCATGAATTTGTAAATTTTTTCCGCGTCGTCCACGCCCCGCGCGTAGAGAATACGCACGATATGTTCCGTCAGTCCCGTCTCCTCGGAAAGTTCGGCGATTTTATTGAGTTGTTCCTCCGAAAATACATATTCGGGAACGATTTTTTTCATCTTGATTCCTTGTTCTTTGACCCCGTTGTACGGTCGATATCTTCTCCCGGATTCTCACTTTGTCCGTTCGCTTCCCGTTCTCGGCCCCTGTCGAGCCGTTTTATCCGTTTATTTCCTGTTCTTCGGGTTCTATCGGGCCGTTTTACCCGTTTGCCTTTGGGGCTTTTTTCTCTTATCCGCCGCCCGGCCGAATTTATCGGCTATTCTCTTTTGCGGGGACATATTTTCTCTGTCTTTATCAAAGAAAAGAGCGGGCGGGAATAAAGCCCTCCCGCCCATCACTTTGCATAATAGCCGCAAAAGGACCGTCTCCGGTCCTTCGCCGCCGTCAAAATCCGGCCTTATTTGTCCTCATTTTTCCATGAAGCACATTTCATATTATTCTGCACTCTCGTCCGCGGAATTCTTTTCCGCGTCCGCCGCAGATTGCGTTTCCGTTTTGGCGTCCGCTTTTGCGGCTGCTTTTACGGACTTAGCGCCCTTTTTATAGTCGTATCTCGCACGTTCCGCCGCCCGTTTGTCGGAAATCTTCTTCATGGGAAGATAAATGGCAGGCATGAAGATCAAAGACGAGAAAGTTCCCATAACGACCGCCACCAACGCGGCGACCGCGAACCATCTGACCGAAGTCACGGCAATGGCCCCTACCAGAACGAGAGCAATAATGCTTAAAAGAGCGAAGAACAAAACCGACTTAGTCTGAACGGAGGAAGAAACGGCTTCCTCGGCAGACATTGCTTTATATTCGTCGGTCTTGAAATTTTCGCGCATCTTGTTGAAAGTCAGCATGGAGGTGAGCGCCGTAAACAGGAGCGCAAACGCACCGATATATGCGACGGACGTAGTCACGGGGATACGCACCAGTGCAACGACCGCCAGGGTCAGAAGCGCCCCGACCAAAGAGGAAACGGTGCCGGCGATACCCATGTTCAGCTTATAGCGGACAGAGACATACACAAAAATCACGAGGAGAATGACGGCTCCCGCGAGCGCACCGCGCCAGATATATCCCGAAGGGACGACCGCAATTGCGTTTTCGCTTCCCCTGGAGACATAAAAGAAGGCACCGCTGAGAGCACCGTCTCCCTCGGAAGCCGCGTTCAAAGCGGCGCCGATTGCGTCTTTTGCTTCATTTAACTTGGCGTCGTCGGTATTCTTGTCAAACACATAGAGAAGTTCTCCTCCGTTCGACATATCCGCCTTGACCGTATAAGCGTCTTTCAGACCGGCCTTTTCGAATTCCGATTCGCAGATTTCCTTGACGCTCTCCACTCTCGCGTCGGAAATATCGACATAGGATTCCAGCTCGACGCTCAGCGTTTTTACGTCGGAAACCGTGGTATCGGGATTAAAGCCGAAGACGGCCAGAATCACGATTCCCGCGACGATGACGAGCACGCTGAGGATGGCCCAAAGCTTGAACTTTCCGACCGTTTTATTCATCTTACTCATCGTCGTCATCCTCCCTTACAAAGCCGAAATATTTATATTTATCTTTCGACGAAGACACCAACATGCAGTTGATAAAGCGCGTCCACAGGAGGTTGCAGAAAGCGCCCGTAACGAAACAGATAAGCGCTTGCAGAGCCAGCGTGTGCAATCCTGCGGCACCGATCAGGAGGGCGACGGAAGCGAGGACGAGCACCGCATAGACGTCGATCATGCCCGCCAAAGTCTTTTTATACCCCGCTTTGACGGAGGAATCCACCGTTTTGCCCGTATCGAATTCCGATTTTATGGCGCCGTAGACGCGGGCGTTGAAGAGATTGGTCAGGAGCAGGCCGAAGAGGAAAATCGCGACGGTTCCCAAAGTCACCTCAAACACGCCGCTCGAAATGAAGGCGAAGCAGATAGCGGTGACGATGAGATAGGACAGCGTGGAATAGGCGCAGGCGCCGCCGAATCCCTTGTATTTGATGAAGGGCCAGATAATGGAGGCAACGAGCACGATCGCCAACGCGATATAGAGCAGCGTAAGTGCATTGGAGCCGTATGCAGGCCCGAACGTTCTCGTTTCTTCCACTTCGAAGCCGAGGCCGAGATCCCCCGCATTGAGCGCGGAATTGAGAAGGATCGCAACGACCGAAGCCGTTTCGTCCGTATAGGTATCCGTTCCTCCGATATAGAGCGTTTTTTCATCGATCGCCTCGGTCACCGAGAGCTGAATGATGGACTCGTCGCCCACTTTGAAGGAAAGCGTTCCGCCCGAAGAGGAGCCGTCATCCTCGGAAGAGGAGGCAGACAACGAAGTCGTGACGTCTTTAATGAGTTTTCTGCCTTCGTCGGTGAGCTTAACCTGGATATAGGTGCTGTCGCCGTTCTTTTTGGGCGAAAAGCCTTTGATATAGTCCTTGGGGGACTCGTCTTTCGATGCTTCGAGGACGGTAGTGGTGCCGTCATACAGCGTAAATTCCCCCGTATAGGAGAAATAGGTAAACGCGGTGCCCGCCGCCGTATCGGAGACGGGAAGTTCTATTCTCAGAGCGTAATCGTCCACGACGGACACGCGGAAAGAGGAATCTCCCCTCTTTTCATAGCGGGAGGAAATTTCTTTTTTCGCCGCCTCGAAAGACTCCTTGAAGGAATCGGTGACGACGTATCCGTTCTCCGTTTCCTCTACGACGCCGTCGTCGGAATCGGTACTCAGATACAGTCCTTTATACGGAGTATAGGAATTTGCATATTCCTCCTGCTTGTCCTCCGAGCGGGATTCATATTCTTTCTGATATTCGACCTCGGAAATGACTCCTTCGGGGTAGTAATAGGTATAATATCCCCCGCCGAGGTTTGCGTCGAGGTCGTACGTTTTGACGACGGGGTTCCAGTTGCTGACGGCGCCGTTCCACAGGAACGGAAGCTCGAAAGAAGGAACCGCGATCATCGCGCACAACGCGACGATTACGATGGTAAGCAAAGTCAACAATACCACCGACTTCTTCTTGCCCATTGAATAGCCTCCTGATGATTTTCGGGCACGCGCCCGAATTTTACACTGATACTGTTTTATTATATCTTATCTTCCGCCGCCCGTCAAGTCATAAAGGCGGCTTAACGCGAATTTTTTGCCGTTTTTCACAAAAATGGGCTTTGCGGGCGAGTCCGAAGAGCTCGAAAGCGCGTTTTCGTCCTCCGCGCGGTCTTTATCCCTTTTTGCAAACCGTGCCTTTGAGGCCCCTTGTCCTTTCGCGTACCTGCATATTCGGGGGAATTCTCTCCGCACGCCGCGCGCTCAAATTTTTAACGACCGACACATCGAGTCCTTTTCACACGGTTTATGTTTACTTTCCGCTTTGCCCGGTTTCTTTTCCCGCGGACGCGAGGACTTTTTTCTCGGCGAGAATGTGCATGGCGCATTCGATGCGCTTTTTCATCATCGCACAGGTCATTTCATACGGTTCGTTTATATCGCCGTTGAAGTGATAATTGTTGGCGTTGCAGCCGCCCGAACAGATGAACTTTGCGAAACAGTCCCCGCACTTTTTGCGGGTGAACAGACAGGAATTTTTGAATTTTTCCCGAATGTCGGGCCGCGTGATCCCGTCGCGCACGTTTCCCATATAGAAATCCTTGTCTCCCGCGAATTGGTGACAGGGATAGAGATCGCCGTTCGGAACGACGGAAAAGTACTCGTTTCCGGCCCCGCAGGCGGAGACCCGTTTGGAAAGGCAGGGTCCGCCTTCGAGATCGATATTAAAATGGAAGAAGTTGAATCCCTTCCCCTCCGCATAGCGCTTCAAGTATTCGTCGCAGAGAGTTTCATACTCCCGTTCTATTGCGGGAAGGTGTTCTTCCTTTATCTCTAAATCGGGCAAATCGGTGACGACGGGCTCCATGGAAATGGAATCGAGTCCCTGATCCGCGATGAAGAGCACGTCTTTTGAAAAATCGAGATTCTTTGCCGTGAAGGTTCCGCGGACGTAATAGCTCTTGTTCCCGCGCAGGGAGACGAACTTTTTGATGTTGCCGATGACGTAATCGAAACTTCCCTTCCCGTTCACCGTCTTTCTGATGGCGTCGTGAACCTCTTTTCTTCCGTCGAGGGAGAGGACGACGTTCTCCATTTCCTCGTTGAAAAATTTAATGGTCTCGTCGTTCAAAAGGAGCGCGTTGGTCGTAGTCGTGAACAGGAATTTCTTTCCGACCTTCGCGGCCTGTTCCTTGGCATAATAGACGGTCTTTTTGAGCACGGAAAGGTTCATGAGCGGTTCGCCGCCGAAAAAGTCCATTTCGAGGACCTTGCGCTTCCCGCTGTTTGCGATGAGGAAATCCACCGCCGCCTTAGCGGTCTCCTCGCTCATGAACTCGCGGGCGGAATGATATGTGCCCTCGTCTGCGAAGCAGTAGCGGCAGCGGAAATTGCAATCGTGGCAGATGTGAATACAGAGCGCCTTTATCTCGTCGCTCTTCATGGGATAGGTCTTTACCTCTTCCTTGAACAAAAGCCCCTGTTCTTTGAGCCCCTCCACGTCCGCGAGGATATTTTTGATTTCCTCGTCGGTGATATAAGTAATATCGACGGGCTGTCCCTCCTCTTTGGCGCGGAGATAATCCGCGGTGGTCTTGTCGCATTCGTGCAGGGAGCCGCTGCCCACGTCGTAGATATAGTTTTTATCTCGATAGTTGAAAACGTGTATCATAAAATCCTTTTTGACGGCAAAAAGGGCGCGTAAGTATACGCGCCTTTTACGCCGGATATTTTTTTACCGAAATTACTTGCGTTCGATTTTTTCTTCGCGGGTAATCCTTTCGCAGGACTGATTTCCCACCGTGCAGCTCGTTTTGCAGGCGGACTGACAGGTGCTTCTGCACTCGCCGCAGCCGGTTACTTTTCTTTCCGCGGGTTTCGCAATCGTTTTAATCATAGCCGTTCTCCTCCAGATTGAATCCCGAATCCGACTTTATCCTTTCCAAAAGCCCCGAACTCGGTTTTTATGCTATTATTATAATACACACGGGCGCAAATTGCAAGCAGTTTCTGCCATGTTTTTTTATTTTTCGCGCGACGGGCTCTCTTCTCCCCGATATTCGAGGATATCCCCCGGCTGGCAGTCAAGCGCCTTGCAGATAGCGTCCAGCGTCGAAAACCGAATCGCGCTGATTTTCCCCGTCTTGATTTTCGACAGATTGACGTTCGCCACGCCGACCTTTTCCGAAAGTTCGTTCAAAGACATTTTCCTGTCCGCCATAACCCTGTCCAATCGTAAAATAATCATAACGTCTCGTCCGCTTCCTTCTGCAACTTTGCGCCGTATTCAAAAATATACGCGACCAAAAGGAGCACGAGAGAGACGAATATGCCGCCCGCATTCCAAGAAACCCCGAGCATAAAACTCCCGAACAGTATTCCGAGCGTCGCCTTTCCCGTGAGAACGGAGAGAACCGACCATGCGAGGAGCAGGAACGCCGTGACTTTCAGATAGCGGATGCAGGGCTTACAGAACGGCGAGCTGTTCTTTTCGAGCATTTTCCCGAATTTGGAAATGAGCAGGAACACGACCCCGTAAACCGTCGCGGTCAGAGCCCCGACAAACACGGCGAGCGCGAGCAATTTCGTCATCGGAATATTTTTCATCTCTCCCGACCCGAATTCGACGAGAAGAGAATTTCCCTCCCCCGTCACCACGCCGCCGGGCAGATCCTCCGCGATGCTTTGCAAGAGTTTTTCAAACGCGGATAACGAGGTGGATATACCCACGCTTCCGTTCAGTCCGACGGAAATTTGCAGCCAGTCCTCCGGCACGACGGCGAGAAGCAACGCGCCGAAAAATCCGACGCCGCAGCCGACGATCGTCAAAATCCCCAAAATCAAGGTGACGATTTTCACGACCTTGCCTATCTTTTGAATCTTTTTTACTTCTTCCATAAACTTAAACTGTCTCCCGATTTCGTTTTGTGGGTACAGTATAGCATAGAATTTTATGTATGTCAACTATTTTTTAATGTTTTCCGTTAAAAATTTTATGTTTTAATCGTGATGCACATTCACGGCGACGATGCCGCTCAAAGCGCCCGCGACGGCGCCGAAGGCGAGTTCGGCCAAGATCAGCCAGGAAAGGGAGAAATCGCCGCCGACCATGGCGAACACGAGATAGGTGAGCATGACGGTAAGAATCCCCGCAAAGAGTCCTTTGAGCCAGCCCTTTTCGCCGCGGAGCGCAAAGAAGCAGCCGAAGAGGATGGCGAGCGCTTTGATGCACTGATTGACGGGCTTAATGACAGACTCGGAGAGGGACGCGAATTTGAGAACGAGAGAGAAGATAAGGACGGCCGCAAGGCAGAAGAGGACAGAGAGCAGGACGGCCTTGGCGATCTGAACGAGATGAGCGGCCAAAGAATTTTCCGATTGCATGATAAAAAAGACACCTCCGCATAGGATATTTCGGTATTATCCTATGCAAAGGCGTCCGTGTTTTAGAAGCGATTTGAAAAAACGCAAATGAAACTTTATTTTCCGTGTCAGTCTTTGTTTTCCGTGTCTTGATTTTCGGAAACTTCGGTTTTTTCCTCGGCTTTTTCCTCGACGATTTCCGCAGAGGCGTCGTCGGCCTGAGCAGGCTGCTGAGCGGTCTCTTCGGACTGTTCGGGAGGGAGTTCGGCCTTTTCGGTCTTTTTCGCCGTCGCATCCGTCTGATAGACAGCCTGTTTGTCGAATTTGAGGTAAGATTTTCCGGTCGCTTCCGTACCCGTTTCGAGAATGAACGTATTGTCTTCGGGATTGACCTCCACGACGATACCGCAGACGCCGCCGATCGTCTTTACTTTATTGCCGGGCTGAATGGCATCCAGCATTTCCTGCGTTTCTTTCTGTCTCTTTTTGGCCGAACGGCTGTTGAGTACCATGAAAACGACGATGACGAGGACGAGGCCGATAATCAGCACCCAAGACATCCAGCCCGATCCGCCGCCGCTTGTCGAGCTTGAAGAAGTCGCCGAATCCAATAAATTAAACAGCATAATTTTTCTCCTTACGATTGTTTCAAAGTTTTATATTTTATATGATACCCTTTTTTCGCGTTTTTGGCAAGTATTTCTCTGTCGGATTATGACATTTTTTCATTTTTCACCCATTTTTCATTTGTTAAGCGAAAAATTTATCGGCATACTTGTTCCGCCGTGCTTTTTCCCGGTCGCAATCTCGTCGGATTTTTTCTTTTCCCCGATTCCCTAAAAACTTTCCGGCACCCTTTCGGGCTTTACGGAGACTGCAGCCTATTTTCCCGCCTTTTCCGGCGGCTCACCATTTCCCTTCGCCGCCGTATTTTCCGTAAAATTCCTTTGCGTAATCGCGGACATAGCCGCCGAGAATGGCTTCGCGAAGCCCCTTCATGAGTTTGTGCAGGAACGTGATGTTGTGTAAGCTCAAAAGCATGGCGCCGTACATTTCCCCCACGTTGACGAGATGGCGAAGGTAGGCTTTCGTATAATGTTTGCAGCAATAGCAATCGCATTCCTCGTCCAACGGCGTAAAATCCTCCTTGTAGCGCCCGTTCCGCACGACCACGCGTCCGCGGGAGGTCAAAGCGGTGCCGTTTCTCGCGATTCTGGTCGCGAGCACGCAGTCGAACATATCCACCCCCCGCAAAGTTCCTTCGATGAGGCAATCGGGCGAGCCTACCCCCATCAAATACCTGGGCACGTCCGTGGGGAGCTTCTCTTTCAAAGAATCGAGAATCTCGTACATGAGCGGTTTGGGTTCTCCGACGGAAAGTCCCCCGATCGCAATCCCGTGCTTTACGAAGGGACGGCACCTTTCGAGACTTTCCGCGCGCAAATCCTTATAGAGATTGCCCTGAACGATGGGAAACAGTGCCTGCCGAGGGAGATTTTGCGCCTCATGGTGCTTAAAGCAGCGTTCCAGCCAGTTTCCCGTGCGAATCATGGCATCCTTTGCCTGAGCGTGCGTAAAGCCGTATTCGCTGCACTCGTCGAAAGCCATGATGATATCTGCGCCGAGGTTCTCCTCCACTTCCATGGCCTTTTCTGGGGTAAAAAAATGTTTGCTTCCGTCGATGTTGGAGGAAAATTCCACGCCCGCGTCGGTAATTTTATTGAGCTTTGCGAGAGAAAAGACCTGAAAACCGCCGCTGTCCGTCAGAATGGGTCTGTCCCAGTTCATGAAGGAATGAAGCCCGCCCGCTTTTTTTACGATATCGTCGCCGGGGCGCATGTAGAGGTGATAGGTGTTCGCGAGGATGATCTGAGATCCGGCCTCCTTCAAATCGCGCGGAAACACGCCCTTGACGGTCGCTTGGGTTCCTACGGGCATATAAACGGGCGTTTCGATATCGCCGTGAGGGGTATGCAAAATTCCCGCCCGCGCCCCCGTATCGGGATCGGTTTTAATAAGTTCAAAAGAAAAAAATTCGTTGTTCATGAGTTCCTCTTTTCACTGTGTTTCTGCCGAGCATGCGTTTTTCTCGTGCCCGCGGTCAGCCGTGCATGCGTTTTTCCCGTGTGCGGCATGTAGTGCGCAGAGCCCCTTTTTTTCGGCACACAGTGCCCGCGTGTATTACATCGGTTTTCCGATTTATCGGCGTACGACATTGTATGATATCCGTATCCGATATTTTCCGACATTATCGACATTATACCATATCCGTTTGCGAAAAGCAATTTTTCACCGCGGACAGACGAAAAAAATCCTCCGGATTTCTCCGGAGGAAAGAACGGGCAAAATCATTCAAGTTCGAACGCGCCCGTATAGAGCTGATAATAAACGCCCTTCTGCTCGATGAGCTGTTCGTGCGTACCGCGTTCGATGATGCGGCCGTGGTCGAGGACCATGATGGCATTGGAGTTGCGCACGGTGGAGAGTCTGTGCGCGATGACGAATACCGTACGGCCTTCCATGAGCTTATCCATACCGTCCTGTACGAGCGCTTCGGTATGCGTATCGATCGAGGAGGTAGCCTCGTCGAGAATCATGGCAGGCGTATCCGCCACGGCGGCGCGGGCGATGGACAAAAGCTGTCTCTGTCCCTGCGACAGATTCGCGCCGTTGTTGGTGAGCATGGTATTGTATCCTTCGGGCAGACGGCGGATAAAGTCGTCCGCATTCGCGAGTTTCGCGGCCGCGATACATTCTTCGTCCGTCGCGTCGAGACGGCCGTAGCGGATATTGTCCATGACCGTTCCCGTAAACAGGTTGGTATCCTGCAACACGATGCCTAAGGAGCGACGCAAATCCTTCTTGTTGATTTTGTTGATATTGATGCCGTCGTAACGGATCTTGCCGTCCGCGATGTCGTAGAAGCGGTTGATGAGGTTGGTAATGGTCGTTTTTCCCGCGCCCGTCGCACCTACGAACGCGATTTTCTGACCGGGCTTCGCATAGAGGGAGACGTCGATGAGGACCTGTTTTTCGGGTACATATCCGAAATCGACGTGTTCCATGACGATATCCCCTTTCAGCTCGGTATACGTAACCGTGCCGTCGGCCTTGTGAAAATGTCTCCACGCCCAAAGATTGGTACGTTCGGGAGTTTCGACGAGATTGCCGTTTTCGTCCCTCTTCGCGTTTACGAGTGTGACATACCCCTCGTCGTGTTCGGGTTCCTCGTCCAGGAGGTCGAAGATACGCCCGACGCCCGCAAGTCCCATGGCGATCATGGACACCTGCTGAGAAGCCTGGTTTACGGTCTGAGTGAACTGTCTGGACATGCCGAGGAAAGCGAGCACGATACCGGCGGAAATGGGTCCGAGTCCGGTAAAGATACTGCTGATGCTTATATTGGGAGCCCCCAAGGTCAGGAGCAATCCGCCGACGATGGCGAGGAGGACGTAAGTGAAATTACCGATATTGCTGAGAATGGGTCCCAAGACGTTACCGAAGATATGTGCCTTTTCGCTGTCGTGGAAAAGCTCTCCGTTGAGCTTATCGAAATCGCGTTTTGCGGCTTCCTCGTGCGTAAATACTTTTACGACCTTCTGGCCCTTCATGATTTCTTCGATAAAGCCTTCTTCCGCCGCGAGCGAACGCTGTTGCGCCACCATGTATTTGGAGCTGTTTCCGCCCACTTTCTTGACGACGGAGAACATGACGACGGAGCAAATGCCCACGACCAAGGTGAGCCAAAGACTGTACCAAAGCATCGTACAGACGCAGATCGTGACCGTCAAAGCGGCGGAAAAGAGAGTGGGAAGGCTTTGGCCGACGAGCTGACGCATGGCGTCGGTATCGTTGGTATAGGTACTCATGATGTCGCCGTGCGCATGCGTATCGAAGTATTTAATGGGGAGAGATTCCATTCTGTTGAACATATCCTCGCGGAAATGACACAAAATCCCCTGCGTGACGACGGCCATGATCTGAGTATACAGGAAAGACGCGACGACGGCCACGACGTAAAGCGAGCCCATCAGAGCGATAAGACTGATCAAAGCGCTCTTGACGGCATCCATTCCGTCGCTGATGCCGGGCGTGATGACGTTATCGATGAGCCGCTGCATGAACACGGTGGAGATGAGTCCGCCGGCCGCGCTCAGAATCAAGCAGAAGAAGACGGCGATCAGCGCGCTCTTGTAATATTTGAAGATATATTTTAACAATCTTTTCAGGGTGCCTTTTTTGACGGTTCCCGCGGGGACTGCCATACCCCTGCCGCCGCGCATTTTCATGGGGCGGGAAGTACTTTTTGCTTCAGCCATCAGTCGTTACCTCCTTTGCCGGTCGCTCTCAAAGCGGCCGCCGCTTCGGATTCAGCCTTTTCGGACGCTTCGCTTTCGGGCGCTTTACCCTTTGTCTGTTCCTCGTAGATTTCGCGGTAAATATCGCTCGACTGCATGAGTTCTTCGTGCGTGCCGGAAGCGATGATTTTTCCGCCGTCCATGACGAGGATTTTGTCTGCGCTTTCCACCGACGCGACGCGCTGAGCGATGATGATTTTCGTGGTATCCGGAATTTCTTCCACGAACGCTTTGCGGATGAGCGCATCCGTCTTGGTATCGACCGCCGAAGTCGAATCGTCGAGAATGAGTACTTTGGGTTTTCTCAGAAGCGCGCGAGCGATACAGAGTCTCTGTTTCTGCCCGCCGGAGACGTTGGTTCCGCCCTGTTCGATGTAGGTGTCGTAGCCGTCGGGGAAGGAACGGACAAATTCGTCCGCCTGAGCCAATTTGCATACTCTTTCGAGTTCCTCATCGGAAGCATTGGGATTTCCCCAGCGAAGATTTTCCTTAATCGTGCCGGAGAAGAGGACGTTCTTTTGCAGAACGACGGCGACTTCGGTACGCAGGAAGTCGAGGTCATAATCTTTGACGTTGACGCCGCCGACATAGACGGCACCTTCGGTGGTGTCGTAGAGACGGGGAATCAGCTGAATGAGCGACGTTTTCGACGCGCCCGTGCCGCCGAGTATACCGACGGTCTCGCCGGGTTTAATATCGAGATTAATGTCGGACAGAGCGTATTTTTCCGCTTTTGCGGAATATTTGAAATTGACGTTATCGAAGCGGATGCTGCCGTCCTTCATTTCCTTAATGCCGTTTTCGGGGCTGACGAGGTCGGATTTCTGTTCGAGGACCTCCGTAATACGGCGCGCAGATTCTCCCGCCATCGTGATCATCGCGAACACCATGGCCAACATCATGAGGGAAGAAAGGATCTGAACCCCGTAAGTAATCATGGCGGAGAGATCCTGAGGTTCCATGGTGGAACCGCCCGCAGAGATAATGATTTTCGCCCCGAACCAGGAAACGAGAAGGGAAGCGAGATACATGGAGAACATCATGACGGGCGAAACGAGCGCCATCAATCTTTCCGCTTTCGTAAAGTCGGTTTTTACTTCGCCGGAAATTTTGGCGAACTTCTGTTTTTCATAATCTTCGCGGACGAAGGATTTGACGACGCGGATTCCGCCGACGTTTTCCTGAACGGAATTGTTCATAGCGTCGTATTTTTTGAAAATACGGCGGAAGAAAGGCATGACATATACCACGATGAGAACCATCACCACCAAAAGAATGGGCAGAATCGCGAGATAAATGAGTGCCAGAGTATGATTGATCGTAAAGCCCATGATGAACGAGAAAATGAACATCAGGGGAACGCGCACCGCGATGCGGATGCACATCTGGAACGCCATCTGAACGTTGGAAACGTCCGTGGTGAGTCTCGTAACGAGAGAGGAGGAAGAAAACTTATCCACGTCCTTGAAGGAAAACTGCTGGACGGAATAAAACAAATCCTGTCTCAGATTTTTAGCAAAACCGCAGCTTGCCGTCGCGGCAAATTTTCCGGCGAGAACACCGCCCGTCAGGGACAGAGCCGCCATGAGAATAAGGATCCCGCCGTATTTGAGAATGTGCGGCATATTTCCGACGCCGTCGATCAGCCTTGCCATGAACAACGGAATCAGGCATTCGCACACGACTTCGAGTATCATGCATACGGGGGTCAGTATCGCGTGTTTTTTATATTCGCGCACGCTTTTGACCAATGTCTTTACCATAACCGAATTTATATCCTCCAAAAATTGTTTTTTCTTTTTCTGATGCACCGCAATCCGCGGTTCGTTCTGCGCTTCGGGCGTTTCGGGAAACGCGCCTTTTCGGCGTCATTCCAGATTCTCGTAAATGCGTTGAAGGTAGCCCTTAAACTCGCGCCTTTCCTCGTCGGAAAATCCTTTCAGGAGCGTTTCCTCCGTTTTTCTCTGCCGGGCTTTCATTTTCCTGAACATTTCCTCCGCGGTCTCCGTGATGGACACGTTTTTCGCTCTGCGGTCGTTTTTGTCAGGTTCGGCACGCACAAACCCCTTTTCTTCGAGACGGAAAATGATTCCCGAAACGGTAGCGTGAGAAATATCGAAGTACCTCTCGATATCCCTGAGCGTAACCTGTCCTTTTTTGCCGTAAGTATGCAGATACCAAAGAATTTTTCCTTGGGAAAAGGTAACTCCGCTCTCTTCGCGTTTATCGTTCGCTCTCCGTTCCATCTTTTCACTGATTTTTTTCAGGAGCAATCCTATATGCGTTTCCATAGCGTTCCTCTTTTTATCGCCCTTTCAAAATAATTTCCGATTGAAAATCATTCTCCGCGACAATGAAATTTCTGCCCGACGATTTTCCTCCGCAGTCTCAAAACAGTATACTTATTATATGAAGCATGCTACATAAAGTCAAGCGTTTGAAAGGGGTAATTTATCATTTCACAAAACTTTCATTTTGTGACAAAAACAGACAAAAAAGGAGGCTTGAAAATGAGGTAAAATAAAAGAAAAAACTTACCGCGCGGCAAGGAGCGCGGTAAGAAAAGGAGAAAGATTTGACAAACGGAAATTTTCCCCTGAGGTTGAAAGAAGCCATGGAGCGGAAGGGCGTAAACGGTCGGCAGCTGGCGGAGGGAACCGCCGTCACGGAAGCGACCGTCTCCCGCTATCTGAGCGGAGCGCGAAATCCCGAAAACTTTGAAATTCTGGCGTCGATCGCGCGATTTTTGGAAGTTTCGGCCGATTATCTTTTAGGTCTCACGAACAATCCTTATCGAAAAGGTTCCCTGCCCGAAGAAGTAAAAGAACTGCTCGCCCGATATTTACGGGCGAGCGACGGCGACAAAAAAGTATTGTGGGCGCTTCTCGACAAATACGCGGACGAACCGTCTTAAAGAGCGCGTTTTCCCCTCCCCTCTCAAAAATAATCTTCCTTTAAGCCTAAAAGATAATCCGCAGATATACAAAAAGTAACAGCTATCTTTTTTAATGAATAATATCCAGGTACAACTTTTCCTTTTAACCATTCACTGACCTGAGAGGGCTTTACTTCTATTGCTTCGGCAAAATTTTTTTGAGTAAGAGAGTTAATTTTCAAAAACTCCTGTAAAATTTCAGAAAACGAATCCATTATAGCAGCTCCAAAACAATTTTCACTGCCATTTTATCCCATTAAGGACCAATTAATCCCGACAACTTCCAAAACGGTAGCAGAAAATCAATCTCTTCCGAGGAGGTGATCGACGGAGCAATCGAACAGATCCGCGAGCGCTTCGAGAGTATAAGCGGTAGGGTCGGACTTGCGCCATTTTTCCAAAGATTTGCCGTCAAAGCGGGAGAGTTGTTTCATTTTATAAATGGACATTTTGGCTTCTTTCATGATATGTCTCACGCAGAGATCAAAACGGCGAGGGGGAGCGGAATGTTTGGAAAACTGATTGTCGTCGCAGCGGCCGAGGAGGAAATCGAAGGTAGCCTCGAAGAAATCGGAGACTGCGATCAGATTGGAAAGTCGTATACTGCAAGCGTCGTTTTTCCAGCGATAGACAGTAGAAGAGCTCACGCCGAGCCGTTCGGCCAGACCTTTCGCCGTCAATTCTGTTTCAGACATCAGTTCTGCAAGTCTTTCCCCAAAGGTCCCCAGCTTTCCCATAACAGCCTCTCCTCTTTCGCATTTATTTTATTAATCTATTATGTTATTTTTGAAAAGAAAATTCAGTCGATTATCATATAATCCATATACGCGTTTTTTACGCCTGTATCCCTTGAAAAATAAGGGAAAGAGGATAATTTGGGAAAGTTTTGTTTATAGGAAGAAAGCTCACCTCTACCCTGCCCGTCGAAAACGAAAAGAAGCAAAAAAAACGACCGCGCTTGAAAAGATGCGGTCAATTTGAAATCTCCTTTGTGTTAAACTTTATTCGGAATGTAGAGTCTAATCTCCTCTGCCGAGGACATAATCGACTGAGCAGTCAAAAAGTCGGGCCAATTTCAATAAACTTTCCAATTCGGGAGAACATTCTCCTTTCTGCCATGTATAGAGGACGGATTCGGGAATTTTTGCCTCGACGGAAAGTCGGTATTTGGTATATCGGAATTTTTTCAATAAAAAAGCAAAGCGTTGAGAAAAGGGAGGACAGGGGCGCGGGGTTCCCGCGTAATTGTTTTCCTCCAAGCCGAGCAGGAAATCGGTTGTGCAATGAAAATAATCGGCGATGCGGACCAAAATTTCCGTTTCGGGAACTCTCTGTTCTCTCAAATATCGATAAATTGTAGATTTGGACACGCCGACCGCCTTGCTCAAAACCGCCGTGGAGGTGTCTTTGTCGAACATGATGTCGCCCAGTCTTTCCGAAAAGTTCGCCATATTAAACATTAATTTTAACTCCTTGTAAAAATATTATCTCCGTCATTGGCGAAATTTGCTTGTCATTTGCCGACAACGGAGTTATAATATATATATGCCATACGATGTATGGAAATATACCAAGGAGGGTATTTATGGAAGATGATGAGTTGTTGTATCAGATCGGAGAGGCAATTTTGACAGAGGTAGACGGAGTAGAAGACGTCACGTACAATCGTAAGAAGAAAGACTCCTTTATGATTTTAACGCAGGCGGGGAAATTTTACGAATTGACCTTAAAGGAAGTAGAATGATAAAAGCCGGCCGCACAAAAAGTGCGGCCGGCTTTTGTTCTGCTCGTTTTCTTTTTGAAGAAAAATCTCCCGAAGGATTTTCGGGAGATTTAATTTATCAAACCTTTTCGGCGAACAGGCCGTTCGCGTCGGCGTCCACCTGAATGTGATCTCCGGCGGAATAATCGTTTGCGAGAATATTTTTTGCCAGCATCGTCTCCAAAGTATGTTGCATGTACCGTTTCAGAGGCCGAGCGCCGTACACGGGGTCGTATCCCCTGTCCACGATATAATCGACCGCGGCCTGCGTCATGGAGAGATACAGCTGTTTATCCTCCAATCTCTTCTTCAATTCTTCGGAAAGAAGTTCCACGATCTTTTCCACCTGTTCTTTGACGAGCGGCTTAAAGAACACGATTTCGTCCAGTCGGTTGAGGAATTCGGGACGGAAAGAAGCCTTCAACAATCTGTCCACTTCCGACTTAGCGGCTTCGGAAATACTTCCGTCGCTCTGAATCCCGTCGAGAATCGCCGAGGACCCGAGGTTGGAAGTGAGGATGATGACGGTATTTTTGAAATCGACGGTTCTGCCCTGCCCGTCGGTAATGCGCCCGTCGTCCAGAACCTGCAAGAGGACGTTGAATACGTCGGGATGCGCCTTTTCGACTTCGTCGAACAGCACGACGGAATAAGGCTTGCGCCTTACGGCCTCGGTGAGCTGTCCGCCCTCGTCGTAACCGACATATCCGGGAGGCGCGCCGATGAGCCTCGAAACGGAATACTTTTCCATGTACTCGCTCATGTCGATACGAACCATATTCTTTTCGTCGTCAAACAGAGCCCGCGCGAGCGTTTTTGCGAGTTCCGTCTTTCCCACGCCGGTAGGCCCGAGGAAGAGGAAAGACCCGATCGGCCGCCCGGGGTCGGCAATTCCCGCACGGGAGCGCAGAATGGCGTCCGACACGGCGTCGACGGCCTCGTCCTGCCCCACGACTCTCTGATGCAAAGTTTCGGGCAGACGGAGGAGTTTCTCGCGTTCCCCTTCCATGAGCTTGGACACGGGGATGCCCGTCCAGCGGGCGACGATGCGCGCGATTTCCTCTTCCGTCACGCGGTCCCGGAGGAGCGTGGAATCTTTGGCGGAAGCCGCCGCTTTTTCGCTCTCTTCCAGTTCCTTTTTCAGCTGAGGAATCTTGCCGTATTGCAATTTGGAGGCCGTTTCGAGGTCGTATTCTCTCTGCGCCTTTTCGAGCTGCGCATTCGCCTGTTCGAGTTCCTCCCGAATTTTCTGAACCTTGCCGATAGAATTTTTCTCGTTGTCCCATTTGCTCTTCATTTCCGCATATTGAGCGCGCAAGGAAGCGAGCTCCTTCTGCGTTTCCGCGAGGTGGGCGGCGGAGAGATTGTCCGTCTCCTTTTTGAGCGCGTTTTCCTCGATTTCGAGCTGCATGATCTTTCGGGAAATCTCGTCCATTTCCGCAGGCATGGATTCCATTTCCGTCTTGATCATGGCGCAGGCCTCGTCGACGAGGTCGATGGCCTTGTCGGGCAGAAAACGGTCGGTAATGTAACGATTGGACAAAGTCGCCGCGGCAATCAGGGCGTTATCCTGAATTTTGACGCCGTGATATACTTCATAGCGTTCTTTTAAGCCCCGCAGAATGGAAATCGTATCCTCGACCGTGGGTTCGTCCACCATGACGGGCTGGAACCGCCGTTCGAGAGCGGGATCCTTTTCGATATATTTGCGGTATTCGTCCAGGGTCGTCGCGCCGATACAGTGCAATTCGCCGCGCGCCAGCATGGGTTTCAAAAGGTTGCCCGCGTCCATGGCTCCGTCCGTTTTGCCCGCGCCGACAATCGTGTGCAGTTCGTCGATAAAGAGGATAATGCCGCCTTCGCTCTTCTTGACTTCGGACAATACGGCTTTCAGACGTTCCTCGAACTCCCCGCGGAATTTCGCGCCCGCAATCAGGGCGCCGATATCGAGCGAAAAGACCTTGCGGTTTTTGAGGGAATCGGGAACGTCCCCTTTCATGATACGAATGGCGAGGCCTTCGGCGATTGCGGTTTTACCGACGCCCGCTTCGCCGATCAACACGGGATTGTTTTTCGTCTTTCTCGACAAAATGCGGATGACGTTCCGAATTTCCTCGTCCCTGCCGATCACGGGATCGATTTTATGCTGTCTCGCCTTTTCGACGAGATCCGTGCCGTATTTGTTGAGCACGTCGTAAGTATCTTCGGGATTTTCGCTGTTTACGCGCTGATTCCCGCGCACGCTCGCCACGGCCTGCATGAAAGCGTTCTGTTCGATAGAAAACTGCTTCAAGAGTTTCTTTATCGCCGCATCGGGTTTCTCCGTCAGGCCGAAGAAGAGGTGCTCCACGGACACATAGCTGTCCCCCATTTTAGCCGCCTGTTTTTCCGCGGCGTCCAAAGCCTCCGCCAGAGCGGAAGACAGATACTGTTCCGCACCGCTCACTTTTACACAACGGGCAATTTCGCCCTGCGCCGCCGAACGCAGTCCTTCCAGATCGATCTCCATCTTTTTCAAAAGCTGGGGAATCAATCCCTCGTCCGCCGTAATCAAAGCGTAAAAAAGATGTACCTGCCCTATTTCCTGGTTTCCGTATTCTTTCGCGACGCTCTGCGCCTCCTGCAAAGCCGTCACGGATTTTTCCGTAAATTTCCGCATATCCATAACTTTTGCCTCCCCTTCCGCCCGCGGCGGAATCTCTTATTTTCGCTATATTTTTAACCTTTTTTTCTCTTTTTCAAACGTTTTTCAGGCAACTTTTCGTAAAATATCCGCAAAAATCTTTTTATGCGGAAACACTCTCATCGCGGAAACAAAAATAAAAAAAGCCGCTTGCGCGGCTGAATTTTCCGAATTGTTTTATCCGACATTCATGATTGCGTGACGATCAACCAAATAATCAGTCCGGCGATAAGGATTGCGCCGAGAATCAGCCGGATGCGGAAAAGTTTTTTTGTGTCCATGGGGACATACTGTTTATACCCGCAGACGGGGCATTTCCCGTTTTCGGTTTCGGAACCGCATTTGGGACAACGGCCTTTCCGAGGTTGAGTCTGATCGTTTTTCTGCCCCTTTTCGGTCGTTTTTTCCGTATTTACGGTATTCTTTTTTTCGTCTTCCGTTTTCTTTTGTCCGTTTTCGTTATTCATCTTTTCACCTTCTTTTCCGTTCGGCCATGCTGCCATTCTTTCGCTTTCTTCTTTGTTTCTTCGGAGGCTCGGGCTTCCGCTTTTTTCAGTTTGGCTTCCCCTCGGAATTTCTCTTTCTTTTCCGTCCCGTTCCGCCGTTGTATTTTTCGATTTTTATTGTAGCATAAATTTTTCTTTCCCGCAACAAAATAAAAGCACGCGCCCGTTTTTTTGTCAAAAAACTTGTAAAACGGAGAAAAATCTGTTATAATATGGAAAAAAGAAGAAGAAAGGCCATGAAATTCACTCCCATAGACAAAAGTAACCTAAACAAACTTGCAGAATATTATAAACAATGTTCCTATCGAATCAGCGACTATTCCGCGGGGATCAAAATCATGTGGCAGAATTCGGAATACGAATACGCGGAAGCCTGCGGTTGTCTTTTGGTCAAAAGCCGTTGGTACGGACAAGACTATTTTGATTATCCCGTTCCTTTGGGCGAGAATGCAGACATTCGGGGCGCATTGAGCGCATGCGGAAAATACTGCGCGGAACATTTTATCCCCTTTCGGCTCTGCGACGTGCCCGCCTGTGCCGTCTGCACGGTTTTGAGCTGTTATCCGAACATTGAGATCCGCGTAGAACGCAATTTTGACGATTATCTGTATCTTGCGGGAGATTTTATTAAATTCGAAGGCAAGAAATACGCGGGACAGCGCAATCATATCCGTAAATTTCGGGCCTTATATCCCGAAGCGCGATTTGAGACTTTCGGAAAAGCCGATCGCGATCGGATCCGAGCGTTCTGGAAGAAATTCGGGGACCGAAACAATACGCCGGGGGCAAAGACGGAGCTCAGATTCGCCCACGCGATGACGGAATACGTAGGGAGCGACTTATTTATTTCGGGCGGATTTACGCGAAACGGAGAAATTATTTCTTTCTGTCTGAGCGAAATTTGCGGAGAGACGCTCATCGACCATATCGAAAAAGCGCTGACCGAATACGAAGGAATCTACCCTGCCACGGTGCAGGAGTTTGCGAAAACTTTTGCGAAAGGGGTGAAATATATCAACCGCGAGGACGATGCGGGAAGCCGCGGGCTCCGCATTTCCAAGCTGCAATATCAACCCTTGGAAATCCTCCGAAAGCATAGCGTGCATGTTAAAACGGCCCTCAACCGTCTGAAAAAAATCCCCGTCATCAAGGGAGAGAACGGCGTTTCACTGACGCCGATCACGGAAAAGGACATTCCCGCCTATAATCGCCTTTGTCTCGACGACGAACGCAACCGTTGGTGGGGGTACAATTATCGGGAGGACTGCCCGAATCCCAAGCGGGATTATTTTTACAAGGATCAGAAAAAAGATTTTTCCAACCGCATGGCGATGAATTTAGCGATTCGAAAGGACGGAAAATTTCTAGGAGAAGTCATTATCTATAATTTCGATTTTAAGGGCGGAGCGGAAATCGGAGTGCGTATTCTTCCGGAAGCGGACGGACATAGGTTAGGCAGGTATGCGTTTTCGCTCGCCGCGAATTATGCGATTTATACACTCGAACTCACGCAAATCAACGGAAAATGCATGAAAGAGAACATCGCATCCGAAAAAATGCTCTCTTCCGTGATGCAGAAAATCGGAGAAGACGACGTCTATTACTATTATCGCAAAATTGTATAAAAACGGCGGCTCGATTGCCGATCGGGCCGCTAATTTTTTGTATTTTTGTAATTTTACAATAACGTTTCAAAGACGCGCAGGACGGAATCGAACAGCCTGCCGATAAACGTCTGCCGCGTATCTTCGAGCGAAATTTTTTTAGACTCCTTAAAGACCGAGAGGCAATCCTTTTTCAGAGCCCCGACCGCAGGACAATGCGAAAAGTAAACGGCGTTTTCAAAATGCAGATAGAGACTTCTGTAATCGAGATTGATGGTTCCCACGACGGCGGTCTCGTCGTCGCAGACCATGCTCTTGGCATGGATGAAGCCGGGGGTGTATTCGTAAATCCTGACGCCCGCTCTGAGGAGCGGCCCGTAATTGGCTCTCGTGAGGCGGAACACCGTCTTTTTGTCGGGAATCCCGGGCGTCACGATACGCACGTCCACGCCCCGTTTGGCGGCGTTACAGAGCGCCGTGCGCATAAAGTCGTCCAAAACGAGATACGGAGTAAAAATATAGAGATATTTGTAAGCGCGATTGATAAGTTCCAGATAAACCGTCTCTCCCACGCTCTCTCTGTCGAGCGGAGAGTCGTCGTAAGGCTGAATGATCAGCTCTCCTTTTTGCGAAGCGTTTTGGAAATCCTTTTCTCTTCGGGAACCGTCCGCGGCTTTTTCAAAGGCGCGGTTTTTTTCGATTTCACCCGTAACGTCCGAAGACAAACACTTTCCGAATCTTTCCTTTGCCGTTTCAGCGGACGCGCCGCCTTTATCGTTTCCGTCCGTCGGTTCCGTCAATCTTCCCGTTCTGACTTCCACGGGGATTTCGGTACCGTTTTTCCCCACCGAGCCGACGGGTTCGATTTCGGATTCCCCTTCCAAATATTCGGGCGCGATATAATTGCGCAGGGCTCCCTTGTCCTTTCGGAAAGCGTTCCAGATATTGAAAAACATCATGGTAAAGGAACTGACGGCCTGTCCCGTAACGCGCACGCCCGTGTCTTTCCATTTTCCGTATTTTATTTTTTCGTCGATATATTCGTCCGCAAGGTTGATTCCGCCCGTAAACGCCGTTTTACCGTCCACGACGAGAATTTTGCGGTGATCCCGGTTGTTCATGCGCATCGTAAAGACGGGAACGGCGGGATTGAAGCGAAAACACTTGATGTTCGGATGCAGAGATTCGAGATATTTGTCGTATTTTGGCGGAAGCAAGAGCAAACTTCCCACGTCGTCAAAGATAAGTTTGATTTCCACGCCCTCGTTTGCCTTTTTGAGAAGCAGTTCTCTGAACGTATCCCACATTTTTCCGCCGGAGATGATAAAATATTCCGCCAAGATAAACTTTTTCGCGCTTTCCAAAGCTTCCAGCATATCCTTGAACATTTCTTTTCCCGAGGGATAATAGGTAACGTCCCCTTCTCCGTACGCGGGATAATTGGCGTAATTCATGAGATAGCGACAGGTTTCCGTATTTCTTCCGCCGCCGTCCACAAAGGCCTTCACTTCCGCGTCCTGTACGAGGACACCCGCGTTTTCCCTCTTTGAGGCGGAGATCCGACTGTTCATTCTGCGCGTCGGCCGCCCCTCTCCGAACAAGAGATAGAGCGAGATTCCGCAAATCGGCAAAATGAGAATCATAATAACCCAATTGAGCTTTGCGCTCGGTTTCTCGTTGCGGTTGATGATATAGAGCACAAACAATATGCCGAGAATATCCACGACGAGCAGAACCGCCCTTCCCGCCGTATAGAAACTGGCCATCAGAAAGGCGTACAGAACGATCTGCACTAATACCAGGGCTACGGTGAGAATGACGCGGTTATAGATAAGCGTCTTATATCGCCTGTCTTTGAGAATATTTTTTTCTATCCTCCTGCGGTGTCTTTCGTTCATCAGTTTCAATGCGGGCCGTCCTTTGAAATTTTTTAAGATCCGTGAATATTATGATTGTAACAGTTTTTTTCTGTTTTGTCAACAAACGTACTTTCCGCAAAAAAAATTTTATAGGGAATTTTTTCCAAAAACCTATTGACAAAACCTTCCGCGTTATAGTATACTATAAATAATTTAATAAAACGTAGTCTTATTAAGGAGGCTGAGAAGAATGAAAGACTTAAAAGGCACAAAGACGGAAGCGAATTTGAAGACAGCGTTTGCGGGAGAGTCGGAAGCGACGAACAAGTACACTTATTTTGCGAGCAAAGCGAAGAAAGACGGGTACGTGCAGATTTCGGCGATTTTTGAAGAGACGGCGAAAAACGAGCGTGAGCACGCGAAAATCTGGTACAAGCTGTTGAGCGGCGGAGTCGGAGACACGAAAGAAAATCTTCGTATCGCGGCCGAGGGAGAGAACTACGAATGGACGGACATGTACGCGGGCTTTGCGAAGACGGCTCGGGAAGAAGGCTTCGAGGAAATCGCGCGGCTGTTCGACGGCGTGGCGGCGATCGAGAAGGAGCACGAAGCGAGATATAAGAAATTGCTTGCGAATATCGAGGGAGATCTGGTCTTTTCGAAAGACGGGGACGTGGTATGGCAGTGCAGCAACTGCGGGCATATCTGCGTGGGCAAGAAGGCTCCCGAAGTGTGTCCCGTCTGCGCTCATCCGCAGAGCTATTTTCAGGTAAAGGCGGAAAATTATTGATTTTTCCGAAAAAGAACGGCGCTTTTTGAAAAGCGCCTTTTTTATTTGAGGAATTTTCTCAGCATTTTTTGATATTTTTTCCGATACGGCCGATAGCGCATGGGCAAATCGATGAACGTCTTTTTATCGACGATGCTCTTTTCGTGGGTAAAGCAGTCGAAGCCTTTTTTCCCGTGATAGCTGCCCATGCCGCTCATGCCGAAGCCGCCGAAGGCCATTTCGCTGGTGGCGAGGTGAATAATCGTATCGTTGACGCAGCCCCCGCCGAAACGACATTCGCGGAGTACCTTTTCCACGGCGTTCTTGTCCGAGGAAAAGATATAAAGCGCGAGGGGCGACGGCCTGTCGTTTACGATTTTTATGACCTCTTCCAAAGCATCAAACGCGAGCACGGGCATGATCGGGCCGAAGATCTCCTCTTTCATCGCCTTGTCCTCCCATGTCACGCCGTCCATTACGGTGGGGGCAATTTTCAAAGTCTCCCCGTCCATGCCCCCGCCGAACACCACTTTTTTTTCGTCTATCAGTCCCGAGACTCTTTGAAAATGCTTGGGACTGATAATTTTTCCGTAGGTATCGTCGGCGAGCGGATTTTCCCCGTATTGGAGAAGAATCTGCTTTTTCACTTCTTCGAGAAAAATATTCTTTATATTTTTCTGAACGTACACATAATCGGGAGCGACGCAGGTCTGCCCTGCGTTGAGATATTTCCCGAACACGATCCGCTTTGCCGCGAGCGGAATATCCGCGGTTTCGTCCACGATGCAGGGACTCTTTCCTCCGAGCTCCAAGGCGACGGGGATCAGATTTTCCGAAGCCTTTCTCATGACCTCTTTTCCGACGGCGACGCTCCCCGTAAAGAAGATTTTATCGAATTTCAAATCGAGCAGCCTTGCATTTTCCGATCTGCCGCCCAAAGCGACCGCCACATATTCTTCGGGGAACGTCTTTCCGATAATATCGAAGAGCACCTTCGAGACGTTCGGGGAATAAGCGGAGGGCTTCAAGACGGCGGTGTTTCCCGCCGCGAGCGCGTCCGCCAACGGTTCGAGGGTCAACAGGACGGGATAATTCCAAGGGCTCATAATGAGCACGCAGCCGTAGGGAGATTTTCGGACAAAACTTTTCGAGGCAAACTGCGACAGGGGCGTTTTCACCCTTTTATCCCTGGAAAATTTTTTTGTATGGCGAATGAGGTAAGAGATTTCGGACAGCGTGAGACCCACTTCGCACATATAGCTTTCGAACTCCCCTTTTCCAAGGTCCGCCTTCAAGGCGCGACAAAGCGCCTCCTCGGACTCCCGAATCGCCCGATAGAGCGCCTTCAAAGCAGAAATGCGATAGACAGGGTCGAGCGTAACGCCGCTTAAAAAAAATTCCTTCTGCCTGCCGAGAAGTTTTTCAAACTCGTCTTGTTTCTCCATGAAATCTCTCCCGTCCGTATTTACGGACTTGTTCCGACGAATGTCGGCAAAATCTTTCCGTTTTTGCGAAATCCTCTTTTTCCGTTTCCGCAAGACGGTTTCCCGCACTTTTTCCCGAGCTTTCCGAAAGGAAAGCGGCCTCTCCAAAAGCGGCCGCTCTCCGTTTTCAGATATTTTTTTCCACAAACGCCGTCAAAGCGTTCTCGGGGACAAAGCCGAGGTTGTTGGCCGCGGGTTTTCCGTTTTTGAAAATAATGATGTTCGGAATAGAGGTAATGCCGTATTTCACGGCCGCGTCCTCGTTTTCGTCCACGTCGATCTTGACGAATTCCGCCTTTCCCTCGAATTTGTCCGATACGTCCTCAAATACGGGCGCCAGCATGCGGCAGGGCCCGCACCAGGTAGCCCAAAAATCGCAGACGACGGGCTTTTCTCCCGCGATGAGTTCTTCCAATTCGTTAAACGTCACATATTTTACCATAATAATTCATTCTCCTTTTTTCTTTCTGAAATATTCCGCGGCGCTCGAAAAGTCCACTTTTTCGCTTTCCGAGGAAGCCATGCACTTGACGTTCATGGCGCCTTCCTGCAATTCGTTTCCGCCGATGACCGCGACATATTTTGCGCCGATTTTATCCGCATACTTAAATTGTGCTTTAATCGATCTTTCCATGTGATCGGTCTCGGCATAAATTCCCGCATGCCTCAACGCGATTGTCAGGGCGAACGCCTTTTTCCGACATTCCGCATCCATGCCCGCGAAATAGACCAGCGGTTTTTCCTCTTCGGGAATCTTTACGCCCGTCGATTCCATGACGAGCAGCAATCTCTCTATTCCGGCGGCGAACCCCACCGCGGGCGCGGGAGCGCCGCCCAGTTCTCCGATGAGTCCGTCGTACCTTCCCCCGCCGCAGACGGTACCCTGCGCGCCGATATCGTCGGAGACGAACTCGAACACCGTCCGCGTATAATAATCGAGGCCGCGCACGATGCGAGGGTCGATTTCATATTCGATCCCCGCCAGAGCGAGATATGCCTTTAAGGCCTCGAAATGCTCCGCACATTCGGGGCAGAGGTAATCGAGGATAGACGGTGCCTGCGCGTTAATTTTTCTGCATTCCTCCTCTTTGCAATCGAGGAGACGGAGCGGATTTTTTTCAAATCTCGCCTTGCAGTCATAACAAAGCCCGTCGAGGTGAGGCGCGAAATATTCTTTCAAGGCCTTGTTGTAGGCGGCACGGCAGGACGGACAGCCGATGGAATTGATGCGGAGTTTGACCTTTAATCCCAATCTTTTGAGAAGGGAATCGGCGAGGGAAATGACTTCCGCATCCGCGTCCGCTCCCTTTGCGCCGAACACTTCCACGCCGAACTGATGAAATTCGCGCAGCCTGCCCGCCTGCGGCCGCTCATAGCGGAACGCAGGAGTGATGTAGTACATTTTCGCGGGCAAGACGCCGTTTCCCAACCCGTTTTCGATAAAGGAGCGCGCCGCGCCTGCCGTTCCCTCGGGCTTCAAAGTAATCGAACGGTCTCCCTTGTCGCGGAAGGTATACATTTCCTTGGTGACGATATCGGTGGTATCGCCTACGCCGCGCAGAAAAAGTTCGGTATGCTCGAATACGGGGGTGCGTATTTCTTTAAGATTATACAGCTTCGCGGTCTCGCGCGCGACGCCTTCCACATATTGCCACTTATAAGCGTCGGCGGGCAGCACATCTTTTGTCCCTTTGGGTATATTTATCATAAACGTTCTCCGAATCGTCTCATTATAAGACGTATTTTTTCAGGTCTCTGTCGCCCGTCAGCTTGCTCAGATGCTCGTCCACGTACTGTTTCGTAATATTCAAAGTCACCGTGGGATAATCCCCGCCGCCCGCGTTGAAAGAAATATCTTCGAGGAGGTATTCCATCACCGTATGCAGCCGACGGGCGCCGATATCCTCGCTCGTCGCGTTGAGCTCTACGGAAATCTCCGCGATCCTTTCGATTGCGGAATCGTCGAATTTCAGGTCGATGTTGTCCACGCTGAGGAGTTTCGCGTATTGGAAGGTCAACGAATTTTCCGTCTCGGTAAGAATGCGGACGAAGTCCTCCTTTTTGAGACTTTTCAGCTCTACGGATACGGGGAAGCGCCCTTGCAGTTCGGGAATCAGGTCCTCCACGGCGGCGACGTGGAAAGCGCCCGCCGCGATGAAGAGAATGAAATCCGTCTTGACGGGTCCGTATTTCGTGACGACCGTGGAACCCTCCACGATAGGCAGAATATCCCTTTGAACGCCCTCTCTCGAAACGTCGGCGCCCCCGCGGTTGCCCTTGCCCGCAATCTTGTCGATTTCGTCGATGAACACGATGCCGTCGTTTTCCGCGCGGTAAACCGCTTCGGCCTTCACCGCGTCGTCGTCCACCAGCTTGGAGGCCTCCTCTTCGAGGGCGATCTGCATCGCCTCTTTTACGGAAATCTTGCGCTTCTTTTTCTTGTCCTTGAACATGTCGCCGAAGATGCTGCCGATACTGATCGCCGCTCCGCCGGGAACGAGCTCCATGGCCTGCGGAACGTCGCTCACTTCCATTTCCACGACGAGATTGTCATAAGTTCCCTTTCTCAGCCCGTCTAAAAGATTGGCCTCGAAAATTTCCTTGGGCGTCTCTCCTCTGTCCTCTTTTTTCGCTTCGGCCAAAACCCTCACCATGCGTTTTTCCGCGGCGGCGGTGGCCTTGGCTTTGACTTCCTCTTCCTTTTCCGACTTCACCAGCCGATAGGCGCACTCCGCGAGATCGCGGATCATGCCTTCGACGTCCTTTCCGACGTATCCCACCTCGGTGTATTTGGTCGCTTCCACCTTGATGAAGGGCGCTCGGACGAGCTTTGCAAGCCGCCTTGCGATTTCGGTTTTTCCCACGCCCGTGGGGCCCTTCATGATGATGTTTTTCGGCGTAATTTCCTCTCGGATTTCGGCGGGAAGCTGCGCGCGGCGGTAACGGTTTCTGAGCGCGATCGCCACCGCCTTTTTGGCCTCGTCCTGACCGATGATGTATTTATCCAGTTGATTGACTATCTGTTTGGGGGACAAATCCATTTACTTTCCCTCCTTTTCCTTCCGTTTCGCAGGTTTTTTCGCGGATTTTTCCGACGCTTTTCCGTCTTTCTTTTCCGAGCCTTTCGCGTCGGCCCGTTCCGCCTTACCGCTCTTTTGCAGTGTTCCCATAGGTTCTCCCACCGTCTCGCAGCGGATATTATCGTTGGTATAGACGCAGATTTCGGAGGCGATTTTCAGGGCTTTTCTGGCAATCGTTTCCGCGTCGTAAACGGTTTCCGCGTACAGGGCACGCGCCGCCGCGAGAGCATAATTTCCGCCGCTGCCGATGGCGCAGATACCGCCGTCCGGTTCTATGACCTCTCCCGTACCGGAGATGATCAATAAGGTATCGGCGTCCGCGGTGATCATCATCGCGTCGAGCTTTCTGCCGATTTTATCGCTGCGCCAAAGGTCGGCGAGCTCCACCGCCGAGCGCATGAGGTTGCCCGCGAACTTGTTGAGCATTCCTTCAAAGCGTTCGGAGAGAGAGAAAGCGTCCGTCACCGAACCCGCAAAGCCGAGAATGACCTTTCCCCCGTAAATGCGCCTGACCTTTACCGCCGAGTTTTTGAATATGACCGATTCGCCCATCGTAACCTGACCGTCGCCGGCAATCGCCGTTACGCCGTCTCTTTTTACCGCGCAAATCGTCGTCCCTCTGAATTCCGTCATAAAAATACACCTCTTTATTTTTGCCTCGGACCGCCGTACTTTTTCAATCTTACAGCCGTCCGTCCCCGTCCGCGCCCGATCGGCGCCATACGGATTTTTTTCTTTCGTCGGGATTCTCCCGCCCTATTCAGAATCTTTCGTCCCGTTCTCTCCGCAGAGATTCTGTACGAAAATTTCCGCCATTTCTCTGCCCTTTTCCTCTGAAAGCGTTCGTTATCCATCTTTTTTATCCGCGGTCTCCGCCCTTTGAACTTTCCCTATTGGATTTTGCCCTCTTCCGCCGTTCTGCGAACGGAAGCCAAAGCCCGTTCGGCCAAAGCCCGATACCGTTCTTTTTTATCCCGAATTTTTTCAGGCAACGGCGCGAGAATTCCGAAATTGGCGTTCATGGGCTGAAAATCCTTATTCGGCGAGGAAATATAGTTTTCGAGCGCTCCCGAAACGGTCTCGTTTCCGAATACGCGCGGAGGTCGGCCGAAAATTTTATCGGAAAGATGAACGGCGGCCAAAAGGCCGCTGGCCGCGCTTTCCACATAGCCTTCGACTCCCGTAATCTGTCCCGCGAAATACAGTCTCTCATTATTCTTAACCGAAAAATCCCGATTCAAAACATCGGGGGAGTGAATATACGTATTTCTGTGCATGACGCCGTATCTCAAAAACTCGGCGTTTTTCAGCGCGGGAATCATGGAAAACACCCGTTTTTGTTCGGGGAACTTCAAATTGGTCTGAAATCCGACGAGATTATAAGCCGTTCCCGCCGCATTTTCCTTTCTCAGTTGCAGGACGGCATACGGGCGGGCGCCTTCCCCGTCCCGAAGTCCGACGGGTTTCAACGTGCCGAAACGAAGGGTATCTCTCCCCCTCGAAGCCATGATTTCGACGGGCATGCACCCCTCGAATACGTCCCTTTTTTCAAACTCGTGCAAATCGGCCCGCTCGGCGGACAGAAGGGCGTCCACAAACGCGTAGTATTCCTCTTTCGTCAAAGGACAGTTGATGTAGTCTCCCGAGCCTTTTCCGTAACGGTCACCCGTAAACGCCGCAGACATGTCTATGCTTTCGGCCGAAACGATGGGCGCGGAAGCGTCGTAAAAATACAGACCGCCGCCCGTTTTTTCTGAAATATCCGCCGCCAGAGCGTCTGCCGTGAGAGGCCCCGTGGCCACGATCGTATAGCATTTTTCGGACGCATCGGGCAACGCGGTGACTTCTTCGGTTAAAATCGTCAAATTGGGACAGGCTCGCAATTTTTCGGTAATGTACGCGGAAAATTTTTCCCTGTCCACCGCGAGAGCCGCTCCCGCGGGCACCGCGCTCGCGTCCGCGGCTTCCATGGTCAGCGAACCGAGGATTCTCATCTCTTCTTTGAGAAGCCCGCAGGCATTCGCATAAACGTCGTTGCTTTTTAAGGAGTTGGAACAGACCAGCTCTCCGAAATTGCTTTCCCTGTGCGCGGGAGTCAGCTTTTTCGGCTTCATATCCGCGAGCAGAGTGGGAATCCCCGCACGGGCGAGATAGTAAGCGGCTTCGCTTCCCGCCAGTCCGCCGCCGATGACCTTGACGGTTATTTTTTCCGCCGAAACTCGTTTTCTTGCGTCTTTGAACGCCGTTTCCTCCGAAGCAATCTTCCCGCCGTCGGCCGTTCTGCCGAAAGTCTCCCGTTCTCGGGCAAAGTTTTCATCTGCCGAAAAATTTACCCCGCCGCGACCGGCCGCCGTCTCATTCTTCATCGTCGAATCCTTCGGGAAGATATCCTCCCTCGTCGTAACCGTCGTACAGCGGCTCGTCCATAAGGGGCGGAGCCTCGTTTCCCGCCGCCGCGGCCGAAGTTTTCTTTTCCGTTTTTTCGGGTTTTTCCGCCTTTATTTTATAGTCGCACTCCTTGTTGGAGCATTTGATATTTCCGCGCGCGGTCTGAACGAGGGCCTGCCCGCATTTCGGGCATTTTTCGCCGGTGGGGATGTCCCAGCTCATGAATTTGCAGTCGGGATAGCCGGAACAGCTGTAATAAATTTTTCCCTTTTTGGATTTTCTGACCGTCATGGGCGCACCGCATTCCGGGCATTTTCCGACCAGCTTGGGTTCCTCGTCCGAGGGCATGGACATGGTGGATTTGCATTCGGGATAATTGGGGCAGGCCAAGAATTTCCCGAACTTGCCGCTCTTTACGATCATGTTCTGTCCGCACTTGGGACAGCGGACGGAGGAAATTTCCTCCTTGCTTTCGCTGACGATGTTGCGGCATTCGGGATAATTGGAACAGGCCAGATATTTCCCGTATTTTCCCATGCGGCGAATCATGAAATGTCCGCACTTCTGGCAGACGATATCGGTCATCTCGTCGCCGTAAGAGGACGCATTTTTCAGATTTTCCGCGAAACCGGGATAGAAATCCCCGATGACGCTGTGCCAGTCCACGCCGCCTTCCTCGATGTCGTCCAGCTTGGTTTCCATGCCCGCCGTAAAGCCGACGTTCATAATATCCTTGAAACATTTTACCAGCATATCCACGACGTCGTAAGCGACGGGCGTGGGGACCATGTATTTGCCGTCCTTTTTGACGTACTTCTGATTGAGCTTGGAAATAATGGTCGCGTAGGTGGAGGGGCGGCCGATCCCCTTTTCTTCCATGGCTTTGACGAGGGAAGCGTCGGTATAGCGAAGGGGAGGTTTTGTAAACTTCTGTTCCTTCTGCATGGAAACGAGGTCGAGCTTATCCCCCTCTTTGAGGTCAGGCAGGAGCTTGGCCGCCGCGATGCCCTCTTCGTCCTCTTTTTTGGGAGCGGCGACATCCTCGTACACTTTGGTGTAGCCGGCGAATAAAAGCACTCTTCCGCTCGCCTTGAATACGTAGCCGGAATTGTCGATTTCCATCTGCGTGCTGTTGTATTTCGCCTCCGCCATCTGCGAAGCGAGGAAGCGCTCATAGATGAGCTTATATAAAGCGAAGTGCTTTCTGTCGAGCAATTTTTTCGCCTTTTCGGGCGTCATTTCGAGGTCGATGGGTCGGACGGCCTCGTGCGCGTCCTGCGCTCCCTTTTTCGTGGCGTAATAGTTGGGTTTTTCGGGAACGTACTCTTCGCCGTAGACCGCGCGGATACGGGCGAGTGCGTTCTGCTGCGCCTCCGCGGAAATGCGGACGGAGTCCGTTCTCATGTAGGTAATGAAGGCGATATGGTCGCCGTTTTCCGTGTCTATACCCTCGTAGAGGTGCTGCGCGAGGCTCATGGTTTCGGGCGATGAGAATCCGAGCTTGTTGGAGGCGTCCTGCTGCATGGAGCTGGTGGTAAAAGGCGCGGGCGCGTGGGATTTAGCGACGGCCTTTTTGACTTTGGAGACGACGTATTCGCCGTTTTCAAGCTCCTTCAATACCTTCTCGGCTTCTTCCGCCGAGGAAGGCTTGTATTTTTTCGTCCCCTTTTTTTCGAGGAGCGCCTTAAACGGAGAGTAAGCCTTCGGCCGATCCTGTAATTCGGCCGTCAGATTCCAATATTCTTCGGGTTTGAAGGCCTGGATTTCCCTTTCGCGCTCGACGATGAGCCTGAGGGCGACCGACTGCACTCTGCCGCCGGAAAGGCTGCGCTTTGCAGAGCCGTCGGTATCTTCTATCTTGTGATTGAGGAGCGTGGACAGCTTGTAGCCTACGAGGCGGTCGAGGACGCGCCTCGCCTGCTGCGCGTCCACGAGGTTATAGTTAATCTTGCGGGGGTGTTCCAGCGCCTTTTGAATGGCCTTTTGGGAAACCTCGTTGAATTCTATGCGGTTTTCCTTGTTTTCGTCCAAACCGAGAACGGTCTGTAAATGCCAGGAAATAGCCTCTCCTTCGCGGTCGGGGTCGGTTGCGAGATAGACGTTGTCCGCCTTTTTCGTCTCGTCCGTAAGGCGCTTGATGATGTCCTCCTTGCCTTCGGAATTGACGTATTTCGGCTCGAAATTGTTCTTGATGTCCACGCCCAGCGTATGCACGGGCAAATCGCGGATATGTCCCGCCGAAGCGTCCACCTTGTATTTTCCTTTCAGATACTTCGAGATGGTTTTCGCCTTGGAAGGCGATTCTACGATGATTAAATCCATATATCTTCCTTTTTTGACCTTATATTTTACCTTATTTATAAAAGTTTATAAAAGCATTAAAACTTTTTTCTTTACTTCCGCACAATTTTATCCCGATGATTACTCCCGTTCCCCTCAAATCAACAGTTTACCTGTTTTCCCGATTGTTCCCTCTCTTTCGCCTATCCGATACCTTGCCCTTTTTCCCGATTGCCCCTTTGCTTTCTCCCGATCCAACGCCTGTATTCTCTTCTTCGTTTCATCCAAAGGGCGCGTATCGGTTTCCGCCCTTTTCTCAACGCGGCTCTTTATTCCTGCGCCTTTGCGAAAAATCCTGTCCGAAAGCCCCGCGTCCCGCGCATGCGAATGTCACCTTATACGTTATACGTTTTTGCGTAAAACGCGCCCGATCTCCCGACTATTCTGCGGCGGCGTAGCGATTTCCGCCCAGCCTTACGAGCAGCCCCTTTACTTCCAGCGCGGCGAGCAGGGAGTAAAGTCTGAAAACGGGCACCTGCGATTTTTCGGAAATCTCCGTCACGTGCGCTTCTCCGAGCTCTTTCAAAGCGGAAAAAACCCGTTCTTCGTCCGCCGATAAAGGCGGAGCGGATTTTTCCTCTAACAAGTTTATACCAAATCGCCCCAAAATGTCAAACGAATTTTCGGTGAGGTAAGCGCCTTTTTTTATGAGGGCGTTGCAGCCCGTCCCCGCGGCGGTACCGGGCGCATACGGCAAGGCAAAAATTTTTTTGCCGAATTTTTCTGCATATCCCGCGGTAATGAGCGCGCCGCTCTTTTCTCCCGCGCCGATGACGAATACCCCTTCTCCGAGCGCGGCCAACAGCGCGTTTCTTCTTTCATAGGAAAACACCCTGACGGGGGTAAAAAAGGAATGAGCGGATAACAGCAATCCCCGTTCCGCCACGCGGTTCAGAAGCTGAAAGTTCCCCTGCGGCAGATGAGAAAATCCCCCCGCCGCGAGCGCTATGACTTTTCCGCTGCCCGCCAAAGCTCCCTCTGCTGCCGCGCGGTCTCCTCCGTCGGCCGTGCCCGTGAGAATCGCGAGATGCGAAGATACCTGTTCGCAGATTTTCGCGCCCAGTTTCAGGGCGGCGGGAGGAGTTCTCCTCGACCCGACGACCGTCAGCATGCGGGTTTTCAGCAGGGAAAAATCTCCCTTTCCGTACAGAACCAACGGAGCGTCCGTTTTTTCCCGCAACGCTTCGGGATATTCGTCCGACGCGCAGGTCACGGCTCTGATTTTTTCCCTTTCCAACAGTTCGGAAATTTTTGTCCGATACCCGTCGTTTGAGAGGGAGTCGCACATATTATTATATACGCTTTCGCCGCACGATTTAATCAGCGATTTTCCGAAAAAGCGGAAATTCCCCGCCAATCGCGCGGCGCTCCCCGCCTCCGTCAGCAACCTCCTTTTTTCACCGTCCTCTATCTGAAAGGAGTCCAGCCAAATATATCCCTTTTCTTCCTCCGTATATTCTTCCATCTTTCCTCATTTTCTCCCGTCGTTTATCCGAGGTTTCCCTGTATTTTATTTCCGTCATGTATTCCGTCCTCGCCCGTGTCCTTTCCTTTTCAGTTCAAAAACAAAACGACTGCGACCGCGGCCTGCCAGACGAGCCCCAAGAGATTGACGGCATGGAAATACCATTTTTTCGTTTTATGTCGGCAAAGGAACATAGCGGCATATCCTCCCGCGGCGCCCCCGAAGAACGAAAGTCCCAAAAGCACCTTTTCGGGAATTCTCCAAACGTTCCTTTTCGCCCTGCTCTTATCCGCGGCATAGACGACGAACGCGACGAGGGAAATTGCGGCGAGCGCCGCGCAATAAATCCATTTCATAAAAGCTCCTCCCCGTTCCCGCCCGCGCCGTAAGTGCGATAGGAAACGGCTTCATAGAGATGTTCGGGGCAGATTTGTTCCTGCGCCGCGAGATCCGCGATCGTGCGGGCCACCTTCAAAATTCTCGATCTTGCGCGCGCGGATAATTTGAGCCGCGAAAACGCCTCTCTCAGAACCTCCTCCCCCTCTTTGGACAAACGGCAGTATTCCCTGAGTTCGCTTTCCCCCATTTCCCCGTTCGTCGTAACCCTGCCGCCCTTAAATCTTTCCCTCTGTATGCGTCTTGCGGCGTCGGTGCGCTCCTTCACCTCGGCGCTGGTCTCCTCGCGTTTTTCGGAAACGAGGTCGTCGTAAGCGACGCCGTCCACTTCCACCTGAATGTCGATTCTGTCGAGGAGCGGCCCCGAGACGCGGGCGCGGTATCGCCTTATTTCGTTCGGAGTGCAGGTACATCGCCTGTCCCTGCTCCCGTAATTCCCGCAGGGGCAGGGATTCATGCCCGCGCACAGCATAAACGAAGCGGGATAGGTAACGGAACCGCCCGAGCGCGAAATGGTGATGACGCCGTCTTCGAGGGGCTGCCTCAGCGCCTCCAACGCGGAGCGCTTATATTCGGGCAGCTCGTCGAGAAACAACACGCCGCCGTGCGCCAGACTGATTTCTCCCGGGTGAGCGGTGCGGGTTCCTCCGCCGCAGAGGGAGACGGCGGAAGCGGTATGGTGCGGCGTGCGGAAAGGCCGTTTCGTGACGATTCCTTCCCCGCCCAGAATCCCCGCCACGGAATGAATTTTTGTAATTTCGAGCGCTTCCTCGAACGTCATATCGGGCAGAATGGAGGGAATCGCGCGCGCGAGCATGGTTTTTCCGCTGCCGGGCGGCCCGACGAAGAGGATGTTGTGTCCTCCCGCGACCGCCACCTCCAACGCGCGTTTCGCGACGGGTTGTCCCTTGACGAAGGAGAGATCGCACTCCTTTTCCGCCGCATTGTTTCGGGCGGAAAATTCGGACGGCGGAACGGGCTCCAAGGGGACGAGCCCCGATAAATGATCCGTCACTTCCCTTAAAGAAGCGGCGGCATAGACCTTTACGCCGCGGATATACCCCGCCTCTTTCGCGTTTTCCTTTGGCACGATAAATGTTTGAAATCCTTTGTCCCGCGCGGAAATCAACGCGGGCAGGACCCCCGAAACGGGTCTGAGTTCTCCGTTCAGCGCCAGTTCGCCCAAAAAGACGGTGTCTTTCATATCGGCCCGTAAAACGCCGTAAGCCGCCAGAATACTGACGGCGACGGGCAAATCGAACGCCGAGCCTTCCTTTTTAACGTCGGCGGGCGCAAAATTAACGGTAATTTTATGAGCGGGAAAATCGAGGCCGCTGTTTTTGACGGCGCTCTTTACCCGTTCCCGCGCCTCCTTTACGGCGGCGTCGGGCAGTCCCACCATCTCGAAGGCAGGAAGCCCGCGGGAGATATCGGTTTCGACCGTGACGGGAACCCCTTCCAAACCGAGAAGGGCATAGCTCAGCACTTTTGCAATCATATTTTTCCTCCCCGAAAAACAAATTCCGCAAGGGAAAAGCCCTCGCGGAAAAGTCCGTCAGATTCTGAAATAGCCGTTTGAGAAAATGCTCATCCAGCAGAACATGCGTTCCGCCGCCTTTGCCGAAATCCCGAAGCCGTACATGCCGGGCACGGACAGGGCAAAGAACACGATAAATACGGCGATGCATATTCCCGAAAGAATATCGGCGGGAGAGACTTTTGCCCGTCCCGAAGCGGTGAGCTTAATTTCTGCGGGCTGGCAAATTTTTACGGCCAAGGGAATAAAGCCGATATAGAATACTCCGAACAAGGAGCTTTGAATCACCGAAACATTCTTTATAAACGCGGCCGCGAGCATGGAAGTCACGGCGCCGCCCAGGAGAATGAGATAGATGCGGCGGATGCGCTTATTCATTCTCGACGAACGGGCGGAGGAGAATGCGTCGGAAATGACGCTCACGGAACAGAACGCGAAGGAGACCAGCGCCGCCACGGCCACGGCGGCATTCATGGATACGTTCCAGGCGAGGTATCTCGAACTCTTTAATTCCGCTATGGGATCGTATACGGTGGCGGCCTTCAACGGCATGAGCCAAGCGAATACGCTCGAAGCATTGGCCGCGGTGTATTCCGTGACGTTGGAGGGGTGAAAAGGCGCCGTAAAGCCCTTGAAAAAGAGGGTTGCATAGCTCAGAGACGGGTCGGCGGGATTATCGAACGCCTTTACGAAGGCGTTATAGGTAATGACGCTGGAAAGGAGCATAAACACGAACGTGGCAAGGACGAAGGAAAGCGCGGCGAAAGCCCAGGACACGCGCGACTTGTAGGAATAGGCGGATTTCAAGACGTTCGCTTCCTTTCCGACAATCGCTATGGAGGAAGCTCCCCGCTTTAATTCTCTGAAAGTCTTTCTCTTTGTCCCCTCCGCAGTTTCGGGCGCGAAAGCCGCCTTTTCCGCCACGGAATCCGTTTTCTCCGCGGAGACCTTCGCAAGAGATTGCGCAGCCTCCGACGAAGGCTCCGCCGCGTCGCCGCTCATTTCCGAAAGAGACGTCGATTTCTCTTCCGCGGCGCTCACGGTCTTTGAGAGAGATTTCTCGCCGACCTTCCCGCTTTCCGCTTCGGCGTTTGCATCTGTTTTTGCCTCGATACGGGCGGCGGACTTGTTCACTTCGTTAATATAGGCGAGCTTTTGTCTCCGCATTCCGAAGGCGAATAAAACCAATATGCCGGCCACGGGAATAATCGTCAAAAAATTCATTGCCAGAGCGAGCGCCGCAAACAATCCCGAAAAGAGAATATTCAGGCCGTCCTTTATGATCCGATCGGAGGAAATCCCCTTTGCGAAGAAACGGTACATGAAATAGAGGCTCGCGACGAGGAAACAAGTGATGAGGGCGTAAGGCGCGCCCAGTCTGCCCACGGTCGTGGCGAGTCCGCCGACCGCAAAGATGAGCGAAAAGATAAACCCATATTTTTCGTCTTTGAACAACAGGGAAGCGAAGAGATAGACGAGGAGCAAAGTCGCCGAGGTCGCAAGGAACGGCGTAAGGCGAAGTGCAAAGGTGCTGTCCCCGAAAATCGCTACCGAGGGGAGGAGCAGGACGGTCGCCAGGGAATTGAAATCCCCGTCCACATTGTAGACGCTCTCCGAAGTGATTCCGCCTCCGCCCAAAACGGTATGAATGGAGGTCATGTAATACCCTTCTTCCTGCGTGAAGTTTTTCAAAGCCGAATCGGAAGCGGAGAAAGATTTCTGGGCGTCTATCGCATTTGCGAGTTCCGATTTTGAATAATTTCCCTGGCTGAATTCCGGGTTTACGGAAAGGGGAATCGTCTTGCCGTCGTCCCCGATACATACGATTTCGTTGATGTCGATATTGGCGGTAGCGGATACGGTGATGCACTTAGCCGTCAGGTTTTTCTCGGCGGCCACGGTCACCCAGTTAAAATTGGCGCCTTCCTTTATGTCGTTGTTATCCTTTTCGGAATAGATGTTTCCGAGCTTTACCGACCCGACCGTATAATTGGGTTTTGTATCGGCGGAAGTGGAGCGCCTGACGGTAACCGACGCGGACTCGCCGGGTTCGAGGTAGATACTGCCGACGTTTATGTATACGGCGGTCAGTTTGGACTGTTCTTCGGTCATATTCAGATTAAAGGCGGCAAGGTTGTCGTCGCCCGCGACGTAGCCGAAGGTTTTTCCCGTAGAACGGAAGGAGCCGAGCGTAAAAAATCCGGCCGTAAAAAATAATACGAACAGAATGATAAACGCCCGTGCAAATCCGGACAGTCTGCGTTTTCCCGATTTTTCGGATGCGGTCATATTCTTCATAAAGGTATAACTCCTCTTTTCCGCTTATAGGATTAAGTTAAATTCTTATGTACTATTTTACATGAAAACGGACAAAATGTAAAACGATTTCCGCCCGTATTTTCCGAAATTCCTTCCCCTTCGTTCGGAAATGCCCTTGCTTCCCGTTTTTCAGGCTTTCCGTTTATCTGTTCCGACAGAAATTCAGAAATTTTTCTTTTCCCTATTTTTTCTTCATTTTTTTCGCGCCCGCTGCTTTTTTATCTTCTCTTCCGTCCGAAGTTTCCGATCCGATACCTCTCCGTTTTCAGGATATTTCTATCAGACCGGAACACTTGGAAAAGCGGGTAAAAGAAATATTTTCAAACTGCGGTTTAAGCTCGTCGAAGACAAAATACATTTCGTCCTCGTCCCAGCGGTCGGCATATTCCTCTTTGCAGCGAAGCAGTTCCGCTCTCGTCTCAAAGGCCACGTCTCCGATATAAATTTTTCCGTTCGGATTCAGGAGCGCGCGCAGCTCTTTCAAGAACTCTGCTTTTTTATCGTCGTTCAGATGATGCAGGGAATAGGTCGCGACGATCGCGCCGTATCGGCGGACTTTGAGTTCTTCCGAAAGACCCTTTGAAAAATCCTTTTGACAGAGCACCGCTTTCGGCATCTTTTTTCGGGCGATTTCCAGCATTTCGGCCGAAAAATCCTGTCCCCAAACATTCAGGCCCTTTTGATAGAGCCCGAAAGCCAGAATGCCCGTCCCGAACCCGATATCCAGGACGTCTTTGCAGTTTTCCGAGAGAATCCGCCGATAGATCTCGTTCAGAATGTTCTTATAACCCGCAAACGGATAACTGTCCTCCCCGTCCGAACGTTTCACGCTTTCTTCATAATCGTTTGCCCATAAATCGAACCCCTTTTTGTCCAGCATTCCGTCTCCTTTGATTTGTAAATCCCGTTCCGCCTGCTCGACCGTTCGTCCCTGCCCTGTACGGGTAAAATCATCTTTCTTCCCGACCTTCTGCGGTTCAGATTATTTTCCGATTTTTTTGTAATAAAACCTGAAAAAGAATTTTCCCAGATATTTTTCTATGAGCGCGGAATACTCCTCTTCGCTGACGATTCCGCCGTAATAGAGCATTTCATAAACCACATTGTTTTCGCGCGTCTTGTACCCCGCCTCGTTGAATCCGTTTTTGAGATAAAAATTCTTTCTCCTCACCCGTTCCTCGCGGTTGTCGCACTCCTCGTCGAGCGTTTCGATGTTGAGGATAACCCTTCTGCCCTCGTTCTTTTTCTTGATTTCACCCAGGACGGCACCGCCGTAGCCCTTTCCCCGAAGATTCGGAGAGACGGCGAGGAAAAACACATAGGTAATATCGCGGAAATAGACCTCATGGACTAACCCGACGAAAATATCCCCGTCGTAAACGCCGTACAGATTTGCCCCGTCCTTTCTGGACTTTGCTTTCATAAAGAACCAGGGAATTCTTTCTTCCTTCGGAAACGAACGGAAATACAGCTCTTTCAGTTGTCTTTTCATTTCCGGTTTTTCGGATATACGAATTAATTTTATCATACAAAACACCTCTTTTTCAAAAAATTTTATACCAAAAAATCGCCCGTTCTTCCGCGAGCTCCGTTCCGAGCCCCTCATAGAGCAAAGTATCCGCGCCGCCGATTTGAAATCCTGTCTTTGCATAAAATCTGCAAGCGGTCAGATTCAAATCCTGGGTTTCAAGCATCAGACCTTTCAGTCTGCGCTCGGCCGCCCAATCCTCGGCTCTTTTGACGAGCCTCCTACCGATTCCCTGCCCGCGGGCGGATTCCGAAACATACAATTCTTCGACATAAGCGAAATTGTTCCAATTGCTTTTCAGGGTAATCTGTCCCTCGACCCTGTCGGAAACCGCCAGAAATACGGCCTTGTCGCGCGCGTCGATGTATCCCGACAGATCCCTGTCCTCACGTGGGTAAATTTTTACGCGCGGTTTTTCAAACAATTCTTCAAAACTCGCCCAGCGTTTTCCGTCGAAGGTCGGCCGCAGCCTTCCGAAAACTTTTATCGATTTCAGACGCACTCTTTCAAATTCTTTCAGATACTCTCTTGTCAGCGGTATGATCCTCATAAATTTTCCGCCCTCGCGCTCAAAAATTTCCGATGACGAATCCATCCAATGCCGTGAGCCGTAAAATCCGTCAAAATCGGTATACTCTCCATCATCTGCGATGAAAACTTCGGGCGTCTCGCAGTGGAAGAAGCTCTTTCCCGAGCCTCAGACGGAGACAAAAAAGAGCCCGCCTCTGACTTTGGGCGGACTCTTTTCCGACGGACGGAACCGTCCGTTCAAATTTTTTCTTTGACTTTGGCAGCTTTACCCGTCAGATCGCGCAGGTAATAGAGTTTCGCTCTTCTGACCTTACCCTTTCTCACGACGGTGATGGCCGCGATTTTCGGGGAGTGCAGAGGATACGTTTTTTCCACGCCGATGCCGTAGGAAATATGGCGCACCGTGAAGCTCTCCTGGATTCCGCCGTTTTTCTTCGCGATGACGACGCCCTCGAAATTCTGAACTCTTTCCTTGCCGCCTTCGATGATCTTGTAACCTACTTTGACCGTATCGCCGACGTTAAATTCGGGCACTTCGGATTTCAGGTTTTCCGCATCGATAGCTTCGATTAATCCTTTCATGTGACTTTACCTCCATTTGTACGAAATGTTCGTGACCCGCTGCCCGGCTCCTCGCCGAACCCGATAAAAGTCAGAGGAACACTCGAAGTCACTGCCTATTATAAACGATTTTTTCTTCTTTGGCAAGCGTTTTTGAGGGATTTTCGGTTATTTTCCCCGATTTTGCGCCAAAATTTTTATTTTTCGGACGAAACTTTTCTCTTCGGAGCCGCGCCGATGACGATAATCCGTTCGTCGCCGGGCCGATAGGCGATTTCGAGCGGTACATTCTGCCACGGTTCTATATCTCTCGGAGAGAATAAAAACCGCGATATTCCCTCTCTGGTCGTTCCCCTGTCGTCCCGAAAAGTAACATTCATCGCCAAAAGCACGCCCCAGCACTCAAAGGAAGCGGAACTCGTCTCGGCAAATAAATATTCTCCCGCGTTTTTTCTATAGTTCAGGAAAATCCGCAAAAAAAAGGCGCCTCCCCAAAGAGCCCCCAAAGCGACCAAAACCAAAACGCCCGCGGCAATTGCGGCAAAAATTCCGTGAGCCGCCGCGCAGGCGACCGCACCGCCGCCGAATACGAAGCATCCCGAAAGGCATAAGACGGCGAGTTTTTTCAGCCGAACCGAAGTAGCGCTCTCCGAAATTTTTTTGTATTCCGCGCTCTGTCTGTTCATATAGCCTCCCGCGCGGAACGGCGGTTTTCCGCGCCGTTATTCTTTGCCGTCCGCATTGTCGAGCCGTTTGCTGTAATAGACGAACTCGTTTCCCTCTTTGTCCTTTTCGTCGGAATCGGGATCGAAGCCTTCTTCTTTATAGAGCGAAATGGCGCGTTCGTTGCCCGTCAGCACTTCGAGGGTCACGGAAACGACCTTTTTTTTGAATTTTTCCTGCATCCATTCCATGAATTGTTTTGCATAGCCCTTGTGACGGAAGGGAGGGGCGATATACAATTCGTCCAAAAGGAGTACGTTTCCGCCCTCCTCGTTGCACCAATAAGTAGTGAGCAAGCCATACCCGGCGGCAGGTTCGTCTTCTTCCTCGAAGATGAGATATCCCCAAAGATTTTCGTGATGATCGACGACGCGCTGAAAAGTTTTTTCGGCGATGGCGGCGTCAAAGGGGCGCATGGTAGCGTGAGAGCTGTAAAACTCCTCACAGAGTTTCAAAAAAATTTCCCTGTCGTTTTCAGAAAAATATCGGACATACATAAAGCGTTTTTCCGCCGCGCTGAAAGACGGCGCACGTTTTCCTTCCTTTTCGTTTTGTACTATTTTAGCAAAGGCAGGCGCGAAAGTCAAACGAATTTTTACCCCGAAAAATTTTTTTGTAATTTTCTCTTGACATCCGCGCGCGTTTCCTATATAATGAAAAAGTCGTACGGATTATGTTAAGGTTATCCTAGGCAAATCCGCGCGAAAGACGTATTCGCTTCGGGGAGTAGACGGGGCGCGCGACAAAAGAAGAAGGCGCGTCCGATGAATATCAATAGCACGATCTGCCGACGGGCGGATTTGGATTCATCTTAAACGGCGAGACCGCAGCGTAAATTTTTCCTCGTATTCGGGGGAGAAATTTACGTTGCGTTTTTTTGTAATTCGGAGGTATTTTATGCAATTTCTCATCGACACCATCGCCCAGGTGCAATGGCAGCAGGTAGTGATGTGGATTATCGGCGGGATACTTATCTTTTTGGCGATCAAAAAGGGAATGGAACCCGCGTTGCTCCTGCCCATGGGGTTCGGAGCGATCCTCGTGAACATACCGAATTCTGCGGTCATCGGGGAGGGCGGAATCATTCAGTCTCTGTTTGAGGTAGGAATCGAAGCGAGCGAAGCCATGCCCATCCTTTTATTCATCGGCATCGGCGCCATGATCGATTTCGGCCCGTTGCTTGCGAATCCGAAGATGTTCATTTTGGGCGGAGCGGCTCAATTCGGTATTTTCGTCACGCTCATTTTGGCGACGCTCATCGGATTTTCGCCCGCAAACGCGGCCTCCATCGCAATCATCGGCGCGGCGGACGGCCCGACGGCGATTCTCGTTGCGATGAAACTTGCTTCCGATTATATCGGTCCGATCATGGTCGTGGCGTATTCATATATGGCGCTCGTTCCCATTGTGCAGCCCACCGTGGTGAAACTGTGTACGACGAAGAAGGAACGCCGTATCAAAATGCATTATAATGCGCGGCAGGTCAATAAGCTGACGAGAATTTTGTTTCCCGTCATCGTTACGGTCGTAGCGGGACTTATCGCGCCTTCGTCGCTCTCCCTCGTCGGCATGCTGATGTTCGGCAACCTCATCCGCGAATGCGGCGTGCTCGGTTCCCTGTCCGACACCGCCCAGAACGCTTTTTCCAACATCATCACGCTCCTTCTCGGAATCACGATCGCGTTCCAGATGCAGGCGGATCAGTTCGTGCAGTGGGAAACGCTGATGATCATGGCGCTCGGGCTGTTCGCGTTCGTATTCGATACGGTCGGCGGCGTCATGTGCGCGAAGGTCATGAACCTCTTCTCGAAAAATAAAATCAATCCCATGGTGGGCGCGGCAGGTATCTCGGCATTCCCCATGTCCGCCCGAGTCATCGAAAAAATGGGAATTCAGGAAGACCCTTCCAATCATCTTCTCATGCACGCCGTAGGCGCCAACGTTTCCGGTCAAATCGCTTCCGCCACGATCGGCGGTCTCATCATCGGCCTCGTTAAGGCTCTCGTTGTCATCTAAGGAGGAAGGTATATGTTAAATTTTCTTTTAGCGTCCAAACTGACTCCCGGAAATTGGGAAAACCTCAAAATCGCCCTGACGATTCTCTGGCAGGGTCTCCTCGCCATTTTCGTCGTCATCGCAATCATCATCGGAATCGTCTATCTGGTTAACTTTTGTACGGCGAAAGCGGCACAGGCGAAGAAAAAGCGCGAAGAAGCGGCAAAGTCGGCCGACTCGGACGACGTCACCGAACGATAACCTAAGTCACACGGCGTCATCGCATGTTCCTCAATCGAACGGCGCCATAAAATATTATTAAATATTATTCAAGTCGAACGCCGACGGATATTATCCGATCGGGCGGACAAGGCCGGCGGAACGATAACGCTTTTTGCGGATTACTTTCCGCATTTCGTTTGACAAAATTCCCCGACGGGCATATAATGGAAGTAAACCCGTCCGAGAGGGAAAACCAATGACAAAATTTCTGATTAAATTGTTTGTAAAAAACAACGCTGACGTCACCGACCCCGCCGTACGGGGTCGGTATGCCTCTTTGGCGGCCTTTACGGGGATCGTCCTCAACCTTTTGCTGTTTGCGGGAAAGCTGACGGCGGGACTTCTTGCAGCCTCGGTAGCCGTCGTCGCCGATGCGTTCAATAATATGTCCGATGCGGGCTCCGCGGTGGTCACGCTCATCGGCTTTCGTCTGGCATTAAAACCGGTGGATAAAGGTCATCCGCTCGGCCACGGGCGATTGGAATATATCGCGGGCTTTATCGTGGATCTCCTCATTATTCTCGTCGGAGCGGAGCTCTTCAAATCTTCCTTTGAAAAAATTCTTTCGCCCTCCCTCCCCTCCGTTTCGGTGCTGACCTATGCCCTGCTGAGCGCGGCGATCCTCGTAAAACTCTGGCTGTTTTTCTTTTACCGAAAAATCGGCAAACTTATCGACTCTTCCGCAATCCGAGCCTCGGCGTTCGACAGCCTGTCCGACACGGCGGCGACCGCGCTCGTGCTCATTTCCGCGCTCGTCTCGAAGTTTACGGGGCTCGCCATCGACGGTTGGGCGGGAATCCTCGTCGCCTCGTTTATTCTCTTTACGGGCTTCAAGGCGGCGAAGGAGACGATCGACCTGCTGTTAGGGACTCCCCCGAAACCGGAATTTATCGAAGAGATCAGAAATTTCGTCAAGGGATACCCGGAAGTTGCGGGAATCCACGACCTCATTGTTCACGACTACGGCCCCGGCCGCAAATTCATTTCTTTTCATGCGGAAGTTCCCGCCGACAGCGACATCAATTACGCGCATGACGTGATCGACTGCGTGGAAAGGGACATGAACGAAAAATTCGGCTGCATTGTGACGATACATCTCGATCCCATCGAAATGAACGACGCCCGCGTACAGGAGATGAAAAAGCTCGCAGAAGAGAGCGCGGCGGAAATCGATCCCGCCTTTACGATCCACGATTTCCGAATGACGAGCGGCGGCAAGCACGTGAATATGATTTTTGATCTTCAAGTCCCCTCCGACTCAAAAATGCCGACGGAGGAAGCGGCGAAAAGAGTGGCGGAGCGCATTTCCGAAAAAAATCCCGACTGTTACGCCGTCATCAAGGCGGAGCATCCCTTTATCTGAAATACAGGGATAAAAAAATGTCCGAACTTCGGCTCAGGCGAAGTTCGGACATTTTTTATTTCTGTCGTTTGAAAAGCAGCTCTTTGAGAAAAGAACTTTCCAAAAACGGCGCGAGGGCTGTAAGCGACGAAACGTTTCCCTCTCGTTTGAGATACTCTGCCGCGGCATGTCCCAACGCTTCCTCATCCATGAACGGAGCGAGCACGACGAGCTGTTCGGAACCGCCGCCGCGCTCGACGATAATTTTCGCGATTTCGCTTAAAGCCGCGTCGTCCAAGAACGGAGCGAGAGGCGCGAGTTCTTTTGCATCGCCGTTCTTCTCTTCGATAAAATTCTTTGCGATTTTTCCTATTTCCTCCTCGTCCATAAAGGGAACGAGCGCCGCGAGTTCTTTCAGTTCTCCGCCCTTCTTTTCCAAAAACTCTTCGGCGATTTGTCCCAAGTCCTTCTCGTCCATGAACGGAGCGATTTCTTCGAGGCCTTTGAGATTTCCGTTTTCCTCCAACATTTTCCTTGCGCATTCCGCCAGATCCTCCTCGTCCATAAAGGGAGCGAGAAGCGCCAGCGCCTTTCTGTCCGTCTTTTGGTTTTTATTTTCCCTGTACGTTTTTTTGAATTGTTCCTGCGTCAGAATGGGAGCCAGATCGGAAAGTTCCTCCGCGGTGACGGCCGTCGGAACTTTGTCTTCCGAAATCTCCTCCACCAATTTTCCCTTGCGCTCGTCACAGAGCAATTCCTCTATGCTCACGCCGAAAATTTCCGCAAGCTCGGGTAATTTGGAAATGTCGGGCATGGTGTTGCCGCGTTCCCAATTGCTGACGGCCTGATAGGAAATGTTCATCCTGTCGGCCAGTTCCATTTGCGTCAATCCCTTTTCCTTTCTCAAAGAGGATATTTTTTTTCCGATTTTTTGCATATCAAACATGTTTCTTTCTCCTTTTTATTTGGCACTTTCAAAAAGCGTTGCGGCTATTTCGCCGTCTTTTCCGTTCGGTCTACTATCCCGCGCGATATATTTCCGTATATCCGCCGACCTTTCATCTGTCCGATCTCTTTCCCGCGGTTCAACCTCTTTTTTCCGCCCGATATTTTTCCGTACTCCCGATAATTTTTTCTTTTTCTTTTCTCCCGTTCTTTCGGCTTCTTCGTGTCTTTCATAAAGACAGAACCGAACCTCTTCTTCCTGAGCCCGCCGCCGTAAAGCATGCACTTTCTCCCAAGCGCTCTGCATCGTCCGTACAGGCTCGAAATCCGCATCAAACATAAAACACTCCTTTCCCGCTCCCGCGGGGAATTTTTATGTCTGAATTATACCACCTCTGTTCCCGAAATACAATAAAGCGTTCGTTGAACTTCGGGTTTTCCACAGGATTTCCCCTCAACTGTCCGTTGAAAAGAGCTGTTTTTAAGTTTTTTCGGTAATTTTTTGTAAAATTTCGGGAATTTCCGTCAAAGTCTCCGCGCAAAAATCGGACTCCGTATGATTCTTCAAAATCGGGTTATGCACAAAAATTGTGAACATCTGCGCGGCTTTCCCGCCCGCAATATCGGAAAGAGGATTATCGCCGACCATGACGCACATTTCAGGGCCGCCCGCCGCCCGCTTCGCGATTTCAAAGATCTCCCGACGCGGTTTGTCGTAGCCGACCAGGGAAGAAACGATCTCGGCCGAAAACAATTTTTCGATGCCGAGCGCCCTGACAATATCGGGCAATTCGGGAATATGATTGGATAACAGAATATTTTTCCACCCTGCCTTTAAGCACTTTCGTAAAGTTTCCTCCGCATCGGGATACAAGGCATACCTTTTCGGGTCGGAAAGTCTCTTTCTCGCGCCCCGCGCCGCCGTTTTGGCCGTTTCGGAAGCGAGTCCCAAACGCCCGTAAATTCTTTCCAGTTCGGCATACATGAACGCCCACCATTTTTCGCCCGTCAATGCGGAAAAGTCCTCGTCATACCTGTCCCAGGGATACCACTTCGCCTGTGTATACGGCTTTACGTCCTCCAATGAAAAATCGAGCAAAGAAGCGGAAGCCTCCTCAGCCGCGCCGAATACGCTCTCGCTCCACATGTGCCGAGGGAGCGCAAGGGTGCCGTGAAAATCCCAAAATATCGCTTTACCGGGCGTTTTTTGTTCCGTCGTCATTTTTCGTCTCCTGTTCGGTAAAATAGGGAAATACCGCGCATTCATAACGAACCGCGGCATTTTTGTCGGCATGGCGCGTTTGCTCGCTCGACGGAGAAACGCGCGAAGCCTTGATTTATCGAAAAAGCTGCACTTTCCGCCCCGTCAGTGGCAATGTACTTCTTCTTCCTTAAAAAGTTCGGGATCGTACGCAATCCCGTTTTTGTCGTAATAATCCTTGACGGCCTTTTTGACCGCCTGTTCCGCCAGAACGGAACAATGCAGTTTATGCGCGGGCAGTCCGTCGAGCGCCTCCGCCACGGCCTTATTCGTCAGTTCCAAAGCTTCGCTCACGGGTTTTCCTTTAATCATTTCCGTCGCCATGGAGCTGGAAGCGATTGCGCTGCCGCACCCGAACGTATTGAACTTGACGTCCTCGATGATTCCGTCCTTTATTTTGAGATAAATTTTCATGATGTCTCCGCAGACGGTATTGCCGACCTCGCCCACGCCGTCCGCGTTTTCTATCACCCCTACGTTTCGGGGATTTCTGAAATGATCCATTACCTTTTCACTGTATAACATGTTTTTCGTCCTCCTGTGTTATCTCTCCCGAATTTTTCCGCTTGCGGCGGAGTTATCTTTCTGTGTTCGGTATATTCGCTCCGTTGCAGAAGAAACTTTTTTCTGCTGCCGAAGCGTTCGGCCGCCTCGTTTGAAGTTTTTGTCTCAACGAATGACGTATTCCCTTTTTCCTTCCTGTAAATCTCGCCATACGGGCGACATATCCCGCAGGCGCCCGACGACTTCGCTCACCTTCCGCACCATATAATCGACGTCCTCCGCCGAAATCTCTTCGGAGAGAGTCAAACGCAGCGACCCGTGCGCCACCTCGTGCGGCACTCCGATCGCCAAAAGGACATGGCTGGGATCGAGCGAACCGGACGTGCATGCGCTTCCGGAACTGGCCATAATCCCTTCGTCGTCGAGAAACAGCAGAAGGGATTCCCCCTCTATGCCCTCGAAGCACATATTCACGTTTCCGGGCAGTCTTTGCGTTGAATCTCCGTTCAGACGGGAATGGGGAATGGTCTTTAATCCCGCTATCAGTTTATCGCGAAGCGTCCGAATGCGTTTCTGCTTTTCAACGAGGTTTTCGAGAGATTCTTTTAACGCCGCGGCCATGCCCGCGATTCCCGCCATATTTTCCGTACCCGCGCGTTTGCTTCTCTCCTGAGCGCCTCCCTCGATAAAGGGAATCAGGGGAAGCGTCTTGCGACAGTACAGTGCTCCCGTTCCCTTCGGTCCGTGAAATTTATGGGCCGAAAGGGAGAGCATATCTATATTCTCCGCAGCGACGTCTATGGGGAGATGCCCGACCGCCTGCACCGCGTCCGTGTGAAAAGGAACGCCGTGCGCACGGCAAATTTTTCCGATTTCTTTGATCGGCTGAATGGTTCCGATTTCGTTATTCGCATACATGATCGTGACAAAAGCCGTATCGGGTCGAATTGCCTCTTCCAATTCCGCAGTCCGGACCAATCCGTCCTCATGCACGGGCAGAAGAGTAATTTCGAATCCTTCCCTCTTCAACCGCTTCAAGGTATGCAAAACGGCGTGATGTTCAAAGGCCGAAGAAATAATGTGTTTCTTTCCCTTTTTCGCCCCCGAAGCCGCCAGCGACGTCAAAGCCTGATTGTCCGATTCACTCCCGCCCGAAGTAAAATAAATTTCTCTCGGTTCACAGCCGATGGCCTTCGCCACCTCTAAACGAGCGCTCTCCAATCCTTCCTTTGCCTTCTGCCCGAAAGCATACAGAGAAGAGGGATTTCCGTACTCCTCTTTCAGATACGGCATCATCGCTTCCAACGCCGTCCCGCTCAATTTCGTCGTAGCCGCATTATCTGCGTATATTATTCTCTTTTCCATAAGTCTGACTCCTTTATCGCCTATCTTGACGGATATTTAGTTTGTCCCGTTTTCTCATCCGAATTGACAAGTATTTATGTTTTCCATTTTTTATCCGAATTGATAAGGATTTATATTTTCTCGTTTTTTATCCGAATTTAATAAGAATTTATGTTTTTCTCGTTTTATTCTCCGAAAAAATGAACGTTACCCTTCCGAATAAACGGATATTTCCGTCTTTTTGTACCTACTTGCATTATATCACATAATTCCTACTTTGTCAATAGGAATAAAAGACAAAAGAAAAATTTTATATTTTTTTCACGTTTCCTTCAAGGAGATCGGCGAGCGTAACGCTTTCAAGATATTCGTCCACGCGCCTTTCCAGCTCTTTCCAAAGGGGGAAAGTGGGACAGGAAGGGGCGCGGGAACAGGAGGAGGGGGTCAATAAGCCCGAACACGAAACCGGCGAAAAATTTCCCTCCGCCGCCCTCAGTATCCCCCCTACCGTGTATGCGCTCACGGGCTTTTTCAGCCGATAACCGCCCGTTTTCCCGCGGCGGCTCTCCAAAAAATCCGCACGGGAAAGCGCCGCGATGATTGCCTCCAAATACTTTAAGGAAACGGCCTGGCGCGCAGAAACGTCCGAGAGAGAAACGTACTCGGGGCCGTGCTCCGCCAAATCTGCCATCACTCTCAACGCATACCTGCCCTTCGTGGATATCATCATCTTTTTTCCTTTAACCTCCGTTATTCCGCTTTGCTCAAAACTTTTTCCGCGCATGCCTTTCTGCGCTCAAACCCTTTTGCCAAAAGGGTTTGAGCGCACTTCCATTTCCGTTTTTTCAAAAAGTGCGAAAAATGCGATTTTTTTCAATTTTCCCCATGCGTTTTCAAATCAACGGATTCCCTTATGGTAAGCGGTATAGAGCCCGATTTTTTCATTCAGTATTTCCATGGCGCTTTTCGGCGTCGATGCGCCGTATATTTTATCTTCGGGAATATTTTCATAGCGCACCGCGTCGTCCAATCTCGTGTCCGCCAATTTTGAACTCCAACCGCCCGAAGTACGATAGGCGATGATCAGGCGCTTCAACGACCACGCGAATGCGTATTCGCACATCGTTCCCGCTCCGCCGCCCACTCCGATTACGGCGTCCGCGTCCGCCACCAACGCGTTCCTCATCATGTCCAGCCCCGTCGGTATGACGATGTCCGCATAGACGTTCGCCGTCGTCGCGTCGAAAGAGGGCACCAGCGCGATCGTGTCTCCCTCACGATAATTCTTTGAAGCATGCGCCCCCGCAAAGACCGCTTCCATCACTCCGCCCAGTCCGCCCGACTGCACACGATAGCCGTTGTCCACCAAAAGTTTTCCCGTTTCATACGCCAGACGATAACGAATTCCGTCCGGCTCTATCTTCTTATTGCCGATTACGGCCACAATTTTCTTTCTCATTCTCCTGCCTCCTTTCAATCTCCCTTTTCGGATATTATAACCGATTTTACAAAAAAAATCAACGGGCAAAGGGAAATTTCCCGCCGCCCGTCACATTTTTTCACAATCTTAACCGAAATTTCCGCCCTTCATTTTCCCGCCAGACGATAACTTTCCGCAAGGCGCTCCTTCAATTCGCCGTCCGAAACGCCTCCGTCCAAAACCAATGTATACCAGCTCTTTTTATTCATATGCCAGCCGGGATAATAATTCGCCCGCGAAAGAATTTCTTCCGCTTCCTTCGGATCCATCCGAAAATCTACAATCTCCTCGATTCTTTCCGATTCGAGCCCCAGCTTCCTGCCTTCCACGGTCAAAATCGCACCGTACCATTTCCGATTGTCCTTTCTGCGCCAAACGGCATTGTCGGGAAACTGCGTCCAGAGAAATTCAAGCTCGTCCCCATAGGTCTCCCGTACAAATTCCCTCAGCATCTGCGCTTGCTCTGTCCTGAAAACCGACGTTTCGTAACACTTTCCGGTCACGTCGCCGACGACTTCACCGATTGCCGCCCTGATTCCGCCCACGTATGCGCCCGAAGCGTTCGTCTTATAAAGTACGTATTCTTCGCCCGTCTCTTTTTCGATCAGTTCCGTGCCGATTGCGCCGTCTTTCCCGATTTCCAACGTGAGCGTAAATTCCCCGCCCCGAATTTCGCGGGAATATCGGAATATGCTTCCGTCCTTTTCAAATCCGTAAGCCGTCAATTTTTCGGGAATCGGCTTCTTTCTTTTCGTGAACTCTTCAAACATGATTCATACCTCCGACGATACCGATTAAAGTCGCCGCAAAAACAATGCGGCCGCGACACGCAAAAAACACAGCGACGCGAGGTGACGCGACAACGGCGCGAGGTGACTGCGCCGTGGAAGTACTGCGGAAATACTACCGTACAGAAAAACCGCGCGGGAACATGATACGGGGAAACCGTACAAGACACCCGCGCGGAAAAACGCATACAAAAGATTGCACAGAGGGCGCGTTACGCCAAATTCGCCTTGGCCAGTGCATATGCGCCGTAAATCCCCGCGCTGTTGCCCAGCTTTGCCCCTACGATCTTCAACGGCACTACCGACGAGGGAAGATAGCTCCTTTCGTCCACCGCCTTTCTCAAAGGCGCAAACAGCGATTCTCCTTCGTTCGCTACTCCGCCGCCGAGGACGATCGCTTCGGGACGAAGGATATTCACGAGGTCGGCAATCCCCTCCGACAAATATCCGATGTATTTATCCACGACCGCCTGCGCGTCTCTGTCTCCCTTCTTCGCCGCTTCAAACGCCGTCCGTCCGTCCACGTTATCCAGACTACCGTTCGCCACTTCCCACATCGCGCTGTCCATGTTCTCTTCCATTTTCCGCTTCGTCTGGCGAATGAGCGCCGTCGCCGAAGCATAACATTCGAAACAGCCGTGACGGCCGCACCCGCAGAGCGCTCCGCCTTCCCGCAAAATCATGTGCCCGATTTCCGCGCCCGCGCTCATGTAGCCTTCCAGCATCTTTCCGTCTACGATGATTCCGCCGCCGACTCCCGTCCCCAGCGTAATGAAAATACTGCTTTCGTATACCGAGCTCGCACCGAACTTCGCCTCGCCCAATGCCGCCGCGTTCGCGTCGTTCGCAACGTATACCTTTTTACCCGTCAGCTTTTCGACCGTCTCGCCCAAAGGCGCGTTCAGCCAGCCGTAATTCCCCCACTTCAAAACGACGCCCGTCTTACTGTTCACGACCCCCGGAGACGCGATTCCGATCGCCTCCACCTCCGAAAAATCTATCTTCGCTTCCCGCGCGACCGTACGCGCCACTACGTCCAGCTTGTTCGCCGTCCCGTCAAATCCGTCCGCCGAGGTCGTCGCAATATTCGACTTCGCGAGAAGCCTTCCCTCTCCGTCGAAAATCGCCGCCTTCGCGCTCATGCCGCCTAAATCTATCCCGATGATATATCCCATAAATATCGTCCTTCCCGCTCTCAGCGGATAAAATTCGTATATACTTTTTTCTCTTTCGTCGGCTCTATGCCCGCGCCTCTGCCCGCTTCGATACATTTCAGCAGCCAAGCCATGTTATGTCCCAGCGTCCGCATCGTCTGCAAGCCCTCCGCGTCCTTTGACGCTTCCTCCGCCGTGTTTCCGTGAATCTCGTTCCAGTACGACGACGAAACCACGGGCATACAGCTGATCGTAAAATATTTATTCAGCATGTCCAGCGTCGCCGTTCCGCCCGCCCGACGACAGCTCGCCACCGCCGCCGCGGGTTTATACCGAAGCGCCGCTCCGCCGCTGTAAAACGCCCTGTCCATAAACGAGGTGATCGCTCCGCCCGCCGATGCATAATGCACCGGAGAACCGAATATAAATCCGTCCGCCTCCTTCGCCAAAGCCGTAAATTCGTTTACCGCGTCCTCCATAAAACACTTTCCGAGTTTTCGGCAGGCTCCGCAGGCGATACAGCCCGAAACGGGTTTTTTGCCCAACTGGAAAATCTCCGTGTCGATTCCGTCCGCGTTCAGCGCTTTCTCCGCTTCCCGAAGCGCCGTATACGTACAGCCTTGCTCGTGCGGGCTTCCGTTGACCAAAATCACTTTCATTTCTATGCTCCTCCCGAAAGATTTTATTCATTGAGATCCCGTTTATTATATCATATCTCTTCAAAGATTTCAATATAAAATGTACATTTATAAGAATTTTTTTTGTCGATTTATGTACCGTTTTTTCCGCAAGTGACAAAACGCATCATTTTCCCTACAAATCTCCGCCGAACGGCGGCGCAAAACCGAATCGATCTTTCAGCCACCTCAAATCCGTCGTCCATCCCTCCGTTTTATTCCGTTCGAGATATACACGGTTCGCTTCCGCAAGCGCCGCGTGAAATTCCGACTGCGTACAGCCGTTGACCTTACAGAAATGCTCCTCCGCCTCCGCGCCGCGTCCCACCAAAAACGTGCGCCCGATATGAATGACTTCGTGGCAGCGGCGGCACACGGCGATTACCGTTTCCAATTTCTGCAATCTCTTTTTATCGTCGTAGCTCCACTGTTCGTGGGCTTCGAGGCGAGAACTCCTCGCGCCGCAAATCATGCACTTCCCGCCCGCGCGGGAATAGGCGTCGAACCGCACCGCGTCCCACTGCCCCCGCGTAAGCACGCTGCGCAGATTGGAATACCAACATTCCTCGGGAACCATTTCAAAATTGAGTTTATACTTCTTCATGTTGCCTCCGTGAACGGCATGAGATGTAAACGCCGCGGACGGCACAAAAGTAGGGCCGCGCGGCGTATGAGCAATATTGAGAACGACGTAAAATACGGACTATGCAATGTATGCACGATACCGCGGACGGCACAAAAGTATGAACCGTGTGCGTATGAGCGATACCGAGAACGGCACAAAGCCAAAATCAGCGGATTTTACCCGAGCAGATAGCGGATTTCCGCGCACTGACGGAATGCCGTGGGCAGAGAGACTTCCTTTTCCAGCGCTTCTTCCGAATATGCGGGAAAGGGAGATTTTTCGGCCCGTACATAAAAGCACGTCATATCCCAGCGGATATGCGTGAAAACATGCGTATAGTTTTTGCTTCTGACGATTCGGAATTCGGAAACGCCCCACTCATTCAAAATTTCTTCGGGCGTCGTCCCTTCCTCCGCGAGGTGCGAAGGGAACTCGTTCATGCCCTTCAATACCCCCTCTTCGCGGCGCCTGACGGCGATGCCCGACGCCGTTTCGATGACGAACACGTATACTTTTTCCGAGCGTTTTTCCTTCTTTTTCGGCAAAACGGGATACTTCCCCTGAGAGCCGTGCTTCTCCGCCCCGCAAAGCCCCCGCAACGGACATTCCGCGCATTTCGGGGAACGGGGCGTACAGATCAGCGCGCCCAGCTCCATCAAGCTCTGCGTAAAGTCCGAACAGTCGGCGCCTTCCTTCGGATATGCCTTTTTCAGCTCTTCGCGCAAGAACGCGCGATAGGATAAATCCGAAATCTCCGTCGGATTTTCGAGGACTCTCGACAGCACACGAAGCACGTTTCCGTCGATCGCCGGAACGGGCTTTCCGTAGGCGATGGAAAGCACCGCCCCCGCCGTGTAATCGCCTATTCCCGGCAGAGCTCTGATCTCCTTCTCCGTATCGGGAAAACGGCCGCCGTACTCCCGTACCAGAACCCTTGCCGCTTTCTGCATGTTCCGCACCCGACTGTAATAACCCAGCCCCTCCCAAAGTTTCATGAGCTTCCCTTCCTCGCAGTCCGCCAGCGCTTCTACCGTGGGCAATTCTTTGAGAAAGCGAACATAATATTCCTTCACCGCTTCGACGCGGGTCTGTTGGAGCATAATCTCAGACACCCATACCCGATAGGGCGTCACTCGTTCCCGCCAAGGCAAAATCCGCTTGTTTTCGCGGTACCAGCTAAGAAGCGGCTGCGTAATACAAGAAAGACAAAAATTTTCCGTCATAACGAATTAAAAAAATCTATCGATTGCGTCAAAGAAGGAGTATCGGGATAGCTGATCTCCTTCGGAAGCGTGAGGGAAGAATCCGCGTTCACGTAGGTCACGTCCGCTTTCCCCTCCCCCTTCGGCGTCACGAGACAGTTTCCGATTCCCACAAACGCACCGGGATAACCGCTGAAAATACTCTTTAACAAGTCCGCCCCCGTGATGATCTCCACGCGTCCCGCTCCCACCGCTTCAAAACACAGGCGATAGGGGTCGAGCATTCCGTCCCGCTTCACGTCGGGAAGCTCCTCCAAACCGTCCATCACCACGAAAAGGCGGGGATAACCCACGTTCAGAGAACGCATGCGCACCAGCTCCCGCACGGTGTCCAGCGCCGAAAGATAATCCGCGTAATTGTTGATGTACGGCACCGTCACGTCCGCCGCCCGCAACCGCAAAAGCTCACTGTATCCCGCATACGGCGAAAGGATCAGAAACATCGCCTCCGAACGGTCGTAAAGGCACGACAGCGTAACCACGAGGCGGCGGATAAATTCGCTCCGCCCCGCACCTGTCACGCAGACGTGATGATACCGTTCCGCGTTCTCCTCGCGATGCGCCACAGCGATATTCCCCGCATCGTCGCGCCCCAAAGGTATGCAGGCGCGGATTTGCTCAAACCGATAAACGTTTTTCTCGGAAATCTCCGACAAAGAAGAAAGAAATTCTTCCGCTTTCATGACTGACCGTCCTTTTTGCCCCCGAAGGCGCATTTTTATATACCCTATCAGTATACTCTTCTTTGTCCGAAAAGTCAAGCGCGGGCGGGAAAGAAAACTCGGCGCGCGGCGCGGCGGAAAGGCTAAGAGGCAAAATCGGAGGGGTAAAAAATGAGAGAGAAAGACGAGGCAGGAGACGGGGCGGCGGGAAACGCGGGAAAAGGCGCGCTCACGGGAACCGTGGGCGCGCCTTTCCATAAAAATATAAGAGAGAAAATAATGAAAAAAATATAAAGAGAAATTTTGTGTGGTCTATATTAAGTTTCAGGAAACGGCGGTGAAATATTCGTCTTTATCGAACGTAACCGAAAGTTCCTTCTGTTCCCCGCCGCGCTCTACCGTTACTTTGACGGTATCGCCTTTCCGCACGCAGAGCAACAAGTCGATGACCTGATATCTGCGACGGATTTCCGTTGTTGTGTTTCCTACCGTGATCGATTTAAGAATATCTCCCGTCTCGAATACCCCGTCTCCCGCGGTGCCTTCGGAAATATCCGTCACCGAAACCGTCTCCACGATTACAGCTTTCCCGTTCTCCAAAATCGCTTTGGAATCCACGGTCTGTACCGTGACGCCCAAAGTCGCACGCTTCACCGAACCGTCGTTATCCATGATATTGTCCACGACATACATCACTTGCGTGATCGGAAGCGCATATCCCATATTATCTACGCTATGAATTCCTTCTACCTGCCTCGTTTCTCCATACACAAACGAATCGCCTAGCTTCGCGTTTGTGATACCGACGAGTTTTCCCTGCGCATCAAACAATCCGCCGCCGGAATTCCCCGGATTGATCGCCGCGTCCGTCCGCATGACGCGCATGCTGACCGCCGTTCCGGGATTTATCGTCGATTCCAGCTGAATGTATTCCGAGTCCACCGAAACCACGCCCTCCGTAACGGAAATTCCGTCGCCTTCCGGGTTTCCTATCGCAAATACCTTTTCTCCCGTTGTTATTTCCTCCGAAGAACCGATCTCCGCTTCCTCCGCCGAGCTTTCTCGAAGAATTTCATTCCCCTGTACCTTCAAAACCGCAATATCATAATCGGCGGCTCCTCCGACATATGTCGCAGGTATCGCAAGTCCGTCCGTATTCTCGCCCGTTGAGGTATTTATATTCGTGATTCCGCCGTACAACGAAAGATAAATATAATCCGCTATTCCGTTATCGCTCTCCGCATCGTAAATGACGTGGAAATTCGTGATCACATAAGCGTTTCCCGCTTCTTTATTCAGATCGTAAATGACGCCGCTGCCTGCCGCCCAAACGAGAGAAGTCGTCGTCACCGTTCCGCCGAATGGCCAATTCGCCGTCTTCTTCGTTTCCCTGAATCCCGAATATACGCTCACGACAGACATCATGTTATGCGCGATCGCGTCCGTATCGTTATTCTCGCTCACGTCCGCAGAAAGATATTCCTCCAAAAATTCAAGGAACGTACCTTCATAGCCGTTCTTCACCGCCGTCGCATATACTTCCTCTATGTCGAGGTCGGCTCCGTCACTGCCGTCCGCTCCGTGTAAACTTTTCAGCCAATCCGCCTCCGTTCCCGTAAATCCGTTCTCTACCGCAATCTCGTAAGCGGATTTTGAACCAAATGCCGAAAAATCACAGGCGGAAAAACTCACCGCCATCACCGCGGTGCAACCGAGCGCTACCGCCGCCGTCCAGATTTTTTTCATATCCGTTTGCCTCCCCTGATTCGGGCGGGGTTATATTTCCTTACGCCCCGCCTCTCCTTTTTCGATATTTTCGATTTACACCTACTATTATACCCGTCTTTTCGTTGATAGCTTTAAGATTTTTTGAAAACTGCGTGAATTTTTTCCCTAAAATCCTTCCAGCTCGTCCAACGTCAACGAAAACGACGGAATAAAATGCTCGAAAAAATATTCCACTTCCGGCATTTTCCGACCGTGCAAATCTTCCTCGATACTCTTCTTCGCCCGCGAAAATTCGCTGTTTCCCGAACGCAGCTCCTCCAAGCATTTGATATACGCCGCCAATCGGTCTGCCGCCTTTACCAGCCGGTATTCCTCGCTCGTCTCGTCCGCCAGAACATACGGCGCTACCTCTTCCTTCAATTCCTTCGGCAGCATGTCCGCTACTTTTTCGCAGGCGCTACGCTCCAACTGCTTATACGCCCCCTGTATGCTGCGATTATAATACTTCACCGGCGTCGGAAGATCACCCGTCATCACTTCGCTCGTCTCGTGATACAGCGCGTAAAGTACCGTCTTCGCAACATCTACGCTCCCCCCGTAAATTTTGTTGCGGATCGTCGCCAGCGCATGCGATATCACCGCTACGCTCTGGGAGTGCTCCATAATGTTTTCCTCCCGCTCCGAACGCATCAGCTGCCAGCGCTTGATATATTTCATTCTGTCAAGATATGCGTAAAAATCGTATCGCATTATTTTTTTCTCCTTATCTCTACCTTTTTTATTGACTTTTTTCCGCGTTTGTCCTATAATGTTGATTACAAAATTCAATTATCCGTCGTGGGTGCTTTAACAAGCTGAGATTATACCATGGAATCGGCAAGGTAATACTTGAGCGAGATGATCGGTAACGAGGTAAAAAAGAACTTCTGCGCGCCCGCGCGCCGTTTCGGGATTTTCTCCCTTTTCGGCCTCCGGGCGCGGCTTTTTTTCTTTTCTGCCGCGACCAAGCGGCGGGTCCAAGAAAAAAAGGAGGTCTTTTTTTATGTTTCTCAATGCTCTTTTGGAAGCCAGCGCGAAAACCACCAATATCGTCAAATGGGTTTCCGTCGGCGCCATCGTCGTCCTCTTCGGAGTCATCGCCGTTATCTGTGTCAAAGGCAAAAAACACTATGACGCAAAGCATATCGCTTTCGCCGGTATCTCACTCGGTTTGTCCTTCGTCTTATCTTTTCTCAAAGTTTCCCCCGTAACGTATGGCGGCTCCATTACCCTCGCAAGTTTCGTTCCCTTACTCATCTACACTTACGTTTACGGGCTTGCCGACGGATTGCTTACGGGGCTTATCTTCGGATTATTTAACTTCGTCACCGACCCTTATATTCTTACTCCCATGACGTTTATTCTCGATTACCTGCTCGCATTCGCATCTATCGGGCTCATGGGACTTGCCGGAAAGTTCACCAAAAAGACTACTTTTAACGTCGTCCTCGGCACCGTCGCCGTCTACGTCGTCCGCTTCGTTTTCCACCTTTTCTCGGGCATGATTTATTTCTCCATGGACCAGGTATGGGCCGAACTCCCGAACTGGGCCGTATCCAACGGAGGATTCATCTATTCCTTCATCTATCAGTGCGTATATCTCCCCGCAGACTGCGCCATCGCCACCGTCGCTTTGTACGTCCTCGCAAAAACAAATGTATTGGACAAGCTCGGCGCGCTTATGAAGCCTAAAAAATATGCGGCCGTCAAGGCGGAAACGACAAAAACGGCGGAAAACGCGGGCGCTACGGGAACGGCAGAAACGGCAGGTACGGCGGGCGCGGGTGTAAAGGTGAACGCCGACGCCGGAGAAACCGCAGAAGGAGAAACCGCCGCCGCGGATATGAAAACCGCAAACGGAAAATCCTGACGGATACGAAAACCGCAAACAAAAAACCGTTGCAGGGCGAAACCCGTGAACGGAATAACCGTTGCGGAATGAGATTCGTGAACGGATTAGCCGAAAACAAGCAGAAAACGGCATTACCTTAATCCCCCGTGCGGAAGTCCGCACGGGGGATTTTCTTCGGATGCCTTCAATCGACGCCGCATATTTTCCCAAAACGTTCCCCCGAACATAAACTCCGCCGCGCGCTTCGGCTCAAATCACCGCTACTTCGTCGAAGCGCTTTTTGTCCACTATGATGCGGCCGTTTTCCAAATCTACCTGCTTCACGACCCCTTTCACCGCGGGGAAAAGAATCTCCTTCCCCTCCCGCTCTATCGTGTATACCTCCGACGACAGCGGCGCCACGTCCTTCACCGTTCCCAGAACTTCGCCGCTCTCCGTCTCCACCGAAAGGCCCAAAATATCCGCGATATAATACCGCCCCTCTTCCAATTCGGGCGCGTCCTCTCTGTCTCCTTCCAGCTTCTTCCCGCGCAAGAGCTCCGCCGCGTTCCGGTCCGGTACTCCGCGCAAGCCCAAATACGCAAACCCGTCTCCGCCTACCCGAAAAGACAAAATCTTATACGGCTTCCCTTCGATATATACCTGCCCGAACGACTTCACGTCATCCGGTTCGTCCGTATAGGTCTTGATTTTCAGCTCCCCGCGGATTCCCTGCGGCTTCAAAACCTCTCCGATGATGAGTCTTTCCATTCTTCGCCTCCCCGTTTCGTCATAGCCGAAAAAAGGCTTTCGCTACGAAAGCCTTTTTTCTTGCTCCGAATCTTATTCGGCTTCTTCGTCCGTCGTTTCTTCCGGTTCGCGATCTACCGCGTTCCCGCCCTTTTCCTTGATTTCCACGACGTAACGCTTACTGTTCCTCGGCGTCGCCGCATAGACGATCGTCCGCAGCGCCTTCGCAATTTTGCCCTGCTTGCCGATGACTTTTCCCATATCCGACGAAGGCAGCGTCACCACGATTTCGATTACGCGCTCCTTTTCGTGCACCGCGTATTCTACGTGCTCCTTATCCTCCGCAAATTGGTTGACGATATATTGTACTAATTCCAGCATTCTTTACCTCCCGATTCCTCTGTATTTTCTTAGACGGGCGGGCGGAGATTACTTCTTCGACTTCTTCCCTTTCGTCTTGGAAGGGCTCAGCTTCGCAGGCTTCTCCATCGCCCCCGTCTTTACGAGCAGGTTTTTCACCGTCTCCGTCGGCTGCACGCCCTTTTTCAGCCAATCCTTCGCCTTCTCGACGTCGATCGTCAGCTCTACCGGATCGCACGTCGGACGATAATGTCCCACGCAGTCGATATATTCGCCGCTCATCGCCTTACGGCTGTCCACCACCACTACGCGATAAATGGGGTTCTTTTTGTCGCCCATTCTGAAAAGTCTCATTTTTACCATGATTATACCTCCAAAAGTATGTTAAAATTTTTTGTCTCTCTCGTATCAAAAAGGCATTCTGAATTTGCCCTTGTTACCCTTTAATTGCTTCATGAGCTGCTTCGTCTGGTCGAACTGCTTCAAAAGCTGGTTGATTTCCTGCACGCTCGTGCCCGACCCCGCCGCGATTCTCCGCTTCCTCTTGCTGTCGATGATCGACGGATTATCCCGCTCCGCCTGCGTCATCGACAATATCATCGCCTTCGTATGCTCTATCCGCTTCTCGTCGATGTCCTTTTCGTTCACTTTCAGCTTATTCATTCCGGGCAGCATGCTCATCATCGCCTGCGCTCCGCCCATCTTTTTCAGCATCGCAAACTGTTCGAGATAATCGCTCAGCGTGAAGGAATTCTCCTTCATCTTCTGCTGCATCTTCTTCGCGTCCTCTTCCGTGATCGCCTGCTGCGCTTTCTCGATCAGCGAAAGCACGTCGCCCATGCCCAGAATTCGGGACGCCATGCGCTCGGGATAGAACGGCTCCAAATCCGACAGTTTCTCGCCCACGCCGATGAACTTGATCGGCTTGCCCGTCACCGCCTTGATCGAAAGGCACGCGCCGCCGCGCGTATCCCCGTCCAGCTTCGTCAGAATCACGCCCGTGACGTCCAGCCGCGCGTTGAACGTCTCTGCCACGTTGACAGCTTCCTGTCCCGTCATCGCGTCCACGACCAGCAGCGTCTCCGTCACGTCTACCTGCTTCTTGATATTTTCCAGCTCCTGCATCAGCGTTTCGTCGATCTGCAACCGACCCGCCGTATCCAGAATCACCGTATCGTAACCGCCCGAACGCGCGTATTCGATCGCCTGTCCCGCCGTCTTTACGGGGTTCTGCGTTCCCTTCTCGAACACCTCTACCCCCGCGTTCCTGCCAACGACCTGCAACTGCGCGATCGCCGCGGGACGGTACACGTCCCCCGCCACCAAAAGCGGACGCTTCCCCTGCTTCTTCAAAAGCAGAGCCAGCTTGCCGCACAGCGTCGTCTTCCCCGCACCCTGCAAACCGCACATCATGATTACCGTCGGAAGTTTGGGCGAAACTTCGATTTTCGCGTTCTTCGAACCCATCAGCGCGATGAGCTCGTCATTCACGATCTTGATGACCTGCTGCGCGGGATTGAGCGAGGACAGTATTTCCTGCCCCACCGCTTTCTCCGAAACCTCCGCGATAAACTGCTTGGCTACCTTCAAATTCACGTCCGCTTCCAAAAGCGCCACGCGCACTTCCCGCATCGCCGTGCGGATTTCCAGCTCCGTCAGCTTCCCCCGCTTGGTCAGTTTGGAAAATATATGGTTCAATCGCTCCGAGAGCGACGCAAACAATGCCATGCTATCCGTCCCTCCTTTCCAGAATTTCCGCCAGCTCCTCCGCCCGATCCGTAAGCTCGGGCCGCTCCGCTTTCAGCCGCTCCGCCCACGCCGAAACTCTCTTCGCCGTACACACGAAACCCAGCTTTTTCTCGTACTCCTTCAAACGGCGGTCTACCTTGCCGAGACAATCCGAAACGCTCTGCCTGGAAACTCCGTTCTCCTCCGCGATCTCGCCCAGAGAAAGATCGTAATTATAATAAAGCTCCGCGATTTTCCTCTGACGTTCCGTCAACAGCGCTCCGTATGCGTCGAACAGACGCACCGTCTCCATATCCTTCCCCCCGAATTCTTCCGACATCCTCCGTGCCTCCGTTCCTTCTGACGCCCTATCATTATATCCGAAAAAAATTTGCCTGTCAAGCAATTTTACTTGACAGGCATAAAAAATTTTATACGAACAAATGCAGAATATCCACCAAAATGGCGAAACCGAACAGGAAAATGATTCCGATAAAGTGAATCATCGCCTCGACCTTGCGGTTGATGGGCTTCTTCCGAATCCACTCGATGATCGTGAACACGACCTTTGACCCGTCCAGCGCGGGAATCGGCAAGAGATTGAACACCGCGAGGTTCACGCCGATAAAGCCCGAAATGTTCAAAAACGACCATATTCCGCCGAGCGCGGCTTCCGAAGTCGCTTTGATCGTCGTCACGGGCCCGCCCATGCTTTCCAGACCGATTTTGCCCGTCAGCAGTTCCCCGAGCGAACGCAACACCAGACCGCCGAGCTTGCCCGAATAGACGAACGAATCCCCCACCGCCCCGAAAAAGCTCTGTTTCACCGGCGTGCCCATGAGACCGTAAATTCCCAGCGCGTCGAGCACGACGTACACGTCCGACATGTTCTTGAAATTCGCGTCCTTGGCAAGAACGACTTCGAGCGTCATCGGTTTGTCGTTTCTGACGACCTCTATTTCCGCCGTATCGCCCGCTTTCTTTCCGCGCAAAGCGTCCACGTAGTCGGTGAGCAGGAACATGCTCTTTCCTTCCACCGAAACGATGACGTCGCCCGGCAAAAGCCGCGTCGTATCCGTCGGGTCGGAAACCGTCTGCGACGTTGCCTGTTCCGAGTCGTCGGGCTTCTGCATGACCGCATACTGCGGCTGCCCCACGCAGGTGAACATAATAATGATAATCACGAGCGCCAGAAGATAATTCATCGTCGCGCCCGCTATCAGAACGATTATTCGTTTCCAAGGCGGCTGGTCGTTAAACTTTTTGCCCTCGGATACAGAGTGAGACGCGGGAACCGCGCTTTCGGGGCGAAGGGCAGACGGGGAAGCCGCGGAAGAGGCTGCGGAAGCCGAAGGCGAATTTGCCGAAGGCGGGAAATCCGCGGATGTAGCACGCCCGTCCGATACGGGAGACGAACCCGCATCCAAAGAGCGGGAATCTTCCGTCGCGGAAGGGGCGGACGAAGAAGCCGCGGAAGCCGATTGACCGAGGGGCGCGGAAGCGTCCGCAAAGCGGCCGTCCGACGCGGGCAAAGGGGATTCGGAGCGCTCGGAGACGGATTTTGAGGACATGTCCTCAAAGGGTTCCGCGGGCGGAGGCGTGGGAGAGTCCGCGTCGTCCGTGTCGTCCTCCCCGTCGAAGGCGCAATAGCCGCCGAGAGGGATTACGCGCAGCGCGAACAGCTCGCCCGTCTTTTTACTGCGTTTTTTGAAAATCGCGGGCCCGAAGCCGACCGAAAATTCTTCGATTTTGAAATGCAGGAGTTTTCCCGCGATATAATGCCCGAATTCGTGTATCGTCACCATGACGAGCAAGATGACGATTGCAAGCACTACGCCGCCGATACTCTTCATCGTCGACGAAAAACTCAACAACTGATTGAACAAATGTATTCTCCTCTTTATTCCGTCTTTGCGGGAAGCCCCGCGATAAATTCCGCGGCGTATCTTCTCGCCGCCGCGTCCGTCTCCGCCAACGCTTCATACCCGTCTATGCGGGTACGGGATACCTTTTCGAGCGTCCTTTTTATAGTCTCCGCAATCAGGGGAAAAGATATCCGCTCTTTCAAAAACGCGCCTACCGCGATTTCGCCCGCCGCGTTCAGCGCGCAAGGGTAGTTGTCCCCGGCCTCCGCCGCCGAAAGCGCCAGGTCGTAACACGGAAACCGCTTTCGTTCCAGCGGCAGGAAACGAAGCGCGCCCAGCGACTCAAAATCCAAGGGCTTCAATCCGCAGTCCATGCGCTTCGGATATGTCAGCGCAAGCTGAATGGGCAGCTCCATGGAGGGATAACTCAGCTGCGCCAAAATTCCGCCGTCGTCGAACTCCACCATGGAATGTATGATGCTCTCGGGCTGGACGAGCGTATGAATTTTCTTCAATTCCGTGCCGTAAAGCCATTTCGCTTCAATCACCTCAAAGCCCTTATTGAGCAGCGTGGCGCTGTCGATCGTGATCTTTGCGCCCATGTTCCACGTCGGGTGTTTCAGCGCGTCGCGGAAAGTCACCTTCTTCAATTGTTCTTCCGTATAAGAATAAAAGGGGCCGCCGCTCGCCGTGATGATCAATCGGCGAAAGGGTGCGTCGAGCCTGAACCCCAGCGCCTGCCAAAGCGCCGAATGCTCGCTGTCCACGGGCATGAGAGAGACGCCCGCGCGGGAGATTTCCCGCATGACGAGCTCCCCCCCGCAGACCAGCGTTTCCTTATTCGCCAGCGCGATATTCTTTTTGAGCCGCGCCGCTTCCAGCGTATATTTAAACCCCGCGAAGCCCGTCGCCGCGATCACCGCCGTATCGCCGTACGTCAACGCTTCCATGCCCCCGTCTATTCCGCTCGAAAAACGAGTCCCCGCAGGAATTTTACCGCGGACGGAACGAGCCGCCTCTTCGTCTATCAACGCGGCAAACTCGGGGCGGAATTCTTCCACCTGCCGCAAAAACAGTTCCGCGGAAGTATTGGCGACGAGAGAGACGATTCTGAATTCCTCCCTATGGCGCCTGACGACCGAACAGGTCTGTCTGCCGATGGAGCCCGTACTCCCGATCAGAGAAATGCTTTTCAATGCCGCGCCTCCTTTATCGACAAAAAGTACCCGTCCCGAAAAAAGAGAGGTACTTTTGTGCGTCTTTCATGATTTTAAGCGATTACGTGTATGATTGTGAAACAAAGGTAAACGACCACCGTTGCAAACTGCGTCCCGTCTATTCGGTCGAGGATTCCGCCGTGGCCCGGCATGAGCTTGCCCATGTCCTTGATGTCCACTTTTCTCTTGATACAGCTTTCGACGAGATCGCCGAATTCTGTGGCCGCCGCCGTCAAAAGGCCGATTCCGAGATACACGGGAAGCCAAAGCGCCATATTTTCAAAACTCCCCGCGACCGCGTTATAGGAAAAATACAAAATCGCGGCGCCCACGAGTCCGCCGACCAGTCCGCCGATTCCGCCGATTACCGTCTTATTCGGGCTTACGGTCGGCGCCATCTTTTTGGGGAATTTGCCTTTGAGAAAACGGCCGAACACGTACGCCAAAGAATCCGCAAACGGGGAGATGACGAACACGAACAAAATCGCGAGGTCGGAATTCAGTGCAAAGGACGAAAGAGATTCCGCCCCCTCTATATGATTCGCAAGCGTGAGAAGCGCCAGAAAAAGCGTGGGATACACGGCGGAAAGAAAGGATATGCCGATGCTTTCCAAAGAGGTCTCCTCATGGCGAGCCACGAGAAGAGACAAAAGCGCGACCGCAAGCACGAAAAAGCAAGCCGCCGCGGCCAAAGCGCCCGAGGAAAAGAACTGCTCGAAAAGCGCGCAGGCAGGTATGCAGAGAACGGCAAAAACAAACACGAGAACTCTCTCTGCTCCCGTGATCTTTTCCTTCATCGCACGGAGCATTTCAAAAGTCCCGATCAGCGCGAAAGCATAAATCAAACCGTCGAAAAACAAATCGTGGACGAAAATTTTCAAAAGAAAAAACACGAGCAGCACCGCTATATAGCATGTGCCCGTAATCAAACGGATTTTCATAAGTTTAACCCTTCTTTTTACACTGTTCGTCCGTCTTTCCGAATCGGCGGGTACGGCGGCCGTATTCCGCGATCGCTTCGTCTAAGTCTTTGTCCGAAAATTCGGGGAACATCTTATCCGAAAAATACAGCTCCGCATACGCCGACTGATACAGGAGATAATTGGACAGCCGCATTTCCTTGCCCGTGCGAATGACGAGATCTGGGTCGGGCTGGTCGTGCGTATACAGGAGAGAGGAAAAACTTTCCTCCGTCACCCGTTTTCCCGCCTCCACCGCGAGGTTTACCGCGCGGACAATCTCCGCGCGGGAGCCGTAACCAAGCGCAACGTTTACTCCCCTGCCCTCGTATTTCGACGATTCTTCCTCCGCTTCTTTCAAGAGTCTCTGCACGTCTTCGGGCAACAGTCCGACATTGCCCAAAATCCGCAGACGGACGCCCCGCGAACAAATTTTGCGCATACAGTCCAGAAAATTCTTGCGGATAAGATCGAACAGGCCGTCGAGCTCCTCCTTCGGACGCTTTAAGTTTTCCGTGGAAAGTGCGTACACCGTCACGTATTCGATTCCGAGGTCAAAAGCATGCTCCAAAAGCCCGACCATGCGGCTCATTCCCTGACGGTGCCCGTACGAACGGGGCATCAGCCGCTTCTTCGCCCAGCGGCCGTTTCCGTCCATGATGACGGCTATATGCCGCGGCAGCCCCTCCCCGTCTATTTTATTCTTCTTCATGGCTCAAATAGACATCAATTCCTTTTCTTTTGCCGAAACGACTCCCTCTAATTTCGTCATCGCCGCCGAAACCGTCTTTTCGACCTCCCCTTCGCAGGCCGAAAAATCGTCCTCCGAAAGCTCCTTCGCGGTCTTCATCTTCTTCAAACCGTCCATCGCGTCGCGGCGGCTGTTTCGCACCGCAACCTTCGCGTCTTCCCCCATCTTCTTGATTTGCTTCACCAGCTCCTTTCTCCGCTCCTCCGTCATGACGGGGAATACAATTCGGATAACGTTCCCGTCGTTCGTCGGCGTGAGCCCTAAGTTCGACTGCAAAATCGCCTTCTCCACCGCTTTCAACAACGATTTATCCCACACGCTGATTTGCAGACATCTCGCGTCCAGCGCACTGATATTCCCAAGCTCTATCAGCTTACTCATGCCGCCGTAGGCCTCCACTTCCACTCTGTCCAGCACGTGAGGATTCGCACGCCCCGCGCGGATCGCCGTATATTCGCCCTCTAACACGGAAATCGTCTTTTCCGTCTTATCTTCGAGCTCCAACATCAATTCTTCCACTTTTTCGTTTTCAATCATAACTTTTTCTCCTTGTTTTTATGGTTTATACCGTGATCACCGTGCCCAGCTCCTCGCCGCACACCGCGCGGACAATCGATTTGTCTTCGTTCAGCCCGAATGCCAACGTCGGTACGTTATTCTCCATGCACATCGTCGCCGCCGTGAAATCGATAACCTTTAACCCGCGGTTGATAATGTCCGAATATCTCAGGTTTTCATACTTCTTCGCAAACGGATTCGTCTTGGGATCCGAATCGTAAATCCCGTCCACGTTCTTCGCCATCAACAGTATATCCGCCGATATTTCGCACGCCCGAAGCGCCGCCGCCGTGTCCGTAGAACAATACGGATTCCCCGTTCCGCAGGCGAAAATTACAATCCGACCTTCCTCGAAATGCCGAATCGCTTTCCGCAAGATAAACGGCTCCGCCAAAGAAACCATGTTCAGCGCCGTCTGCACCCGCACGGGAACTCCGCGCTGCTCTATCGCGTCCATCATCGCCAGCGAATTCATCACCGTCGCCAACATTCCCATGTGATCCGCCGTCGTCCTGTCCATCTTCGTTCCCTGTCGGCCGCGCCAGAAATTTCCGCCGCCGATCACGAGACCGACTTCCACTCCCATGTTGTGGATCTCTACAATCTGGTCGACCACGCCCGCGATTACGTCCTGATTGAGTCCGAATCCCTTCTCGCCCGCAAGCGCTTCGCCCGACAGTTTCAAAAGTACTCTCTTATACTTGGGCTGCATTTCTTTCCTCCGCTTTTCTATGTATGGCACGCAAATCAATGCTATGCCGCTCAATTTCGTTACTATTATACCATATTTCTCACAAGAAATCTATATAAATCGCGAAAAAAGTCCCTCCTTTTTTGAACATTTTTGTAGATTTTTCTTCCCTCTCACAAATTACACGAAAATATAACCCGCGTGGGAACGGCGGCAAACAAAAATCGGAGGGGTTCGGGAAAAATCGGGACGGGACGGAAAACGGAACAGGTCGGGAGGAAATAAAAATTATTCCTAACTTTTCCAAAAAAATATTTTTTTGTTAAAAAATATGATAGGATATAAAAGGAGGTAAGCCATGAAAAATAATTTTCAAGACATTTTATATGAATTTTTGAAGAGTAACGAAATTTCCCAAACTGATTTTGCTCGTGCAATCAAAATCAAACCTAGTCAAGTATGTGAATGGTTAAGAGGAAAATCAAAACCAAGTTATGACATGTTGAAAAAAATATGTCTTACTTTGGATATCTCTGCCGATTACTTTTTAAGAATTACCGATACATTTTAATAACTCTTTTCAATTTAATCAAACTTCTTAAATTATAAAAACTATCCAAAAGATTGAACAAATCTATCCGTTTTATTTTGTCTATTGACTTTTTCCGCCTGCCGTGATATAATGATGTCAATGAATTAACGGGAAGGAAATTGGTATGAAAAAATTTTGGGGAGTCTGTTTGACGGCCCTTTTTATCGGCTCTGTTCTGACCGGTGCCGTCGCCTGCGGCGACGATACCATGGAAAACGCACATAAAATCAGCGCAACGGGCAATGGAAATATCTGCGAGCATTGAGGGCAAGCTCTTTATGAAGGCGAAATCGAATACACTCTTTCCGAAAACGGAAAATATTATATCGCCGATATTGATTCCGCGGAAGGAGACGTCATCTTGCCCGGATATTATAAAGGGCTCGGAGACAAAGACTATCTGCCCGTTCTGGAAGCAACCGCCGATTCCAAATATTCGCTGGGAAATGTAGAGTTTTCCGCGGTGATTGAAAAAATAGATATTGCTCACGAACACGGAAACAGCTGTTCGCAAATTTTTGTATCTACGGAAAATCCTTACTATAAAACCATAGACGGAGTATTATTCAGCAAGGACGAGACGAAACTCGTCTGTTATCCTGCCAAAAAGGAAGCTACTTCCTATACGGTACCCGATAGCGTAAAAGTCATCGGAGAACGCGCTTTTTCTATGTGCACTCGTTTAGACGAATTGATTTTACCCCAAAACAGTTCTTTGAAGGAAATACAGGAATGGGCGTTTTATGCCTGTGAAATTACTTCCCTCGTCATTCCCGCAAGTGTGGAAAAAATCGAGAACGATATATTTACAAACTGGGGATTGGGCGATTTTACCCCCACCGTTTATATTCCTTTTGAAAAAGATCAGCTCCCCGAAGGCTGGGAAGCCGATTGGCTGGATATGATATGCAATATCGAGTTTGTCTACGGCTATACGGGAAACTGACAAATCATATAAAAATCGGCCGTCCGAAAATTCGGACGGCCGATTTCTTTTTTTCGCTTATTTCTTCATCGCGGCAACCTGTTTCGCTACCTCTTCGTCCAGGTTTTCGCTCTTCTTTTCCAAGCCTTCGCCCATGACGTAGAACACGAAACGATTGACCGCCGCGTTCCCCGCCGCCTTCAAAAGGTCGGAAACCGTCTTTTTATCGTCCTTGATGAACGCCTGCTTCAAAAGGCAGTTCTCCTCATAGAACTTCTTGATTCTGCCGAGAACCATTTTCTCCGCAATCGCTTCCGGCTTACCTTCGTTGATCGCCTGCTGTTTGAGAATTTCTTTCTCCCGCTCCAACGTCTCCGCGGAAACTTCCTCTTCCGTAAGATATGCGGGCTTCGTGAAAGCAATCTGCAACGTGATTTCGTGCGCTACTTCCTTCGCCGCATCCGTCGCTTCGCCCTTCATGTCCAGCATGACGCCCAGCTTTCCGCCGAGGTGAATATAGCTCGCCAAAAAGCCTTCCGTCTTATACACCGTAAAACGTCTGACCGCAATCTTTTCGCCGATGATCGCAATCTGACCTTTCAGATATTCCTCTACGTTCGCCGCTCCGTCGATTTTGCACGCGAGCAGCGCCGCCGTATCCGCAGGATTCTCCTTTACGATTACCTTCGCGATCTCCGTCGCGATTTCCCCGAAACGAGGGTTCTTCGCCACGAAGTCCGATTCACAGTTGATTTCGAGCAATACGCCCGTATTGCCGTCGATATAGCACGAAACAATTCCTTCCGCCGCAATACGAGACGCCTTCTTTTCCGCTTTCGCGATTCCGCGCTCTCTCAAAAGCTCCGCCGCTTTCGTCATGTCTCCGTCCGCATCGGTGAGCGCTTTCTTACAATCCATTACGCCCGCGCCCGTTCTCTCGCGCAGCGCCATTACGTCCTTTGCTGTAAATGCCATTTCCTTTATTCCTCCTGATAATTACGCATTCGCTTCCGAAGTTTCCGCCGCAGGCTCTTCCGCTGCCGCGACTACCTCTTCGATCGATTCGGGAGCCGCCGCTTCCTCCGCTTCCGCAGCAGGGGCAAGTGCCTCTACGCCCTGATTCGCTTCGATCACCGCGTTCGCCATGACGGACGAAATCAATTTGATCGCGCGAATGGCGTCGTCGTTGCCCGGAATTACATAGTCGATTTCATCGGGATCGCAGTTGGTATCCGTAATCGCAACTACGGGGATTCCCATCTTCTTCGCTTCTTTGACCGCGATCTCTTCGTTGTGAGGATCCACCACGAACATTACGCCCGGAAGGCTCTTCATCTTCTTGATACCGCCGAGGTTGGTCTGCAACTTCGTCATTTCCTTTTTGAGAAGCATGACTTCCTTCTTGGGAAGAAGTTCGAATTCCCCGTCGGCTTCCATTTTTTCGAGTTTTTCAAGTCTCTCTACGCGCGAACGCATGGTCTTGAAATTCGTCAGGCAGCCGCCCAGCCAACGCGCGTTGACATAGAACTGACCGCATCTTTCCGCTTCTTCCTTGATCGCGTCCTGCGCCTGCTTCTTCGTGCCTACGAAAAGAACCGTCTTGCCCGCTTTCGCGCTCTCGCATACGAACGTATACGCTTCTTCGATGAGAGACGCCGTCATCTGCAAGTCGATAATGTGAATATCGTTTCTCGCCGCAAAGATGTACTTCTTCATCTTGGGGTTCCATTTTCTCGTCTGGTGTCCGAAGTGGACGCCTGCTTCCAGAAGCTGTTTCATCGTGATAACTGCCATAATTCAATACCTCCGTTGTACCTCCCCGGTTGGCGTTACAGCCGCAACGATATCCGCACTCAAAAATTTTACGGACACGGAATGCGCGTCAAAGTCCGGGTGTGAATTTTCAGCGTTTCTATTTTACCATATCGGACGAGCCTTGGCAAGCTATTTTAAGGGCAATTCGGCACTTTTTTCCGCTTTTTCTCAATTTTCCGCCGCCAGAGAGGGCTGCGATATGCGCGAATACTGACTGTTATAGAGCTTCGCGTAAAAACCGCCCTCTTCCAGCAGCTCTTTATGCGTTCCGATATCGACGATTTTTCCGTTATCCACCGCAATGATCATATCCGCGTTTACGATCGTCGACAGGCGGTGCGCGATGACGAAACACGTCTTCCCTTTCATCAGCTTATCCATCGCTTTCTGAATGAGAATCTCCGTGCGCGTATCGACGTCGGAAGTCGCTTCGTCCAATATCAAAAGCGGTTTATCCGACAAAAACGCGCGCGCGATCGTCAAAAGCTGCTTCTGACCGCCCGAAAGCGACGTCGAATCGGTGATCACCGTATCGTACCCCTTCGGCAGGAGCCTTATAAACCGATCGCAATAGGAAGCCCGACAGGCGGCCTCCACTTCCTCTTTCGTCACTCCTTCCCTGCCATAGGCGATATTTTCGTACACGGTGCCTTCAAACAACCACGTATCCTGCAAAACCATGGAAAATTGTTCGCGCACGTTCTCGCGGTTCATCTCCGAAATGTCAAACCCGTCGATTTCGATTTTTCCGCTTCGGGGATCGTAAAAGCGCATCAGCAAATTGACGATCGTCGTCTTGCCCGCACCCGTGGGGCCGACGATCGCTACTTTTTCGCCGGCTCTGACGGAAAAGCTCAGATGTTCGATGAGCGGCTTTTCTTCGGTATAGGAGAAATCCACGTCCTTAAATTCCACGTTTCCCGCAATTTTTTCGGGCAGGAGCTCCGTTTCGACGGACATCTCCTCTTCGTCGAGAAATCCGTACACCTTTTTGGCGGCAGAGCCTACGTGCTGAATGGACGAAAGTCCGTTTGCAATCTGCATGAGCGGGCCGGAAAAGTTTTTGGAGTACAGGACGACCGTGACGACCGTCGCGACTTCCAGCGTTCCCGACACCGCGAGGAGTCCGCCGAGCAGGCACACCGCGATAAACGAGGCGTGGTTCGTGAAAGAAATGACGGGCTGAACCGCAGAGGACAAAAATACGGCGCGGCGGTTGACTTCGGTGAGTCCGTCGTTGATTTTTTTGTGCTTTTTCCGCATGGTCTCTTCCATGTTATAGGATTTTACGGTCTCTATCCCGCCGTAATCCTCCTCGACGCAGGAATACAGGTCTTCGTAGCTCTTCCACATTTTATCGTAATAGCGCATGCTTTTACGGGCGATTACGGTAGAAATGATTGTGGACAGCGGAACCAGAAGAATGACCGCCAGAGCCATCGGAACGTTTTCGTAAAAGAGCATGACCGCGATGGCCGTGAGCTGCAAAACGCCCATCAAAAGAACGTCGATCGCCTCGTGTATGGAGTTTCCCATCATGGAGACGTTATTATTTACGCGGGCGAGAATTTCTCCCGTCTTGGTCTTATCGAGATAGGACACGGGCAGGCGGGAAATCTTATCCGCCATCGCGATGCGGAGCTGACACGTAAAGCGGCGGGAAACGACGTTATTGAGCGTATACATTTTCAGCCATGAAAAGAAGGAATACACCGCGTAAATCCCCGCCAGCACCGCGAGCGGGACCGCGAGGCTCTTCAAAAACGCGGATGCGTCGGCTCCGTCCGAGCGGATAAAGTCATCCGCTTTTCCGACGACGCTGCCGATAATCTGCGGGGAAAGAATATTACACGCGATGATGACGAGCGCCATTCCCACTACGGCAAAAAGCTGAAAACGGATTTTCGATACGTCCGCCAGCATGCGTTTCAAAACGCCTTTTTTCGACTGTTTCTGCTTTTCTTCCAAAGCGCTCACCTCCCCGTTTCGGACGCGCTTCGGCGCGTTTGAGAAAGATAAATTTCCCGATAAATCCCGCAGGAACGCATCAGTTCCTCATGCGTGCCGCAGGCGTCTATCCTTCCGCCGTCGAACACGTAAATTTTATCGCAGTTCATCGCCGTCGTCACACGCTGCGTAACGATAATCTGCGTCTTGCCCTTCAAGCGCTCCTCCAAGCAGGCGCGAAGCCTGGATTCCGTGAGAAAGTCGAGCGCGGAAAAACTGTCGTCGAATATGTATATCGCCGCGGGCTTCAACAGCGCGCGCGCAATGGCCAGCCTCTGTTTCTGCCCGCCCGAAAGGTTTCCGCCGCGCTGGGTCGTCGGATAGTCCAATCCCTCTTTCTGCGCCTCCACAAAATCGATGAGCTGCGCGTCGGAAACGGCTCTGAGCACTTTCGCGTCCTCCGCTTCACGGCCCGCCAGAACGTTTTCCCGTATCGTTCCCGAAAATATCGTATCCCGCTGCAAAACACAGGAAATATTCTCCCGAAGGCGACGCTCGCCCAACGTTTCGGCGGGGATTCCGTCGAAGGAAAGCTCCCCGCCCGTCGGCGAAGCCAGCCCCAGCAACAGGCGAACCACCGTACTCTTTCCCGAACCCGTACCGCCGATAAACGCTATTTTCTGACCGGGCAAAATTTCCATGTCTATCCCCGAAAGTGCGTCGTCGGAACCCGCAGGATAACGATAGGAGACTCCCTTTAAGCGGATTCCGCCCTTCAACGGCGGCTGCCCTTCCGCACGCGTTTCGGGGACGGAATCCGCCGTCAGGACTTCGGATATGCGCATGCAGTTCACCTTGGCTCGGGGAATTTCCGAAACGGTGAAGGAAATACTCATAATCCCCGACATAATCATGCCCACGTATTCGATGACCGCAAGAATACCGCCCGCCGTCAGGCGGCTGTCGGGCAAGGAAAGACGATAGGCTCCCACGTACAGAATGAGCACCGTCACGAGATTCAAAACGAGCATACACACGGGACTGATGAGCCCCGCCCGAATATTCGCCTTGATGATGTTATCCGCCATGACGTGCGTCGCTCGGTCGATTTTCTGCTGTTCCGCTCCCTCGCGGTTGAATGCCCGCACGACGCGGATTCCCGAAAGGCGGCTCCTGATCAGCGCGTTCTGCTTATCCATGTATTCGTCGGAAATTTTCCAAAGCGGATGAATACGCCGCGAAACCAAAAGAACCACCGCCAAAATGACGGGCACGAATGCGAACAGAATGAGCGCCAACACCCAATCTTTACGAAAGGCGAGCGCCGTGCCCAAAATCATGGTGAACGGAATGGCGGAAAGAGCGCTCAAAAGAGTGTTGATGACGTCCCCCACCCGATCCACGTCTTCGATGGAACGGGTAATCAACGCGCCCGTTCCCATCTTTTTGAAAGTATCTGCGGGCATGGAATTCACCTTCGCGAAAATTTCCGCGCGAAGGTCGCCGCAAAAACGGGCCGTCGCACCCTGTCCGATCTTATATGCGAATACGATTAAAATCACGTCCGCGACCGTTACGGCCGCCATGACCGCACATGTCCTATAAACGTAAGAAATATTTTTTTCCCCGATTCCGTAATCGACGATATTCGTCATCAGCGTCGGAAGCGCGACCGAACACACGGTGGACAACACCAGCATGACGAATGCCGCGGAAAGCGGCATTCGGTATTTTTTGAGTCGATTGAGTATATCTTTCATTCTTTTTTCGATTTCCCGTTAATTTTGTTTCTCGTCATATTTTTGCGGAAGAGTTGAGCGAAGCCGCAAAAAAACAGAACATTCGGCAAGCTATAAATGCGAAAATTTGCTTCCGAACGTCCCAACGAAGCAAAATATCGCTTCAAAAGGGTATGGAAAAAGCGTTATTTTTTCGCAGACGGTGTATCGGAATCGGGCGACATCGAGCCTACGCCGATCAAATTATCCACCGGCAGAGAAAACAAAACCCCGCCCGCGTCCGTTTTCAGTCCCGCAGTCTCCTGAATCGCCCGCATGATGGGCAGTTTTCCCTCGCGCTTTGTCAGAATCATCAGAATTTCCGTCTCCTCCTGAAACGTTACCCCGATAAGCTGCTCCGCTTTCCGATTGTTCAGCATCGTCGCGTGTATGAGCGTTCCGCCCGCCGCGCCCGCTTCCCGAGCCGCATTCATCGCTTCGTCGGCAAAACCGCTCTGCATGGCAGCTATCACCAAATCATAAATTCTCGAATTTTCGTTCATTTTTCTTTCCCTCCCCGCCGCGGCTTCCTTGGGCGCGGCTTTCAAAAGCCCGTTCGCGACGATGCTCGATACGCTCGTCAGCGGCATGGTAAAACAAATACCCTTCCCTACGAGATACAGCTCCATTTCTTTCTGTATCCCCTCCAAAACCGTCCTTTCCGAGGTCTCCGGAATCAGCGAAAGCACCATTCTCTTGCTCGTCTCCCCGAGACCGAGATAGTCCAGAACCGCCGTGCGCGCCGTACCGTGCGCTTCAAAGGAATAACTCAATGCCGCGCCCGAAGCGTTGCAGAGCTCCACGACCTCCGCGGCGTCCTCCTGCCCCACGATTCCGACAAGGAGTTTCAACCGCGGCGGCTGTCCGCCCTTTGAACGCAACGGATTCGAACCGTCTTTCTCCCGCGCTACGCGCAGCTTTTTCAGCTTTCCGCCCGCAAACCCCTTTTTCAAAGTCAACCTTTCAATCCCGCTCATGTCAGTCCACCTCGTATTCTACAACGTCGTCCTCTTCGGAAAGGAAATTCTTCTTGTATGTCGCCGTCTTACGCCTATAATGGATTCCCAAAATCTGAATACTGATGAGCGGCGCCAGCGCTACGAGCGCCACGCATCCGAACGCCAATGTCATAATCTCCGTCGGCGCAAGCACGGAGCACGCTCCGATTGCCATGGGCAGCACAAATGAGGAAACCATGGCTCCGCTGGCGACGCCGCCGGAGTCGAACGCGATACCCGTGAACAACTTGGGCGTAAAAATCATCAGCACCAGCGCCGCGGCATACCCCGGAAGCAAAAGCCACATTACATTGAAACCGAGAACGATCCGAAGCATGGAAAATCCCAGCGCCGCGCACACGCCGATACACAAGCCCTTCTTCATCGTCGAAGCGGAAACCGCACCCGCGGACATGTGCTCCACCTGTTTATTGAGCACGTACACCGCAGGTTCGGCCGAGACGACGAAATACCCTAAAAGCATTCCCACGGGCACCAGCAGCCAGCCGTTCCAAAAACCGGCAAGCGCTTTGCCGATTTCCCGCCCCACGGGCATGAACCCCACGTTTGCGCCCGTCAAAAAGAACGTCAGTCCCGCAAACGTATATACGAGCCCGATAATTACCTTTATGAGCTGACGGCGGGGAAATGCCCGCGTTATCAGTTGAAACAGCACGAAAAACGCCGCAATCGGCGACAGCGCGCGGAGCACTTCCAGCGCGTATTCCCCCAAGCCCCTGCCGTAATCGAGAAAGGCGCTCTGCGTCGTCTCGGGCGGCACGATGTCCGATACGGGATATTCGCCCCCCTGCGCTTTATAAATAATCCCCAAAACGAGCACCGCCAGAATCGGGCCGATACTGCTCAAAGCCACGAGGCCGAAACTGTCGTCGCCGCTCTTTTTACTGCTCCTCACCGCCGCCACGCCTACGCCCAGCGACATGATAAAGGGCACCGTCACGGGTCCCGTCGTGACTCCGCCCGCGTCGAAAGAAATTGCCCAAAAACTCGACGGAACCGCCGTGAGTGCCAATGCGAACACCGCCGTATAACATATCGCCAGCAGGACGGAAAGACTCACGCCGAATACGATTCGCAGCATCGCCGCCATGAGAAAAAGCCCCATTCCCACCGATACCGTGATAACCATCACCATATTGTCGATGTCGGGGACCTGTTCGGCAAGAATTTGCAAATCGGGTTCCGCCATGGTCACGATGACACCTATCACAAAGCTGACAAAGGCTATCAGCCATACCTTCTTGCTCTTGGTCAGCGTCGAGCCTACCCTTTGACCGATGACGAGCATGGACATGTCTGCGCCCAATGCAAACAGTGCCGTTCCGAAAATCAGAAGCAGGACCCCGATCGCAAACAAAAGAAACGTGCCCGTCTCCAAGGGAGTCAACGTGAGAGAAAGCCCCAATACGATGAGCGCTATGGGAAAGACTGCCTGAAAAGCCTCCTTCAATTTCTCTTTCAGCGCCTCCGACATTTCCTTGCGCCGCTCTTTGAGTTTTTCTCTATCCGCCATATTGCCTCCCCTTTCCGAATTTATTTCTTTTCACTTTCCGAAAGAGCCTCTTTCCCGTTTCGGGCAAGAGGCTCTTTCGGAATAAAAATTTTACAAGCAAAATCCGTGTACGAAAAAACTGTCAGTCTTCCGCTCCGTCTAATTTCTTCGCGTCTTCGCTGTCTTCATACTGCTCGTACTGATTACAGAATTCCGCAAATACTTCGTCCATCAGCGTTTCGTCTTCAAGCGGGAGAAGCTCCTGTTCGTCTCCCTCTCCTTTGAGCAGGAACATCACCACTTCGTCCTCCTCTTCCTCCGTCTCCGGCTCCGCTTTCTGGAAAAAGCAATACCATTCGCCCTTATATTCGATTGTCCCGATATGGAGATATTTCTCCACATTTCCTTCGTCGTCTTCGAGTTCGAGAATATTATCCTCGTATTCTTCGTCTTCCGTCAGATTTTCCATGTCCATTTCTTTCACCTCTATTTATTCTTCTTCATGCGGAGCAGGTACCCCTCCAATATATACGACGCCGCAATAGAGTCTATCGTCTGCTTCCGCTTCTCCCGCTTCACTCCGCCTATGATCTGCACTTCCCGCGCCTGCATCGTCGTGAAACGCTCGTCCTCCAACTCCACGGGCAATTCGCTCGTCTCCCTGAGCGCCTCCACGAACCGACGGGTCTTTTCCGTCTGCACGCTCTCCGTCCCGTCAAAATTGACGGGCATTCCGCACACGATTACCCCCGCGCCCCTGTCCTTCGCAATCTTCGCTATCGCTTCCACGTCCGCCTGAAAATTGCGCGTACGGAAATACGTCTCCGCGGGAATCGCGTATTCGTTGAACGGGTCGCTCACCGCGACGCCGATCCGCTTGTCGCCTATGTCAAAGGCTATCGCCCGTTTTCCTGTCATAAAAGCATTATAGCACAAAACCGTCCCCCGCGTCTATTGTTTTACGCAAACATTTTTTATTTTTTTCATTTTTCGCCGCAACGGACTTTACATAAAAACGCGGCGGTTAAAAACCGCCGCGCCGTTAAAAACATGGCCGAAAGAATTCATGCGTTTCGGAAAATTGCTTTCCGCATGGCCGAAAAGATTCGTCCGCTCGGGGAAAATTATTTTCCGCGCGATTTCTTCTCCGTCTTTTCCATGTCGCCTTTACTCTGTTCCCCCTCTCCGCTCTTTTCCGAAGATTGGGAAGAAAATATGCCCTTTCCGTTTTCAATGTCTTTCAGTTTCTCGTCCATCATCTCGTCGAGACGCTGTTTGACTTCCTCCTGCCCTTTTCTTACGAGCGTGCGCATCTTACAACTGTTCGCCGCAAGCAACGCGCCGCCTACCGCACCGAGCAAAAGCCCGATTGTAAATTTCTCCATATTCAAAAAATCCTCCTTACGGAAAATTCGCTCCGCGCGGATTTCCCGTACAGTCAGTATGAGTCTATTTACTCGGATTTATTCATAATTTTCGACAAATTTTGACAAACAAAAACTTTATCCCCTCAAAAAGAAGGCGACGTCCTTTTCAAAAGTCAAGATACGGAAATACGCCTTTCCGTTCCGTCGGAAAATGTAAGAGTAATCGTATCGCCGCAAATTTTTACGCTTGCTTCAAATTTATCCGAAAGCAAGACTTTCGGATATTCTAACGTCCACTATTTCACCTCCTTTACACCGTCCCGATGTTGTAAAAATAATAAATACCGTCCCGTTCTTTCATAATGATAGTAGGTGTAAACAATGGATTATATAGAATTTTTTACAGAAGCTATCAATGAATATCGGATACAGAATAATCTGAACATTTCACAATTTGCAGAGCGCTTAGGCGTCAGCGAACAATGCGTTTCAAATTGGCAGACAAGACATAACGGGCCTTCTTTGGAATTATTAATATCCGTAGCCGATTTATTAAATTGTTCCCTCGATTATCTCGCAGGTCGCAGTCAGAGTCCCGAATATGTTCCCGCCGATAACGGTTTCATTTTTAATGAACGTTTATCTTTGCTTTTGAAAAATAATAATCTCTCAGCCTTTAAGCTGGCGAAATCCTGCGGTTTCGGAGACTCCATTTTTGCAAAATGGAAAAAAGGGAAAATTCCAAATATTACCACCCTTCTTTCCATATCGGAATATTTTAATGTGTCTCTCGATTATCTCGTCGGAAGGTCGGATTCCGTATAAATATTTTTATCGTTACTCTCAAACAGATTTGCAAATCTATGTAAAATCATCGATGCAGCCCCCGTGTACCTTCTTTGTCTTTCCGATAAATAACATCGTCAATTATGAGTAATAATCATTATCGCAAAAATCAAATGATTTATGCCCATAAAATAAATTGGGAGGGTTTGATTCAATGATTACACTCGAAAAAATTCGTGAACGATTGATTGAATCAATTCGGCAAAGCGGCATGACGCAGACGGAAATCGCAGAAAAGTTAAATGTTTCTCAATCGAACATCGCACATTATATCCGCGGGGATATTATGCCCGCCCTGGACACATTTGCCAACCTTTGCGATATTTTGGACGTCGACCCGGCTTATATTCTTTGTCTCGAAGATTGACGGTAAAGTGAGGGGGCCCGGAAGAAAATTCTTCCGGGCCCCCTCGCTTTGAATTTTTATATTTCTCTGAACGTGGAACGGCGGCGCAGAGCCTCGTTTTCGCGCTTCAAACGGGAATTTTCCGCCGAAAGGCGCGCGTTCTCCTCCTTCAAAGACTGCGTCAGTCTGTCGTAAAGCGCGTTGATTTCATTCTCCAAGCGGCGTTGCAGAAAGTTTCTGTCCGTATCTTTTCCCAGCCCCATTTCCGAAGCGATTGCGTCGATCCGTTCGGGCTGCTTTTTCAAAATATTCCTGTATTTATTCTGCAACCTCAGCATGAGCTTATCGTCACCTTTCGCAATGTTCGAAATCGCGCGGCGCACGGAAATCCCCTTGCTCTTTTCCGCAAGAATGCTCCGAAGCGCTTTGTCCGTCTCCTCTTCCGTAAATTCACGGATCTGCTCCACCGAAAGCTGTTTCCCGTCCAGGAGCTTTACCACCCTTTCGTCCTTCTTCGGGTTCTTCATGAGCGCGTAATAGTAATTCCTTACGCTCCCTTTCGCGCGGCCGTGCTGCGCTCCGTATGTCTCGAAAAGATACGTCAGCGTCTTTCCCGCCTGCTTGCCTGCCCAAATGTATTCCACCAAACTTTTGGCCTCTTCTTCCGTGTAACCGTTGATCTTATTCATGAGTTCACCTCCGTTTTGAAGGAATTATTAACATATTTTCTTCGATTTATACATGCCAGACAAAATAAAAGAATATATTTAACTATGAAAATTTATTTTTTATCCTCCCGCCCCTGCGCGCTCATGCTCGGCGGCGTCTTTTTCGGCATGACCGACGGTTTCGAACGCTTCGCCGAAATCGAGCCCAAAGACAACGTATTCGCTGAATTTATCCCCGAAGGCGCTCTGCCCGTCGGCTTCTTCATTACGGAAAAACTCCGTTTCTCCCCGCCCGATCACTGCGAAGTCTATATCCTCAAAGACGGCATCGCCGTATTCGCAAAATCCTTCCCCCCTTCCGACTTCGCCTTAAAACTCGTCGCTCAGCAGCGCTTCCGCGAAAATCTCGTCACCGTATTCCGACAGGGCGACTTACAAATCTCCATAGAGACTTCAAAAGGATTCTTTATCTCTCCCCTGTCCCCCTGTTTCGAGCCGTGCAAAATCTTTTGGGAACACGGCCTGTTCTTCGTTGAGGGGCAAGGAGCGCTCGCCGCATTCAACGCCGCGGGGGAGTGCGTCCTCAACGAAAAAATTTCCGAATACAGGATAGAAAACGACGTTCTTTCCGCCGTTCTCCCCCTTTCCGACAGCTTGGGACGGTTTGCTGAATGCGCCTGGGCTTTGACTGAGGACGCATGTTTTCAGACCTCTTTCAAGGTTCGCCAGACCGCCGCGGGAAAAGACGAGGAGGCGCTGCGCGGCGAACTCATACCGTATGCCTTTTTCGAAAGCGTGCTGATCGGCGCCGATTTCTCGGAATTATTGAGCGACGAGCTCAAAGAACGGGCGCAGCACATAAAAGCCTTTCTGGGGGATTTCGTCTCCGTCGTACTCACCGATCGGCCGAATACCTGCGGATTGGTGCGAAAAAAGAAAGAACGGCTCTTCGAAGTACATTATTTCACCGCGGAGGTCAAGGACGGGAAAATCGTCGATATAAGAGGATAAGAAAACTACGACAGCAGAAAAACAACCGAAAAAAACAAATCAAGAGCCGCCTTTCCCGACGGGAAAGGCGGCTTCTTCTTATTGAATATATATCGAATCAATAGCTCTTAACTTTTATAGATTTTATAATAATGGGCGTCTTAGGAACGTCATAGGTCGCAGAAATTTTTGCGGACGACATGTACGGGTCATTCTCGTCTACCAAAACCGTGGTCTCGGTCGTAAACTCCGCGTCTTCCTCTCCGTATTCTTCTTCAATATATTGATTGATGTCGTCTTTCAGCTCGTCCAAAACGGACGTGCTGTCGTCTTCCAGCGTGGCAAACGTGCAGTAATTGGAATTGCTCTTCGACGACGACGAAAGGGAAATATAGAACATGGACGTCGCGCTGTTATATTTATAGGGCTTCCAATCGTAGCCCTCTCCGTCCGCGCGTTGAGTCATGACCACGCCGTTATAGGTATTTTTGGGCGTGTAGTACATCGTCAAAGAACCGTATGTCTGTTTCAAGGCGCCGTTCGTTACCTGAAAACCGTTATCGGAAAATTCTCCGTATACGGTATTGACGGGAGTCGTTCTTTCCTCGTCGTCCCACACCGTCTGTGTGAGCCCCCATGTGGAAACCGTGGAAAAGTAGTCCTTTTCCACCAATCCGTTATCGTCCGAGACTGCCGCATCATAAGTGTATGCGCCCGTATACAGCGCGGAATCGGCCTGATAATCATGAATACACATGCCGTCGTAATAGCCCTTTTCCACAAGCTCCAAAAAGTGCTGAACGGTGGAAGGAGCGATTTTCCGATATAATTTATATTCCAGCGTATACGTTTTATCGTTAAAAGAGAGCTTCATTTCCACCTTGGGGTGGGAAGTGGTACATGCGGAGAACAGTGTCGCAGACGCGAACACACTGACGCCGATAAGCGCCGCGCTCATAAGTTTTTTGAAAGAATTACGTAACATTCGATTTCTCCATCGACGGATTTTTATACTTCTATATTTTACCCTTTATTTGCGTTTCCGTCAAGTACTTTTAAGCGATTGCCGCCGATTTTTACATAAAATCCATAATTTACACAAAATTATGGGTTCCCGACCAAGGGGAACCCGTTTTTTCATCATCGATGATTTACCCGAAAAAAATTTTGGTGATCCCACCCACAATCGCCCCATAGATAAGAAACCACGCTAAATTCATCACTACCGCCATAAAAATACAGCCGGCTATCTTCAAGCCGAATTTTACGTTACTGCGCAAAATCGTCGCATTGATACCCGCGCACAACAGACAGAAAAGTACGCTTAACACGCTGCCGATTGCTCCGCCAAAGAGATAAAAAAGCACGCTCAATACACCGACGATTGCTCCGCCAAAGAGACCGACTCCTATTCCGAGCAACGGCAAAACAATCAAGACCCATTCATACCATTTATTTTGGGCAAGAACGATATTGTTTCCGTCTCCCTCTACCAATGTCACGCCCATAAGAAAATTCCCTTTCACCGTAATGAGTTCTTCCGCTCCGTCCCGATTGACGGCAAAAACCTCTCTATTTCTTTTCTCCAAGGCTACGCCGTTTAAGGTCAATTCCTTTTTTCCCGTCCATATATTTTCCGTATAGGAATATAAATTCCCGTCTTTCTCCGCAATAAGATGCATTTTATGCCCCCTATCTATTGCCCTATGTTTTTCTTAATTATATCATTCTTCTTTAATATTGTCAATATCAATAACAAAAATTTTCAGGAAAATGCGAGAGCTTTCCCGTCTCGCTTACCACGCGGTAATTTTTTCAGCTTCATTTACCCTGTCAATGATTTTCGGGAAATTTACCGTTTGGTAAATTTCCCGAAAAATCTCCCCTTTGACGTGTTTACAGGGTGCGTTCGGGAAAAGAAAGGACGGCTGAGCCCAGCCGCTCGCCGCACTTTACGAGCGTCTCGTCCCCTCTCGCCGTGTTTTCCAAAAGTTCCGCATCCAGAACCGCGCGGCCCCTCTCTATCAGCAGGACGACGGTAGAGCCGCCGAACTCGAAGCGGCCCTTTTCCTCGCCGCGGCGGCAGGCGCCCGCTCCGTCGTTATTGACGATCCGCCCCACCATCATCGCGCCCACCTCTACCTGCGTCACCAAGCCGAAATGCTCGGTTTCCATAGTCGTATATTCACGGCAGTTTTCCGTGAATACCCTCCGCTTTTCCAAGGCCGCGGGCTGTACGGTATGCAGCTTTCCGCGAATAAAGACGTTTTCACCCTTTATTCCGTCGTCGATATAAAAATATCGGTGATAATCCTCCACCGTCAGGCGAAAAACAAGGCACTGTCCCCCGCGATACCGATTTGCCAGCGCTTTATTCCGCAAAAGGCTTTCGACGGAATAGGAAAATCCTTTAATTTCAAACCTGCTCCCCTCGTCCACGGGAAAAACGGACAATTTCGCGTCGCAGGGGGAAACGAACGCTTCGGGAGAAAGGTCGAAGGGGCGAAGCTCCGAACGGATATGACGGGTAAAAAAGGCGTTGAAGCTCTTATACTTCTCTTTTTCGTAAAGAGACATATCGATTTTATGTTTTCGGACATATCGGCGAATCAGAATACGGGAAAATCGGCTGTCCAGAAAACAGCCGACGACTTTTGAAACGGGGCGGCAGACGAGCAAGCGAAGAAAGAGTCCGCCGAGTCTGCTGCCGTATAAAAAACGCAGAGACGCCGCAGGACGCAGCGCCTCTTTTTTCAGTACCTCTCTCATATCACCGCCCGCCTGATAAAGAACAGAGAAACGAGAATGACCGTCAGCACCGCCATGGCAATCAGCAATCCCTTGACGCCGAGCTTGGGCATTTTGAAGCGTATGACGAACGCCGCCGAAAGCGCGAGATACCCCGAAAGCATGACGGCGTTATACCCCACCGATTTGACCGCGAACATCGTGGCGACAAGATAGAAAATCGGAAGCACGAAAGCTACATTCGTGACGGGCAGCCCCTCGTAATAGCGCCTGCGGCCGCAATTTTCATCGCTCGTGCGGATTTCCTCCGTCACGTCGAAATAGGCCAGTCGAATGAGCGCGCACAATACGAATACGGCATACACGGGCATAAAATACCAACGGTTGAGCCGCATGCCGAAACCGATCATCGCAGGGGCGACGCCGAAGGCGATCAAATCGCTGAGAGAGTCTATCCTTTCCCCGAACATTCTGTCTTCCTTGGTCCTGTTTTTGCGTGTCTTGGCTACCGCTCCGTCGAAGGCGTCGCACACGCCCGAAATCAAAAGGCAAATTACGCCGATTTCGGGACGCGCGGGCTTATTTCCGCCGACGGAAAAACACATTCCGACGATTGCCGCAATCACCGAAAGATAGGTAAGAATGACTCCGTAATGATAAAATCCTACTATTTTTTTACTCTGGTTTTTCATTTTCACTTTTCTCTTGCGGTATATTTTCTCTCTTTTTTCTTTTGATGATATGTATATGATAGGCGAGCGTCATCGTTCCGCTCACTACGATACAGATATAATAGGAAATTGTTCTCGTCACCATCATCGCCGCGAGAATAAAGGCGTTCTCGAAAAGCAATCCGTAAATGTGCAGATAGAGATACTCGAATGCCCCCACGCCGCCCGGCAGAGGTACGGAGTTATACCCGATCAGCACGAATGCCTGCATGACGAATACATCTCTGAACGGCGCGCTTCTATCTGCCGCGAGACAGACGAAACAGGTAATGAGAATCTGCGAAACCCGCTGGGCAATATTCAAAAGCAACGCCTCAAAAAACAGCGCCCGATGCTTTTTGATCTCCTCGAACCCCGCGCGGTATTTCTCCACCTCGTCCGCGAGCTTTCCGCGCCACTTTTCCGGTTTTTTGACGAGCTTTATCTTCGTCAGAAACGAAATGAGACCGTTCCCGCACTTCAATACCGCTCTATGACAGCGCATACACGCGATAAAAAACGCAAGCAGAAGGGTCTGGGCAACAAATCCCGCCACCACGAGAAACTTAATCCAAAATTCAAAATCCGCAAACATGTGCGGACGGAGAATAAACGCGAACGCTCCGATGACGAGTATGGCCGAAGTATACGCGATGAGATTGAACACCAGCGCGAACGTCGCCGTTCCCGTATCCATTCCGTCCTTGACCATGTAATACGCAGAAGCGGGCTGACCGCCCGAAGCCGACGGCGTAAGCGCGGAATAATAAACGTCCGCCGCGGAATACACCATGGAGGAATACAGTTTGTTTTTATGCCCCAGCCGCCTCGAAATGAGATGCAGGCTCATTCCCTCAAATCCGATAAACAGGAGCATACACACGAAAGCGACCGCAATCAGCCACGGATTACAGCCCAAAATAAATTTTTTTATATTTTCAAAGTTTAACTCCCGGTTGCTTGTCAACAAAATGAACAGCGTAATCCCGATGAGAACGAGGAGAAAAAGGATATTAAAAATTTGTTTTCTTGCGCTTCTGGATATCCCTTTTCCCATAATTTCCTTCTTGTTTCCAAATTTTATAAAAGTTCTTTTCGTCGCGGCGGCTTGAGAAGAAAGTGCATAAAACTCAAAATCCACCGCTTTTTATTATACTGAACACCTATACTGATTATACCCCCCCCCGCAGTCTTTGTCAACTGTTTTTAATAAACAATGTCATAAAAATATATTATTCTATATTTATTTTCTTATAACAATTATACCCCCCCCCCCCCGCGAATTTTTGTCAAGCATTTCGGGAGGGAAAAGAAAAATTTCATAAAAAAAGTACGCAGCGAATTCCACTGCGTACTTTTCTGTTTTCTTATCCGAAAAACGTCCTTTCCGAAACTTATTTGAGTTCGGCGGTAGCGCCGTTTTCTTTGAGTTTCGCAACGAGAGCGTCCGCGTCCGCCTTGGGAACGTTTTCTTTGATGACGCCCATCGCTTCGACGGCTTTCTTCGCATCCGCAAGGCCGAGGCCGGTCGCTTCGCGGACAACCTTGATGATGGCGATTTTGTTGGGACCGATGTCTTTGAGAACGACGTCGAATTCCGTCTTTTCTTCCGCCGCGGGAGCAGCTTCCGCCGCACCGGCAGCGCCGGCAGCAGCTACGGGAGCGGCTGCGCTTACGCCGAATTCCGCTTCGAGCGCTTTAACGAGTTCGTTCAGTTCGAGAACGGACATAGCTTTTACTTCTTCAATGAGTTTCTGAACATCCATGATAACTTTTAATCCTCCGAATTTTTATATTAATGATTTCTGAATCAGTTGTTCGCCGCTTCTTTTGCTTTGGCAATGCTGTCCAAAACATAGACGAACTTGGAAATGGACGACTGCAAGCAGCCGAGCATCTTCGCGATAAGGACTTCCTTGGACGGAATCGCCGCAAGTTCCTTTACGCCGTTTTTGTCGAGATACTTCTTTTCGAGATATGCGCACTTGGGAACGATCTTGTCCGTGAGCGCCGCATTCTCCTTGACCGCCTTCGCGAACACCGCAGCACCGCTCGTCTCGTCCTGACAGAACACCGTAGCCGTGGTTCCGTTCAGGTCCTTGTCGAAATCCGTCACGCCCAGTTCGTTGAACGCCTTTCTCACGAGCGTGTTCTTATACACCTTATACTCGCAATTTGCCGCCTTGAACTTATTTCTCAGCGCCGTGACTTCGAGAACGGTGAGCTTATTATAATCGGCAAATACCACCGATTTGCTACCTTCGATCTTCGCTTTGATCTCCTCGACGACTTGTTTTTTGGCCTCTAAATTCGCTGACATGAATACCTCCTTTAAGCGGCTCCGCCGCCCGACATTAAAAAAATGTCCCATGCCGCAACGGCATAAGGACACTTCGCTATCTCTCAAAATAACAAATCCCTCTGCCTGAGCGAGCGGTCTCCCATCGAACCTTTCGGTACTCGCCTTCTGCGGCTTTCGATTTTTTACTCAATCATTATATCATCTTCGCGGAAAGCAGTCAATCGTTTTTCCCGCTTCCCGCGAAAATATTTTTTTCTCTCAGCCTCTGACGGCTACTTTCACGCCCGGTCCCATCGTGGAAGCGACGGCAACGCTCTTCAAATACTGTCCCTTCGCCGTCGCGGGCTTCGCCTTCAAAATCGCGTCCATGAGCGCGGTGAAGTTTTCGAGCAGCTTCTCCTTGCCGAAGCTCTTCTTGCCGATAGGGCAGTGAATGATCGCCGTCTTATCGAGTCTGTATTCCACTTTACCGGCTTTGACTTCCTTGATCGCCTTCTCGACGTCCATCGTCACGGTTCCCGACTTGGGGTTGGGCATCAAGCCCTTGGGACCCAGCACTCTACCGATACGTCCGACCATACCCATCATATCGGGCGTGGTGATCATGACGTCGAAATCGAACCAGTTCTCGTTCTGGATTTTGGCGATCATCTCTTCCGCGCCGACATAATCCGCGCCGGCTGCCGCCGCCTGATCCGCCTTCGCGCCCTTCGCGATGACCAGAACTTTCTTCGTCTTACCCGTGCCGTTCGGAAGAACCAGCACGCCGCGGACCTGCTGATCCGCCTGACGGGGGTCTACGCCCAGACGAACGTGCATTTCCACCGTTTCGTCGAACTTCGCCTTCGCCGTCTCCAACATGATCCCGATCGCTTCCGCCGCTTCGTAGGGCTTCGTCAGGTCAAACGCCTTTACGCTTTCCGTATATTTCTTTCCGTGTTTCATTTTCTAAATCCTCCTTGCGGTCGATGACGGGATTTCTCCCTGCCGCGTTCTCCTTGAAATTACTCTTCCACCGTGACGCCCATGCTGCGAGCCGTACCCGCAATCATGCTCATCGCGCTTTCGAGAGAGGTGCAGTTGAGGTCGGGAAGTTTCGTCTTTGCGATTTCCTCCACCTGCGCCTTGGTAAGTTTGCCCACCTTCACGGAATTGGGCTTCGCACTTGCCGTTTCCAAACCCAGCGCCTTCTTGATCAGAACGGGTGCGGGCGGCGTTTTCAGGATGAACGTAAAGGAACGATCCTGATAAATCGTGACGACGACGGGGATGATGAGCCCCGCTTTATCCGCCGTCTTGGCGTTAAATTCTTTCGTGAATCCCGGCAGGTTGATACCGAAGGGACCCAGCGTCGAACCGACGGGGGGTGCCGGAGTTGCCTTTCCTGCGGGAAGCTGCAATTTTACGACCGCAGTAATCTTTTTAGCCATAACTATATCCTCCTCAGTGGTAATCGCAAGACGCCTTGAATATTTGACGCCTCTCCCACTTTTTTGACTGTTTTTCGTTCGGCGGGACGTATTCCGCTCCGCTTTTTAACGCGCTTTATTCCGCGGAGTCCTCGCTCGGCTCGGGCAGCGGCGCGTCTACTTTCTTGATCTGTACATATTCCACCTCCACGTCGGTGTTGCGGCCGAACATGGTCGTGGATATCTTCGCTTTCTGCGCGGCGTCGTTCAGCTCTTTCACCGTTCCGAAGAACCCTTTCAACGGGCCCTCTTCGATCGAAACGGTATCGCCGGGCTTGAAATCGACGTCCGTGACGAACTCTTCGAGTCGCATTTTACGGATTTCCTCTTCCTTCATCGGAATAGGACGCCCCTGAGGACCGCAAAAACCCGTCACCCCGCGCGTACTCGTCACGTAATACCAAATCTGATTGGTATAAATCATCTTGATAAAAACATAACACGGCAGCAGTTTCCTCTCCACTACCTTCCGCTTTCCGTTCTTCTCCTCGATGACCTGTTCCATGGGGATTTTCAAATCGACGATATAATCCCCCAAATTATTGTTTTCAATCAGCTTTTCCAAGCTGTCTTTGACCATCGCTTCATATCCGGAGTAAGTATGCAGAATATACCACTTCGGCTGTTCCAAATCCGCCATGCTTTCTCCTCCTTACGAGATGAGATCGAGCAGGGCAGCAAGACCCGCATCCACCCCCGTGGTGACGAGCAGGAAAACGAGTACGATGACGAGAACCACGCCCGTCGTCTTCAAAACCGTCGGGAACGTGGGCCACGTCACCCGCTTCAATTCGGAAAAGACTTCCTTGATCTTCGCCCCTACGCGGCGGAACCAATTCGGTTTCTTGTTTTTTGTTTTCGTTGCGTTTGCCATTGTTTACCTCTGCGTGCAAAATACTTCCGCTTACCGATCCGCGGCATGCGCCCGCTTATCGATTATTTGGATTCTTTATGTTCGGTGTGCTTCTTGCAGAACGGGCAATACTTTTTGAGAACCAATCTGTCGGGATCGTTCTTCTTGTTCTTGATGCTGTCATAGTTTCTATGCTTGCATTCCGTGCATTCGAATGTAATTTTGGCCCTTGCCGTTTTTGTTGCCATATCGCAAACTCCATACAAAAAAATTACACCCCTCTTAGGTGCGTAAACAAAGTTTATCACACTTGCGGGGGGCTTGTCAATCCTTTTTGACCCGTTTTGAAAATATTTTTTCTCTTTTTTCGCCGATACAAACAATCCCCGGCTCAAAAGACAAATTTCCTCTGAAATCAGAGCGTCCCGCCGATTCAAAATCCGCGGAACGCCCTCCTCTCCTTATTTCTTTTTCAGCGTAAGCTGCGCGCCTTCCATGGACATCGTCATCTTCTCTCCGTCGCAGGTAACCGTCTGAGCTTCCCCGTCAATGGTAATGACGACCGTGTTCTCTTCTTCCCCTTCCGTCCATGTGCCGGTAGAGGAACCCTCTTCCACCATGGCGGTGACCGCCTCCACCGTTCCGTCTTCTTTCAACTCGATCGACACGAAGTCTTCCGTCAGCGAAATCATGCCGAGATACGTCTCCCCGACTTTCAGCGTGGTGGAAACTCCTCCCTGCGTCACCGTGATGGACTCGAATTTATACACGCCCGTCTTTTCCGCTTTTCCGCAGCCGACGAGACAAAAAAGTCCGACGACGAACACCAGTACACTAAAAAATACCGCCTTTACTTTTTTCATAATCTTTTCCTCCCTTACGGAAAATTATGGTTTCATTATACTCCCTCCGCGCAATTTTGTCAAGTATTTTATAATAAATTTTTTTTACAAATATTAATAATGTAACAAAAAAGCGGCTTTTCGCCGCTCTTTATTGCAAAATACGTTTTTTGCGTCCGTTTTTGTTTTCCTGTCGTTTCCGAAACGTTTTTATTTCTTATATTCTTCCGCCAATTTCGCAAAGAGCGGCAAAGCGCGGCGAATGGTTTCCGTCTCCACGCAGTATGCGATCCGCACATACCCCGGGCAGCCGAAATCGTCGCCGGGAACGAAGAGGAGTTCGTATTTTTTCGCGCGGGCGCAGAAGGCGTTCGCGTCCGCTTCGGGAGATTTCACGAACAGGTAAAAAGCTCCGTCGGGGTACACGCAGGAGAAACCGAGTTTCGTCAATCCTTCATAGAGCAAATCGCGGTTGCGCATATATACGCCGAGATCCGCCGTTTTACCGTCGCATTCGGCCGCCACGCGCTGAAACAGCGCGGGGGCGCATACGAACCCGAGGACACGCCCCGCACCGCATACGGCCGCATACAGAGCCTTGGAATCGGCCGCTTTCGGTCCCACCGCGATATAGCCGATTCTTTCGCCCGGCAGGGAGAGGGATTTGGAGTAGGAATAACAGACGATCGTATCGTCGTAATAATTGAAGATACAGGGCACTTTCGTCGCTTTATCGTAAACGAGTTCGCGGTAGGGTTCGTCGGACAGAATGTAAATCGGGTGGCCGTACTCCTTTGACTTCCTCCTCAGAAGCGCGGCGAGGCGTTCGATCGTTTCTTCGCCGTACACTACGCCCGAAGGGTTATTGGGCGAATTGACGATAACTCCCTTTACATGCGGGTTCAAAGCCCTCCCCAACGCCTCAAAATCGGGCTGAAAGGTCTTATCTTCCGCGGGAACGGGCGTAAATTTACAACCGGCTCCCTCCACGAATACCCGATATTCGGCGAAATAGGGCGCGAACGCGAGAAATTCGTCTCCCGCGCACGCCAGCGCATGAATGGAAATCGTAAGACAGGCCGCCGCTCCGCAGGTCAGATACAGGTCGTCGCCCGAAAGCGACGCCCCGAAGCGGGCGTTATAATTTTCGGCGATTTTATCGCGGCACGCCCTGTCGCCCTGCGCCGACGTATAACCGTGCAGCTGCACGGACGGCGTTTCCTTTACGATACGGCAAATCGATTCGTTCACGCACTCGGGTGCGGGAACCGACGGATTGCCGATAGAAAAATCGAACACGTTCTCCCCGCCGATTTCCGCCGAACGGGCTTTCGCATATTCAAAAATTTCCCTGATGACCGAACGCTTGCTGCCGAGTTTATACATATCCTGATTGAACATTCTTGTCCCTCCCGAATGATTGAATGATTATTTCAAAACCTCGTCCCTTTCCCCGCTTTCCGCTTCGGAGATTTCTCCCGAGTATCCTCCGCCGTCGCGAAGCTCCTCAATTCCGTCGTCCTGTTCCGCCTGAAGCGCCATGAAAAAGTTCGTCCGTGCCATGTCGTGATACGGAACGACGAACAGCGCCCCCACGCCCAAACATAACAATCCGACGATATACCAGCCGATAAAGCTCAAATCGAGCAAAAACAGCTGCCCTTTATGCCCGTCCATTCGGCTTCGGCTCTCGTCGAGGCACGCCTTCCAATCCTTCGACTTATCCTCTTGTTGGAGATAATAGCTCATCGAATAGGAATAACTCTTGACGATGCCCGGAACGATCAACAGCAACGACCAGAGAAAGATAAAAATGCTTTGCAAAATCCCCAGAACGAGCGCGCCCGAAAAATTCTCCTCAAAGCCCTTGAACAAATCTCCGAATTCCACTTTTTCCCTTCCGCGGACGCGGTCGGTAAGCACACGAAAAAGTCCGTATTGCAGCGGACCCGTAAGAATGAACACGCCGAAAAACGTAAATACGGACGCGCTCAAAAGCGCGCTCACGATCAGGCAGGCGAGCAAAATCATCAGCCAATAGTTTTGGAAAATTCCGCCCCCGAGCTGGCCGCGGGCATTCTGTCTGAGTTCGCGATTGGATATCATAAAAATTTTCTCCGTTTTGTCCGTAAGGGAAAAACGACATAGGCGATACCCTATGCCGTTTCTCTTCCTTACGGATTTATCCGATTACTTTCTGGGATTTTTGATGTTCGCCTGCGCCGCCGCGAGTCTTGCGATGGGTACGCGGTAGGGCGAGCAGGAAACATAGGTGAGGCCGATCTTATGGCAGAATTCCACGGAAGAAGGATCGCCGCCGTGTTCGCCGCAGATGCCGCAGGACATACCGGGACGGGTCTTGCGACCGAGCTCTACCGCCATTTCCATGAGCTTGCCTACGCCGACCGTGTCGAGACGCGCGAACGGATCGGATTCGTAAATCTTGTTCGCATAATATGCGGGCAGGAACTTGCCTGCGTCGTCGCGGGAGAACCCGAACGTCATCTGCGTCAAATCGTTCGTTCCGAAGCAGAAGAATTCCGCTTCCTTCGCGATCTCGTCCGCCGTGAGCGCCGCTCTCGGAATTTCGATCATGGTGCCGACTTCGTATTTGAGATCCGCTTTCGCCGCAGCGATGATTTCGTCCGCCGTCTTGACGACGATATCTTTCACGAACTTCATTTCCTTCGCTTCGCCCGTCAGGGGAATCATGATTTCGGGAACGATGTTCCAATCCTTATGCTTCTTCTTCACGTTGATGGCCGCTTTGATGACCGCTTTCGTCTGCATCACCGCGATTTCGGGATAAGTGACCGTAAGACGGCAGCCTCTGTGACCCATCATCGGGTTGAATTCGTGTAAATCGGAAATGATCTGCTTGATCTGCGCGACCGTCTTGCCCTGCGTCTTTGCGAGCGCCGCAATGTCCGCTTCCTCGGTGGGAACGAACTCGTGAAGGGGCGGATCGAGGAACCGAATGGTTACGGGATAGCCGCCGAGCGCTTCAAACAAACCTTCAAAGTCCGCCTGCTGCATGGGCTCGATTTTCGCGAGCGCCGCTTCTCTCTCTTCCACCGTATCCGAACAGATCATCTCGCGGAACGCGCCGATTCTGTCGGGATCGAAGAACATGTGCTCGGTACGGCACAGGCCGATACCCTGCGCGCCGAACGCCGCCGCCTGCTTCGCGTCCTTGGGCGTATCCGCGTTCGTCCTTACGCCGAGCGCCTTGTATTTATCCGCAAGCTGCATGATTCTTCCGAAATAGCCGCTGGAAGTGTCCGCCGCCACCGTGGGAATCGCTTCGCCGTAAATGTTTCCCGTGGAACCGTCGAGGGAGATGACGTCTCCTTCCTTATAAACTTTTCCGTGGAGAGTAAATTTCTTGTTTTCCTCGTCCATCTTGATGTCGCCGCAGCCGGAGACACAGCAGGTGCCCATGCCGCGCGCGACGACTGCCGCGTGGGAGGTCATACCGCCGCGGACGGTCAGAATGCCCTGCGCATAGTGCATGCCTTCGATGTCCTCGGGGGAGGTCTCCAATCTCACGAGTACGACCTTCTTGCCCTTCTTGCCTTCTTCGACGGCGTCCTCGGCCGTGAACACGATGCTGCCGCAGGCGGCACCGGGAGATGCGGGAAGCGCGGAAGCGACGGGTTTCGCCGCTTTCAGAGCCTTCGCGTCGAACTGAGGGTGAAGGAGCGCGTCGAGCGTCTTGGGATCGATCTGCATGAGCGCTTCCTGTTCGGTAATCATGCCCTCGTCGATGAGGTCGCAGGCGATTTTGATTGCGGCCTGCGCCGTGCGCTTGCCGTTACGGGTCTGGAGCATGTAGAGTTTTCTGTCCTCGATGGTGAACTCCATATCCTGCATATCGCGGTAATGGTTTTCGAGGGTCTTGCAGATCTCCTGGAACTGCGCGTAGCATTCGGGCATGACCTCCGCCATCTTGGCGATGGGCATGGGGGTGCGGACGCCCGCAACGACGTCTTCGCCCTGCGCGTTCATCAAAAATTCGCCCATGAGCTTCTTTTCGCCCGTAGCGGGGTCGCGCGTGAACGCCACGCCCGTTCCCGACGTATCGCCCATGTTGCCGAACGCCATCATCTGTACGTTTACCGCCGTGCCCCAGCTGTACGGAATGTCGTTCTGCATTCTGTAATAGTTCGCACGGGGGTTGTCCCACGAACGGAACACCGCTTTGATCGCACCGAAGAGCTGCTCCTTCGGGTCGTCGGGGAAGTCCACGCCGATTTTCGCCTTATATTCCGCCTTGAACTCGGAAGCGAGCTTTTTGAGATCGTCCGCCGTGAGCTCGATGTCCTGCGTGACGCCCTTTTCTTCCTTCATCTTGTCGATGAGCTGCTCGAAATATTTCTTGCCGACCTCCATGACGACGTCAGAATACATCTGGATGAATCTTCTGTAGCAGTCCCAAGCCCAGCGGGGGTTGCCCGATTTCTTGGCGATGACTTCGACGACCGTCTCGTTGAGACCGAGGTTCAAAATGGTGTCCATCATGCCGGGCATGGAAGCTCTCGCGCCGGAGCGGACGGAGACGAGAAGCGGGTTTTCGAGATCGCCGAATTTCTTCCCCGTAATCTTTTCCATCTTCTCGATGTAGGTGAGGATTTCCGCCTGAATTTCGGGATTGATCTGTCTGCCGTCCTCATAATACTGCGTGCAGGCCTCCGTCGAAATGGTGAAGCCCTGAGGAACAGGAAGGCCGAGACCGGTCATTTCCGCAAGATTGGCGCCCTTGCCGCCGAGAAGCTCGCGCATTTTCGCATTACCCTCTGTGAAGAGGTAGCAATACTTTTTTGCCATAGTTGATTATTTCCTCCATGAGATTATTTAACTTGATCGTTTTAATGGTTATCGGCTCCTTCGAGCCTTGCATTTTTTACCATAATTCATTCTAATACAAAACGCGAGAAATATCAAGTCTTTCGCGGGAGCTTTTTCGGATTTTTTCGCAATTTTATCAAATTTTTTTGCGCTTCGAGGCGTTTTTGCCCGAAAATAAAGAGACGGGCGCGGTCTTTCGCTCCGCCGCCCCGTCTCCTTTTCGCACTTTCAAAAACAATTTGTTCTCCCTTCCGAAAGTTCGTTTACAACAGATTGAAAAACGCCTTTCCGCCCGAAAGAAGCTCTTCGTCCAGCGTCCACACGCCGTCCTTTTGCTTAAGTCCGAAAGAACATTCCTTCGCTGCCTCGAACACGTCGTCTCCGTCATAGCCGACGAATTTATCCGACATGCGTTCGAGAATCTCTTTCGCCTCGGGCGTAAAGTGCGACGTCGTCACGAAAATCCCGCGGCTGTGCTGGATCCCCTCTTTCGCCTGACGGCACGCCACCGCGCCGATAAATTGCTGCAACAGCGTCTCTCCGACCACCCACAATTCCACCTTCCCCTTGGAAGGATCCCAGTTCTTCGCCTGTATGTAGATGGTCTCGCGGAATCCGAATTTGTCGGTGAGCGTGATCTCCCCGTCGATGCCGCCGTCGCGCTCTCCGCCCGACACTTTCATCCCTTCCAGACGCCTGCCGTTTTTCATCGAATATCTTTCCAGCAGGTATACCGAATAATATTCAAAATAATCTCCGCCCAAGCTCCTGAGCCGTTTGAGAAATTCCGCCTTCAAGGCCTCTTCTTCCGTCGCGGGCGCCGCGGGCGCGGCCGTTCCCCTGCCGCGGCGGTTCTGTCTGCCGTCGCGCACCGCATTCGCCTTGGACTGAACGGACGACGCCTGTCCCGAAGCAGCTGACGCGGAAGCCGCCGCCGAAACAGCCCCCGCCCGACCCGTCTGCGCGGGGGGCGTCTGCCGTACGGACGTTTCCGCGCGGGGACCCGCACTCCGCTCGGATACGTTTTCCGACGGCGTATTTCCCGAACGCGGGCCTTTCTGTTCCGCACGTTCTCTCCGCTCGGCGGGAGAACGGCGCTCGGCAGATTTTTCGGAGACGGAAGAAACCGAAACCGAAGCCTCCGCGCGCGCATCGCGCGTATCCTTATCCTTGGCAGAAGGAACTTTTTCCGCTTTTTCCGAAGCATTTTTCAGCCCCGCGTTGCCCAAAAAGGCAAACTCGGGCAAAACGGGTTTTCTCGAAAGGGACGAAATCGGAGAAACCGCCGCCGAACCCGAAGGCGCCGCCTCGGACGAGCGCGTCTCCCATTGAGCCGAATCGGAGGCGCCGGAAGTCTTTTCGGAAGAAGTCTTTGCAGGGGAAGAGGCGGCCGTTTCAGCCGAAGCGGTCTTTGCCGAAAAAACGGGCGCGGACGCCGACGGGTTAGAATCCCCGTTGCCGCTCTTCTTTACGGCATTCACGGCATTCCGCTCGGGTACCTTTTTGCCGAAAAGCAGCGTCATATCGAAAACAGGAGCTACTTTTCCTTCCGGTTTTACCGTCAGTGCCTTTTCGGGACGCTTCTCTTCAAGGGCTTTTTCCGAAGCGGTATTTTTTGCGACGATTTCTTTTTCCGCAGGCACTTTTTCCGATTCCTTCTCCAAAATCGGAGTCTTCGGAGAAACCTCTTTCCGATTTTTCCCCGCTTCGGGAAGCTCGGGCGCGGGAACTTCCTTTTCGATTTCCTTTTTCTCCGCCGAGATATTTTCTTTTTCCGCGTCAGTTTCCTTTTCCTCCGAAACGGATTCCGCCTTTATTTTAGGTTTTCTGCCGCGTTTTTTGGGCGCGGATTTCTCCTCCGCCGCCGTAGCGGACGGGCCCGATGCCTCGGCCGAAACGGACGCGGAAAGGGCAGGCGAATTTACCTTGGGCTTTCTGCCGCGCTTTTTGGGCGCGGGCTTTTCCGCCGCCGCGGCGGACTGTTCGGAAGGCTCGTCGGAAGCGGCGGGAGTTACGACCGAAACGGGCGCGGCATCGATTTTTTCCGCGAAATCGCCTTCCGCCGCGGATTCTGCCGTATGTTTTTCCGATTTTTCTTCCACGGGCGCCGACTGTGCAGGCACCTCAGCCGCTACGGAAACCGAAGAAGTTTCGGACTGTAAAGCGGGCAACGCCTTTGCCTTGGGCTTTCTGCCGCGCTTTCTGGGCGCGGGCTTTTCCGCCTCCGCGGCGGACTGTTCGGAAAGCTCGTCGGAAGCGGCGGGAGTTACGACCGAAACGGGCGCGGAAGTAATTTCTGAAACGGGAACAGAAGCAGTCTCCGAGACAGGCTCGGACGTTCCGAGCGCCGCGGGAACGACTTCTTTTGCCGATTTTTCAGATTCCGCGGGTTTTGACTTTCTCCCTCTCGTTTTCTTTTCCTTCGTCTGCTTCTTCTCTTCCGCTTGTACCGAGGCTTTTCGGGCTTCCGACGGCAAGGAACAGACGTTATCCCTGACCGATATTTCCTTATTGTCTTCCATAAGGCTGAGCACGGAACCGATACGGCCTTTGAGATCGTTGACGTCGCCCGATTCTTCGGGATAACGTTCGGTATGAGCTTTCACGGCCGCGTCGAGCAGTTCGTTCCACTTATAGGAGTGCCTTTCGAGCAGTTCTCTGAGAATCACCTTCATGCGAAGCGCCTTTTCCTTTCTGGTCACAGGCGCCTTTTCTGTTTGTTTTTGTGCTTTGTCCATTACCTTTTCCATAAAAATCGCTTGCGGCGGGGGTCCGCGTATGTTTTTCCCTGATCCTTCCCCGTCCGTCCGCTCTCTGAAACTTAAAAAAACGCCCGGCCGAAAGGGCGCCTCTTTTCATTCGCAGAGACGGATAAATTCGCCGAAACACGGATATTCTTCCTCCGTCTTTTCGGCGAGGTATGTTTTTATCAGTCTGAGAGCGCGCTTTCCGCCCCCCGACGTCTTTTCTTCGTCATAGGACAGCCCCGCGCATTTGCGCAGGGTCTGATAAGTAGATTCGCTGGCGCGAACGCCGGACGCACAGGCCGAACATGTAAAATAACCTGCTTCGAAGTCGAAGTATGCGTTTTCCTTCACTTCGCCGCCGCAGATCCCGCACCCGTCCAGATCGATCATGTATCCCGATTGATGCAGCGCGGTCAAGGAAAACGAGAGCAGCAGCTCCGCCGCGTCTCCGTCCGTGAGCGCCAGCCCCTTTAAGGCCTCGACCGCGGCGATGAACACCGCTTCGCTCTCCCCTTCCTCGACGAGAAGAGCGTTACAGATTTCCAAAACCGAACATGCGGCGTAATAGCGCACGATGTCCGTGCGCAAAGAATAGAACCCGTCATACAGATAGGCGGCAGTCACCGTATACCTGCCCCCCTTCTCTGCCAAAACGTATTCCGCAAAACAGAACGGCTGCGCCGCGAAAGAAAGTTTTGCTCCCCGCTTTCTGACGCCGCGGATTCCCGCCGTCACTTTTCCCTTGGAGGGAGTGAACAGAGTGAGCAGTTTATCGTTTTCTTTATAGTCCGTCGCCTTTAACACCAGCGCGTCCGTCTTGAATTCCATATCCTGCCCTCTCCCTGCTTTCGGTCAGTGTTTTTTTCGGGACTTATGTTCCGATTTCAGCTCCTGATACAGCATGTAATAACTGATATTTCCCGTCTTCGTGAACATCTCCCACGCGAGGCGCGCCGCACCGAAATCCCCGTTTTTATCGTGCATTCTTCTTTTTTCCCCCTTTACCGTTAGGGTGGGGAATAACGCCGAATTTTATACGGAAAAACCGACGTGCGGAAAGACGGAAATTTTTTCCGGAAACGACCCCGAAGGATTTTTCAAGGGGACAACCAACAGATAAGTCTTTCCGAAACGCACCGACACACCCTGAAAAACCTTTGAAAAACAACGCCTCTTTTCCCGACGAACCCCAAAGGAATTTCGAAGGGAGATCAGACGCCACGGTTTTCAGAAAGGAGTTTCGCTCCGCTCAAAGTTCCCGAAATTCCTCGTAGCCGTACTCCTTCATAAGCCCCGGCTTGTCCCGCCAATCTTCCTTGACTTTCACGTACGTCGTGAGAAATACCTTCTTGCCGAGGAATTTTTCCATGTCCTGCCGCGCGAAAGACGAAACCTCCTTGATGGCCCGTCCCTGCTTGCCGATGAGAATGGCTTTATGCCCCGGTTTTTCGCACACGATGTCCAGATTGATTTCGTATACGTCGTTCTCTCCCAAGCGGAAAATATTTACGACGACCGCCACTCCGTGCGGGATTTCCTTGTCGTATTTGAGCAAAATCTTTTCGCGCATGATTTCGGCAATCATGAAGCGTTCGCTTTTGTCCGACACGATTTCTTCCTCGAATACCTTCCCGCCCTCCGGCATGGAAGATATGAGAAACTCCCTCAGATTTTTGATATTGCGGCCCTTCCTCGCGGAGACGGGAAAAACGTCGAGGTCGATCCCCGAATCCGCGAACTTCGCCATGTCGAGAGGAATATTTTCCTTCGGCATAATGTCGATTTTCGTATACGCCACGGCCATCGGAAGTCCCAATTCCTTGTATTTTCTCATGAGGGAAAAATCTTCCTCCCGCACTCCTTCGTGACCGTCGAGCACGTACAAAATCAAGTCCACCGCTTTCGCGCTCTCTTCCGTCGTCCGCATCATCATGTCCGTCAGGGCGTTCTTCGCCTTATAAATTCCCGGCGTGTCCACGAACACCACCTGGTAATCCTCCCCGTTCATCACGCCTAAAATCCTGTCCCGCGTGGTCTGGGGCTTGGGCGATACGATGGACACTTTCTCTCCTACCATGACGTTGATTAATGTGCTCTTTCCGGCGTTCGCTCTGCCGATGACCGCTACGTATCCGCTTCTCATATGTCCTCTTTCGTCAGTCCTCTCTCGTTATTCCCATTTTGCCGAGAATACATTCCTCTTTTTCCCGCATTTCCGACTTTTCTTCCTCCGTCATGTGGTCGTAACCCAGACAGTGCATGATTCCGTGCACGAGAAGATAATTCAGCTCCCGACGGTAAGAATGTCCGTATTCCTCCGCCTGCTCCGCCGCACGCTTTTTGCACACCGCTATCGAACCGACGAACAAATTCCCTTCGTCGTCGATGTCGCAAGGGTAATCCCGACGTTTCAGCGCCTTTCCCTTGATGCCGTCCAGAGCGGGAAAGCTCAGAACGTCCGTCACCCTGTCGGTGGAACGCAGCTCGCGGTTGAGCCGTCGGATCTCTTCCTCGTCCGTGAAAATAAACTCCACGGCGAGCGGAACGTCCGACTTCACGAAACCGTCCATCGCCCGTTCGAGACGCCGAGCGTCCTCCGCCGAAAACTCCTCCCCGTCCGAATAAATGCGGAAATTGTCCTTCATTGGTTTTCGCCCGTCGTCTTGCCGTCCGCGTGCTTATACTTGATCGACGGGTATTTCACGCGGTGGTGATACACGCCCGTCAGCGTACTGACCAGCGTGCGGCGAATCGTCGTCAGATCCGCCATCGTGATGTCGCAATCGGAGAATTGTTCGAGGTCCATGCGCTCCTCGATGATCCCGCGCACCGCCTTTTCCACCTCCTCGGGCGTGCGCTTGGGGAGAGCGCGCACCACCGCTTCCGATGCGTCCGCAATCATGATGATCGCGGCGATTTTCGTCTTGGGCTTGGGCCCCGGATAGGAAAAGTCCTCTATATTCAATTCTCCGTCCGTCATTTTCAGCGCCTTGGCATAGAAATACCGAATCGGCATGGTGCCGTGGTGCTGCAAAGCGACGTCCGCGAGAAACTGCGGCAAATGATGAGCGCGGATGAGTTCGTAACCGTCCTGCGTATGCGAACGGATTATATCCGCCGAAAGTTCGGGCGTCAATTCGTCGTGGAGGTTGTACTCGCCCTGATTTTCGGTGAAATATTCGGGCTGGTGCAATTTTCCGACGTCGTGATAGAACGCCGCGGCGCGCGCGTAGTCCACGTCCTCCCCGAGGTTTGCGGCACATGCTTCCGCAAGCTGCGCCACTACCATGGAATGGTTGAACGTGCCGGGCGCCTCCTCTTTCAGCTTTTTGAGGAGCTTGGCATCCGAGCTGGTCAATTCGCGCAGGCGGAACACCGTCAGGCAGTTGAACAGGGATTCGAACACGGGCAGAATGGCCAAAAAGAGCACGGCGGACATGATTCCGCCCAAAAGGCCGTAGCCCATCTGCTGGAAAATTTTTTCGATCCCCGTGACGGCCGTCGCCGAACCCGAACCGCTGCCCGAAAGTCCGGAGACCTCCAAAAGGAAAATGATAAAATCGACGGGAATGACGATAATCAGTCCGATACCGACGATCTGGAAACGGGTCTTTGCCTTATTGCCGAAGAAAATGGCAATCATGCCCGCGGAAAAAGCAATGATGAAAGAAGAATAGACGTTATTTGCCGCCGCGGTCCCGTCGGAGAAATTATCGACGACGAACATTAAAATGGCGCAAATCATATTCATGAAAATGGCGTCCCTGCGGCCGACCAGCACGAACACGAGCAGCGCGGCGAGCGCTACGGGACGGGCATAAATATGCACGTATTTTCCAAACAGGAAGGATACGATGAGACTCAAATCGAGTACGGTGAAAATCAGCGCGATATTCTTTCCGCCGATGAGCATCCGCCTGTCCTCAAAGAAATAATAGAAATACGTAATCAGGACGAGCAGGAAAATACAGAAGGTCATATAGAGATAATTGGTCCGATTTTCCTTAATGGTTTGAGAAAAACGGTCGAATTTATCCCCCAGCAGCAAAATGGCCGCGATGAGTATGAGTATGACCAGGTGAAGAACAAATAAAAGCGCGCTCTTCACGATTTCCTTTTTTGTCCAGACCGATTCGCCTTCCCGAATGTTCATCCTTCGTTTCTCTCCTTCTTTTGCGCCCTGCCGCGGAATTTTTCCGCGTCCGCTTCATACGCGCGGATAATCCGCATGACCATCGGATGCCTCACGACGTCCTTATCCGTCAGTCGGCAAATCCCGATTCCCTCTATGTTTTTGAGTATCTTCACCGCATGCACGAGCCCGCTCGTCTTGCCCTCGGGCAAATCCACCTGCGTCACGTCCCCCGTGACCACCGTCTTGCTGCCCTCGCCCATACGGGTCAGAAACATCTTCATCTGTTCCTTTGTCGTGTTCTGCGCTTCATCGAGGATAATAAAGGCGTTCGAGAGCGTCCTGCCGCGCATATACGCCAGCGGCGCCACCTCGATGACTCCCTTTTCCATGAGTTTTGCATACGTCTCCATGCCCAGCATCTCCTGCAACGCGTCGTACAGCGGCCGAAGATACGGATCTACCTTCGTCTGCAAATCCCCCGGCAGAAAACCCAGCTTCTCCCCCGCTTCCACCGCGGGGCGCGTGAGTATGATTTTTTCCACCTGCTTGCTCTTGAACGCCGCAACCGCAAGGCATACCGCCAAATACGTCTTTCCCGTACCCGCAGGCCCCACGCCGAATACCACCGTATTCTTCTTGATCGCCTCCACGTACTGCTTTTGCCCTACCGTCTTGCACTTGATCTGCTTCCCGCGGGAGGTGACCGCCACCACTCCTTCCAAAATTCCCAGAATATCCCCCACGCGGCCTTCCTTCGCCAGCTCGATACAATACACGAGCCGCCCCTTATCCACGCTCTCCCCCGATTCCGCAAACGTGAGAAGCGCGGAAATTACCTCTTCGCCGCAGACGACGTCCCGCTCCTCGCCTTCCAGAATGATCTTCACTCCCTCCACATAGGAAACGAGATTCAGCTCCCTGGAAAGAAGCGTGAGATTTTCGTCGAACGTGCCTAAAATTCGGGACAGCCTGTCCACCGATTTCGTGTCGATTGCCTGTCTGATGTGTGCCGTAATAAACTCCTCCGATACGCCGACGCTCCCGCCCCGACGCGATTTCCTGATTTCTATAAAAAATTTTCTTTACGCAATTCCCGTATTCTTGTATCCCTTAATCGGCCTTTTCCGATATTCGTCGCTTCCGAAACGAAAGTGTTCCCCCGAATCAAAAATTTATGGTCTCCGTGACCGTATACGAAATTTTCACCCGAAATCCCCCCTCCGTTTCCTCGCACGATTTTTCCGTTATCTCCCCGTCTATCGCAAGATACGCCGTCGCAAACGCTTCTTCCTCCGTCTCCGCCGCGACGAACTCGTCATACACGCAGGCGATAGTAACGCGCGCGATCGCGGTTACGGGAACCTGCTCACCGCTATCGGTGAGAAAATACGCGCCCACCAGCGGTTCGCCCGCCTCGACGCTCTCCCCCGGCTGTTTGAGGAGCGTTCCCCTTAAAACCGCCGCCTGCACCAGCGTTCCCGTATGCTTCGCCGTCATGTCGCCCGCGGAAGGCGTCGGCTCCGAAAACGCGCTGAGGCGAACTTCCACCCGCACCGTCATGCCCGTCTTTTTGACCGAACAATAGCTGACGTCTTTGAGGGAAAGTATCTTTGCGCTCACCTCTCCTTCACAGCCCTTTTTATAGGGCGCAAAAGTACGGATGCCGCTCTCTTCCAGCGCACATAATATTTCCCGACGATAGGCGTCCGTACCCACGATGTCGATTCGGAACACAAAGCGGTTGGCCACGAGCGTACAGGAAAGAAAAAGCAGAATGCCGATAAAAACGCCCAGACGTTTCTTCGACCATTCGAGCGCGGCGAGTAATCCCTCCGCACCCGCCTTTTTGGCGGTATACGGACTGTATACAGGTATATTATAACATACATTCGGATAAATTGCAAAAACTTTTTCGGTATCTTTTCTCTTTACACTCAAAAGTATTTGGTTTTTTTTGAGTTTTTTTGCATGATAGACGCAAATTCCCTCCCTTTGGAGCTTGGAAAGGGCGCGTTCGGGCATAATTCCCTCTATGACGATTTTTTGCAAAAACATTTTCTCAGTCCTCCGTGGAACGGATCTCCGAAATGCGTCCCGAAAGTTCGAGGTCCCCGTCACAATATTTCTCGATGATGAAACCGCTGCCCTCTATTTCCAGAACGACGCGGCGAAAGCCGAGAATCACACGCTCGGAAGAAAATTCGCTCACCGTCTTTACGCCTTGGAAATACCCGCCTCTGCCGGGCAGAACGGTATACCGCGCGCCCGCAGACAGCGCCGACTCCCCGTCGCCGAGTTTTTTCAGAATTTCGTTATATAACCGCATTCGCCGCACCTTTTTACAAAGTTTTATTCCTTCTATTGTATGCGGCGCCGCGCAAGGATATGAAAAGCCCGCTCTTTCCCGTACGGGTCAGAGCGGGCTTTTTTCCCTTGCGCTTTTATTCCTCAATCAGTCGTTTTCGGGCGGCTCCTCGTCCTTATCTTTCTCGTCGCCCGCAATGTCGCGCAGATCCTCTTCCACCTTTTCGGGACGATCCGTGCGGCAGACCACCGTCAGAATGTCTCCGCCGTGCACCACCGTGTCTCCGTCGGGAAGGATTCTCGCCCCGTCGCGGGAAATTTCCGTCACGACGGCTCCCGCGGGCCACAGGATATTGCGGACAGAACGCCCCTCCGCGATACACCCCTCTTTCACGGAAATCGTGAAAATCTCCTTTTGAGCGCGCTCACGGATTCCGTTTTCCTTTTCAAAGAGGGAAAGCAGCTTTTCGTAAATGCCGTCGGTGCGGGAAATGTCTCCGATAAAATACCCGACGGATACCCCGATGACCACGGGCAGAAGAGGCGCAAAACTCCAAGTCAGTTCGCAGACCATGACGATGCCCGTAATCGGCGCGCGGACGATGGTCGTAAAAAAGGCGGCCATGCAAATCATAACCAACAGATCGGCATATTTTTCGTCCATTCCGAGTGCAATCCAGCCCCGACTCAGAAGCGCTCCGATACACGCCCCTATCGCCAGCATGGGAATGAATGCGCCGCAAGGCACTCCCGCGCCCATATTGACGCAGGTAATGACGAATTTCATGATCAGTACCACGGTCAGCGCCGCGACGAAAGGCAGTCCGAAAAGTCCCGACACGGAAGGTTCAAGGGCGCCGCCGTGCGTTCCGAGCCCCTCGATGAGGCCATGCCCCCCGCCCATGACGTCCACGGCGACGAAAGAGAAAATCCCGCCGAGAACTACGGCGACGAGAATTTTCATCCAATCCCTGAGCCACGGTTTCGGGGCAGAAATCTTTCCGAACAATCTTTTGCAGAGAAACACCGAATGGTAAAAGACCACTCCGAACAGCCCGCAGACGATCGCGGAAAGGAACACGTATCCGTAGACGGAGACGGGCATTTCATAAAAGACGTAGCTCGCAAAGGAATTTGCGGGCGTCTTTCCCAGCATGGCATAGATCGCCGTGCGGGTGAGAAGCCCCATGATGACGGAGGAAAAGGCGCAGATAAAGACTTCGGGCGTAAAGCGCTTATGCGCTTCCTCGAAGGCGAACGCCATGCCCGTCAAAGGGGCGTTGAACGCGACCGCAAGCCCCGTACACGCGCCGCCCGTAACCTGATACCTCCGCACCATCTCGTTTCTGCGGAGCATGCACGCGACTCCGTCGCCGCAGGCGCCGCCGATCTCCACGCTGGGACCTTCGCTCCCCGCGGAAAGGCCCATGAAAATGCTTAGAAGGCTGGCGGCGAACATCGCCACCGCTTCCCGATACCACCGAAAGCGGATAATGCCGCGCGTCGCACCTTCCGTCTGGGGAATCCCGCTGCCCTTGATCATGGGCACCAGCCGCACCGCCGCGCTCAACAGGAACGCGCCCAGAGCCAATACGACGAAAAGCAGAGGAATAAAGACGGGATTCTGACGAATGTAGGCGTAAATATCGCGGGAAATCTCCTCTCCCGACGATGCGAATAAATTATAGAGCGTGACCACCGCGCCGGCAAAAATTCCCGTCACCGCGCCCACGGCCACGAGCTGAACGGCGTTTCTGTAAACGCTGCCTCTGTTTTTTCTCTTTTTTTCGGACATGGCGCCCCTCTCAACTGAATTGGCTGTTATACAGTTTATAGTAAAAACCTTTTTTCTCCAATAATTCCTCGTGTCGGCCCTGTTCGACGATATGCCCCGCGTTCATCACGAGAATGGTGTCCGCGGTGCGAATGGTCGAAAGTCGGTGTGCCACCACAAAGGAGGTCCGCCCCTTCATCAACGTGTCGAAAGCGTCGCTGATTTTCATCTCCGTGCGCGTGTCGATAGAGGACGTCGCCTCGTCCAAAATGAGCATGGGCGGCAGGCAAAGCATGATTCTCGCAATACAAAGAAGCTGTTTCTGCCCCTGCGAAAGGCTTCCGCCGTCTTCGGAAAGCACGGTATCGTATCCCTCGGGCAGCCGTCGGATAAATCCGTCGGCATGGGAGGCCTTCGCCGCCGCGATCATCTCCTCGTCCGTCGCTTCGGGCTTTCCCATTTTGAGATTGTCGCGCACGGTGCCGCTCTTCAACCAAGTTTCCTGCAAGACCATTCCGTAATTGGAGCGTAAGGATTTGCGCGTGATGTCCCGCACGTCCTCCCCTTCCACCTTTACGCTCCCGCCCGTCACGTCGTAAAAACGCATCAAAAGGTTGATGAGCGTCGTCTTGCCGCAGCCCGTCGGCCCCACGATCGCGACCCGTTGCCCCGGCTTCACGGACAGGGAAAAGTCCTCGATGAGCTTCTGTTCGGGACGATAGGAAAAATAAACGTCTTTAAGCTCCACGTTCCCTTCCGCCTTCGGAAGTTCTCTCTTGCCTTCGTCGGAAGGCTGCTCCTTTTCGTCCAAAAGCTCGAAAATGCGCGCGGCACAGGCCACGGCGTTTTGCAGCTCCGTGACGACGCCGGAAATTTCGTTGAACGGTTTCGTGTATTGGTTGGCATAGGAGAGAAAAATCGTGAGCATGCCCACCGTAAAGGCACCGTCCGAAAGGATATGGAACGCCCCGATGAGCGTCACCAAAGCATAGACGATATTATTGACGAACCGCGTCGCGGGATTGGCCAAAGAGGAATAGAACGAGGCGTTCAGCGAGCTCTTTTCGAGGCGGGTATTGATCTCGTCGAATTTTTCCATGTTCTCCTTTTCGTGCGAAAAGGCCTGAACCGTTTTCAGCCCCGCGATGGCTTCTTCCGCAAAGGCGGTCTGTTCCCCGCGCGTCTCCGATTGTTTTTTGAAAAACGCATACGTATGCGAAGAAATATACTTTGCGATAAACATCGAAAGCGGCGTGACGAAGATGACGACGAGCGCGATTTTCCAATTCATTACCAGCATGAAAGCGAGCGTGCCGAGAATCGTCATGACGCCCGTGAAAAATTGCGTAAAGCCCATTAAAAGCCCGTCCGCGAACTGATCCGCGTCCGCGATAATGCGGCTGACCGTCTCTCCGTGGGGGTGGGAATCGAGATATTTCAAAGGGAGCGAGGAAATCTTCGAAAAGGCGTCGGAACGGAGATCTCTCACCACCTGATAGGTGATGCGGTTATTCAGCGCGCTCATGATCCACTGCGCCGCGGCGGTAATCGCCACCGAAATCCCGATTTTGAGAAAAATCGTTTTCAGAGCGGAAAAATTTACATTGCCTTCGCCGATGATGCAATCGATCGCGTCGCCGATGAGAATGGGAACATACAGCGTTAACGCCACCGTCACGACGGCGAGCAAGAGCGTCAACACCAAAGCGATCGGGTATTTTCCGACGTAACGGAAAATCTTCTTTATCGTTCCCTTTTTGGCTCTTATTTTATGCTTTTCGGGAGAAACCGCCCTTTTATTTTTCTTGGGAGAAACTGCGTTCATGCTTTTTCCTCCTTGTGCTGAGAGCGATAAATTTCCCGATATACGGAACAATTTTCCAAAAGCTCCTCCTGCGTGCCGATTCCCGCCGTTTTTCCGTCGTCCAGAACGACGATTTTATCCGCTCCGTTCATGGCGGAAGTGCGTTGGGAAACCACGAACACCGTCGGGGAATAGTCGAGATTTTTGAGCGCTTTTCTGAGCGCCGCGTCCGTCGCGTAATCGAGCGCGGAAGCCGAATCGTCCAGAATGAGAATCTCGGGCCGCCGCACCAGCGCGCGGGCAATCGTCAGGCGCTGTTTCTGTCCGCCCGAAAAATTGCGGCCGCCCTGCTCTACGGGCGCATCCAGCCCGCCCTTGTCCTCTATCACTTTATCCGCCTGCGCCGCTTTCGCCGCGAGCATCAATTCTTCGTCCGTCGCGTCCGCCTTTCCCCAAAGCAGATTCTCCCGAATCGTCCCCTTAAAGAGGAGCGCCTTTTGCGGCACTACCCCGATTTTGTCCCGAAGCGCCTTCGGGTCGTAAGCGCGCACGTCCTTTCCCGCGACCTTCACGCTCCCTTCCGTCACGTCGTAAAAGTGCGGCACGAGATTGACGAGCGTCGTCTTTCCCGAACCCGTCCCGCCGATGACCCCCACCGTCTCTCCGCGCTTCAAGCAAAAATCGATATCGGTGAGCGCGTTTTCCCCGCCCCCCTGATAGCGCATGCTCACGTGGTCGAATTCGATAAAAGCGGCAGAATCGGCAGAAGTGACCGAATCGGCAGAATCGGACGCGCGTGCTCCGCTCCTTTCCGCCTGCTTTTCCGATTCAAAATCCGAGGGCGGAAAAAGCTGCAAGGAGCTTTCCATGACGAGCACGCCCTCGATGCGGCTGCCGCACGCGGCCGATTTCGTAACGGTAATGATGAGGTTGGCGAGCTTGATGAGCTCGACGAGAATCTGAGACATGAGATTGTAGAGAGCCAGAACGTTGCCCTGAGAAATGTGTCCCGAATTGACGCGGAGCGCACCCACATAGATGAGTACGACGATCGCCACGTTGATGAGAGCGTAAGTAAGGGGATTCATGAGGGCGCTGATGCCGCCTACAAACTTCTGACTTTTCGTAAGCGCCCCGTTGCGACGGGAAAACAGTTGCTTTTCGTCCTCCTCCTTGCAAAACGCGCGGAGGACTCTGGCGCCCGTCAGATTTTCGCGGGTAGAGAGCAGAACTTTATCCAGCTTCGCCTGAGATTTTTTATAGAGCGGCATGCACACGAGCATGATCGCAAACACGACGGCGGCAAGGACGGGAATCGCGCCCGCAAACACGAGAGCCGAAGTCGGATCGATGAAAAACGCCATGATCATGGCTCCGAATACGATGAAGGGCGAACGCAAAAAGAGACGCAGAACCATATTGATTCCCGCCTGCAACTGATTGACGTCGTTGGTCATTCTCGTCAGCATGGCCGACGTGCCCAGCTTATCCATATCCGAATAACTCAGGGACTGCAATTTTCCGAACAACGCCTTTCTCACCTGAGCGGACACGCCCGCGGCGGCCTTTGCGGCAAAATACTGCGCCGTCACCGAACAGGCCAATCCGACCAGCCCGAACGCACAAAGAACGAGGCACATGGAAACGATATAGGAACGATCCGCGTTCGGGTATCCGCCGTCCACGTATGCACCCAGCCCCTTATCGACAATCAAAGAGACGATGACGGGCACGATCAGTTCAAACGACGCTTCCAGAAGTTTGAACAGCGGGCCGAGAATGCTCTGTACCTTATATGGCTTGAAATAGGGTAGAATTTTTTTCATAATCTTTCTTTATCCATTGTTTTACCGCACGAAAGGAGCTTTACGGTATCGATTCATTATAGCATGCTTAACGGGAAAAATCAAGAATTTCCGACCGAACAAAAAGAGCGGGGAGAATTTTCTCCCGCTCTTTTTTGAGCGCCTATCCTATACGCAGGGGCGTTTAAGCCGCGTCAATCGACGAAATGCGAATATAATTCCCTATATGCCCGAATTTTCAGCAGTCTTTCCCCGTCCTCCGTCGAAGACAAATCCTCGTTGTCGCGATTGATTCGACGGGCGTTCACCAGTTTGTTGGTAAAAATCCCGAACGCGACGAAACAGCCGACGGCGAGGACGCCGAATACCGCCGTGAGAACGGGAAACAACATATCGGGACGGGTGTTTATCCGAAGCCCGAAAACGGCCGTGCAGACGACAAAAACGAGAAGGGGGATTCCCGTCCCGATTACTTTTTTCAGGGCGGACGAAATGCGCGCCTTCAAAATCGCGCGGCGTTTTTTCTGCTTGCTCTCCACTTCCTTCGCCAGCGGACCTTCTTCCGCTTCGAGCTCAGCGATCCGCTTTTCAAACATGCCGCGGTAATTCGCTTTGAGCTTTTCCACCGCTCCGTCGCCGAGGTCGTTTTCCAGACTGTCGTACCCCGTCTCCGCATATTCCTCCGCGAGAATGTCAGGTTCGGAAAAATCGGAGGTTCTGGCGCGCCAATATCCGACGGCGGCGTCCGCGGCTTCCTCGTCCAACGGCAGAGCCTTTTCAAATTTCAGTTCCGCGGCTTTGAAACTGCCCGACAGAAGGAGCTCTTCCCCTTCCTCGCAAAGGCGCTTATACTCCGCCCTGCGCGCCGCTTCCTCCGCCTCTTTTTTCTTGCGGAGCGCTATCGCTTCCTCGGGCGTCAGATTGACGAGATCCTCGTCGTCCTCCTCCAATTCGGGAAATTCAAAGGAGACTTCCTCCTCGGGTTCCGCTTCCGGATCTTCGAGACTTTCCGTCAGCTCGCCTTCCAATACGGAATCCTCTTCCGTCTCCGGAGGCGTCTCTTTCGCTTCCTCCGAAAGCTCGTCCGTTACGTCCACATAACCGTCCTTTGTCTTTTTCAGGCGGATACCTCTCGCGTATTCGTCGTCGATAATTCTTTCTTCCATAGCTTGTCTCCCGTTTATTCCTCGTCTGAGGATAATTCCCGTTCCTCGTCCGTCAGCGCGAACGGCGAACGGAACGACTTTTTCTTTTCCTTCGGCACGACCGTCTTTACCGTATACGTGCGGAATTTGCCCCTGTAACGGCTGCGCGCCCAATCGCACAGCTCCGCCGTCTCGAACAAAGCGAAAACTCCGCTGCCCGATCCCGTCATGCAGGCTCCGAGAGGAGAAAAACTCCGCGCCTCTTCAAGCGCCGTTTCCACGTCCTCGTTCAACCTTGCGGCAGCGGGATAAAGCGCGTTGGATAATCCCCTGCCCAAGCCTTCCGCGTCGCCTTTCAGGAACGCCCCGAGACAATTTTCCGTGGAAGGGGCAATTCTTTCCCCTTCGTCGCAAGCCTTATAGCACGCTCCCGCCGAAACGGGCGTCCGCGGACAAATCAAAAAAAGATTCAAGGGACGTTCGGGCGCAGGCAGAGGAGTGAGCTTCTCGCCCCGACCCTGCATGCGGCAATAGCCGCCGTTCAGCATATATCGGGTATCGCTGCCGAGGGAATCCGCAATTTCGCAAAGCGCTCTTTCGTCGTCCGCGCCGTAAAGCCGCGCAAGCCCCGAAAGCACGCCCGCGGCATCGGCGGACGAACCGCCGAGTCCCGCGCCTATCGGGATATTTTTATACACGGTTATATCCGCGCCCTTGGTGGAAAAGCGGCGAACAAAGGCTTCGCCTGCCCGAAAAGCATTGTTTTGTTCGGGCGGAATCCCCTCGCTGTCCATGCCGTGCATGGATACGGAAATCAGGTTATCTTTACGCTTTTTCACGCACACGAGGTCGTAAAGATTTATGCTCGCGACGAGGGAATCGATGAGGTGATACCCGCCCGCCGTCCCCACGACGTCCAGCGTCAAATTGACTTTTGCATACGATTTTACTTTTACGGTATTCATGCGCGGTTTCCGAGGACAGCGGCGAGGAAATCCCCGCCGCCGAAATTTCTGTTTCTATTGTACCATACTTTTCCCCAAATTTCAAGATTTTAGAAGGATTTTGCGAAATTTTTTCCCGTTTTCCGATTTTTTCCGGTTTTCAGCCGTTTTTTACGCGGAAATTTTACCCGTTAATGCACGCATTTACCGCTATTTTCCGCAAAATCCTTCGACCGCGCTTCGGCGTTTTATCCCGCTTTTTCAATCAATTATCCGCCGTCTTTTGGCGATAAATAAAGATTCGCTCCCCCTCTTTCACGGGGAATTTCAGTTCGGGATTGCTCTTTTCCACTTCCTCGGGCGGACGGCGGAGCTGCTTGGAAATTTCCCACAATCCGTCGCCCGCGCGGGGAATGAATATGGATATCGCGCTGTCGTTTTCCTTATACGCTTCCCCTTCTTCGATTTCCGAAATATATTCCGCCGTCGTCTCCTTATACAGCTTCAACGTCACCTTCAACGTAGCTTCCGCCTCCGCTTCCCCCTCGCGGCGCTGGCGGACGCTCAGGCCGCAGACGGTGGCTTCCGCTTCGGCGATATAGCCTTCCTCGAATTTGACGGGAAACAGGAAGGGCAAAGAGAGCTCCGCGCTGCGGTGCACGCCGTCCGGATCGCAGAGAATGACGTCCGCAAAAACCGCGCCTTCCGCTTCTCCGCCGTTTTCGCCGCGCTTGCACGAAATCTCCGCCCGCGGCAGCACCGCCGCCTGCAACGCCGAGGAATAATCTATCGGAACCGATAAAGACGCAGAACCGCTCACCCGCTCGGTAAAACGGAGAATATCCGCAACGTATCTGCACTTCTTCGCGTCTTTTTTATAAGTAATCTCACATTCGGGCGAAAATACGTCCTCGCAGGCGGGAAGTTCGTCGCGGATATACAATTCGCAATCCGCACTCAGAATAAATTCCGCGTCGATCTTACATTTCCCCTTTTCTTCGTCCGTCCCCGCCGTGAGCACGGCCGATTTCACGTGCACTTTCGCGGACGCGGGAAGTTTCGGCATCGATTCGTCGCAGGGAATTTCCAGACGGAAGGGAATCAGGCGCTCGTACGAGCACAAGGACAGGTCGCTCTTTAACGCACAGATGTTCAGACTGATTTCCCCCGAAACGGAAATCTGTCCCGCTTCCGCACCGACATAGCTCACGCACACGTTTTCGCTGTGCATCAGAATGTCGCCTATGTAATCCGTCTCAAATTCGTCCTCCGTTTCCGATTCTCCCGAAACACATACCGTCTTGACGATCGACTGCGGACATTTTTTCGATACGAGCCCTTCTCCGTCCGAAAGATACTCCGCCTGCGCCGTCCCGTATACGGAAATATCGGCTCCGATAATTACGGAAATATACAGTCCCGAACCCTCCCGACGATAAGACACGTTATCCGTGTTCAGTTCCGCCCGCGCAAAACACGCCGGCGTCACCGACTCGGATTCCGCACGGTGGGAAAACTCCGCGCCGCGTTCGGCACGGCAGACCTTGCGTTCGGCATCCTCGTATACGATGTTCAAAAAAAGCTTGCCGTTATAGCGAACCTCCCCGTCCGCACAAGTACATTCAGTGGGCACCGCCTTCGCGTAAATGGCGAGTATACCGGAAATTTCACTCCCCGGCAGACGGCACTCGACGATGGACTGACTGCCCGTGCGGCAGATTTCCGTCGTATAGCGATAAGTTTCGAAATGCGGTTTTATAGACATTTTGCTTTTACCCCGTTTGTTTTCTGTTGCCTTATCATTTTATGTGCCGCAAATCCGATTTATGACTTTCCCGAGAGAAAAATCCCCGCAAGTTTTTCGGCTTTTTGTCGAAAGAGAAAAAAGCATGCAAAAAGTCCGTCGGAAAACCCGACGGACCTGAACAGATATTCTCTTTCGTCGATTGAATTTCCATCGTTCTCTTTCGTTAATCGCTGCATTTCTTTTCCGCCGTTTTTCGTCGCAGTTTTCTGAATTACTGTATCTGTTTGATTTTGACGCTGCCGCAGAGCACGTCGGAATAAGAGTACGCCGTCTTGCCCAAAAAATCATCGTCGTCGGGCTTGACCGTAAACAGCGCGGGATAAATTCCCGACAGTACGCCCGAGTAGCTCAAAATTTTGTTTCTGCCTAGATTTACACGCACCGCCACGTGCTTATAGGAGCAGTCCTTTACCATTTGTTTGATGTCCGCTATGTTTTTGGTAGGCTTAATCATACGCTTATTATGCGCTTTCAAAGCCCTTTTTATACCAAAATCTTCCAGCTATTTTTTTGCAAGTACCTTTTTCAAGAACTGTCCCGTATAGCTCTTTTTTACTTTCGCGACCTCTTCGGGCGTGCCCGTGCAGACGACCGTTCCGCCGCCCGCACCCCCTTCGGGGCCTAAATCGACGATATAATCCGCCGTCTTGATGACGTCGAGATTATGCTCGATGACCAGCACGGTATTCCCGCCCGAACGGAGCTTCAACAAAATTTTGATCAGTTTATCCACGTCGTAGGTATGCAGCCCCGTCGTCGGCTCGTCGAGAATATAGAAGGTCTTGCCCGTCGAACGCTTGGAAAGCTCGGTGGCGAGCTTGACGCGCTGCGCCTCGCCGCCCGAAAGAGTAGTCGCGCTTTGTCCGAGCTTGACATACCCCAGTCCCACCTCGTTCAGCGTTTTCAGCTTATTGTAAATGGAGGGAACGGCCCGGAAAAACTCGCAGGCCTCCTCCACGGTCATTTCGAGGACGTCGGAAATGCTCTTTCCCTTATATTTTACCTCCAACGTCTCGCGGTTATAGCGCTTTCCGCCGCACACCTCGCAGGGCACGAAAATGTCGGGCAAAAAGTGCATCTCTATCTTGATAATGCCGTCGCCGAAACAGTGCTCGCACCGACCGCCAGAAACGTTGAACGAAAACCTGCCCGCCTTATATCCCCGCTCCTGCGCGTCGGGAGTCATGGCGAACAAATCGCGGATCGCGTTGAATACGCCCGTATACGTGGCGGGGTTGCTCCGAGGCGTCCGCCCGATGGGGGACTGATCTATCGCGATGACCTTGTCGAAATATTCCACGCCCTCTATTTTGTCGAAATTGCCGAGCGGCTGACGCGCGCCGTTCAGGCGATTGGCCAAAACGGGATAGACGATTTCGTTGACAAAGCTGGATTTTCCGCTGCCCGAAACGCCCGTCACCGCCGTAATCAATCCGACGGGGATACGAATATCGATATTTTTGAGATTGTTCTGCTTACAGCCGTACACCGTCAGCCACCTGTCGCCCGTCGGAGTCCTGACCTCGGGCACCTCTATTTTTCTCCGCCCCGCGAGATAGTCGCCCGTAATGGAGCGCGGCTCCGCCATGATGTCCGCCTGCGTGCCGCACGCCACGACCTCGCCGCCGTGCACGCCCGCTTTCGGGCCGATGTCCACGATATAGTCGGCGGCTTCTATCGTGTCCTCGTCGTGCTCGACGACAATCAACGTATTTCCAAGGTCGCGCAGGCCTTTGAGAGAATTGAGCAACTTTTCGTTATCTCGTTGATGGAGCCCGATACTCGGCTCGTCAAGGATATACAACACGCCCGTCAGAGCGCTCCCGATCTGCGTCGCCAGCCGAATCCGCTGGGACTCCCCGCCCGACAGCGTATTTGCCGTCCGCGCCAGCGTGAGGTAGTTGAGCCCCACGTTCCGAAGAAAGCCGATGCGGTTTTTGATTTCCTTGATGATGGCGTCGGCGATCCTGTGTTCGGTTTCCGTCAGAACGAGATTATCCACAAAATCGTAGAGATTGTCCACCGACATTTCGCACAAATCCCAAATATTTTTCCCGCCGATATAGACGGACAGCGCTTCCTTTTTCAGGCGCTTTCCGCCGCAGGCGGCACAGGGCGCCGTGCGCATGTATCTTTCGATGTCGTATTTCACCCCGTCCGAGGAAGTCTGGGAATAACGGCGCTGCAAATTGACGACAAAGCCTTCCCACGACGTTTTATAGCTCCCGCTGAACGAACGGGTATGATAGTTCAAATCGATTTTTTCCCCGCCGTTGCCGTACATCAGCATATCGTAAATCCCCGCGGGCAGGTCTTTGACGGGTACGTCCATGGAGAAGCCGTAATGCTTGGAAAGGGCGGTGAGATACATCTGCGTCTGCGTGGAGGAGTCGAGATTCCAGCCCGAAACGCGAATCGCGCCCTCGCGGAGCGTCTTAGTCTTATCGGGGCAGATGAGGTCGGCGTCCACCGTCTGGCGGAAGCCGAGCCCGAGACATTCGGGGCATGCGCCGTAAGGCGTATTGAATGAAAACAGGCGCGGCTCTATCTCCTCAATGGAAATGCCGCAGTCGGGACAGGCGTAATTGACGGAATACAGTTCCTCTTTGCCCGCGCCCGTATCGTCGATGACGACCAGCCCGTCCGCAAGGCGGAGAGCCGTTTCCAAACTGTCGGTCAGACGCTTCTGGATCCCCGGCTTTACGACGAGGCGGTCGATAACGACGGAAATATGATGCTTTATGTTCTTTTCCAGCTTGATGTCTTCCTGTAAATCGTAGACGATTCCGTCTATCTTCACGCGGCCGTAGCCGCTCTTTTTATAGGAAGCGAGCTCTTTGACGTACTCGCCCTTTCTGCCGCGTACGACGGGCGCGTTGACGAGAATTTTGCTCCCTTCGGGCATGGCCATGACTCTGTCCGCGATTTCGTCCACCGTCTGACGGCGGATTTCCCTGCCGCATTTGGGGCAGTGCGGCACTCCCACGCGCGCGAACAAGAGACGGAAATAATCGTAGATTTCCGTCACCGTGCCCACCGTCGAGCGCGGATTGTGCGAAGTGGTCTTCTGGTCTATGGAAATCGCGGGCGATAAGCCTTCTATGCTCTCCACGTCCGGCTTTTCCATCTGCCCCAAAAACTGCCGCGCATACGAGGAGAGACTCTCCACATACCGCCGCTGGCCCTCCGCAAAAATCGTGTCGAACGCCAGCGTCGATTTTCCGCTGCCCGAAAGCCCCGTGAACACCGTCAGGGTATTGCGGGGAATCTTTACGTCGATATTTTTGAGATTGTTTTCCTTTGCGCCTTTTACTACGATTTCTTCCTGCATATCCTTAATATCCTTATGCTCCGTCTGTCGTATTTTCCCTTCATTTTCCCGCGCGTCACGCTTGTCCTTTGCGTTCCGCCTTTCTGAGCTTGGCTTTCAGCTCCCCGATTTTATCGCGGATTTCTATCGCCCGTTCAAAGTCCAGCTGCGCGCTCGCCACCTTCATGAGCGCTTTCAGCTTTTCTATCTCCTCGGGAATATCCTTCAATTTGATGTCCTCGCCCTCCGCCTTCTTCTTGGTGATATTGAGCGTGGATTTGACTTCCTTGATAATCGTCTTCGGAATAATCCCGTGCGCCTTATTGTATTCGTTCTGAATCCTCCGACGGCGCTCGGTCTCCCCGATCGCCCGCTTCATGCTGTCCGTAATCGTATCGGCGTACATGATAACCCGCCCCTCGCTGTTTCGCGCGGCGCGGCCGATGGTCTGTATGAGCGCCGTGTCGCTCCGCAAGAAGCCTTCTTTATCCGCGTCCAAAATCGCCACCAGCTTCACTTCGGGAAGGTCCAGCCCTTCGCGCAGCAGGTTGATTCCGCAAAGGACGTCGAATTCGCCCAGTCTCAACCCGTTTACGATGTCGATTCTTTCCAGCGTATCGATATCGCTGTGCATGTACTTGACCTTTACCGAATGTTCTTTTAGATAGTCGGTAAGCTCCTCCGCCATTTTCTTCGTTAGCGTCGTAATCAATACCCTGCCCCCGTCCTTTACGACGGTATGAATTTCCGAAAGCAGGTCGTCTATCTGTCCCTTGGTGGGACGGACGGAAATTTCGGGATCGAGCAGCCCCGTGGGACGAATGAGCTGCTCCACCTTCTGCCCCGCCTGTTCCAGCTCATAGGGGGCGGGAGTCGCGGACACGCAGATGAGCTGCGGCACCCGCGCGTCGAATTCTTCAAAGGTCAGAGGGCGGTTATCATAGGCGGAGTGCATGCGGAAACCGTAATCCACAAGATTTTTCTTGCGCGAAAAATCCCCGTGATACATGGCGCGGATTTGCGGAATCGTCATGTGGCTTTCGTCGATAAAGACGAGAAAATTCCCCGCGGGGAAATAGTCGAGCAACGTAAACGACGGCTCGCCCGGTTTGCGGCCGTCGAAATAGCGGCTGTAATTTTCGATGCCGCTGCAATAGCCGATTTCCCGCATCATTTCGAGATCGTGTTCGGTGCGCTGTTTGAGCCTCTGCGCTTCCAGAATCTTTCCCGCGTCCTCGAAGGCGCGCACTTCCCCCTTCAAATCTTCCTCTATCATGGCGAGAGCGCCGCGCAGCTTTTCCGTACCCACGGCGTATTGACTCGCGGGGAAAATCGCCACGTGCGCCAGCTCGTTGATCTTATTCCCCGTCAGCGCCTCCACTTCGTAAAGTTTGTCGATTTCGTCCCCGAAAAATTCCACGCGGATCGCCACTTCCGAATTGGATGCGGGGAAAATTTCCACGGCGTCGCCGCGGACTCGAAAGGTAGAACGTTTGAAATCGACGTCGTTTCTCGAATACTGCAACTCGATGAGCCGCCTCAAAAGTTTGTCCCGCTCCATTTCCATGCCGGGACGGAGCGAGACGGAAAGGCGAAAATATTCCTCCGGCGCACCGAGTCCGTAAATACAGGACACGGACGCCACCACGAGAACGTCCCTGCGCTCCATCAAGGAACAGGTCGCCGAATTCCTCAATTTATCGATTTCGTCGTTCAGGCTCAGGTCCTTTTCAATGTAAGTATCCGTGGAGGGAATATAACTCTCCGGCTGATAATAGTCGTAATACGAAACGAAATATTCCACTCGGTTTTCGGGAAAAAACTCCCGAAACTCGTTGCAGAGCTGCGCCGCCAACGTTTTATTATGCGCGATGACCAGCGTCGGGCGGTTGACGTTTTTGATGACGTTCGCCATCGTGAACGTCTTGCCGCTCCCCGTCACGCCCACCAATACCTGCGTGCGGATTCCGTCCAGCACCCCTTCCGTCAGTTTCTCTATCGCCTGCGGCTGATCGCCCGTCGGCTGAAAGGGGGAATGAAGTTTAAATTCCATAACTCTCCCTCCGTTACAGGCGACCTCGCGCTCCTCATGCTCCTTTTCCCGAAAAGGCGCCTTATCGCCCATATTTTGCGAACATTCGTTTGTATTATAGCATATTATGCCGAAAAAGTAAACCGATTCGGGCATATAAATGCAATTTCTTCAAAAGATTCGTTTCATGAGGAGACCGACGAGGAAGGCGAGAATGGCGGAAAGAATGGTCCAGGAGACTTTGAAGAACAAATCGCGGCGCATCTGCACGGAAGAGCGCTTGAACGCGAAGCCGTTGGGGTGCAGCGTGATGACGTACATTTTTTCGCCCTTTCGGTCCGAAGAAATCATTTCAAAATAGTCGTCTAATTCGAGAGCCTTCAAAATTTTTTCCAGCTTTTCCTCGGTGCATTTTTCCTTTTTCGGCAACAATTTCAAAAGATCCGCCGGCGCGATGAGGCAGCGGCCGTCTTCCCGACAGAGGGAATATACCGCCTGCATTACTTCGCTTTCCCTTCTATTCAGCATAATTCCTCCCTTTTTGATTCCGCAGTACGGTCTTTTTACAATCCGTCCGTTTTTTACCCGTCAAGCCTTTCGGCGCACTCCCGCCTCACTCATCGCATGACGAGATAGATGACGGCAAAAATCAAAACGCCGAGCACCGAGCCCGCGAAGGAACCGAAAAACGCCGCGGATATGAAGTATTTGAGCTGCAAAACGCATTCGCTGCGCTTTTCCGCCTCCTGTTCGCAATAGCCGCGGCCGAGGGGAAGCGGACAGATGCAGTACATGCCTCCGCCCGAATACTTGACGTTTATGTAGCCGTTTTCCGACAGATAATTGAGCATCTGCGCCAGCGCTTCCGCGGTGACGCCCCATTTTTCGGGAAAAGCCGAAAGAAAATCCTCTTCGGAAAAAATTTTGTACGTTCCCGAAGAACAAAAATCGTTGATGGATTGTAAAAGCGCGGAGGTCCTTTTGTCCAACATATGCACTCCCATATGCAGAAATATGTACCTCCGCGCCGAAACGCCTATGAAATTTTATCAAAGCCGCAAAACGCCCGCCTGCGCCGTTTTTGCCGCGTCTATATGAGAAGAATAAAGAAAATCAATCCGAGCACCGCGCCGACATATCCCACCACCATGGCCCAGATGAGCTGCGCGCTGGTCTTTTTTTCGGAGACGTACAGCCGCTTTGCGTCCACCGAAGCGACGATCGCCACGGGCAGGCACATCAGAAAACCGATGCCGCAGATAAAGTCGAACAAAAGTCCCACGAACGCCAGCGCAAACAGTATCTTCCTGCGCTCCGTAAGGCGCTTTTTTTTCGCCGCCTCGACCTGTTCCCTGCGGCGGGATTCATAATCCTCCGCGGGGGATTTTCTGTCGGCGGAATCCGAATAGGGCGACGAACCGTACCAACGGCAGTCGTTCCCCTGCCATTCCGCCCCGATTTTCGTTTCGTTCTCGTCCCGAGGCGCGGAAAAATCCTGTCCCGACAAATTTTCGTCGGGAGCTTTTTCCTGCGTTCCGTCCGCCGCCCGTTCCGTTTTCTCTTCCGTCTTATCCTCGGAATCTTCGGAAAAATGCGCGCCGCAACGAGTGCAGAATTTCGCGTTATCGTCGGCCTCACAGCCGCATTTTCGGCAAATCTTACTCATGCTTTGATTGTACTATTATTTGCGAAAAAAGTCAATTTAATTCGTTTTCGGAATGTGCGGGTTTTGTAAATCCTTTGTGAAATTTTTCCCCTTAAAGCCCGAATCTTTCATACAGCTCCAAAAGCCCTTTGTAATAGGTCCGCCAGCCCAAAGATTCACGGTAAGAGACCGTCTTGGTCTTTTCCTCCGCTTTGAGCTTTTCCAGCTTTTCCGTCAGCCGCGCGACTTCGTCTTTCACCCACTCGTGCATTTTTTCGTAAGCCGCAAATTTTTCTTCTTCCGTCAAATTCTTTCCTCCCCTAAGTTTTTCTTTATTATATCGTATTTCTTCCCTTTCGTCAAGCGTTTGCCGAGAATGCGCTCCCGGCTCTTTACCGCCTTTTTATAGAGGACTTTTCTGATAAAATCGACGGGAATGACGGTCGCGGCCAGCGCCAGCGTCAGCGCGAGTTCTTTGGGCGAAAGTCCGCAGCAGCGGAAGAGCGTGCCGCCGAAATAGACGAGCAGAAGCTGTACGGCGATGACGATGAGGATAAAGACGACGAAAGTCTTATTGTTTTTCAGATGCGAGAGCAGATTGATTCGCTCCGTCCTCGCATTGAAGGCATTGAATACGCCCGAAAAGACGAACAGCGCGAAAAATGCCGTATAGAAGGGCAGTTTATTTTCCCCGTAACGGAAAAATTCCCGAAAGAAGGGCGCTTTCAGAAAAACGAGACAGAGCCCCACGGTATAGACGCCCGTAAAAACGATTTGTCGGATCATGTGGCGGCTTAAAACGGGTTCGTTTCGCCTGGTGGGACGTTCCTCCATATATTCCTTCAAAGGAGGCTCTCCCGCGAACGCCAATCCCGCCAGCGTATCCATGATAATGTTTATCCAAAGCATCTGAATGACCGTGACGGGAGTATCTATGCCGATAAACGGAGCGATGAGCGACACGCCGACGGCGCATAAATTCATGGTCAGCTGAAAGACGACGAATTTTCGGATACTCTTGAAAATCGTTCTGCCGTAACGGATCGCCTTTGCAATCGAGGCAAAATTGTTATCGAGGATAACAATGTCGCCCGCCTCCTTGGCGACTTCCGTTCCCGTCCCCATGGCGAAACCGACGTCCGCCTTTTTGAGCGCGGGCGCGTCGTTGATTCCGTCCCCCGTCATGCCCGTAACCAGCCCCCTGGACTGCGCCAAACGGACGAGACGGCTCTTATCCGTCGGAAGCGCCCGCGCCACCACGCGAAGTCGCGGCAACAGCTTCAAAACTTCTTCGTCCGTCATCGCCGCCAGCTCTTTCCCCGTAATCACCAGCGGGGAATTATCCCTATCCGCCGCAAAGTTCAAGCGATTTTTTTCTACGCGCTCCTCGACGGAATTTTCCGCATAGTCTTTCGTGCGCGTTTCCGCAGAATTTCCCGTACGGTTTTTCTCTCCGTCTTTCCTGTTGAATCCGTTCCGTCCCCTGTGCGCGAAATGCGAAAATCCCTTATTTTTTGCCGTGGGCGCGAGATCTCGCAACGGTTGTAAAAGTCCCGCTTCTTCCGCGACTGCCTTTGCCGTTTCGATATTGTCGCCCGTAATCATGACGACCTGAATTCCCGCTCTCCGCACCTCCTCTATCGCCGCGGGGACCTCCGCGCGAATATCGTCGCGGATTCCGACGAGCGCGACAAAGGTAAGCCCGTGCAGATCCTTTTCCCCCGTCACGTCCGAGCGAGTGACCGCCACTGCCAGCACGCGCATCGCCCTGCAAGTCATGGCGCGTTGTTTTCGGCCCATTTCCTCGGCGTCGAAGGGACAAAGCATGCCGTTCGGAGACACGTAATTTTCGCAAAACGGCAGAATTTTTTCGGGCGCGCCCTTGACGAAGGTACATTTTGCCCCGAATATCGGCATGCTTCCGCCGTTTTCCGCGCGCACGCACGCCGCGGAAAATTTATGGGCACTGTCGAAAGGGAAGGCGCCGACTTTCAGATAATTCTCCGTGCGGAAGGAGAGCGGCAAGACGCCTTTGAGCAGCGCTCGGTCGGTGGCGTTTCCGCCCAAAGCCTTATTCGCCGACACGACGCTGCCCGAATTGAACACTCCGTTCAGCCTTAAAAGCTCCGCGACAATCTTTCCGCAGGAATCGACGCCGTCAGAGACCTGCCCGCTCCCGTCTATGTATTTTACCGCTTCCAATTCACCTTTCGTGAGCGTGCCCGTCTTATCGGTAAAGAGGATATTCACCCCTCCCGACGCCTCTATGCCGACGGGCTTTCTGACCATGACTTTATCCTTCAACATCCTCAGCATATTCGAGGAGAGAACGACGGCTATCATCATAGGCAGCCCTTCCGGCACGGCGACCACCACGATGGCGATTGCCAGCGTGAGGGCGTGCATGAGTCGGGGAACACAGACTTTCCAATTCCGCATATCCGCAAAGGCGAGCGAGAAATTCATTCCGTTATCGATGAAAAAGCTGTTGAAGAGATCCGCCACGGCAATGAGAACGGCCGCGATATATCCCAGACGGCTGAGCGTCTTGGCAAGTCCCGCCAGCTTGACGCGAAGCGGACTTTCGGGCGGTTCGTCCTGCATCTCCCGCGCCAGCCCTCCGTAAAAGGTCTTATCTCCCACGCGCTCCACGCGCATGACGCCTTCCCCCGCGGAGACGATACTGCCGCGGAAAAGCTGATTTTTGTGCATCAGATCCCAATCCCCGCCGGCGGACAGCGGCAATTTTTCCGCCTCCGCGCTTTCGCCGTTGAGCGCGGATTGGTCCACGCTGAGCTTTCCCGACAAAAGCACGCCGTCCGCGGGAATTTTTTCGCCCGCTTCGAGGAGAACGATGTCTCCGACGACGAGCTCCCCGACGGGCAGAGAACGGACTCCGCCCGCACGCCGTACGCGGCATTCGATGTTCGCCGAAGCGCGCTGCAATTCGATAAAGGCCGATTCGCTGCCGTATTGGGACAGAGTGGAAACAAAGGTGGCGAGAAATACCGCCACGGCGATTCCCGCGGACTCCATCCAATCGGAATTTCGGAAAAGAAAAATGACGTTGATTGCCAACGCGACCAGTAAAATCTTGATAATGGGATCGCCGAAACTGCTCAGATATTGACGAAAAAAACCCTTTCTTTTTCGCTTCGTAAGGGTGTTGGCGCCGTGGAGCCGGCGGGAGGCAAGCACCTGTTCGTCCGTCAGCCCCGCGGCGACGCCGCGGGGCAAAATCTGTTCTTTCATGAAACCGCTCCTTCCAAGGCTTATTCGTTTATTAATATGCCTATCTGTCCGGTTTTATGAGCGTTTGTCCCCCTTACTTTCCGTTCGGTCTTTATCTGCGCCGCTTCCCCGCGTTCCCGTTTTTTGCCATTGCCTTAATTATTGTTTTCGCTCGGTTTTTTCCGCTTTTCGCCTCTTTTGACGATTCCGACGATAAACAGCGCCAAACCGCATAAAAAGGCGGAGAGCCAAGTCACAAAAATGATGTTTCCGTTGAGATATTCATTCTCCCAACAGGCGAGGTTGATCCTGAACGCATACGGCTGATGATAAATCAGGGAAATCAGAGCGTCGGCAAATAAGAAGAACGTTCCCCACAGGACGCATAAAAACGCCGACTTCGTCCAGCCGTTCGCCCTCACGTAAGAAAGAATGGCCGCAGTCGCAAATACGGGTACGAAACACAGCGCGGAAACTTCCACACCGTGCAAAAATCCGCCCCACCGTCCGAACTCACAGGCTAAAATCAACGCGATCAGCAGCACAAAATCCGCACCCACGCTGATCATGGGATTATTCCGCTTCACCGCTTTCGGAACGGGATACAAAGCGAGAAAAATCGGCAGAAAAATTACCGAAAACGCGAACAAAACCGCAGTCAGAGCAATAAAGAACCAATCCCCGTGCGTATAGATACAACAGCTTAAAAGCAAAAGGAGCAAAGAGACCATAAAACTCCCGCTCACGGCGAGAAGTTTTCCGCGGCGGACGAACTTCGCGCAGGAAGGGAACAGTGAAAAGGCCGTTATCAGGGCGGTGAGTACGATAAAGAACCAGGACAGGGTTTTGTTTATTGCGAGATTGCAGATAAAGCAGATCACCAGGGCGAGAAGATATGCTCCCGTCAGCCCGAAAAACCAACCGTCGGAAATTTTTCTGTACTTTTCCGCTTCCGCTTTCATGCGGCGGTATTCGGCGTCGTTGCCCTCCGCTATCAGTTCCCGCTCGCTTACGTCCAAAATTTCGCATAAATCGGAAATCAAAGTAATGTCGGGATAGGTGACTCCCCTTTCCCATTTCGAGACGGCGGTAACCGTCACATACAGCGCTTTGGCGACGTCCGCCTGCGTGAGGCCGCGTTCCTTTCTTTTTTCGGCGATAAATCGTCCGAACGATTTTTTGTCTTTCATCTGAAAATCCTCCCGTAAAATTTTTTTACGGCTTTATTGTACGGCGGGAATATAAAAAAGTCAACGTTAACGCCCTTTTTTCGCCAAAAAGGCGTGTAGCCGCGTAAGCCACACGCCTTTTTCAAGAAATTTTTTCTTTTCACGCCCCGAACCGAGTTCCGATCGGGCGTACGCGGCAAAATCTTCCTTTACGGTTTCATAAATTTTCAAAGTATTTCAGAGCGCCCGTCATAATCGATTTTGCCGTCGAAGCCAATTCGTCGGGGGTCTTTTTCATGCCCGCATGAATCCAACGCGACATTAATCCCACGCAACCGTTGCTGACGAAAGAATAAAAATCCTCGATTTGTTCTTTTGTCGCTTTCGGAAAATATTTCGTATATGCGGCGACGCAGTTCTCTTTTCCCGTCTCCAACATTCTGTATAAAAAACTCTTGTCCCCGTTTTCCCCCAGCATAATCACGCACATGTCCGAATTTTCCATGAGACTTCTGAAAATGCCCTTGAACAGTTCTATGTTCATGGGATCGTTTTCGGAAACGACGTTTCTGAGATTTTCGGAAAGCTCGCCGAGCATTTCGTTTTCGATTTGTTCCAAAAGATCGTATACGTCCTGATAATGATTGTAAAACGTGCTGCGATTGATGCCCGTACGTTCGCAAATCTCCCGTACGGTAATTTCCTGAATGGGTTTCTTTTTGAGGAGTTCGGTAAATTCCTTGCGAATGAGCATTTTCGTCACCCGTACCCGATAATCTTTTTCCATAATTATAATTTCGGCCTCCTATCATAAAATGGATTTCAAAAGCGCGTCGCCGAGTTCCCGTGCGAGGCTCTTCTTGTCCGACAATTTTTCAAAAACCGTCGAATAACCTGCCAAACCAACCGTTTTACGGGAAAAACTCCGCAGCGACGTTAAAATTGACTGTTTACTTTTTCTTCTAACTATATTATAATAAATTTGAACCTAAAAATCAATACGCTTTGCAAAAAAGAGGTGATATTTATGAAAAAGTTATACGTCATAACGGGAGCAAACGGCCACCTCGGAAGCACTATCGTGCGATTATTGTCGGAACGGGGCGAAAAAGTCCGCGGACTCATCCTTCCGAACGAAGTTCCCGAATTTACCGAAAACGTCGAATACGTCAAGGGCGACGTGACCGATACGGATTCTCTGCGCCCGCTTTTCCTCAAAGGCGAGGACGAAGAAATCGTCCTCATCCATACCGCGGGAATCGTTACGATTGCGGATCACGTGACCGATAAACTCCTGCAAGTCAATGTGGAGGGAACAAAAAATCTCCTTTTCCTCTCCCTCGAAAACCATATCAAAAAATTCGTATACGTCAGCTCCGTGCACGCTATCCCCGAAAAGCCCCTGCACGTACTGGAAGAAACGTCGGATTTCTCCGCGGAAAACGTTCACGGCGCCTACGCCAAGACGAAAGCCCTCGCCACAAAGGCGGTTCTGGAATTTTCGAGGCACGGACTCGACGCCGTCGTCGTTCACCCGTCGGGAATCCTCGGACCTTACGACTGCTCGGGAAATCATCTCGTACAGCTCGTTTCCGACTACGTTTCGGGAAAACTCCCCGCCTGCGTCAAGGGCGGTTACGACTTCGTGGACGTCAGAGACGTCGCGGCAGGGACTCTGGCCGCGGCGGAAAAGGGAAAAAACGGGGAATGTTTTATCCTCTCCAACCGTCACTACGAAATCCGTGAAGTTCTCGATATCGTCAAATCGCTTTCCGGCGGCAGAAAACTTCCCGTCCTTCCCGTATGGCTGGCGAAGCTGGGACTGCCTTTCGTCAGGCTCGGCGCAAAACTCAAAAAACGCCGCCCGCTGTATACGAAATATTCCCTGTATACGCTTTCCAGCAACGACAAATTTTCTCACGAGAAGGCGACGAAAGAACTCGGGTACAAGCCGAGAGATCTGTACGAAACTCTCCGCGATACGATTCTTTGGCTCAAACGAAAAAAGGGCCTTCGGCTCGCCACCGCCCGTTGAACGTCAAATGAAATCCCGCCCGCCGCTTCCTGCGGCGGGCGGGGATTTTTCCCGAGATAAAATTTTGTATGTTTATCGCCGTTCCGAGCCGCCCCGTACCTCGGCAGTCATCTCATACGTTTATCGCGATTTGCCATGTTTATCGTCATCTCGTACGCTTTTTGCCCCAGAAGAACAGCGCTACCGTTCCCGGCCCCGTATGGCTGCCGATCGTCGTTCCGACGCTGTAAATCTCGACTTTTCCGTTCAATTTTTTGAAGCGGGATTCTATGATATCCGCAACCGCGCGGGCATCGTCATAACAGGCGGAATTGGAAATATAGCATTTTCCCGAATAATCGAGACCGTCTTCGGCAAATTCCTCCATTTTCTTTTCGATTTCTTCGATGACGCGCTTTTTGCCGCGGATTTTGAATCTCGGAATGAGCCTGCCAAGATCGTCCATATTGAGAAGCGGACAAATTTTCAATAAATTTCCGATAAATCCGGATGCCTTGGAAATACGGCCGCCTCGGACGTAATATTTGAGGTCGGTGGAAAAGAACCAATGATGTACATTGAGTTTATGATCCTCGGCCCAGCAAAAGAGATCGGCGGCGGACATGCCCTCGTCGCGAAGATCCGCAAGTTTATCCATGAGAAGCCCGTAACCCGAGGAAGCCCCGAGGGAATCCACGATATAAATTTTTCTTTCGGGGAATTTTTCTTTGAGAAGAGACGCCGCCGCAGTCGCGGAATTATATACGCCGGAAATTCCCGAGGAAAGGCAAACGTGCACGATGTCCTTGCCCGACTCCAAAAAAGGAGTAAAATATTCAACAAATTCTTCGACGTTGATTTGCGAAGTACGGGTCATCTCCCCTTCTTCCATACGGCGATAGAACTCGTCGAACGGAATGGTCTCACCGAGGTCGTCGGGGTATTCCTGTTCCCCGAGCGCATAATGGAAACAAATGTAATGAATCTCTCTGGCCTCAAAATGTGCCTTGGTCAAATCTGCCGTGGAACAACAGCTCAATATGTAATTTCCCATAACAACACCTCTTTTCGGCTTTGATGCCGACTGATTTTTTTTCTTCTCTTTTTTAACCGAAAATTCGGTTCGTAAAGCGGACAATTTTCCCGCACCGATCGTTCAAAACGTGTTATGCACGATATATCATTCAGATAACTATATATTTATTATATCACATTCGGCATGGAAAAGCAATACCTGTCCGCAAAAAAAAGAGAGCCTGCGCCCTCTTTTTTCTCTGTCGTCCTTCTCTTTCCGCGAAATATCCGATTCTTTATTATATGTCGGGCAAAGCGATAAAATGCAAGGTATATTCTCCGCCCGACACGATCAGAGTTTCCGTTCTCGTTCCGTCGGCATACTCTGTTATCCCCACGGTCAGAAAAGCCTCTACTCCTTCGAAATCGGCGCGATATAACGAAGTACCGACCGCTTCCGCGCCGTATTTTTCATAGGTTCCGCTCCATTCCCGTTCTCCCGAAACAATCGTTATCGTCCCGTCCGTCGCCGCACAGTTCATGTCAAGAATCTCCGCCTCCGGCCAATTCCGCGACAGTTCTTCCGAACAATACAACACTTTTCCGTCGCTCGTATTTTGAAGCGTAGAAAATTTCCATTCCTTATCCTCTATGAAATAGTTCTCTCCCGAACAGCCGACCATGGCTGCAAATACGGCGGCCGACAACAGAGCGGCACAAAAAATTTTATTGCGTTTCATACGCCCTTTTGCTCATCGTTCAATGCGCCGCAATAGGGACAGACGGCATCGGTGCCTTTATAAGTAAACTTTGCGCCGCAGTACCGACATTCCGCCGCGTGCAATTTTTCGGAGGGAGCCTGCGCTTCATTGAGCGCAAGTTCGTCGCCTCTGCGTACGAATCCCGGAAGATATCCCCTTTGAAAGCAGGTATCAAGCAAACTCCTTACTTCCTTTTCTGATTTTGAGAGCTGGGAAGCAATGTCCTGTACCGTGAGAAGATGTTCCTCCGTGACGGCATACACGAGCCGTTTGAGCCCGACCTTTCCTCCATAGGACACCCAAAACATGGGAGTTCCGTAAAATCCCAGCGCAGTGAATATAATTCCGATAATCATCACGGGCATGATCCCCTTCGACGCGCCGAGCACAATCATGGGAATCCCCGCGACAAACATTACGGAAAAGAGCATGCTCAAAAAGAATAACTTTTTTACCGCTCTTTCAATTATTTTCATTTTCCGCCTCCGATATTTTTTAATACATACGAGGAAAGTATACTAAAAAAGCTCATAAAAGTCAAGCGGAAAAAATAAGTGCGAAAGAAACGAATATTATGGAATCTTTCGGAAACAAAAGATGTTTATAAACAGCATTTGACATTATTTACGAAAAGTATTATACTAATAGTATGAAGAAATCGACGCGGAATTTCTGTGCGTCGGGAGGGAGAAATATCATGGCACTTCTTAAAGTAATCGAATGGGCGGATAATTCGTCCAATACGCTCGTATATAAAGTAGATACGAGGAAAAATGTAATCAAGCGCGGTTCCGCGCTGACTGTCCGCGAGGGACAGGTAGCAGTATTCTGCGACAAGGGACGTATGGCCGACGTCTTTCAGCCTGGCTATTATAAGCTGGATACGGACAGTTTGCCTATTCTCACTTCCCTGTTATCTTGGAAATACGGTTTCGAGACTCCCTTCAAATCGGAAGTCTATTTCGTAAATACAAACCGTTTCACCAAACAGCGTTGGGGTACGGCAAATCCTATCATGCTCCGCGACCCCGATTTCGGAGCAGTGCGCGTCCGCGGTTACGGAACTTATTCTTTCCGCGTCAAGGACGCTTACGTATTTATGACTGAGCTTTCGGGCTCCCATTCCACCTATCGCACGGAGGATATTTCCGATCATATTCGCAGCATGCTGGTCATGGCGATTTCGGACGCGATGGGCGAAAGCGGAATTCCCGTAGTGGATATGGCCTCTAATCTCATGGAGTTGAGCGAAGAGGTACAAAAGACACTCGAAAAACGTTTCGACGAGCTGGGACTGGAACTCTCCGACTTCAACTTTGAAAACGTATCTCTGCCCGCAGAGCTCGAAAAGGCCATGGACGAAAATGCGCGGCTCGGAATGATGCGCAAGAACGTAGACGTCTATACGCAGCTCGCGCAGGCGGAAGCATTGAAAAACGCGGCCAAAAATCCCGGCATGGCCGGCGGTACAATGGGTGCGGGACTGGGGCTCGGCATGGGCATGCAAATGATGAACGCGATGGGCAATATGGGAAAACCTGCCGCCGCGACGAAGGCATGTCCGAAATGCGGCACACAAGTACCCGCCGATTCAAAATTTTGTACGCATTGCGGCGCGCGCATGGACGAAGCCGCCGGCGGAGGAATCTGCGCAAAATGCGGCGCGAAACTCACTCCCGGCGCGAAATTTTGTCCTGAATGCGGTACCCCCACGCAGTCGATGTGCCCGAAGTGCGGCGCAAAACTTTCGGGAAATGCAAAGTTCTGCCCCGAATGCGGACAAAAATTAAAATAATTGCACACCAGACAGTGTCGCGAGAGAAAAATTACGAAAAATGTAAAGAAACATCGAGGTGATTTTTATGGAAATAGAATCGACAAAAGACGCTTTTTTCGATTCCGAACGGGAACGGACGGCTGTCGGCGGCGAAAAATGTCCAGGTTGCGGGGATAACCTCGAATTCGATCCCGAAACCGGAAAGCTCAAATGTCCCAGCTGCGGGACAGAAAAGGAAATTCTTACGCGGGCGGGAGAAGAAATTGCTTTTTCCTCCCTCGTAGGGCAAAACGGCAACTGGCAGAACGAAACACACATCTATCACTGTTCCAACTGCAACGCAGAGGAAGTTTTAGACAGGCGGGAAATTGCCCATATCTGCCCTTTCTGCGGTTCGCCTTCGGTCGTCGAACGGGAGGAGATAGATACACTCCGTCCGAACGCGCTTCTTCCCTTCAAAATCGATAAGGACGACGCAACGAAAATCGTTTCGGTGTGGGCAAAGAAAAAATGGTTCGCCCCTAAGGACTTCAAGACTTATTTTCGCCCCGAAACGATCAACGGCGTATATTTACCTGCTTTCACGTTCGACGCGGATACATATTCCTCTTATTCGGGAAGATTGGGCGAATATTATTACGTGACCGTCAGACGAAACGGAAAGAGCGTACGCCAACAGCGTACGAGATATTTTTCCGTCTCCGGAAACTATCGGGAGTTTTTCGACGATATCGCGGTGAATGCTACGGACGCCGTCCCGCCGCGAGTCATGAGCAAACTCATGCACTATGACTATCACGGTTGCGTCGCCTATCAGGAGGATTTTCTGTATGGTTTTTCCGCCCTTCTCTATTCGAGAAACGGGGAAATTTGCTGGACGGACGCACAGAGAATCGCGGAAAACAATGTCAGGAGCGGAATCCTGTCACAATATTCGCACGATACCGTACAGTATCTGGACGTCAGGACTTCCTATGCCAACGTCACCTATAAATACATGCTGCTGCCGATGTATATCGGAAATTACAGCTATAAAAACAAGCCCTATTCCTTTTATATAAACGGCAGAAGCGGAAAAATGACGGGAAAATCCCCCGTCTCCCCGTTCAGGGTATCCTTGGCCGTAGCGATCGGCGCGGTTCTCATAGCCGCAGTGGGCTTACTCGTGCATTTTCTCGGCTGAAAAGCCATAAGGAGGGAATTTTATGGGAATTACAGCACTCGTTTTTTCAAAGATACCTGCCCTGCTCGCTATGAGCGGCAAGGATATTGCGCTCCTTGTCGTCTGCGGGCTGGCCATCATTTTTTTGATTGCGCTCGTCGCGGTGTCCTTTCGCCTGAATATCATCAGAAAACGCGCGGAAGCGGAGGAAAAACACGCGGACAAAGTTAAAATCGTAAAGGGCGTGAGATACAGCGAAGACGACGCAATCGCGGACGGCGAGGGCATGAACGTCACGCACGCGCCGGGAGATTTCATACTCGTCCGCGGCGAAACTTACCGCGCGGAAAAGGGCGGGAACCTCCTTCCCGGAGTCTATACGGCGCTCTCGGCGAGCGGCTCGGAAGAAAATTTCAAGCTCCGCATCGGCGGACTTGTCAAAAACTTCGCGCACGGGGACCGTATCGTGCTGGCGGAAGACGAGGAAATCACCGCCGTATCCGCCTCGGTAATTTTAAGGTAAGCTATAACTTTAAGATCTATATTTAGATCAATAAAACTTTCAAGATAAGGCGGATTTACTTTATCCGTTTTCATAATCGGTTATCGCCCGAAAGGAGAAAACATGAGCAAACATTTCTTTACAAAACTCCTCATCGCGCTGGCATGGCTGGCAGCGGCAGTACTTTGGCTCTTATCCGTAATCAAGCCGGATACGTTCGGATTTTTCAATATTAATTGGGCCATCGTCGTCATCTGCGGAACGGCGGGAATTGCTTTCCTTTTCCGCGGTTTAGGCGCAAGAAAGACAGGTACCCTTAAAAAATCCGATATCTTTTTAGGCGCTCTGCTTCTTATCATCGCCGCAGTCAGCATCATTTTTGCCCTTTCCCTTCCCAAGAGTTATATCTGGCCGATTATTGCGGTAATTATCGCTTTGGCCGCGGTAATTTCCGTGATTGCCGTAGGCGGCAAGAAATGGGACGAAGGAGACAATCACCGCGCGGGATATAAAGATTATCGCACCCGTAAAAAGGAAGAAGAAGCTCAAAAGGAACGCGAAAATAAAAATTGACGTACATTATACATTATGTCTTCGAGCCCGCCCGATAAAAAATTCGGGCGGGCTCATTTTATAAAAAATCGGCCGTCGGAAGTTTTCGACGGCCTTACATAAACTTTTCCGTATTTTTCGTCAAGCTCTTACAATGATTTCCGATAAATTATTCCGTTTTCAGGAGCCGCTTTTCATCCACTTCAAAGTTTCTTTGACAAAGGGATATTTCCCGTCGGAATCCTTTACGGAGGAACCGTGACAATGTTCACCGCAAAGTTCGATAAATCGGATATCCGCATCGGGATTAAAAGCGGAAACGGCGCGGGCGAAAAGGCGATTTTGTTCGGGACGGCAGGGCATATCCTCACGATAGAACATCAAGAGCATGCGCGTGAACCGCGTATTTTCATCGACATAATAGAGCGGAGCATACTCGTCGATTCGCTGTAAGAGAGAATTCTCTCTCCGTTCCCGTTTGATGACGTTAAAATGAGAAGTCGTCTGCGCACTGTCGATAATCCAGCCGGAAATATCCAGCGGAGAGATCCCCGCGGCTTGGAGATAGCGGGAATTGAGACAAAGCATCAAAGCAATCCAAGCACCTGCGGACTGCCCCGCGACAAAAATTTGGCCGCTGCCCGAAAAACGAGAAATGTTCTGCTTTATGTACGCTATCGCTTTGGCGCAATCGTTTATATAATCGGGAAAAACTGCTCCGTCGCCGTATAAACGATAATTGACCGATATAAAACCATATCCGTTTTCCACAAAACTTTCCCCGATCTGTCGGAAATTTTCATCGGCTTTATCTCCGGCCTCCAATCCGCCGCCATGAAAAAAAACGATGACGGGGAAGCCTTTTTGATCAGGCAGGTATGCGTCGAAACGATTTTTTTCGCCGACGTCGTAAGCAATATCGAAAAAACTTTTCATACTTTTCTCCAAACGATCTCCGCATCTGTTTTCCTCAAAATCTATCTATATAAAGATATGGAAAAACGAAAAATGCAACTAAGACAAATATAGCACGTTTTTGTCTTTTTGTCAATCCCGTTCCTAAAAATTTTTACGTTTTTTCCCGACGACCTTTTGCAATTTTTCACATTGCCAAAGCCGTTTGAAACCTCGCGTACAGGCATACATTTATCAAAATCGGGAGTGAAGAATTTATTTTCAGTATTTCTCAAAATTTATCCGTATCTTTTCCGATTCCGTAAAACAATAACAACCTGTATTTTACAACAAAGCCTGATAATACTTCGTTACGATGCTCCCTTTTCCGGGGAACGTATGATGATATAAACTAGCTCTTATCAATGTTACGCAAAAACCTTTCCGCTTGCTGACATTAACGAAAAACTTGATATCTTCGTCTATCGGCAGATCGGGAAAACGTATTCCGTCTATAAAACTTCTTTTGTAAAAAAATCTCCACGCCGCCCAATTCTCCGGTACGGGCTTTTCCGAATCAAATTTTTTCAAATATCCCACCGGTCTTTTTGATTCGCGCATCGCCTCGATAAGTTTCGAAAACGCCTGCATGTCCGTCAGATAATCGTCACCGTCTATAAACCATACATATTCCCCTTCCGACATGTCTAAGCCGATATTGCGCGCTCCCTCGGTGTCCGACACTGCGCATAAAATATATTCAAACAAATCTCTCCGTGCTCTTTCTTCTACTCTCGGATTACTCCTTCCGCATCGTCCGTACACGAATCCAGCACCGCACATATTTCATACTCACTTTTATCGAAATCCTGCATCGCTACACTGTCCAGCCATCTCTCTATTTCCTTTTCCAAATTATATATCGGTATAATCACCGAAATTTTTTCACTTGCTCCTCACCCCCGTAAATTCCGTACTTATCGACGATTCATAAACATAATCCCCTTTCATATTTTCCCAGCATTCCTGTACCGTGAACACTATCTGATTGCCTTGATACCTGAATGTAATCAAGGAATATAATCCCTCTCTGCCGTTGTCGGCAATTTCGCTCTGTTGATGCTCCGTTTATAGGTCGTCTCTTCCATCACTCCAGCGATCTGTTGGCTGATCAACCATCTCCCGAAGGTCGCCGTCAACTGCAAAGCTCCATTCGACGTATCCAGCCCCAAAACCGTAAATCCCTCCATACTCGTCACTGTATTTGAGCCTGACCATACCGTTTCCCACGTATCAGCCGCAGCACTCCCGTAATAGCTCACATTCCCCATTACCGTAATCGTATACGACCCTCTCACTTCCTTCATTTCGTTTCCCACGCTTATTTCCCCTGTCCCCGCTTATTGAATCCGACACACTGCTCGTTCGGCGTAATCGGTGTCGGCTCTATTTGCAGACTCTCCATTCTGTCAATGCGATACCCTGAATAATTCATGTACTTATCATTGTATCCGACAAGATAATATCTGTCTTGCGTGAAAATGAGGGAGAACGGATTCGCTACATACCGCTTTTTTTTGCGATATACTTTTTGTCCGTCTATCATACGGTCAAAATACAGAAAGGATGTATGCCTTGCTCTATCGCATTTTCTAAAGCATCTATGCTGTAAAAAACATGCTTGTTTGCGTGCATCCGTATCGTAACATATGATGTCCTTTTTCAAAAGTTCTGCTTTATACTCTCCTGCAAGACTTGCCAACTTATCGACAAAATCCAAAGCCTTTTGTTCCGAGATGAAGTTTGACGCCTGCACCGCATCGATCAGTATCGATAGTGTCTCATCCGAGATAATATGCTCAATACGACATGCGTCCTCTTCCTCTATCGCAGCGGGAGACTCCTACCCCCATAAATAGTTTTGTCAATATTCTGTGTTTATTATAAACGCTTTCCGCTATTCGCCTATCGGTCTCCGTCAAGTACATATGCGAATCATAGTCCATATAGCCAAGTTCGCTCAATTCTTGACGCGCCTTACACACAGCAGGTTTACTGACTTTCACTGCTCTTACAATATCTACAAACCAAACTTTTTGAACTTCGTTGCTTAAACGCAATATCGTCTCCAAATACATTTGTATTGTTCATAACCTTTTCTTTATACTCATTCTGAGCGGATATGTATATAGCAATTAAATTACACATTTGCTCCGATATATAATGTTTCAGTCGGCAGATATCCTCTTTTGCTCTTTTTTCAGATGCTCCAATACGCACGAAAAAACTAACCAATATATCGTATTTACGCCTGATTTGTTCAGCATGCTTCTTCCCTTTCGTAGTCTGCCGAATTCTGCCATCACCATTTGAGCAAATCAAATTTTCTTTTTTCAAATTTTTTATAGACGCTGATACTGTAGATTTCGCAAGGCCATGCTCTTCCGCTATATCTATAATCTGCACTGTACCTCTTTCCCGGAGCAGTTTGTCAACGACTTTAAGTTACATATCCTGCGTTTATTTTGTGCGGCTCATCATATACCCTTTTTCTGTTATACTCCTATCGCTTTCTTAGCTTTCTTCTTTCTGCGGACAAGTATGACTGTAACCGTTACAGCCGCCGTGACCAAAAGCACGCACGAGACGAGGATCACGGCATATCCCCACATCGGCATGGCGAACACCACGCCGGGAATACAGACGATGAATGTTCCAAGCCTGTCCGTTTCAAACTCTACATAGCCGTTCAGCTCCGTACAAGTCAATTTACCGAGCATTCCGCTCTCGCTCAAATAATATACCTCTATTTCTTCTCCGACATATTCGAAATTTTCTGAAATACCAATACGAACAGTATCCGACAATTCGATTGCATTTCCTTCCGCATCATAGAGATTGACATCAAAGACCTCATAATGATCTGATACCGTTTTCATACGTTCTGCGGCAGTATTGTACCGCGCACCCGTTATAATACGGCTCGCCTGCAGGGTTATCTCCTCGGGTAAAATATTATTTACGTCCTCAAATTTTGCAAGCGGTGAAACGCCTGTATCTGAAAAGATTTTTACGATATACTCCGTGTAGGTATCATTCCCCTCGGATGTTTTATACAACGGGCTGCTTGCTCTGTACATGATGCGATATTCGCCGGTTCTTTCAAGCAATAGCCGATTATTTTCGGAAACGACGGATTGAAGCTCGTCCCCGTTCACATAATAAGTTGAAACCGTTACATTACAACTTTCGCTACCGAGTACGGCTGTGGCAGACGGAACAGTAAACGTTGTTCCTGTTTCCTGCAGATACTCGCTACCGGCATTCGTCAAAAGCGTCGGAACAAACTCCGCGGGGCGCTCTCCTCTGTTTTCGACGGTATCGCTCGTTTTTTCTGCGGAAGATAAATCGACTGTAATCTTGATTTCCCTGTTTAATCCGTCCTGCCCCATCGGCACTACGTCCGCCACAAACGGGAGTGGAGATGAAATATTCATCTCTGACAACGTATAACAATACGTCGCCGTATCGCCGTTCATTTCCGTTGATTGAAATCCCACTGTTTTATCGTCGATCTCCAAGCGGATATCCGCCAATTTTGCAACGTTGAATGTCAGCGATAAGTAATATATCCCGTTCTGCTTTTCCAGCAGTGCCGTATCCGAAATATTGTCTTTTCCCATCGGCATATCGTTGGATACGCTGACCGTATAAGTTCCGTCTATTAAACTTTCTTCGGCCCGTGCAATTTTTACGCTTCCAAAATACAGAAAGATACACAAAAATAAACCGACAATAGAAAAAACAATACTACATTTACTTTTTAACATATAGCTTCCTTGTTAGTTATGCGCAGCGCCGTCAAATTTGCGGCGCTGCGCTAACGCTCCTCTTATTGATTTAATCTGCCTCTTGCCCGTTTTTTACATAAATGTCATAAGTAGGATATGAGCCTACTGAATTTTTGGTTTTTGTATATGCCGCAGTGATTTCTGCCGGAACAAAAAGATTTGAATTAATATAAATCGCGTCTATATCGTAGAACCAGTCTTGTTTGACAACATCATCCAAAAATTCTTGACTGATAATCTTTATCTCTCTGTTGATATATGTAATATACCCGTCTTTTGTTTCAATCTCAGTGAAATCTTCTTTTATAGAATCAGGAACAGTCAAACCGTCTCGGATCACTAACATATCAATATAAGAAAGGCAACTATCGTCTGCAAGCCTCGCCAAGAACGTTTGGCTGTCGATCGTCATTTTTTGCGTCGGTACAGAATCGGACACAATATTATCTCCTGCCGATGTGACAGTTGACGGGATGTTGATAATCAGTTCGCCATAGACAGCAATGCCTCCCGAAGAATTTTTGAAAGCATTCGCGCCAATCTCTTTAAGTCCCTCATTCAATATAACCGATTTTAAATCATAACAAGTAGAAAACGCCGAAGATCCGATTGTTCTCAATGAATTCGGCATTTTGATTGAAGTCAATCTTGAACAATTCGCAAATGCACTTTCGCCGATACTTTCCAGACCTTCGGAAAATTCCACCCAAGTCAACCGGGAGCAATTCTGAAAAGCGCTCTCCCCGATTGATGTGACCGAATCGGGAATTTGAATCGTACTGACACTACAAAATTTAAAAGTTTGGTTGCCGATTTCTTCAAGTTTGCTTTCCTCTAAAAACTCCACAGTGGATACCGAGCAACGGAGAAACGCGCTGTTTCCCAAATATGTCAACAAAGGCGGCAGTACGATTGTCTGCAGTCCAGACACATCCTGAAAGGCAGAATCCCCTATAGATTCCAGCTTTGAATTTTCCGTAAATCTGATTTCCGTAACCTGTAATCCGTTCGGGTAATGTGCGGCGAAAGCTGAATTGCCGATGCTCGTCAAATTATCGTTAAAATCAAAACTTTGCAACGCAACACCGTAGAGCGCAAAATCTCCGATCGACCATTCGACAAGACTTTCATTGTTGTAAAATTCTACGGAAGTAAGTTTGCCGCGCATGTGAAAAGCATAGTCGCCGATATATTCCAATCCTTGCGACAAAACAATTTTTGTAAGCGTTCCCGCGACAATTCCGGAATAACCCTCCTCAGCAATATCTTGGAATGCATAGGCTGCTATTTCCGTTACAGAAACCGGCACCGTATAGGTAGTCGTATCGCCGTCCCCTGATTTTGCCACAGGATAGCGCACAAGCATTGTCATGTCTGCTGAAAAAATAACGCCGTTTTGGGAAGTATAGCGAGGATTTTCTGCCCCGGAATCACGAATTTCAAATGATTCGAGAAGTACAGATTCATCGAATATCGCATTCCCTAATTCCTTGTTTACAGTGTTCGGCATAGACACCGTTTTTAATTTCGTATAATCGTTAAAGTTCAAAACTTCCACGATCGGCTTGCCCTCATGCGTATCGGGAATGATTAAATTTTCCAACTCTGCACTCGTTGTTTTCCCCGCGGCGGAATAACCACTGCCGTCCGATGTCAGCGTATATTCCAAATCTACTTCAAAACGGGCATATACTGTAATGTTACCGTATTCGGAAGGATCCCATGCGGCAAGACTTTTGCCCGTTCCATCCGTCAGTTTATCACCGTTTTCCGTAAACCAGCCAAGAAACACATAACCATACTCAGTTTCGGGAACCGACAAAGTATAGGGCTCCCCCTCACTGACGGAAACGTTTTCATTCAGCCCGCTGCTTTCGAAATCATACGTGATTGTATTCGTGTACTCCCACTTTGCATAAACGGTTGTATTTGCCGTTATCTTTTCCATTGTAAAATCAAACGGCTCGCTGCACGCGCTGTCCTTATACCAGCCCAAAAACTCATAGTTCGTGCGGCTCGGCTCC
>CAJFQM010000004.1 GCA_904419075.1 uncultured Clostridia bacterium
ATGATGAACAGAGTCGGGCGGTTAATTTCAGAATTGTGATCATCAGAAAAGAGCGATAAAAAACAGAATATAAAATAACCGCCTATTATCATAATAGGCAGCCAAAAAAACGGAAAGAAATCAGTCTGTAACGCGTTGTCGGAAAAGGGAAAAAGAGAAAAATGGCGATAAAACTGTATGAACACAATCGAGTTGCATATGAAACCGCGAAAGCCTTGCTTGAAAGAGAGGGCAAAGCGACGATAGTCCATCCTACGGGGACGGGAAAATCTTTTATTGCCTTTAAGCTTTCCATAGAAGACGAACGGAGATAAATGGCTCTTTTGGCATAAGCGGAACAAAAGCGGCGAGGAATTTTCCTCGCCGTTTTTGTGTTATTATTGGTAAATAATACCGACGGATTTATCGAAAAACAGTCACGGCTCTTATTGCGGCAATTGTCAAACGAAAGAAAACGGCAGGGATTTAAATACGGAAGAAAGATGAGGTTTACAGCTTGCGTACCGTATACCCCTCCACGATTTCAAAGGGGATATATATTTTATTGCTTACCATCTTATTGGAAATTTTTGCGAGAAGCGTTTCAAACGCCATTCTCCCGATTTCCATTTGATTTTGTTTTATATGTGTGGCAATCGGCAACTCGGCGGATTCGTATTCGTCGAATACGATGAGAGAATAATCCTCCGGAATCTTTTTGTGTAATTCCCGAATCGCCTTCATCACCAATTGCGTTACAGTAAATTCCGAGGAAACCAGAGCAGTGATGTCCTTGTTGCGGCATAAATACTCTTTTATCGTCTCCACGTCCTTTTGGAATACGTCCGAATTGTCGGAAGTATGAGGACTGAGAATCGTATTGAGAACGTTTGACTCGCTGAGAGAATGGTTGTTTAAAATCTGTGCCGAAGTAAATCCGTCTATCCGATCCTGAATGGTGGAAGTATTTTGCTGTGGGCTGCAAATAAAACCGATTCCCGTATGCCCTTTGTCGAAAAGATATTGTGTAGCGGCTTGGGCTGCTTCAAAGTTGTTCGTGCTGATGCTCGGAATCGCAAATCCCGAAAAACAACGGTCTACCAATACAATGGGAAAATGATTGAAATGCATCTGAATCAGCGTTTCATTATAAAATTCTTTGTGTACGGGTTGAATGATGATTCCGTCCACACCGAGCGCGACAAGGTCGTTGATGGCCTTCGTTTCCTCTTCTGCCGAGTCTACGGAATTTTTGAAGATGACGTGATAACCGTGTTTTGAGGCACAACGCTCCACCGAAGTAAGAATCCGCAGTCCGAAACTGTAAGAAATATTGCAAAGTATGATTCCGATCGTGTGCTGCTGCGGTTTCGTCGGAATATTTTCCACGAAAGTCCCTTTTCCTGCCGTCCGGGAAATATATCCTTCGTTTTTCAAAAGCTGCATGGCTTTTTGTATGGTGATTCTTGAAACATAGAAGGATTCCGCAAGTTCCAGCTCCGACGGAAGCATAGACCCTGGCGGATATACGCCGAGAATAATATCCTCTTTGAGTTTATTATAAATTTCTACGTATAAAGAATGTTTTGATGGTTGATATTTCATACTCTCCCTGTCGGTAAACACAAATTGATTGTCCTTATATATAATATCACGAAATGAATTCTCCCGTCAATTATTTTGACCTTGATTTTTATTAATGTAATATAAATGTATTAAATCTATAATAAATGATATATAATGTTATTTTAGTATTGCTTTTTTCAAAAAACCGTGCTATGATAAGTGCGCTAAAAAACGACGGGGAACGTCATATTTTCAAAGGTAAAGGAGGTATAGTTGATGAAAAAACTATTTTGCACGGTTTTGTCTTCGGTGATGCTGTTAGGGGTGTGTGCCTGCGGTGGTACGACGGCAAACGATTACAGTCAGTATGAAGACGGGCGCCTGATTTTGAATATCTGGGCTCCGGATCAGTATGCGGGCAGCGCGGTCAAGCAGAAGTTCCAATCGTTTTTGGATAAGTTCAACGAGACGGAAGAGATGAAAGAGTTGAACGTCAAGCTGAAATTTCAGGCGATGACGCAGCTTCCCACTTCGTTGAAAACGGCGTGTATGAGCGGACCGCAGAAAATGCCGGATATCGTTATCTGGGACAGATTTGCGACGCCGTCCAATACAAATTATCTGCTTCCGCTGGACGATATGATCGCGGAAGATAAGGTAGACACGACGAAATTTTTCGCCGAAGCGTATACGGAATTGACGGTGGAAGGAAAGCAATACGGTCTGCCTTTGGACGCCGATCCTTGGGGGATCTATGTCAACATGGATTTGGTGGACGAATATAACGAAAGCGCGGCCGAAGCGGATAAAATCGACGTCGATAATCTGGATACGTGGACGAAACTTTTGGACGCGGCGGATAAGCTCACCGTGCGCGAGGGAACGAACGTCACGCGTTCGGGACTGAATACGACCAGTGCGGACGGACAATTTTTCTCGTTTATCTATACGGGTACGGGGGAATTGATCGATACGAATCAAGACAGCGAGACCTACGGCGATACCGTCATGAAAGAAGGCGCCGCAAACATGATGAACGACGGGCAATCTCTGCGCGTGTACGATACGCTGGCGTTTTTTAACGAGTTGTATGCCAAAAATCTCTGCAATACCGGTCACGGAGGCACGGACGCGTTCGGAAACGGATATTGCGCAATGACCTACGGTTCCATTTACTTCCCTCAGGAGCTTTCGGGATATCCTTTGAAAAATTATAAGATGATTCCTTATCCCGCCCGCGACAGAACCTATTTGCAAGGTGAAAACAACGCGGAAGTGCTCGCTCCCGACGAAGAAGATAAATTCGGCATGAAAAACGGTCAGGTGGGCGGCATGCTCGGCGGTTACGGACTTGCGATTCCTCAGCCCGTAAATAAGGCCATGCAGACGCAGGAATGGAAAAATCATGTGGATAAGGCTTGGGAAGTCATTAAACTTTGGCTGATGAACGACGAAATGAACGAATTGTATTTCACCGAAAACGAGGCGATTACCTGTCGTCAGGATTTGTGGACGAACGAATTTTATTCTCAGGACGGAGTCATGAAGGATATTATTCCTTATCTTTCCTATTATAAAATGCGCCCGGGCGTAGCCGGATACGAAACGTTTGAATCCAGCGTAGTGCGTTCGGAGATTCAGGCTCTGCGCGAGGGCAGTCAGACGGTGCTCACTACATACGAAAATATCCGTTCTCAGGGCAATACTCTGCTGCGTCAGGCGCAGGGGAGGGCATAAATGATTTCATTGCGCAAAAAATTATCGATAAAGGCTCAGAAAAATATTGTCGGTTACATTTTTGTTGCGCCCGCCCTGTTGTTCTTTTTGATTTTTGTACTCATTCCGCTTGTTCTTTCGTTGGTACTCAGCTTTTTCAAGACGGACATGTTTTTCATGGACATGGAATTCGTCCGCTTCGATAACTTTCAGCGCGTATTTCAGGACAGCCTTTTCTGGCGGAGCATCGGCAATATTCTGCTGTATACCCTGATGGCGGTACCTTTGAACGTGATCTGCGCGCTCGTGCTGGCGTCCCTCGTGAATACTCAGCTCCGCGGGGTGAAGATCTTCCGGGTCTTATTTTACCTTCCCAGCATAACGAGCGCCGTCGCCGCGAGTACGGTCTGGTTGTGGCTGATGAATCCCTCTTACGGACTTTTGAACAATATTCTGAATGCGTTGGGACTCCCGTCCGCAACTTGGCTTTCCCATTCAAAGACGGCGCTCGTATCGGTGACGCTCATTACGGTATGGCAGGGAGTCGGCGCGAACATGATTATTTTCCTCGCCGCACTGCAAAATATGCCCGTGCAGGTATATGAGGCGGCGAAACTGGACGGCGCGGGGCCGCTCACGGTATTTTTCCGCATGACGATTCCCCTGATTGCGCCCACGATGTATTTTATCCTGACGATGACGCTGATCGGCGCGTTCCAGCTCTACGATCAGGTATATGTCCTTACGAGCGGCGGTCCCGCCAATTCGACGTTGACCCCCGTCTATCTAATTTGGCAGAATTCGTTCGGGGACAACGCAGGGCCTCAGGCGGGGTACGCGGCGGCGCAGTCGTTCGTGCTGTTTGTCATCATCATGCTGGTGACCGTTCTCGTCCGTCGCTTCGACCGCGACAACGCAAAATAAGGAGGTGGAGATTATGGAAAATACGACGACGGTACAGACTCCGCTTTCTCCCGAAGCTCTGCGCGAACACCGCAAGCGGCAAATTCATCGCATCGCGTATAAAGTGCTGCTCTATTTTGTACTTGTGCTTTGCGCGCTTGTGATGGTACTGCCTTTTTATTGGTCGCTGATCACTTCCCTCCGTCCGAAGGAAGAAATTTTGAAATTGCCCGTCACTTGGTTTCCCAGTCGTTTTACGACGGAACATTACGCTTACGTATTTGAAACGATTCCGTTTTGGAACATGCTGGGAAACAGCCTGATTACCACGGGCGTCGGATTGTTCACGAATCTGTTCTTCGGCTCGATGGCGGCGTACGCCTTTTCAAAAATCCGCTTTTCGGGACATAAGGTCATCTTCAATATTTTGTTGAGCTCTATGATGATTCCCGGCGTAATTACCCTTATTCCCACCTTTTTCGTATTGCTTCGTTTCCCTCTGGCGGGAGGAAACAATATCATAGGGCAGGGCGGTATCGGATTTTACGACAATTTGGCGGCGGTCATTCTGCCGGGCGCGATCGGGGTATACGGAATTTTCTTCATGCGCCAGTTCTTCGCGTCCCTCGCGGACGATATGGCGGAAAGTGCGCGCATGGACGGCGCGGGAGAGTTTACTATCTTTTTCAGAATTTATCTCCCGTTGGTCGTTCCCGGACTGCTCACGCTGGGCATCTTCACCTTCCAGAGCGGCTGGAATAACTTCATGTGGCCGAATATCGTATTGCAGAGCCCCGAGAATCAACTTCTCACCATGGCTTTCAAATTTTTCAAAACGCCTACGCAGGTCGATTACGGACCTTTGATGGCAGTCTCTCTTCTCATGTCCGTTCCGATTCTGCTCTTGTATATATTCATGCAGAGATATTTCGTTCAGGGTGTGGCTCTGGGCGGTGTCAAAGATTAATTTTATGGAGGAAACTTCGATGAAAAAGTTACTCGTAAGTGCGCTTCTTACGCTTACAATGGCAGCGGGCGCCGCCGGTACCGTACTGGCTGCGTCTGCCGATGATGCGTTCGCCGCAGATTCGGAAGGTTCTGCCGTATTTCCCGCGGGCAGGAGCGAGGAAGAGGTTCTCGCCGCGCTCGACGAAAAAGTCGCCGATCTCAATGCGGATATCAAGGCGGTCATAGATGCCGACGGCGATCTCGAAGAGGCGTATGCCGACGGAGAAATTCTCGCCTATTCCATCGCTTCCGGCAGCGACGGTACGATTACCGCCGCCAACAAACGTTCCGGTTGGAAGGTATGGGAAGGTACCGCCGTTATCGACCTTAAATATATCAACGACGGATACAGCGGCTGGGGCGACAATTACGTCGCATGGCTCAGTTATAACGGTATAGACGACGAAGCCTATATCATTACCGGCAAATTTGCCGACCAGTATCAGAAAGACAGCTCCCAAAAACTCGGTTCCGCCGCGGGGGATATGTTCCGCGTCGATACCGTAAAAGGGGGATATATCGCTTATCAGAATTTCACGAACGGCTACATAAAGCTGGAAAACGGTCAGACGAGCGTCGTCAACAAAAAGAACGTCGTTCTCAACGAAGAGGGGACGGAGGTCACGGAAGTGGACGCCGATCCGACCTCGACGGGCATGATCGGCGCCGCCACCTCGGAGACTTTGAAAAAGGCAGGCGTCGATTCCGAGGTGTTCGCGCAGGCGTTTGTAGATGCCTATAACGGTTATAAGGAGAAAGGTTACAATGTCGGCTATCCCTTCTCGCCCGTCATGGACAACGGTCAAAACAGCAGCGGCGAAAGCCGTTACGGTACGATTTGCACGCAGAATTTCCGTTGGGGAGACAGCAAGTCCGATCCTTGGAACGACACAGGCCGCAGCCAATGGGCGTTCCTCGCGTACAATTTCGAGCAGGGCAGGGTTTATCTGATTGCAGACGAATTCCAGTATACTTTTGAAAAAGCGGAAAATGCGGACGCGCAACAGCTCGGCGATCCGATTTCGGATGCTTTTACGGCTACGGACGGCAACCGCTATCAGAATTTTGAAAAGGGCTATATGAAGGCGGTCGGTTCGACGGCGCAGAATACAGCGGCGGAAGTCGTTCTGAATAAGAACGTCGACGGCGACGGCGTCGCTTCCGATATAGACATGACTTCTAAGATCGGAATGCTGGGCAAAACGGTAACGGACGACGTCCTTCCCGAAGGCTATACGGCGGACGAATTCACGGAGGCGTTCAAAGCCGCTTATGCGGAAAAAGTGGAATATGCGGACGGCGAGGAGCTCGCCAGCGTGGATCTCGTGGCGTATGAAAACGGATTTCTTTCCCAAAAATATACCGATAATAAAGGAAAGACGCATATGCTTGCGTATGTGGCGGACAGCGACTCGTTCGTGTACCTGCGTCCGGAAGTCGTATCCAAGTATCAGACAAACACCTTTCTCGGTTCTCCCGTGAGCGATCGCATCCATGTCGCGGAGACGGATTCGCAGGATATTTATGCTTATCCGTTTACCAACGGATATATCCGCCTCACCGTGAGCGCTCAGGAAACGATCGAGGGCGGGGAGGTCGTAATGATTATTCAGGAATCGGCGGCAATCACCGTCGGCGCACAGTATGACGCGGAAAACAATTTCTTTGAAACGGTGAGTTATGCCGACAGAATCGACGAATCGATTGTCAATGCTTCCGTTGCCGACGCTTACGATTTCCTGAATATTCCCGATAATGCCACGCTTGCGGCGGCGTTCAAGGAAGAATATGAAAAGGCTTTTGAAATGGGCTTCTCCGCGGGTGAACCCGCTTCCGAAGGCATTACCTGGTGGACGACGGGAAACTCCGGAATCGTCAAACTGACGCTGAAAGGCGGAAACGGCAACGCGAGCTTCTGGGGCGATAACACGCTTATGACCTATAATCCCGTAGACGGAAAGGTCTATATTACGACGGGCGATATCGGAAACGCGTACGCTTCCGGCGGCGCATCGGGCAACGGCTGGGCGCTCGGAGAAATGAAAATCAATACAAAGACGGGTGTTATCGTACAGGAATTTGATATTCACGATACCGTCGTGGAGAGCCGCCCCGTCTACTTTATCTCGGCAAACGGCTCTACGAGTAAGGTCGAGGGAAGATACGACTTCGAGGCGAATGCCAACGGCGGAGAATGGGTAGATTATATTTCGCAGTTCGGCGGAAGCATTTCTTCCAAGGTCGTAGACGTAGAGGATTCTTATAAGACGGGTACGCCCATCATCATCGATTTTGCTCAATATATCGACAACGAGGACGGATATTTCGTAGATTATGAACTTCTTTCCGATACCGGCGAACTCAGCGACGCGGGCGTGTTCACGATTACGCCTTCCGAAGCGGGTAAAATCACCGTTCGGGTACAGGCGAGCAGCGCGTTCGATAAACTCGTATTCGAAGTGGAATTAAACGTAACGGCGGACGGAAGCGAAAATCCGGGGGACTCTTCTTCCGATCCGTCGAATCCATCCGACTCTTCCGGCTCTGCTTCTAACGATTCGGGAAGCTCGGATGAGGGCGGCTGCGGAAGCAGCGTGACAGGACTTGCTTCGGCGGCGATCGCGGCGACGGCAGCCGTTGCGGCAACAATCATCATCAGAAAGAAAAGAGAGGACTAATTTTGCAGTACACTGAAATTTCTTCGCGGGGGCGGGATAACGCCCCCGTCAAGGAAATCCCTTATAAAAATTTGTGCGGAAAAATGCGCGCCGAAATTGCAGGCTATGCCGAGACTCTTTCCGACGCGAAAGTCCGCGAAATGTTTTTGAATTGCTTCTTTTCCTCCTTGGATACGGCGGCAAAACGCCTGTCCGACGGCAGTACGTTCATGCTCACGGGGGATATTCCCGCCATGTGGCTGCGCGATTCTGCCGTACAGGTAATGGGGTATCTTCCCTACTGCAAGGAGGACGACGATGTTCGTGCGCTCATTACGGGACTTTTACGGCGTCAATTCTACTATATTGGTTTAGACCCGTACGCAAACGCCTTCAATGAGGAGCCGAACAATCGCGGACATAAGGACGACGTCACCGATTGGGACAGTCCTTGGGTTTGGGAGCGCAAGTTTGAAATAGATTCGCTTTGTTACCCCCTTTGGCTGTTGCAAAAGTATATCGATTTCACGGAGGATTATTCGGTCGCAGACGACGGATTCCGTTTTGCGCTGAGCCGAATTCTCGATACTTTTGAGACGGAGCAGTATCATGCGGAACGTTCGAGATACATCCACAGCCGCCCGAAGTATCCGGAATTTCCCACCCTTCAAAACGGCGGGAAAGGCACGCCCGTAGGCTATACGGGAATGGTTTGGAACGGTTATCGTCCCAGCGACGATGTCTGCGATTACGGCTATCTCGTTCCGGCAAACATGTTTGCCGTAGTCGTACTCCGCTGGCTGGAATCGCACGCCGAACGCACGGGCATTCTTTCCGAAAAGGAACGGATCAGCGCGCTGCGCGGACAGATCGAAGACGGTTTGCAGAAATTTGCCGTATACGATCATCCGGATTTCGGAAAAATTTACGCCTATGAGACGGACGGGCTCGGACATTTCAATATCATGGACGATGCCAACGTTCCCAGCCTGCTCAGCCTGCCTTACCTCGGTTATTGCCCGAAGAACGACCCGATTTACCTCAATACCCGTCGATTTATTCTGAGCCGTGCAAATCCGTATTATTTCGACGGCAAAATCGCCCGCGGCGTGGGCAGTCCGCATACGCCGGATAAATATATCTGGCATATCGGAATCGTCATGCAGCTTTTGACTTCTGACGATAAAGCGGAGCGCGAGAAATGTTTCCGCACACTCCTGAATACGGATGCGGGGTGTAAAGTCATGCACGAAGGCTTCCACTGCGACGACGCCTCGCATTACACGAGACCGTGGTTCTGTTGGGCGAATACGCTGTTTGCAATGGCGGTTACCGATATGAAAGAAAAAGGAGAATTGGAATGAAAAAAATTCTTTCCGTTTTGATGGTTCCCTTGTTTTGTACCGCGTGCTTTGCGGGGTGCAACTCGGAGCCGGAAGATCCGCTCGCTTCGCTGAAAAGCGAACAGGCGCGTACGTATGCCGAACGGAGCATTTCTCTCAACGAATCAGTAAAAGAAAAATATTGGCAGAACGACGCTCTGTTCATGTATCACTATTACCCGAATTTTACGACCGACGCGACGGGAGATATGAGTACGGCTTTTGTATGGCCATACACGGAAAACGTCGCCGCGAGCTGGCGTATCGCCACACTTTCCGACGGCGCAAAGGAGCAGGTAAGCGATTATTACAAAGCTCTTTTGGACGGGTTTGAATATTATCGCGCGTTCAGAACCGATTATCAGGTATATTGCGCCTCGCGCAGTACGGAAATCGGAATGGCGGCGGGAGATACATACTACGACGATAATATATGGATCAGTCGCGAATTTTTGAACGCATACGAAATATTCGGAGACGAAGAATATCTGGAATCGTCCGAAGGAGTCGCAAAATTTGTTTGGAGCGGCTGGGCAGACGACGAATTGGGCGGCATCTATTGGTGCGAGCAGAAGAAAAATTCGAGAAATACCTGTTCCAATGCTCCGGCCGCATTGCTGTTCGCACGTCTGTACGAGGCGACGGGCGACGAGGAATGGCTGGATCGCGCCAAACGGGTGTACCAATGGACTTACGATACTCTGCGCGACCCTGCCGATAACGTATATTGGGACAATATCAGCAACGAAGGAAATATCCAGACTTGGAAATTTACCTATAATACGGGCAGTATGATCGCCGCAGGGGTCAAACTGTACGAAATCACGAAAGAACAGGCCTATCTCGACCAGGCAAAGGCCAGTGCCGCGGGAGCTTACGGATATTGGTTCAAGGATAAAGAGGGGTTCGATTACAAGACGATCGATTCCGTCAATCCTTGGTTCAACGTACTGTTGTTCGATGCGTGGGTAGAACTTTACGAATACGACCCCGAAACCACGCTCGTATACATCGAGGCGTATGAGGCTAACCTCAACCATGCCTATGATATGCTGCACGACGGATTGATGCCTTCGGACTGGGTTAACGGCTGGCCGAAAGACGACTCGGGAAATCCCGTCATCGAAAAAGCCGATGTGCTCGATATGGCGGCAAATTCCGAAAATTTCGGTACGCTCGCGTATTTTTATGAATATGTTAAGGAGTAAATAAATGAGAAAATTTGCAAAAGTTTTGGCTGCGACGTTTTCGTTTGTCTTTCTTTGCAGTGTATTCGTTTCCTGCGGAGGGGGAACGGATTCTTCTTCCGATTCGGGGGGAGAATCTACCTCTCAGGCGACGCCGGAGGAAGTATATTATACCGTCACGTATGATGCTGACGGCGGGAGCTTGGACGGAGAGGCGTCCGTTCAGGTAGAGAAAGGCAAGAGCATAACGTTGCCGTCTGCGGAGAAACAGGATTTTAAACTGAGCGGCTGGTATGACGGAGAGACGCTCGCAGGGGGTGCGGGGGAATCTTATACTCCCTCGGGGGACGTTACCTTAAAGGCGCACTGGGAGAGCGCTTTGCCCGATTACGCCGTCGTGAACGAGGCGCGTGCGATTGAGTACGGAAAACTGATAAAAGAGCTGTATTGGAATTCTGAAACCAAACTGTCCAATCTGACTCCGGGCGGAGGGGTTCCGTTTTGCTGGCCGTTTACCGAACAGCTTTCCATGGTGAACGGAATTTTGCTGACGATGGACGAAACGCACGAAGATTATGAATTTTTCAGCAACTATTTGGTTGAGCTGATTGAAGGAATACGGCATTATCGGGTCAAGACCGTGAACATGAGCGACGGTGAATCGTGGGAGAATCCCGATTATTTCATAGCGGAATTCGGAGAGAATGACGGCAGTGCAAATTCGTATGCCATCTATAATTCAGGCAGGAACGACGGAGCGGTGGACAGCGTGAGTACGGGGCCGGACGGAATTTTCTTTGACGACAATGTTTGGGTTGCAAAAGAATTTTATTATGCCTATATCAATCTCGGCGACGTAAAATACCTGAACGAATCCATTAATATCTTAAACTGGATTGTCGGAGAAGGTTACGAGGAGACGAAAGGCCTGAACGGTATTTATTGGAAATGGGCGGCAAAATTCAAATTCGAGGACAAGGCGGGCGGAGGCGGCTTGGATGACAATAACCATGCTTCTCTGAACGCGTGCTCGTCCGCGCCTACGGCGATGATGCTCGTAAAATTGTATAACGCGATGGGCGACGAGAGTCTGAACGGGAAATTTGAAACTCTGCGTACGGATTATCTTGCCAAGGCACAGAATATTTATGAATTCTGCTATTCCGTGCTCCGCAATCCCGAATCCGGCTGCCTGCGCGATAAAATATTCCTCAGAGAGGGCTTTGAAAGCATGACCGACCAGAACCAGCAGATTCAATTGGTGGATCAGCAGGAATTGGCTTATAATACCGGTACGTTCATGACGGCGGGGGCCGAGCTGTATAATCAGGCAGTCGCGGCGGGCAAAGACGCCGTGGCGGAAGTATATCTTGGCAGAAACGAGCAGGTCGCGGAAGATGCCGACAGAAAGTTTGCCAACACACAAGTCGTAGAGGGACAGTATTCTTATGGAAATCACAGTTGGTTCACTTCGTTCCTGTTGGAAGGCTTTATCGATTTGAGCGACACCGTTCCCGCTTGTGCGGAATATATCGAACACATGCGCAGTTCGCTCGATTACGCTTGGAACAATAATCGCGCGGAGGATAAACTTGTCAGTCCCGCATGGATAGAGGGCTGGGATAGTTTCAGCGATAACGGAGTCAACAGCGAGGGCAACCCCCGTCAGATTCTGCTTCAATCCGCCAATGCACATTGTTACGCCATGCTCGCGCGCTATTACGCCTGAAACATTGCACAAAGCATGAGTTATGAGTTCAAAAGTTTTGCGAAAGAGGTCGGAAACCTTTGGCGCCCGACCTCTTTCGCAAATTTCCTTTCTCTCGGAATTGTACCTTAGAATTGGGTGCGAGAATGCAAAAAAACTCTGAATTTCTTTCTTAACGAGGCTGGCGGTACGGCAGGTATCCATTCAAAATTGTAAATCTAAAATACGATTATTAATATGATAAACTCTTAAAGATGAAAATTGTGTGAAAATTGTGTGGAAACTGTTGACAATTCGAAAAGGTAGTGATAAGATATGATTGTATCACAAAAGAATTGTTTTTTGGCTTAGAGAAAGAAGTTTTCACATGATTTGTGAATGCCTCGAAAAGCAGAACGTAAATACCCGATCGACCAATAAGTGTAGATTCGGGTAAAAAATTACAGGCCGTTAACGATAACAATTGCAAAAATCGATCAATTAATTGAGATAAAAGGGGGGATGAAAGAAACAGGGCGACGGGAGTTGCCAAAGGTGTGGTGGAATATGAAAAAGATGAGAGTGACTGTAAGAGATGTGGCGCGGGTGGCAAACGTGACGCCGCAGACAGTATCTCGGGCAATTCGAAATGCACCCGAAGTTTCGGCGGAGACGCGGGAGAAGGTGCTGAAAGTTGCTGCGGAGTTGAACTATGTGAAAAACAATTCGGCGAGTTCGCTCCGTTGCGGAAACAGCAAACTGATCGTTATCATCTACGATCATCTCGTCAACGTATATTTCTCTATCATGATTGATTATCTGCAAGCGTGTTTCAGGGAACGGGATTATTCTATTTTGATGATGTCCGTAACCAAACATCGGCTCGACCGTGCGGATTACGAGTTTGCGGTATCGCACAATGTCGCGGGGATTATAAGTTTCCTTGAACCCAGCGAAGAAGTGACGGAAATGCTGGATAGTTTTGTCGTACCGATACTTCTTTTCGGCAGACGGACGGACGTCAAATCGATTGATTACATTTGCATGGATGACGAAAAGGGAGGCAGATTGGCGGCTCGGCGTTTTCTTGAAGAGGGATGCAGGCGTTCCGTGTATGTGAGCGTCGGAACTGCTTCCTGTGCATACGATCGTTTTATGGGGTTCAAAAGAGAATTGGAAAACGCGGGCGCGCGGACTCCCGTTCTCTTAGATTCCATGGAGAATTTCGAGGAAAAATTTTTTGCTCTGTTTGCAAATTCCGAAACGAGTCCCGATTCGTTCTTTTGTTTCAGCGATATGATCGCGTTTGACATTGTCTGCCGTTTGGAAAAAGCAGGCATCGAAAATGTGCAGGTTATCGGTTTCGACGATATCCAAAAAGAAATCCGCATTCCTCGCCGCCTCGTTTCCGTCGGAACGGATAAACGCGCGATGGCGGAACGGGCAGTAAATGTTCTCGTTTCTCGTATAGAAAAAGGACGCGGCCCGCGCGTATCCGATACGTTCGACGTCTATTTGGACGAAAATCTTGTTTTTTGAAATTTTAAAAAAGAATTTTTGTTGTTCCTAATATTTTTATTTTACTCCGTTAACGATAACGATCTCAAAAATTAAAATTGTGCAAGTTGCTCCAAAAGGCCTAGGCCTTTTGTTAATTCAAGGTTTTGAATTAACAAAAAAACTTATCCGGCAACAACCGCAAGCGGCAGACGGGCGGCAGAAAAAGGTTATTGCAACGGAGAGAAAAAATAAGGAAAAAGCCTGAAAGGGTAGATATAGAAATCAAAAAACGAGGAGGAACAGGGAAAATGGTATGGTTTAGTATAAAAACATTTTTTATGTAAGTTCGTAACCTTGTAGTTCCGTTCGTCCGGAACGCAAATTTTAGTGAAAAAGGAATGAAAATTCCAAATAAATAAAAAACTATGATTCAGGAGGCAATTATGAAAAAGACACTGAAATTCGTATGTTCTTCCGTGCTCACTCTGTGTTTGGCGGCGGGTGTTCTTGCTGGATGCGGGGAGAAGAAAAACAACAGCGAAGAAGATACCGAGTTCACTTGGTCGGGAATGACCGAAGCCACGGTAGTAGCAGGAACGCCGTTTGATCTGTTAGACGGCGTAAAAGTCACGAATGCGGCGGGGGAAGATATTTCGTCGTCGGTCACGGTACTCACTCTTGACGAGAACGAAGCCGAATTGACGGAACTGGGGGTATATGACGATTATGACGATTTCGACTACCATATTACGGGCGTCTATACCGTTTATTATATGGCTACCGATGACGGAGTAAAGGATTTTGAATCCCGTGAAATTACGGTAGAACAGCAATATAATCTTTCTAACGGGGATTTTGCCGTGGAGAGCAATGACGGTTTTTACGGTTGGCAGCTCGATACCCCGGGCGGAAGCGCGACTATGGAAAAAGTGACCGAAAATGGAGTGAAAAAGCCCAAGTTCAGCATCGAGGGGCTGGGGAATGCGTGGTATTCGCTGCAATATATGTCCTCCGTCAATCTGCTTGAAGGAGAAACATATAAAATCACCGTCAACGCCAAGTCCGACAGCGGAAAATCCGTTTCTTTCGGATTTGAAAACCCTGCCACGAATTATTCTATGATGCAGGGGCTTACGCCTTATAAGTTGAGCTCCGAATATGCGGATTATGTCAGCTATTATACGGCGGATAAAGATTATACCAATGCCAAAGCGGTGCTTTATTTCGGTTATATTTTGGAAGAGGATACGACGAAAGCCTATGACGTGACCATTAACAGCATCAAGATCGAAAAAGTGCAAAGATGCGGCGAGGTGACGTTTGAAGGGCTCGACAGCGTTACGTATTATGCGGAATCCGAAGAACTTAAAGAGTTTATAGCAAATCCCAAGGCGGGTGTGACGGCGAAGAGCGGAGATACCGATCTTACCGATCGAATTACCGTGATGGGACAGGTTTCCGAACAAATCATGGAGGGTACAAATTATACCCTTGCTTATGTAGTCGAAAACGAAAACGGGCCTTCGGCTATCGGTTATCGTTCGATCAAAGTGCGTTTGCAGAAGGAACATCCTTACAGTTTAAGCAACGGGACGTTCGACAACGATATCAAATATTGGACTCAGGACGTCAATGCACAAAATCCCGGCAAAGCGACATTTGAATGGGTAGAAGGCGATGAAAAAGAAGGGGCGGCAAAAATCACCATTGAAAATCCTTCGACCGATGGATGGCACATTCAATTCCGCCAAGACGTCTCCATGGAAAAGAATACCAACTATATCATCAAAATCCGCGCGAAAGCGAGCCGCAACCGTTCGATGAATCTCGAACTTAACGCGGGAACCAATTATTCTTATGCAATCAATTTGACTACAGAATATACCGTAACGGAAATTTATTATTCCGCGCCCAATAATACGACGGGCTTCCGTTTCCTGCTCGGCGGCGGAGGATCGGAAAACAACGGAAGCGTCATTTGGATCGATTATGCGGAAATTACGCTCGACCCCGACACGACGAAATACGAGGGCTGGCAGTTGAAGAATTCTGACTTTGAATACGGCATGAGACATTGGGGGTCGGAAGGTTCTTCCTTCGTAGAAGGTTCGGATGATAACGGTACTTATGTTTCCACAACTTTTGAAAACGATACGGGCGCCGATTGGAATATTCAGCTTCGCCAGGACGGAAAAGAGTTTGAAGCGGGCAAGACCTATAAATTGATCGTAAAAGCGTCGTCCACGGTGGCCAGAAACATCAAAGTGGAAATCAACCCGAATCAGGATTCGTCAAAAGGCAAAAATACGACGTTTGCGTTAACCGAAGAAATCCAGACGTTTGAATTTGAATTTTCGTTCGACGAAGCTGCGAGCGGAACGCGCGTCGGAATGTTGCTCGGCGGCAGCGGAATCAAGGGTTCCACGGTCAAAATTTACCAGTTCGAGATCGTGGAAGTTTCGGCGGACGCTTAACGCCGATGCGGAAAAAAGGACGCATAACAATGAAAAAAATAGTTGGTATATTGCTGACGGTTATCATGTTGACGGCGGGCTTCGGGGGGTGCGGCGAAAGCGCACCTTCCCAAAGCTCCGAAAGCTCGGGAAATACGCAGACGGAGTACGATAATCCCGTCTACGAACCGGTATTCGCCGATCCTTGCATCATCGAATACGAGGGCAAATATTACGCTTATGCGACGGAAGACTACGGGCAGTGGAAGCCGAGCGACGATCCGCTCGAAAATATATCGAATAAGCAGATCGTACCCATTCTCGAATCGGATGACCTCGTGCATTGGTATTTCAAAAACGCCGCGTTCACCGCACGGGAAAAACCCGATTGGGGTACCTACGGTGCAAATGTCTGGGCTCCCGACGTCGTAAAAATCGGGGATACGTTCGTCATGTATTATGCTCTGTCGGTATGGGGAGATTCCGATCCCGGAATCGGCATAGCGACCGCGCCTCATCCTTTGGGGCCTTGGACGGATCAGGGAAAATTGTTCAAGTCCAGCGAAATCGGCGTGAACAATTCCATCGATCCTGCCGTGTTTCCTGATCAGGAAGGAAATTACTACATGATTTGGGGTAGTTTCCGCGGTCTGTACGGAGTGCGGTTGACGGATGACGGATTGGGATTGGAAGGCGGTTTAGAAAACGCGAAGGCGAATAAGACGCTCGTCGCGGGACTGGATACGAGTACGGCGTTTAATATTGCCACGTATGAGGCACCCTATATCGTGTATAAAGACGGATATTATTATATGTTCGTATCCAGCGGTTCCTGCTGTGAGGGCTTGAATTCCACTTATCATGTGCGCGTGGCAAGATCCAAGCAACCGCTCGGCCCGTACGTTGACGACGAAGGCAGGGATATGCTCGGAGAAAACCGTGGGGCGATCGTTTTGCAGGCGAGCGATGATTTCGTCGGAGTCGGGCATAATGCCGTCATTCAGGACGACGCGGGAAATTGGTATATCGTCTATCACGGATTCGATACGGAAGAACCGGGCACTTACGGAAATTCCAACCGCAGATCGTTGCTCATAGATAAATTGGAATGGGACGGGGAATTCCCGCAGACCAAGGATAAAATCGCGGGCAAGAGCGGAATGCCGCTTCCCGTCATTAAATAGTATCCGAACCCCGAAAAAACTTTCCGCGGCGATTCCTGCCGCGGAAGAAATTGCGCTATCAAATTTATAGACAGAGAGGTTTATTTTATGAAAAAGAAATTTTTGACAGGTTTAATTTCCGTTTTGTTGGCTGGAACCATGTCGTTGGGCTTCGCTGCATGCGGAGGCGGGGGAGGCGATGACGGCGACGATTCCGCTTCGGGAGGCACCGTATCCCTCAAACTTTGGACGCCCATCACGGGAGCCGATTTGACGGTGTTTGAACGCATGATCACGAAGTTCAATCAAGAATATGAGGGACAAATTCATATAGACCACCATTCGGATGTACGCGACACGCATTACAATAATCTTAAAAATAACATTCCCAATAACGGGCCGGATCTTGCGATTATTCACAGTCAGCTCGTCAAAAACTATGCGGTGAACGACTACATCGTTCCCATCGACGAGAGTTTCTTTACCAAGGAAACGATCAATCCCGACGATTATCAGCAGAATGTCATGTCCACCCTTATCGCGGGCGAAAATTCTTATTACGGGTTCCCCCTTGACATTCATCCGATTGTCCTGTATTACAACAAAGAAATCGTAGGCGATAACCCGTTGCCCACCAGTTATTCCGAACTGATGACTCTTGCTCAGAAACTTACGGGCGGAGACGTATGGGGGCTTCCTATTTCCACGCTTTGGCCGACCGAATTCACTTATACCACCGCGCTTTATCAGGCAGGAGGGGAAGAAATAGATACGGAGACCAGTCAGCCCAAGTTCAATTCGGAGGCCGGGGCGGAAGCTGCGGAAAATTTGCGCGATATCATCTATAAGTATAAAGTTTCCCCCGCAAATTTACAGACGGACGCCGATCTTCAGCTCTTCACTTCTGGAAAAGCGGCGTTTCATATTCAGGGTTGCTGGCAGCTGCTTGCGCTTGAAGATGCGCTCGGAGACGACCTCGGAGTGATGAGTCTTTCCGGATTGCTTACGGATAAAAAGGACGGAAATTATCGTCAGGTTATGGCGCGTTCGCACGTATTTACCGTAGCGAGACAAAAGCGAAACATCAGTCAGCGCAAGAAAGAAGCGATGGTTACTTTTATCAAATGGATGGGCGAAAACTCCGCCGAATGGTCGAACGCGGGACAAATTCCCGCATTCAACGCCGCGCGCGAAACAGACGAATTCAAAAATGCACCTTATGTCAACGATTTCGGCGATCCTTCCGTATTCCGTACCGCGGCTTCCGCTGCTTATTTCGAATCGGGATACGAAACCGTGTTCCAGTATGTGACGACCATTATGACGAGTGCAACCTCCAACATTGCCGAACAGCTTCAAAAGGCAGAAGAGGAAGCGAAAAAGGCCGTCAATACCGAAATGAACGGTTAATTGCGGGCAACTTTCAGAGGTGGCGCACATGAATGAAAAAAACACGGATATTTCCGGAAAAACCGTTCTTAGGAAGCTGAAACTCTTCAAACGGCAATTTTACGGCTTTCTGTTCGCGGTGCCTTTCCTTGTGATTTTTGCTGTATTCTTCATCTATCCCTTTTTCAACGGGATTATACAGAGCTTTCTCAATAAACGCGGGGAATTCGTCGGCTTTCAAAATTATAAAAACATTTTATTCAGCCAAGACTTCACCTATCGTGCGGACTTTTTCCGCGGACTGAAAAATACATTGATCTTTGTCGTATTTTCTGTCCCTTTGCTCATCGTCATCCCGCTCTTTATCGCTATTTTGATTGATATTCAACCCAAGGGATATAAGTTCTTCCGCGCTTTGCTGTTCATGCCGACGGTATTTTCCATTTCTTCGGTCATTCTCATGTGGAAGCGCGTGCTTGAAGTGGAGACGGGGTTCATTAACGGCGTTTTGAAATTTCTTAATTTGAGCCAGATCAATTTTTTGGGCTCTCAGCCATGGGCGTGGATTTCTTTGCTGCTCGTCACCGTATGGTGGACGATGGGTACGAATATCGTCATTCTCGGCGCGGGACTGAAAAATATCGATAAATCCGTATATGAGGCTGCATCGATTGACGGAGCATCGTATATCCGAACAGTGTTTTCAATTACGCTTCCGCTGTTGGTCGGACAGCTTATCGTCGTGTTGATCATGACCCTGCTCGCTTCTTTCAACGTATACGGACAGCCGGCTCTTCTGACTACGGGTGGCCCCGAACGGAGTACTCAGGTGCTTCTCATGGTCATTCTCGACAACTTGTACGACCGTCCTTACGTCGCGGCAGCGATGTCGCTCATGCTCGGCGCCGTTATGATTGTGATCAGTGTGGCTCAGGCGGCTATCATGCGTAGGAGGAGGGATTGATATGGCGACGGCGAAAGCGAAGATGAAGACAAAATTCAATATGGGCGAACGTCGCCGCAAACTCATAGCATTTATCTTACTGACAATCATCAGCATTTTCTGCGTGTTGCCTCTTTTATGGGCGTTCGGTACCTCGTTCAAGAAAAATGCGCTGACCGATGTCGCTTCGATTATCCCGAAAGAATTCACTTTCGACAATTATGTACAGCTCTTTTCCAATAAAGACGCACCCGTGTTTCGCTGGATGCTGAACAGTGTGTTTATTTCCAGCGTACACACGATACTTTATCTGATCGTCGCCGCGCTGGCGGGCTTTGCTTTCGGCGTGGCGGAGTGGAAAGGGCGCAACGTCGTGTTCGGATTGTTGCTCGCGACGGCCATGATCCCTAACGTCATCAATCTTGTTCCTCTCTATAAGCTCATTACCAACATGGAACTGAACGGCAATCCTTTGGCGCTCATTCTCCCCGGTTTGGGCGGAGTACTGTACATGATGCTGATTCGTCAATATTTCCTTTCCGTACCCAAAGAACTCGTTGAAGCGGCTCAATTGGAAGGAGCGGGAATGTTCAGAATTTTTTTGCAGATCGAAGTTCCGCTCTGTAAGTCCGTGTTTATGGTCGCGGCAATGATGACTTTTATCGGAAACTGGAACGATTACCTTTGGCCGTCCATTGCCATGGCCGGCGTAGAGAGCGACTATCTTACTCTTCCGCTCGGCATTGCGAAGCTGCTTGGCGATAACAACATTCAGTACGGCATGACCATGGCGGGTGCCGTGACGTCTATGCTTCCTACCCTCATCGTATACTTGTTCCTGCAAAACAAGGTTATAGAGAGCGTCGCAAACAGCGGTTCAAAATCTTAATGCGTTTAATTTATCGGAGAAATTGATTTTATGAATCTCAAAAACATTACCGTAACGGATGTTACCAATATCGGAGATCCCTTTGTCCTGCGTGTAGGCAATAAGTATTATCTCTATGCAACTTGTTTCAAGAGCGGGTTCGATTATCGTACTTCTAACGATCTCGTTCATTGGTCCGCTCCCGAAAAAGCGTATACGCCGGGAGAACGGAGCTTCGGCTACACCGATTTTTGGGCTCCCGAAGTCGTCGAACATAACGGGCGGTATCTCATGCACTACACCGCCCGCCGAAAGGGCGACGACACTTTGCTGATCGGGGTGGCTGTTGCAGATCGTCCGGAAGGACCGTTTGTCGATGTTTTCGACGGCCCGATGTTCGATTTCGGTTATGCCGCGATCGACGGACACGTATTCCGCGACGGAAAAGACAATTATCTTTTTTATTCGAGAGACTGCTCTCAGAATTTTGTCGAAGGCAGACGGGAAAGTCATATTTATGCCGTGCGTCTCGACGAATCGCTTACGCGCACGCAGGGAGATCCCGTACTCATCTCCAAGCCCGATTGTCCGTGGGAAACCGTAACGGGAGATACGCGCTGGAACGAAGGCCCGTTCGTCGTAAAACACGACGGTCTCTATTATATGATGTATTCATCGGGATTTTTCGCTTCTCCGACCTATTCGCTCGGTTATGCCGTTTCGGAAAACGTACTCGGCCCTTATAAAAAATCTGCGGACAATCCGTTGCTTCATTCGGAAGGAAATCTCAGCGGCCCCGGACACAATAGCGTCGTGGTCGCCGAGGACGGGACGAATTATTGTGTGTTTCACGTTCATACCGATCCCGCTCATCCCGGCGAGAACAGGCGTATGTGCTTTTGTCCCATAACATTCGACAAAGGGATTATCCGTCAGCTTTGAGCGGCACGGCGTTGCTCCGTTCGATGTATAGAAGGAGTATCATTATGAAAAAACATTTTTTTGGACGTATTTTTTGTTGTCTGTGCGCCGTAGTGTTTTGTCTTGCCGGCTGTTCCGGCGGCGCGGACGACTCTGAAAATAGTTCCGAATCTTCGGAACCGGAACCTGTCTATGTTACCAATCCTCTTACCGATTACGATACGGCGGATCCTCATATTCTGCGTTGGGAAGACTCTCTTTACATTTATTCGACCGGCGGCAAGATTTCTCGTTCCGATGACGGAATAACGTGGAAAGAAGTCGGAAACGTAGATATTTCTCCGTCATGGGGAACGCCCGGCGCAGGCTTTTGGGCACCCGATATCGTGCGTATCGGAGATAAACTTTTACTGTATTATTCCTTGTCCACCTGGGGGGATTCGAATCCCGGCATAGGAGTCGCTTCCGCGGATCATCCGGAAGGACCTTGGACGGATCACGGGAAATTATTTACCTCTCAAGAGATCGGTGTCAACAATTCCATTGATCCTTGTGTTTTTGTCGGTCAGGACGAAAAAGTATACATGATTTGGGGCAGCTTTTACGGCTGTTTCGGGATTGAATTGACGGAGAACGGACTCGGGGTAAAAAACGGATTGGATTATGCCAGGGAAAACAAAGTGCTCGTCGCGGGCGCGGCGGGTTCGTCTTGGGACGGATCCATGTTTGAAGGTTCGTACGTCATTTTCAGAGACGGTTGGTACTATTATTTCGGTTCCAGCGGAACCTGTTGCGAGGAACTGAGAAGTACTTATCATGTCCGCATCGGACGCTCGAAAAATCCTCTTGGACCGTATGTGGATTCGCGCGGAAGAGAACTTGCCGGCGCGGGAAACGTGGGGGACACGATTCTTGCGGGATCGGGAAATTTCGTGGGGCCGGGACATAATTCCGTGCTCGTCGACGATCTCGGATATTATTATATCGTCTATCATGTTTGGGTGAACGACAACGGAGAGGGCAAGGGAAGATATCTAGCGATGTCCCGTTTGGACTGGACGGAAGACGGTTGGTGTGAAGTTAAAGGGAATGCACCGAGCAAACGCGTCATCGCTCCCTATATTGACAAATAGAAATAAAATTAAAAATTTTTTGATATCCGAAAAGCAGGTCGCCCGTTTTTTAACGGGCGCCCCGTTGTTTTGACAAATGAAAAATCTCCGCTTCGTCGCGGGAATTGAACGGAAGTTTGTCTTGCGAAATTGATAATAGTAAACTACCGATTTATTTTTCCGCCTCGTATCTTTGTTGTCAGACAATCATACGTTGAATCGGCTAAAAATTGCAGAGCATTTCACTGCGGAACACATTATTTGTCGGGGAACTCGTGCATAGGATCGTTACAGTCAACGTAAATGATATTGACCGATTTCGTCGCTTTTACGTTTTGCCCGCAAATAGGGCAAATGTATTTGTATACTTAAAATTTTGACCGTCTGACCTTTCATAACAACGGGTAACCGATAGACCATCTTTACCTAATCTGCTATCATTTCCGCCGTTTCGTCCGTCAATTCGGTAGTGACCGATTGTTTGCGCTTGCAAACTGACGGCACATTTCGTGAATGAACGGCGTTGTAATATTACCGACGAGATGGTTGTTTTTTGTCCCCGTTATGTTCAATTCGTGTTCGCCTTCGTTCTTGCTAATATACAAGCCCGAAATTTGATGCTCTTTTGTCGGTTTCCATACTTTCGTTAACCATATTTCCCGAACATAATCACTGTTGTTTAACTTATTTGTTCACCTATTTTTAATACGGTTTCCGTTTTTTGCTTAATACCGCCGTCCCTCTTAGAACAATAAAAAAACGGTATAGAGCGGTTCCTTTACTGCCGTACACAATTATAAAACTTTACAACAGAATCAATATGAAGAATTTTATTGATAACGTATTGACATAAAGGAAAAAATATGTTATATTGAAGCAAACTAAAACTATACGGTGGAAAAAAAGTGGCAAAACGAGAATTTGATTTGAAAATAGACGACGAAGATAGACTGGGGGAAATCATACAAGCCTTGGACGCTACCGTCCGTAGGCGCATTATGTGTATGTTGCGTTCTTCGTGTTATTCCATAGCCGAACTTGCGAAGCGGTTGAAGCTTCCTGTTTCGACTGTTTCTTTTCACATTAATATTTTGCGAAAAGCCGGATTAATCAATGTTACGATAAAACGCAATACCCGAGGAAATGCCAAATTGATTTCCCGACAGATAGACCGCTTTTCTTTGGATTTTACTACGGATATACATTCCAATAAAAGTTTTCAGTTTTCCCAGGAGATTCCTTTGGGCAGCTTTACCGATGCTTGCGTCGAGGCAGGGTGCGGTATGGCGAGCGAACACGGAATCATAATTGCCGACGATATGCCGGGAGCCTTTTTCAGCCCGTTGCGTTATGAGGCGCAAATGATTTGGTTTAGTAAAGGATATTTGGAGTATCGCGTTCCCAATTATATGTTGAAGGATAAACATGTCAATGCCGTGATATTCAGTATGGAGATTTGCAGTGAAGCCCCCAATTATCGCAATGATTGGGAAAGCGATATTACGTTTTGGATCAACGGAATAGAGGTGGCTACCTATCTGTCTCCCGGCGATTTCGGGGGACGAAGAGGGCGTCTCAATCCCGATTGGTGGTCAGACTATTCTACTCAATACGGCATTATAAAGACTTTGAGAATCACTCCGGATTGTATTTATCTGGATGAAATGGCAGTCAGTACGCACACGATCGGAACACTTGGTTTACAAGAGGGAAACTATATTACGTTCCGAATAGGAGTAAAGGAAAACGCTCGCCATCAAGGAGGCGTCAATCTTTTCGGAGAAAAATTCGGGGACTTTGCGCAAGGCCTCGTTTATATGGTCGATTACAGTTAAAATAAAGGCGTCGAAAGTTCTCGGCGCCTTTTTATTTCAACAAGTTTCATATAACTAAAATAAGAATTTTTGCAATTTTTCAAAAACCTATTGACAAGCCGAAAAGGATACTATAAAATAAGGGCAAATAAAAAGGTTGAAAAAAAATGTAAAGTAAATTCGAACGGAAATTTTATAAATCAAAACAGGGATATCCCTGTTTTCGTAATACAGGCGTATTACGAAAACAATTTTTACTCGGAAAAAACGCTGGAGACAGCGAAGAAAAAAAATTTTGTTCCAGGAGGAAAAGAAAATGAAAAGATTAGCTGTTTTATTATTGGCCGGTGCGATGATGTTTGGAATCAGTTCCTGCGGCGGAAAGTCGGACAATGATGAAAGCGGAACCGAAGGCGGAAATGTCACCATTGAATTTTTCGGCTGGGGAGACCCTGCGGAACAGGAAAATTATCAGACACTGGTGAATCTCTTTATGGAAGAAAATTCTGATATCACGGTAGTTTATAGGGCGGAGAGTGCTTCCACCTATATGACTACGTTAACAAACCGTGCAAATAAATTGCCCGAATTATTTTATATGCCGGATTATGATTTTCTTCAATGGGTGGCGAACGGAAAGTTAAAGGATATTTCGTCCTATGTTACGGAGGAGGAGCTTTCTCAGCTTTGGCCGCAGGCGGTGGACGAGTATTATTTCAATCCCGATACAATGACGCTCGGGAAGTCTGAAGGGGCGGCTCTTTACGGCCTTCCGAAAGACCTTGGTCCCTTTACGCTCGTATATAATAAAACCTTGTTGGATCAGCAGATTCAGAAATACAATTTGAACAGCGAAGAAATTTATGCGAAGCTCAGTCCGACGGATCCTATGACTTGGTCGGAATTCCGAGCTCTGCTCAAACAGATTGACCCGGACGGCGGTGCGGATAATATTTACGGTATTTCTCACTATGAAATCGAGGCGGCGGTCTATTCTAACAACGCGTCATTCTTCAATGAGGATGCAAGCGAGGAACGCATTTCGGATCCCCGTTTCTATGAAGCGTTGCAGTTTATTGCGGATCTCACGCTGGTAGATAACGTAATGCCGACGGCCGCGGATCAGGTTTCGACCAACGGTTATCAGCGTTTCAAGGGACAAGGCTGTATATTCAGCTTCATGGGACCTTGGGACTGTGCGGAATTTTGGAAGACGGCAAATTTTGAGTACGACATCCTTCCCGTTCCTTACAACGGAGACAATCCCGATGCGCAAAGCACCGCATGGGTCGGTTCGATGGCGTATTGCGTCAGTGCCGACGCCAATAATGCAAAAACACAGGCCGCGTTGAAACTTGCAAAGTATCTTTGCTATAACGAACAGGCACAGCGCAAGTTCTATGAGCTGGGTCAACAGGTGCCTAATCTTACCGAAATGGCAAACGACGAATATATCAACGATACGCAGGGGCTTTTGGAAAATAAAAATCCGCCCTCGCGTTCGGTTTGGGTAGATACGATTAACGGCACGAGCGATACGGATAAAATCGGCGGAAAAGTCCGTTCGCGTTATTATACGTATTCTTCCGATTGGTTTGATTCCTTTACGGAATATCTCACATCGGTGAAGATGTGGGACGGAAACGTGACGGCGGAAAAAGCCTGCAAGGATTATGCTTCTACCTTCCAGGCCGCACTCGATGAAATGCGTGCCAATTTAGGGTGAGATATGATTAGACAAAAGGTGAATAAACTTACGCGACGGGAAAATATTATTGCCTTTTTGTTCATTCTCCCGCCAATTATCGGGTTTTGTATTTTTACTATCGGCGCCATGGCGTTTTCGTTCATATACAGCTTTCAAAAGTATAATATCCTCACGGGCGAATCGACGTGGCTGGGCTGGCAGAATTACAAGGATCTGTTTACGCACATTTTATATTCCAAGAGTTTTTATACTTCTATCGTCAACACCCTGGTTCTTCTTCTCAGCATTCCGCTGAGCATGATTTTGGGGTTGAGTCTCGCGGGATTACTGCGGATGGGGAATATAAAGGGCGCAAAAGTTTTCCAGGTACTCTATTATCTTCCCGCGGTATCCAGCGCCGTGGCGATGAATATTGTTTGGAGATATATCTTCAATAACGAATTCGGTATTATCAATTTAATTATCGGAAAGAAAATTCCCTGGTTGAGCGACGACACGTTGATTAAGGTGGCGATTATCATAAAAAATTCTCTCAACGGAATGGGAACGGCTATGATTTTATATCTTGCGGGTATGCTGAGCGTCCCCAAAGATTATTATGAAGCCTCCGAGCTGGACGGTGCGGGAAAGGTCAAGCAATTTTTCTCTATCACTTTGCCCTTGATTACTCCCATTACCTTTTATCTTTTGATCACGGGGCTGATCGGCGGTTTGCAATCGTATGCGGATTCGCAGATTTTCGGCGCGGGAGTACAGGGTTCTCAAACAATCGTCTACTTTATTTGGGCGAGGGGAATTAATCAGAGCCGTTACGGTCTGGCATCCGCCGCTTCCGTATTGCTGGCTGTGGTGATTATGATTGTTACTCTGATTCAATTCAAACTTTCGGATAAATGGGTTTACGAGGAATGACGACTATGGAGAATGTAAAACAAATCAATACGGACGCAGCGCGTAAGGGCTTGCATATCGCTTCGAGAGTGCTTATTTATCTGGTGCTCATTTTAGGCGCGTTCGTTCTCATGTTTCCCTATATCTGGATGCTGTTGACTTCCTTCAAGGACGATTACGAGGCGATGAGTCTCACCCTCGTGCTTTTTCCGAAACACTGGATTTTCAGCAATTATAAAGAAATATGGACGATCGTTCCACTGCTCAGGGGCGTGGGGAATACTTTTATCGTCGAAGTTTCCGTTATCGTGGTGGGGACCTTCGTCTCCTCCATGGCGGCGTTCAGCTTCGCGAAGCTGAAATTGCGCCATAAGAATTTTTGGCTGCTCTTTTTGATGAGCGGCATGATGGTGCCGTATGCGGCGCTTATGATGCCGCAATTCAGGGCTTTTATGGCACTCAATATGTTTGATACGCTGTGGCCGCTGATTTTGCCGGGCTTGTTCGGAAACATCTCGATGATGTTCTTTCTTATTCAGTATATGCGCGGGATTTCCAATGCCTTTTTTGAGGCGGCGAAGATAGACGGCGCGGGCTATATGCGCATGTTTGTTTCCGTCATGCTTCCCATGGTCAAGACGGCGCTTGCCGCCCAGATCATCTTTTGGTTTATCGGTATCTGGAACGATTATTTTGCGCCTGCAATTTATCTGAAAAGCTATGAGAGCATGACCCTTCAACCCATGATGGCGCGCATTAATTCGGACAATTCCGGCGGAACCAACCTGCCGCTCATCATGGCCGGAGCAGTGCTTTCGAGCATTCCCATGTTCGTCATCTATATTACATGTCAGAAATATTTTATCGAATCTTTGGCGATTTCCGGAGTAAAAGGCTGATTCGACGGAACGCCGTAAAAAATAAAGGATACAGGAGGCAAAAAATGAGAAAAAAGTGGATTCGTACGGTTGCAGTGCTGACGACGGCGTTTTCTCTGCTGGCCGCGGCTTGCGGCGAAAGCGGCGGGATCGGCGGCGGAAACGGAGACTCTTATCAGGATTATAATCCCGATAAGGAAGCGGGCGACGATCAATTTGATTTCGACGGGAATTATGCGGCTCCGGAGCTCGTCATCGACGGTAAAGGCGACGACGAGGCATGGAAAAACACGGAAGTTTTGGCTACTTTCGGCCACGGCGGAGCGGCTACCGTAAAGGCATATCGCGGCGAGGAAGCGCTGTTCTTCTTTTTCGAGGTGGAGGATACGATTCTTCTCACCGAGGGCAACGCGAACGATGATTCCGTCACGCGCAGCGACAGTATAGAATTTTATCTCGATACCTTGGCGGACGGCGGCTTAAAGCCTCAAAACGACGATTATCAAATCAATCTCGGAATCCACGGCAAGACCAGAATCATGCAGGGTTCCGGCAGCGGTTGGGGAAATTGGAACGGACTCATCGACTATGAGGTTGCACTTGACGGAACTCTCAACGACGGCACGGAGGCAAACGACAGGGGATATAGCGTAGAAGTCATGGTTCCGTATTCGCAAATCGGCATAGAGAAGGACGATACGGTAGCCGTATCTTTCGGACAGGTGGACAAATTCGGTTCGGGCAGTGCCTCGGGTACGGATTGGGATTGGTACGGCTGGGAGTTTGAAGGTAAGCTGTGCGAGCCGCAGACGCCCGATAATTATATTCTGCTCGATAAGGACAATAATCTTCTTTCCCGCGACAGCGAGGAGAAGCCCGATGCGGATATGGCGGGTTACGTTTTAGACAGCGTCACGGAAGAGCCCGTGGAGGGCGCCGCCGTCACGGTTACCGTGGACGGAGAACCCCTCTCCTATACGACGGATTCTCAGGGTTATTTCATTATCGAAAAGGTAGATCCCGATTATGACTATGTCGTAACGGTGACAAAAGACGGCTATATCGGCAATTCCGAAACGTATTTCAGCAGCGAACTCCGCGCGAGCGACGGGGGCAGGGTTCTGAAGAACATATATATCAAGAACGAAGAATCCGTTAAAAAGACCGCGTTGACGGGAACGGTGAAAAACATCGTCAACGGAGCGGTTTCGGGTGCGACGGTGCGCGTGGACGGTACACTCCTTCAAGCGGAGACGGCGGCGGACGGTTCTTTCCGCATCGAGGGCGTTCCCGCGGAAGAAGATATCGTTTTGACTGTAAGCAAATCCGGTTACGGGGACAGTGAAACGCGGATTGCCAAGGATGATCTCGTGACGGAAGGGGATGCGGTTTCCGCCCTGGGCGACGTCAACCTCAACCTTCCTTACGGAGAAACGGGTTCTTTCGGCAATAAATCGGAAAGTTTCGCGGATAGTTCCATGAAGATTTCCCGCGCTTTGAACGGTATAGAAATGAACCTTGTCGGGACGAGGGAGCTTTCCGGGCATCTCGAAATTTATTTGGATACGAAAGAATGTGCGGATCACAGAGACAACGACACGACTTGCTGGCGCTTTGATCTGAACGCCGACGGAACCATCGGCGGCACCCATTTCGCGGGCGGAGCTTTTGTGACGGCAGGTCTGGAATACGATTTGTATTCCAACGGACAGAACGGTTACGAGGCGCGTTTCTTTATTCCTTATGAATATCTCGATATCACGCCTCTCGAAGTATTCGGTATCTCCTTGGGACAGTGGTCCGATTCGGCCAGCGATTGGGACGGCTGGGGCTTTGCAGGGCAATTCGTGGCGCCCGAAACGCCGAAGACCTTCATTCGTCTCAGTGCGATAAACGAATTGTACCGTCAGGAAAACAACACTTCCATGGTCAATTTATCCGGCAATGCGGGAATGGGCGGCGTCCGCGTTGCGGTGGGCGAATATTCCACGACGACGGGCACGAACGGCGCATGGTCTATGAAAGTTCCCGCGGGCTCGGATAAGATGGAAGTCGTCTATTCCCGCCAAGGGTATCTCACAAAGACGACGGAAATCCCCGCAGGCTATTTCGATACGCATTATTCCTGGTCAGAGAACGTCACGCTCGAATCGGAAACGGTTCTTCTTTCGGGCGAGGTGACGGACAGCGTTACGGGAACGGCGATAAAAGGCGTTACAGTCTCCGTCAAAGGAACCGATTTGACGACTTTGACGGATGCAGAGGGCAAATATACGCTTTCCGGCGTCTCTACGGCAGAAGATATCGTCATTCGTTTTGAAAAGGAAGGCTATGCGGCAAGCGAAGTGACAAAGACCGCCGAGGATCTTTCGGGCGCTTCCTCGCATGAGATTGACGTCAAACTCATTTCCGAATCCTCCATTCATTACGTAACGGCGACGGGTACGGTAACCAACGTAAACGGCCCCGTGTCCGATGCTTTGGTAACGGTTTCGGGCAACAGCGAACTGACGGCGACGACGGACGCGGAAGGAAAATTTGTCATTGAAAATTTCCCCGCGGTAGATTGTACGGTTCTCGTTGAAAAGGACGGCTATATTTCCGTCGAACTCAACTTCAAGGCAGGAGACGTCGAAAGCACGGAAACGGATTTTGATTTCGGAACTGTGGATATGATGCTCGACTATGCGAAGATGAGCGGACTGATTGCGGATAAGAGCGACGATTTCTCCCATTTTACCGGTTATGTGACCCGTTCTGCGACGGGGTTTGAGTTCAAATTTATCGGAGAAAAGGCATTTACGGGCAGAATCGAATTGTTCGTAGATACGAAGGCGAGTGCCGCGGACAATGCACGGGATACGAGCGATTATCTTTTCAATCTCAATGCGGACGGCACTTTTACGATCGTCAATTGGGGCGAGGGCACGAAGAACGAAACGGCTCCCGCAGATATGAAATTGACCGTTCTCAATAAAGATACAAAGCCGGAAGTTTACTTTACCCTGCCGTATGCCTTCTTTGGTCAGAGAAATGCCGAGGAAGGAATAACGCCAACGGAAGTCATCGGAATTTCTTTGGGGCAGTGGTCCACGAGCGCGAATAACGGCGCCGGCGATTGGGACGGCTGGGATAATTTTGCGCTTCCCGGCGCGAACGGAGAGGCGTTCGTCAAGCCCGAAATGCCGCAGGACTATGTGCGTATCGGGGCTTATAACGAGATGTATGCAAAAGCGGATAACATCGCGCTGGATTTACACTCTTATGAAATTCATTTTGCCACGGGCGAAAATACAGATACGGCGGCGGGCAGTCGTCCCGTCAATGAAGCGGACGATTTTTACGCAAGGATATCGAAACGTGACGGAGAAGGCGTAACGTTTGAATTTATCACGACGGGCGATTTCTCGAAAGAAGGAACCGAGAATGAAATGGTGCTCATCTATTTCGATACGGGAGCGACCGAAGATAAATCGGATTGGAACGGCGTGGATTATTTAATTAAAATTTCGTCGGACGGAACGGTATACGGAAAGGCGGGGAGACCGTGGTGGAGCGCGACCGAAGCGGATAAAATCGGATCGATCGAAATTTCGAGAGAGGGCGGCGTCACGACGTTCAGTCTGACGGTAGAGTATTCGACTCTCGGTATCGGCGCAGAGGACGTGTTCGGGGTAGCCATGAGAGAAGCGTCGCATAATGCAGGCGACCATCATCTGTACGATCCCGCTTACGATTGCTATTTCGACGGTGAAAAGATAGACGCCGCTATGCCGACACAGTATGTGCGCGTTGCAGCGGACGGAACTTTGTACAAGGCAGACAATAATGAAAAGGCCTGACGGCGGGAGGAAAAAATCGATGAAAATATTCAAAAAAGTATCGGTTCTGGCTTTATCGGCCGCGTTGCTTCTTAGCGGTGCGGCTTGCGGAAAAAGCGGTTCGACAAGTTCCGGCGGCGGTTCTTCCGACGGGAACTATACCGACCCGAATACGCTGTTCTCCACTTACGATAATAAGGATTATAACGAATATCTGATGGGAGATAAAGCGACCATCTCCAATCAATGGGAAGGCTACGGCATCGGCGACCCCTTTGTCATGAGATATAACGGCGTTTATTATCTCTATTGTTCCACCCTCGATTCAGAGCTCGGCGTACGCGCATATAAATCCGCCGACCTCATCCATTGGACTCCCATAACGGGCGAGGGACTCCGCGAAGGCTATGTTTCCCAAGATCCCGTTACGAAGGCGGCTTATGCCCCCGAGGTATATTACTGGAACGGAACGTTCTATATGTATACCTCTCCCGCGGGCAGCGGACACTATATTCTCACCTCGGACAAACCGGAAGGTCCCTTTGTCAAAGCGACGAATAATTTCGGTATGTCCATCGACGGATCCGTCTTAATCGACGACGATGAATCGATGTACTTTACCTATGCCTCCGACGGTGGAATCCGCATGGCGAAAATGGATTCCATGCTCAGCGTAAATCCTTCCTCCACTCCTCAGCTCAACAATACTTCCATCGGCGGCTGGACGGAAGGTTCCTATATCCTCAAACGGGACGGGATCTATTATCTCACTTATACGGGCAACCACGTGGCGTCTGACGGTTATCGCATCGCTTACTCCACGGCGGATTCCCTTACCACATCTTCGGGCGGAATTGACAGAAACGCCTTTACGCGGGCTGCGAATAATCCCATGATTCTGGAAACGGAAGGCTCTTTGAAAGGCATCGGGCATTCTTCCACGGTAATGGGGCCGGATATGGATTCTTATTATCTCGTGTACCATATGCTCAATTCCTCCGGCGGACCCAACAGAAGTCTGGGAATAGACCGCTTGTTGTTCAACGGTACTCAGATGGCCGCTTCGGCAAACTTGGAGGGCAGCATAGCTCCCACGCTTCCCGAATTTTACGCGACGGGAACGGATGCGGAAAAGTTCGATACGCAAGGGGACTTTATTCTCAGCAATACGGCTGCGGAAGCGAATTTTACCGTGGAATATAACCTCTCGGGCGCATCTTCCTCGGAGTATGTGTTCTCTTGGCAGGACGCCGATAATTATGCGAGCGTTACCGTCGATTTGAGCGCAAAGACAATCGTCCTTTCCGAATGTAAATCGGGTACGATTTCGACGGTGGCGACGGGCACGCTCGTCAACGATTTCGATGCTTCCAAACTGCATACCGTCCGCGTATCTTCGCGCGACGGGAAAGTAGACGTCGTTTTCGATAACATGACGAAAATCGACGACGCCTCGCTGAGTACGTCTGCCGGAAAGATCGGCTATAAAGGACTTTCGGAATCCGCGGCAGTCGGATATACCGCTTACAGCAACGTCGCCATGGGCATGAGCGATCAAAGAGAAGCGAAGCAGGCACTGGGTACGATAGGCGCTTCCGATTATCTCTATGAAAATACCTATAACGTCCCCGTAAAACTGGGAGACGAGAGCGGCATTTCCACGATAGAGGACGGCGGTTCTCTCAACGGCGTCAAATCCCTGACGTTAGGCGCGCAAAACGATTATGCTTCCTATCTCGTGAACTTCAAGGAGTCGGGGAGATACGGACTGGAACTCGTCTATCGTGCGGAGGACGGCGGCAAAAAAATCGGCATAAAGCTCGATGACGGGACGGTTATCCGTTGTACGCTTCCCGAGATACAGACGGACGAAACGTACGTTAAAGCGCTCGTCGGAGAGATTGAGGCGGAGAAGGGCATTCGGGTTTTGCGTCTGGAAAACACGGGAAAGGAAGCGATCAATTTTGCTTGTTTCCGCTTTGTGGAAACGAGCGACGTGACTCCTTCCTATGAACAGTCTCTTTCGGAATATGCGGAAAAAGGTGCCGACTATAAAACGATTTGGAAACTGAAAGACGGCGGGCATTACGCCAAAGCAGGTACGCGTCAATTGGTATATTTCGGGGACAATACGATTACCGATTTCACTTTGGAGGTGGAAATCAAGCTGGAAGGCAAGACGGGCACCTCGACGGCGGGAATCGTATTCCATGCCAAAAATTACGCGGCCTCCTCGTATGACAATTATATGAGCTTGCAGGGCTATTATCTGGCGGTCAATAATAATCAAATCGTTCTCGAAAGCCTCAATTATTCGGACGGTTCTCAGACGATAGGAACGATGGTTCAAAATAATCCGTTTGCGACGAGCGACGAATTTATTCCTTTGAAAATACAGGTTCGCGGTAACCATATCGTCGTATGGTCGGGCGAAACAAAACTCATTGACGTGACCGATTCATGGGCGTTTGTCAACGGCAAAATAGGCCTTTATACCAACGGGGCGGCGGCCGTGTTCCGCAATCTGAAAGTTTCCGCCTGACGGAGGAAAGATTCGGAATAAAGGAAACCGCGCGGAAGTAATTCGGCGCGGTTTTCCGAAAAACGGAGAAAAATTATGAAAAGGAGAGACATTGTTTTGGCGATACTTGCCGCGGCGCTGATGACGGGTACAGGCTGTTCGGACGGAAAGACGGACAGAGGAGAAGAAATCGAATATCTTCCCGTCGAAACGGAGCGCTATGAAAACCATATAGAGATAGAAGGTCAGTGGGGTTCTTCCGCCGCAACGGGACCGGAGGGAGAATACGGAATCGGAGATCCTTTCGTCATGCGGTATAACGGGAAATACTACCTTTATCCTTCTACCTCCGACCCTTGCGACGGAATCAAAGTTTTTGAATCGGAAGATCTCATCCATTGGACGTACAAAGGGCTGGCGGTAGCGGAGACGGAGGCGACTTCTCACGGGGCCTACGCACCCGAAGTAATTTATTATAACGGTTGGTTTTATATGTGTCAGTCCCGCGGCGGAAAGGGGCATTATATCTATCGTTCCGAAAGTCCGACGGAAGGCTTTAAGCTGTTCAGTAAATCGGATAACGGAGCTCCCGGGGATATCGATTACGGCAATCTCGGAATGGGAATAGACGGATCGTTTTATCTGTCGGACGAGGGGAAATTGTATCTTTTGCATACTTCTACGCCGGCAGGATTAAAATACAACGAGATTACGGATTCGGAAAATATCAGTCCCTCCACGCTGGGAAAGACGGGAGTTCTCGGGGATGCCAATCTCAGGCATTGGATAGAGGGACCTGGAATTTTTCGGCGCGGCGATTACAGTTATCTGACGTATACGGGAAATCATGTCATTTCCAAGGGATACAGGGTGGCATATTCCTATGCGGAAAATCTGACGGATTTGTCGGGATTTATACAGCCCGTCGATAATGTTACGCTCATCGATACCGACGACGAACATTACGGCTTGGGGCATAGCAGTAACGTGATCGGCCCCGACCTCGATTCTGTCTATACGGCGTATCATAGCTTGGTTGGGAACGGTCCTGCCCGCAGATATAATGTGGACAGGTATTTGTCGAGCGGAAGCGTCCTTACATCGAATGGTACGACGCACCGTCCCGTGATGGTTCCAGCTTCCCCTACGGCGGAAGCGAGAGACGGAAACAGTTTGAAAAATGAAGACGGCAGGTATGTCCTCGGGGAGACGGGCGAATATTTTACCGCAGAATATAACTTCTTTCCCTCGGAAGGACAGGAATTATATTTCGGCGCGACAGACAAAGAATATATTATCCGATTCACGGATTCGGGAATCATTCTTTCAAGGAAATCCGGCGGAACGGAGAGCGTTATCGCGGAAAAAGAGGTTTCTTATCCGAAGTCGAGATTAAACACGGTGCGCGTCGAAAACGGAGACGGAGTCGGATACGTGTACCTTAACGGCATGCGAATCATTTCCTATGCCGCCGAAGCATCGGCGGGCGCGGTAGGATATAAAATGCAAACGGGCGTGGAGTATACCGCTTTTACAAACGATGTATTCGGAACGTCGGACTTTGAAGCCGTCAAAAACTTTCCGACAAAATTCCCCGCGACGGCATATCTGAAAGGCGAAAACAGGGGCTTTTCCATTGCGGGGGCGGAGAGGGAATCCGGCGGACTCCGCGTCGGGGAAAAACAGAAAATCCGCAAGATAGATTCGGAAGACGCCTATGCGGTCGTCCTCGGAAAAGAGGATTGGGTCAAATACGGCGTGGACGTTCCCTCCGACGGAAAATATTCCGTTGCGGCGCGCGTGAGCACGGAAAGCGGCGGTGCAAAATTAAAAATTACCGTCGGGGATTCCGAGCTTTTGTGTACAATCCCCGATACAGCCTCTAACGGGAGCGAGACGGTCAAAGTTTCCCTGGGCAGACTGGATCTGAAAAAAGGCGTACAGGCCATGCGGGTAGAGGTGATTTCTGGAAAAGCGGAGTTAGTGACGTTTGAAGTCTATGAACACGCGGAAAATAATGCCGAAGAGAACGTAGATTTATCCGAGTTTGAAAAAGTCCGCGGCGACGTGGAATACGACGGAAGCGCTCTCGCGGTGACGGGAGAGGATACTCACAGCGTGGCGCTTTGGGGAAATTCCGGGATTTCGGATTTCGAGGCGGAAATTTCATTCCGTTGCGAGCTTTCCAACAATTCCGACCTGGGAATTATGCTTCGTGCAGAGAACTATTCTTATCATTCCCAGCAACCCGTTCAATCCTGGCAGGGGTATTATCTGCAACTAAGCAGGCAGCTCATTACGCTCAATCGTTACGATTACGGAGAGGAGACGTTACAGGCGGCAAGAATCGGAGATGTTTCCGACGGAGCTTCGCATACGCTTTCCATTCGTGCCGAGAGCAACCGTTTTGTTGTCGTTTTGGACGATAAATATCGTATAGAAGTCTCGGACGACTGCGCTTTTATGAGCGGTCAGCTAGGCATATTCTCGACGTCGGGAAGGATAGAAATTCTGGCGCTCCGCTATCGGGCGTTATGATTTGAATAAATATTACAGTAATACAGTAAAGGAACGAAAAGAAAAGCTATGAATCATACGAAATGTTATATTGCAGGATATCCCCGCCCTCAGCTTGTTCGCAGGGATTGGAAGGACTTAAACGGCGAATGGAAATTCGGGTTTGGCGAAGAGACGACTGTGGAAGCGGCGCTGGCCGGCAATCTTCCGCGGAAAATACTCGTCCCCTTTTCCTACGAATGTAAGGCAAGCGGAATAGGTGAACAGCAGCCGCATTCCGTCGTTTGGTATTCCAGGCGGATAGAGGGAAAAGGGGACAAGAGAGCAATACTTTATTTTGAAGGAGCGGATTACGATACAGAGGTATATATCGACGGACGCCTGATCGGAAAACATCGCGGAGCGTACACCCGTTTTTCCTTTGACGTTACGGAGTATCTTTCCGAGTCCGGAAATATTCTTACCGTGCGCTGCGAGGATAAAAACTTGCCGATACAGGTACGCGGTAAACAGCGCTGGGAAGAGAAAAGTTTCGGCTGTTGGTATGTTCAGACGACGGGTATTTATAAAAGCGTATGGATGGAGTACGTCGGAGAAACATACCTTACGGCATTGAAAATAACGCCTTCGTTGAAGGATAACACCGTACGGTTCGATGCGAGCGTTTCTCAGCCCGGCGAGGATGTAGAAGTGCGGTTTGATATTTCTTTTCGCGGAAAACATGTACAGACGGTCGGAATATCCGCCGCAGACGTTGAAAACAGCGTTTCCGTAAGGCTGGACAGCAACAGCCTCACTTATCAGGTAGAGCAATGGAGCGTAGAAAATCCGGCGCTCTATGATGTAGATATCACGGTATATAAAAACGGTCGGACGACGGATCGTGCGGGAAGCTATTTCGGACTCAGGGAGTTTGTGGCAAAGGACGGAAAATTACTTTTGAATAACGTCCCTTTCTACGCCCGTATGCTTCTCGACCAGGGTTATTGGCCGGATACGGGAATCACGCCGCCCGACGAGTCCGCCCTCGTCAAGGACATTGAACTCGCAAAATCCATGGGCTTCAACGGCTTCCGAAAGCATCAGAAAGTAGAGGACGAGCGTGCGCTCTATTATGCGGATATCATGGGTTTTGTCATTTGGTGCGAACTTCCTTCCAATCATTGGAGTTCAGACTTTGTCTCCGCGCAGATTACGGAGGAATGGCTGGGAATCGTGCGCCAAAATTATAACCATCCTTCTTTGGTGACGTGGGTCATTTTCAACGAGAGCTGGGGAGTGCGTAATATCTATACGAACGAAAGACAAAGCAATCTGGCGACGGGACTCTATTATCTTACAAAGAGTATAGATCCCATGCGCCCCGTGGTGTCCAACGACGGCTGGATGCACGCCGAAAGCGATATTTTGACTCTGCACCATTACGAGCAGGACGGAAAAAAGCTGTATTCCTTTTACGACAATTTTGAAAAGTTGGTTAAAGGTTTTTCGGGAAATGCGCAATATCAACCGTTTGCGCAAGGCTATGCTTATAGAGGTCAGCCCATTGTCATGAGTGAATTCGGCGGCACTGCTTATGTTCGTGACGAGGCTTCGGGCTGGGGCTACGGCAATGGCGTAAAAAGCGACGAGGAATTTCTTGACCGTTTCGGCGGCCTCATCGAAGCGGTGAAAAAAATGGATATAAGCGGCTATTGCTATACCCAATTGACGGATGTAGAGCAGGAGGTCAACGGACTTCTCAAAGCGGACAGATCGACGAAAATCGCGCCCGAAAAAATCGCGGAACGCAATCGTTGAGGAAAAGATTTTTTGAAAAAGAACAGTACCGAATAATAAACAAAAATCCGTGCGAGTTTTCTCACACGGATTTTTATTTGTAAATTTGACGGAAAAGCAGGAAATGAGAGATTGTATAATCAGAGAGCTCTTTAATGGGGGGTAGCAGGAAGTCGGAAGGAGAAAAACGAATACTTACCCCGTATATTTACTCTTTTGCTGACGGTTGCGATTAGTTTGCCTTTGGGCTATATTTTGAGCTTTTCAAAAGAGCGGGATAGGGTTTACAAAGAAGAATATCCCAAATATTTTTGTAAATAGGAAACTAATGTTGCGCTTTGTTTTTTCGCTCCTTCGGCAGACGGGTGTGTATCCGCGCCGTTGCCGTCGGCGGGCAATTTACAGTAACCGATGCGGGAATCTTGTTGCGATTTGACGGCTTGTTGTATACCTGCTTCTATTTTTTCGTTGACTCCCATCATTCCGTATACGCATACGATTTTTGCATCTTTGTTTCTGTTTCGGATTTGATTGAGCAGTTCTCGATAATCGGTGACGAACCGATCGGTTGTATATTCGGGGTGAGAATCCATGTACCAACCGTCGTTTTGTCCTAAACCGACGATAACAATATCGTAAGGCTCTTCTTGGGGGTAAGAATTCGGGGTTACGGAAGAAACGTTTTGATACATTTCGCACATATTGACGTAGGGCAAAGCATCTTTGGCTTTTACGCAAATGCCTTCGGTGGCAACGACGGAACAATATGCGCCGAGCGCCTGAGCGGTAAGATAGGCATAACTTTTTGTGACGTCGGAATTTTCGGCGGAACAAGCTTGACCGCTCTTCCCGAATACTCCCGCGCCGACGGTGATCGAGTCTCCGACAAATTCCATTCTCAAAGAGGAAGAAGTTTCGGAACGCAGGAATTTTCCGTCTGTGGAAAAGTTTTCGATAACAATTTTTCCGTTTTGCGAACTGGTAGATTTAATAATTTTTACCGTGTGAACGCCTTCCGAAAGATCTTTTGCAAGTTTATATTCGTCATTCCCTCCGATTTTAAGGAAAGATCCTTCGGGATCTCCGTCTATAAAAACCCGACAAAACATTGTAACCGATGCGGCGATAATGTTTGCGGTAAGATTTGTTCCGAAAAAACAAATTTCCGCACCGGTGGAGGCGTTTTCTAATGCAAGTCCTTTTGAGGTCGTATAAGTTCTGCCGAACAGCCGAATCGCGTTTTCGTTGAAAGCATTCACTTCTTCGGCGGAAACGACTTCCTTCCCTTCGATAGATTCTTTCGTGGTTTCCGAATCGTTTTGGAAATGATTTCCCGACGAGGAACAAGCTCCGAAGGAAAATAAGAAACAGAAAAGAACAGAGAGTAAGAAACAAAAATTTCTGAATTTGGTTTTCATTTTTTTCTCGCAATTGTCCGTAGTCGTCTATCGGGACTTTTTATTGTTTTTCATAAGAGGCCGTCGGAAGTTTTTTTAATTCTTCCGTGGCGACGCCGTCATTTAAAATAAATCTGGTGATTACGGTATAGCCGTTATCGTTCGGATGCAATCCGTCATCGGTGTAAAAGATACCCGTATCCTGGCTTAATCCTTTTGCCCGCATTTCACGTATCGTAAATAAACTGAACATATCTAAAAGTCTAACCTTATACATGGAAGCGACGGCGGCGATTGCGTCGTTGTATGCGATTTGATCTTTTTCCTTTACCGCGCCGTTTTCTGTATTGCACGAACGAGCTAGAAGGTTGGAGACGATTATTTTTGCGTTTGGGTTATATTCGAGGATTTTGCTTAATCCGTATTTCATGCCGCCTGTAAACGTAGATTCCTTTTCGCAGGAATCTATGACGTCTTCCGTCGAACCGATTTCATAAAACTCATGGTAATCGTTTGTTCCGTACCATATGAAGACGTAATCGGCGTTTTTAATGGCTGTTTCGTTATGTTCTGCGCAATAAGAGAAACATTTGTAAATTTGTCTGGTTTTGGAGTTTTTCGGCGGCGTCGCCATCGTTCCTCCGGACCAGGCGCAGTTTTCGACGTTTGCAAAACGGCAAAAATTATTCATCTGTACGATATAGTGCGAGGGATACCCTAAAGAATCGGTATCGTTTACGACGGTATTGTCTCCGTTGGGGTATTTCATCCAGTTATGAGTTATGGAATCTCCGAAAAATAAGATCTTTTTATTATATAATCTGCCTACGTCGATGCTCATCTTGCTCATGTCGTATTGATCGGACGCGACAATATTCAGGCTGATTTTTTGTTCGAGCTCGCCTTGTTTCAAAGAGAGCGTACATGTTCCCGTCTTTTTCGGGACGACTATGCCGTTTTCATAAGTCGCGATGTCGGAAGAGAGCGAAACATCGATACGGTCTGCGGATTCAGGGCCGAGTTTGTATTCCAGCATTTGTTTAAGGTAATAGATTTCGTCGTCGGCCAAATATAGATCTTGGTATCCGACGATAAAGGCTTCTTTGTTTTGCTCGTTTGACCCGTTTGTGCCGCAGGCTACAAAAGAGAAGAGCATTAAAACCGATAAACATAAAGTACTGATTTTTTTCATGATTTTTTCCTCGATGCTTTTATAAAGAAGCGATATGCTCCGTAAGTTTTTCGGCGTAAATTTATAGCTTCTTGCTTCGTTGGAGCGGGTTCCACCGCCCGCCGTGGCAGGCAATGCGCGCAGAGGACTGAGGTTTTTGTCGGGAAAAGACTTTATGGCGGGTTTGTATACCGAGTTCATATAGTTGTCCGAATGACCCGTCATACCATAAAGACATATAACGGAGACGGTCGGGTGAGTTTTTCTGATCAATCGCAACATTTCGGCCGAATCTGTTTTTGATTGATCCACGGTTATTTAAACTGTAATGAAAGGGAATGTGTTCTTCGTATAGATCGCTTGTGATTACAAGTTTATCACGCTTTGCGGCAAAAGTCAATACTTTGCGAAAAAAAATAAAAATTTTTTCCAATACAAAAAATGAAAGATCCATATTAGAAAAGGATAACTACTTGAATAATTTAATACTAAGATAAAAAATATTAATTTTTAGAGTGTAATAGATAATATATATATAATTTATGAATATTTTATACAAATACATTTAAAGGCTATATTTTTAAGTTCCAAAATAAAAAAATAAAAATTTTTTTAATATTTTATTGACAAGTGCTGTCGATTATGCTATAATGCCAATGTGTATGAAAGAAATTTTTTTGCTTATCCTTGTATTTAATTAAAAAATCGGAATACGGATAAGAAGGAGGAATCATGAAAAAGATGAGATGGTTGGCGTTGTGTTTGAGCGTAGTGTCTGCAATTTCGTTCAGTATTTTTGCGGCATGTTCGTCGGGAGGCGGAGAGAGTATGGACGGATCGGGCGGTGATTCGCAGTCGGGGGGAGGCTCTTCTTCATCCATACATACACATTCTTATACTTATCATGAAACGGAACTTCCCACCAAAACGGAGGACGGTACGTGGGGACATTATACCTGCGACGGGTGCGATAAAATTTTTGATTTGAGCAAAACGGAAACGACGACGGACGCTTTGAAGATCACGGAGCATTTGGCGGAAAACAGCATATATGCGGAGGCCGCCGTTCTGAACGATTATGATGATGAGAGGATTTCCGTATATAATGCGGACTCCGGCGTGTCGGTCAGCGAAGTGAAAGGCAGCTATATGATCGCCGTCGATGACACGGGAAAAATCGTTTATGCTTCCAATTTTGAGAGCGGATACGGCGGTCCCGCAGATGATATTTATCATGACGGTTTAGATGCTCCGGAAGCGGGAAAACAGTTTGGGATTTTTTTTCTGTATGACGATTTTGCTCCTTGGCCGGAAACAACGGAAGACGGACAGAACGCATGGGAGCGTTACGAGATAGACCTTCCTGTCGGATGGCATATTATATCAGGTTCGGCAAGTTCGATGAAAGAGATGATTTTTTCGTTTACGGATAGGGATATTACCGTTGTTGACGCGGGGGATAATAAAAATCAATTGTTTGGCAAGGATATCGGCGACGGTTTTTATAACGATATCGTCAAGATCAATGTCATAGAGGGTGCGGGATCGGCTTTTATCGATGTCGGCGAAACGCTCCCGGAAAAAACGGAAGGGATTACCTATTCCGTTTCGGGCGGCGCGGCGACCGCGTTTGAGAAGAAGTCGGACGGAACATATGTAGCGGAGGTGGAACTCGGTACGTGGGATACTATATCTCTCGTCTATACAGATGCCGAATTGAACGAAAGCATTATTTGGTATGATAATACGAGTGTTACCGGTATGGTATCCAAAGAAGAACAGGAAGGCTGTACATGGGTAAAAGACGTCCTTTATCATGAAGGCGATAAGAAGGCTTGGTATCATGATAACGGAGTGCCTACGACGTATCGCTTTATTTATAATCCCGCGGAAAAAACGTTGATGGTAAACGCGCTTTCGGAGGGCATTTATTATTCCGTTTCGGGCGGCGCGACTGTTCCGTTCAGTCTTGGAACAAGCGGCAAATATGAAGCGCAGGTAGAACTTTTCGCGGGGGCAAAGATTTCGTTTACTTATATAGACTCGGAAAAGAAGGAGACGACGATCTGGTATGACAATACGGCGGTCAGCGGTGCGGTTTCAGGAGAAGAGCAGGAAGGAAGCCAAGGCGTGGAAGATCAGCTCTTCCACGAAGGGGATAAGAGAGAGTGGTGTTACGATACGACGGAAGGGGCCTCCACAACTTACATATTCGTTTATGACGCGAGTGCCAAGACTTTGGAAGTCAATGTTTATGAAGGCGGCTTTTCTTATGCCATCGGTTCCAACAGCCCTACAATGGTGGAAGCACGGGAGGACGGAACTTACGAAGCTGTGGTGACTCTTTCGCAGTGGGGGCGGATTACCCTTACTTACAAAGATCCGAAAACACAGGAAGAGATAACGATCTGGTATGACAATACGACGGTTACCGGAGCCGTGGAGGACGAAGAAACTTATGGTTGCCAATGGGCGATAGATAAACTTTATCATGAAAAGAACAGCGACGGCAGCGTAATAAAGGCTTGGAACAACTATTGTAAAGATGGTGCCGTCACGACTTATAAAATCGTTTATAATCCCACGGCAAAAACGTTGAATATAACCGTCGTGACCGAAGCCTGACGACGGCGGGATTTATCGGGGCGTGTTCGGTTTTCAAAACGGACGCGGAAAGAACGGGTCATTGCGAACTTTCGCGAAAGACCCGTTCTTTGTATATCCTTTTTCGTGATTTGAAAAAAAATTTCATTTTGGCCGGGGAAATGCAAAACGATTATTGACATAGAGACATTTTTATGTTAAAATGAAAAGGAGGACGGAGATGAAAGCAATCGGGGCCGACATTGGCGGAACGACGATTAAAGGCGGACTGTTTGAATTCGGTATAGGTGCGGACACACCCCGACTGATTCGAGAAATCAATTTTCCCACGCATGGAAAAGAAGGTCGGGAAAAGATATTGGAATCGTTATTCGGGGTAATTTCCGCATTAAAAGAAGAGGGAGTGGAAAAAATCGGGATTTCTTCTGCCGGAAATATCGATAACGAACGGGGAATTTGCGTGTATGCGACGGATAATCTGCTCGGGTGGAGCGGTATAGATTTGAAGCGCATAGTGGAGGAGAAGTTCAGGATTCCATGCATGGCGGATAACGACGCCGTTTGTGCATTGAAGGGTGAACTGATGGCCTATCCGACCGTTTTAAATGCGACTATGCTCACTTTGGGCACGGGAGTGGGCGGTGCAAGTTTGGTAAACGGGAAAATCGTGCGCGGTAAAAATTTCGACGCGGGGCGTTGGGGGCATGTTTGTCTCGTGAAAAACGGGCGGAAATGCAATTGCGGAAAACGCGGCTGTGCGGAAACGTATCTCTCTGCTACCGCTTTATTAAAAGACGGGCGAAAAAAGATTAAAAATTTAACGGATACGAAAGCCCTTTTTCAGCTCGCTCGTTGCGGCGACGAAAGAGCGGAATCGGTATTGGCGACGTTCGGGGAAAATCTGAATTTGTTGCTCGACGATATTCGGACGGCGCTGGCTCCCGAACGGATTATTCTCGGCGGCGGCGTGGCACAGTCGGAAGCATTGATTTTGGATTTGATAAAACGCAAGGATGACGTCGCATTTGCTCGGCTCGGGAATCGTGCGGGGATGTTTGGTGCGATTTCCGATATGAGATAATGTTTTTCAGGAGAACGGAATTATGAATTTCAATGTAAAAACAGCGGACGGGCAATTAAAAAAGGCTTTGGAAGAGCTTTCGGAAAAGTTCGGATTTTCTATTTCCGAGAACGGCATAGAGGTTTTGGTCAAGGAAAGTCCCGACGAATTTTTTGTGGAAGAAAAAAACGGCGCGGCGGTTGTTTCGTTCTTTAAGCGTCAGCAGGTTTTTGTTGCGCTTAAACGTTTGTCGGATTTGTTTGATAAAAGCGGAAAAATCGAAAAGGGATATCGTTATGCTCCGGAGATAAATTTTGACGATCTTACTTATATGTTGGATTGTTCGAGAAACGCCGTTCCGAAAATCGATACGGTGGAAAAGCTCGTAAGACAGCTCGCCGTTTTGGGGTACGATAGTTTTATGTTATATACCGAAGATACTTTTGTGGTGAAAAACAGAGAGTATTTCGGCTATCTTCGCAATCCGTTCACGAAAGAGGATATTCGGCGGATTGACGAGTATTGTAGACTGTTCGGGATAGAACTGATTCCCTGTATTCAGACTTTGGCGCATTTCAATACTCTTACGAGACATTACGCCATGGATTATTTATTCGACGTAAACGATATTTTAATGGTCGGGGAGGAATCGACCTATGAATTTATCGAGGATCTCATTTCTACTTGCGCCGATTATTTTTCATCCCGCCGCATCAATATCGGCATGGATGAAGCGTATATGTTGGGCAGGGGCAGGTATATGGATAAACATGGCGCTCGCCCCCGTTTTGACATTATGCTCGAACATCTTAAACGGGTGAACGCAATTTGCGGAAAATACGGATTTCGTCCCATGATGTGGTCGGATATGTTTTTCTCTCTGGCTTTGAACGCACAATATACCGATAAACTTCCCGAAGAAATCGTGGACAGAATTCCCGCCGATATCGATTTGATTTATTGGGATTATTGCAGCTCGTCGGTAAAGCATTACGACGAACTCATCAAAAAACATCTTTGTTTCAAAAATAAAATTGCCTTTGCCGGAGCGGCCTGGAAATGGGCGGGCTATACCCCGGACAACCGTTATTCTTTTGCCTGTAACGGTGCGGCGGGTAAGGCTTGCAAAATGAATTCCATTCGTCAATACATCGTGACCGGTTGGGGGGACAACGGGGCGGATTGCTCGGTGTTTGCTTCTCTGCCCGCGTTGTTATACTGTTCGCGTATTAAATTCGACGAATTTGAAGCAGATGAAGCGTATAAGACCGCTTTTTACAATTTTTCGGGAATGCCTTTCGAAGAATACATGACGATCGATTTGGGAAATCGGCTTACGGATAATCCCGATCCCGAGGAACGCAATACGGCGAATAAATATCTTCTTTTCAACGACGTTCTTCTCGGAACGTTGGATACAATCACGGTGGACGGCGTGGGCGAAACGTATGCCGAGCATTCCAAAAAACTCGCCGCGGCAAAAAAGACGGCGGGGGAATGGGCATATCTTTTCGATACGCAGTATAAATTGTGCAGAACTTTATCCATCAAAGCGGATATCGGCATTAAGCTGCGCAAGGCTTACGCGGCCTCGGATAAAGAAGAATTGAAAAAATTGCTCAAAAAATTAAGGACGATGTACAGATATATCGGGGATTTTTATAAAGCATTGAAAACGCAGTGGGATAAAGAAAATCGTCCTAACGGTTTCGACGTGCAAGATATTCGTATCGGAGCATTAAAACAAAGAGTACTGGCTGCGATTGAAAAGACGGAAAAATATTTGAACGGCGAAGCGCCGTCCGTTCCCGAACTGGGAGAAAAATTGCTTTGTTTTATGGGACACGGCGAAGAGTTTGAAAAGGATTTCGATCAGTGCGAATATCGTTGGAGAAGAATGACTTCCGTAAATGTGAACGAATGATTCGGAAAAAAGTAAAACGTCGAAGAATATTTTGAAACGGATGCGGCGATAAAAAGAAGTGTATCATGCGAAGGTGTTAAAATATTTTACCGCTTTGCGCGAACTCGGTGAGGATATTGCCGCTCGCCTTTCGGAAATGTTGCGGTTATAGTCCCGCCGTTTCCGAACCTCGCGGAACATCAGGGGAAGGTTTGTACGAAACGTATCGTTTTTTAACAATGACGGATCGGAAAGCGCACGTAATTTTGCGGGGTGATCTGACAAAATTATATATTCCGCCTCATCGGGTGTTCAAGGCGGCCGATTCCGAGCCATACCGTACGTTGAAAAACGATCTGCGGAGAAAAAATGCCGCTCGATATGATCTATAAGAATATAAATAAGGGGAATTTTATATTGTTTTTCAAAATACAGACGAGGCTGGTTGCGGAAGCGTGACAGGTGGAGTGTCGCCTGACGTTTGGAACGAACGGATTTGTGTTTTTCTTGCGTGAAAATTGTGTTTTACCGTTTGCAAATCCTGCTTTGAATGCGAAAAAAATTGATCTCGGAGCTTTGCGATTTTTGCGGTTTCCCCGCGAAGCAAAGACAATATTCGGGCAGAAAATTGTGAAGGAAAGACAGGCGCTGCCTGCGGGATTAAAAATAAATCGAAAGAAAGAGGTGAAATTTATGGAAACGATTGAAGCAAGAATTAAACAATTGCAAAAAGGAAACGTAACAAAAGCTTATAAAAAGCTGATAAACTACCTGGAAGAAGTGGATTATCAGGATATCATTTATTTATCGATTACGGAATTTGCCGAAAAAGTCGGCCTTGCCGAAGCGACGGTACTGCGGTTTTGCCGTGCATTGGGATTCAACGGGTATCATGAGTTTAAGATAAATCTTGCCCAGCACGATAAGAAAAACGATTTCGGAAAAGCGGACGGACTCGAATATATCTCCGACATTATGTTGGATTATCAGAATGCGATGCTGAATTGCAGAAAAAGTTTGTCCGTGGATTTGATTGACGCGGCTACGGATTTGATTTTTAACGCCCGGAACATCTGCTGCTTCGGCGCGGGAAATTCCTATATCGTCGCGCTGGAACTGCATAACCGTTTGATGAAAATGGGGATTTATACCCAGTGCGAACGCGATTCCCATATGCAGAGTATCCTTTGTTCCACTTGCGGAGAAAAAGATTTGTTGATCGTATTCAGCGTTTCCGGTCAGACAAAAGATACTTTGGATGTCGTTTCTTTGGCGAAATACTGCGGAATGAAGGTGATAGCGGTCACGTGTCACGGCAAATCGCCCTTGACGCGATACGCCGATTTGGTGTTTTCGACGGGCTCCATGGAATCTCCCGCCGAACCCGGTTCTTTGACAAGCAGGATTATGCACCTTTTTATCGTAAACGTGCTGTGCGTCGCCATACGCCAAAAAGATCCCGAACGGTTTACACAGGCTCTTTCCACCACTACGTTCGCTACGGCGTCTAAATTGCTTTGAAGCTATTTGAAATCTCTCGGCCTTAAAAACGAGCAAGGCTCTTTATAAAAAATGACGGACAAACAGTCATCGACTTGTCCGTCATTTTTTATTTTTTAGTGAAAAAATTTTTTATTTTAAGTCTTTTTGAGTGAGGAAAAGTAGAAAATAGATTCCAATAGCCTAAAAAAATAAAAATTTTTTTTATAAACTATTGACAAAGGATATAGGGTGTGATATAATACAACCAACAGGAAGGAAATAACAGACGACTTTAAGTGGTCTGAAAGGAGTGTTTTATATGACAAGGAAACCTTTTGCATGTATGTTGGCAATGTTGTTTTGTGTAGCGACTGCTTCAGGTTTCGCCGCTTGCGGGAACCGAGGTGAAGATTCGTCAGGTTCCGGTTCGGCGAATAACTTTGAGGAAGGGGTTTACACGAATGCCGTTGAGGCGAAAACGGTGAAGCAAAATCCGGCGGACAGTCGGGAGGATGCGTATGAGGCGTTTTCGACGGACGGTGAATCGCTGGGGACGTATAAGACGATTGCCGCCGCTATCAACGAAGCCGTTGCCAATGACGCCGCCGAGGAAAAATACGGCGGGTATGTTGAGAAACTCGGGGGGGGGGGCATAAACTTTTCACTAATAGAGAAGGATATGCCGAAGGAAACGACGATGTGTTCTGGTATTATGACGAGGGGACAAAACTTGCGGCGATGGATTGTTTCGATTCGACGGGGTCTATCTCCATGCTCCATAATTCGAATATGATAACGACAAACGTTACGGGTTATGGTTCCTATTCGACACAGAGCTGGAACGGATACAAAATGCTCGACGTTAACGGAGAGGAAGTAACGGGAAGAGTGGCGCAGACTTGGGAGTTGTCCTCGACGATGGATTCGGCGGTAATGTATTTTACGGGGCGTTCTTCTTTCCCGGGAATCACTCGTCTTTCCTATACGATCGATATGTCCGAGGTTAAAATTGTACCGAACTATGCGGGTACGGACGCCACATATGCGTTCATGGGCTTTTATGCATGGCAGGATTATTATGTTATCGCGATAGGCCTCGCTTGCGACGTTTCGACGGGGAACTGGTATCTTTATGAAGGAACTTCCCGCGACGATTCTTTCTCCGACGTCGAATATAATTTGGGCGAATGCCTGATGACGTCCACTTGGAACGACGCGGAAGGCTGCTTTGAACCCGATCAGAATACGGTGACGCTTTCGATGGAAACGTTACAGCTGCAAGATCCCGACGATGCGGAATCGACCTATCAGGTGGATTGTTTGGATATTCAGTGCGGCGACACGGGATATAAGCGTTACATCACGGACGAATATATTTCTCAGCGTTTTGCGGGTGCGGCTCTTGCGTATAATAACGCATATGCGTTTACGGCGGGGCTGGATATCAAAAACGAAGTCGTGAAAGGTGTCAAGTCGGCTTCCGCGGATTACTTTAACGGCGCGAAGTTTGAAAACCTTACGGTTACTTCCGCAACCGCGTATGTGCCCACGGAAGAGGAAATGTCCGATATTACTTACGGCTCCATAATCAATTCGGAATGGAGAGGAAAAGAACATAACCTTGTCATGGCGAGCGGCGAACATACGGCCGAACTTTACGATTATACGATTTTGAATACTGCCGCGTTTGCGACGTATACGGCAAAGGACGGCAAAGATTGCTTCTCGTTCGATTATTCCAAAAGCGGGGTAAGCGATGAAGTTTTGTCGGGCGAAGCTAAGACGTATCAGGATGAAATCGACTCCTTAAAGGTAGTAACACCCGAAAACGCAGCGCAATATAAAGAAAAGATAAAGGAACTCAAAGCAAAATACAGTCCGGATAATGCAGAAATTCCTCAAAGATATTTTAACGTACTCGATCTTTCTCCCATTGAAGCCGCAAATGAAGCATTGATACAGTCCGCAACGAAGAGCGAAGGCGGAAAATTGGCGCTTCAAGTGAATGCGATGGGCAAGCTCCGGCTTTATAAATATAGCGGTTGGGAAACCGAAGAATCTTCGGAGGAATTGACGGGATATCTTTGGACGGATCTTCAAACCATGCAGAAGCTGTTGGCGCGTGCGGCCGAGCTTGAAACTACCGATAAGGAAGACTACGCGTCGGTGCTTGAACTGACGGATGCCGACATCGCTTATTGGACGGAAACCTACAATTTCGTGAAGGAGGCGTTGGCGGACGAAAGCCTTGCCCAAAAGATAACGGTCGTTTCCGAGGCTCCCGGCAAACACGGTACGGCTACGGCAAAAGAGGAAAAGACCTATCTGCAACTCATTCAGGATATGTTCAAATATTCCTTTAAGATTGCGGCGGGCACGGAATGGGGGACGGAAAACGACGATCCCAACAGTGGGCACGTTACGCTTATGAACTTTGACAACAACGGATACCCGTCCTCTTATTTATGCACGATTGTGGATATGCTTAAAGCCCAGGGCGTTGAGATTCCCAAAGTTTTGACGGACGAAGTGTTTAACGCGATAGCGTATGACGATTTCTATAACGGCGCTTACGCACCTATTTCGGGGATCGTGAAAATCGTCAATAAGATTTATGCAAGCGAGAACGGCACAAAACTTACGCTGAAAGATCTTACGGAAGAAGAGCTTGAATTCCTGAATACCGTTTGGACGGCGGATTATGAACTGAGCTCGCACATCAGTTGGAACTGGGAAAGCGGAAATAAGTTTGAATCTTATTATATCGGCCGTATCGACAGAGTGATTGCCTATGCAGGAGGAACGTTGCCTCCCGCGGAAGAAGGCGATTATCACAAGTTTGCGCAATATGCCGATTATTTGAACGAATGGCTCGCCGCTCAGGGCTATGAGGCAAATACGAACGGTTGGGGCGTTAATGCGAATGAGATAGTTGCTGAATAATTGCGGCGACGGGCGGCAGGTGGCAATTTTACAGCTATTGTCACCTGCCCGTATTTTAATAACCTGGATAAAAGTAAAAAAGGAGGAGTGAAATGAATAAAAGGGTATGTTCTCTTTTTTCGGGAATTATTGCGGTAGCCTTGACGGCCGTGACAATTGCATCTTGCGGCGGCAAAATGCCCGACGATACGTGGCAGGCGTCCAAAAACATCAATTGGGATGTCGATTTGACTAAACCTATTACAATAAACGGAATGTTTCCCGAAACGGGTATTTCGGGATTCGGAAACGATGATTCATCAAAGATTATTGAGGAAAAAACGGGTTATAAAACTGTTTATAAAGAACTTTCCGCTTCCAATGCCGACAACGACGTGGCAAATATCTTTTTGAATCAGGATAAATATCAATTCTTGAAATTGACGGAAGCGCAATATCATCCCAATGTGCGCGACGGACTTCTTCTCGATTTGACCGAATTGCTTCAAAAAAGTGAATCCGGACGGATTTTATATGCGTTGATCGATCTGATGCCCTACGGCTGGGATGCGGTGACTTATCAGAAGCCGGACGGTACGGACGGTATATTTGCGATTCCCGATTTTGGTTATTGCATGATGGAGGATACCGCTTTCGTTTGGAATAAGGATCATTTGCAACAGGTCGGTATCACCAAGATTCCCGAAACGATGACGGAATTCGATGTTGCTTTACATAAATTGCAGGATAAGTTCGGCTCTAACACGGAATATCATGCCCTCGGGATTGGCGGCAATAACAACTCGAATATTTCGGCGATCATGTCTGCTTTCAATTGTCCGCTGGAATATTACGTGGACGAAGACGGAAAAATTCAGAAAGATATTTTCAGTGAGACGATAGATAATTACGTTGAATATATGCATTCTCTTCGCGACGACGGAATTCTCGCGACGACCTGGCAGAATTCTTCGGCGGATGCGATTTGTCTGAATTTTGCGCAGGAAACGCATTCGGTCGTTTCCCTCTCTTACTGGTGGGTGGAATCGCTTGTCAAAACGATTGTCGCCAGCAACAAAATAGCGGCGAGCATGAACGTATCGAACGATTATCAGACTGTTCACGATGAATGCATAGGTTGGAATACCCGTTTGCGCATGGATGAGGAAATGGCCGCGGCATTAAACGCCAAAGATAATTTCAAAAATGTAGAGGCGCAGGATAAGGCTCGCCTTCACGGCGGCGATGACGGCATTTCGTACTATACCGCGATTCCTTACTATATGGCGGGCGATGCATTGTATACGATTGATTACCTTTCCAAAAAAATGCAGCATTTTGCCGATTTTTATGGCGGGGAAGAGGGTAAGCATTGGAATTTGACGGAAACGCCCGAGGGTGCCAAAGACTATTACGGCGTAGACGAAAACGGAAATCAGGATTACGGTTATCAGGAATTTGAAGATTACAGCAAAAAAATTATTTATCTCAGGCCTTACGAATACACTTACAGCTATGAAATCGATCCGACTTTGGAACAGCCGTCCGGAACGACGACAGTGAATGCCGTGACGAAAACCTATACGCTGGAAGGAACTAAAATGACCGTAAACGTCAAGGGCGGCGGAATCTGGGTACAGCTTACCGACAGGTATATGGAACAGATCGTCGATAATTCTCAATATTGTAACGGTACGAATCCCATTGAAGCGGATGTTTTGTTCCATCTGCGCGAAACGGGGTTTGATGCATGGCAGGTAACCGTTCCTCTCGACGATACGGTCATAACCAATCCCATGACGATGAGTCCTCCGTTCTCTTCGTGGGCGCCCGTGTCCATCTTGTCGAGAACGGTGGCAAAAAGAGGAATTGCGACCGCGATAGACTCGAAAACGCCCACGGCTTCTTTGGAACTTACGCGTGAGAGTCTCAAAACGTTGAACATCAAGGGGCAGGACGGTAAAAAATATTATTATTGGTCGGACGATATCGTAAATGAAATGACTAAGTGGTATACGGAAGTCAAGTTAAACAGAGATTGATTCGTTTCATGTTCTCCCTCTGGTTGGACGGAGGGAGAATGTGAAGGGGGTGATTATGGAAAATAGGAATATTGAAGAAAGACATACGGAAAACGACGGAAGACTCCTTTCCGCTCGCGTTGCGACAAAAGCGAGTGCGAATATGTACAGCCCTCCCGGTTTTTTCAAATTACAGATAAAGCGGTTGAAAAAACATCGCCTTATTCTTTGGTTTATTATTCCCGCCGCTCTGTTTACGCTTATTTTTTCGTATATACCGATGATGGGTGTGCTGTTTGCCTTTAAAGATACGAAATTTGATTATGCGATGCGGGCGGGGGCGGATATTTTAGGCGCGTTGCAATATTCGGCGTGGACGTTGGAAACGATAAAAGCGATTTTCAATTCAGACTTCCTTTCTGCGTTGTGGAATTCGGTGTTTATCAATTTGATTAAACTCGTTATTGTATTCCCGTTGTCCATTCTGATTGCCGTTCAGTTGTCCGAACTGAAAAATCAGACTTCGGCAAAACTCGTGCTGATCATAATATGTATTCCCAACTTTTTATCTTGGACGACGGTAGTCGCGACGTGGAACGGCTTTTTAGACCCGAGCTTCGGATTTTTGGGAAAGATGTTGAAAGATTTGACAAAAGGTGAATCGTTGACTTATTACGAATGGTCGTTTAAGCCGCTGTTTGTATTCCTGAACGCGTGGAAGGGCGCGGGGTGGGGCTGTATCATGTATTATGCCGCCATTACCGCTATAGATAAAACGTATTACGAATCGGCGACGATAGAAGGAGCCAATAAATTCCAAAAGACTCTTTATTTGACGATTCCTTCCATAGCTCCGACGATTGCGCTCATGCTTGTTATGAATATAAGCGGATTTTTGGGCGTTGGTCTCGATCAAGTCAAACTTATGCTCGATAAAGCGTCGTATTACGACAGCCAGAAGACGTTGGATCTTTATATTTATGAAATGTCGATAGGAAACGGCGCGGGGGTATCTTATGTGCAGGCTGCGGCGCTCGGTGTTTTCAACGGTTTGACCGGACTTATTCTGATGCTTGTGGGCAATAAGATTACTACCAAGACGCTGCATAAGAGTTTATGGTGACGGGGGTACGACAGAATGAAAACTTTATTGAAAGCCAATCCCAACAAAATACGGGAAAGCAAGTTCGATCGTGCTTTTTCCGTTGTCAATATCATATTGCTTGTGTTTATGGTGATATTGGTCGGAGTCCCCGTTCTCAACTATTTTTCTCTTGCTTTCAATCATTACGCCTATAACAATAAAGTTTCGATTATTCCTGCGAAATTTAGCTTCCGGGCAATGGGTTATGTTTTGGGCGGAGAATATGACGGATTTTGGAGAGCGTTTTTAAATTCCGTAATCATTACTTTCGTCGTTACGTTCGTTTCTAATTTTGTCGAAGCGCTTGCGGCGTATCCCTTATCGAAATCGGATTGTCCTTGTAAATCGGGGATTATGATGTATTTCATTATCACCATGTTGTTTTCGGCGGGTATAGTACCTATTTATCTTTTGATGCGTACGTTTAACCTGTTGAACAATATCTGGTCGATTATTCTGATTTCGATTAGCAATGTCATGAATTTATTGTTCTTCAAAACATTTTTTGAGGGGCTCCCCAACGACATAGAAGAAGCCGCCGTCCTTGACGGGGCAAGCAGTTTACAGCTTTTCGTTTTTGTAATTATTCCCATGTCGTTGCCGGTTTTCGGCAGTTGTTGCTTTTTTTCGATTGTCGGATGTTGGAACGGTATCGGTTCGGCGCTTATTTTTATCGATTCGCAGACGGTTAGCCAGCAGCCTTTGGCGTATTTCCTGTACATTAAACTTTCCGAAGGAAATTCGGCTGCCATGTATGACGATTTCCTTCGGGATTGGGGAAAAAACATCGAAGCGGCATCCATGTTTGTGAGCATTATTCCCATTCTCTTTATTTATCCGTATGTTGTGAGATATATTAAAGGCGGTCTGACGATAGGATCGGTCAAAGGATAATCGCATGAGAAAAAAAATATTGTTATTGCCGTTGGACGAAAGACCGTGCAATTTCAAATTCCCTTTGTTGATGCCTTCGGCGGATATTCGGATAATCCGTCCGCCGAGGGAGTTGCTCGGGAATAAGAAACTCCCCGCGGATTGTAAAGAAATAGCGCGTTGGGTTATTGAAAATGTTCGGGACGTCTATGCCGTCGTTTTGTCTATGGATATGCTGATTTACGGCGGACTTGTCCCTTCAAGGCTTCATTTCGACGATGTTCGTACGCTGGACGAACGCGCGGAGATAGTCAGGGAAATCAAAAAAATAAATCCGGACGCAAAACTTTACGGATTTCAGACGATTATGCGGTGTCCGTTCTATTCTTTGAGCAATGAAGAACCGGATTATTACGCCGAGTACGGCGCGGAAATTCATCTTTACGGCAGATATGCGCATAAGCAAAGTTTGGGACTTCTTGCGGAATCGGAGGAAAGGGATTTTGCAAGGATCAAAGCATTGTTGCCGGACGAAGTGCTGCGGGACTTTATCGAGCGGAGAAAGGCAAATCTGCATACGCTTTTGAATACGCTCCGAATGGTCGGGGAGGATTTGTTCGACGGGTTTATCGTTTCGCAGGACGACAGCGCTCCGTATGGTTTTACCGCCATGGATCAATCGGAAGTTCGCGAGTATATCAAACGGAACAAGTTGCAGTTAAAAGCGCCGATTTATCCTTCCGCCGATGAGGCAGAAATGACTTTGCTTGCGAGGGCCGTAAACGAACTGAATCGGATTGTGCCCAAAATTTACGTCTATTATGCGTCTGCTTTCGGGGCCACGGTGACGCCGGCATTCGAAGACAGGACAATCGACGCAACGGTAAAATGTCAAATCCTTTCGGCGGGTTGTCAACGTGTATACGAACCGTCGGAGTGCGATATTTTTCTCGCGGTGAATATAGGGGCGGAAATGCCTTATCGTCCGACGAAAGAACAGCTGTACAGACCTTATGACGTAGAACGTAGCCTGGCGGAGTTTGTCTCCATGATTAAATATGAGTTGGGACGCGGAAAAATCGTTGCCGTTGCGGACGTGGCGTATCCTTCCAACGCGGATGAAGAACTGCTGCGGATTTTGCACGATGAGGATCTGCTTTTGAAGATTCACGCTTATGCGGGGTGGAACACGTCGAGCAACACGCTGGGTACGGTAATCTGCGAAGCGTGTCTGTATAATGTCGGAAGGGATAGACTCGGAAACGAACATTTTTTGATTCACAGATATTACGATGACGTCGGGTATGTAAATCATGCGCGTGCATGGACAGACGTTCATGCGGCATTGGCTAACGGTTACAGTGAAGAATGTTTGGACGGCGAACGCGGAATGTGTACGGAGATGGCGAAAGGAGAATTGATGCGATATATGCGGGAGAATTATCCCCGCATTGCCGACCGCGTTGAGGATATAGAAGTAAGTTCGCCCTGGAATCGATCTTTTGAAATGGATTTTTCGATAAAATATAAGGATTGACTATGAAATTGCTGAGTGAGAAGGAAATTTTGGAAAAGGACGGAAAATTCGTCTTTACATTGAAACGGAAATACAACGCGGCATTCGGTTTTGGCGAAAAGTTTGACAGCGTGAATCAGAAAGGCAAAGTCGTTCGTGCCTGCGTTAGAGAAAAATGTTTTTATCAGGGCGAGTATACTTATCTTTCGATGCCTTTTTTCGTTACGCCGAACGGGTTCGGGATTTATGTGGAAACTTATGTGGAAACGGTGTTCGACTTAACCAAAGAGGATGAAATTGTTATTTCCTATGAAGCGGGCAGTAACGGAGAAAAAGCAAAAATTTGGCTGTTGGAAGGTTCGATGAAAGAAATAATCGGCGAATTCAGGAAATTAGCCGGTATGCCGAGAGTTTTTCCGAAGTGGGTTTTAGGTGCGTGGATGAGTTCCAATCGTTGGAGCAGTCGTTCGGACGTGGAAGAACAACTTGCAAAGATGAAGAAATATCAGTTCCCTCACAACGTACTGGTCATCGAAAGATGGAGCGATTTGACGACGCATTGTATCTGGAAAGACGTGCGGGCGACGAGTATACCCATGGAAGAACCGATAAAATATGACGAATTGGATTTTTCCTCGGCGAAGGACTGGGACGATCCCAAGGAGATGATCCGCGAAATACATGAAGACGGGTTAAAGGCGTTACTTTGGGTGGTCCCTGTATATGCGCAGGATTCTTCGCTCGAAACAGATTGCAATGTCGAACGCTGTTTGGCCGAAAACGAATATGTCAAAGAACATAAATATTGTGTGATGAACGCCGACGGAACGCCGTATGAAATTCCGCATACTTGGTGTGTCGGATGCATGGTTCCCGATTTTACGAATCCCGAGGCTTCGGAACATTGGTTTGATCGGTTCGAGCATTTGAAAGAGTGCGGAATAGACGGTTTCAAAACGGACGGCGGGGAATTCATTCATGACCATACGGTGAAGTTTTTTGACGGCACCACGGGAAAAGAGGGGCAAAATGCTTATTGCGAGCAATACAGTAAGGCCTTTGCCGAATATGTCGGAGGGGATTCGATTGTATTTTCCCGCGCCGGAGGGGTAAAGAGTCCGACGTTTTCGGTTATTTGGGCGGGGGATCAGGAATCTACTTGGTCGGAATTTGCTTCGGTATTGAAAGCGGGGCTTTCTGCGGGAATTTCCGGCGTGAACTGTTGGGGATACGATATTGCCGGATTTTCCGGATATTTACCGACCGCAGAGCTGTATTTGCGTGCCGTTCAGGCAGCGACGTTCGTTCCCGTAATGCAATGGCACAGCGATCCCGTGACAAACAATCGTTGTGATTTTACGGGCGCATGGCAGATTAACGATCGCAGCCCTTGGAATATCTCCGCGTATCATAAAGATCCCGAACTGTTATCGTTGCTCCGCGATTCGTTCAGATTGCACTATAATCTCATTCCTTATCAATATAATTTGATGTTGGAATCGTCCCGAACGGGCGTATCTCCTCTGCGGCATTTAAGCGTAGAATTTCCGGAAGATGAAAAAACCTATGACATTGACGACGAGTTTATGCTCGGAGAAGCGTTATTGATAGCTCCGGTTTTGCGGGATTACGTTTCTTCGAGGAAAGTATATCTCCCCGAATGCAAATGGTATGGTTTGTTTGACGGAAAAACTTATTCCGGCGGGGTTTGCGAAGTGGCGTTAAAGCGTGCATATTCCCCTGTGTTCATGAGAGAAAATACCTGCGTCGCTTTGAACCTCAAAAACGGGAAACTTTTCTCCGATGTCGGGAACAGGCTGGACGGGTATGAAGAATTGACGTTTTTGGTTTGCGGAAAGGGCCGATATGTTTTTGCTGACGATTTGAATAACGAGATAGAAATATCTTGGACGGAGCATTCTGAAAAAATTGAAAGGAATCATGCCGATATACGAATTAAAATTTTGCATATAGAAAATTCAAAAATCGTTTAGAGGAGGATAAGGGGGTGAAAAAATCTAAAATCGGAATCGGATTTACATTGATGGCTCTTCTAATGGTATCGCTGATGTGTATATTCGGTGTGTCGTGCGCAGACAAAACGGAAGTTGTTCTTGACAATACCGAAATTTCTTTACAGTTGGGAGATTCCGCAGATATTAAGGCCGAGAATCCGAAAAATTTTGATCTGGAATGGACGGTTGAAAACGATAAGATCGTTTCGATTGTCATAGGAGAAAATAAGGTTTCGGTGACCGCTTTGGCGGTCGGGAAAACCGCGGTTTCGGTAAAGGTAAACGGCAAAACGACGGCGACTTGCAACGTTACGGTGGAACCTAAGGACTTTTATGTCAATCTTCCGGAAAATTGTCTGGTATTAAAGAAAAATCATACGGCGAGCGTTCGTGTTTTATATTCCGGAACGCTTACGGAACGGCTGACGTGGGAGAGTTCGGACGAAACGATTGCTACGGTGGAGGCGCAAAATGAAGTGGCAATAGTGACAGCCGTGAAACGCGGCGAGTGCGAAATTTCCGTATCCGGCGGCGGTGTCGTCAAAACGTTTACCGTAATTGTAGGGATTACCTGAGGAGGCGAGGAAAATGAAAAAAGTATTGAAAGCGGCGTTCGCGTTTTTGGCTTTCGGAGTGTTTGCGGTAAATACGGGTCCTCGGAATATTTCCGTCGGTGCCGCGGATGCTGTAAAAAAGGATACAAGCAGGGTAAATCTTTCTTCCTATGACAGCGGGTTGATGATTGAACCCACAATGATTTTTGAACCGGAATCATATAGCGGGTTATCGGATGCTTTTTCCGAAAGAAAAAAACCTGCCTCCGTCATTCTCACGCCCGACGCATCGATGAACGTATCGCTCGGGAACGAAACGAAAACGCTGGAACAGGTTTACGACGATTATATTAAGGACAAATTTATTCCCATCGTACGTATTGCAGATTCGACGGTCGATTCGTTTATAGAGTGGCAGAACGAAACATATGCGATCGACGATATGATGGTGCTGTCTTCCGATATTTCCGTTATCGGAAAAATATATCGCGATAAACGCTGTTCTCTTCTCAATACGGTTTACGATTTGACAGACGCGGAAATTTCTTCCGACAGATATGCGTCTGCGGAATATATCGGTGAAGCGAACGCTTCGGGGTGCAATATCTTGATGCTTGACGCCTCGGATGAAAATTTCGGAACGGCGGCGGAATACATAAGCGCTTTGACAAAGTGCTGCTGGGGATATGTGGAAGATAAGACGGAGGCCGTTTCGGCGATTGCCGATGGCGCATACGGAATCGTAGCGAAAGATACTGCGATTTTGGAAGAATCGCTCGAAAATTTTTCCGAATCCGGTTTTGCGAGGGCGCAATATTTGGCGGCACACAGGGGGATTACGACTTATGCGAACGAAAATTCCCTGACTGCGATTTCCGCTTCCGTAAACGAAGGGGCAACGCATGTAGAGATCGATTTGCAAATCACTGCGGATCGGGAAATCGTTCTCTGTCATGACGGGGAAACGAATGCCACTTCGATTGCGGGAACGTATTTTGAAAAGGCGACTTTGGCGCATCTTTCAAAACTCACTTTGGGGGATTATTCGGAAAAATACGGGGAGTCTTATCCGACGTTGCAAGAGGCTCTCGCGTTGGCCGAAAACAATGACCTGATTTTTATATTGGAACTGAAATTTTCGGGCGGATCCACGAACGTCGTCGATAATCTGAAACCGATAGACCGACTGAAAGAGATTATGGAAGCGCATCCGGAAATGAAGGGAAGATGGTATGCGATAACGTTTTATGCACCTTTTGCCGAGCGAATGAAAGAAATTATGCCGGAAATTCCCGTGGGATATTTAGGCGGCGCTACCTCCGGGAAAGAGCAGGATTCCGGAGAAAGCGGCTGGGGAGGCGGACATGTCGATATGACGAATATCTCCGGAAAAATCGCCTTTTTGAGAAAATATAATCTTGTGTTGGACGAATCCTATTATGCGGCGACGGACAATACCGCGGCGGCATATCTGGCGAGAGGATATACACAAAATACATGGACGTTTGAAAATGTATCTCATTTTAATGTAAAGGGGAATGTCGTTACCTCAAATGCCGCGGAAAAATGTTCAATGCTCGTAAAGGAACTCGGGACGGGGGATTTACGGATAACCCGCGATGATATTTCAAAGGGACAGATAGAAGTGCCTTGCCGCACTTATAACGGCTGGATCGTAAATTTGAACTGTAATATTATCTTGACGGAGGAAACGTCAAAAGAGGCTTATATTCTGCTTTATTATCGGCAGAATTGGAGTTATGTTACTTCGAAAGATCGGGAAGAGCAAACGATCGAAGGCTGTTACGGTATTTATAGCAAATTGTTGAAGGTTTCGTTTTGATAACCAATCGTAAAAATAATAAGGTAAGGAGCAAATAAAATGAAAAAGTTTTTTTCGTTGTTGTTAGGAGCGACAATGCTCTGTTGTTGCGCGGCGACGGCCGTCGGTTGTTCGTCTGACAAAGGGGACGACGGCTCGACGCAGGGAGGCAATGAAATCGAAAAAGTTTACACAACGGATTCGGATACGTTAAAGTATATTTTTGAAAATATGTATAAAGACGGACAGATTGCCGATGCCAAAAACGGAATCGAAGATGCTGCGGATGTAGAAAAGGCCGCGGTGTTTGTCAACGGGGAGTATGTTAAAAACTTTACGGACATGACCAGCCGCAAGGATGTAAAAATGGAGCTGGTCAGCGGAGAAAACACGCGTATCGTAAACGTTTCTGCGGGAATAGCGTATACCCTGCCTTCCGCCGCGATTGAAAGCGATTACAGCATCGCGCATCTTAGATCGCAGTATTCATACGACGACGTTATCTTGTCGGTCAGTTACGAGTCCGGCAATCCGTATATGAATACTTCCGATCCTTGGGGAATTTATGCGGGAGAATGGTTGCTGCCGCATATCGATAACGATGAGTTTTGTAAAAATTGCGGGATAACGGTTCTCAATAAAACGGAAAACGTTTATCCCGATAAAGATAAACGCGTTGTCGGACACGGCGATCTGGAAATGAAACCGGGCTATGACATTTATATGTATGCTTTGCAGATACAAGACGAAGAAAAAACGATCGAACGTCCTTTCTATAACGTTGCCGTAATCAAGCAGGTGGACGATGACAAGACGTTTACGCTTATGGTTATGAAATCAAAATCGGATAAAACCGAAGAGATGAAGGAAATTATAGCGGGGTACAACAAATTTACCTCCCGAGGTCAGGTAAAGAGCTATTTTAATCCGGGAGATCCGAAAGAAGATCCGAATTGGAATGAGGAGACAAAGGCATATTTCGAACAATTGCAGACGACGCAATATGCCAATTGGGGTGCGTTCAGTTATTCTATGCCGGGCGGATATTTCGGCGAGGGAAAAGACGACGAAACCAATCCCCTCAATTCTACATATAAAAATATTCTGGATAAAAGCCGGCAGGTAAAACAAACGGTCGAAGATATTTGGGGACATACATACGAAATTTATCCTACATATACCCATATCGGAGGAGGGGTGGACTATACTAATTATACGCCTCATAATTTCCCGCTCGCTATGGCAAGAGAATTGGCGGGAGGGGACGGATCGAACGGTAAGCCGGTTTTACAGTTCACCTATCAGTTCACTTTGAACAATAACCTCGTAAACGACGAAGTGACGCCGATGTTCGATATTATGCGGGGTAAATATGACGAGCAATTCAGAAAACTTGCGCGAGACATCAGGGAATACCACTATCCTGTATTGTTCAGACTGAACAACGAGATGAATACCGACTGGACGAGTTACAGCGGAATAATGACTTTGCTCGATCCGGATATTTTTACAATGACATGGCAGCGCCTGTATAATATCTTTACGGAAGAGGGGGTCGACAATTGCATTTGGATTTGGAATCCCATAGCGGTTTCGTGTCCGTATTCTTCGTGGGGCGAAGATCTTTGTTATTTTCCCGGGACGGATTACGTTCATCTTTTGGGCGGAACGAATTACGAAATGAACAACTATAACGATATTCCCGGCGGGGCAACGGCCGAAGAGCAGATTCTTTCTTTTAAAGAATGCTATACTTCGCTCTATAATAAAAATCATGAAAATTTCCCCGATACATGGAGTTTGATTATAGCGGAAACGGCCTGCGGCTCAGGCGGAGACGCATCGGGAGCGCTGGGCAGAAACGCGGCTTCTCAGGCCAAATACGTAAGAGATATGTTTGCGGAGTTGAAGGCCGAAGAACCGGCGGCTTACATAAAACAAATAAAGGGTATCGTATGGTTTAACTGCAACGATTACGGGACGGGAACGAATCCCGATACCAATTTGCAGATTATCACAAATCGTTTGCAGTTCTGCAACAAACCGGGGGAAAACTATAATTACGACGATCTTAAAGAGACTTGGGAAGCGTTTAAAGAGGGATTTACGAACTATAAAAAGTGATGACGGCACTCCAAGTAAGGTTAACGGGCATCTGATTTTTCGCTATGCCGCGGAAACGATTTCTGCGGCATAGCGGGAAATAAAAACGGTACGGATTGTCTTGATGAAAAATAAAATTCAGGAAGTAAAGATTCATGAAAAAAGCATTACCGAGAGGGTTGATAGTATCTTGCCAGGCATTGAAAGACGAGCCGTTATACGGTGGCGATACGATTCCCAAAATGGCATTGGCGGCCGAATTGGGTGGTGCTGTTGGTATTCGGGCCAATACGGTGAAAGACATTAATGCGATTTATAAAAAATTGGACGGGAGATTGCCGATTATCGGTTTGATTAAAAAGAATTATTCCGATTCTCCCGTTTACATAACGCCGACGTTGAAAGAGGTTAAGGCTCTTATAAAATCCAAATGCTGTGCAATTGCTTTGGACGCCACCAATCGTATTCGGCATAATGGTATAAAGCTGGCCGAACTGATCGAATATATTCGCGAAAACAGCGATAAACAGATCGTAGCGGATATCGCTTCTTACGAAGAAGCATTGGAAGCGGAAAGCCTCGGCGTCGATTATATTTCCACTACATTGTGCGGTTATACGGAAGATACAAAAGATGTCAAACTTCCGAATATAGATTTATGCCGAAAACTTAAAGAAAACATAAAACATGCAATAGTAATTGCGGAAGGCGGTATTCACGCGTATGAAGAACTCGATGAAATCCTTTCTTTGGGAATCGATCGGGTTATTATCGGCGGAGCGATCACCCGACCAAAATGCATTACCAGCAATTATGTTCAGATCATTCAGAATAACAGAGCCTTTAATCAGGTAATATAAAAGCGGGGAAATCATTGATGAAAAAATTTTATAAAATTTTTTTGAGTTTAGCGATATGTTTGGCTTTGGGCATCTTAAATTTTGCGGGATGCGCTCAAACGCCTGCCGATGACGGCTTTTCTTCTGTCTCGGGCGGACAGGAAGAGGACAACGTTTACGAACCCAAACTTTTTACGGTAAATGAAGAGGATATTGTCAGCGAAAGTCTCGGAGACGGGGTAATTCATAAGAGCGTTCCCATAAAACTCTCAGACGGAAATCCTTCGTTGGTGCATGTTGTCGAGACGGATTTGACAAAAGCCGATATTCGTGCAGGGACAAAAGACAATGCCGTGATGAGTTTCAATTACGAAAAATCGACGCCTTATGAAATGGCGTCGGCTTGGGCGTCGGAAACGGGCGGAACCGTATTTGCTTCTATTAACGCGGATTTTTTCGGAGAATATTGCGTAAATGCTTTCGTAAAAGGCGGATATATCGTTAAAGACAGCCATAACGATAACGGGAATTATGACTATAAAGATAGCGCAGCCGACCTTCCGGCGTCGGCTCCCATGCTTTTCGGCGTGAAAGGCGATACGGCGCAAATCGCACCGATAGTTTCTTACGAAGGCGACATAACGACGAAATCGGTAAAAAGGACGGTCGTAAAGTCAAAATTGACTTATGCCGTAACGGTCGGCGGACACGAGGTTAAAATCCAGGCAAACGCTAATCCGACTTCTTCGAACGCTACGCTCATCGTTCGGTCGAAAGGGACGATATCGAAAGGTCTGGCGATAAAAGTCGGCCTTACCGACGGCGTAAAGAACCTCACCGTTCTTGAAACGACTTCGGTAACTCAATCGACGTCCTTTACCCCCGACGCGGACGAATACGGATATATTTTTGTCGGGGAAAATTTCAGCGGTTTTTCTGCGTTACGGGAATTAAAGACGGGAGATAAATTGTCTCTGTCGGTTTCTTCCGAGGATAGCACCTGGGACGGGTATGATACGATTCTCGGCTGTCGTCAGGCTTTGGTCATCGACGGCGCGGTCGCTGAAACCGTCGCGCTCGAAAACAGCAACGGTGCGCAAAGTCCGGATATTCCCAGAACCGCAGTCGGGACAAAAGACGAAAATACGGTTTGTTTGTTTGCCGTTGAAGCCATGCGCTACGGGGGGAAGGGCAGCGAAGATTCTACCTACGGGCTCAGCTTGCCTCAATTGGCCGATTTCATATGTTGGTATGGTTGCAGGCAGGCCGCGAATTTTGACGGGGGTGGATCTACGCAGTTAATCCTGAATGGCGGTACCTATGCGTCTCCGACCGTTGTCGTAAGATCCAGCGATACGGGCAGCAGAGAACTTGCTTCCACGAGAAGCGTGATGAATTCTTTTCTCATTACCTCAAAGGTAAAATAAGATGGATACCGTTTTTGATTTTGATGAAAACATGAGAATGCGGCAAGTACGGGGCACGGAACTGCGTTGGTACGACGCTAAGGATGCTCGATTCGGCTTATTCGGTTCGGATGCGCTTTCGGAAGACGGTTTTTGCAGAATGACGCAGGCGGAAAGAGCGCATTTGCTTCCCGTGAACGAAGGGGAAGCCTGGCTTGGGGAGCATTCTGCGGGAATCGGCTTACAATTTGAAACGGATTCCGCGCAACTGTTTGTCCGTGTAAAGAATCGTTCCGGATTCGATATGACGAATATGACGTTGATAGGACAAACGGGAATCGATTTATACGTATATGACGAGAGTTTGTCCCGCTATCGTTTGCATGAAGTGGCCCGCGGGAATTTTGAAGATTCGGAATATGAATTTTCTTTGGGACATTTTTCCGATCGTCCTCGTCGAAAGCGAAAATATCTCATGTATTTGCCGTTATATATGTCGACTTTGCGTTTGGAAATCGGACTGGATAAAGAGTCCGAAATTATTCCCGTACCTTTTGAAAACCAAGAGCGGATTTGCGTATACGGAACAAGCATTACTCAGGGGTGCAGTGCATCAAGACCGGGGATGGCTTATACAAATATTCTTTCCAGACGCCTTTGCTGTGAAGTTCTCAATTTCGGATTTTCGGGAAGCGCGTTTATGGAAAAAGAAATGGGCGAAATTCTCGGAAAGCGGAAGCTGGATCTGTTGATTGTCGATGCCGAACCGAATGCGGGATGCGACGAGAGGATGAAGGATAATGCGGAGAAATTTTTGAACGCATTTTTTGACGGAAATCCCCATTGTCCGGTTGTTTTATATTCGAGAATATTATTTGCGCTCGATACATATGACGAAAATCGTGTTCGACTGCGGGAATTTTATAAAGACTTCCTGAAAAAATTGGCTTTAAGATTCAGAAAGAAAGGCAAAAGAGTATATTTTGCCGACGGCTCAAAGATTTTGGGCGAAGAATATACCGAATGGACTGCGGACGGTATTCATCCCGATGATGTAGGAATGAAATATATCGCCGATCATTATGAAAAAACGATAAAAAGGATAAAAAAGGAACTACAAAGATGAAAAAAATAGTAATGTTGCCTCTCGATGAAAGGCCGTGTAATTACGATTATCCGAAAATGATGCCGAATGCGGATTATAGTTTGCTGATTCCTCCGAAAACTCTTATGGGAGATAAAAAACGTCCCGGAGATATGGAAGGAATTAAAAATTGGCTGTTGGAAAATATCGATGGCGCAGATTGTTGTATTTTGTCGTTGGACACTTTGATTTACGGGGGAATAGTACCTTCGAGATTGCATGAAGAGAAGGTCGAAGTTTTGCTTGAAAGAGCAAAAACCGTGGAATTATTGCGGGAAAAGAACCCGAAAATGAAATTTTACGTATTTCAGCTGATTATGCGTTGCCCGGATTATTCTCTTTCCGACGAAGAGCCCGATTATTACGATTTTTACGGCAGAGATCTTCACCTTTACGGCAGATATACGCATTTAGAGCAAACGGGCAGTCTTACCGAAACAGATAAACAGGATTTTAATCGAATCAAAGAAACACTTCCTTCTGAGGTATTGGAAGATTTTATCGGGAGAAGGAAAAAGAATCTGCAAGTTCTTATCGAAAATCTCCGCTATGTAAAAGACGGAACAGTGGATTTCTTCATCGTTCCGCAGGACGACGCGGCCGTTTACGGATTTACTTCGATGGATCAGATTCTGGTTCGGAAATATTTGAAAGAAAATTTTTTACATATGAAAACGGCGATGTATCCGTCTGCCGACGATACGGGGTTGATTCTTCTCGGCAGGGCTGTTTCGGAATTAAACGGAGGTCGTCCCCGAATTTATGTGCATTATGCTTCTACAAAGGCTGAATCGGTTGTACCTTGGTTTGAAGACCGCCCTTTGGGAGAGACGATTAAATATCATATTTTATCCGTCGGGGGCCAACAGGTATATTCGTTGCCGGAAGCCGATATTGTTCTTGCGGTGAATATGGGGTCTGAAATGTTGAATGTTTCTGACGGCGGATATGTAAAAGCATATGATGTAGAAAGAAATCTTGCAGAATTTACGGCGTTTATACGTTACGCTCTTGAACAAAAGAAAATAGTTTCGATTGGCGACGTCGCTGGTTGTAACGGAAGCGATGGGGAATTGTTGCACCTTTTGCAAAAAGAGGATTTATTATTGAAAATTCATGCCTATGCAGGGTGGAATACTTCCAGTAATACTTTGGGAACAACAATTTGTCAGGCTGTTTTATATTATTTCGGACGAGACGAATGGGGAAGAAAGAACTTTTTACTGCATCGCTATTACGAGGATATGGGATATATGGGGTATGTCCGGAAGTATATAATCGATAATGTTCTGCCGGGAATGGGACTTAACAATTTCAGGGTTGACGGAAAAAAGGGAAAAGTCGCTGAAATGATTCGTAAAGAACTTATCAAGTATATGACGGAAAACTTTCCCGAACTGGCGGAGGAAGTCGAAACAGTGGAAATTGAGCAGCCTTGGAACAGAATGTTTGAGACGGACGTCAAATTAAAAATAAAAAAATGACGGCTGTCGATCGAAAAAATAGAATGATTTCCCAATGAGTTCTGATAATACAGAACTCTTTTTTTTGTAAAAGGTAAGTCGGAGAAGTTTTTGTCACCGCCTTGTAATAGTCGGCCATGCTGATGATCTCAACCAAAGTTTTATTTGAAAAAAACTAAAAATTTTACGAATAAGGGAACAATAAACGACAACGGAAAAATGATTGAAAACGATGCGTTCAATCGGCATTTTGTTTATGTATTCAAGAATCTTTAATTTCTTTTTCATGTATCTCGCGAAATTGAGAATCTTTTCAATATCGAATTCGGGAAGTTGTATTTCTTCCATTTCTTTGGCCAAGTGAAAGTAAATGTTATTGATACTGCCGCTGTGAGCGAGAGGTTCCTGTCCGAGAAGATAATCCGCGGAACAATTCAATGCTTCGCATAACTTCTTCAAGGAATCCATATCGGGTTTCCATCTGTCTGTTTCCCAAGCGGATAAATTGCTTTGAGTAACGCCGAAAATTTTGACAAACTCCGTCTGTCGGATTTTATAATAATTTTTTGTGATAATTGGAAAAAATTAGAAAATAGCAAAAAATATGGAATAAAAGACTTGACAAACTAATAATATTATGATATATTAGTATTACAAATATTTGTGGCGCGAAAAATAGAAAAGAAGGAAGAGAGAGGAATGGAAAAAGCGGAGTATATATTGTCTTTGGTGGGAACGATATTGAGTTGTATGGCGGGAATATTGACGATAGGGATAAAGCTGATAAAGGCGTTAAAGGCAGTAAAGGAGAAGATAAATAAAGAGAAGATAACGGAGAAGCTGCCGGAACTAATAGAGGAGGCGGAGAGATTTATCGGGTATAGCGGAAAAGAGAAGAAGGAATATGTAATGGATAAAATAGGGGAATATGCGGAGGCGTTAGGGATAAAAGCGGATTTGCAGTTTGTTTCGGAAAAGATAGAGGAGTTGGTGAAACTGACGAAAGGGGTCAATATGTACGAGAAAAAGGAGAAAGATTAAATAAAGGGATAATGGGAGGAGCGCGGGGGGGGGGAGAGATAAAACAGGGAAGAAAATAATCAAGAGAAAATTATAGTAAAGGGCTGGAAAGGTCTGCTTTAAGCGAATCGGAAGCAGACGAAGGGGAGAGAGGGAAAAACGATTCGCCTGATACGCTGTCGATTTCTTTTCTAGGGAGAAATCGTAAATATAGATTGATATACAAATTAGACAAAACAGAGAGGTCATAGACCGCAATAGGAACGAGGACTTCTTCTAGATTGAAAACGCTGAGGGAAAAAATCCGAAAAGGGATCTCCGGAGCCTATGGGACGGAAAGAGATACGGTGGATACAGAAAATCATATAAGTTACAAATATGACGAATTTTGGAGGCTGAAACGGGAAAATAATGAAAAATTTGACAAAACGATACTATATGAGTATGATAAAAACGGAAATATAACAAGTGTAAAAAGTTACAGTTATACAGAATCGGAAGAAGTGGAAAGAAGCTATACGGAAAAGACGTATAAATACGAAGATGAAACCCATAAGGACCGATTGACGAGTTATAACGGACAGGACATAAAGTATGACGTACTTGGAGAGCCGATCATATACCGAGGAAAAGAATTCGCTTTGAGAAAGGGAAGCTGACGGGTTACGGATACGGGAATATCCTAAGCGGAACGACGAGATATAGATACAGTTATGACGCAAAGGGAAGAAAAATTAAGAAAAGCTATACATATTCACCGGGAAAACAATCGTTGATAGATTATATGGAAGCACGGGCTACAGAGTATGAATATAGTGAAAGCGGCTTATTAATGAGAGAAAAGATAACAGAGATCTATCATCAAGGAGGAAGTTCAAAAGAAGAACGGGAATACGTATATGATATGAAAGGAATCGCTGGGGTAATCGTAAGAAAGCACGGAGAAGAGACGGAATACTATTACGGGAGGGATTTACAGGAAAACGTAAGAAAGATATATAATAAAGAAGGAGAAGAGGTCGGAAGTTATGATTCTGAAGCCTATGGAAAAGCGGAGGTAAACGAGCCGTCATGATTTACGAATCCTATCCGATACAGATCTTACTATTATGATACGGAAACGGACTTATACTATGTAGGAGCGAGATATTACGATGCAGAAACTGGAAGATTTATTTCTCCGGACGATGTAAGCTATCTGGCTCCTGAAAGTATCAATAGTCTGAATCGTTATGCCTATTGTAGTAATGATCCTGTCAATAATTATGACCCCTTCGGACATTTTTTTGTATCATTAATAATTTCGGCATTTATTAAATACGCAATATATAGATGGCGGATGGCGTTGCGATAGATTCCCTTTTTTGAGGTGGACCCGAAACAGAATATTCAAATCCTCATCCTACCCTTATTGTGAATGATCCCTTTTGATTTATTCATTATCTCAGTAAAGGGTGGAGCATGCAGTGGGATTTTTGCCGAATCATTGGATAATACGGAAACCGATCGGGCTTTGTCATTATGAAATCGGAACGCATTTATGCAATTTGAATATCCGTTTTGTAATTATAATCTTTTTCAATATATTTATGTTTTGTTTTTTTACAGTGAAGCCAAAAATGATTATCGGTTTCTGGAAGCATTCAATCTACGAAAAGGCAAACACAAAATAACCCAAATTGTTGTAGAGCGTGTCCTTCCTGAATTGGGAAAACTATCTTTTTGTAAGAAAAGTAAAGAAGCGTACTTGCGACGAAATGGTATAACGAGATCCTTTTTAATACGGAAATAAAAAACGTTTTTTCGATAACTGGTTCATCGCGAGCCAAAACAAAATACAATAGAATTACGGTGGTTTTGAAATGACGGATTTCAAACCGCCGTTTTCTTTACATAAATGAATTTGTCTTTTCATGCGCTTGTGTGGTTTTAGATAGAGCGGGCGCATCTTATTTATCTGACGTCTGAACAATTATTCTGCAGAAGCTGAAAAATTTTTTTTGATTTGACGATATTTATCATATTCATCCGAAAGAATTTTAAGAAGTCCGTTTATATGCCGCAGAAATGATATCATATAGAAAACAGAGTCGTAAGGAAAAATCGTGGGAGAAGGTTTTCGGAATAAGCGAGAATTAATATAAAAATCATTGTGTTAAATATTGATAATATATAAAGAATGTTTTGGCAACTGCTTTTATCGTCGTTATGACGATGATAAAAACTGCGAAAGCAGCTTTACTTGTACAGGTGAATACTATCGCATATTTTTAACATGATGTTATAAATTAAAAAGAGTTTGCATCGATAATTGACGAGAAAATGTATATGATCGGCACAAATAATAATATATTTGATAGGGAGGCAAAAAGATTCCTTTTAAGGAAATTTCAAAGGAATATATTCAGTTTTTGGAGAGAATCATGAGAATGTCTTGATGAAAATTACCGAATTCTTTCCCGAAAATATTGATTCCGCCCATATGTTTTGCATCTTCTTTAATTCCGATTTTCAATTCGATAAATTTTGCCGTATCTAAATGCAGATCGTCGAAGCGATGATTTTTATTATCCGTAATATCGTCGATATAACATCCCTCGTCATCGATGGAAAATTTCTTCAAAAGTCCGAATTGAGTGCTGTTAATTTGCCAATAGCTCGGAGTATAAATTCCGCGCTTTCCTCCGAAATCTCCGGGGGAACAATAGGTCGCTATTTCTACGTCGTTTATCCATACGGTGATGTCGCTGGGCCAATTTTCGCGATAATAGGGTGCTTCTGAACAACACTCGAATGAAAAAGACAGTCTGCGTCGATTGCGATCGAGTATAAATAGATTGGGGAAATTATAAGTCACGAAACCAGACTGAAAAGAAAAGAGCTGACCCTTAATTCGTTCGGGGGCAAACAGCATATATGAGGAGGAATTTTCTCTGAAAATAAATCCGTTTCCGTCGGCCATATATGCTTTGGATACTTCGCATCTGGAATAACAGCCGACAGGGACTTCAACTTTGATCTCGTCCTCTACGGTCTCTTTGACTTTTGTAAAAAATACGGTAGAGAGAATTGTTCCGAGGCTGCAAAGTTTCATGTGGCCTTTTTGCGCAGGTTTATATTCTATCCGGATCAGTTTGGCCTCCTCCAATACATTGACGTGAAACGAGACGGAGGAAACGGGCAAATCGAGAAGGGACGCAATTTCAATGATGCTATAAGGTTTTTCCTGTAAAACACGTAATATTTTAAGCCGCTCGGGAACGGACAAGGCTCTGCCTAAACGACAGATATCTCTTTCGTCCGTCGGATCTGACAATCGATAATTGAGAATGTTTTCGGCTTCCATCTGCTTGTCCATACTTCACCTGATTTTTTTGAATTAGATTTCCAAAAATATTATAACATAAAGTACTGTTTTTTTCAAGTGAATAGAAAAAATGTTGGAATTTTTCTCAATAATTCATTTTTATGTAATAAAATTAATGATAAATATTATTTTCAAAACTATTATTCCAATATTATTGTAATTAACGAAGCCTGAAAAGTAAGAAAACCGAAGCCTTTTTCATATTGACACCTAAAAAGTTTATGGTATAATGAAAATGGTTCAAGGAAAGAAAGCGCGCGGGAAGATATATATAATTCAATATTGAAAGCAGTCGTTGAAGGAGGGTGGAATGAGGAATAAATTTTTTCATAACTATATAAAACAATTTGATGATATGCCGAAAGCATTCAGGAAGAGTAAATATATTTTTGTGTATTTAATGGTTTCTCTGGCAATCGTCAATTTTGTTGTCTTTTATGTGGCGGTCAATCTGAATTCAATTTTACTCGCCTTTCAGGAATTTATCGGCTATGATGAGAATTATGTCGAACAGTACGTATGGTCGTTGGGGAATTTCAAAAGCATGTTCAAAGAATTTGCTCTTCCGAATTCTACGGTAGGAATAGCGGTGAGGAATACTCTGAAATATTTTGCGACAAATATATTTTTAATGATTCCGCTTTCGTATTTTGTCTCCTATCTGCTGTTCAAACAAATCCGCGGTTACGGAGTGTTCAGAGTCGTATTTTTTCTGCCTTCCATCATATCCGCCGTTGTTTACGTTACGGTTTTCAAAAACCTCATTTCGACATTCGGGCCCTTATATATGCTTTTGGATAAAGTTTTCGGATATCAGATGCCTCCGCTTTTAGGGGATTCGAGAACGGCTACCCCGACGATTATTGTCTATACGATATGGACGGGACTCGGAATCAATATGATTTTATATCAGGGAGCGATGAAAAGAATTCCGACGGAAGTTCTCGAAGCGTGCCAAATCGACGGAGGAAATAAATTCCATGAGTTATTTTATATTATTACGCCCATGGTTTGGCCGACCGTTTCAATGACCATCATTTTAGCTTTTACAGGCCTGTTCAACAGCAGCGGACCGATTTTGCTGTTCAGCGAAGCGGGAACGGTGGCAGGGGGGAACGATACCACTACGATCGCCTTTTTTATCTTTCAGAAAACGCAGACGGGAGCGGCCTTGGAGTATCCTGCGGCGATCGGAATTTTCTTTACGGCAGTAAGTATTCCCATTGTCATCGCCGTCAGAGCCATATTCAAACGTCTTGATCCGGAGGTGGAATATTGATGTCTAAAAAGAAGCATATCGGTAAAAATACGCTTTCGGTCATAATTTTCGTTTTTTTTCTTATATATGCCGTCAGTTTGTTGTATCCTTTGGTTTGGGCTTTTCTGTCCTCCTTAAAGACTTCGACGGAGTATATGCTGACCAGCAAGGTGGCATTGCCCGAAACGTGGGAGTTCGGAAATTATATAAAGGCATTTAAGGCGTTGGATATAGACGGGAACAACATGTTTGACATGCTTTTCAATTCCGTATGGTTTACGTTGGGCGGCGTATTTTTGGGCATGGCGGTGTCCACCATGGTGGCCTATGTCGTTGCGAAATATAAATTCCCCGGGGGACAAACGATTTATTGGATTGCCATCGTCACCATGATGATTCCGATCGTAGGAGCCATGCCGGCGCAGTTCAAAGTGTATACGGCGCTGGGAATTATCGAATCTCCGTTGCTTTTGCTTGCCTTTGCGGGGGGCTTCGGATTCAACTTTATGGTTTTGTATTCCTTTTTCAAATCCTTGCCTTCGAGCTATATCGAAGCCGGTTTTATCGACGGAGCGGGGCATTTTACCTGTTTTCTGAAAATCATGCTTCCGCAGGCGGTTCCCGTGGTTTCGGCGCTTGCAATCGTCTCTTCCATTAATTTTTGGAACGATTATACGACCCCGCTGTTGTTTTTGAAGAATTTTCCTACGCTTTCTTCCGGATTGTACATGTACCAGATCATCAATACCCGAAATTTGGATATGCCCGTTTTATTTGCAGGCATATTGATGAGCATGGTTCCAATTGTTGTTTTGTTTGCCGTTTTTCAGAATTCCATTATGGATATTTCGCTTTCGGGCGGATTAAAAGGATAAAAAATAAAAGGAGATTTTTGATGAGGAGAAGATTTATCTGTATGTTGCTGAGCGGTACGATTGCATTTAGTATTTTGGGAGCGGCGGGGTGCGGCGGTAAATCCGGGGGAAAGCCTTTCCCCGTCTATGCGGACGACAAAGAGATGATGATTGGCGGATGGGACGCACCGCTTCCTACTTTGGAGGATTATCAATTGGCCAAAGACATGGGTCTTACGTTCATGTTTTTGGATGATTTGTTTGTCAAACGGGGGACGCAGGCCTATGCCGACGTGCTCGGGTATTGCGAAAAGGTGGGGTTAAAGACGATTCTCACTTTGGGAAATGCCGCCACGACAGAATCTGCGGCCGAATCCTGGGCGGCGGATAAGACGGATTATTCCAAGTTCCCCGCGGTTACGGCCATTAATTATTGGGACGAACCTTATTTTTCCAATATTCAAAGGATAGCGGAGCTCGCGGAAGAACATGTCGAAAAATACGGTACCAAAATAGATGTTTTTGCAAATCTCTATCCCAATTCCGCAACGAGCACTTTCGAGGGGCATACTTACAATGAATATGTCGGGGAATACGTGGATAAAGTTCTTACGAAGGTAGAGGACGGGCATCGGTATCTGTCGGCGGATATTTATCCGTTGGATAAAGGAAGGGACGGCGGAAGTGCGCTTCGGTCGAATTGGCTCAACTGTATAGAGACCGTTGCGATGCAGGCGAAAAGGGTGAATGCAATTCCGCATTTCTTCCTGCAAGCCACGGAACACTATACCTATCGGGCCGTCAATGAGGAGGATATCCGTTGGCAATTTTATGTCTATATGGCTTTCGGAGTCAAGGCTTTTACATACTTTACGTACAGGACGTCGATTCTCGAAGATTTTTCAAATTCCTGCGTGGACGCAGAGGAATCGGGAAAGACGTATCCCGTCTACGATTACGCAAAAACGGTCAATCACGAAATGCTGAATTTTGACCACGTATATCTCAATTTTGACTGGAACGGCACAATGCCCGTTCTCGGTACGCAAAGCGAACAGGATTACAACATGAATTTCGACGGCCTCAATAATCCTCTCTCTTCGATAGACGTTTTGAAGGGCGTGCAGGCGACGCAGGACGCGCTCATCGGACAATTTAAGGATAAGTCCGGCTATGACGGACTCATAGTCGTGAATTTCACCGATCCGGCATACGGAATCAAAAACACTGTCAGCCTTGAATTTAAGGATGCCTCCAAGGTGCGAGTGTATAAAAAGGGTGTGGCCTATGATTATCAGGTACTCGATAATCGGTTTGAACTTGAACTCGGGGTGGGAGAAGGCGTGTTTATGATTCCCGTCGCGTAAATTTGTGTAGTCAAAAATAAATAAGGAGATAATATGAAACAAACGAGTATATTAAAAAAATTGGGCTGTTTTTTGCTTTGTTTTGCGTGTACCGCTTCCGTGGCCTCCTGTGGAACGGGAAACGGGAACGGCGGAGGAAACAACAGTGCGGGCGGTAAACCGTCCGGATCTATCAGCGTCATTTGTTACGAGGCGGGGTTCGGAACGGAATGGCTGGACGAAATGGCGGAAGAATTTTCCTCTGCACTCGGCGTGACGGTAAAAGTAAAGAAAAGCTACGTTAACGGAGAACTCATTTCTCTTCTCAGCGACAATTCTCTCAACGACGACGTGGTTATGGCGGTGGGTAGCATGTTTGGGCCGCAGGATTCGGGATTTTTAACCGATTTGTCCCCCGTGTATAATTCTGTGCCGGAGGGAGAAACAAAGGCGATAAAAGAGAGAGTAAATCCGAAGATTTACAATAAGCTCCTGACGGAAGACGGAAAGATTTATCAGATGAATTGGGCGGATCCCGTCTGCGGCATCGTGATCAATAAAACGGTTTTGGGGCGGATTTTTCCCGACGGGTACGATATCCCGAATACGACGAACGAACTGATAGAATTTTGCGACGAAATCAAAGCGGAAGGGGTATATCCTTTTTCTATCAGCACTTCCATCAGTTACTGGGATTATCTGCACTGGGTCTGGTGGGCGCAGTACGAGGGCTATGACAATTATATCGATTATTATTGGGGATATTACCAAAAGGAGCAGCCCGACGGAACGACGGTGCGTACTTTGGCGGAAAACGGAGAAGTATTGGATATGCCCGGCCGTTTGGAATCGGTAAAGGTGGCCGAACGGCTGTTGAAGAAAGAAAACGGCTATATGCATAAATATGCCGACTCCATGACTTGGCAGGAAGCGCAGATTGCCTTTGTGGGGCAGGGATATGCGGGGCAGGATATGACGGAATCTGCAATGATGGTAAACGGTCAGTGGCTGGAAAACGAAGTACAGAGCTATCTGCTCACCAAACCGCAGGATCTCGCAATGATCAAGACCCCGGTTATCAGTTCCATTGTCAAGACTTTGGAAAACAAATCGATGACGGACGAGACGTTGAGTGCCGTAATTGACGCGATCGACAAAGGAGAAACCTCTTATCCCGGGGTTTCCGAAAAGGATTTTGCAAGGATTTCAGAGGCTCGCCATATGGTTTATAGCGCTACGTTCGATCATTGCTGTGCGATCCCCGCAAAGAGCAAAAACAAACCATTGGCGATGGAGTTTCTGAAATTCATGGCTTCCGACATGGGGCAGAGCATCTATGCAAAGTATCTCAACGGACTCACCATGCCTTACGGATACGAGGTGGGGGACAATGTGACGGATTTTGTCCGTTCCCGTTACAAAAATTTTTCGGACTATATTCCCATTTGCATCGATTTTTCGTCTCCGCTCGTTTATAGGCAGGGACTCACGGCTTATACGACCGGAAACGGAGCAGGACTCGACGGGGTTCTCTACAAAGGAAATACGGCGGAATGGGTAATCAACGATACAAAGACGACTTTAATGGCGTCATGGGATAAAATCATTTTGGCGGCAAAGCAGGAAAAATAAAAAATAGGAGGGGTTATATGATGAAAAAGAGAAATCTTTTTTTGGAACTGATCTTGTTGCTTTTGGGGGCGCTTTTTGCGCTTTCGGCATGCGGCGGTTCAAAGCCCGAAGGACTTCGGATCAATATACCGGAAAATACGGTCTTGGAAGCGGAACTCGGCACTTACGACATTCCAAAATACGATGTGGTAAATTCTGAGGGACTGATTATGGCCGGATACCTCGTTGAAGTGGAAAGCGTCGTCGGTCCCGACGGAAAAGAAGTGACCGTTTCTTACGGGAAAATCAACGTTTCTGTTCCCGGGATTTATGTCATTACTTATTCGGCGGGAGAAGATATAGAAAAGGCTTCTGTACAGGTGAGTTTTGCGGATCGTACACCGCCTTCGGTGAACATGGACGAAGATGCTTTGCCTGAATTTTATATTTCCGGATTCACTTACGGATTGCCTCAATATACGGTTTCGGACGGTCCTGACATGTCCAAATGCTGGGTAAAGGTATACTACAAGGCGGATTCGGCGGGGGACAGGGTCGAAGTGACGGTAGAAAACAGTCAATTTAAGGTAGAGCATAACAGCGGCAAATATATCATTGTGATTCACGTCGAAGACGCTGTGGGAAACGGAAAAGATTACGAATACGAAGTGGAAGCGACCGGTCCTTCCGAAATCATAGACGGAAAAGTTTTGTATTCGGACGAAGAATTCGGCGTTTCTCAGGTAAAGACTCTTTGGAATAATTTCCAACTTTCTTACAGTACGGAAAAAACTTACGGGGAAGAGGCGGGGTCTTTAAAAGTGACCGTTCCCGTTACCGGCGGAGACTATATTATTCTCGACCGTATTATCGAGAGCGATATCAGCGATTATACCCATCTCGTAATCCGTATTTACAACGATAACGATTATCCCGTATATTCCGGCTATTGTTGGTTCGGAGACATTACGCTCGCGCCGAAAGCGTGGACGGAATTAAAAGTTTCGGTGGAAGATTTGGACACTCAGAATGTAACGCATCCTTCTGTTGCTGGTATTGTCATCAATAGTAAAAACATCACCAATCTTTCCTTGCGGTTGTTTGACGATTATGCGGCAAATACGGTTTCCGGAGGGAGTACGTTCTATCTTTCCGCAATGTATGCGGTGACGGAAGCGCCCACCGAACCCGAAACCGTCGTCGAAGATAAAATTGCATATTTTGACGAGGCCTTCGGACTGGAACAGGTAAGTCTTTATTGGCCCGCGCCCAATAAGATTTCTTTGGATACCGAAATCAGATATGACGATGAAAAAGGCTCTTTGAAGGTAGAGTTCCTTTCCGTGCAGGCCGACAATTATATTATTCTGAATACGCCGTTCATCAAAGACGTGTCCGCCTATGAATATCTCGTATTCCGCGTCTATAATCCCACAAAGCATACGTTTAGCATAGGAACGACGTGGGCGGCGGACACAACAATTGCACCGGAGGGTTGGACGGAAGTAAAAATCCCCGTCAATCTGTTTGGGGAAAGCGGGTCGATCACGGACATGAACGGCGCAAAACTTTCCGCGACGGATATTTCTGAATTTCCGATTCGTATTTTCGGCGCGGGGGACTTTGTTTCAGGGGAATGTTTCTATATTTCTTCCATGTACGGCGTAAAGGCGGAAGAAGCGGTCGAAGAAAACGTGGCTTCTGATTTTGATAAAATTTCCGTATTTCGGGGGGACCCGGATAGAATGTTTTATGATATGTCCGTAAAATATAAGGGACGGAGAGAAAAGCCGTTCGCAGAATGATGGTAAAAAAGAATGGACGGGACTCGTGACTGTTACGTAAAGGTCTCGGCATGAGAAAGACAAGCGTGAAGGAACTCTCCGAAAAGGAGGTAAAAGCCTCTGCAAAATCAGGAATTAGTATTAAAATATATGTTATAAGGAATATGAGTTTTACAAAAACAAAAGAAGACGTAATTTCATTCATTAGAGATAAAGGTAAATTCGATTTATAGATCGAAAATTTTTTTATCAAGGTTACTAAAAAGTTGCAACGACCATTTATACGATTCCTGAATACAAAGCGGCAGTGAGCGAAATTGAGAAGGGACGTCGGATCGTCAGCGTAGACGTATATCCTTTGTTGGATAGGGGAGGTCCCGTTTTGGACGCGACATGGCTTTCAAACATGTATCAGCTACGGACGCTTGCAAACGAATTGGATTCAATTCAATATGTTTATTCAGTCGGTGGGATATACGGGGCATCGGAAGCCTGAGGAAGAGAAAGAGATCCGCTATCAGGTTTGGACGGATTTGTGTTTCGGAATCACGTCGTACACGTTTTCACCTATGCGAACGACCCCAATCCGAATGACGGCTGGCAATATACGGAGACAATTTGCAATTCGGACGGAGTTCCCAATAACGAGAAATTTTACAACGGTTGTAAAAGGGTAAACGAAGAAATATCAAAGCTCGCTTCGATGTTCGCATTGGCGGGGTGGACGGCACGGACGGAGAAAGGAATATGCGTTTCGGCGTACGCTTTAAGAATCCCTATATCAAAGACATTACCGAATACCATTATCTGGAAATTTCCGTCTATAATGCCAATACCTACGATATTCAAATGAAATGCCGGCGCTCGAATCACGTCCTTTGAAAAAGGGAGAATTGACAAAAGTAATTCTCTCGGCCGCTGTTGTTTCAAGCGGTTATTTTAATGATTTGGACTATTCGAGTGCTGCTCCTTGGAATTCGGGAAAATCATCGGCATAGGCTGATCGGCTTAAGGAAAGCCCGTCTCCTAAAGGGATGCTATTATTGTTATACTTTTGCTGTAAAAATAAAATATATAATTGGTATCCATAAGGAAGTAGTTTGTAAATAAAATCTTGAAATTATTTCTCTTTTATGCTAAACTATTAGTGTTAAAAACGGATTTTTTTAATTCAATTACAAGGAGTTAATTATGCAAAACATTCCGAAAATTAAAGTTGGTATCGTTTCTGTGTCGCGGGATTGTTTCCCGGAAAGTTTGGCCATGAATCGTATAAGTGCGCTTGTTAAGGCTTATGAGAAAAAATACGGTAAGGGAGATATCTATCAATGCCCCGTCTGTATCGTGGAAAGCGAAATTCATATGAAACAAGCTCTTGCGGACATAGTGAATAACGGTTGCAACGCTCTTTGTGTATATCTCGGCAATTTCGGACCGGAAATGAGCGAAACGATGCTCGCACAGCAATACGCCGCGCAGACGGGAAATCCCGTGATGTTCTGTGCCGCTGCAGAAGAGAATATTTCCGTGCTTTCTTCGGACAGAGGCGATGCGTATTGCGGAATGCTCAATGCGAGTTATAATTTGAAACTTCGCAACGTGAAAACGTATATTCCCGAATATCCCGTAGGAGATGCCGATTATTGCGCTGAACTCATTCATGATTTTATTCCGATCGCCCGCGCACTTGTCGGAATAAAAAATTTGAAAATCATTTCCTTCGGGCCTCGTCCGCAGAATTTTTTTGCCTGTAATGCTCCTATTCAACAGTTGTATAATTTGGGGGTGGAGATCGAAGAAAACAGTGAATTGGATTTGTTTGAGGCGTTCAATAAGCATGCAAATGATAAACGAATTCCCGAGACGGTTGCCGATATGGAAAAGGAATTGGGAGCCGGAAATAATAAGCCGGAAATTCTTTCCAAACTTGCTCAGTATGAACTTACTCTGTCGGATTGGATCGAGTCGCATAAGGGAAGTAAAGAGTTTGTGGCCGTTGCAGGCAAATGCTGGCCCGCTTTCCAGACACAATTTGGATTTGTGCCCTGTTACATAAACAGCCGCTTTACGGGCAGAGGGCTTCCCGTTTCCTGCGAAGTGGATATTTACGGCTGCCTTTCTGAGTATATCGGCACGTGTATTTCGGGCGAAAGCGTGACGCTTTTGGATATTAACAATACAGTGCCGTTTGAAATGTATAATCGAGAGATTGCCGGCAAATACGGTTATCATTTTACCGATACCTTTATGGGCTTCCATTGCGGAAATACCTGTGCGAGCAGACTTTGCAATCCCGCAATGAAATATCAGAAGATTATGGCGCGGAGTCTGCCTCAGGAAGTGACAAACGGTACGTTGGAAGGAGACATCTGTCCCGGAAACATTACTTTCTATCGGTTACAGTCTACTTCGGATAATCATCTTTACGCCTATGTCGCGGAGGGGGAAGTCTTGCCCGTTAAAACTCATTCTTTCGGTTCTATCGGAGTGTTTGCCATTCCTGAAATGGGAAGATTCTATCGCCATGTTCTGATTGAGAATGGTTTTCCCCATCACGGCGCCGTAGCGTTCGGACATTTCGGAAAAGAAATGTTTGAGGTTTTCAAATATTTAGGCGCGGAGAAAATCGGATATAATCAGCCGAAAGGGCAGCATTATAAAACGGAGAATCCGTTTTGAATGACTTCTCGGTTATTTTTACGGAAAAGAATATTTTGATAAGGATTTCTAAAAGTTTTTGTTTACAGCCTTTCGGATTGTAGTTTTATGTGCAATCTGCTTTTCGCTTTCTCATTTTGGATATACTTAAAAAAAGCAGGCAGAAGATAGCTGTCGGCAGAATGTGTTACAAAGAAGTATCTTAATTATATTTATAAATACGGAATATCGATTTCGGAGAATAAAGGAGTTTTGTATGAAAAGTCAGGTATTTAATCCGTTTCTTCCGAGCTGGGAGTATATTCCGGACGGAGAACCGCACGTATTCGGAGACAGAGTATATTTGTATGATTCGCACGACAGATTCAACGTGAATAATTTTTGCCAAAACGATTACGTTTGTTGGTCCGCTCCTAAGGATGATTTATCTGATTAGAGATATGAAGGCATTATTTGGAGTAAAAAACATGACCCGAAAAAGAGCGGGAACATGTATGCGCCCGATGTGTGTCAGGGACCCGATGGGCAATTTTATATCTATTATGCTTTTGCGCCCGGAATTACCAGGAAAAGCCGGGCAATTCGCGTAGCCGTTTCCTCTTCGCCGACAGGCCCGTTCCGGTATCACGGAGAGGTGGACCTTTATCCGTGGACAAAGGAATATCTTCCGTTCGATCCTGCCGTATATGTAGAAAACGGGCGCGTATGGCTGTATTATGGATCGGCAATGTGGGGGTATCGAAAAAGAAAATTAAAGGCGGGGCTGTCGTGGAACTCGATCCGAAAGACATGAAAACCGTAATTAAGCCGCCGAAACTGACAATTACGGGAAACAGAAACAGCGAATTAGGCGAGCATGCTTTTTTTGAAGCGTCGTCGATCAGAAAGATCAACAACAGATATTATTTTATTTATTCTTCTTTGCTCGGACATGAGCTGTGCTATGAGACGAGCGATGCTCCCGACGGGGAATGGAAATTTGGCGGTACGATCGTCAGCAACGGCGATATCGGATTAGACTATCATAAAGATACCCGTTTGGCTTCTAATTATACGGGGAACACGCACGGCAGTATTTTAGAGGTAAACGGCAGACATTATATATTTTATCATCGCCATACAAATCGTTCCTGCTTTTCTCGGCAGGCGTGCGCGGAGAAATCTTTATAAGAGAAGACGGTTCGATTAAGCAGGTAGAAACGACAAGCTGCGGATTGAACGGCGGACCGCTCAAAGGAGCGGGAACTTATGAGGCGCGGATTGCCTGTAATCTTTTCTCGAAAAACGGCGCACGTTTTCACGGCAACATTTTCAAGGCCGGTAAAGGAGGTCATCCCTATTTCACTCAGACGGGAAAGGATAGAGAAAACAATCCCGATCAATACATTGCCAATTTTTGCGACGGAGCCACGGCAGGCTTCAGATATTTCGATTTAGAGGACGTTCAACGAATTGCGGTATCTATCAAAGGAAATGCGCAAGGGGGGTTTGTTGTTCGTACGAAAAAAGACGGAATTCCCGTATGCATTATTCCCGTTTTGGCAAAGAAAAGCTATGAAAACTTTTGCGGAAATTGGAACGGAGAAAACGGGATTTCGGCACTGTATTTCACTTATGAAGGAAAGGGCAAATGTGATTTTCGCGCATTTACGATAAATTGAAGAGGGAAAAACGGTCGAGAATCGGTTGCGCGGTTTTACATAGAAAGTATGCTCCGATAACTTTTCTACAAGTTATCGGAGCACTGATAAAAGTACAAATTTTTTCGTTTTTTTCGGTAAAACCGAGCGACAAAAGTTAAAAAATATTTTTATCAAAAAACTGCGGGGATATCGTTATCTGTTCTTCTTCCTTAAAATGACGGTAAAAAACCATCTTATAGTTCCTTAATGGCTGTCTCCACGCCGGTCGCAACCGGTTTTTAATGCGATCTTCAAGGGCGGAGCTTTGGAAACAGCAAATACGAGCGGTTATATTTGGATAGAAACGGTTGCTTATGCTAAAAGGAAGTTAAAAAGCAAAGAGAGAAATTTTCGATTTATGCTTCTCCAAAATAAACGGTTATGAGTTCCGTTTTTTCCAACACGTGAAAATTCGGCTTTTATGGAACATCGCGTTGATGAGAACGAAGAAAACTCGATGCAAAAAAAATCAAAAGTAAATAATACGTTATATCGATAAAGACGAGAGATTTCGAATTTTGTTGCGTGAAATGTATATTTATTTATATATTATAATAAATACCCGAGTAACATCTTATAAAAACTTCTGAATTGAAAATAAATTAAATAAAAATTGGAAAAAACTATTGACAAACGGAAAAAAGTGTGATAAAATTGAGAAAAAATGAGAAGAAAAAGTTTAAAAAATGGCTACCAGAACAGATGTTGCTAAACTGGCGGGGGTATCCGTAGCAACTGTTTCAAATGTATTTATAGGGAGAAAACCGGTTTCGGCGGAACTTACGGAAAAAGTAAAAAAAGCTGCGGAAAAGTTGAGTTATTCGCCGAATTATATTGCTCGCTGTCTTTCCTTGGGTCGGTCGCACATTATCGGAATCGTGATCACCGATTATGTAAACCCGTTTCATATGGAAATCATCCGCGGTATTGAACATTACGCCAAAAGGCGCGGTTATATCGTCACTACTTTTTTACACGAAAATTGTGAAAACGGAAGTGAAGTGGTCAATTATGAAACGTTACAGGTGGACGCAATCTTGAACTTTACCACCAATGTCGTTTCGGAAAGTTTTATAAACAGTTTAGTGTCCGAACATACGGTTTTTGTCGATTTCGGCCGTAATAGAGGAATGTCGTTTGTGCAGGATCATAGTGAAGCTATGGAGGCGGCTGTTAAGCGTCTTTGTGAGCTCGGACACAAAAAGGTCGGGTTTATTTCTTTGGTCGATAAAAAACGTTTTGAGCAAGATCAGCGGGGGATTTTATATCGGAAACTCGTCGAAAAGTACGGGCTTTGCAACGATGAAAATTTGATAGTATATAATGAAGATATTACGTTGAAATCGGAAATTGCCGGATATCTCTGCGGAAAAGAATTTATTGAAAGAAATACGGGGGGAACGGCTGTTTTGGTCATGAACGATCTTGCGGCTTTCGGTTTTTATAGACTGCTCTATGAAAAGCGGTTAAAAGTTCCCGAGGATATTTCCGTCATCGGCTTTGACGGTGTCAGCATGTTACAATATGCCACGCCTCGTCTCTCGACAATTTCTTTGGATAAATTTTCTTTCGGAACCATGATGGCCGAGAAAGTTATAAATTGTATCGAATCCGGCGAAAAGGGAATCGGGTTGGAATACGGCGCGAAAAGTATTTTTCTCGAAAGAGAATCGATAGGAAAAATAAAGAACGGATGTTTTTAATGCGGTTTATCTCCGCATTAAAAAATTCTTGATTGTTACCCGAGTAACATGGATTTTTTGGAAAATAAAGGAGGAAATTATGAGCAAACAAAGACAATGTAGAGGTAAAGCAAAGTCGTTTTTTAACCGTATGGGGATTGGATTCGGAGCAGTTTTTTTAGGGGTGATGACGGCGGCTTCGGGAACGCCGAGAATGCCTGTAAAAACGACCGCCGCGGAAGGAATCGGGGGGATTACGGTCGAGAGTATTTCCGCTTCTCCGTCTTCCGAAAGCGTAAAGACAGACGTGAGGTTTGAAGAAAACGGAACGGCGGAATTATATATACGTATAAAAAGCGGAGATGATGTTATTTCAGAGAGCAGCCAATCGGTATCGTTTGTCGAAAATGAGATAAAGACGTTTACTTTGAATCGGCCAATGGAATATGCTTTGGGAGAAATAGAGGTAATGTACAGTTTGACGGATAATGCGGGTGCGGTATTGGACGAGGAGAAAATCCCTATGAAAAATTCGGTGGTGCAGTTGTCAGAAGACAGCATTGAATGTGTAGTGAACGAGATGACGATAGAGGAAAAGGCGCAGCTCGTTACCGGTTACAATGTTTCGGGTTCAACTTTACAGCCTTCCGGGGTAGCCGGGGGAACTTATGCGATAGAACGTTTGGGAATTCCCCAAATTGTGATGGCGGACGGTTCGGTCGGGGTACGGATAGACACGAATGCGGGAATTACAAATACTTACGGTATTTCTTATCCGTCGGAAGCTCTGCTTGCTTGCTCTTGGAACACGGAAACGGTACGGACCGTAGGTGCCGCATTGGGAAGGGATTGCAAAGATTTCGGAATCGATTTCATTTTAGGCCCCGGACTGAATATCCAAAGGAGTATTTTGGGCGGGCGAAATTTTGAATATTTTTCCGAGGATTCCTACTTGACGGGAGTCATGGGAACCGCGTATGTCGAAGGAATACAATCGGAGGGGACCGGCGCTACGATAAAACATTTTGCGGGAAACAATCAGGAGACCCGCCGCGGCGAAACGGATACAATCGTTTCGGAGAGAGCTTTGCGCGAAATATATCTCAGAGCCTTTGAAACGGTAGTAAAAAATGCAGAGCCTTGGTCCTTGATGACCAGTTATAACAGTCTCAACGGTATTCATACGGGAGTAAACGCGGAACTCGTTACGGACATTCTTCGCGGAGAATGGGGATTTGACGGATTTGTGGTCAGCGATTGGAATGCGGCGGGCGGAAATGTAGAGATGGTACAAGCGCAGAACGACATTTATATGCCCGGCGGAGAAAATTTCAAAGATGCGATAAAAGCGGCAATCGAAAAAGGTACTCTTACGGAAGAGGAAATTAATCGCAGTTGTGAAAACATACTTCGTTCTTTGGTGAAGACAAGTTCCTTTAAGGAATACGAAATTTCCGGAAAGCTTGATTATGAAAGAAACAGAGAAATTTCAGAAAATGCCGCAGCCGAAAGTATGGTGCTTTTGAAAAATGATGATAGTTCTTTGCCTCTTGCCGACGGGGAGCTCGCTGTATTCGGAAATGCTCAAAAACATACGGTGATAGGGGGATTGGGCGCCAGCGACGTCAATGTGGAAGATTCGGTCAATATTATGGAAGGACTCGAAAACAGCGGACATTATACGTTGAATTCAAAGTTAAAACTTCTTTACGAACGTTGCCCCAATAATCCGATCGGGATAACGGAGGACGAAAATCCCGAATTCGATAACGAAGAAATGGAAATCAGCGATGCGCTCATTGTGGAGGCCGCTGAAAGTTCTTCTGCTGCCGTAATCTGCATTTCCAGGGTCACGCGAGAGGGGAAAGACCATACCAGTATCAACGGAGATTATCGTCTGAATGATAAAGAAAGAAGTCTGATAGAAAGGACGAGCGAAACATTTCATTCGAAAGGGAAAAAAGTTGTCGTCGTTCTCAACAGCGGCAATCCCATGGAGACGGCAAGTTGGAGCGGTCAGGTCGATGCGATTTTGTATGCGGGGCTTGCGGGACAGAATATGGGAAACGCGGTCGCGGACATTCTTTCCGGTGAAGTAAATCCTTCGGGAAAGCTGGCGGTCAGCTGGCCTGTGGAATATTCCGATTCTCCCTGTTATGAGAATTTTCCCGGCGCGGGAGATCGGGTTGTTTATGAAGAGGATATTTACGTCGGGTATAAGTATTACGAAACATTCGGCGTGGAAGTGGAATATCCTTTCGGATACGGACTTTCCTATACTTCTTTTGAATACGGGGATCTAGAAGCGGAACAATCGTCGGGCGGAAATCTTACTTTCCGAATTTCCGTGAAGAATACGGGAACGAAGGCGGGAAAAGAAGCCGTACAGTTGTATGTAGGGAAACCGGACGGAAAATTGGAACAACCGGTCAAACAGTTAATTTCTTTCGGAAAGACCAAGGAATTGGCGCCTGGTGAATCTGAAACACTCACAATGACCGTGACGGAAGAGGATCTGAAGTCATATGATGAAGAAAATTCCGCATGGATTATTGAAAAAGGCGACTATAAATTTTATGCGGGAGCTTCTGTAAGCGATATCCGTTCGGAAAAGATCATTACTCGTGAAAGCGATGTCTGCGTGCAGGACGTAGAAAATAAGTGTGTTCCTCGACAGACGATCGACAGATTGACAAAAGAAGGCGGAATCCATACGGAGAAGGAAGAAAACATATTGTTGGGAAAGACCTCTTCCAGCGATTATAGCGAGGGATTATATCTTCCCGGAAAAGCCAACGACGGAGATTTTGTTACCCGTTGGAGCGGTTTGGGTGACGGGGCTTCGGGAGTTCGGTATTGGCAGGTGGATTTAGGCGAAGCCTATTATTTGGAAAAAATAAAAATTTATTTTGAATCGATTGGCTGTGGTTATAAAATTCAGACGAAACTTGACGAAAAAGACAGTTGGACGGATATTAGTTATATAGAATATCCGGAGGAACTTTCTTTTGAGGAAAATTACGATAAAATAGAATGTAGATATATTCGTATAACATTCTTTTACGAAGGCGGAAATTTGAGCATATTTGAAGTACAGGCTTTCGGGGACAAAGTGAATACGGAGCAACCGGGGGACAGCGGTTCTTCTTCGGCGCCAGAGGAAGGGAATTCCTGTAAAAATGGCTGTAACGGTACGGCGGGCGCAGGGGCCGCCGCGGCGTTGGGAACCGTCGCTATATGTCTAATCGGTAAAAAGAGAAAGAAATGAAGAAAATAGATAAAATTCTTCGTTCCATGACGAAAGAGGAAAAAGCGTCCATTACTGTGGGGTTTTCCCGTAAAGGAAAAGAAATTTATCCGAAGGGTGCGGCTGGAATTACCTTTCCCGTACCGAGACTCGGAGTACCGTCCGTCGTTATGGCGGACGGACCGGCCGGGGTAAGAATAGATACGGAAGGCGGAACAAAATTCGGAATATCCTATCCATGCGAAAGTAATCTTGCATGCACTTTCAATACGGAATTAGTTAAAGATATCGGCGGCTGTATCGGAAAAGATGCGCGCAATTATGGGATAGATATTATTTTAGCTCCGGCGTTAAATATTCAACGGGATCCTTTGGGGGGCCGAAATTTTGAATATTTTTCCGAAGATCCTTGCCTTATTGCAAAGATGGGGACCGCATATGTAAAAGGGGTGCAAAGTTCGGGGACAGGAGCCTGTATAAAGCATTTGGCTTGTAACAATCGTGAAACTGATCGGGGAAAATACAGTGCCGAGATAGATGAAAGAACTTTGCGGGAAGTATATCTTTCGGCGTTTCGGGAAGTCGTCTTTGAGTCTTCTCCTTACTGTATTATGACGGCCTATAATAAAATTAACGGAATATATACCTCTGCCGATGCTTCGTTGACAAAAGAAATTGTTTTCGGAGAATGGGCTTATGATGGTATGATTATGAGCGACTGGGGTGCGGACGGAGACAATATCGAGAGAGTGCGCGCTCAAAACGATTTATATATGGAAGGAAACGCAGAAAAGTGTGAAGAAATAATTTCTGCGGTTGAATGTGGAACTCTTTCGGAAGAAGAGATAGAAATATGCAGCCGCCACATTCTCGGTACGGTTATGCGTACCCACAGCGCAAAAGGTACAAAGCCTTCCGGAAAACTTGATATTACCCATTTGGATATTTCGGAAAAAGCTGCTGTGGAAAGTATTGTACTGTTAGAGAATAAAGACATGCTCCCCTTGGATTGCGAGAAAATTTCTCTGTTCGGAAATGCACAACGTCATCCCGTCATCGGGGGACTTGGCGCGGGAGATGTTAATACTTGTCCATATTCTTCATTCCGAGATGCTTTGAAAAGCCGATTTTCCCTTGGAAAAACGGCCGATGAAATTTATAAAAATTGTCCTCGTAAACCCATAGGGTTTGATGAGGACGAAAATCCCGAAAACGATGTATGGGAGGTAAATCTTTCGGAGGATGCAGCCGCAAAGGCCGCGGAGGAAAGCGATGCGGCAATCGTTTTTATCAGCCGATTGACGCGAGAAGGAAAGGATCATACGCCTCGAAAGGGGGATTACAGACTTAACGAACGGGAAAGAAATACGCTTATTACCGTTTCAAATGCTTTTCATATGCGTGAAAAGAAAGTTTGTGTTGTCCTAGATGTAGGAAATCCTATAGAAGTGGAAAGTTGGAAACGGTATGCAGACGCACTTGTTTTTTTGGGATATGCCGGACAGAGGAGTGCTGAAGCCCTGGCTTCAATTTTGAGGGGAGAGAAAACCCCTTCTGCACGGTTAGCTTTTTCCATTCCCGTCGCCTGTGAAGATTCTCCCGCTCATGAGTCTTTTTTGACGGATAATTTACAAATTCCCTATAACGAAGGCATTTTTGTAGGATATCGGTACTATGAAAAAATGAATAAACGCTGTTCGTATTCCTTTGGATATGGCTTGTCTTATACTCAATTTCGTTGCGGAGACTTAAAAATAGTTGAACGGACAGATAGTCAATTGGTTATGTCTCAAACCGTCAAAAATGTGGGAATGAGAGGAGGAAAACATGCAGCATTGCTATATGTCTCGAAACCTGATTGTGGCGATTTAGCTCAGGCAAAGCGCCAATTGATTGCATTTTCTAAAACGAGCCTTTTATCTCCGGGCGAAGAAGAAACAGTATTTTTTCACATCACAAAAGAAGCTCTATATACATGGAAAAAAGACAAGGGCTTCGTCTTATTAAAAGGAAAATATATTTTTGAAGGCGAAGAGCAAAAATTTATCCATATAAATTTTTAAAAAAGGTATTGACAAACCTAAAAAAGTACGGTATAATAGTATTAAAAATTGAGTTACCCGAGTAACAATCAAAAGGGAGATCTCCCTTTCGGTAATTTAGGCCTAAATTACCGGGAAGATTTATCTGAAAAATTCGATAAATAAAAGATTTACCGAAAAAAAATAATGAGGAGGACTTGAGATGAAAAAACTTTTGGCTTTATTGTTAGCGGCTGTTTCTTTTGCGGGATTTACGGCTTGTAATCCTGTTTCCAAAAAAGACAGCGGAGAAAATTCGGCTGAAAATCCGGACAATATCAGTTATGATATTGATCCCGAGACGGAGGCTACATTGAAAATCACGATTCAGTCTTACGATAACGAGGAGAAGATTATCAAGGCTGTGGCGGATGAATTCAACAAAGATTTTCCCAAGGTCAAAATCAATATTGACCGCATGAGCGGAGAACTTTCCACGACATTGATGTCATATTATAACGCCGAAAAGAGCAATCCGGGAACGATGCCTGATATTTGGTTTACGACTTCGTTCGATATGTTTGCTTTGAGCAAGGCACAAATCACGCTGAATATGGATCCTTATTTGACTGCGGCGAAGGATGCGGGGCTCTTTGACGAGTCGGATTACGTTGCCCAGTATTGGACGCTCGGGAAAAACAATTTCAAAGACGAGCAATATATGATTCCCCGTTCGGCGGACAGAGTGGTTACGCACTATAATAAAGATATTATCGGAGCGGCGGAAAAATGGTGTAAAGAGCAGGGCTATACGGATAAGGATTTCCCGGAAGATGAATATACCGAAGGATATATAAAGGACGAATCGGCTCCGGTGGAATTGCTTTCGAGAATCAAGAACGGCTGGACTTGGCAGGATATGTTATATGTATGCTATTGGTGCAGACTGTATTTTGACCAAAATAATATGTCGTCATTATATTTGGTCGATTCGTACTTTGACTGGGAAGCGAATTATAATCCTATTTTTGAATCAATGGGGGTAGAATACTTTGACGATGCGGGAAATGTTGCACTCAATAGTTCCGAGACGGAAAATGCTCTGAAATTGATGAAGTACATGTATGATAAAAAATATGTCGCTCCCGTCGGGGCATCCAATCAGGCAAATTTTGCCGGCGGCGAAGGCATTATGCTTTTCCATTCCCAGTCTATCTCGATTACGGAAAACAGTCTTTCCGCGCTTTCCAAGTATAAAGGTAGAAAGATGTCCGAGGTGTTCGATGTATGTACATTCCCGTTGATCAATTATAACCAGGCTCCGAAAATCGGATGCGGAATCGCCGGATACAGCGTATTTAACGAAAGCCGAAACAAGGAACTTTCCGTGCTTTTTCTTTTGAAGCTCATCAGTGCGGAAGGACAGACGGCTCTTGCGAATAACGGCATCAATTATCCTTCCATTCGCGTCGACATGCAGAATAAGGATGCTCCCTGGGCCAAAGAATATTCCGAAGAGGGATTTAATACAGAGGCATATACGTATGGACAGGAATACAGCTGCGGAACGACGTTTGTTGCGGCGAAGGATCCCAAATATGCTACGGATATCATGTCATGCATTTCTACTATGATTGAAGGATATTGCGGAGGAAAAACGTTCGCAAAAGTAATCGAGGACTGTGAGGCGGACATAGAGTACTATCTGATGTTCTGAGGAAACGACATGAAAGACAGGACTTCATTCGAAAAAAACACCGTCGCGGAAAAATTAAGACGTTTCTTCAAAAAACAGGCGGTGCAAAGAGAAATTGCCGGTTTTTTATGCGCGGCGCCCGTCATTTTGGGAATTCTCATTTTTACCTTTATTCCTGCGGTACAGGCGTTTATATACAGCTTTTATGATTTCGACGGCTTTAACACGTTCGATTTCATCGGCTGGAAAAATTATGAGGTACTTTTTACCTTTGACCGAGATACACCGTACATATTCAAAAATACTTTTCTTTATGCGCTCATCAATGTCCCGTTGGGATTAATTCTCGGATATTTCCTCGCGCTCTTGGCAAACAGTAAAGTAAAAGGAATCGGAATTTTCAGAACTTTGTTCTATCTTCCCTGTGTCATTCCCGGCGTCGCGTCCGGATTGCTTTGGAGAGATTTGTTCAATCCGGAAACGGGCATTATCAATCAATTACTCAGTGCGCTTCACCTTCCGACGAGTCAATTTTTCTATGCCGCTTCGTCTTCTATGCCTACGCTCATTTTGACTACTGTTTTTACGGTAGGCGGCAGTATGGTCATTTGGCTCGGAGCTTTCAAAAATATCCCGCAGACGCTCTATGAAGCGGCACAGCTTGATGGAGCAAACTGTTTTGTTCGTTTGGCAAAAATTACGATTCCGCTTTCCACGCCGGTTATTTTTTATAATTTAGTTACCGGAATCATTGGTTCTCTGCAAATCTTTTCAAGTTTTATTATTGCGGGGACTTCCAGCGGAAAGGGCGTAGATAATTCGTTATATTTTATTGCCGTAAAAATTTATAATACGGCTTTTGTCGGAACACGGCATCAGCTCGGTTACGCTTCGGCGATAGGGGTGATTCTCTTTTTGATTATAGCCGTATTCACTTCCATTACGTTTCTTACAAACAAATGGGTTTATTATACGGACGAATAAGGAGAAAAGAGCATGGAACAAACAGTAATATCTATGTCCAGGCGGGCAAGGAGAAAGAAAATCGGCGGAAAGGTAATGACTTACATAGGTCTTTCGGTCGTTGCGATTTTTCTTTTGTTTCCCTACATGTTTATGTTGAACAGAAGTTTTATGACCTACGATGATGCTTCGAGTATCCGCCCCGTCTATTTTTTTCCGCATTCGGGAATTACGTTTACTAATTTTATACGTATTTTTTCTGAAAATAATTATCTGAAATATACATTGAACACTTTGAAAATTGCAGCTTTCAATATTGTTGCCGTCACGCTTTCTTCTTCCATCTGTGCTTATTCTTTTTCACGCATCGATTGGAAATGTAAGGGATTTGTGTTTGCGGCCATGATGGCTACCGTAATGATTCCCGGTTCTATACTGACAATTCCGCAATATGTATTGTTTGCGAATCTCGGCTGGACGGAATCAGCCAAACCTTTGATGATTCCCACACTGTTCGGCGGCGGAGCTTTGAATATTTTCCTTTTGACGCAATTTATGAAGGGCGTTTCCCGCGAAATGGAAAATGCTGCAATGATAGATGGTGCGAATCTTCTTCAAAGATATTTCCGTATAGTACTTCCGCTGTGCAAACCCATTTTGATATACATTGCCGTGGGGACTTTTACGGGCGTATGGAGCGATTTTACGGGACCGCTCGTATATTTGAAAACGCAAGAAAAATATACGCTTGCGGTGGCGATTTATTACGATTCACTCAACAGTTCGGGCGGAACGGCGGAGCCGAATATCCGTATGGCTGTCAGCGTGTTCATATCCTTGGTACCGGCGGTTATTTTTTTCATTTATCAAAAAAATTTGATTGAGGGAATACAGGTCGGTGCGGTTAAAGGATAAGCTTTTTGAATAAAAAAAGTTCGATAAATTCGGACAACAGGAGGGGAATTTATGAAGAAACTCAAAAGCATGTCGCTTGTTTTAGCGACGGTGGGTGCGGCTTCCGCTATCGCGGGAATATCGTTGCTCGGTATGGAAAAAAATGAGGCGTCGGCAGACGCCGCCAGCATGTATGTCGTTCCTATCGACGGTTATTATAAAGAAGACAAAACCGACGATTTGAAAGTTAACGACGGGGGCTTATCTTTATGGCTCGCTACCAGTGAAGGCGGCCGCGGCGGCGAGAACGGGGTCTGGACGGATTTGGGCGAAAAGTGGTTTGAGCCCGGCAGCGAAGGATTTGAATATTATAACGAAAACGTACTTATTAACGGAAAAACCTTTGAGGAACTCAATGAGACCGAGAATGCGGGACTTTCACGCTTTGTGACGGGTTGGTATGGAACGGGTCAGATGTGTTTGAGAATCCATTGTGACGGGAACATGAAACCGGAAGAAGGTGATTTTAATACAATTACCTTAAAAAAAGGCTTTCAGTTGTTAAATACGAAAGAAGAGAAACTGGGAACGGGTATTCCCGCCGATATAACGATGGCCATCGAACAAATCGGCGGAAAGTGGATGGCGGTGAGAGCCACGGAATCTGTTACCGTAAAATCCATGCCTGCAAAGATCGATTACATCAAAGACGACGTTTTCGATAAAACGGGCCTTACTTTTGAAGCTATCTATACGGATGGAGAAAAGGCTACGGTAACGGCAAAGGACGAAATGATCGTTTCTTATGATTTTACGGGAGAGGAAGCCGGAACCGTCAATGTCGTATGCAACGTCAACGGGGTGGAAGTCAATGTTCCCGTCAATTACGTACCCGTTCAGGTAGATCTCGAAAAAACGTCTCAGATTACTTTGGAAGGAGTCCGAGATACCTATGTGCGAGATACCGTCATAAGCGGGCTGACTTTAAAAAATGTACCAATGACGGACGGAACGACGGTAGATGTTGAAGTTACTTCTCCCATGCTTACGGCAAAAACTTTTATGGCGGGGACATTTACCGGAACAATCACGTATTTGAATTATACACATGAGTTTACCTATCAGGTCGTCAATCCGGATAACGATAACGAAGGCGAATATGTCGTTCCCATCGACGGATACTATGCAGATAGTGACGGAGCGGGAAAGACGGCGGACGACGGAGGCCTTTCCCTGTGGCTGGCTACCAGCGTAAGCGGAGTGGGCGGAGAAGTGCAATGGCAGGGGCTCGGCGAGAAATGGTTTGAAGTAGGTACCGATGAGTTCGAATATCTCAATGCGTATGTATTGATAAACGGAAAAACCTTTAAGGAGCTCAATGAGACCGAAAATGCGGGACTTACACGTTTTATGCTCGGGTGGTACGGAACGGGTTCTTTCTGTTTAAGGATCCATTGCGACGGAGATTATAAAGTTAATAACGGAAAAATCACAACGATCACCTTGAAGAAAGGTATGCACATGCTTTCGCAGACAGGTGCAAAGTTAGGTGCCGCTTTGCCTGAGGACATTACGATGTCGGCCGTACAGGTAGGCGGAACGTGGATGTTCGTGCGTTCGACGGAGACGGCCGAAGTCGAAACAATGCCCGAAAAAACACTTTATTTCAAGGGAGATACGTTTGATTTTGAAGGATTGACTTTTAAGGTTACTTACACGGACAAAGATTCAAACGGAAAAAATTATACGGCGGTTATAGAAGCAAAATCGGAAATGATTACGGCTCCTTCGTTTGATTCCGATGAGGACGGCAAAAAAGACGTCGTTTGCAACGTAAACGGGAAAGAAGTGATTTTTCAGGTGGATTATCAGGCTTTGACGGTAGATCTCGACAAAGCGGATTCCGTGACGCTCGACGGCTTAAAAGACACCTATACCTGCGGGGATGAACTTTCCGGACTCATTCTGAAAAACGTTCCCATGAGCGACGGAACGACGAAAGATGTTCCCGTTACGGCACAAATGCTGTCTGCCAAGACGTTTGCGGCAGGTACGCATGAAGGAACGATTACCTATCTCAATTTTACTTATAAATTTACATATAAAGTAGAAAACACGAACGGAGTCAGACTTACGGTAGATTCTTCTGCATATTCGATTGTCACCGACATCAATGAAAGAATCGGAATTAAATTTGATATTTTCGGCACGGATACAGAAATCAAAGCGCTGGAATATATCGATTGTACGACCGATTATAATATGGGCGATTATGTCTATATTAACGGTGTTTCTCTGACGGAGCTCAAAGCGAATTATAAAATTCGCAACCTCAATCAATACGGGACTACAATTCTCATCGGATTCTATGAATCGGACGGAGACGCGGCCGATGTTCCAGACGAGTATAAAGACGAAAACGGTCTCGTAAAAGATTGCTTAAAGAAGTCCGATCTCCGTACCATAGAATTTAAGAAAGGGTTTACCTTTGTGACGGCGAAAGCGGATCATTGGGCTACGGGGGATGCACAGGCGACCGCTCAATCGGGAGGATATTTCTGTGTCCCCGGCGCTACATTGGAAACGGATGTCCTTTTGGTCGCTTATCCCGCAACCTCCACGCTTACCCGCTGGATACGTCCGTTAGATTTTAACGGGGAAGTGGAAGGACTTTATACCTCCGACGGTTCCCGCAATGCGATTAACGAAATTATAGGGGACACAAAGGAAACCGCGATGTCGCTTACCTTGGGCAAGACGGAATATAAAATAGGAGAAGAGTTTGACGCTTCGGGATATTCCTGCCTCGTTACTTATAAAGACGGAGGAACGGAAACAATCACTTTCAATTCCGCTGCGGTACAGGGTTTCAATTCTTCCGTCGCGGGAGAATATCAGTGCTCGTTTGCCGTGAATACGGATAAAGTAACATTTACCGTAACTGTGATCGAAGATGAAGGCAGTGGCGATGAAGACGAAGATTCTTCAACCACGTCCGATGATTCTGACGGCGGGAAGGAGGAAGGCTGTGGCTCCGTTATAGGTCTTGCCGGTTTAAGCGGCGCACTCCTTCTTATGGGAGCGGCTCTTTTCGTCGGTAAAAAGAAGAAGTAAGAAAAATCGAGCATGGAAAAAGGAGAAATTTATTATTTCTCCTTTTTCCGAAAGATGAAGGGCGGAAAAACTCCGGAGGAAAATGAAAAAATGAAGTCGGAAAAGGTAAAAAAAAGGCTCTCTTTATTGCTGACGGCGGTTATGGTGATTTCGGCGTTGTCGGCGTGCAACAAAAAAACTGATCAGAGCGAAAATAATTCTGCTGGTGGAACCGTGATAGACGAAACGAACTTGAAAGAAGACGAAAGAAATTTAACTCCCTATGAGTATACAAAACTCAATATAAGCGCCACGGACGACTATAATCGTACGTTTGGGCGTTCCAACGGAAAAAAGACAGATAAAACTCGGTATGTAGGAATGTTTTTCTATTTGACTTTGGGTTATCATAATAATCACGACGGAATTTATGATGTCTCCAAGATTACCGATTACGGCGAACATCTCGAAAATTTCCAAGGAAATACTCCCGAATCACCGGTAGGTTCCGCACATTTTTGGGGTGAGCCCGTTTGGGGCTACTACCAATCGAGCGATCCTTGGGTAATTCGTCGGCAGGTAGAAATGCTGACGATGGCGGGAATCGATTTCTTTGCGCTCGATTGTACGAATGCGATAACCTACGACGAAACGGTTACGACGCTTCTCGATACTTTGGAAGAATACCGTCGGCAGGGCTGGGATGTTCCGAAAGTTATGTTTTATTGCAATTCTTCTTCTCGGGAAACGATAACGCATCTGTATACGACATTCTATAAAAATAATAAATATTCGGCGTTATGGTTTGCGCCCGAAGGAAAACCCGTCATTACCAAAGAACAGTCTCTCGAATGGGATACGGAAAACGCCGTGGAGAAGGAAATTTCCGAATATTTTCATTTCAAACTTTCTCAATGGCCTACCGAAGCGAATAAACCGGAAGGTGTTCCGTGGATAGATTTTTCTTATCCGCAATATAATCATAACGGCTGGATGTCGGTGTCTCCCGCGCAGCATGCGGTTACCGTATTGATGAGCGATACCGTTAAAAATTGGGGACGGGGATACGACTTTGACGCTAAAATGAACGATTCCGAACATTTTAGGGAAGGGATCAATTATCAACAGCAATGGAATACCGTTCTCGATGACAAAGAAGTAGATTACGTATTTATAACTCAATGGAATGAATGGGTCGCGGAAAAGGGATATTATTCCGATCTGGACAAATATTGGATGTGCGATAATTTCAACGAAGAATATTCCCGGGATTTGGAGCCGTGCAAGAACGGTTACGGAGATAATTTTTATTTGCAGACGATTCAAAATATCCGTCGATACGCTTATGAAGATGAGGTACAGTATAGAAATCCTTCCGTCACCATCGATGTGTCGGATTTTGACGAAAAACAATGGGAAGGAGTAAAAAGTGTATATAAAGATTTTGCCAAAGAGGCGATAGAGCGTAATTGGCTTGCCTTCGATTCATCTTTTTCCTATATGGATACTTCCAATAGGAACGACATCGTTACGACAAAAGTATGTCGCGACGAAGAATATGTCTATTTCCGCATAGAAACCGTGGCTCCCGTTACGGAATACAAGGAGGGGGATAAAAAATGGATGAATATCCTTATTCGTACGGAAAACGGAGGCGACGACAGTCTTTTGGGATATCAGTATGTTCTCAACAGAAAAGTAGAAGGAAATTCCACATGGGTATATAAGAGCAAAGGCGGAAATTCCTATCGCCAAGTGGGGACGGGCGATGTGTATGTGAAGGATAACGTCATGCAGGTACGCGTTAAACTTTCTGATTTGGGACTGAACGGAAACGAGTATTATATGGAATTTAAGGTCTGCGATAATATCACAAATCAATCGGATATTTTAAGTTATTATAATTCGGGTGATGCTGCGCCTATCGGTCGCCTGTCCTATGTTTTTGGGAATAAAAAATCTTAAAGGGAAATTTTTATGAAAATAAAACATAAAAAAATAATCAGCTTATTGCTTGGTTTTGTTTTAGCGGTATCTTTTTCTGCCTGCGGTTCTCAAAAAAATTCATCTGAAAGTTCCGAGGGCTCCTCCGAGGGTTCCTTGGAGGAAATTGTTCGAGTTGAAGATACGAGAACTTTGAACGATTTTGAATACACACGGCTCAATCTTTCCGGAGCAGATGATTTGGGGCGAGTTTTTTTGCCCGCCGATGAAGAAAATAAGGAATTATATGTGGGGATGTTCTTTTTCCTTACATTGGGGGCTCATGCCGACCATACCGGAATCTATGATGTCAATAAAATCACAAACGGAGGAAAGAATTTAGATAATTTTTATTACACGGATGATGCGAGTTCTCCGGTCGGTGCGGCTCATTTTTGGGGCGAGCCTGTATGGGGCTATTATCAATCGAATGACGAATGGGTGATTCGTCGTCAGATAGAGATGCTGACGATGGCGGGGATAGACTTTTTTGTGTTTGATACGACAAACGGAGTTTTATATGACGATACCGTCGCTTTAATCCTCCAAATTTTAGAAGAATACCGCAGTCAGGGCTGGGATGTTCCGCAGTTTATGTACTATATTGCGACAAACGATAAAGAATGTATCGAACATGTTTACGATTTATATTATAAAGACGGAAAATATAAAGAACTTTGGTTTGCTCCCGAGGGAAAGCCGATGATTACGCAGATGTATTCGACGATGTGGGACGAAACCGACGAACGGGAGTCCGCGATCGAAGACACGTTCGATATCCGTTACCGCCAGTGGCCGACCGAGTCGTTTTTACGCTTAGGGCTTCCTTGGGTGGAATTTTCCTATCCTCAGCCTATTCATACCGATTTTATCAGTGTATCTTGTGCGCAGCACACTGCTACAAAATTCAGTGAGACTACAAATAATCGCGGAAAGGGCTATGATTATTCAAAAATGGCGAATGATTCTTCTCTGGTCGATGAGGGCCCAAACTACCAGGCGCAATGGGATCGGGCAATCTCCGGTGAACATTCGGAAATGATTAAATATGTACTTTGTACGCAATGGAACGAATGGGTGGCGACCAAATTTCTCGATAACGACGGCAAGGCTTTTATGGTGGATAATTTCAATGCGGAATATTCCCGCGATATGGAACCTTGTTACGACGGATTCGGAGATAATTATTATATGCAGACGATAGAGAATCTGCGCCGCTTCAAATATTCGGAAGGCGTGCATTATCTTCATGATTTACATACAATCGATATATCCGATTTTGGGGAGGCGCAATGGTCGGAGGTGGAGAATTCCTACCGTGATTTTACGGGGGAAGCTGTAAAACGGGATCATGCAGCTTTTGACAGTTCGTTTAATTATGTCAATGATACCAATCGGAATGATATTGAGAGCATTTCCGTCTGTCATGACGATACCTATGCTTATTTCCGTATAACGACGTTAAAAAATATAACCTCTTACGTTTCCGGAGATCAGGGCTGGATGAACGTTTATATCGGTACGGACAGTGGAACGGATAATCTGTTCGGCTATGAATATGTACTGAACAAATCGGTGGAAGGGAATAAAACGTCCCTCTGCCGCCGTGTTTCGGGAAAATGGGAAAAAATTTCCGACGGAGATATATACGTAAAAGAAAATGTCATGCAGATACGTGTCAAACTCTCTGATTTGGGGCTGAATCAAGAAAATTATACGTTTACTTTTAAAGTGACGGATAACGTCAGTAAAGAAGAAGATATTTTGAGTTACTACAATTCGGGAGACGCGGCACCTATCGGCAGATTAAGTTATACCTATGGTTATTAAACGGAGCAAAGAAATGGAATATAAATTTGACACGGAGAGAGGGGTATTTAAACTGTATAAAGGAGAGACGGGTAAAGATTGGAGCAATCACCTGTTCAACGGATTGAGCTACGTAACGAGCATAACGCATTACGGAGTGCCGTGGTCGAGATATATAGACGAAAACTCCGTACAAGTGACGTTGAATTGTCCGTTGACGTCGTTTGTGTATATACGGGACGCAAAGACGAAGAATTATTGGAACATAGCGGGCTATCCGTCTTTGAAAAAGATCAAGAAATATTGTTGTGAACATGGTCAAGAATATACGAAGATCTCGTCGGAGTATTTAGGAATCGAGGGAAGTGTAACGTATAGTATAGCGAAAGACGATACGCGTGAGGTCTGGAAGGTGACGTTGCGGAACCGAACAGAGAGGATGCGCGAGCTGGATATATTTGCGGTGACGGCATTCGATCTGAACGGATATGCCCAGCCGGTGTATTACAGTGCAGTGACGACGAGCGCGACGGAATACGTAGAAGAGGCGAACGGAATCTATAACGGGAACTTAAATCCGTATCGACCGCACGAGAGGAGCAGCGGATATATCATATCGAGCGAGCGTGTGAAGGGGTATGACGGGAATTACGAGAAATTTATCGGGACGCTGGGGACGCAGACGAAGCCTTTGGTATTGGAGCGAGGGATAGATTGCACGAATTCTTTGGCGACGGTGAGACAGCGAGGAGGAATCCTTGAAAACGAGATAAAATTAGAGCCGGGGGAAGAGAAGAGCATATATTATGTTTTGGGGCTGATAGGGAGTAAGGAGGAGCTGATCGCGAATTATCATCGTTTTATAGAAGAAAGCGAAAGAATCATAAGCGATTCAATGGAAAGTGAGAGATACGGAGAATTGCGTACGAAAAGTCCGGATAAGCAGATCAACCGAATCATGAATTACTGGGCAGAACATCAGGTAAGTTATTGCATGTTGGGGAAGAAAGCGGTGCGAGACAATGCACAGCTTGCATTGGCGATGTTGAATTACGATGTGGCGCAGGCGAAGAAGACGATAGACGAATGCGTATCGCATCAATATTCGGACGGTCATTCGGTGCTTACATGGTATCCGTATTTGGAACAAAACATCTATTCGGATCCGTCGGCATGGCTGGTATTTGCGGTATGCGAATACCTGAAAGAGACGGGGGACATGGAATATTTGGAAAAGCGTCTGCCGTGGCTGGACGGAGGGGAAGGAAGAGTCCGGGAACATTTGGAAAAGGCGTTGGAGTGGTTCAGCCGAGAGGACAATTACGGACCGCACGGTTTACCGAAGATTCATCATGCGGATTGGAACGACGCGTTGAATATTCCGGACGAGGAAGCGGAATCGGTATTCATGGGAATGTTGATCTGCAAAGTCTACGAAGAGATGAGTAAACTGTTTGAATATATGAGAGAAGGGGAAGCGGCGAAAGAATTGCGGGAGAAAAAGGCGAAACTGGCGGAAGTGATCAATGCGGAAGCATATAACGGAGAATATTATGTGCGAGCGTTTTCGAAATTCGGAGTGGTAGGAGACAAGAGCAGCGAAAACGGCGGGAAGATATATATCAATCCGCAAAGCTGGTCAATTTTATCGGGAGTATGTCCGAATGAGCGGATAGAGAAGGTGGTAAAGGCGATAGACGGAATGGAGAGTGAAGAAGGGATTCCGATGTGTGCGCCGAGCTACAAAAAATATGACGAAAGAGTAGGTCGAATGAGCGGGATGCTGGCGGGGGTATACGAAAACGGCGGAATCTACAATCACGCGGGATGTTTTAAGGTAATGGCGGACTGTAAATTAAAGCGAGGAAGCAGAGCAGTGGAAACCCTGAAAAAGATAATTCCCGACGGAGCGAAGAATCCTTCGAGCAAGACGACGGCAGAGCCGTATGTATTTACGAATTGCTATTTGAAACATCCGACAGTGGACATGGAGGTAGGCTTTTCGTGGCAAACGGGAACGTCGGCATGGGGGGTGATGTGTTATTATGAAGGAATACTCGGACTTCAACGGGATTATGACGGACTGCGGATCGATCCGGCGTTGCCGAAGGAATGGAAACGAGCGGAGGCATGGAGAAATTACCGAGGAAACAGGTTGCACATAAGATACATAAACGAAGGCGGAAGTAAGGCGAAATTAAAAGTAGACGGAAAAGAGATAGCCGGGAATAAACTGCCGAAATTTTCGGATCAGTGCATGCACGAAATAACGGTGACAATGAGAAAAGAGAATGAAAAAGATATATGCTGAAAAAATAAAAGTTGCAAAAGGCGAGATAGAGAATGCGGAGAATCTTCTGAAAGAGAAAGAGCTTCAAATCGGGTTAAGGGAGCGAGAGACGACGAAAGTGAAAGGATGTTCGCATATAGTTTTAGATTTCGGGAAAGAGATAAGCGGAGGAGTGCGGATATTGACGTATCGAGTGAAAGGAAATAAACGGGTACGGTTGCGCTTCGGGGAATCGTTGACGGAAAGTTGTGCGGAAATAGGGGAGAAGAACGCGACGAACGACCATGCATTGAGAGACATGACGGTAGAGGTGCAGGATTTTTCAGACATGAGCTTCGGTCAGACGGGATTTCGGTTTGTGCGGATAGACACATTGAGCGAAGATGCGGAAATAGAGTTGAAAGGCATAGTAGGGGTATCGTTTGAAGACGAAAGAGAGGAAATCGGAAAATTTGAAAGCGAAGACGGATTATTAAACGAAATCTGGAGAACCGCGTCATATACATTGAGACTGTGTTTGCAGAACGGATATTATTGGGACGGAATCAAGCGCGACCGATTGGTGTGGATAGGAGACGTATACCCGGAAATGAAAGCGGCGCAGAGCCTGTATGAAACAATCCCCGAAACGGAGAGGTCGTTGCGGTATACGAAGGAACAGACGCCGCTCGGGGAATGGATAAACGGAATACCGATGTATTCGATGTGGTGGCTAATCATTTTAAGCGATAATTACCGTCACAGCGGAAACAGGGAGTTTGCCCGGGAACAGCTTACATATGCGGAAGGTTTGATATCCGAGTTTGAGAAATATGTGGACGAGGAAGGAGAGACGCATTTCGGATATAACTTTATCGATTGGCCGACGCATTACGAGGAGGGGGAGGACGAGATCAAGAAGCAGGACGAGAAAGCCGGGGTGAATTATCTTTTGCGAATCGCGCTGCAAAAGACAAAAGAGCTAATGGAGGAATTAGGGCGGGAAAGTGAAAGATGCGAGAGCTTGTTGAAGAAGTTGGAACGGAAAAAATACGAAGTAAAGAAATATAAACAGATAGCGTCGCTTGGGGTATGGTCAGGCGAGCGAACGGAGCATAATCGAGAAGTGTTGTTGAAAGGAGGAGCAGAGGGAATGTCGACGTTCATGAGCTATGAAATCCTGACGGCATGCGCGGAGCTTGGGGAATACGAGAAAGCGTTAAAAATGCTGAAAGAGTATTACGGAGGAATGTTGAAGCTGGGAGCGACGACGTTTTGGGAGGATTTCGACGTGAAGTGGCAGGAAGGAGCATCGAGGATAGACGAACAGCCGAAAGAAGGAGAAAAGGACGTACACGGAGATTACGGAGCATTTTGTTACAAAGGTTTCCGTCATAGTCTCTGCCATGGGTGGTCATCAGGAGTAATCGCGTACCTGAGAGAACAGGTGCTGGGGATAAAGGCAGAGGAAGCGGGCTTCCGAAAAGTGCGGATAGAACCGCATTTGAGCGGATTAAAGCACGTGAAAGGAAGCTGTCCGACGCCGTTCGGAAGAATAGAAGTGGAATATAAAATGGACGGAGAGGGACGGATAGAAAAGCAGATAAAAGTCCCGAAAGGAATAGAGATAGCGGAGTAAAGGATATGAGAATGGATTTCGAGAAATTGAAAAATCCCGGGGCAGAATATCGGGGAAAGCCGTTTTGGGCGTGGAACGGGAAGATAGAGAAAGAGGACTTGGAATTTCAGATAAACTGCCTGAAAGAAATGGGGTTCGGGGGCGCATTTTTACATTCCCGAACGGGGCTGATTACGGAATACATGTCTGAGGAATGGCAGGAATTAATCGGGTATGCGGCGGAGAAGTTGCGAGAAAATGGAATGGAGGCATACTTGTACGACGAAGACCGTTGGCCGAGCGGGACGTGCGGGGGAGAAGTGACGCGGACGAAAGAATTTCGCGCGAAATCGATGATATATGAAGAAATAACCGACCGGACAAAATATATCCGGTCGGAAAATTTTCTCGGACTGTTTGCGGTAGAAACGGAGGGCCGGGGAGTAAAGAGTTATCGGAAGATTTCTTGTCCGAAGGAAGCGGAAGAAGGGGAGAAAGTATTATCTTTCCGATATATTTATATGCAGATGGATAGCTTCTATAACGGGTATACATATATCGACACAATGAATCGTGAAGCGACGGAGAGATTTATCGAGCTGACGCACGAGAGATATAAGAGGTCGCTCGGAGATAAATTCGGAAAAGAGATAACGGGAATTTTCACGGACGAACCGCACCGCGGGCCTTTGTTGAACGGGTTTGGGAGGAAGGAAAAGGATAAAGAGAAAGAAATACCATATACGTATGCTCTGTTTAAGGAATTTGAGAAACGGAAGGGGTATAAGATAGAGGACAGATTGCCGTTGTTATGGTTCGGAAAAACGGGGGAACCCTTTTGTAAGGAAATATATGATTTTATAGAAGTAGAGGAGGAGTTGTTTTTAGAAAATTTTGCAAAGCCGTATTACGAGTGGTGCAAAAGAAACAATCTCTTGGTGACGGGACATGTATTGCACGAGGATAACCTTGCGTCGCAGACGACGATGTGCGGGAGCGTAATGCGGTATTACGAGTACATGGACTATCCGGGAATGGATAATCTTTGTGAATTGAACTACGCGTATAACGTGCCCGCGTTGGTGCGCTCGGCGGCGAGACAGCTCGGAAAGAAATTTGTTTTGGATGAATTGTACGCGGCAACGGGCTGGAAGATGCGGCTTGCGGATTATAAACATACGGGAGACTGGCAGAGCGCTACGGGAGTCACTCTGCGTTGTCCGCACCTTTCGTGGTATACGATGAAAGGGGAAGCGAAACGGGATTACCCCGCATCTATATTACATCAGTCGGCCTGGTATAAAGATTTTTCCTCGGTAGAAGATTATTTTGCGCGAATGCATTATCTGATGACGCTCGGGGAGAGCGCGGTCGATACGGCAATCATTAATCCCGTGGAATCTACATGGGGACTGACAAACGAATATGCGTATAAAGATTATTTTGCGGCGACGCAGCCGTTATATCAGAGGATAGAAAAGGAATATTACGAATTGTATAAAGGCCTGCTTTTGCGCGGAGCGGAAGTGGATTATATAGACGAAGGACTTTTTTCAAAGTACGGAACGGCGGAAAACGGGGGAATTCGTTGCGGAAAAGCGGTATATAAGAAGATTATATTAAACGGGAATTTAAATCTTCGATCGACGACGTTAAAGGCTTTGAAAGAATTTATAAAAGAAGATGGAAAAGTATATGTGGTCGGAGAAATGCCTTGTTATCTGGACGGAGAAGCGCACGATTTTACGGACGAGCTTTCAGGGGCGGTAAAGACGGATTTCGACGTGGAAAAGGTATATGAATATATCAGGGATATCGAAGTGGAAACGGGGGAACGGCGATTGATCGTTTCCAAACGGGTCATGGGAGAGGAGAAAATCATATTGTTCCTCAATAGTTCGAGGGAGGAAAGCTTCAATGCCGAGATTGTCGTTCGTACAAATCTGAATTGTATGGAAATCGACCTTCGCACGGGAGAATACCGCGCGGCGGAGTATATTCGGACGAACGAGGGCTTGAAAATCAAAAAACATTTTGATCGCGATGAGGAGTATGTCTTATTCCTTACCCGAATGGAAGAACCGTTACGGGAGGAAAAGCGGGCGGGTAAAGCCGTTTCGTTGCCGGAAAGTTTTGATTATAGTCTCGACGAACCGAATTTTCTTGTCCTCGATAATGCGGAATTTTACCTAAACGGAGAAAAACAAGGATATGATTATGTGTTAAATATAGACAGAAAAACAAGAGAGAAATTCGGTTTGGAAGTGCGCCATGCGGAAATGATACAGCCGTGGTTCAAAAAGAAATATTTTCCCGAACTTGATAAAAAATACTGTCGGTTATCACTCATATTTTGTTTTGACTGCGAAAGTATTCCCGAAGACGCGGGGTTAATGACGGAGGAATACAGGAATACGGAAATATTTCTGAACGGACAAAAAATAGATGTTTCTATGCCGAAACGGACGAAAATAGATAATTGCTTTCGGATAACGGATATTCCTCCCGATTTATTCCGAAAAGGAGAAAACGAGATAGAAATATCCTTCGATTTTTACGAAAATACGAATATAGAAGGAATATTTTTGTGCGGAAAATTCGGAGTAAGGAAAGGAGAAAAGAAAGATACGATTGTTTCTCTTCCCGAAAAACTGAAATTCGGAGATATTTGTTTACAGGGCTTGCCGTATTACGGTGGCAGAGTTAAGTTGAGTGCTCCGATTCCGTGCGGAGAATATTTTTTGAAAATCGAAGAGGTTTCTTGTGCCGTCGCCTATATCAACGAACAAATTATGGCATTTCCGCCTTATAAAACGGAGATAGACGTAGATAACGGGAAGCTGTTAATAGAACTTGTCATGACGCGAAACAATCTGTTCGGCTGTTCCGACGAAAACGGAAATCATAACCGTCTGCTTCCCCAAGGTCTTTATTTTCCCGTTGAATTATATAAAAAGATCCGATCGTCGTAGACTTGGGATAGAAAATATAATCATAAAAATTGTCAATCAGAATTTGGTAAAGAACCGGCCTCGGCAAAAGCCTAGGCCGGTTTTCTTGAATTTTTTGTTGTGAAATCTTAAATAAGCAGTAAAAAACAACCTCACTCCGAAACAGCATATATACCGTTTCGGGATGAGATTTCTTGCATTAATTTTTAGATTCGATTAAAATATAATCCCCCGATTGACGAAGACAATTTTATTCGCTGTGTGTGGGAATGATTATTTGCAAAAGAGCAACTAAGAGACTTTACGAATAAGGGAACGATAGACGACAGGGGTTTTGTTTTTATCGAACTTTACGGACAAATGATTGAGAACAATGCGTTCGATCGGCGTTCCGTTTATGTATTGAAGAATTTCCGATTCGAGGTTGCGTATCCTGTAATCTACAACGATCGGCATGACTTTGTAAAACCTTGCAAGTTCATTATATACTTCCTCTAAAGGTTCATAGTTCTCTTCCACATATTTCGCGGTTTGAACAAATCTCGGGATAAAATCTTTATAGGGCAGCAACAGCTCCGCTGCCCCTTCGTTCGCTTGCCATTCTTTCTCTTTGTCTCTCAAATGCGGTTTTTGAAAACTGAACGAAGTCTGAGAAGGATGAAACCAAAAATGAATGAGTTCGTGAGCTAAGTCGAATCTTTGGTCGAGAGGGGATTTATTGGAATTGACAAGAATAGCGCTGAAAGAGTCTTTGTAGAGCATGGCACCGATAGAATCGCTCTCAAAAGGAGTAAAGGAAATCTCTATGTTCTCCCGTCTGACAAGGCTCTTTATATCGACGGGAAAATCATACAGTATCCCCGATTCTTTCCGTTTCTCTTCCAGTCGCGCATACAGCGCCCGCTTATCGTACAACAAGCCGAAAGTTCCCCCGTAGAAATCATTTCTTGATTTGGTCGTTTTTCTGTTTCATATATCTCGCAAAATCGAGAATCTTTTCAATATCGGATTCGGGCAGCTGCATTTCTTCCATCTCTTTCGCCAAATGAAAATAAATGTTATTGATACTGCCGCTGTGATCGAGAGGCTCTTGCCCGAGCAGATAGTCCGCGGAACAATTCAAAGCTCCGCATAACTTTTTCAAGGAATCCATATCGGGTTTCCATCTATCGGTTTCCCAAGCGGACAAATTGCCCTGAGTGACGCCGACGATTTTGGCAAGCTCCGTCTGTGTCAGGCCTTTTGCTTTTCTCGCATTTTTAATGTTATTCATATCTCTACCGCCCAATTTATTGATATCAGTATACCACAGTCAAAAAGAATAGTCAAGAAAAAATTGGAAAAAATTAGAAGGAAATAAAAAATGAAGTATACCGCAGAGAAATGTCCGATTTCCGGATATTTATTTTAATATAAGACTTGACTTTTTTTCGTATCGGGATATAATACAAAATATCAAATAACAGATGCCGAAGATAGGGGATAAAATGTTTTTAGAAGAGTTGTTGAAGTTTTTGACAAATTATACTTTTGCGGTTCAATTTGTTGTGGTGGCATTTTCGATAGCCTTTATTTTAAGTCCTCCCGCGCGAGAGGGAAAATCTTTGGCGATATTTTTCGGAAAGACGGTCGTTTTGTTTATCGCGGAATTATTGGTGAATACCGTTTTTATTCTTTTGGCAAAGATTTTTCCGGGGTTAAACGGAATCGGATTTTTTATTTCGCATCTTTTGGTTCTTTCCGTTTATTGTATATTTTTCTGCAAATTCGGTTTGTATTTCCGTATTCCTTTGAAAACGCAAGGCTTTTGTACAGGGCGCTCCTTTGGGTGACGAAAAAGGAAGCGTATGCGTCGAAAATGTTCAGTTCCAATCCCGTTGTGGACTGTCATTATTACGAAACGGAACAGCGATGGGCTTTGGTCAATAATTCCTCGGCCGCCCAAAGTACCGAATTTTACGATGCGTCGGGTCGCGCAAAGGCTGTGACTTTAGAAGCTATGGGAATTTTATGGCTATGAACGATTCAGATGCTTTACTTTTGCCGCGGATTGAGATATAATGAATAAAACGGGGAACATAGATGAAAAGACTGACTGTAAAAGAAATAGAAGCGAAAGGTTGGCTGAAAAGACAATTGGAAATTCAGGCGAAAGGCCTTTCGGGAAATTTACATAAAATCTGGCCGGATGTGCGTGACAGCAAATGGATAGGCGGTGACCGTGAGGGCTGGGAACGCGTTCCGTATTGGCTGGACGGTTTTATTCCTTTGGCCTATCTGCTCAAAGACGAAGAAATGATCGCGGTTGCCGGGCGATATATCGATAAAATCCTCGCGGGACAGCAGAAAGACGGCTGGCTGTGCCCTTGCACGGAAGAGGAACGGGGACGGTACGATGTTTGGGCGCTGTTTCTCATTCTCAAAGTGCTGGTCGTGTATTATGAATGTTCGGGCGACGGGCGAATCGAAGAAGCGGTTTATCGAGCTCTTTTTCAATATCGGGATTTTTTAAGGAATTATACGCCCGCTTTTTGGGGCGGCGAGCGCTGGTACGAATGTCTCGTATCTCTTCTTTGGCTGTACGAGCGCAGACCGGAAAAATGGATTTTGGAAATCGCGCAAATTCTCAAAATTTCCGGAATGGATTTTGCGTCGGCGGGAGCTTTATGGAAAAAAGTCGATAAGAAGTGGACGGTTTATACTCACGTGGTGAATATCGCCATGAGTCTGAAATCCGGGCCGCTGTATCGGCGCGTTATGAATAAAAAGGAAGAACCCGTCAACGATTCGGATGCGGAACGCATGTTTCGGCTGTTGGAAAAATACCACGGAACGGCGACGGGACATTTCAACGGCGACGAATGTCTTTCGGGAACGAGTCCGATCCACGGTACGGAACTCTGCGGGATAGCCGAGGCGATGTATTCCTATGAATGGCTGATGAGTCTGACGGAAAAGAGCGTATGGGGCGACCGATTGGAACGATTGGCGTTCAATGCGCTGCCTGCGGCGATTTCTCCGGACATGTGGACGCATCAGTATGACCAGCAGACCAATCAGATAGAGTGCAGCCGTCAAAACGAGCCGTCCGTATTCAATACGAATTCGCCAGACGCGCATATTTTCGGCTTGGAACCCAATTTCGGGTGCTGTACCGCAAATTTTAATCAGGCATGGCCGAAATTCGCGCTTTCCGCTTTCATGCTCAAAGGGCGGGATACGATCGTTTCCGCGGTTCTCGTTCCCGCGAGCGTAAGTCTGAATATCGGTGCTTCGCCCGTTCGCGTGACGTTGGATACGGAATATCCTTTCCGTGAAAAGCTCGTTTATACGGTGGAGGCAGACGCGGAATTTTCTTTGAAAATACGAATTCCTTCCTGGGTAAAAGGATTTACCGTGAACGGAAAAGAGGCGACGGCCGAAAACGGCTGGCTGATTGTCCGAAAAAAATGGAAGGGCAGGGAAACGTTAAACGTGGAGTTCCGTTTCGAAACGGAACTCGTACGGCGTCCCCGCGATCTGTATGTATTGAAACGCGGAGCACTCGTTTATTCTTTGGCGATTGACGAACGCTGGGAAAAGAGGGAATACGTTTCGGACGGCGTAGAAAGAAAATTCCCGTATTGCGATTATGAGGTTTATCCCGAAAGCAAGTGGAATTACGGCTTTGAAGGAGGGACTTTCGAAATTCGGGAAAATACGTTCGATTCGCCCTTTTCGACGGAAAATCCGCCGATAGAAATCCTTGCGGATATGTCGGAAATCGATTGGGGATATGCGCCCGGACAAACGGGAGTTTGCCGGGAAACTCCGAAAAGTCGGAAACCCAAAGGAAAGACAGAAAAGAAAGTCTTTAAGCCTTACGGATGTACCAATCTCAGAATGACGGAAATGCCCGTGATAAAAAAATAAAAAAGGAAGACGCGTTTATGAAAATTAAATTTTTGGGAACGGCGGCGTTTGAGGGAGTTCCCTCTCTGTTTTGTCGCTGTCCCGTCTGCAGCCGCGCCCGCGAAGCGGGCGGGAAGAATTTGCGTTCGCGCTTGCAGGCGCTCGTGAACGAGGATTTGCTCATCGATTTCCCGCCCGATACGGTCTGGCATTCCATACGCTTCGGGTTAGACTGGCAGAAGATAGATACCTGCCTCATCACGCACAGCCATTCCGATCATTTGTACCCCGAGGACGTGGTACAGGCGGAACCCGGATATTCCCACGAGCATCCGACTCTGCATTTTTATTCGGGAAAGGACGGTTATGAAAAACTCGGCAGATACGTTTTCGCTCCGTCGATGAAAGGCGGCGCGGCTCTTACGCTCATAGAGCCGGGAAAACGCTTTCGTGCGGGGAAATACGACGTCCTGCCCATTCCCGCAAATCATGATCCGTCGACTTCTCCGCTGTTTTTTTCCGTGTTTCGGGACGGAAAACGCCTGTTATATGCCCACGATACGGGCATGTTTTCGGAAGAGGCGTGGTCCCTTCTGCGCGGAGAAAAACATTTTGATTTGGTTTCGCTCGATTGTACGGGCGGGCTCGGCAAAGGGGGTGACTGGCGGGACGGCCACATGAGTTTTTATCCCGTTCTCGAAACGGTCAACCGCATGCGCGAGGAAAAACTTATAGATGCGCAAACAAAACTCGTGATCAATCATTTTACGCATAATGCGGGGAGTACTTACGACGAAATTCTGCCCGAAGCGACGAAAGCGGGGCTGATCGTCTCCTATGACGGTTTGGAATTGGAGTTTTGAATGCCTTCATGGCAATAGAGAATTGGGGTGGAATTTATGATAAAAAATTTGAGTGAACAGACTTTTTCTTTCGGTCTTTGTTCTCCGCGTTCGTATTATATTCCCTTCGGCCGCAGACAAAAGGACGCGTCTCGGGAACGGAGCGAACGATTCGTTTCTCTGAACGGGGAATGGGGCTTTCGGGCTTATGAAAAACTTTCCGATATCGGCGAGGATTTTTGGACGCAGACGCTGCCCGACAAAATTTCGGTTCCGTCCTGTGTACAGTATTACGGTTACGATTGTTTTCAATATACGAACGTACGCTATCCTTTTCCCTACGATCCGCCCCGCGTTCCCGTAAAAAATCCCGCGTATCATTACAGTCGCGATTTTTTTTCGGAAGGGCGGGGAAAACTGTATCTCGTGTTTGAAGGAGTGGATTCCTGTTTTTACGTGTATGTCAACGGGAAATTTGTCGGATTTTCTCAGATATCCCATAGGTTGAGCGAATTCGACGTAACCGATTTCGTCATAGCGGGGCAGAACCGTCTAGACGTCGTCGTGCAGAAATGGTGTACGGGCAGTTATTTCGAAGATCAGGACAAATGGCGGTTTACGGGCATTTTTCGGGATGTTTATCTTCTCAGGCGGGAAGAGGGGCATATCGCAGATTATAAAATCGAGACGTCTGTTTCGGGCGGCAATGCGGAAATCGTCTTTTTCCACCTTTCGGGCGGCGATGCGGAGGTCGTTTTCGGCGGGCGGAAACGGAAAGTCAAGGCCGGAGAGAAGGCATGTTTTAAGGTGGAAAATGCCGAGCTTTGGAGCGCGGAAAATCCCTTCTTATACGATCTGGAAATTCTTTCCGAGGGCGAAAGGATTTTTGAAAAAGTCGGTATCCGAACCATAGAGATCCGTGACAGAAAATATCTGTTTAACGGATGTCCCATAAAATTCCGCGGCGTCAACCGCCACGATTTTCATCCTCAAAAGGGAGCTGCCGTTTTGCTCTCCGATATGGAGGAAGATTTGCGGCTCATGAAAAGTCTGAACGTCAATGCGATTCGGACTTCGCATTATCCTTCCGCGCCCGAATTTTATAAACTTTGCGACAAATACGGTTTTTACGTGATTTCGGAATCCGATCTGGAAACGCACGGTACGACGTCTTTGGACGCCGCGGCAAAGGGACTGTCCTTTCCGCGTGCGTTTGCGCTCCTTTCCGACGACGAAACATATGAGAACGTTTATACGGAACGCCAGATTGCCAATGTGGAAACGAATAAAAATCGTCCCTGTGTGGCTTTTTGGTCGATGGGGAACGAATCGGGCTGGGGGAGAAATTTCATGGCGGCAAGCGCGGAAATCCGCCGTCGGGATTCCCGTCCCATTCACTATGAATCGAGTATTTATGTGGATCGTCCTGCCCGTGACGAGGAATATTATTCCGATTATGTCGATATTCAAAGCCGTATGTATCCTGAATTGGAGTGGATGCGCGACGAATATCTTCCCGACACGCGGGAGCGTCGACCGCTCTTTTTGTGCGAATATGCCCACGCGATGGGCAACGGTCCCGGAGGACTCAAAGAATATTGGGATCTCATGGAATCCAACGACAGCTTTATGGGCGGCTGCATTTGGGAATGGGCCGACCACGGCGTTTCTTACCGCGGCGGAGCGTTTCGCTACGGCGGAGATTTCGGGGAACTCATTCATGACGGAAATTTCTGTATAGACGGAATCGTTACGCCCGACAGAAAGATAAAGAGCGGTACGCTGGAAATGAAAAAGGCATATCAGCCTCTTTCCTTTGCTCGGACGGAAAACGGAATTTCCGCTTTCAATAAAAATTACTTTTCCGCTTTGGCGGGTAAACTCGTCGTTTTATATAAAAATTACGGAAAAGAGGAGGGCAGGGAAGAGCTGAATATTGCCGTCGGACCTCGCGAAGGGATTGAAATCCCCTGCCGTGACGCGCAGACCGTGCTCGTTAAGTTTTTTGCGGGGGAAGGATGCGGGGTTCCCGAAGGAACGGAGCTTGCCTTTGAAGGATTTTTCCGAGAGGTCTTCGTTCCCGAAAAAATATCCGGAAAAATGGAGATTTTCAACGACGGAGGAACAATTCGCGTCCGTACCGAAAATATAGAATATCTGTTCGACGGCATCAGCGGGGAAATTTCGTCCGTGAAGGCGTATGGGAAGGAATTGGGCGGTATTCGGATATGTACTTGGCGTGCTCCCACGGACAACGATTGGAGTGTAGATCGTTTTCTTCAAAACGCGGTCAACGAAGCGAGAGAAATTTCGGTGGATGGTTCTTGCGTTACCGTATCGGGAAATGTGGTATACGGCGGAAGAACGCCTCTCGTCCGATATACCCTTCGCTATATTTTCGGAAAAGGCGGTTTTGAAGCGGAAGCAGAATATCTCGGTTCGGAATATTTCCGCTGTCTTCCCCGATTCGGATTGGGAATCAAGCTCGGCAGAGAATTCGACGAACTGCATTATTGTGCCTACGGACCGCAGGAAAGCTATTCAGACAAATATCTCGGAACCGTAAAGGATGTCTATCGGTCCAAGGTCTCCGAGGAATATAGTCATCTCTATATTAAGCCGCAGGAATCGGGGAGCCACTTCGGAGCGGATTTCGCGGAGGTAGACGACGGAACGATGTTCGTACGCGCGGAAGGGATGAAGAGCTTCTCCGCGATCGGATATTCGGCTGAAACGTTGACACAGGTAAAACACGACGATGAATTGCCTGTTTCCGACGGTACATATTTTACCGCAGATTTTGCAATGAGCGGTATAGGTTCCAACTCCTGCGGCCCCCAACTTCCTCTTTGCTATTGCGTTCCGAAACGCGGAACGGACAGAATTTCATTCCGCTTCGGATTAAAAAAATAAATTTTTTGTCATGAGTTTGCCTTGAATCTGTTTGGCTCGGAGAAGAGGATAAGGGGCACAAATTCTCATTCTCCGGAATATTGACGAAATCGGCCGTCCCGCCGCTCGTTCATCGAGTGGCGGGACGATTGGTTTTTTCGGAGAGATGATAAAATCGGTTTTGAAATCTTATGAACTTTGAGGAGAAAACATTCAAGTGCTGAATAAAAATTTGTTTTTGTATATTGACATAATATGAATAATTTGGTATAATAAACTCAAAAATAAGGGAGGAAAATGGAAAATGAAACTGCAAAAACTAATGTGTGCGTCGCTCACCGCAATGTTCGGCGGAGTATTTTTAATCCCGGGCGCGTCCTGTTATCATGCAAAATATGCGCTCGAAAACTGTTCGGTCAATAGCTGCGAGCAAAATTATACACTGCACCGTATCGACTATACAAAAAAGTATGTCGGGGGGGGGGCAGGTATACAGCGTATTTTGACGAATCTTTGAACGATGCCGAGATAACGGATAAATGGATAGAGCGGCTGGATAAATATTCTTTTTTATTAGGGGAAAAAGGGTTAGACGAACCTGTTACTTATTATCTCAGCGACGAGATTATTTGCAATTACCGAACGACACAAAGCGAGGGGACGGTAGTTTCTTTTTCTTCGGAAATTTCGGAAGAAGAAGGTTTGGCGTGGGTTTTGAACGCGGTATCCGACAACGAAGAGCTCCCGTACGGAATTTATGCGGGACTTTCCGCATATTGGCTGGATGAAGGAAAATATTCTCTTCTGATAAAGATGAGCATCGCAGGGGCGGAGTGCCTTACGGACCTGCAATTTCCTTTGTATGAACAAAATAATATGGAGCCTAAGGAAAGGGAATTTGCGTGGAATTTTTCCTATACGCTCGTAAAGGATTGGTTGGACGGCGGGAGAACGGAAACGCAGCTGGCGGATTTGACGAAAGAGCAGTTAAACGCTTACTTGCAGAAGGAATACCGAATTTCATTGCCTGACTACGAATTTTCTCCCTATTCGTCTCAATATGAATATAAAGTTTCGCAGGACTGCTTTACTTATTATATCAATAAAGAATATCGGGATTTGATTTTGCCCGATGAAGATTTCACGACGGCGTATGACGATTTGTGCGATTGGCTGGAAGATAACCGCCGGGTGCAAAGGGACGCCGACGAACTTTTTGACGTATATAATATGTACGATATAAATATCTATCTGGACGACGGAAAAAAATCGACGGGGAGAACGGGAGAGTCGAGAAGGACGGCGCGCGAGAATTATATCCGCCTGTATTCAGTCGGAGGTTTTTCGTTCTGCTATATCTATCATGTATTTTCGCATAACGGAGAAGAAGGCTTTCTTTCGTATACGATTTGCCAATCGCGGGCGGATAAATCCGAATATGCTAAGCTGGCACATTACTATCTGTTTACGGTACAAGCCTCTTACCCCTATTCCGAAGAAGTGAAGGAAAAGGAAAGTTATCTCGAAACGTTGAAGCTGTATAATAAAAAGAGCATAACCCCCGCTTCGGCCGAAACCTTTAACTTTTGGCTTTATGCCGATTGTTTTTCCGCCCTGTATACAGAGGAGGAAAAAAGTTTTGTCAATGTGTTACAGGCTTTAAGCCGCCTGCGCTATATCGCCTTGACTTACGGTGAGGAGTATATAGCGAAATTAAATGCAGATTTGGATATTTTTATAGAAGGAAAAACGTTTGAAGAGGTTACTCGCGAGTGGTATAATTACCTTCAAATATTAAAGGAGGAATGAACGTCGTTTCGTTAAACGGCGTACGAGAGACTTTATGTTAGCTTATACTTATCTCGAAAAAGGGAAATTTTGTCTTACGAAAAAAGCCGTTCCCGCCCTTCAAGACGAGCGGGATGCCATTGTGCGGGTGACGCTGGCGAGCATCTGTACGAGCGATTTGCATATCAAACACGGCAGCGTGCCGCGCGCGGTTCCTGGAATTACCGTGGGGCACGAAATGGTAGGCGTGGTGGAAAGGGTCGGCGCGTCAGTCAAAAATGTGCGCCCCGGGGACCGCGTAACTGTCAATGTGGAGACTTTTTGCGGCGAATGTTTTTTCTGTAAGCATGGATATGTGAACAATTGTACGGATAAAAACGGCGGTTGGGCGCTCGGTTGCCGTATCGACGGGGGACAGGCAGAGTACGTTCGCGTACCGTTTGCCGATACGGGATTAAATAAAATTCCCGAGACCGTAACGGACAGACAGGCTCTGTTTGTGGGTGACATATTGTCTACGGGATTTTGGGCGGCAAAAATTTCGGGAATTTCCCAAGGGGATACGGTTCTGATTCTCGGAGCGGGACCGACGGGAATATGCACGCTTCTTTGTGCAAAACTGAAAAATCCGAAAAAAATCATTGTCTGCGAAAAGGACGAAACGCGCATCGCATTCGTCAATCGACATTATCCCGACGTTTTGACGGTCACTCCCAATGAAGTGAAAGAATGTGTGCAGAAGTATAGTTTGCACGGCGGTGCGGACGTCGTTTTTGAAGTCGCGGGAACGGACGAGACTTTTCGGCTGGCGTGGGAGTGCGCACGCCCGAACGCCGTGGTGACAATCGTGGCGCTATATGACGGCCCGCAGATTTTACCTCTCCCCGATATGTACGGAAAAAATCTGACGTTTAAGACGGGCGGCGTAGATGGTTGCGACTGCGGAGAAATTTTGCGGCTCATAGAAGAAGGAAAAATCGATACAACTCCGCTCATTACGCATATTTATCCGTTGAGGGAAATCAATCGGGCTTACGACTTATTTGAAGCCAAGCGGGACGGAGTTATGAAAGTGGCCGTATCGATGGAATGAGAATGTGAAATTCGTATTGTTTTTGTGAGCGATTTCAACGATTTCATTTGAGGGGATACTCGTGAGTTATATTTATCATTACCGTTCTCCGCTGGGAGGAATTACTCTTGCAAGTAACGGGGAAAATTTGCTCGGCTTATGGTTTGACGGTCAGAAATATTTCGCCGCCCGCATGCGTGGGGAGTCGGAAGAAAAAACATTGCCCGTTTTTGAACAAACGGTAAAGTGGCTGGATATATACTTTTCGGGAAAACTTCCGAATTTTACTCCGCCTCTCGATATGAGCGGTTTGTCGCCGTTCAGAAAACGAGTGTGGGAAATTATGCTGACCATTCCGTTTGGAAATACTCGTTCGTATGGAAGCATGGCAAGACAGTTGGCCGAAGAAACGGGGAAAAAGATTTCCGCACAGGCAGTGGGCGGTGCCGTCGGGCATAATGCCATTTCTTTGATTATTCCCTGCCACAGAGTAGTCGGGGAGAACGGAAGTTTAACGGGATATGCCGGCGGAATCGACAGAAAAGTTGCTTTGCTGAAATTGGAAAAAGCAAATATGGAGAATTTATATATACCGAAGAAAGGAACCGCCTTATAGAATATCGGCGGAGAAGTCTCATAGCGGGAACGATAAAATGGGTGAGGAGTAAGAGGGATTTAAGTGCGGATTCAAAAGGTATAAAAAGAAAAAAATAACTCCGAACAGAAATGTTCGGAGTTATTTGGATTTGGTGACCCCAGTCGGAATCGTATCGAACCGAAAGAATAGGGGGAGCAGCGTATTTTTGTCTGAAAAAAGTCTTATATATTCGTTAGATTTATAAAGTTACAAAATGTGGGGGAAGAAAGCGAGACGGAATAGAATATTTGAAATACTTATACCGGACGAAAGATTTTTTCTTCGTTCGGTTTTTAAATTTTTATATAAATTTTCAGAAATTGAAAGAAACCTTGTCCATATTTATTTTCATGGTTGTGCTGTTTCTATAAAAATTATAGACAGAAGATGTGGATTTACTTAATAATATTTCCGTAAAATATGGATAAACGCGGTAATATCGTAAAAGAAACTAAAAATTACAAAATGTTAGACGAGAAACAAAGATTCGTCGTTATCAGGAATCATAGATTTGATGTTATGGATATAAGAACTATGAAATATAAAAAGTATAGCGGGCGGATTTTCAATATACTTCCGCGAAGCAGCGGGAAGCTATTAAAAAACACAAGAGGAAATTATGAACAAATAAAATATGAAGTTCCTCCGATTAGAGATAAAACGTCATAAAATAAGCAAAAACTGAGGTAACATATCATTGCCGAAGAACAAGGCAGAGGTTTATTTGCCGCAGCCTTGTAAACTGGTTATGCCGGTGGTCAAAGAAAGAACTTTATCTGCAAGCATTCGCGGGCTATACAAAAAATTCCCTATATGATAAACTATATGTGAGGGGGTGGGCCGCATATAAGTAAAGTATACGAAGGAGGGACGTCAAAGGGAAAAATCACAACAGAAAAGAAGGTCTGTTTTGAAACTTTCGATAAATTCTGGGGGTGTTTCCTCAAAATTGAAATATATCTTTTATGGGCAAGTGGTAACATATTTATGAAATTAAAGAAATGGGAAGTTTTCATAAAAGTCAATAATACAAAATGATAAGTCAATTTTTTTATAGAAATCATTTAGAAATTATGTTATTATCAAGTCAAAATTTTTATGGAGAGAAAAAATGCAGGTTGGGTTAATGCTTGATTGTTCACGAAATGCCGTAATGACGATTTCGATGATAAAAAAGTTTATTGACATAATAAAAAAAATGGGCTATACATCGTTACAGCTTTATACGGAAGATACGTATGAGGTAGAAAAAGAGCCTATGTTTGGCTATTTGCGCGGGAAATATACAAAAGACGAGCTGAAAGAAATTGATGCTTATGCAAAGAGTCGGTCTGTTGAGTTGATACCTTGTGTACAAGTATTAGCACACTTAAAAGGAATTTTTCGACACTGGGAATATAAAGAAATAAATGATATTGACGATATTCTTCTCGTCGGAGACGAACGGACGTATCGTTTGATAGAACATATATTTCAGACCCTCGCGGAATGTTTTTCTTCGCGAAGAGTAAATATAGGAATGGACGAGGCGTATTTGCTCGGACGTGGAAAATTCAGTGACGAACATGGTTTTCCGAAAAAATTTGATATTTTGCTTTCTCATTTGAAGAAAGTTTCAGAAATAGTAAATAAATACGGCTTTCGCCCGATGATGTGGTCAGACATGTTTTTTCGTCCTGTAAATGACGGTGACTATTATGGCAAAAATTACGGAATGAACAGTGTTCCCTAAAATATTAGAAAAAAGTCCCTGAAAACATCGAGTTGGTTTATTGGGAATACTTTCAGACGGAATCGAAATATTATGACCGCATGATTGAACGACATAAAGAATTTGATAAACCGTTTTATTATGCCGACGGAGTAAGTTGTTGGACGGGATTTGTGCCGAACAATCGATATGCAATTGAAACATTGAGTGCGGCAGTTCATAGCTGTCAGAAATACGGGGTAAAAGAAGTATTTGTTACTCTTTGGGGGGATAACGGAGGCGAAACTTCTTTTTTCGCCGCTTTGCCTTCGCTGTTCTTTTTAGCCGAAATCTCACGCGGAACAGAAGATATGGATTTGATTAAAGAAAAATTTTTAGAGTTGACCGGGCTTACTTTTGACGATTTTTTATTAATGGAAGAGCTTTCCCATATCAATATGAAAGAAAATTTACCGGCCAATGCGGAAAAATGTTTTTTATATCAAGACTGTTTTACGGGGTTGTTTGACGGATTTTTGAGCTGAAAAGAGGAGAAACTGTATAGTCGTATTTAAAGAAGTCGCCGGGCGCGGCGGGGAATATGCTTATATTTTTGAAAGTTGTTATCGTCTTGCCGAGGTTCTTTCTGTAAAGGCAACTATTGGAGTTCGTACGCATAATGTCTATAAAGCGGGAAATAAATCGGATGCAACGGAATTGGTTAAAGAATATACGCTTTTGATAAAGCGTCTTGAAAAATTTTATTCGGCCTTTCATGATTTGTGGTACAGGGAAAATAAAGGTTTTGGCTTTGAAGTGCATGATATCCGAATCGGAGGATTAATACAACGTGTGAAAAATTGTCGACAACGCCTTTCAGAATGGGCGGAAAACAAATCGGAAAAAATAGATGAGCTCGAAGAGGATAACACAAAGTATTTTCTGGGCGCGGCTGTCGGCGGACGGATTTTATTTAACGATTATGCGTCTACCGTAACTTTGAATAATCTTTAAGAAAAATGATAAAAACGAGAATAAATATGTTGTTTCGACAAGATGAATACGGCTTGTCGGTTTGGGGAGAAACGAATTACGGAGCGACTCGGCTCGACGAGGGAAAATTTTCTCCTGTGCGATGTGAATTGTCGCAGAAAGGGGAAGAATGTGAAGTCGAAGTGTACGTTCCCGAATCTGTTGCCCGTACTTTGACGGAATGTCGCCTGCGGTTGGGAATAGATTGTTATATGGACGAATATCCCGATTGGAACAATAAATTTTTTCCGACCTATTTCAATTCGGAAAAAAATTGTTATTACGGAGCGTTCGTTTCGCCTGAGCAAAAGATTTTAGGAATTTCTTCCGCGCAGGCCGCCTATGGAACGAATTTACTGTATTCCCATGCGGTTTACGACGACGGAATCAATGTGGGACATCGGATTTTTACGACGGAAATTATTCTGCGCAAGGGACGAAAAGGAAAAGAGATCCGTTTTAATTTACGTCTGAAACTGTGTGAAGATACGGACGAACTTTTTAAGTTTTGGGAACAAATCTGTGGAATGGAATTGCTTATTCCCAACAAATTCACGTACGAAAAGGGCGAAATACCGAAATGGAACAAAAACGGGGGCAAAATAGAAATTCGGCATGCCCGCGGCAGAAAATTTTCCGTCGGGGAACCTTTGACCGAATACGGCCTGTATAACGTTTTCGGGAAAAATATTTCCGAAGTAAAATTATACGTTCGTCGTCCGCTTTCGGAATATCTGAAAAAGGCGGGGGAATACGCCGAAAGATACGCCCAAAAACCTGCCACGCACTGCGAAAGCTGGTATGGATATTTCAGTGCGTTTTTATCGTTGAAACATTTTCCCGAACGAGACCGTTCGATGCGCCTGCAAAAAGAATTCGATAAATTTTTATCGGTGATGCTGAACGACAAACGAGACAATTTAGTGCCGGAGGCCGCGCCCGAACGTTTGCAAAATCTGTCGTCGCTCGTTTCCATACTCGCGGACGCATATGAGGCGTGCGGTCGGGAGGATTATTTGGAAACGGCAAACGCATTGGCTGCCCGTTTGATGTCGGGACAGGCGGAAGACGGTTCTTTCCGTTGCCGAGGGGTACATTACAGCTGTGTGATTTATCCGATAAAGTCTCTGACGGAATTATACGAAGCGCAAAAAAACAATCCGAAATACAGAATGCGGAACGAAAAAATCAGGCTTTCGGTCGATGCGGCGATAGGCGACCTTTTATCTCGCGGAGACGATATCGGCACGGAAGGGGAAGCGACGTTCGAGGACGGAATGATTACCTGTTCCGCTTTGCAACTTGCGTATTATTCGTTGATTTTTGGAAAAAGGAAAGAAGAATGCCTCCGAACCGCCGAAGAACTGATGAAAAAGCATCGTTGTCTGGAAAAATTCCTTTCGTGCGACTGTCGGGAACGCGGAGCGACGGAACGGTTTTGGGAAACGATGTACGACGTACTGATACGAAAAAACGCGATGACGTCGCCGCACGGGTGGACGGCTTGGAAGATCTATGCCGTTTATTATCTGTATCTGTTGACGGGAAAGGCGAATTATTTGACGGATATGTTTGATACATTAGGGGCATGTCTTCAATTATCGGATTTCGACAGGGACCGATTGAATTGGGCTTTCATCTCGGACGACCGACTGAAAGCGCGGGTGTTCGAGCCGACAGAGGACGGAGAAGGAAGGTTGAGAGAACGTGAAATCGGCAAGAGTTATCTGCCGATGATCTCCGATTGGTGGCGTGCGGATACAAACCGCGTTTCAAAGGGGTATGCCTATGTAGAGGACGGAATCCGAGAAGGCGAATATAAAGGCGCAAGCTGCGACAACGACGTGCACGAGATATTTAAGTGTATGGAGGAAACAGTGTATGGTAAGGCTTTTGTACACGAGCTGAATGACGGTATGATTGCATATCAGTGCAGAATAAACGGGAATACGATAGAAACGGAAGCGGAGTGCAGGGAACTGATTTATTTTTCGGCGGGGGAAAAAGAAATAAAAGTCGGAAAAGAAAAATTCCGAATAAAAAAGGGACTGAATTTTTTAATGCTTTAAGAAAAAGGAGCGGGATTTTCTCCCGCTCCTTTTTCTGTTTCAGCGTTTGTTTTTTATGTAATCCGAAGGGGTTTGCCCCGTATATTTCTGAAAAATACAGGCAAAGTGCGAAGCGGACGAATAGCCTACCTGCATGGCGATTTCCGAAATCGAAAAGTCCGTGGAAATCAGCAGGTTTTTTGCGCGTTCCATTCGTACTTGTTTCAGATATTGGAGCGGTGTACAATGGAGAACCTGTTTGAAACAGCGCTCTAAATAGAATTTGTTGAAAAAGAATTTTTCGGCAAGCATGTCAAGCGTGATATTTTCCGCATAATATTGCTCCATGTACTGTTTTGCCAACCATACGATTTTATTGGAATGTTTAGTCGGCATGTTTTCTTCCGTATGAATGTTGTTGAGTTTTGTAACCCGCAATATCAGTATCAGAAGTTCGTTGATGATACTCAATGCTTCATTCTCCCAAAGGATAGATTTTGTATTGATTTCTTCTTCTACCCGTTTAAGAAAATTTTCAACTTGCAGCCAATAGGGAATAAAATCGTAAACATAACTGTCCATAAAAATATTCTCGTAATCGTCGGAAACAAAATAAATATCCTCCAACGAGATGACGATATATTCCAAAGGTGCGCTGGGGGGGGGGTAGGGATACTTCTGTATGAGAGATATACGGATTCGTAATTACTATGTTTCCTTTTTTCAATGAAAAAATTTTTCCGTTATTGACAAATGAACCCTTTCCTCCGATGACAAACAATATTTCACTGTATGGATGCGAATGTTCTATACTGCCCCAATCTTGCTCATACTTCAATTTATCGTAAGACAGCAGTTTATAGTTCAGTTGAGAAATATAATTTCTAAAACTCAAAACAATGTTACTCATGGTAATATTATAACAAATAAAATCCATTTGTCAACGCCTTTTTCGGGAGAAAAGTCAATACTGCGGCAATAAAAGTCAAGTATTTTATAGAAACACAGCAAAATATATTGTAATATTTAGATAGTGAAATAAACAAAAAAATTTCGGATAAACATCCGAAAAGGGAGGAGGATTTATGGGCAGTTGTTTCAAAAACAAGCTCCGTCATACCGGGAACAAAATCGTTGCTTTGTCCGTGACGGCGGCATTGTGTATCGCTTTCGGGGTTGTCGGACTTTCGGACCGCGCTTCCGCGGAAGAAGAGACGGCATTCGACACGAAATCTTTGGTTTCTGTATCCGAAGGGGCTTCCGTCCGTATCAGTACCGATACGGAGACTGACAAAATTGACAAGGCGGGACTGTTGATAGAATCGGAGGTCAAATATGAGGCGGAACTCAACGGTAAATTTGATGGAGATCTGACTTTGGGATTCGGCTTTCAAAACGACGAAGGATTTAGGGACGGTATGGATTTGTTTATGCATATTACCGATGCAACAGATCCGAACAATACTTTTACGGTGAAGTACAGATCTCTGAATAATTGGGGAAGTACGGGATATTCAGGAGCGTTCGTATTATACGGAGATCAGGTACGTTCGTCCCTGTATTGGAATGCAGATACTTGGTATAATTATGAAATGGGAACGGAAGAGCCGATGTGTTCCCCGATGTTTTCGGGATGTCAGGGAAACCACTTCGGGTACCTGAAACTTGTATGGGAGGAAGATATTCTTAAAGTACAGGTATCTAAGCACGACAGCGATACAGACATACGAACGATAGCGGCATTCGACGGAACGGAAGAATTTGTTGCGGGTACGAGCTGGGGGCTTCCCAAACTCGATTTTTCCGACGGATATTATGTTTCGTTTGAGACCACCGACAAGGCGCCCGATACATATATTTTTGAAGTAGACGCTTACGGCGAAAAGACCGATTTTTCCAAAGCGACGCAGGATAAAATTCCGACGTTTTACGAAAAAATGCAGGGAGAACCTCGCGTTACGGTCGATACGACGCCCTTGACGGGTGTTGTCCAGGAAGAAATCACTCTTCCGAACGCGACGGTAACGGTAGGCAACGGAGCGCCCGAAAACGTTTATAAAGTGACGGTGGACGGGCCGAACGGTTCCGCGGTGAAAGGACAGAACGTTACAAAAACGCTGAAATTCACCCCCGACGTCAAGGGCGAATATACGATTACGTATCAGGGCGTGGAATCCTTTACGCCGAGCGGCGATACAAATCCCAATATCGTTACGGTCAGATGTACGGTTTATGAATTTGTCGATGCTGCGTCGTTGGTCGAAAAGAACGACAAAGTGAAAACAGAAACGGGAAAAACGAGTATATCCATTGCGGAAGACGGCAGCGTTTCGGGATTAAGAGCGACGTTCGGTGCGGGCGAATCCTCGTTCCGATTCAATACGATTTTTACGGGAGATTTTAGTCTTTCTCTGCAAGCCGACCTGTTGGAAGTCGGCGGAGGATTCAGCGAAGTTCGGGTTCGTTTTTCGGATATCGACGACGCGGAGAATTATGTCGATGTCGTAATGGCCCCGGGAATTGCCAGCTGGGCGAATTGGTATACGCACATGCTCGTCGAATACAAAGGCGAAAAGTTTACGACTAACCATAATAATGACGGAAACGGCACTGTTTGGAACACCGAACAGATTGCCGAAAACAGCAAAAAACCCGATACGACTTCCGGGTGGAGCGAAATGGCGGGAATGACGAATTTTCTTGCGAATTTTGCTCCCGGCGCCCGTACGGACGTGAGCGGGACGGGATATATCGGTTTCGATCCGGATACATTATCCTTTATGACCGAATACGGTGGAGCAAAATATACCGTTGCTTCGTTTACGGGGGATAAATATGCTTGGAGCAATTTATTCTCGGGATTTGAAAACGGTTATACCGTGGAAGTGATTGTAACGGGGGCTGCGGAAGGCGCTTCTCTTACATTTACCGAGCTTAACGGACTCAGTCTTTCCGAAACCTTTCTTCCCGCAGAACTGAGCGAGGCGAAAAGTGTTCTGCTCGGCGAAAAATCGTTGACGCTGGAAGCGAAGAATGCGGAGTATACGGACAAAGGCGCCGTTCTCTATAAATCCGCCGAAGGATACGATTTCGGAATCATCGATAAAACGCTGACGGATTATACCGTGAAATATAATGATGCGGAAACCGAAAAAGTCGATTTGACGAAAGTCGGCGAATATACGATCGTTTACGAGGGCGGCGCGACGCGCACCGTCACGGTCACTCCCGATGTTACAAAGCCCGAAATCGGCTGGTCGGAAGGCATTACGGGAGATACGATTACCGTCAAAAATAAAGGCGACATAAAAGTGAATGCGTCGGACGTTGTCGCAACGGACTCTCTGGACGGAACCTTGACGGCTGTGGTTACCGTAAAAGTTCCCGATTCCGATGAATATGTTGCTTTTTCGGAAGAGGTGCTGACGAAGTGCGGGGATTATGTTTTCCGTTATACGGCAACGGACAAAGCGGGAAATTCTGCTTATTTGGAACGCACGATAACGCTCGAACATAACTACGGCGAATGTACAGACAATAAAGACGGAACCCATTCGCAAACTTGTGCAAACTGCGGAGATCGGAAAACTGAAAACTGTGTATGGGACGAAGGAAAGATAACGAAGGAACCCACCTGCACGGAAAAGGGCGTAAAAACATATACCTGTACGGTATGCGGAGGTACGGAAACAGAAGAAATCGACGCTTTGGGACATGATTTTTCAAAAGAATGGACGAGCGACGGGGAAAACCATTGGCATAAATGTTCGCGTTGTGACGCGATAGACGGCAAAGCGGCGCATAGCGGAGGCGAGGCGACTTGTTCCGCGAAGGCAGAATGCGAAGTCTGCGGTGCGGAATACGGAGAAATCGACGCGAAAAATCATACTCTTAAAGCGGTAGAAGCAAAAGATGCTACGGCGGAAACCGCGGGAAATAAAGCGTATTGGATTTGCGAAGATTGCGGCAAACTGTTCTTAGATGCGGAGGGAAAGACCGAAACGACGCTTGAAGCCGTTACGCTTCCCGCGCTCGGTTATAAGGTAACGGTCAGCGGAGGAACGATTAAAGACCACTCAGGGTCGAGCGGAAATTTCGCCAAAGACGCGAGCGTTACGGTAATCGCGAATTCCCCGGAAGAAGGCAAAGAATTTAAGGGGTGGTATATCGGCGATGAACTCGTCAGCGAGGAAACAACTTATACGTTCAAAGTCACGGGAGAAGTGACTCTTACCGCAAAATATGAGGATGCGCAGAAAACGGAGGTTCAGAACGGATGCGGTTCCGTCGTGTTCGGGTCGACTGTTTTCGCGGGAATTGCTTTAGCCGCGGCAGGACTTGTTATCGCCAAAAAGAAAAAAGATTAAAAATTTGAAAGACAGGTAAAATTCGGAGGCGGATAAATTATCCGTCTCCGTTTTTTCAAGATATATCCTTCAAAAAAGAAAAATAGTCAATAATGCGGCTTTTCAGGTCAATATTATTGTGGAAACAGCTGCCCTCGATAGTGTAAAATAAAATTACTGAAACGGGAAAAGATTTTTCACTCTTTTCCATCGGAAAAAAGTTAAGGAGGTCTTTTATGAAAAAGGGCACCGCAGTCGTTTTTTCGGCAAAGAGAGGTTTTGCGACGATTTTTGCGTGCGTCATGGCGGTTTGTTTTGTTATTCCCGTCGGAAGGACTGTTCCCTCATTCGCGCGGGCGGAAGAAATACAGACGCAGGAACTCGTTTCCGTAACGGGGGCGAGTATGCGCCGCGGGGATAAGGAAGCGGATAAACTCGATAAGTCCGGATTGTTATTGGAATCCGACGGCGCATATAACGGGTCGGTCAACGGAGTATTCGACGGAGATACGACCATAGAATTCGGGTTTCAGAACGACGAACCTTTTAGAACGGGAGTAGATTTTCTGTTTCACATTACCGACGCGACGGATTCCAATAATACGTTTACCGTGAAATATAGAACATTGGACAGCTGGGGAACTTCGGGGGATTCGGGAGCATTCGTATTGTATGAAGACCAAGTGCGTTCGTCGCAGTATTGGGGATATGAAGATACTTGGTATAACACGGAGCTTGCGACGGAAGGTCCGATGTGTTCGCCGATGTTTTCGGGGTATAATTGGAATCATTACGGTGCATTGAAATTGGTTTGGGAAGGCGACGTACTGAAAATACAGGTAACTCAGCATAACAGCGCTTCGGATTTTAGGACGATAGCGGCATTCGACGGAACGGAAGAATTCGTCGCGGGTACGAGCTGGGGACTTCCGAAATTATCTTTCCCGAACGGATATCTTATTTCCTTTGAAGCGTGGGACGCGGGTCCCGATATGTGTATTTCATCGATTGCTTCGTACGGGGAAATTTATGATTTTTCCTTAGAGACGCAAAATTCGCTCCCGCGTTTTTATGAGGAATGGACAAAAATACCTTTAATCGATGTGGATACGACTCCGATAACGGGCGTTGTCGGGCGGGAAACGCAACTCCCCGAAGCGACGGTGACCTTAGGCAACGGAACGCCCGAAAGCGTTTATAAAGTGACGGTGGACGGGCCCGAGGGTTCCGCCGTGAGAAATAAAGACGTCACAGAGGAACTGAAATTCATTCCCGACGTCAAGGGGGAATATACGATTACATACCAAGGGGTGGAATCGTTCGAGGCGGAAGGAGAAAAGAATCCGAATTTGGTAAAAGTCTCATGTACGGCGTATGAATTTTCAGACCCGGGGGCTTTGATTACGAAAAATGAAAACGTAAAAGTAGAGGCGGGGAAAACGAGTATATCCGTTGCGAGCGACGGAAGCGCATCGGGACTCAGGACGACTTTCAGAGCCGGCGAATCTTCGTTTGCCTTTGATACGATTTTTGCGGGAGATTTCAGTCTGTCTTTGCAGGCCGATCTGATGGAAGTCGGAGGCGGTTTCGGGGAAGTGCGCGTACGCTTTTCGGAATACGAAAATACGGGGAATTACGTAGATGTCGTCATGCTTCCCGGAATCGCGAGCTGGCGGGACTGGTTTACTCATATGCTCGTCGAATATAAAGGGGAAAGATTTACGACCAATTACGATGATTCCGATACCGTATGGAATACCGAACAGATAAAAGAATATTCGGGTACAGAGACCGCGGGCTGGTATGAAAAAGCAGGAATTACGGATTTTTTGGCGAGATTTTATCATAAACACGATGAGGGCGAGCGGAACGGCGTAAGCGGAGTAGGCTATATCGGATTTGATTCCGAAACGCTTTCATTCACGACGAAATATCAGGATAACGAATATACAGTGGCTTCCTTTACGGACGAGAAATACGGCTGGTCAAACGCTTTTGACGGTTTCAAACGGGGATATACCGTAGAAATCATCGTCAAGGACGCGGCGGAAGGCGCTTCTCTGACGATGACGGAGATGACGGGGCTGGATATTTCCCGGGAAACGCTGACTGCCGAAGAGAGCGAAACGTATTCCGCAATTTTCGACGGGGTAGAGAAAGAAGAATTGGAGGCTACGCAGGAAGACTATTACGACGAAGGACATGTAATGCTCTATAAACGGCTGGGTACGGGCGATGTCGGTTTCCTTTCCTCCATGAAAAAAGATGTTTTCAAAAAAGTGACTTTGGACGGCGATGAGACGGAGAAAGTCGATCTCACACAGGTCGGTAAAACTTTCGTGCTGTATTATTCCGACGGAATTACGCGTGAAATCACGGTCTTGCCCGATGTCACTGCCCCCGGGTTGGAATGGAATATCGCTACGGGAAACGAAATCATAAATCCGGGTGATTTTGTTTTGATTTCCAAAGAAGACGTATCCGCTTCCGATAAACTGGACGGAAATATTCCTTCGGAAAAAGTCGTCATTACTGTAAAAACGCCCGATTCGGAAGAATTCACAGACTATTTTGACGGTTTTTCTTTCGATAAAGAAGGAGAATATATCATTCGATATACCGTACGGGACAAGGCGGGAAATGCTGCTTTTATCGACAGGACGATTTTTATTAACGCTCATGTGGCGCCGACCTTGGAAATTGACGGAACGATAGCGCAAAGCGGATTTACGGGCGGAAAAATATCTTTGCCTTCCGCCTCGGCGACAATCGGCGATAAACAGTACAAGGTGACGGTCGTCGTTTCCTTCGACGGAAAAGTGATTTCCCAAAAAGACGCATCTTCTGCATCAGAATTTACGCCCGAAACGGAAGGGACTTACTATGTCAGTTATTATTCGAACGACGGGACGGAAACTCCTAACGAAACCGTCCGTACATTTGAAATCGAAATTTCAGACGATACTATCGCTCCGCAGATCGACGTAGAGTTCGAACGGACTTCGGCGAATATCGGAGACACGATTTCTCTTCCCGCGGCGACCGCGACGGATAACGCCGACGGAAGCGTGTCCGTTTCCGTAAGAGTAATTTTTGGAAATACTGAGGTTGCCGTGACCGAAAATCAATTTACGGCAGAAAAGTACGGAACTTATACGGTGATTTACACGGCAACGGATAAAGCGGGAAATTCTCAGGATATTCGTTTTAACGTCGTTGTAATGAAAGATGGTGAGACACAAGGCGGTGAAGAAAACGAATCGGGCGGATGCGGCAGTTCCGTCGCTCCGTGGGGAATTTCGGGGGCAGTTTTGATAATAGCTGCGGCCGTTGTATATGGAAAAAAGAAAAATAATGTTTGAAAGACGCTTACAGGAGGATAATTTATGAAAATTTTCAAAAGGATAATGGTTGTTTTATTTGCAGCGGCTTTTTCGTTGTCGTCATTCGCGGCATGCGCAGAAAAGGGTTCGGATGAAGGCAGCGGTGGTGATCCGACAAAGACGCAGTTGAAAATCGGCGTATATAACGGCGGACTCGGCTGGACCTGGGCGAGTACTCTTGCCAAAAAATTTGAAGAAAAATATGCGGACGTACATTTTGAGGAAGGAAAAACCGGCGTCGAAGTGCAAATCAGTCCCGGTGAAAAAACCAGTTATGAACCTGACCCGTTGATTACCAATATTCAAAGCGGAAATTATACGCAAGATATTTTTTATACGGCCGCGACCAATCATTGGGATTTTTACGAGAAAGGCGTCGCGGCGGATATCACCGACGTACTGACCGAGAAAGTCTATGACGAAAGCGGGAATCTCGCTGCTGACGGAAAGGGAACAATGAGTATCTATGACAAAATGGATCCTTATTTCCAAACGGGTTTCAAGGAAAGCGACGGAAAATATCATGGATTTCCGTACATGGACAGCATTGTAGGAATTGTTTACGATCATGACCTCTTAACGAGCAGAGGAATTTTACATGAAGATGCGGACGGCAACGTGACGGACTATCCCAAGACGTATGCGGAATTTCAGGAAATGCTCGACGAAATACAGCAATCGGGAATGATAGGACTCACTTATTCGGCTCAGGACGCGAGTTTCTATACTACTTGTGTTTATTCTGCGCTTGTGGCTCAGAACGAAGGTATAGATGCGGCTCAGCTGAATTTGACTTACGGCGGGGAGGAAGGAACGGATTATACGTTCCCCGAAGGGACATTCTCGGCTTCGGAACTTGAAGAAATCGGAGGAACGGAAACTGCGGAAGGACAAACGGTAAAAATTACCGCTGCCAATGCCTATCTTTTATCGCATCAACCGGGAAAGCTGGACGCAATGGAATTCGTAGAAATGCTGTTCAGCGGGGGGATGCAATATTTGGATCCCAAAGTCAGTTTTGCTACTCAATCTTATTCAGAAACGCAAAAGAGTTTTATTAACAGCGAAAAACTTTCGCAGGAACAACCGGAGAAAGCACAGCCGATAGCAATGATTGTAGAAGGCGAATGGTGGGAGAACGAAGCGAGGCAGCACTTTATCGATATGGGGACCGCTTTCGGAGAAAATAAATACGGATACGGAAAGCGCGATTTTCGGTTTATGCCTCTGCCTTTCTCGGACGACGCGAAATCGGATAAAGAGGTATATCACAGCCTGAGCAGCGGCTCGATTGCGTTCGTGAATGCGAATTCGGAACATAAAGACCTTGCGGCGCTTTGGATACAGTTCTCTTTGCAGGAAAGTTCGCTCGAAGCCTTTACGCTGGAAACAGGCGCTGTCCTCGGTTATAATTATGATCTTTCGGCGGAGCAGAAAGCAGAGCTTACGCCTTTTGCTCGGAACGTTTACGAAATTCGTAAAGAACGCGATAACGTCGTTATCGGCCGTCATTCGAACGGCTGCGATTTCAGAAGATACGGGGACGCGGCGATTGTAGGCGGCTACGGAGACAACATGACCTGCGCGATGGAAAGCGGCAATGTGGGAAATGATCCGTTTGAACTGTTTTTGCACAATTCCAACGGCTATACCGCGAAAGATTATATTCAGGGAAACATTGCCTATTTGACAAAAGAAATGTGGACGGATAAATATAATACTTATTTGGAAGAAATATCATGAGAAAAAAGGAAGTAAGTCTGTCGGTAAAAAAGAAATTAAGTAAATTCGACAGGGGAGCGGTTATTTTCTGTTCATGCTTGCTTACCTTGTTCGTCGCACACTGGCTGATTTTTTATCTGTATGCAAATTTGAATTCCATTCTTTTGGCGTTTCAAAAATACAGCCCCAAATCGCATACCTACGAATTTCTGAAAGGCAGTCATGCGTTTGATAATTTCAAATGGATTTTTACCGATATGTTTGCGGGGAGAAATATCGGGAACTATATCCTGAACGGTTTTCTGTATCAGGTGACCGCCGTCGTGATTGCTTTTCCCGTGAGTATCATGTTCGCGTTTATCATCTACAAGAAAATGCCTATGACGGGAGTCTATAAGGTCATTCTTTTTCTCCCGTCGATGGTATCGGCAATGGTCATCGCCTTATTGTTCAAGTATTTTGCGGAACGCGGACTGCTCGATATTTTTAATTCCATGGGTATGAAAATCGATAAAATTTTCTATACCGACGGCAAGCTCGATTTAATTATACTCCTGTCGTACAGCACTTTTATGGCGATGCCCGGAAGCCTGCTCGTAAACGTGGGGACGATGTCGCGAGTTCCGCAGGAATTGATTGAATATGGCCGCTTGGAAGGAATGACGATGTTCCAGGAATTTATTCATCTCACTGTTCCGATGATGTATCCGCTGTTGCAGGTCTCTTGTCTGGGAATATTTTCGGGAATTTTCGGGGCTCAGGGGGCGCTTTATCCCATGTTCGCGGAAAAAGCTCCCGAACAAACGTGGTCGTTCGGATATTATATTTTTACTGCCGTCGTAACGGATATGCAGTCTAACTCCATGTTCGGGTATACGGCTGCCGTAAACCTTTTGGTCGGCGCGGTTTCGCTGCCGATTGTGTGGGGAACCAAGAAACTTTTCGACCGATTCGACCCGGGAGCCGAGTTTTAAGGAGACCGTTATATGATGAAAAAGATGGAAAATTTCGAGAAAATTCATAAAAAGAAGCGGATTTTTCCGCTTGAATTGAGAATCGGAAAAAAACGGTGGGAGATTCAGCTGTTTCCGCTCATACTTTGGACGTTGGCGACCTTATGGGTTTTGATGTTCTCTTTTATGTTGCTTTGGTGCTTTCTGTTGGCGATGAAAAGCAGTATAGACGCTACATACGGAGGATTTTTTCCTTCTGCCAAATACGGCGGGTGGAAGTTGTCCAATTTTATCACCGCGCTGGAAGCCGTATACGTTTATGTCGGGACGAAAAAGGTGCTGTTTCCTTCCATGCTCGTCAATTCCCTCCTTCTCGGCGGTGGAATCGCCGTCATATCGTGCGCGGCTTGTTGTACGGCGAGCTATTGTATCGCGAAATATACGAGATTCCGTTTAGTCAGAATGCTTTGGTTTATCGTTCTGATGACGAATTTTGTCCCTATTTCTGCTTCTTTGTCGGCGCAAATCAAATTGATGACGGATTTGCAGTTATATGATAAACTTATCGGAATGTATCTGTATTCGGGCGGAGCTTTCGGTTCAATGTTTCTGATTTTTTATGCGTCATGGAAAGGTTTGAGTTGGACTTATGCGGAAGCGGCATTCGTCGACGGAGCCAGCCATTTCCGTGCGTATATTCAAATCATGTTTCCGATGATACGCACAATTTTCGGCGTATTGCTCATTACGACATTTATTACGCAGTGGAACGATTACATGACCCCGATGATTCTGCTTCCCAGCATGCCGACCGTCGCATACGGCGCGTGGCAGTTCCAATTCCGAGTGGAAGGAGTGGCGACGGATATTACTATCCGCGTGGCCGGTCTGATTGCCATCGCCGTTCCTATTTTCATACTGTTCATTTGTTTCAAGGATAAAATCATGGGTTCGCTCACCATGGGCGGTCTGAAAGGTTGATAGGAGGACACAATGAAGAGAAAAAATATAAAAAAAATATCTGTATGTCTTTCCCTGGCGCTCGTATGCGTTGCGGGCGGGCTTTCCGCAAATATACTTGCGGCGGGAAAAGCAGACGAAAAACCGCAGGCGCAAATCGCTCCGGCGGAGTTATGGGAGGCGGAGGATTCTTCGCTTTCCTTAAAATCAGGCGGGGTAACTCCGGATTATGCGATAGAGGACGGGGGAATCATAGTGACGAGTACCATGGCAGGATCCTCTGTCAGTTTGAAAAATCCCGTCGATATCACGGGCGGAACGCGAGAAATTATCTCGCTTATGCCACTTTTGGCGCATCGCGGCAGTGCAGATTTCCGCAATTTTACCATTCGTATGACGGATGCCTATAATTCCGATATATGGATGCAAGTGACTTATACTAACAATCAATGGTGGCATGAGGGATACGGAACGCTCGTTGCCGTTTCCACAAATTCAACGGAAGCGCGGGGATACAAATGGGGAGACCGAAACGAAGTAGACGCTTTTTTTGAAGGGTGTTTCATCTCATTTTCGGGAATTACCGATCAAAATGAAGAGAATACATACCTTCCGATGACGTTTTCCTATAATAACGACACGAAGACGGTATATACGATGGATCATACCCGCAGCTTGAAGACAGTTATGGATCTTACGGATTCGGACGCCATAGGCTATGGAAACGAATGGACGGGTTTTGAAAGCGGAATGGTAAATATCAGTGTCAGCGCGAACGATTTTGCCGGTTCGCAGGCACAATACCTCATTTTATCCGTTTGCGGGGAATCGATGGCCGGCGAAATTTTTTCAGATACAAAGGCACCTTCTTTGACCGTGGATGTGAAAGAAGATCTTTCCGATCTTCCGCTTGCGAAGGTCGGAAAGGAATATCGTTTTCCCTCGGCTTTCGCCGCTGACCTGAAAGACGGAAGTACGGAAGTAAAAACGCTGGTACGTGCGCAAGGCGCTGAGGAGTATGTCGAAGCGGATGGTTCCTTTGTTCCCGAAAAACCGGGCTTTTATGAAGTTTTGTATGTGTCGGAAGATTCTGCCGGAAATGTAGCGGAGAAATCTTATCAGATTACCGCCGCGTATGATATACCGAAACTTGAAATCGAATTTGAAGAAACCGTTACCGAGATAAAAGCGGGTACGAAAACAAAACTTCCGAAATATACGGTAAACGGCGGGGCGGGAAGGACACAGATCGTCGAAGAGGTAATTCGCATATCGGACAAAGAAAGTGTGGAAATAAAAGACGATACGTTTTTACCTGCCGTGGCGGGCGAATATCTCTATACGGTGACGGCGGAAGATTGGAACGGCGCAAAACAGAGCGCGTCCGTTCTCTATTCAGTTACTTACGGCGACGGAAAGCCTGTCGTCGAAGGGGAACTGATGATGTATCCCAAGTTTGTTGACGGAGTGACCGTAGAATTGCCGTTGTTTGATGCATATGATGTGAGCTTTGTGCCGGGTGTTCGCGTAAAGGCAGAACAGGAGATTACCGTATACGGAACGGGAGACAAGGCCGGACATTTTGAAAAATTGGAAGGAATTAAATTTACGCCTTCGAAAGACAAGTTCGGCGACGAAGTGAAAATTGAATATAAAATAAAGTCTGAAAGCGGCGCGGAAGAAATTAGAACGTTTACTGTACCTATAATCACTCCCGAGGGAGTTATAGATTATTTTTCTGCCGACGGTTTTGAAATTGAACAGGGCGCCGGGAGCAGATTGGTTTTCCGTACCGAAAAAGATTCGTTTGCCGAATTTATCAATCCTTTGAATGCCAATAACGCGTCCATTCAGTTCAACGTTCCTTCCGATCTTGCGGCTTTCGAAGAAATGTATGTCGAATTCATAGACAGTGAAAACGCTTCCCTTTCCGTACGGATATCTTTGAAAAAGCGTACGGACGGAGGACGAGAACTCGTCTTTGTCGATTGCGGAGGGAAACGGTATTCCATGTCCGGGACATTAGGCGGAGGAACGACGCTCGCCTTACGATATAACGACGAAACGAGAACGGTTTCCGATTACGGAGGAGGAAAAATTTTTACGGTTGAAACATATTCCGACGGCAGCGCGTTCAAAGGATTCCCGAGCGGAATGGTTCGGTTGCGTTTCGGCTTTACGGGCGTGTCGAACGGGAACGCGGGATTGAATCTGATGAAAATTTCTAATCAGACGATGGGAAAAACCAACGATAACGGCAGGTATGACTATATCAAACCGTCTATTGAATATTCGTTCCCCATAGATATTTCCGTCCGCTTCGGAGCCGTTACGAAACTTCCTGCGGCAAGGTTATACGACGAATTTACTCCGTACATGGAGGTTTATCTCACGGTTACTTCGCCTTCGGGAAAAGTACTGCTGGATAAAGTGTCCGGCGGTAAAGTCAACGAATTTGAGGTTGCCGAGCGCGGCGCTTATCTCGTGGAATATACGGGGCAGGACAGCGCGGGAAATGTATTGTACAGCAGTTACGTCGTCCGTTCGGAGGATATCGTTGCTCCGACGGTTGCGCTCTCCGTTTCTGAAATTACGGGAAAAGTGGGGGAAGAAATCGTTTTACCGGAAGCGATTGTACAAGATGATGTGGACGAAGAAGTTTCTTTGACGATTTTTGTCGTAAATTCCCGTTCTGAGACGAAAATGGTAGAGGAAAGGAAATTTATTCCCGAAGAAGCAGGAAAATATACGGTGCGCTATTTTGCTATGGATTCTTCCTATAATTGCACGATTGCGGAAATTTCTCTGATAGTAGAGTAAGGAGGGTAAAAATTTGAAAAGGATTAGTTGCTTGATTTTGGCAATGGTTTTCTTATGTTCTTTTGCTGCTTGCAACACGAACGAAAACGAGAACAGTTCTTCTTCCGGCTCAGAGGAGCGAGAGGAAGAGACGGATATCGTTTTGGCAGAAAAAGGAAAAAGTGATTATACAATCGTAATTCCCGCCGACGCTTCGGATGCAATTGAATATGCTTCTTTGGAGCTCGTGAATAATTTTGAAGACGCGACGGGCGCTGTTCTCAATGTCGTATCGGATGCGGGAAAAAATTTTAATCGTTCGGATAAAGTTATTTCTTTGGGAGAAACTTCGATAAAGGACGGGAGCGGACTTGAAGTTTCCGTAGAGGACTTAACTTACGACGGTTACAGGATAGAACGTTACGACAATACCGTCGTCATCTGCGGCGGAGATGATAGCGGCACTACATTCGGAGTATATGAATTTTTGAGCAGACAGTTTGATTACGAAGTATATGCTGCGGATGAAATTTATATCGAAAGGACGGATAAGGCTTATTTGAAAGATTTTCATGTGAGCGACAGACCTTCTTTCGAAGGGAGAGATACGGACGGGCTTACCGATTATAATTATGAATTGGCGAATCGTCTGAGACTCCGTAAGTGGAATTCTTCGGACTCCCGCTTCGACTATTCCGCTTCCCGCGATTGGATCGGAGGTCATTGCCATACTTTCTATTCTTTCATTAGCAACGACGAAAACGGAGAGTATAAAAAAGAACATCCCGAATGGTTTTCATCAAATCAGCTTTGCTTGACGAATCAAGACATGAAAGCGGAATTTATCAAAAACGCCATTGAGATGATTAAAGAGAATCCGCTCGGTAAATACGTGAATATTTCGGAAAACGATTTTTCGGGTTTTTGTAACTGTACGGCCTGTAAAGAAGAACGTAATACTTACGGAATGTCGGGATATATCATCCGTTTCGTCAATGATATTATCGAGGGAATAGAAGAATGGCGGACGAAAGAAGCTCCCGAACGGGATTTGAAATATGTGACATTCGCATATTCTTCGGGCAGTTTCAATCCTCCTGTACGTATGGACGAAAAGGGAAATTATACGGCGATCGACGAATCGGTGATTCCCCACGAAAAGCTGTATATTCGTCTCGCGCCTATCGATTACTGCTATAATCATGCGCTGACGGACGAGTCCTGTACCGTCAATGCCGGTTGTGCGAAGGCTTTGAAGGGCTGGCAGGCAATAACGAACCGATTCATGGTTTGGGATTATGATGTCAATTACAATCATTATTTCATGTTTTTTGACTTGTATGATAATTTACAGAAAAACCTGATTGATTATTACAATATGGGCGTGACGAACATCATGAGGCAATCCTCTACGGGTTCGCGCGTGAGTTCTATGTGCGATTTGAAATTATACCTCAATGCAAAACTTATGTGGGATGTGACGGAAAATCAAGAGGATTTAATTGACGATTTCATGGAACATTTTTATAAAGACGGAGCTCCTTACATGAAGCAATATTTGACGATGATGCGGTCTTTTGTTTCCGTCAAAGATAAAGAGAGCGACGCAGGGGTACATTATCAGCTTTACGATAGACTTCAACCTACGCTGTCTACTTCCCAGCTGTGGCCGAAACGTATTCTCGAACAAGCCATGGAACTGTTTGAAAAGGCATATGCGGAATACGATAAAATGGAAAACTGCGAATTTGCGGAAATTCTTCACAACCGCGTGTTGAAAGAATCCGTGTGCGTGCGTTATATCATTTTGAAAAATTACGGAAGTTATTATAATATCAATTCTCCCGAGTATACGGAAATGATAGACGAATTTGAAAAAGACATGCAAATCGTCGAAGCCTACAATTATTGCGAAGGGAAAAATACATCCGATTGGATAAACAGTCTCCGTTGAGGCAGAACAGCTCGCGCGGCGCCGTACTTTGGTGCCGCGCGGTAAAGGAGTTTCGGAAAAGAAAATGAATCGATATAAAATAGGATTTTGGAATTATGTAGACACGGGTGTTTTGAATGCAGAGCAGGCTGCGGATGATTGGAAAACGCTGGGAATGAATATGCCGATGTCGTTCGATTATGATCCGAAGCGACACAAGAAAGAACAAATGCTTGAACAGCTCGATGCCTGTGAAAAAAGAGGAATGAAAATGATTGTCTGCGATTCTCGCACGAGTTTTCATCATTATATGGAAGTCGGAGAGGATACTTATAGAAAAGGCGTGAGGGAAGCCGCGGCAGATTTTGCTTCTCATCCCGCTTTTTTTGGATTTCACGTCGGCGACGAACCGTATAAAGAGCAGTGGGAAGCGGCGAAACGAGCCTATATCGTCTGTCGGGAAGAAGTTCCTTTCTCCATGCCGTTTATTAATTTTTTACCATATTGGGACGAAAATAATTTCAAGGATAGTTTGGGGGTGGACAACGAAAAATACGGAGAGTTATTGAATGATTTCCTCTCGGAGACGGGTGCAAAAAAATTCGGGTATGATTATTACGGACAATGCGCATATTTTGAAAAAGAACGGTACAAGGAAGTCTATTTCCGAAACTTGAAAATTTTTGGCGAAGCGGCTCGGAAAAACAAGGCGGAATTATATGTCTCGTTGTTATCGGTCGGACATTGGTCGCTTAAAGTACCCGACGAGGATTTGATTCGTTGGCAGTTGGCCACGGCAGTGGCTCACGGTGCCGTCGGCCTCATGTGGTTTTTTATATATGAAAGACGGCTGGACAGCAGTTTCAGGCTTTCCCCCATAGATTTGTTCTGGGAACGTACGGAAACGTTTGGACGTCTGTCTCGTCAGAATCGTACTTTTATGGAGTATTATGCGGATATACTCTCTAAACTGCAATTTGATTGGGTGGAACATTTCGGAGAACAGTACGGCGGGTTTTCTGAATTTCGTCCGAACGAAGAAATAGAGGAAATAAAACCGATCGTCAATCCGACGCCGATTGCCATCGCCAGATTCAAGGATGAAGAAAATGGCGGAACTTACGTTTTGGTAAATCTTTCTCAGGAAGAACCTTCCTGCATTGATATTCGTTGCGGGAAAGACTTAAAGGCAAATTCTGGAAGAATTTGGTTCGCACCCGGACAGATGATTGTGTTGCCTAATGAAAAATATAAAAATTAACGGATTAAAGAGAAAGCGAGAGGTCGATTTGAATGGATAGAAGAGGCAAAGTGACGATTCCGACCGACGGAAGTTTTATCGACGGTACGAAGAAAATTGCTGCGTTGTGGGGAGCAGATGCGATACGCGACTGTGACGGAACAGAGCTTCCCAAAAACGTAAAGGAATTAGCGGAGAAAGTATATAATACATATTTTATCGTGCGCGGGGATAATCGATGGGCGGAAGCGAATCCGGACGAAGCGCATCGCGTATTTTTAATGAGCGAAAGAACTTTGGCGGAAAGCGCGGTTTTAGAAATTCGGGTCATGAACGGATATTTCCCCGAACAGATAACGCCGGATTGGAAAAATATAAAGTATTGGGAAGTAATCGATCGGACGAACGGAGAGAAGATAAAGGATTGGCGCGCGGACGAGCGGAAAGGAATCGTTCGGATAGAGAATGCGCAAGAAATGCACGAATATACCGTAAATTTTATGGCGAAGGTGCTGTGGCATCCCGTACAGATTTATAATTATCTGACGAACGGGTGGACGTGTGAAAAGCAAAAGATGTATGACCCCGCGTTTCCGAATACGGCGGAGTATATCAAGCGCCGCATGAAAGAATGGTGCGCCGAGCATTCCGAAACGGACGTGGTGAGGTTTACGACGTTTTTATACCAGTTCACCTTGATTTTCAACGAAAAAGGCAAGGAAAAATATGTGAATTGGTTCGGGTATGGTTTAACGACGTCGCCCGCATTGCTGGAAGCGTTTGAAGAGGAATACGGTTATCGACTGTGTTCGGAGGACTTCGTGGACGGAGGATGTTATAATACGCCGTTCCGAGTCCCGTCCGCTCGTTTTCTCGATTGGATGGAGTTCATACAGAGAAAGGTAACGAAAACGGTAAGGGAGCTCGTGGACATCGTACACGATTACGGAAAGGAAGCAATGATGTTTTTGGGCGACGATTGGATCGGAGCGGAGCCTTACGGAAAATATTTCAAAGAGTTGGATTTGGATGCGGTGGTAGGAAGCGTAGGCGGGGGCGTGACGGTAAGAATGCTTTCGGAAATTCCGCACGTGAAATACAGGGAAGGGCGATTTTTGCCCTATTTCTTTCCCGATACGTTTTTCAAAGGGAATGAGGAAAATGCGGTGGCGGAGCTCGATCGAAATTGGCGGACGGCGCGGCGCGCAATCGTGAGAAAGCCATTGGATCGAATAGGCTTCGGCGGATATTTGTCGCTCGCGGCAAAATTTCCGAAATTCGTGGAAAGAGTAGCTGAAATATGTGACGAATTCCGCCATATAGCGGAATTCGCAGCTCATGCAACGCCTCATTGCGGTTTGACGGTGGCAATATTGAACAGCTGGGGAAGAATAAGAAGCTGGCAGAGCCATATGGTGGCGCATGAGCTTTGGTATCAACAAATCTATTCGTATCAGGGAATATTGGAGGCGTTGTCGGGGCTGGCGGTCGAAGTAAAATTTATCTCGTTTGAGGACGTCAGAAACGGGATCGAAGCCGATATAGACGTGATAATCAACGCGGGAGATGCGGGAACGGCGTTTTCGGGCGGAGAAAACTGGAAAGACGAGAAAGTATTGAGTGTACTGAGAAAGTGGATTCGGGAAGGGCACGGATTTATCGGAGTAGGAGAACCGACGGCATATCCGCAAGACGGCAGGACATTTGCGTTGGCAGATGTATTGGGCGTAGATAAGGAAATCGGATTTACGCTGAGCGAGGATAAATACAACATAGAGAAAAAAAGACATTTTATCACGGAAGACGTAGCGGGAGAAATCGACTACGGGGAAGGAATGAAAAATGTTTATGCACTGGAAGGAGCGGAGGTGCTGGATATTGAATTTTCAGAGCGGTGCAAAAGAAACGTCAATGTCGGGGAAGTCAAACTTGCCATAAACGGATATGGAAAAGGACGAAGTGTATATATTGCGGGATTGCCGTATTCCGCTCAAAATGCAAGGCTTCTGTACCGTGCAATATATTGGAGTGCAGGGAAGGAAGAAGAGATGAAAAGAGCATATTCTTCCAATCCTTTTACGGAATGTACGTATTATCCTGAAACGGAGAAATATGTCCTCGTGAACAACAGTGCCGAAACACAAAAAACTATATTTTACGATATACATGGTTTGAAAAAGGACATGACGTTACTTCCGGGCGGAATTTTTTGGATAGAGAAAAAAGAGGTAAATTGATATGGAACCGATGCGAATGAAGTTGTTGAAAGAAAAACTGTATAAAGCGTCCGAAGAGATGTCGTCGGGCATTTATCGGGAAATCGCGCCGCTCTCGGCGGAGTATGCGCTGACAAAAGAACCCGTTCCTTTTTTTGAACGCAATACTTTGACGTATAAAAAAATTCGGAAGGGAGAAGTATGGAGCGAAAGGCTTTGGGATTGTGCGTGGTTTCATATTACGGGTGAGGTTCCCGAAGGTTACCGCGAGGAAGAATTATTTCTCGGTTTAGATATAGACGGCGAAGGTTGCTTGTTTGACGGGAGCGGAACTCCGCTTCGCGGAATCACCAATGTTTCCAGTGAATTTGACCCTGCCCTTGCGTTTCAGGGAAAGCGTTTTGTTCCATTTGCAGACGGAACGTTTGATACGAAAAAAATCGATCTATGGCTCGATGCGGGGAATAATGATTTGTTCGGGCGCTTGAAAAGCGGTCGTGTATGTACTTTGGGAATTTATGCTTGTAACAATTTTCTTCGCGATTTATTTTACGATTATAAATTTTTGCTTAGTCTCGCGGAAGGAATGGATGAACGCAGCCCTTTACGAATGGCGATATTTTATGCTTTGGAAAAAGTGGCTGTCAATGTGTCGGCTTGTTCTTCCGAGGCGGAAATTTTGAAACTTCGTCTTGTATTGAGTCCGTATTTGAATAGGAAGGGGCCTGAAGAGGCGGAACTGACGTTTTATGCAATCGGTCATTCCCATTTAGACCTGGCATGGCTTTGGCCGATTCGCGAAACGAAGCGAAAAGCTGCGCGTACGTTTTCCACGGCAATTGCCAATCTGAAACTTTATCCCGAATATATTTACGGCGCAAGCCAACCCCAGCAGTTCGCGTGGGTGAAAGAAGAATATCCCGCACTGTATGAAAAGATTAAGACCGCCGTCGCCGAAGGCAGGATGGAAGTCCAAGGCGGTATGTGGGTTGAACCCGATACAAACGTCACGGGCGGAGAGTCATTGATTCGGCAGTTCCATTATGGAAAAAAATTTTGGAAAGAGGAATTCGGAAAAGAGACGGATACACTTTGGCTTCCCGACGTATTCGGCTTTTCGGGGGCTCTGCCTCAGATCATCCGTGGCTGCGGTTGTAAAAACATGCTGACGATCAAGCTCAGCTGGAATATGGTCAATACATTCCCGTATCATTCTTTTCTTTGGAAGGGAATCGATGGGAGCGAAGTCCTCGTCCATATGCCGCCCGAAGGTAAATATGATTCTTCTGCCTCTCCGAAAAAGATATTCGAGGCGGCGGGGAAATATGCCGAGCGCGGGATTTCAAAGAATGCAATGATGCTTTATGGGGTCTGTGACGGAGGCGGTGGACCGGGAAGAGAATATCTCGAATTTGTAAAGAGAGAAAAGGATGTCTGCGGGCTGCCGCGCGTCAAAAATTCGAATTCCGTCGAATTCTTTGCCGCGCTCGATAAAGAACGGGAGAAATTGCCCGAATATCGCGGGGAAATGTATCTCGAACGGCATCAAGGAACCTATACCTCACAAGCAGAAAATAAGCGTTTCAATCGTCTGGCTGAAATCGCCTTGACCGAAGCGGAATTTGTTTATGCGCTGAAAGGGGAAAGAAATGTTTATGAAAGGATTTTGGACGGAATATGGAAGGAAGTTCTGCTTTATCAGTTTCATGACATTCTTCCCGGTTCTTCCATTCGGCGCGTATACGACGAGACAAAACCTCGGTATATAGAAATATTGAAGGTGCTCGACAATGAAATCGAAAAAACAATCGCGAAAAACGGCGGAAAGCTCTGTGCCTTGAATATTGCGCCGTATTTCAGAAAAGAATATGTCAAGCATTGTGGTATATGGTACAAGGTTTCGGCTGAACCGTATTCTCTGAGTGAGGTGCAAAAAGCGGAAGGGCACGGAAATTGTCGTGCGGAAAACCTTTGTGTCGAAAATGATAAAATATTGGCGGAATTTAATGAAAAAGGCGAACTCATCCGCCTTTTCGACAAGGAAAATAATAGAAATTCCATGCGCCGAGGAAATATGTTTAGGTTATACAAGGATTCTTTCGATGCGTGGGATACATATGCCGGATATTTGGATTCCGAGGCGGAAAATCTTTCTGCTTGCAGGATAAAAACGTTCAACGAAGGCTTCCGTGCGGGATTTGTGTTTGAATATGAATTCGGAAATTCTCGTCTATCTCAGACGGTTAGTTTGACGGAGGATGACCGTGCGCTCAGGTTCGAAAATTGCCTCGATTGGAATGAGACGAAAAAAATGCTTCGTGTGGATTTTTATCCCGACATCTATGCGGAGGAAGCAACTTTTGATATTCAGTTCGGAAATATTAAACGTACCATGAAAGAAAACAATTCTCACGAATGGGCGCAATATGAAGTTTGCGCTCATAAATGGGTAGACGTTTCGGAACGGGATTACGGCGTAGCGCTCTTGAACGATTGCAAATACGGATATCGTGCAAAGAACGGAATGTTGTCGATGAACATATTGCGCAGTCAGGTTTATCCGTGTGATAATCAGGACAAAGGGGAACATATCTTTACATATGCGTTATTACCGCATATCGGCGATGTGTATGAGGGAGGCGTTGCGAAAGCCGCTTACGCAATGAATAGACCTTTAAAACTGATGGAAAGCGAACCTTGCGGGAGCTTAGTGGTATGCGATAACGAACATGCTGTAACGGAAACGGTAAAACCCGCTTACGACGGAAAGGGAATCATTGCGAGAATATATAACGATACTCCGTCCCGAATTCGCGCGAAGGTAAAAAGCCCGATGGGGAGAACTTATATTTCCGATATGTTGGAAAGAGAAGAAAAAGCCTGCGAGGAAACATTGACGTTCGCCCCGTATGAAATAAAAACCTTTCGCTTTTATTGAGGAGAAGAATATGTTCGGATTGAGAAAAAATGAAAAAGAACAGAGTAAAGGCTCAATTTATGACAGAGGATTGAATATTTGCCTTTTGGTTATGGCGGTAAGCTGGTTGATCGTAATGTTTGAAGGTTTTATAGAGGAACGAATTCCGCTGTTTACGAAAGACGCACGTTCAGTTTTTATTTTGGCTTTTTCAATAATGTTTTCGGTTGCGGAAATAGCTTTTCTTTGCTTATTTTTGTTTGCAAAACAGCTGAAATCCGGGAAAATTTCTTTGATATTGTTTGGTGTATCGTTTTTGTGGATAATTATCGGGAACATTTTCAGTTTGTTTTCAATAAAACTGCCTTCCGCCGCTGAATATATTTTTACGGCTTTAACAGTTGCAGCATTTATCTGTCTGTTTTTTCTGTTCGATAATGACAAAAAATCCGAAAAGTCTTATATGAATTCGGCTTGGATAATGCTTTTTCTTTCGGTGTTTTTCTCTGTTATTAACGTACAAGATGAAGTGTCTATACTTATGGCAGATATTTTAATTATGCTTACCAGATTTTTTGTCGTTTTCTTTTTGAAAAAAGCAAAATCTAATCGAAAAATCTCTATAAGCGAAGCGTAGATATATTTTTATAAGACTAAAAAAATATCGGCAGGCAATACTTATAAAAAGTGGCGGATATAATATTGGGTAAATTTTCAAGAAAGCATTAGATTTCTAAAAAACTTGTTAAAAAAGTTCGTCTGTTTTGAGCATTATGGCGAATTGCAAGTTCATAAAAAAATTAAATATTATTTTATTAACGCACCTTTTATAATGCTGTTTTATGGTCTTGAAAGGTGCGTTTTTACTTGTTTTCAAAGTAATGTTGTTCTTATCCGTGGACCTCCTATTTAATTTTGAAAATTTTTATTTTCAAAATTAAATAGGAGGATAATATCGTGTCCGCCGTAATATATCCACTCGTCATTGGTGATAGTGGAGGTGTGATTATTTATTGATAAAATTTCATTTTTTCTCTTGCATCCTGTTGTTAATTTATCTTTTTTTGAAAAAGTCAACTCTTCGACACATTTTCTGATAATCAAATATCGAGCGGCTCGGCGACTCGTTTAATATATGTGATTTCTTCCGCGTCGTTGCTCCTTCGGATCAGCTGGCGGAGAGAAAACGCGGAGGAATTTGCAAGGGTTTTATTATGCGTTTCGGGTCACCGGCTCAGGGCCTCCCAGCACTTTCGCGGACATTCTTCTACCGCGTCCGCGGCGTCGTTATTTATAGAATATTCGGCCGAGCCCGATGAATGCTCTCAAAATGTTTTTAATTTCTTTCATTGTCTTATACCTCCAAAAAATATTGATCTTTTCGGGCGGTTGGGGGCAATGAAAAACATAATCGCGCTCGGCAACGGGTCGAATATGGATCCGTTCCCGCTGTCTGGTAACCTTTCAAACGGGGGGCGGCGTTTTTTCTTACCGTTTGCGGCCTCATCGTATCATAAAGAGCTCGGAGCTGTCTACTATATTTCTTTCGGGGGAGGAGAGAGAAAGGCACAAACGAAAGGGGAATCCCCGGCGAAGAAAGATTTTTTGACCGAAAACGCGTGAACGCGGAAAGCTCTTTTACATAAAAACGCTGTCATTTGAAAAAAGCCGGAAATAAAATGATTTTCACGAAATCTCTAAGTTTTCAAATCCGCTGCTTGAAATTAAAGGGAAAGAATCACATCAAACTGATTGGATCTTATAGTGAACGAATCTTCAAACATGAAAAAACAGACCCCCAAGCGGGTCTGCTTATAGAGAAAATAAAATTTTCTTTGTTGTCTAAGAATAAATGGAAATGAAGCCAAAATATCAAAGAACTCCCTCCGATAAGTTTGGAGGGAGTTCTTTGTTCAGAAGAAAAAGGCAAATTTTGATTTGGCAAAATTTAGGTAAATTCTTCTGAATGCCTTATAAATAAAGGCTTTTCTTGGTGACCCCAACGGGACTTGAACCTAAAACGGCGGAAAAATGAGCTTGTTTTTATAGAAATCCACTTTTTTTCAAAGTATTTTTTAAGTATTTCGGTCTTTTGTATGTCTTATTGGGGACAAAAATGGGGGAAAATCAATATTTAATCTTTTGTGCTTCGGCTATTAAGAACTCATCGGGAAGATCCGTATAGGCTCTTTCTAATCCGTTTCCGGTATGTCCCATAAATTCCTTTAATGCTTCGGGAGCGACGCCGCAAGTTTTGCAACGAGTGTAAAAGGTAGTTCTCATATCTTTTAAGGTATGATTCGGAAGAATCGATTTGAATTTATCCCGGACAACTTCGGGAATATAAAACCGAATCTCCGCACCGTTAAGATAGGGCGCAAGCATTGGCGAAACCGGAATCCTTTTCCATTCGATTTTTCCAAGCGCGGCATTTTTCCGTTTACAGTTTTGAGCTATTATCATATTTCCGACTAATTTCACGCTTTTATACTCATAGGGACGGACGCCTGTATAAAGGGCGATTGCAAACATGAGCTGGTAAGGCGTGCCTGCGGTAGCTTGTAACAATTTCCGTTCTTCTTCGATTGTCAATGCTGCGCCGTGTACTCTTTCGTGCTGAATATGAAATACAATGTCCATAGGGTTATTTTTGATAAGCCCATGCTTGATGGCCATTTTGAATGTTTGATTCAACAAAGAAAAAATTTCGTCCGCCGTTTTTCCGAGCTTCATTTCCGTGATTTCATCGACGAGCTCCTGACACGCTAACGGGAGAACGGTTTGAATCGGTATATTTCCGAATTTCGGTCGGATATATCGTTTGTATCTGGCGAGGTCGGAATCATAGGTCTTTTTCACGACTTTTCTTTTACGGAACTTTTCAAAATAATACATGGAAAAGTCATGAAATCCGATCGGAACGGTACTTTTAGCGCAAGTATCGGGATCCAGAGCGCGCGTTTTTTCGATAAACCGTTCTTTTGCTTTTTCTTTCGTCTTGGCGGAAACGGAAATATTGTAACCGTTACGACGGTATCGAAGTTCATAATCGCAGGAAGTTTTCCCGCGGACGCGTTCTCGGATCGTAACCCAATAGCCGTTGAGTTTGAGTTGTTCTCTGAATTTTTTCGGCATTTTTAAAATCTCCTGTGTAGTAAATTTCAAAAAGCCTTTTTTCGTGCCCTCTTTCGGAGGGCTTTTTTCTTTTTCCGTTCCGGCGGAAAGTCGGGCGGGAAACACAAGCGTTTCCGTTCCCGAAGAATCCAGGCGATCGGAAACGAGGGATAGATCGGGGCGAAAATCGGCTTTCGCGTCGTCGCGCCCGATCAGACCGTGCAG
>CAJFQM010000005.1 GCA_904419075.1 uncultured Clostridia bacterium
AAAAATTCGGAGAGTTATTCCTTTGGCGGCAATAAAAAAACTACCCGAACCCACTGTTCTGTGATAGTGGTGTTCGGATAGTTACCATTTGGTGACCTTATCGGGACTCGAACCCGAGTTTACGCCGTGAGAGGGCGTCGTCTTAACCGCTTGACCATAAGGCCGTCATTCAATTGCTTATGTAGTATAGCATATTTTTCTTTTGAGAGCAACTGTTTTTGACTGGTGAAAATAAAATTTTTTTACTTTTTATGAAAAAATAAAAATCCGCCTGTGCCGCATTTCGGATAAAAGTTAACCCGCTTTCAGCAGGTGGGTGCGGCATCTTGACGCATCGGACTTTCCGTATAAATACAGACCTTGCCTATCGCCACGAATACTCGCTCCCTATTTAATAATGTGGATTACGATTAATCCGAACTCCGTACACCGCAGATTATTCTATATTATAGCGAAAAAAGGCTCTCTTGTCAACCAAATCGAGGAAACTTTTATTTCCTAATCTTTCCGTTTAATTTTTCGAGAAAAGGAAAAATTTCTGCTTCAAATTCCAACCCGTAACGTCTGTCACCGTTTGCCGCGGCGGTGCGGAAAATAGAAGAAGTCGTAAAATCGGCGGACAGATAAATCGCTTCGTCGAGCGTTTTCCCTCTGGCAAGGCAGCCCGTAAACGCCGCCGCAAATACGTCTCCGGCTCCGTGAAAGAATCCCGCGGCGTTTTTTTCTGCGTGGCGCAATACACGATTTTCTTTCATGTAATATACGGCGTTTTCTTCTCCTTCTTCTACTCCCGTGACAATGGGACAGGTATGAAGAGAAGAAAGTTTCTGTACGATTTTTTCGGCGGGAAGGGCCTCGCCGTTCTGCGGGTAATTTTCTCCTGCGAGAAGACATGCTTCCGTAACATTGGGAAGAATGAAGTCCGCTTCACTGCATAAAGAACGCATTTTTTCCACAAAATGGAAATTGAAGTGCGCATATAATTTCCCTCCGTCGCCCATGACGGGATCTACTACGAATTTTCCGTGCGGGGCGAGAAAATTTTTTTTAACGGAAAGGACGGTGTCTATCTGAGAAATATTTCCGAGATAACCGCTGTATATAAAATCAAAAGAAAGCCCCAGTTTTTTCCAATGCGCGAGTATGGAAGGAATATCTTCCGAAAGATCGCGGAAGGTATACCCTTCAAAGCCGCCGGTATGCGTGGAGAGGAGGGCTGTGGGCAAAACATCGCACGTGATTCCGCATGCGGAGATTATGGGGAGCGCTACCGTGAGGGAGCATTTCCCTACACAAGAGATGTCGTTAATGGCGAGAATGCGCATAAAAAGTGGACTTCCTTAAAAAAGTTATATGAAACTATTATAAATTTCTTGCTTTTTTTTGTCAAACGGATTAAAATAGAAAAGTAAAAATTTCCGTGCGGAAACTTCCCTCGGAGTAAAGAGGTTTTCATGACTATGACTATTACAGGCGAACCGAAGACAAATACCGTTCCGTATTCGGATTTCGCAAAATTCGAGAATCAAGAAATTACGATAACCGGCACCGTGCATAACATCCGCATGATGTCGGATTTTGCTTTCGTCATTCTCCGCACCGCGAGAGAGACGATTCAATGCGTCTATGCGGAATCTTTTTCCGATTACAGAATGCCCCCCGAACTCAAAGAAGAATGTGCGGTAAAACTGACCGGAAAGGTAGTTGCGGGGGAAACGAAGGACGGCGGAAAACGCTACGAAATTCAGATCCACGGCATCGATATTTTATCTCATCCCGCGGAAATTCCGCCCGTGGTCATCACAAAAAAGCAGGTACAGTGCGACTTAAACACCGATTTGGACTATCGGCCCGTCACGTTGAGAAATCCCAAGGAAAGGGCGGTCTTTAAGTTCCAAGAGGGAATACAGCGCGGTTTCCGCGAATATCTCATGTCCCAAGGATTTACCGAAATTCATACTCCGAAAATCAATTTCGCGGGCGCGGAAGGCGGTGCAAATCTTTTCGGGCTCGACTATTTCGGAAAAAAGGTATATCTCGCGCAGTCTCCCCAGCTTTATAAACAGGCTTTGGTCGCCGTATATGAGCGCGTATTTGAAATTGCGCCCGTATTCCGCGCGGAGCATCACGATACCAGCCGCCACCTCAACGAATATATTTCCATGGATTTTGAAATGGGCTTTATCGACGGTTTCGAGGATATCATGAACATGGAGACGGGCGTCCTCAAATATATCATGAATCTTCTGAAAACGGAATATAAAAACGAAGTGGAACTTCTCCGTGCGGATATTCCCGAAATTACGGAGATTCCCGTCATCAAGTTCATGGAAGCGAAAGAAATCCTTATGAAGAAATTCAAGTATAAGCCTTCGGATATGAAGGATTTCGACCCCGAAGAGGAACAGCTCCTCGGAAAATATGCAAAGAAACAGTTCAATTCCGATTTTATTTTCGTCACGCATTACCCTTCCAGAAAGCGCCCCTTCTATACGATGGACGATCCCGACGATCCCGAATACACGCTGTCTTTCGATTTGCTTTTCCGCGGCATGGAAATTACCTCGGGCGGTCAGCGCGTACACGATTATTTCGCTCAGGTGGAAAAAATGAAGCGTTTGGGCATGAATCCCGACGAGTTCGATACCTATCTCATGCTCCATAAATACGGAGCGCCTCCGCACGGCGGATTGGGCTTGGGGCTGGAACGGCTCACGATGCATCTCCTCGGTTTCAAGAACGTACGGGAAGCGGCGATGTTCCCGAGAGACATCAACAGGGTGACGCCATGAAAAAAGTGATCAGTGTGGGTGACCTTTGCTGCGAGCGCTGTGCGAATCGGCTTGCCTGTAAGCTGGAATTGTGCGAGGGCGTCGTAAAAGCCAAGGCAAACTATAAAAAGAACACCATTTACGTGGAAGTTCTGAGCACGACTCCCGACAGCGAATTGAAAGAAGCGGTGCAGTCCGCGGGCTTTGAAGTTCTTTCGATAGAGCAGAGAAAGGGACTTTTTGCGTGATTTTATCCGATATAGGGAAAAATCTGTCTGTTTTGCTTTACAAATCCTTAAAAAAGGGATATAATTAAAAAAATTCATAATTGATAAAAGCGTTTTAAGAGGGACAACGCTTCCGAGGTGCCGCCGCACAGAGAAATTCCGTTTTGCTGAGAGGAAAAAGGCGGTTTCGGGAGTTATCGCCCTTTGAGCTTGCCCGACCAACTTTTTCCGAGCTTTGGAAGAAAAAGTTTCTTTTTGGAAAGGAAAAAAATTCCCTAAGGAAGATAAAAGCTGCTTTTTCGGAAAAAAAGTAATCGTGCACGGTCTCGCCCACCGTTATCCGGGGCGGCAAATGTCAGTTTGTTTTGGTGGGGTCGTGTTTTGTCCAAAACGCGGCTTTTCTTTTTTGAGAAAATTACGATAAACATGAAGGACGAGGAGAAAACGTTATGTCGATGTACAAGAAAGTAGATACCTCATTGAACTTTGTCGAGCGCGAAAAGCAGGTGGTGGACTACTGGAACGAAAACCATATCTTCGAAGACAGCGTGAAGATGAACGAAGGAAAAGAGGAGTTTTCCTTCTATGACGGTCCGCCCACGGCGAACGGAAAGCCGCATATCGGACACATTCTCACGCGCGTCATGAAGGACATCGTTCCCCGCTATCAGACCATGAAGGGAAAACACGTTTTAAGAAAGGCGGGCTGGGATACGCACGGGCTTCCCGTGGAATTGGAAGTGGAAAAGAAGCTCGGTTTCGACCACAAGACGGAAATCGAGGCGTACGGCATAGAACCGTTTATAAAAGAATGTAAAAAATCCGTCTGGCAATATACCAGCGAATGGAAACGGATGTCCGATCGCGTAGGATATTGGTGCGACATGGACAATCCGTACGTGACCTATCATGACGACTACATCGAATCGGAGTGGTGGGCACTCAAAAAAATCCACGAAAAGGGACTTCTTTATAAGGGGCATAAAATCGTTCCCTATTGCCCGCGCTGCGGAACGGCGCTTTCGTCGCACGAGGTCGCGCAAGGTTATAAAGACGTCAAACAGGTCACGGCTTTCGTCAAATTTAAGGTGAAGGGAGACGAAAACAGATATATCCTCGCATGGACGACCACGCCTTGGACGCTTCCTTCCAACGTCGCGCTCTGCATGAATCCCGACGCGGATTACATCGAGATCGAGTGCGGGGAGTCGGGGGAGAAATATATTCTGGCGGAAGCGCTTGCCCCCGCGGTGTTCGGGGAGGAAAAATATACCGTTCTTTCCAAAAAGAAGGGGAAGGAATACGAGTATACCGAATACGAGCCTTTGTATCCTTACGGCAAGGAGAAATTCGCTTTCCGCGAAAAGGCGTATTACGTCACCTGCGACAATTACGTTACGCTCTCCGACGGTACGGGCGTCGTTCATATCGCGACCGCTTTCGGCGAGGACGACTATCGCGTAGGGCGGAAGTATAATCTTCCCGTCGTACAGCTCATCGACGAGGAGGGAAAATTCCCGTCGGGCTGCGATTTTCTCACGGGAAAGGCCGCACAGGCCGCCGATCCGCTGGTCATAAAGGATCTTAAAGTTCGGGGTCTCCTTCTCAAAACGCAGGAAATCGTACACAGCTATCCCTTCTGCTGGCGCTGTGATACGCCTCTCATTTATTATGCCCGTTCTAGTTGGTTTATCAAAGTGACGGCCGTCAAGGACCGCCTGATCGCCGCAAACCGTTCCGTGAACTGGATGCCCGATACGATCAAGGAAGGCCGCATGGGCAATTTCCTCGAAAACGTCATCGATTGGGGGCTTTCCCGCGACCGCTACTGGGGAACGCCTCTGCCCGTTTGGGTGTGTCCCGATTGCGGCGAAATCGAAGTCATAGGCTCCAAGGCGGAACTGAAAGAAAGATGCGGGGTTAAAGGGGATATAGAGCTTCACCGCCCGTACCTCGATAACCTTACCTGCACTTGTAAAAAGTGCGGAGGGAAAATGTCGCGCACGCCCGAGGTAATCGACTGCTGGTTCGATTCGGGTTCCATGCCGTTCGCGCAGTATCACTATCCGTTTGAAAACAAGGAGCTCTTCGACGAGACCTTTCCCGCCGACTTTATTTCCGAAGCGGTCGATCAAACGCGGGGCTGGTTCTATACTCTGCTCGTCATTTCTACGATTCTTTTCGACAAGGCGCCCTTCAAAAATTGTATTGTACTCGGTCACGTCAACGACAAAAACGGCATCAAGATGTCCAAGCACAAGGGTAACGTCGTCGATCCGTGGTCGGTGCTCGACAAGCAGGGCGCGGATGCCGTCCGCTGGTATTTTTATACTTCTTCGGCGCCGTGGCTTCCGTCGAGATTTTATCCCGAAGCCGTCTCCGAAGCGCAGAGAAAGTATATGGGAACCCTTTGGAATACCTATGCCTTTTTCTGCCTGTATGCGGACATCGACGGTTATGATCCTTCAAAATACGATTTGAAAAAATGCCGCCTCTCGTTGATGGACAAATGGATTCTGTCCAAGCTCAATACGCTCGTGGATACGGTGGATAAATATTTGGCGGTATACAATATCACGGACAGCGCCCGCGCGTTGCAGGATTTCTCGGATATTCTTTCCAACTGGTACGTGCGCCGCGGCCGCGAACGCTATTGGTGCAGCGAGATGACGGACGACAAAGCGGCCGCTTATACGACGCTTTGGAACGTCCTCGTCACGTTCGCAAAGCTCACTGCGCCTTATACGCCGTTCATCGCGGAAGAAATGTATCTCAATCTCGTTCCGAATTTCTTTTCGGGCGCGCCCAAGTCGGTGCACATGTGCTCCTTCCCCGTCTGCGATAAATCTTTCGTGGATGAAAGTCTCGAAAAAGGCATGGACAGCGTCCTCGATATCGTCAATCTCGGCAGAGCCGCCCGCAACGCCGGCAATGTCAAAAATCGTCAGCCTCTTTCCGAGATGTACGTCGTCACGGCGAAAGATTTGGGCCTGGACGAGGGATTGAAAGCGATTGCTTTGGACGAACTCAACATCAAGCGCTATAAGACGGCGGAGGACGCGGACGAATTCATTTCTTATAAACTCAAACCTCAGTTAAAGACGCTCGGTCCCAAATACGGAAAGAAACTGGGGCTCATCAGTAAATTCCTTGCAGAATGCGACGCGAAAGCGGTCGTGGAGGCCGTTCAAGGCGGAGGCGAATATGTTCTTCCCTCGGATAAAGAGATCGTTCTCAAAGAAGAAGATTTGCAGATTTTCACCGAGAGCAAGGCCGGATTTATCTCCGCCAGCGACAAGGGAATCACGGTGGCTTTGAATACCGAACTGACCGAAGAACTTATCGCGGAAGGAATAGAGCGGGAGCTCGTTTCCAAAGTTCAGACCCTGAGAAAGGAAGCGGGCTTTGAGGTTACCGACAGAATCAGGATTTTCTACCGCGCGAAAGGCCGCGCGGGGGAGGCATTAAAAAAAGCTGCGTTCGCTTCGGACGTATTGGCCGTGAGCGTGGAGGAAGGCTCGGCCGACGGCTATTCCAAGGAAGTGGATATCAACGGCGAGAAAGTAACGCTTACGCTCGTAAAGAACTGATGAAAAAGGAGCCGAAAAGGCTCTTTTTTCCTTATTGGAGGCGGACGGAAAAATTTTGGCGATTTTTCCCTTTTTAGTTTTGTTTTCGTGGGCAAAACACTTTACAAAAGAATGGTTTTCCGATATAATAAAAAGGTCAGAATGTCGGATTATGTCTTTTTTCGGACCGGCCTTCGGACGCAGGCAACGACGGCGAACATGCTGCACAGGGAATTTATGAAAATAGCACAGAATTGGACGGATTATTCGATTATCGCCACGGGCGACGGTTATAAACTCGAACGCTGGAAGGACGTGTATCTCCTTCGGCCCGACCCGCAGGTCATTTGGTCGGCCCGTGCGGATTTGTTCTCCTATCCCGAGCTCAACGCCTTTTATAAGCGCAGCGAAAGCGGCGGCGGGGGCTGGAAATTTTTGAAACCCATGCCCGCCGAATGGGAAATTTCCTATGAGAAGCTGGGACTCAGGTTCAAAATTAAGCCCATGGGCTTCAAGCATACGGGATTATTTCCCGAACAGGCTGTCAACTGGGATTATATGTCGAAACTCATTCGCGGTGCAAATCGTTCGATAAAGGTGCTCAATTTATTTGCCTATACGGGCGGGGCGACGGTCGCCTGCGCGAAAGCGGGCGCTCAGGTCACGCATGTGGACGCCGCAAAGGGAATGGTGGAGCGCGCGGGCGAAAACGCACGGCTTTCGGGGATCGGATCGGGAATCCGCTATATCGTGGACGATTGTCTCAAATTCGTCCGTCGGGAAATCCGCCGCGGCAACCGTTACGACGCGATTATCATGGATCCGCCCTCCTACGGCCGCGGTCCGGGCGGAGAAATGTGGAAGATAGAAAACGATTTATTTCCCTTTGTAAAATTGTGCGGGGAACTTCTGTCCGAGGATCCGCTCTTCTTTCTCATCAACAGCTATACGACGGGCTTGCAGCCCATGGTTCTCAAAAATATACTGACGCTGACGCTCTCGGGGCGCGGCGGACATACCGAAGCCTACGAGGTGGGCATAAAGACGGAGGAAGGAATAGACCTTCCCTGCGGAGCGGGAGGAATTTTCGTCAATGACTGAAACCGAACAAAAGGACTATCGTCCGCCCTTTGAAATTCTGTTTGAAGACAATCACATCATCGTCGTTTTGAAGCCGCAGATGACCGCCTGCTGTCCCGACGAGAGCAGAGACGACAATCTGTTGGACCAGATAAAAACTTATCTGAAAATCACCTATAATAAGCCCGGAAACGCGTATGCGGGGCTTGTACACCGTCTGGACAGGCCCACGGGAGGGGTCATGGTCTACGCCAAGACGTCCAAGGCGGCCGCTCGGCTCACCGAAGGATTGCAGACGGGGGATTTTGAAAAGAGGTATCTCACCGTCCTTTGCGGGACTCCCGACCCCGAACGGGGAACGCTCACCAATTATCTTCGGAAAAATACGGTCAACAATCTCGTATATATCTGTACGCAGACGGAGGAGGGCGCAAAGTTTGCTTCTCTCGACTATAAGGTTCTCGAAAGCAAGGGAAAATACTCCCTTGCGGAGGTGAGGCTGCATACGGGGCGCACGCACCAGATCCGCGTTCAGATGGCGGGGATCTCTCACCCCGTCTACGGGGATATGCGATACGGAGGCGCTCTGGCGCAGAAAGGCAAGCTGGCTCTGTGGGCGTATTCGCTCGCCTTTTCTCATCCCGTCACCAAAGAGCGGTTGCGCTTTTTGGCCTATCCGCCCGAAAACGAAACCCCGTGGAAGGCCTTCGATATCCCGAATGCAGTGGAAATCAAGTGAAAATTGCGTAAAAAAAGAAAAACAGTTTATTTCACCGTGAAATGCGTTTGACAAAAGGCGCGTTTGGGTGTAAAATAGAGAAAGCACAATATTGTAAAAGGTATAGACTTACAAAAATTGCGAGGCACTGCTTGAATGAAAAAAAAGAATAAAGTCAAAATTTTAACTTTTCTGGTTGCAGGCGTAATCGGAACTGCGGCTTTGGGCGGAGGACTTATGCTCGGCGGAATCAGGGCCGGTGCGGTCACGTATGAGCCTTACCGTATCTTTACGGCGGAAAAGTCTGCTTCGGTGGGGACCGATTCGGACGACGATACGTTGATGGCCTTTACTCTTCCCGACGGCGGAAGCGTATCTTTCAAACGCGATCTGGCTCTGAAATGGTATGACGGTAAGGACGCCGCAAAATATCTCACGATGAAATTCGCGCTCAAAGATACGAATTTCGAAAAATTGACGCTCACTTTCGAAGCGGCGCCCGCGATGGCCATGAAAGAGAAGAAGGCGACGAATACCGTCGTTTTTGAAAAAGCGGACGGCAAAGTTACCGTCAAAGTGAACGACGGACAAGCCACGGAACTTTCGGAAGAGGCGCTCAAAGCCGATATCGAGCTTTCGCTCGCGGAAACGGACGGCGAAAATACTGCCGAAGAAGGTGAATTTCTCGTCCTTTTGAACGACGGTTACATCGGTACGTTTGCGAATGTAGGTGCGGATTTCGCGGAATATTCCTCGACCGCTGCTTCCACCCCGATGGTGCCTTTCGCCTTTACGGCGGAAATGCCCGAAGGTGCGGAAGGAGACGCCGCGACAACGAAGATTCTCTTCAAGGAGCTCAACGGACAGTCCTTTGAGCTCGACGAGGACAAGAAAATTGCGGATACCGCGAAGCCCGTTCTCGTCGTCAACGATTCGATTTCTTCGTTTGCGTTGGGGACTCCGTTCTCTCTCGATTATGAAGTGATCGATGTTTTGGATACTTCCGTCACCAAGACGATGGAGTATTATCAATATAACCCCGACGATTTCTCCGAGGACTCGACAAAGGAGCCGGAATACGAAACTTTGACGACGAGCACCTATTTCATGGATACGCCCGTCTATAAAGAAAAGGGAATGGAATACATTTCCGTGCGTTTCAAGCTCAATGACGATACCTTCTCCGGCGACGACAACGCGGCAACCTATGAACTTGTATGGTATGCGGAAGAGACGGAGAAGCCCACGGAAGATTCTAAGCTCGAATATATCCGTGCGGATCGCAATACCGAGGGGCCCGATTATACCTGTATTGTCAGAGACGACGAAGGAAATCACGAATTGGACGAGGACGGAAACAGTGTTCTCGACGAAGCAAATCAAGCCTATCTCGGGTATCAGGAAGCGGTGGAAGAAGCGGCAAAGGACGTTTATGCAGGTACGAATTCCTATGTCTATCTGCCTTCTCCGATAGGCCTTATCACGGACAACGATACCGGATATAAAAATCTCAAATATAATATCTATTACAAGACGCAGACTTCGGACAGCCCCGCTTCGAGCACGGGAATAAGCTATGATGATTTGAAACTTGCGGTCGGTTCGACGGGGCTCTATGAGTTCAAGATTACCGCCTCCGACAAAGCGGGCAACGAGATGTACTGCTACGTGGACGGTTATCGCACCAAAGTGACTTCCGATAACGTCTGGGATATCGAAGCCATTCCTTCCTTTACTTTCTCGATTTCCAACAGCGGTATAAGCGTGGAGGAACCCGAGGGAAGCGACAGCACGGATTCGGGTTTCATCGACGTCACCTATACGCTCTCCGACTTTACGGTCGTGGGAATCGACGGACATTCGAGTGAATACGGTTTGTATTATTTCGATACCGCCGCATTCAGAAAGCAGTATCCCGATACGGATTTCTCCGACAGTGACTTTTCTCTCATCAAATTCTCCGAACTGAAAGAGAATGCGGATTTGTCCAAAGTGGAGGACGACGATTATCTCAATTATTATGCGGGTTTATACGCCGAGTTGCTTTCAAAGAGATTGGGATTGAATATTACGGCCGATGACTTGATGAAGCCGAATTCGGACGGCGAAGTGATTTTGCGCGAGATAGAACCTTACGACGATACGATCGACGAAGATAAACATCCCGATGTTTGGAAAGAATCGGATAACAAATATTATTGGTATCCTTCCTCAAAATCTTTTAAGCCGCAGGAACAGGGCGTCTATATCGTCCTCGCCGTATTTACCGATGCGGAATTGTCGGGAGAGAAGGCCGCCGCATATCAGGCCGTTTCCGTCAATGCCAAAGAAGACACGATCAAAGGCGAGACGCAGTGGCTGAAAAATAACATCGTTTCCGTCGTTTTGTTCTCCATCGCGGCCGTGATGTTGATTCTCATCATCATTCTGCTCGTCGTGAAGCCTTCCGATGAAACTCTGGAAGACGTAGAGAACGGAAAGAAAAAGAAGAAAAAATCAAAAAAAGATAAAAAGTCCGAATTGGAAAAACTCGATAAGGACGAAAAAAAGTAAATCCAGATAGAGAAAAATCCGTTTCCGAATAATCGGAAGCGGATTTTTTTTGAAAAAGGACATGTTTTTCTTTTTCGGGCATATATTTTTCCTATGACGGATTTGAATGAACTGAAATCGGGAGAATATGCAAAGATCCTTTCCGTCGACGCGGAAAAAGACGTCAAAGAGCGTCTGAGGATGCTCGGCATCGCTCCGAACGAAAAAGTAAAGATGCTCAAAAAGATATTTTTCGGCCGCGAATGTCTTTTACAGACAGCGTTCGGCCGCGTCGGTATGCGCAGGGAGTGCGCGCAAAAAATCAAAATTGCCCGATTGTCCGATAACGCCGCTTCTTTATCCGAACGGGAAACGGCGGCCGAAAAGACGGAGGAGCGGCAATCATGAAAATTCTGCTTACGGGCAATCCCAATGTCGGAAAAACCACCCTTTTCAACGCTCTGACGGGAGCGCACAACCGCACGGGAAACTATCACGGAGTCACGGTCGGCGTATCCGAAAAAAATTTCTCGAAGCGCCTTGCGCTCGGGCTGATCGCGGATTTACCCGGTCTCTACTCTCTCGACGGCATGAGCATGGAGGAAAAGCTCGCGGCGAAGTATATAGACGATCAGAAAGGGGATTTTCTCGTCGTTCAGGTAGCGGACGCGGAACATTTCAAACGCTCTCTGAAATTGACGGACAGCCTTCTTTCCCGCGGACTTCCCGTCGTCCTGGTTCTGACGATGTGCAAAAAATTCCGTGCTCGCGGCGGTAAACTCGATTGCGGACGGCTGAGCGAAGCGCTCGGAATTCGCTGTATAGAGACGGACGCTTTGCGCAGAAAGTCCGTCACAGCGTTGGCGGAAGCGCTCAAAGAGGTATTTCTTTCTCTTTCGCAATATAGGCAAAAATGTCGGCTTTCCCCGTTGCGGGACAAAAAATTTTCCTTGGAAGCGTCATCGAATACTCTTTCGACGGGGGACTCCTTTGGCAAGTATTTTTCGACAGCCTATTCTCCCGCGCCCGTCGGTGCAGATAAACTTACCAATCTCTGCCTGAACGCTTTTTTTGCCCTGCCCGCGTTTTTCGCGCTCATAGGGTTGGTGTTTTTCTTTACTTTCGGGGAACATATGCCGGGAGTGAGACTCAAAGAAGCGCTTGAAGGACTTATAGAACGCTTTGCGGGATTCTGCGGCGGAAGGATAGAATCTCCCGTCGTGAGAAGTCTCGTCTGCGACGGCTTTCTCGGCGGTATCGGGAGTGTTTTATCCTTTGTCCCGCAGATAGCTCTGATGTATTTGTTTCTCGATTTCCTCGAAGAGAGCGGATTTATGTCTGCGCTGGCCTTTATGACCGACGGGCTTTTTTCCAAAATCGGATTGTCGGGCAGAGCGGCTTTTTCTGTTCTGCTGGGATATGGTTGCACCGCCGCCGCGATCGTCTCTACCCGCGCGTTGGAGGAGAAAGCTATTCAGAAGAGAGCGGTCACCTGTCTGTATTTTGTCCCTTGCAGCGCAAAACTTCCCGTCTATCTGACGCTGCTTTCCTCCGTTTTTGAAAATACTTTTTTGGGCGCGCTGCTTCTCTATATACTGGGTACGGGCATGGGGCTGGCCGTCGCGGCTTTCCTCAAAAAAGACGACAGCATATTTTTAATGGAAATCGCAGATATTTGCTCTCCCGATATATTTTTCGTCATAAAAAAGTTGCTCTTTCAGATAAAACAGTTTATAATAAAGATATCGACGACCGTGCTCGCCTTTACTTTGGTCGTCTGGTTCCTTTCTTCCTTTTCCTTCTCGGGGGCCTGTTCCGCCGAGGACAGTTTTCTGGCGCATATCTGTTCCGTGCTCAAATATGCCTTCTACCCCATGGGGATTACCGATTGGCGGGCCGCCTTTGCCGCGGTCAGCGGGCTCATCGCCAAAGAGAATATCGCAGGGATGCTCTCCGTGCTGTTTCCCGAAGGGGTGCATTTTTCCTTCCCCTCGGCGTGCGCTTATTTAACTTTTATCGCTCTGATTCCGCCCTGTATCTCCGCGATTGCCGCCTGTGCGGGGGAGCTCGGCAGAAAGACGGCTTGGGGATATGCCGCTTTACAGACGGCCTTTGCGTTTCTCTGCGCGTACCTCGTTTGGTTTTTCCTTTCGGGAGGAGCGCCCGTCGCTTTCGCCGCGTTGTCGGTATTCGGAGCATATTCGCTCGGCAGAAGGCTCTGCAAAGGGCGCGGAAAGAAGAAAAAATTAAAAATACGGGAAAATATAAGTGAAAGAGTTTATCGCGGATAAACCGCAAAGATTAAAAGAATATACCGACAATACTTATGCGCAGGGTTCGTTTTTCTGGAATTATCTGATAAAAAACAGAGAGATCCGCGTCAACGGGAAAAAGGTCGGAGAGGATATCCTCCTTTCCGCGGGCGATAAGGTCGCTTATTATCTCCCGCCCGCCAAGGAGGAAAAACCCGCTTTTTATATCGTTTATGAGGACGAAAACATTCTCGTCGCCGACAAGGAAAGCGGCGTCAATTCGGAAGCTGTGTTTGCGGCTTTGAAGCGGGAGAGAGAATGTTTCTTTCTGCATCGTCTGGATAGAAACACCTCGGGATTGCTCGTTTTTGCTTTGAAGGAAGGGGCGAAGAAAGAGCTCCTTGCCGCATTTAAGGAACGGAGGATAGAAAAGAGATATTGTGCGCTCTGTTTCGGAAAATTCGGAAAGGAGGAGGGAATTCTCACTGCCTATCTGAAAAAAGACGAGAATAAATCCCTCGTCCGCATTTACGACGCTCCGACCTTCGGCGCGGAAAAAATCGTCACGGAATACCGAGCGGGGGAACGCTGCGGTGAGTTTACAAAAACGGAAATTCTCCTGCATACGGGAAAAACACATCAGATCCGCGCGCATCTCGCGCATATCGGCTGTCCCGTGGCAGGCGATACGAAATACGGGGATAAAGAAAAAAATCGGAAATATAACCTCACCCGTCAATGTCTCATTGCAAAATCATTAAAATTTTCTCTCCTCGGAAAACTCGCCTATCTCAACGATTTGAAGTTCGTTTCTCGTTTTGAATTAAAGATCCCTTGCCTCCCGACTTGACGCGGGAGGCGCTTTTTTGGGATTAAAATTAACTTAAGTAAAAAAATTTTCCAAAAATACCTCCGAATACTTGACAAATAATTATGAAAGTATTAAAATATGAATAGTTGTTCATATATAGGACGGTGAAATTATGGAAAAAGAAAATTGCGGATATGAAAGGGAGCACGAGGAAGCGGTAAAGCGGGCGAAGGAGCGCATGCCGAACGAAGAGAATATCGAGAGGGTATGCAATACTTTCCGAGTCATCGGGGAGCCTTCGAGAATGAAGATCGTGCTTGCTTTGTTGCAGGGAGAGATGTGTGTTTATCACATCGTGGAGGCGTGCGGAGGGACGCAGAGCGCCGTCAGTCATCAGCTGAGGGTATTGAAGGACAATCGAATCATCAAATCCCGAAGAGACGGGCAGAACGTGCTGTACTCCATTGCCGACGAACATATCGTAAAAATTATACAAATCAGCGAAGAACACTTGAATTGTAAATTGGAGGGCTGACATGAAAAAGACTTTGCAGTTAAAGGGACTCGATTGTGCGGCTTGCGCGGCGGAATTGGAGGAGGAGCTCGCGGCTACGGAGGGAGTGACTTCCGTTTCCGTTACCTTCGTCACGCAGAAACTGACCGTGGAATGCGAATCCGAAAAAGTCCTCGCGCTCGTCAAGGATAAAGCCAATCACTTTGAAGAAGTGCAGGTGGTGGAGGAAGCGGCTCCGACGGTAAGCGCGGAGGAGGACGGAAAAATTCTTTTGCATCTTTCGGGGTTGCATTGTGCGGCCTGTGCGATGGATTTAGAAGACGAACTGAGAAAAATCAAGGGCGTGAAGTACGTACAGGTGGATTTCGTCTCTCAGAGTATTCTGTTGGACGCGGAGACGGATGAGGCGGTGCGGAAGGTCATAAAGGCCGCGGGAAAATTCGATAAGGTGAAAGTTTTGGACGGAGACAAGGCAGTACCCGAAAAGGAAACGCATTTCAAGGAAATTATCGAGATCGCGGTTTCCGCCGTATTTTTCCTCGCGGGATTCCTGCTCGAACATTTCGCTTCGGGAACGGTTGCGAAAATATTCCGCTACGGCGTATTTGCCGCTGCCTATCTTATCGTAGGGTACCCCGTGCTGATTTCTACGGCGAAGAACATCGCGAAGGGAAAAGTATTTGACGAGAATTTCCTGATGACCGTCGCATCTGTCGGCGCCGTTTGCCTCGGCCAGCTCGGAGAGGGCGTCGCGGTCATGCTGCTGTATCAGATCGGCGAGCTTTTGCAGGGAATCGCCGTCGGTTCTTCCCGACGTTCCGTATCCGATCTGATGGATTTGAAAAGCGAATCGGCCACTCTGCTCGAAAACGGAGAACAAAAGAGCGTCAGGCCCGAAACGCTGAAAATCGGGGACGTCGTTTTGGTAAAGGCCGGGGAAAAGGTTCCCGCCGACGGCGTGTTAATGAGCGAGAACGCTTCTCTCGATACGAAATCTCTTACGGGAGAATCCGCTTTGAAAGAAGTCAAAAACGGCGGGGAGCTTTTGTCGGGGTATATCAACGCGGGCGGCGTATTTGAGATGAAAATCGTTCGCGCCTATGAGGACAGCGCCGTTAAAAAGATTCTCGATCTGGTGGAAAATTCTTCCTCCAAAAAGGCCGCGCCCGAAAAATTCATCACGAAATTCGCAAGATATTATACGCCGATCGTCTGTATTGCGGCCGCGGCGCTCGCCGTGATTATCCCTTTGATTCTCGGGCTTGCAAACGGAGGCGGTTACGGAGGATATTTCCGTCGCTGGATAGGAACCGCGCTCAACTTCCTCGTCATTTCCTGTCCCTGTGCCCTCATTATTTCCGTTCCGCTCACTTATTTCAGCGGCATCGGAAGCTGTGCGCGGAACGGTATTTTGGTGAAAGGGGCCACGTATCTCGATACGGCGGCGAAAATTCGGGCCGTTGCGTTCGACAAGACGGGAACCCTGACGGAAGGAAATTTTGCCGTCTGCGGCGTACAGACCGCGGACGGTGCGGACGAAAAGGAAGTTCTGGCGCTGGCGGCGGCCGCGGAAGCGGGATCTTCTCATCCGATTGCCAAGGCGTTCAAAGAGATCGATTGCGAATATACCGCGGAGGATATCCGCGAAGTGCCGGGGCGTGGAATTTCAGCCATATTGAACGAAAAATCTCTGTTGGTGGGAAACGCCGCGCTTTTGAAGGAAAAAGGAATTTCGGTTCCCGAATCGGACAGTCCGTATACACTGATCTATGTGGCTTTGGGCGGAAAATATCTCGGCCGCATCGAAATCGGAGACCGACTCCGTGCGGAGGCGAAAGAGGCGATTTCCGAACTCAAAGCACTCGGTATAGAGCGGACGGTCATGCTGACCGGCGACAGCCGCGCCCGTGCCGAAAAAGTGGCGGGAGAATTGGGAATGTCCGAGGTAAACGCGGGACTTCTTCCCGATGAGAAACTCGAAAAGGCGGAAAGCCTCAAAAAAGACGGCACTTTGATGTATGTCGGCGACGGAATCAACGATGCGCCCGTCATGGCGGTGGCCGACTGTTCCGTTTCCATGGGAAAGCTGGGAAGCGCCGCGGCCGTGGAGGCCTCCGATCTGGTTCTCGTTTCCGACAATCTCAAAGCGATTCCCCGCGGGATTCGCATCGCCAGAAAGACGAGAAAAATCGTCACCGAAAACATCGTGTTTTCCATCGCCATGAAAGCGGCGTTCATGGTGCTCGGCGTGGCGGGCGTAATGCCTTTATGGCTGGCCGTGTTTGCAGACGTCGGGGTCATGCTGCTCGCGGTGCTCAATTCGCTCCGTATGCGCATGAAAATCAAGGGCGAGGGGATTTGAAAAATTTGTATTTCGCTTTACGACGGACGGCTTCGGCCGTCCGTTTCTTTTCGGAAAACTCTTTACAGATCGGACGTAAATATGATATAATAAAAACGCTATGGAAACAAATATCGGAAAAACACAGGTAAAGGATGCCCAAGCCGTGGCCGAAATGTATCGCGAAGGCCGAGCGTTTCTGCACGCTTCGGGCGTGGATCAATGGCAGGACGGTTATCCGAGTCTTTCGGACGTTTTACAAGACATTCAGGACGGCGTTTCCTATCTTCTGACCGTAGACGGGATTCCCGCCGCAAGTATGGCCGTCGTCGAAAGGGAACCCGATTATGACGACATTTACGGCGGCGAATGGCTGACGGGAAAAAGCAAAAACTACTTCGCCGTGCATCGGGTCTGCGTTGCGGACGCATTCAAGCGCCGCGGACTGACCTCCGTGCTTTACGATTTTGCGGCGAGGCTGGCGCTTTCGTGCGGGCGGGACAGCTTGCGCGCGGATACGCATAGGGATAACGCGGCGATGCGTTCGGCGCTCTTGAAAAACGGATTTTCGGAATGCGGAATCATTTATCCCGCTTACGGCGGGGAACGCATTGCTTATGAAAAAATCATCGAGGAGAAAGAATATGGAGAAAGAACAAAATAAAAAGCGGTTGGTAGTCGCGACGGGAAATATCCATAAACTTCGGGAAATTGCGGAGATTTTTCCCGAATATGAAGTAATTTCCGGCAAACAGGCCGGTTTTTCGGAAGAGGTGGAGGAGACGGGTACGACTTTCGCCGAGAATGCAAAGCTCAAAGCGGAAGCCGTATCGAAGGCGCTGCACTGCATTGCTCTCGCGGATGACAGCGGGATCTGTGTAGAGGCCTTGGGGGGCGCTCCCGGCGTATACAGCGCCCGCTATGCGGGCGGACACGGAGACGATAAGGCAAACCGACTTTTGCTCCTTAAAAATATGGAGGGCGAAACAAACCGCAGGGCTTATTTCGAAAGCGCCGTCGCTCTCGTGCTTCCCGACGGTGAATGTCTCCTGGCGGAGGGGCGGACTTACGGAAAAATCCTCTTTGAGGAGACGGGAGAAAACGGGTTCGGTTACGATTGTATTTTCGAGAGCGACGATTTAAAAAAATCCTTCGGCCTCGCTTCGGCGGAAGAAAAAAACGCCGTCTCTCACCGCTTTCGAGCACTCATGAACTTGTCGGATATGCTGAAAAAAGTTTTATAAGGGGAGATTATGAAGACCATCGTCGTTATATCCGATACCCACGGCCACAGAGCGGGTATCGAAAAACTGAAACCGCTGTTTGCGGAAAACGATTATATCATTCATCTCGGAGACGGCGCTTCCGATATGCGGGATATCCTGAACATCTATCCCGAAAAGACCTTCGTGTGCCAGGGAAATTGCGACTTTTTTTCCGCTTTGCCCGAAGGCGAACTCGAAGTGGAAGGCGTAAAAATCTTTTTCTGCCACGGACATAAATACCGAGTGAAAGCCGATTTGTCCGCTTTGGCGGAGGAAGCCGCGCGCCGCGGCTGTAAAGCGGCTTTATACGGACATACGCACAGAGCTTTGATTTCCGAGGAAAACGGAGTTTTGCTGGTCAATCCCGGTTCTTTGCGCTATCCCGCGGGGGAGGGCGGAAGTTATTGCTATCTGACTGTAAACGGAGACAAAATTTATCCCGTCTTGGTAGGAGAATCCGTCTTTTAACGGTTGGGAGGGTAAATAAGGATAAATGAAGAAAGGCTTGATTGTTTTTGCATCTGTCTTTTTGGCCATATGCTTCGCCGTCGGATGTGCGGGTACCGCAGAAAGAGGCGACGGGGAATCGGGTGATTTTGCTTCGCAACAGGACTCTTCTTCCGAAGATCCGGAAATCTCCTTTGAAAGTTCGGGGATTTTTACAAGCAGTTCTTCGGAAAATATTTTAGACAGCTCTTCGGCTTCTCTCTCGGAAGACAGCTCCGAAAGTTTTTCGGATAGTACCTCGGAAACTTCTTCTGATATTTCATCGGACAGCAGTTCCGAAGTTTCTTCGGATAGTTCCGCGTCGTCTTCACAGGAAAGCAGCACACCCGCGAAAGAGAAAGTACATATCGTTTTTCATCGAAATTTTAAACCGCTCGGCACGGATATTGTTTTTTCCGTCTCGCAGTTTCCGGGAATACTCAACAGTGAAGCGGTAGAAAGAGAAATGGAAAAATCGGTGATGCGGGGGCTGAAAGACAAATTCCTGACGGAGACGAATGACGAAGAACCGCTCTTTTTCGTTTCGGGCTGGGCTTACGATAAAGAAGGAAAAGATTCTTTTGAAGGAACGGTGCAGGCACAGGAGGAAGAACTGCACCTGTATGCCGTATGGGAACGCTCGGCAGAGTATTGCGAAATTGCTCTCATAGGCGAGAATACGGAGAATATCGGAACCTATTACGGGCGAAGGGGTGCGACGCTGACAAAGTCGGCCGAAGAAAAACTTTTGGCTGTCTTTTCCGCATATTACGGAGATTCGGGACAGATTGCAGAAGGACTTGAAACATCGGACGGGAAAAAGTTCGGTGCGGGGGATGTCCTCGAAACGGATATGCAAATTTTTGCGCGCTTATCTAAGCCGAAAGAAGGAAAGAAAAACGAATGAAGGACGAAAAATATCTGAAATTATTGTCGGTACAATATCCGAGCGCTGCCCTTGCCGCGCAGCAGATCATCAAATTATCAAGCATCCTGAACCTGCCCAAGGGTACGGAACATTTCGTTTCGGATATCCACGGCGAAGCGGCTTCTTTTTTGCATGTTCTGAAAAACGGATCGGGGTCTATCCGCAAAAAGATCGACGACGAATTTTCCGACGAATTGAGCGAAGGGGAAAAGAGAGAGCTTGCGACGCTCGTCTATTATCCCGAAGAAAAATTGGAAATTGCAGAGGCCGAAAAGTCCAATTTCGACGCTTGGTGCCGAAAAGAAATATTGCGATTGATCCGCGTGACGCGGCGCATCGCCTCGAAATATTCCAAAGACAAACTAAAAAACGCGCTTCCCGCCGAGTTTGAATATATCATGGAAGAACTGCTTACGGAAAAGGCGGAGATTCCTGATAAGGAGGCCTATTATAACGAGATTCTCCGCGCGATTATAAAGACCCGACGGGCAAAGGATATCATCGTTTCTTTTTGCCGTCTCGCTCAGAGATTGGCGGTGGAACGGCTGCACGTCATCGGAGATATTTATGACCGCGGTGCGGGAGCCGTCACCGTCATGGACACGCTGGAAAATTATCATTCCGTCGATATTCAATGGGGAAATCACGATATTTCCTGGATGGGCGCGGCGAGCGGTTCGGATATCTGTATTGCCAACGTCGTCCGAATTTCCGCTAAATACGGAAATCTGTCCACCTTGGAGGACGGTTACGGAATCAATCTGATTCCGCTTGAACGCTTTGCTTTCGACGTATATAAAGACGACAGATGCGAACGGTTTCTGCCCGAAACGGCGGAGGATGCGGACGAACGAAAAATGACGGCGAAAATTCATAAGGCGATTGCCGTCATTCAGCTGAAATTGGAAGGTCAGCTTGCCCAAAGGCGTCCCGAATTTCATCTGTCGGAGAGGGTTTTTCTCGATAAAATCGACTATGAAAGAAAGACCGTCTGCATCGGCGGAAAAACATATTTCCTCGTGGACGATCATTTTCCGACCGTCAATCCCGATAATCCCTATGAATTATCGGAAGGAGAAAAAAGAGTCTGTGCAAAACTGCGGGAAGCGTTCCATGGCAGCGAAAAACTCCGCAGACACGTCGAGTTTTTGTTCTCCCGCGGAAGTATGTATCGGATTTTTAACGGGAATCTTCTCTATCACGGCTGTGTCCCGCTCGACGGGGACGGCAGCTTCCGCCGCGTGGAAATTGCGGGAAAGATCTATTCCGGGAGATCTTTGTACGATGCGCTCGAAGGCTGGATACGCAAGGGCAGATATTCGACCGACGAAAGGGAACGGCAGTACGGAAGGGACATCATGTGGTTCGTTTGGTCGAATGAGAACTCTCCGCTTTACGGAAAGGATAAAATGACGACCTTCGAGAGATATTTTCTCGCGGATAAAGAAAGCTATACGGAGGAAAAAAATGCCTATTATCGTCTGTGCGACGATGAAGAGACGGTGGAGCGTATTTTCCGCGAATTCGGCATCGATCCCGACAAAGGGCATATCATAAACGGACATGTACCCGTAAAGGTAAAAAAAGGGGAATCGCCTGTACACTGCGGCGGAAAGGTCATCATTATCGACGGCGGATTTTCCCGCGCGTATCAGAAGGTTACGGGAATTGCGGGATATACGTTGGTATCCGATTCCCGAACGGTAAAGCTCATTGCACATGAACCGTTCGTTTCCACGCAAGAAGCGGTGCTCAACGAACGGGATATCCATTCTGCCTCCGAAGTGATCCGCAAATCGGAAACGCGGCTGAGAGTCAAAGACACGGACACGGGGCGGGAAATGGAAGAGCGCATTGCAGACCTCGAAAAGCTGCTCGAAGCCTATCGGTGCGGCGCGTTAAAGGAGAGAAACTGACGACCGTAAACGATAAGAGTTTGAAGAAGAAAACAAAAAACAGATAATTATTGCCGAAATTGTGAGGAACGGTGAGAGCAGACGGCTTCGGTTTAACGGTAAAAAACATGTCCGAAATGATTCGTTTTTATAGAGAGGTTTTGGGCTTTGAAATTAAATAAAAAGAAGATGCTACCCATGTGTATCTAATTAAGGACAATACTCTGTTTATGCTTTACGGCAGAGAGGACTTTGAAAAAATGACGGGCAAGAGATATAAATATATCGGCAAAGGACTGAACGGGCATTTTGAAATCGCCTTATATGTCGATACTTTTGAAGAGGTCGATAAAGTATACGAAGAAGCCGTTTCCAAAGGAGCCATCCCCGTTTCAGAACCTTCAACGGAGCCTTGGGAACAAAGAACCTGTATATCGCAGACCCTGAGGATAATCTTATAGAAATAGGCTCATTTAACAGGCCTTTTGAAAGATAGACTTTTGGAGTATAAATACAAAAACCACGGAAGTTTCCAAAATTTCCGTGGTTTTATTTTGATGTTTCAGAAAATTAAATTATATTTCCGTTCTCAGTCTTCGTGAATTTCAAAGCCCCAAACGGTTTCGTAAGTCTTGCCGGGAGCCAACTTGTTCATATCCTCTTTTGTTTCGAGATTGGTAATGATTCCGTCGGTGGCGGGCAGTATCGACCAAGGTTCAAGGCAGACATAAGGAGCATCGGTCTCAGGTGTATGCCAAACGCCGAGGTAGCGGAAGCCGGGATAATCGAACGAAATATAGCGGGAATCGGTCTTGCTTTTTAAGGCTACCCGCCGACAGGTATTGCCGAGAATAACGGCGTCGTTGTCGAACAGGTCGTGGCTGAGATGCAAAACGGTTCCGTCCGTGAGGGGCAGGGGGAATTTTTCTCCCGTCATGAACTTATTCTCGGAAAGAGGATGGAAAAGAACCTTTGTTTTTTCCGCAAATTCAAGATAGTAGTCTTCAAAAGCTCCCGTCTTTCCAAAGGGAATATTAAAGCCCGGATGACCGCCCAATCCGAACAGAAGAGACTTTTCATCCGTATTTTCGACCCGGTAGGAGATATTCAACCGAGAGCCTCTGATTTCATAGCAAATCGTAAAGACAAAATGAAAAGGATATTGTTTCAGGCTGTCTACGTCATCGGTGAGTCTGAACACGAGTTTCGTAGCGCTGCGCTCCGTCAGCTTAAAAGCCCGATAACGAGCAATTCCGTGGGGAAGAATGGAATACTCCTGACCTTCGTATGTATACGTGTTTTTATACATTCTTCCGATGGTGGGAAATAAATTATACGCCCTGCCCGACCAATAGGAGGGATCTCCCTGCCAAAGATATTCGGTATCCGTTTTTTTGGAATAGACTGATTGAAGCTGGGCGCCCGAAGTGTCCACCGCAATTTTTAATACTTTGTTTTCGATCGAATAAATCATCGCTATTCTCCTTTTATCGCTTTTACCGTGTCGTTTATTTCCCGACAGTTATATTTTATCACAAAAGAGTGCGTTTGTAAAGGGGGAGAAGGGAAATTTCGAAAAAAGTCGTCCCGAATATTTTCGGGACGACTTTTTCTCAGAATACGATCCTGAGGAGACTTTCCAATTGTAAAAATATCAAACGGTCGGTGACCGTCATTTTTGATCTTTGACAAGAGAAACCGATTACGACAATTTCTTTCCGCGTACGGATAGGGAAGTAAATCGCTTTGGCTTCCCGAAGCGTATCCGTCCCGCGTCCGGCCGACTTTTCGTTCTTACGGCACCATTCCAAAACCGCCTGCTCGTTGACTTCGCTGAAAAATTTGACGTCTTCACCGTTCCAAGAGATTACTACGTTTTCTCCGTCCGTAATCGAACAGCTCCTTTCAAACGCCCTGGCCAAAACTTCCGCAATCTTCATGGCAAGGGAATCGGTAGGTTTCCGTTCGGCCGCCGCCCGTTCGATAAGGTCGGAAATATCGAGAATACGGTTTGCCATCTTATATTTCTGCAACAGCTTATTCCGATTGAAAATTCTCGAAAAGAAATCCCGCACGGGGCGTTTTCCGGAGGAAAAGTGCTGATTGTCGGGAACGATCAGCAATTCTATATCGGGAAGACGCGCGATAAACTTATCTTCCAGCCCGACTTTCTTTCCGACAGACTGCCACGTTTTTCCGATAATCAAATTCGTTACGCCCGCAAGTTTTATGTAGTCTGCGACCGTCTCTACGACGTCTTCACTGTATTTGACGATCATATTGCCGCCCATATCGCGCACGAGCGCCATGTGGCGTTTCAGATTGGCCGCAGCCTCGTCGCTCAAAGAACCGCTCGTTTCGACATACATCGCCGAAAATTTACAGTGATACGCTTCCGCGGTACGCGCGGCTACCCGAATATTTTTCTGCGAAGAAGGGGAGGGGCTGATCAATACCAAAACTTTGGTTTTCAGCTCTCCGTTATTCGTCTGTTTTTCGATACGATCCGCGCTGCGGCGCATGGAAAGCTCTCTCAGAACAGACAGATTGTCCGTCTTGAAAAAGTTTTCGAGTGCGGTGACTGCCCGATTCTTTTTATAAATCTTGCCTTCCCGCATACGCTCGATGAGTTCTGTCGGTTCAATATCGATAAGAGCCACTTCGTCGGCATAGTCGAATATTTCGTCGGGAATGCGCTCGTTTACGTCCACGGACGTGGCGGAATCGACGGTGTCGTGCAATCCTTCGATATGCTGGACATTGACGGTCGTATATACGTTTATACCGTTGTTTACCAACTCTTCGACGTCGAGATAACGTTTTGAGTTTTTGCTTCCGGGAGCATTGGTATGCGCCAATTCATCCACGAGCAACAACTGGGGACGCCGTTTGATCGCCGCATCTACATCGAACTCTTTCAGATCGATTCCCTTATAGGAAAGTTCTTTTAAGGGGAGCCTTTCGAGTCCCTCTGCCATTTTTAAGGTTTCGGGGCGGTCGTGGGGTTCCAAATAGCCGACGACGACGTCGACTCCTTCCTGTTTCGCTTCCTGAGCGGCTTTCAGCATGGCGTAGGTCTTTCCTACGCCCGCCGAGTAGCCGAAAAAGATTTTTAGCTTACCTTTTTCCATTTTATAAAAGTCCGTCCAAGCTTAAATTGACTAACAGTACATTTACTCGTTTTTGACCGAATATTCCCAAAAATCTGCCTTCCGTATACTTTTTAATAATGGCGTTTACATCGTCTTCCGTAATCAGAACGGGTTCCGTACCGTTCTTTTCCGCCTCTTCCTGTGCAATCTTATTGCGAGCAGCTACGATCACGGGTACTTGGAAGTAAGCCGCTTCGGGAGAGATATGAGGGTCTACGCCGCTGCCGCCGGAGGTGACAAGGTCGGAGGGGATAGCTTCCGTTTCGGTATAGCCGATTGCTGCAAGTTTTTCTTTCCGTTCCGCGATTCTCTCTTTTACAAGTTCCTGATACTCGTCGCTTTCGGGGGAAAGGTTGGTAGGAGCACCGGAATTCACTCTTCCGAACATATATTCGGCACTTTCATAGCTTTGGCCGATAAGCTCGCTTCCGAAAATTCTTTCCTCTCCGTTGGGCAGAGTGACGACAATCTGAGAGCCGTTGGCTTCATAAGGGTAAGCTGTCTGAGCGACGAGCGTAAAGCTCAGAGGATAAACGATACCGCAGAGAAACGTAAAGATCAACAGGCACAATATAGAAGCTCTCAGCATTTGAAATCTTTTCTTTTTCGCCGGCAGAGGCTGTTCATAAATATTTTCCGTTACATTTTGTGTGCTTTTTTTCATGATAAAGACACCTCCTTACAGGAATAACGTCAGCAGCATATCGAACAGTTTAATGAAGATAAACGGAGCGACAACGCCGCCGAGTCCGTAAATGAGAAGATTGTTTTTCAGCATTTTTCCGGCCGGCTGTTCCTTGTACTTGACGCCTCTGAGCGAAAGGGGAATCAATGCGACGATAATGAGTGCATTGTATATGACGGAAGAGAGGATTGCCGTCGTCGGGCTGGTCAGGTGCATGAAATTGAGTGCCGCAAGCCCCGGATAAATCCCGGCAAACAGTACGGGAATGATAGCGAAATATTTTGCAATATCGTTGGCGATAGAGAACGTCGTCAACGCGCCTCTCGTCATCAGGAGCTGTTTACCGATTCTGACGACGTCGATGAGCTTTGTAGGGCTGGAATCGAGATCGACCATGTTGCCCGCTTCTTTCGCGGCCTGCGTGCCGGAGTTCATGGCTACCGCCACATCCGCCTGAGCGAGTGCGGGAGCGTCGTTAGTGCCGTCGCCCGTCATGGCGACGAGGTGACCTTCCGCCTGCAATTTCTTGATGAGGGCGAGCTTGGTTTCGGGAGTAGCCTCCGCTACGAAATCGTCAACGCCCGCTTCCGCCGCGATTGCCGCTGCGGTCATAGGGTTGTCACCCGTGATCATGATCGTTTTGATACCGATTTTTCTCAGATCTTCGAATTTTTCTTTGACGCCTTCCTTGACGATATCTTTCAGATAGATAACGCCGAGAACTTTTTCATTCCGGGCAACGACGAGGGGCGTTCCGCCTTCGTTCGCGACTCTCTTAACAGCCATCGCACATTCATCGGGGTAGACGCCGCCCTGCGCTTTTACGTAGGCTTCAATCGCGTCCGCGCTTCCTTTGCGGATATGCTCGTCTCCGATATCGACGCCGCTCATGCGGGTCTTTGCGGAGAATTCGATAAAGTTAGCTTTCAATTTGGCAATTTCTTTGCCGCGGAGGTCAAATTTATTTTTCGCGAGGACTACAATACTTCTTCCTTCCGCCGTTTCGTCCGCGATGGAGGAAAGCTGAGCGGCTTCCGCAAGGTCGCGTTCGGAAATATCTCCGACGGGGATAAATTCGCTGGCCTGACGGTTGCCGAGGGTAATGGTACCCGTCTTGTCGAGGAGGAGAACGTCTACGTCGCCCGCCGCTTCGATTGCACGGCCGCTGGTGGCAAGGACGTTCGCCTTATTCAATCTCGCCATGCCCGCGATACCGATGGAGGAAAGCAGGGCGCCGATCGTCGTAGGAGCAAGACAAACGAGCAGAGCGACGATATTGGTAAGACTGATGGGGGAACCCTGTCCGGCCTGATTTACCGCAAATTTCGAGAAGGGCAAAAGGGTAGCCGATACGATGAGGAAGATAATCGTCAAAGTGACGAGAAGAATCTGCAACGCGATTTCGTTGGGGGTCTTTTTACGGCTTGCGCCTTCGACCATGGCAATCATTTTATCGAGGAAACTCTTTCCCGCTTCCGCCGTCACGCGAATAATCAGCCAGTCGCTGGTTACCGTAGTGCCGCCCGTTACGGCGCTCCTGTCTCCGCCCGATTCGCGGATGACGGGGGCAGATTCTCCCGTGATCGCGCTTTCGTCTACGCTGGCGACGCCGACGATGACTTCGCCGTCCATGGGGATTTGTTCGCCCGCTTTGACGAGGACGATATCTCCGGGTTTGAGTTCGTTGCTCTTGACTTCCGTGTATTCCGATTCATAGTCCGCTTCTTTCAACTTGCGGGCGATGACGTCGCGACGCGCCTTTTTCAAGCTCTCCGCTTGGGCGCGGCCTCTGCCTTCTGCAATTGCTTCCGCGAAATTGCCGAACAGAGAGGTAAACCAAAGAATAATGGAGATACCGAATATGTACCAGCTTCCGCCGTCCTTGATTCCGCCCAGTGAAAGGAAAAACAGAATCATCGTAAAGATTGCGCCCAGATAGACGACAAACATGACGGGATTTTTAATCTGTACCTTCGGATTGAGTTTTACGAGCGATTGAAGTGTCGCATCGAGAACGATTTTTTTATTGATCATCTGGCCTTTTTGGAGTTTTTCTTCGGCCGAGATTTTCTTTTTTTCATTATGTTTCATAAATTGCTTTTACCTCCTTAACCGACAAATTCAGCGATAGGTCCGAGTGCAAGTGCCGGGAAGAAGCTGAGTGCGCCGACGATAAGAATGACGGCAATCACGAGGCCTACGAACATGGCATTATTGGTGGAAAGCGTACCATCCGACTGAGGAATCATCTTCTTGTTTCCGAGGCTTCCCGCGAGTCCGAGAGCCGCGAACATGGGAACGAAACGAACCAGCAACATGACGATGCCGCCCGTGACGTTCGTCCAAGGGGTATTGGCGTTGAATCCGGCGAAAGCCGAGCCGTTGTTTCCGGCCATCGACGCAAATGCGTAGAGGATTTCCGAGAATCCGTGTGCGCCGCTGTTCGTCAGCCATTCGGGCGCTTCTTTAATCATTACCGTAGATGCCGTTCCGATGAGCAGGCACAACACGGGGGTGAGAATGATGAGGCAAACCATTTTCATATCATAGCTGCCGATCTTCTTGCCGATATATTCGGGCGTTCTGCCGACCATGAGGCCGCCGATGAAAACGGTCAAAATAGCGAAAGCAATCATTCCGTACAGACCGCAGCCGACGCCGCCGTAGACGATTTCTCCGAGCATCATGAGGAACATGGGGATCATACCGCCGATAGAAGTGAAGCTGTCGTGCATCGCGTTGACCGAACCGTTAGAAGCAGCGGTCGTAGCCGTTGCCCAAAGCGCGGAAGTGCCTACGCCGAAACGAGCTTCCTTTCCTTCCATATTGCCGAGGTACTTGACTCCTTCGGGCATTGCCGCGCCGACGAATTCAAATACGGTACAGACGATAAGTGCCGCGATAAAGAGGATGCTCATTACCTTCAAAAGTGCGATACCCTGATCCTTTTCCTTGACTGCCGTTCCGTTTTCGCCGCGCATCTTCACCGCTTTTCCGAAGGTGAAGCAAAGTCCCGCGGGAATCCAGAGCAGGGAAAGACATTCGATGAGGTTGGAGAAAGGGGTAGGGTTCTCAAAAGGATACGCGGAGTTGACTCCCCAGAAACCGCCGCCGTTAGTGAATAACTGCTTAATGATAATCTGGCTGGCCGCCGGTCCGAGATATAATGTAGAGGCTTCTCCGTTCAAAGCCGTGTAAGAGACGGAACCGCTCATCGTCTGGGGAACGCCCTGAGAAACGAGGATAAAAGCTCCGACAAAGCATACGGGAATCATGAAGAGGGTGACTCTCGTAATATCCGCCCAGCAGTTACCGATGGTTTTCTTCTGTCTGCCGACGAAGCCGCGGATAAGTGCAAAGAGCACCGCGATACCTACCGCGCCGGAGACGAAGTTCTGCACCGTGAGGCAGATCATCTGCGAGAGATAAGAAAGGCCCGTTTCACCCGAATAGGCCTGCCAGTTCGTGTTGGTCACGAAGCTCGCGGCCGTATTGAAGGCGAGGTGCCAGCTCATTCCCTCGATATGTTCGGGGTTCATCGTCAGAAATGCCTGAAGCATGACGACGGCAATAAAGAAAATCAGGCTGAATACACTAAACAAAAGTATGCCCAATGCATACTTCTTCGCTGTCATTTCTTCTTTCGGGTCAACACCCATGATTTTATAGATTCCGTTTTCCGTGGCCGTAAAAACTTTTTTGGCAAATACGGGTTCGCCTTTATAAATTTTGTAAAAGGCTCTGCCGAAGAACCAGCCGCCTCCGATGAGGAGCACGAAAAACAGAATATCCTGCAAGACGGTAAAAAGGATTTCCGTCATAAATTACCTCCTTTTTCGATTTGGATATCCGTATCGCATTCCGGAAGAACGGTAATTTGTTTGATCAGATCAAGCCGATAAAAAACCGTTCGGTCCCGGTCGTCTTTCAGTTTCAGAAAGCCGTCCATGCCGTCGATGACGACATAATTCGCGGCGGCTACTCCTCCGTTCTGATAAGCTCCGGAAAGAAACGCGATACGCACGTGTTTTCTTTTTAGTTCATTGATAAGTTCCGACATGTTAATCTCCTCTTGTGTGTTTACGTCTTGTCACCGTTGAAAAGAGCATAAAACAGATAGCCTAAAAGGCCTACTGCCAATATGCCGGCGACGATTGTCACGACAGTCATCTCTTTTTTACCTCCTCCGATTTCAGGCCCCACGCTATATTTCCCGCGCCTTTATACCAAAAACCGCAAACTCGGTCGAGATTATCCGAAGCGGCTTTGAAGGTCTGGTCCATATAGTAGGCGACTCTGTAAAATTTCGAAGCCTTTATCCTGTCGCCTTCCTTTTCATAAGAAATGCCGAGCAAGTTATAGGCTTCGGGATTTTCCATGTTTTCCGATACGGCTTTCCGGAGAATACAGCGGGCACGGAAATTTTCTCCCGCGCGGATCGCCTCCGCAGCGTCTTGAAGAAGAGCTTCTTCCCGATTCTCTTCCGCCTGCGATTCGTTTTCGCGGCTGTAGAACGTTTCCGGTCCCGTTTTACGGGATATATCGGCTCCGTTTTTGAGGAATTTTATACCTGTCATCATATAGTCGTACCTCCCTTCTTTTTTCAAGTGAAATTATAAACGTTTTTACATTAAAAGAGCGTTTAATCTTCTTCGTCGAACATTAATTTTATATTAAGATATATTAACGGACAGAAAAAAGCGGGCCTGCCGATAGGCAAGCCCGCCGAGAAGCGGAAAATATTTACTCGTTTGGAAAAATAAGAATCCCATGCAGAGGGAAAACTCATATTTTATTCATGCGATATCCTACGCCCACATCGGTGCGGATCAGCTCCTGAGAATAGAGGTCTTTTTCGATCTTGCGCCGGATTCCCGCCATAAATACTCGAAGTCCGTTGGCATCGTTTCCGCCCGGTCCCCATACTTTGGTAATAATAAAATTGTGCGTGAGCGTCTTTCCGACGTTTTGAGCAAGAACGCAGAGGATTTTATATTCGTAATTGGTCAGATGTACTTCTTCGCCGTCGAGATATACGCTGTGCGCTACATAATCGATTTTTAATTTTCCGTTGATAAAAGTGCCGCTTTGTTGCTCCGCCGCGCTGCTATGGCGCAAAGTGGCACGAATTCTCGCCATGAGTTCGGCGGTGGAAAAGGGCTTTTGCACATAGTCGTTAATTCCCGCGTCCAAACATTTGATTTTTTCGCTTTCGTCGTCGCGGGCGCTCACGACGATAATAGGAAGATTTTCAGAAAAGCTGCGGACCGTTTCGACAACGTTGATTCCGTCCATATCCGGCAGGCCCAAATCGAGAATGATTAAATCTACGATGTTTTTTACGACGAAGTCAATTCCTTCTCTCGCTGTACCGACCGCGTTTATTGTATGATTTTCCTGTTTGAGCGCGACTTTCAAAAGATTTTGTATCGCTTTATCGTCTTCGACGATGAGTATATTAGCCATTTTTGTCCTCCATGGGCAGATTAAATTCAAATATGACGCCGCCATTTTCCGCGTTTCGCGCGGAGATTTGTCCGCCGTGCGCCGTTACGATCAATTTGCAGATAGACAGCCCCAGACCTACGCCTTCGCTGTTTCTGTCGCTGCCCCCCGTGTAGTACATTTCAAAGATATGCGGAAGATCTTCTTCCCGTATGCTCGCCCCGTCGTTCCCGATGCGAAAGACGGCATTCTTTCCCGTATCCCAGACCTTTATCCAGATGTTTCCGTCTTCGTCCGTATGTTTGACCGCGTTGCTCAAAATATTGCCGATTACCTGCATGATCAGCGTGGCATCCATGGGGACGACCAGCATTTCTTCCGGCATATCGTAGTGAATATGGCGTTTCCCTAAAATTCCGCTCACGTTTCGGACTGCCTGCGGAATTACTTCTTCCAACGCTTCTGGTGTCTTTTTTACGGTCAGTTTCTTGCTGTCGATTCTCGTCAGGGAAAGAAGGTTTTCCACAAGCCGAATCGTCCAGTCGGCTTTGGAGATAATGTCCCCGAGAATTTCGCTCCGGTCCGCGCTTTCGATTTCCGGATTTTCCAACAGAACTTCCGCGCCGTTTTTAATGGTCGTCAGAGGAGTCCTCAGGTCATGGGAAATACTCCTTAAAAGCGTCGCTTTCAACTGCTCTTTTTCGGCAGCGCTTTTCAGTTTCATTTTTTCGACGTTGAGGGAATTGATCTGAGCCATTTTCTTTTTTAACTGGAAAGTCAGGGCGCTGATTCCAAGGCCCACGGCAACCATTAAAAAGAAGGTGACGAGATATTTGCTGTCGTTGATTTTCAGGGTCCATCTGGGAGCTGTGAAAAAGAAATTGTAACCGAAAACGCTCACCACGGATAAAATCGCGGAATAGGCATAACCTCTCGTAAATACTGCGACGAGCAAAATTCCGAGAATATAGATAATCAGAAAATTGAGGTCATTGATTTTGAAATAATCTAACAAAAAACAAAAACCCGTCCCGAGACAAAAGACCAGGACAGTCATTGCCGTGTTTTTGAGTATTGAAATCCAAAGACTGTTGCTGTGGGTATTCATACAAGCATTATAATTTGCCGAGACAGAAAAGTCAAGCGGTTTTTCCCGCCTGAAAAGAATAACGAAAAGGAAGGGCTGGCAAAAAGCAAAACATTGCGCGGGAAAAATAAAAAATAAAAATGTTTTCCGAAAATGTTTGAAGAAAAAATAAAAAGTTTATGAGAAAAGAAAAGAATATTATCGAAAGGAGTATGTTATGGATTATAGAAAAGAATCTCTGAAACTGCACGCAAAGTGGCGCGGGAAAATCGAAGTGACGCCCCGCGTTCCCGTCGATACGCGGGAACATTTGTCCTTGGCCTATACGCCTGGCGTTGCGGAACCCTGTATGGCTATTCATGAGGATACCGACAAAAGTTTTGCGCTCACCCGCCGCTGGAATATCGTTCCCGTCATCACGGACGGAACTGCCGTTTTAGGGCTCGGAGACATCGGCCCCGAAGCCGGTTTGCCCGTCATGGAAGGCAAATGCGCTCTGTTCAAGGCTTTCGGCGGAGTGGACGCCATACCTCTTTGTATCCGATCCAAGGATACGGACGAAATCGTTCGTACGATAGAACTTCTTGCCGGTTCTTTCGGGGGAATTAACCTTGAAGACATTTCCGCGCCTCGCTGTTTTGAAATTGAGAGGCGCTTGAAAGAGGATCTGGATATCCCCGTATTCCATGACGATCAGCACGGAACCGCGGTCGTTACGGCGGCCGCGTTGCTGAATGCCCTGAAAATCGTCGGAAAGAAAATGGAGAATGTAAACGTAGTCATCAACGGTGCCGGAGCGGCGGGGCTTGCGATTGCGAAATTTCTTCTGCGTTTCGGCGTAAAGGACGTCGTGGTGTGCGACAGCAAAGGAATTCTTTGCGCGGGAGACGCTCGATTAAGCGGCGCCAAGCGGGAGGTCGCCGAGATATCCAATAAACGGCGTATTTCAGGCGCGTTGGCGGAGGCGATGAAGGGAGCAGACGTATTTGTCGGGGTGTCCGTTGCAAACTGCGTAAGCGAAGAAATGGTTCGTTCCATGGCGGAAAAGGCCATCGTGTTTGCCTGTGCAAATCCTACTCCCGAAATCTCTCGGGAAAAGGCGCTCGCCGCGGGGGCTGCTGTCGTGGGAACGGGGTCTTCCGAGAATCCCAATCAAATCAATAACGTACTGGTCTTCCCCGGACTTTTCCGCGGCGCGCTCGACGTCCGCGCGCGAGACATCAATACGGAAATGATGATGGCCGCCGCGCGGGGAATCGCTTCCTGCGTTTCCGAGGCACAGCTCAATCCCGATTATATTCTGCCTTATGCCTACGACCCGAAAGCTCATCAAGCCGTGGCCGAAGCAGTGGCTCGGGCCGCCAGGGAGACGGGCGTGGCCAGAGAATGAGAATGATTCGATTAACCTTGATTTTCGGAAACCTATCATGCAATCGGAGTAGAGATCTCAATACTCCGAATTTTCGAAAATAAAACCAATATTTTAATAGGTGTTTGAATGTGCGGACGCAAGGCCGAGAAAGGGGCTGAAAAGAATTCGTCCGCGCATTTTTTTGGAATAAAAAAGCTGAAAAAATTTTGAAAAACTTTCGTTTGAGAGTTGACAAACGGGCGGGGATTTTGTATAATAACGGCAAGTCGAAAAAAGGGGAAATTATTGTGCCCGAAGAAAAGAAAAAGTCTAGGGATATTATTGAAATTGTCATCATTGTCGTATTATGCGCAGGCATGGCGGTTTTGGATTTTTTGCCTATAAAATATACGTCCGACGAAGTGAAAAACGGACTGATTTCGGATACCGTACCTTTAATTATCGGTACGGCGGCGGTTATATGGCTTATGATTCGCGGAAAGACGGGACTGTTCGGCAGACCGACGAAACTTTTGTTTCTGATTCCCTGCATTCTCGTCGCGGTGGATAATTTCCCTTTTCCCTCTTATTTGGCGGGCAAATCTCGGTTATTGTACACGGACGTCGATAAATGGCTTTGGTTTGCGGGGTTCTGTATTTTTGTCGGCGTTTTTGAAGAATGTGTTTTCCGCGGGATTGTATTTCCGTTATTGGCGGGTTGTTTTTCTCCCGATAAAAAAGGACTATTAAAAACGTTTTTTATTTCTTCCGTCATTTTCGGGGGAATGCATCTTTTCAACCTCTTTGCCGGTGCGGGAATCGGGCCTACTTTTTTGCAGGCAGGTTATTCTACTCTCATCGGCGGCTTGTGTGCGTTTGCGCTCATGAAGACGAAAAATATTCTTTTGCCCGCGTTCGTACATGGATTATATGATTTTTGCGGACTGATGTTGCCGAAGCTGGGCAGCGGAACGGTATTTGATATCCCGACGGTGATTTTAATGGCCGTTGTGGGGGTAAGCGTGGGAATTTTCGTTCTGTATTCGGTGTGGAAGTATCCCGAGGAGGAACGTATAGAGTTGTATAAGAGGCTGGGATTCGGGATAAAGGCTTTGCCGAAACAAAAGAAAGATAAGGAAACCATATAATTAAAAAAATATATAATGAAAAAATAAAAAAATCTTATCAGGAGAGATAAAGAGTCTTTCATTAAAAAGATTTTAACGGGATATACCCGTTGAAAAATAAATATAAAGAGGTTTTTCATTATGCAGAAAAAAGAAAAGGAGCCTCCCGCGGAAAAGCCACGAGGGGCGGAGAAGTCCGAAAGGGCAGAGAAGGAGACTGAACGCGCAGAACGGGAACGATTAAAAAAAATCAATAAGGTTCCCGATTACGAGGCTTTGTTCCGAGAGGAGGGAGGGGGAAAGAAACACGGCGACGGATTTCTGAAAAAGATTTTTCGACGAGACCGAGGCCGCCTGATTTATTCTTCCCTTGTTTACATACTCAAAGCCTCACCGCTATGGATCATGCCGCTGGTCACCAGCGACGTCATCGACCTCATTACCGTCAGACCAGAAGGATTCCTCACGAGAATTCTTATCGATGCGGTAATTTTTGCCGTCATGCTGATTCAGAACATTCCCACGCATATGTGGTATTCGTCCATCACCAATAAGATGCTACGAAATACCACGGCGGGAGTCAAAGACAGCGTCGTGCGCAAATTGCAGCGTCTTTCCATCACTTATCATAAAGAAATGGAGAGCGGTAAAATCCAGTCGAAATTTCTAAGGGATATCGACAGCGTGGATATGTATTACAGAAACGTCGTTCAAGTCGTTATTCCCAATTTTATCGGCGCCGTGGTTTCGGTAGGAATTTCTTTGGGGAAGAGTCCGATCGTCACGCTGTTTTTCGTCGCAATTATTCCTTTGAATGTTTTAAATGCGATGGTATTTCGAAAAAAGATGCGCGTCACCAATTCCGCTTTCCGTCTGGAAAACGAAAAAATGTCCGCAAAACTTACGACGATGCTGCAAATGCTGACGCTCACCAAAGCCCACGGTCTAGAAACCGTGGAGACGGTGGAAATGCAACGCAGGATCGACTCCGTAAAGCGCGCGGGACTGAAATTGGATAAAACCAATGCCTATTTCGGGTCGATTACCTGGGTTATCAGTAATCTTTTGAGCGGCGTGTGTCTGTTTTTCTGCGTCTTTCTCGCAATCAAAAACATTATTTCTCCGGGCGAAGTGGTTCTGTTCCAATCCTTGTTCGGTTCCATAAACGGTTCCGTTCTGACGCTTATCAATGCTTATCCGGCTCTAATGTCGGGAAAAGAAGCCGTTTCTTCTCTTTCCGAACTCATGCGTGCGGAAGATATGGAAGGAACGGGCGGCAATAAAATATTGCCCGCAATCGAAGGCCGAGTGGATTTCGATAACGTATCTTATCATTATCCCGACGGGGATAAAAAAGTAGTCAAAGATTTTGATTTACACGTTTCACCTGGCGAATGTATCGCCATTGTCGGGGCTTCGGGATCGGGGAAAAGTACGATCATCAATCTGCTTATCGGATTGTTGGAGCCGACGGAAGGAGATATTCTCATCGACGGAATTCCCTTAAACGAAATGTCCAGACCGACCTATCGGCATTTCATTTCCGTGGTTCCGCAAAACAGCATTCTGTTTTCGGGGAGCATCCGTGAAAACATCACTTACGGACTCGATTCTTATACCGAAGAAGAATTAAATAAAGCCGTGGAAGACGCGGATATTCCCGAATTTCTGCCTTCGCTGCCCGACGGATTGGATACGCAGGTGGGAGAACACGGAGATAAGCTCTCCGGCGGACAGAAACAGCGGATCTGTATAGCCCGCGCTTTGATTCGGAATCCGCGTATCCTCATTATGGACGAAGCAACTTCCGCTCTTGATAATGTCTCCGAATATCACGTTCAAAAAGCCGTAAATCGATTGGTCAAGGCTCGTACGACGTTTATCGTCGCTCACAGACTCTCGACGATTCGAAACGCCGACAGAATCGTTGTGATGGAAGAAGGATGTGCGGTCGAAATCGGAAACTACGACGAACTGATGAAGAAAGGCGGAAAATTCTGCGAATTGGAACGTCTCAGCCGTATCCGTGAAGAGATTGTTTCCGAAAATTAAGCATCTCCGTAAAATTGTACAAAGTAATCTATAAAGCCTAAAACGTCTCAAAAGCATTTGCTTTTTGAGGCGTTTTTTTCATGAAGGAGAGGAGGTTGTCCGAAAACAACGAAAACTCGTATATTATGCCACGCATAGCAATTACGTCTGACATAATAGCCGAAAATTCGGGGTTTTACCCCAAAATTATGTCTGAAATAGCAATTATGCGTGATATAGTACACTGATAGACGTAATTATTATGTCTGACATAATGTAAAACAGGCTGTGTAATTTGTTGACAAGGAAGGGAGGATATATTAAAATAAAAACGTTACGTAAAAAGAGAGGACAAAACGGAAAATGGATTTTCTGTTGACATTAACTTCGGTAGGTATATTGTTATTATATGCGGTACCCGGATTTATTTTATCCAAGGCGAAAGCTGTCAGGACAGATTCGTTACCTGCTTTTTCAAAGGTATTGATGTACGTATGCCAACCCTGTCTTACGTTGTATACATTTAACGATGCGCGTTATACGCCGGAATTATTCGGGCAGCTTTTGTGGTTCTTTTTGGCGATTACGATTGTACAACTGATCATGATAGGAATATTTTATCTGATTTTTCGTAAAAGGCAGTGCGACGTCCGATATCGGATTTATACGATAGCGAGCGCTTTCGGTAATTGTGCTTTTTTCGGAGTTCCGATTTTGGAGGCGCTGTTGCCGAATACCGATGCCGTAGTATTTACAAATATGTATTTTGCTTCCATGAGCCTTTTGGGGTGGACGGTCGCTTCTGCCGTAATTGCGCATGACAGGAAATATATGTCGGTAAAGAAGATTGTACTCAATCCCGCGGTCTTGATTATGGCGGTAGCTCTGCCCTTATTTATTTTAGATATAAAAATGCCTTCCGAATTATATAATGCGGTATCTATTGTCGGGAAGATGACTACGCCTTTATGTATGATTATCCTCGGCGTAAGGCTCGGCAGTATGAGATTTAAGACGATTTTTTCGGGGGGAATGCAGTATCTTATCGTTTTGGTCAAACAGATGATTTTTCCGTTGCTTGCCCTCGGAGCGTCCTATATCTTTCCGTTTGAAGAATACGTCCGCCAGACGATTTTTATTTTAGCGTGCTGTCCAGTCGCCAGCGTCGTTTTGAATTTTGCCGAACTCTTGGGGGAGGGACAGGAGGAAGGTGCAAATATGGTGCTTTTAGGAACGATGTTGTGCATCATTACCATGCCTGTAATGCTATTGATTTTATAAAGCGTATGAGTATTGAGGGCAGTTGGTTTATCGGAAATAAAAGGGATATATAAAAAATCGATATGCTGAAAGTAAAGGAACTCGCGCATATAAAAATAAAAGGGGATAATTGAAAGCGTTTGCGTGACAAAGATAATAAGGCGTTTATATATCAAAAAACAGGCCTTCCGCCGAAAAGGGGAAAGCCTGTTTTTGTCATATTTGAGAAAAATTTAGCTCGCTAAAACTTCCTGCCACATTTTATTTGCACGGCTGTTCGCGTCGGCTTCAAAATATTTCATGGCAACGCAGCGATTCATGGTTTCCGCATCGGGATATTGGGCGAATAACTGGCGGGTTAACTGCTCTTCGGGCGCGGAAATCACCGCTTCGCCGTTTACGGTATCGCCGAAGAAATAACTCAGGTCATAGAGGACCGCTGTTGCATCGCCTTCTTCCGCTTCATAGGTTTCTTTAAGATAATCGAAAACCTCTTGTCCGCCGATACAACTGGTATATCCGATATAATACATATTTCTGACGGCGTTTTCCGGCATGGAAAGATAATTGATAAATGCAGTTGCGGCTTCTATGTTGGCACCTTTCGGCATTACCCAACCGTCGAACCAAAGATTGGAGACGGTGTCGGGAATACAGTATCCGAGCAGTACTCCGCTTTCATCTTCCGCTTCATTTATGGCGTAAACCGCGTCGCCGCTCCATTGATAGTTGATGGTGATATTTCCTGAAATCATGTCGTCTTTTCCGCTGTCCGTTTCAAATCCCAAGATATTCTTTTTCATTTGAATCAGAAGTTCCTGCACGGCATTCATCGTCGCTTCGGAGGTATCGTTCATGAGATCGGACAACTGTTTTTGATATTCGGCTAATTCGATTTCTCCGTTATCGAGACTTTCTTTCAATTCTTTAATGTCGTTTTCATAATACATTCCGAGTCCCGCAAAATAACTGTCGCGGACATTGTCTTTCGCCGTAATTTTTTTATTGTATTTTTGATTGGTAAAAACATTCCAGGTTCTGACATCGTTTTCGTCCACGAGTTCGGGATTAAACACAAACCCTGTCGTTCCCCACATATAGCCGGCGGCATATTTTGACCATGCTTTGCCGTTAATTTCGTTGGAGTCGAAAGTTTCCTTAATAAAAGGGGAGACGTTTTTCGCATAGTAATTGGTTTCGACGGAAGTATCGTAAAAACTGTCGGGCAGTTCTTCCAGTTTATTTTCTGCCGCGAGCTTCATAATCATATATTCCGAAGGGCAGATAAGGTCAAATTTGTCGCCCGTTTCCATTTGATTGTATAAAGTTTCGTTGTCCTGTGCTGTGACGTATTCCACGCGGATTTCTTTGCCTGTGGTTTCTTTGTACCATTCTTCAAAATCTTCGTAAAGGGCTTGATTATTCGGGTCGATGCTACCGTCGCCGCCCTCGTCGATATAATCTTCCCAACTGGCAACTTTAAGTACGGGACGGCTGTCGCAAGCGGTCAGGGCGATGAAAGACGATGAGAGAAGGGTTGCCGCGAGAACGGCAGAAACGATTTTTTTCATTGTTTTTTACTCCTTGATTTTTTATAAGTTATGATATTGGCCGATACCACTACGATGATGATGATAAGGAATACGATTGAGGTAAAAGCCCAGTAAGAAGATTTGATTTCATTTACATTTTTCCCTTTTGTCAATCCGTAAATATGCGTACTGATGGTTTCAAAGGTATTGGGCTTTGTATAAGCTGCAATGACGTAATCGTCCAAGGAAAGTGTAATGGCAAGAAGGAAACCGGAAATGATTCCGGGTAAAATTTGCGGGATAACGACGGAAAAGAGCGCTTTTCTCGGGGTTGCCCCTAAGTCGAGAGCCGCTTCGTACAGATTATTGTCCATTTGTTTGAGTTTGGGCATTACGGATAAAACGACGAAAGGAGTACACAGAACCATTTGTCCCAATATGAGGGGGATAAAAGTATTTTTATCGATGTGAAGCGCGACAACGAGAAGGAGAAAGGACATTGCCGTGACAACCTCTGCATTTATAACGGGAATCTGATTGACGGCGGACAATGTAGAGCGTATGCGTTTTTTGGAATAAAAAATTCCGATGGCACCGATCGTTCCGAGCAAGGTGGACAGCGTTGCCACGATTACCGCGAGCAAGAGCGTTTGCAGGACGATAGGAAGCGGCTCGTGGTCAAAGCTGAAAAAGTATTTATAGTGATCAAAACTGAAACCTTTCCAACTGGTGATTCTTTCCGTTTCGTTAAAGCTGTAAACGGTCAGCAGAAGAATAGGTGCATAAATAAAGAGGACGATCAATCCTACAAACAGCCACTTTAAGCAGGATTTAAGTTTTACCATAACGAAGTCCCCCTTGCGCCGGATTCCGCTTCGGTGTTAAATCCGCCCGTAAGCCATGTAATGACGAACATGAGGAGCAATAAAATTAAAGCTGTTACCGAGCCGTTGTTCCACAGACTGTTTTTGAAAGCATTTTCGATAAATGTACCGATGATAGTGACGTTGCTGTAAGTCAGCCAGTTGGAAACGACGTAATTGGTCATGGAAGGGAGAAAAACCATGGAAATTCCGCTGATGATTCCTGCTTTGGAAAGAGGAAGGGTAACTTTCAAAAAGGCTCTTGCGCCCGTAGCGCCCAAATCCTTTGCGGCTTCCAGATAACTTTTATCGATTTTGATAATGGTGGTATAAATGGGAAGAATCATAAAGGGCAGAAAATCATAGACCATTCCGAGAATGGTGTTGAAAATGTTCCAGCCGTCCGACTTCATATAGAGGCCTATCCAATCGAGAAGCTCTTTCAGCGCATTGACGCGGAGTACGAAATTCACCCACATGGGTACGATAAAGATCAATAACAGAAGGAATTTATTCTTCAATCGGCTGGACGCAATGATATAGGCGACGGGATAAGCGATGCAAAGGCAAATCAGCGTGCTGGCTACCGAAATAAACAGACTCAGCATAATCGTTTTGAATGTGGCGGATTGAAAAAAGCTCTTTCCGCCGCTTCCGCTGAAAAAGTCTTTCAGATTTTCCAGAGTAAAACTTCCGTTTGCGTCCGTAAAGGCATAATAAATGATGATAAGAAGGGGGATAACGACGAACAAGAGAAGAAACAATCCGTAGGGGATGGCGAGGAGCTTTCGGGAAAAATGAGGTTTTACGGTTGTCATTTCTTTCCCTCCTCGGGGTTCTTCAAGCTCAGGCGGATTTTATCTTTCGGAATAATCAGACTGACAAAATCGTTTTCGTTCCAAAGATCCTCGCAGGCGAGTACGTAATCTTCTTCATTTTCCGTCCGAACGATGTAACGATAATATTCGCTCTTGTAAATAAGCGAAATAATGTGTCCGCGCGCGCCGCCCGCTTCGGGGTCGTCGCTCATCGTGATGTCATGCAAGCCTACTTCTACATTGACTTCCGTATCCGTCAAATCCAGCTTTTCTCCCTTCGCGGTGACGAGGTAACCTTCTTCGTCCATATGACTGCCGGGATAAAGCTGCGTAAGGTCGCACTCGAATTCGCCGTCTCCGAATTCCACGGTGTTTTTCTTTGTAATGATTCCCGCAAACTTATTGACTCGGAATAATTTTTTCATGACGTGGATTCCGTCGGGGGCAATCGTAATTCCGATCAGATCTCCGCTTTTCGGAGCCACGGTGCTTTGAATTTCGATTTCGTTGCGTCCGCACTGTACAAGAATCTGATAGTGGATTCCCTTGAAGATAACGGACGTTACCCGCCCCGTCAGCGTTCCCTGACCCGCGGGAACGATTTTTACGTCCTCGGGACGGACAACGACGTCTACCGGTTCGTCCTTTTCGAAACCTTTGTCTTCGCACTCGAACGTCTTTCCGCAGAATCGTACGAGATAATCTCTGTCCATTACGCCCGAGAAAATATTGCTTTCCCCGATAAAGTCCGCCACGAAGGTATTCTTGGGTTCATTGTAAATCATTTCGGGGGTACCGATCTGCTGGATATATCCGTCCGCCATGACCACGATTGTATCCGACATTGTCAAGGCCTCTTCCTGATCGTGCGTGACGTAGATGAAGGTAATCCCCAGCCGTTCGTGCATGGCTTTGAGCTCCAACTGCATTTCCTTCCGCATTTTGAGGTCGAGCGCTCCGAGCGGCTCATCGAGAAGGAGAATTTCCGGTTCGTTGACGATGGCCCGGGCAATGGCAACGCGCTGCTGCTGACCGCCCGAGAGGGTGGAGATGGCACGCTTTTCAAAGCCTTCGAGATCGACGACCTCTAAAGCATTTTTTACTTTTTCGGAAATTTCTGCTTTGGAAAGTTTCGATTGTCTGATTTTTGTGCGTCCCTTTTTATCCACGAACGTCGTTTCCGTCCGTTTGAGCTTGAGACCGAAAGCGACGTTTTCAAAAACATTGAGATGAGGAAAAAGGGCGTATTTCTGAAATACGGTATTGACGGGACGTTTGTTGGGGGGAAGGGTGCTGATATCTTCGCCGTTTAAGAGGATTTTGCCGCTGGTGGGCATCTCGAATCCCGCAATCATTCTGAGCGTAGTGGTTTTTCCGCAACCGGACGGACCGAGAAAAGTAACGAATTCGCCTTTTCGGACATAAAGATTCATATTGTCGATGACGCTTACGCCGTCGAATTGTTTGCAGACATCAACGAGTTCGATGATGTTGGTCGTGTTTTTTTCCATAAGTGATTCTCCCGAAGAAATCGCAGTGTATTTTTCTTGTCGTATAATCAAAAATTGGGCGGCGTGGAAATCCATAAGAATTTCGCTTTGCCTCTTCCTTTGTTGACGATTCCGTGCGGTTTTCCCGCGGAATAATAAAAGGCTTCGCCTTTTTTACATATATAATGTTTATTTCCCAGCACGATTGCGATTCGGCCTTCCAAAACGTAGCCGAACTCCTCTCCCTCGTGCGGAATATCCCCCGACGTGGAAACGCCTTCGGAAAGTTCCACGAGGACGGGTTCCATCATGTTTTTCTGCGCGTTGGGTATCAGCCATTTCCAAAGGATTCCGTCCGAATCCTTTTCCGAAAATTCTTCCTTGCTGAATACCACTTTTTCTTCCGCTTCTTCGCGGAAAAATTCCGAAAGATTGCTTCCGAGCGCGGATAAAATATCGGCGAGAGTGGCGATAGAGGGACTGTTCAGGTCATTTTCGAGCTGAGAGATATAACCCTTTGTAAGCTCGCACCTATCGGCGAGTTCTTCCTGCGTCAATCCCTTTTGATTGCGCAGTTGTCTGATTTTTCCGCCTAATTCCAACGTTGCTCTCCTTTTGCTTTTTTCGGCGCGGAAGTTTTGTAATAGTAAACTTTTTTCTTTGTAAAAACAAGCCCGTTCGCACGGTTTGTTTATAATAAACGGAAAGTTTAGCTAAAATAAACTCATACACCGCGGAATATTATATTGGAAAGTGAAAAATTTGTCAAATGTTTGAAGGAGGTTTTTACAACATTTTTATAAAAATTTTTTTGAGGAAAGAAAAAGAGCAAAAACGGACGGGAAAACAAAAAAAATTGTTCCCGAAAATTCGGAAACGCGATGGGGGAAGAAAAAATAAACGCAAAAAAAGGTCTACCCGAAGGCAGACCTTCATATTCATAAAATAAGTACCGAAAAGGCAAACTTTCTAAGTCAACGCTTACGCTTCCAAAGCGTTCAGCTTCTTCGCCAGCTTTGCTTTCTTGTTGTCTGCGTTGTTCTTATGAATTACTCCCTTGGAAGCGGCCGAATCGATAGCGGAAACGGTCTCGGGGTAAAGTTTCGCGGCTTCTTCTTTGTTCCCCGCGGAAACGGCCGCGAGGAATTTCTTGATCTGCGTCTTTAACGCGGATTTCACGGCTTTGTTCACTTCGGTTTTCTTCTCGATAACCAATACTCTTTTCTTTGCGGATTTAATATTAGGCATGATGGTCTCCTTATTCTTTCTTGTTTTTCTTGAATGGAAATTTTGTTTGCATGGATTATTTTAGCATAAATAATTCGGCTTGTAAACTGTTTTTGAGGTATTTATTCCGAAAATCGCCGATTTTTCGGAAAATTTTTCGGCTTTGGAGGAAATTATGGGGATTCCGCACGGCGGTATAGGTTTTTTTGACAGCGGGCTCGGGGGGCTGACCGTTCTTTTCGCTTGTCGCGGCGTTTGCAGAAATTTTCCTATATACTATTACGGAGACAATGCCCGCGCTCCCTATGGGAGCCTGCCGCCCGAAACTATAAAAAATTACGCCGCGGAGGCTTTCGATACTTTTTCGGCGCTCGGCGCCCGTGCGGCCGTTATCGCATGCAACACGGTCACGGCAGTCTGCGCGGACGCGTTTCGGAAAATTTACCCGTTTCCCATCGTCGGTGCTGAACCCGCCGTGTTTCCCGCCGCAAAGCAAGGCGGGGAAATCTTTGTGCTGGCTACTCCCGCAACGGTCGCGAGTCTGCGTTTTCAGCGCTTGTGTTCGCGCGCAAGACTCAAATATCCCGAGGCGCGTATCCGTGTTTTCGGATGCGGGGATTTGGCGGGAGCCGTGGAAAAATATTTCTTTTCTGCGATAAAAAGGAAGGGGGAGCCAAAGGAGGCAGAGGAAAGCGGTCCTTCCGTGGCAACAGGAGAAAAATTCTCCTTGACGGCAACGGGGGAATCTTGTCGTTCCGATCAAAAAGCAGAGGCTTTTTCTCCCGAAGATTTCGATTTCGCTTCCCTCCTTCCACGCGGAAATCCCGACGGAGTGGTGCTCGGCTGTACACACTATATTTTTTTGAAAAAGCGGATAGAGAACTTTTATCGCTGTCCCGTCTTCGACGGCAATGTGGGGATTGAAAGCCGTCTGTCTTCCGTTTTATCGGAAACGGCTTCCTCTCTCGGGATTCCTCGACCACCTGAAACCACTTTTCGAGGCTTTTTTCCACCCGTGACCACTTTTGTTCCCGAAAGACGAGAAAACGGCAGAATCGGACTTCCCGGCGGCAAGTATCCCTCTTTTTACGAGCTTCGATCGCCTTCGAGGAATGTTTTTTACGGAACCGAAGGGCCGGCGGTTCGATTGGAAGAGGAAAATAAAGCGAACAGATGTTCATGTGATTTTTTGAAAAATCGGGAAAATCGGGGCGAAAAAAGCGGTTTTTTCCCTGTTTTTTTCCTCGGAAGCGGAAAAATGGTCAATAAATCGGCATACGAACAAATGTTTGTATATAAAAATGGGGCAGGTTTTTAAGGATTGTGGGCAACAATCCCAAAAAGTTGCTATTTTTTTGAAAAAATTTACGAAAAAAACTTGACAAAGGGGCAAAAATGGTTATATAATGGAAATACGTTAAATTGAGAAAAAGGGGAGGTGCAGATATGGCTGCTTTGTTCCGCGGAATATACGAACATCAGTTAGACGATAAAAACCGTCTGCGCATTCCCGCGAAGTTCAAGAGCGGGCTGGGCGAATCGTACAGTTTTGCCCGCGGCATGAACGGCTGTATCTATGTGTTTCCCGATACGGTTCTCGAAGAGACGCTCGAAGAGCTGTCCGAGGAGAGGCTCGGCGAATCGTCGAAAGCCTCGCTCCTGTTTTTCAGCTCAATTTTTCCCGCCGAGGAAGACGGACAGGGGCGCGTGGTGCTTCCTGCGCGGTTGCGGGCGATGGCCGGAATTAAAAAGGACATCGTTACGATAGGGCGGGGAAAGCGGCTGGAAATCTGGTCGGCGGAAAAATACAACGCCTATATCGACGACGTGGATTACGACGAGGAATTCAAGAAACTGGGGATTTGACGTATGTTGGAATTTTCGCACAAACCTGTCATGTTGGAAGAATGTATGCAGGGGCTCGCCTTAAAAGCGGGCGGGATATATTTCGACGGCACGGTAGGCGGGGGCGGTCATTCCTACGAGATTCTCAAAAGGACTTCTCCGTCGGGGCGGCTGATTGCCACCGATTTGGACGACGAAGCGATTGCGGCGGCGACGGAACGACTTTCGCCCTTTGAAGGAAGATTTGCGATTTACAAATCCAATTATAAGGATTTTGAGCGGGTCTTCGACGAGGCCGGGATCGATAAAGTGGACGGAGCTCTGCTGGATTTCGGGGTTTCCTCTCACCAGATAGACGACGCCGACAGAGGATTTTCCTATCGGTTCAAGGAAGCGCCGCTCGACATGCGCATGGACAGAACGTCGAAACTGACGGCGGAAACGGTGCTCAATACCTATTCCGAAGAAAAGCTCGCGTTTATTCTGAAAGCGTACGGAGAGGAGAGTTTCGCAAAGACGATTGCGCGCAACGTCGTAAAGTACAGGGCGAACAAGCCCTTGACGACCTGCGGTGAATTTGCGGAAATCATTCAGAACAGTATTCCCGCAAAATTCCGTTTCGGAGCGCCGTGCGAAAGAAAAAGTTTTCAGGCCCTCAGAATAGAAGTCAACGGGGAGCTTGACGGATTGTACGAGCTGGTGCTCGCACTTACCCGCCGATTGAAAAAGGGAGGACGAGTCGCGATCCTCACATTTCATTCGTTGGAGGACAGGGCGGTGAAAGAGGCGTTCCGATATCTGGAAGCGCCGTGCATCTGTCCCAAGAGTTTTCCCGTCTGTGTCTGCGGGAAAAAACAGGAAATCAAAATCATTACGCATAAACCGATTACGGCAAGCGCCGAGGAACTCGAAGCCAATTCGAGAAGCAAATGCGCGAAACTGCGGGTTGCGGAAAGGATTATCTGACAGACCAAAGAATACCGATCTACGAAAAGATAAGGATATTATGAGTTGACGTTTACTTGATTACGGAAGGAGAGAATGAAAATGGCTACGGTTTTTGAAAACAGACCCGCACCCGTATCTACACGGCCCGAAGACGAAGCTGCTTTGCACAACGCGCATATCAAAGAGCGCTATGAAAAATTGAGAAACGCCGAAGCTACCCAGCTTTCGGAGAGCTTTTCCGAAGCGGAAAGAAGCGCTTATTCCGCGCCCAGAGCTTCGGCTTCTACGCTTGCGCCCGAACGTCCCCGCGAGACGTTTTCCTATTCGTCCGCGCCGACCGAAGAAGCGCCCCGTACGAACGGCTATGTACACACTAGGGTAGATTCTCCCTTATTTACGCCCGAGACGCTCGACCGTACGCTCCGCCGCGAAGATTACGGCTTTATGGCGCCCGTCGCACCCGAGGAGCAAAAAGCGGAAGTGAACGAGGTAATGGCGGTCTCGGAGACCGTCAACGTTCCCGTGAACGCTCCTGCGGCTCCTGTGGAAATGCCCGTCACGGCAGTCAACGTCGAACCCCGTGCGGAGGGCTATGCGCTCAACGGTTTGGCAAAAATGGTGATAGCCGCGTTTGCCGCGCTGGTCATTGTCATGCTGACGGTCATCTGCATCAATACGCAGGTGATTCGCAGAAAAACCGTACAGCTCAGAAATTTGGAACAGAGACAGGAAGAACTCGTCCAAGAAAACGCCGAACTCGAAAAGAATATCGAAGATGCGAAATCTTTCGATAAAATCCTCGAATATGCCGAAGAACACGGAATGATTTACGATCCGAGTTAAAGAATTTATTCAAAAAGACGTTCGAATTTCATCGATAAAATATTTTCTCTAAGGAGTGTAAGACTATCAAAAAACCGACAACCGATTACTCTGTATCTGTTTTACGAAAGAGGTTATTTGCCATATTTGTGGCGATAACCTTTCTTTTTTGCCTTTTGGCGGGAAGATTCTTCTATGTTCAGGTCGTTTGGAGCGGGCAGCTCGGGTACCGCGCGCTCGATCAATGGATGCGAGAAATTCCCGTGGTAGCCGAACGCGGCATCATCACGGACAGGAACGGAGTGGTGCTTGCGGAAAACGATACTTCGTATACGGTATTCGCTCGTTCCAATGCGGTCAAGGATAAAGAGGGCACCGCAAAGCTCTTGGCGGATTGTTTGGACGTGGACGGAGAGAAACTGCTCGATAAACTCGAATCCGTCAAGGCTTCGGAAATCACCGTCGCCCGTCACGTCGATAAAAGCGCGATAGAGACGCTCGCGGAAGCCGGTCCCGAAGGCGTCTACTATTCCCGCGACAATACGCGGGTCTATCCCAAAGGCGACGCGCTCTGTCAGGTACTCGGATTTACGTCCACCGATAATTCCGGTACGACGGGAATCGAAAAATATTACGACAAGTACCTGGCGGGAACCAACGGGGAACTTTTATACGAAACCGACCTTGTCGGAATCAATCTCGAAGGGGCTGTTGCTGCCTATCTTCCCGCAGAAAACGGAATGAATGTGCGGCTCACCATCGATTACGGAATTCAGTCCATTTGCGAAAGCGTTTTGGAAAAAGTGGCGGAGACCTATTCTCCCGTTTCGGCGGAATGTATCGTCCTCGATCCGAACACCTTCGAAATTCTCGCTCTGGCGAACTATCCGAGTTATGATCTCAACGAAGTTCCTCGGGACGATACGGAACTTTTGAATAAACTTTCCAGAAACAGTATCGTCTGCGATATCTACGAACCGGGTTCCACGTTCAAGATCGTCACCGCGGCGGCGGACATCGAAGAATCCCTGCAAGGGAATCCGAACGCCTTTTCGACGAGCTATGTTTTTTCGAGCAGTCGAACCCGCACGGTGGACGGCACGACGGTAAAGTGTTGGAGCAATCATGCGAACGGTAAACACTGCAATCAGACGCTTGCGGACGCATTGAATAACAGCTGTAACCCCTGTTTTACGGATATCGCGCTGTCGCTCGGGAAAACGACGTTTTACGATTATCTTTCCGCGTTCGGATTCGGAAAGGCGACGGGCATCGATTACAGCGGCGAAGCGATCGGCATGCTTCTGCCCGAATCGGCGGTCAGGGACTGCGACCTCGCGCGTATCGGATTCGGACAGACGATAGCGGTCTCGGGCTTACAGCTCGCGTGTGCGACCGCGGCGGCGGTCAACGGAGGATATTACTATACTCCGCACCTCGTCAAAAGCATATATGCTTCCGACGGATATGTCCTCAGCGAAACGGAAAAATCTCTGAAAAACAGGACGGTGAGCGAAAAAGCGTCATCGACGCTCGCCGCCATGCTGGAAGGAGTCGTGCGGGACGGGAGCGGTAAAAAAGCGTATATAGAGGGATATCGCGTAGGCGGCAAGACGGGTACCGCGCAGAAGTACGAGGACGGACATATCGCCGCGGGAAAGTATGTGTCTTCGTTCGTGGGATTTTTCCCCGCGGATAAACCGCAGTATCTCGCCCTCGTTATCGTGGACGAACCGCAGGGCGCTTATTACGGCAGCGTTGTGGCCGCACCCTGCGCCAAAGAAATTTTTGAGGGAATTATCTCCTTGAAAAACATACAACCCTACCAAAGCGAATAAACATAATAGGGAAGGAAAGCTCGGCCGTTATTCGTTGGTCGGAAGGGGTGATCTTATGCTGTTATCGGAACTTGCCCGCTGCGTGGAGGGCGCGAGGATCGTATGCGGAAAGAAAAATATGCAGATGTCGGAGAATACGCAGATAAAAGGCCTTACGGCAGACAGTCGGTTCTGTTCTCCGGGAGATTTGTTCTTTTGCCTCACGGGCGGAAAGACGGATTCCCACGCTTTTGCGCGGGATGCGGAGATCGCGGGTGCCGCCGCTGCGGTCACGGAACGGGAATTGGAACTGAAAATTCCGCAAATCGTCGTTCCCGACTCTCGCTCCGCCATGAGCCTGATGGCCGCAGCCTTTTACGGCCATGCCGCGGATAAGCTGAAAATCATCGGCATCACGGGAACCAACGGAAAGACGACGACTTCGTATATGCTCGCCTCCGTCCTGCGCCGCGCGGGAAAAGCCGTGGCGGTAGTGGGGACGCTCGGTATCTATTACGGAAAAAAGCAGATCGCGCCCGAACTCACCACGCCCGACCCGATTTTTTTGCATAAAATGTTTGCGGATATGCTCAAAAGCGGCGTGGAATATGTGGTGGCGGAAGTTTCCGCCCACGCGCTGTTTTATCGGAAGGAGGAAGGAATTTCCTTTGCCGCTTGTATTTTTACGAACTTCACGCAGGATCACCTCGACTTTTTCAAGACGATGGAAAATTATAAGCAGGCCAAGAAATTGCTTTTTACCCCCGAACGCTGTCCGATCGCGGTGCTCAACGGCGACGACCAAACGGGTCGGGAAATAGGAGCCATGCGCGCGGAATCGGACAGGTCGGGAAAGACAAAGACCGTCTATTACGGACTGGAAACTCCCGCGGAAGCGTTTGCGGTGCTCACTTCGGAAGAACTTTACGGTTCGGAATTCATGCTCAACCTGTCGGATAATTTGTGCCGCATATCCCTGCCGATGACGGGCAGGCATAACGTATATAATGCACTTGCGGCGTCGGCGTGTGCGCACATTCTGGGAATCCGTACGGAGGCGATAGCGGGGGGACTCAGTTCCATGAAACCCGTCCGCGGCAGGCTGGAACCTGCGGGAAAATTCCACGGGGCGGATATCTTCGTGGATTTCGCGCATACGCCCGACGGGCTGGAAAAATCTCTCTCGGCCTTAAAGGAGCACTGTAAGGGCAGACTCATCTGCCTTTTCGGCTGCGGGGGCAACCGCGACCGCTCCAAGCGCGCCGCCATGGGGGAGACGGTGGCGAGAAAAGCGGATTTTTCCGTACTTACTTCGGATAATCCCCGCTATGAAGATCCCTCGGACATCATCTCGGAAATCGAACGCGGTTATCGCCGTTTCTCCGTGCATTATGTCATAGTCCCCGAACGGGATAAAGCCATTTACTATGCGGTGGGGCTCTTGAAAAAAGGGGATATTCTGCTGGTGGCGGGAAAGGGCGGAGAGGATTATCAGGAAATTATGGGTATAAAATATTCCTATAACGACAATGCTGTAATTAAAGAAGCGTTGAGCAAACAGCCGCCCCTTTGAAGGCAGGAGCCATGATGAAAAATTATCTCGCCGCGGCGTCAGTCGCGTTTTCTCTCTCGTTTGTTTTCTGTCTCATTCTCATTCCCGTTCTCAGAAAACTCAAAGCGGGGCAGAATATACTCTCTTATGTAAAAGAACACAAAGGCAAAAGCGGTACGCCCACTATGGGCGGACTCGCTTTTATTTTATCCGCCGTCCTGACGGCGAGTATCTTCGTCAAGAAAATCGACCGCGCCACGATCGTTGCGCTCACCGTAGGAATATCCTATCTTCTCGTCGGCTTTCTCGACGATTTTCTCAAAAAAAAGCACAAGGAAAATTTAGGCCTGAAAGCATGGCAAAAGGCGCTCTTTCAGACCTTTGCCGCCGTGTTTGCGGGGATTTTCTGCGTTCGGGCGGGGCTGACTCACCTGAATGTTCCTTTTACGCATAAGAGTTTCGATATCGGTTGGGGCATACTGCCGCTCGCGGTATTCGTATTTCTCGCCACGGTCAACAGCGTCAATCTGACCGACGGATTGGACGGGCTTGCCGCGGGAACTTCGCTTCCGTTCTTTCTTTTTATGGGAATCATAGCGGTTTTACAGGGAGGTTCCGTTTCCCTCGCGTCTCTTTCGTTCTGCCTCTGCGGAGCTCTTGCCGCTTACCTCATATTCAACGTTTCTCCCGCTTCGGTCTTTATGGGGGATACGGGCTCGCTGGCACTCGGAGGTTTCGCTTCCTGTATCGGCGTATTTACGGGAAACACCCTCTATATCGCCGTCGTCGGAATTATGTTTGTCCTTTCCAGCATAACCGTCATCATTCAGGTAATATACTATAAAGCGACGGGCGGAAAAAGAGTGTTCCTCATGGCCCCCGTACACCATCATTTTCAGGAAAAGGGCTATTCGGAAAGCAAAATCGCTTACGCCTATTCCGTCGTTACCGCTCTTCTCGGCGCGTTGTGCGTCATAGCTCTTCTTTGAACGGCGTAAGGCGTGCCTTTTTCCCGCTCGAATAAATTCGGAAGGAGGATTTGTATGTATCCCGCAAGACAGACTTTTTTGGTGCTCGGCTTATCCCGTTCGGGTTGCGCCGCGGCGGAATTTTTACTCGAACGAAAAGCAAAGGTATTTATCTACGACGACGTTCCCGGAGACTCCGTGGAAAAGGCCGCGAAACTGTTAACGGAAAAGGGTGCGGAACGGGTGGAAAAGGACAGACTTTCCCGCATGCACGAAATCTGCGACGCATTGGTGCTCAGTCCGGGGATTCCCATAGACCATCCCGTGGCGGTGGCGTTCAAGCGCAGCGGAAAGGCGGTCGTGGGGGAGACGGAGCTGGCGGCGAGATATCTCCGCTGTCCCGTCGTCGCGGTGACGGGAACAAACGGGAAGACCACGACGGTCAGCATGCTGACAAAAATTCTTTCCGAGGGCGGTTACCGTGCGGAGGCTTGCGGAAATATCGGTTCCCCGATGATCAATTATCTTTCCTTGAAAGAGGACGAAATCGCGGTCGCGGAAATTTCCAGCTTTCAGCTCGAAACTCTGAATTCTCTCTGTCCTCACGTGGGAATAGTCCTCAACGTCACGGAGGACCATCTCAACCGCCATTATAACATGGAGAATTACATATTCTTAAAGAGCAAACTTCTGAAAAACAGTACGGAATCGGAGTATGCCGTTTTGAACTTCGACGACGGAATCGTCAGGAGTTTCGCGGAAAAGACAAAGGCGCGGCTCTTCTATTTTTCCGTTCGGGAACGGGTTCACGGCGCATATCTCGAAAACGGGGATTTATATTTCTGCGGCGAAAAAATCATGTCCGCGTCCGAACTTCTGACGGACGGATTGCATAACGTCCAGAATGCCCTTGCGGCGATTGCGGCGGCAAAAATCATGGGCATAAAATCGGACAGCATAGCGAGGTCGCTGGCTTCCTTCAAGGGAATACGGCACCGCATCGAGCTCGTGGGGGAAGCGGACGGCGTCAAGTATGTGGACGATTCCAAGGGAACGAACGTAGACGCGACGATTAAAGCGGTCGGGTGCATGAAAGAAGAGACGGTGCTCCTGCTCGGCGGAAAAGATAAGGGGTACGATTACGATAAATTATTCGTAAAGCTGAGGACTTCTTCCGTCGTCCATACCGTATTATACGGAGAAAATCGTTTCCGGCTTTTTGAAAGCGCTCTCCGCTGCGGGTTCGAGCGCATGACGCTCTGCGAAAATTTCGATTTCGCGGTACGGCTTGCGAAAATGATAGCCCGCAGGGGGCAGACGGTGCTTTTGAGCCCTGCAAGCGCAAGTTTCGACGAATTCGCAAGTTATGAGGAGAGAGGTGATAAATTTGTCGCAATCGTTCGTGTCTTCGAAGAGGAAGCCCTTCGCGCAAAGGCAGAAAAACAAAGAGAGGAGCAAACGGCAGAAAGAGCGGAGCAAGGAGAGAACAACGGAAAACCTTCGTCCGCAGATGCAAATGAGGGAAACGGCGGAGTCGTTTCGTCCGCAGGTGCGGGTGCAGCCGCTGTCGGAACGGCTTTCGAAGACGAAGAGGGAACGGTCGAATAGAGTAACGGGGGATCTGACCATTCCCGTTCTCACGATTCTCCTTTCCGCCTTCGGCGTTCTCATGGTCTATTCCGCCAGTTCCTACACGGCAAAGACGCAGTACGGGGACGAATTTTATTTTATGAAGAAACAGCTTCTCGGTTTCGTCCTCGGCGTCATTGCAATGGGCTTTTTGGCTTTTTTCGATCATAGAAAACTGAAAAAGATCCGTTACATAGCCCTGATTGTTCCCATGGTGCTTTTAGCGCTCGTCTTCGTGCCGGGTATCGGCAAGAGCAATTACGGGGCCACGCGCTGGATCGGTTTCGGAAGCGTCACCATTCAGCCTTCCGAGCTCGCAAAATACGGATTCGTCATCTTCGCTTCGGCATATATGTCCGAACATATGCAAGCCATGCGCACCTTTAAGGGCATGCTTCCCGTTTTAGCCGCGGGCGGCGCTATTTGTGTGCTCATTATTCTCGAACCGAATATGTCGGTTACCATGTGTGTGGGACTTTTGATGCTCGCGATGATTTTTCTCGGCGGAATGAAGCTCAGATATTTTCTTTTCATTCTCGTTCCCGCACTCGTCGCGGTTCCCGTGCTCATCATCATGGAACCGTATCGGCTCCTGCGGCTCAGCGCCTTTATCGATCCGTGGGCGTCTCCGAAAAATGAGGGATATCAGCTTATTCAGTCGCTGTATGCGCTGGGAAACGGCGGCTGGTTCGGTACGGGACTTTTCCGTTCGCGGCAGAAATACCGCTTTCTGCCTTTCGCGGAAAGCGATTTTATCCTTTCCATTATCGGAGAAGAATTCGGCTTTGTGGGAATTTTCATCCTGTTTCTCATCTGCGGAGTACTCATCTATAAGGGAATCAAGACCGCGGCGGAAGCGGACGATTTCTTCTCCTTTCTGTTGGCTTCGGGAATTACGCTCGTTTACGGCATACAGACGGTGGTAAACGCGCTCGTCGTCAGCGGGACGATACCCCCGACAGGACTTCCGCTTCCGCTCGTAAGTTCGGGAAATACGTCGCTCATCATCACGATGGCGTCCATGGGAATCCTGTACGGAATTTCGAGAAAAAACGCCATGGCCCGTAAGGGAATAGAAAGGGTTAACAAACGGCGGCGATAATTCATACAATGGAACATAAGGAGTTATATTGTATGGATAAATTTATCATAGAGGGCGGCGGAAAACTTTACGGCAGAGCGGAAATCCAGTCTGCGAAAAATTCCGTCCTGCCGCTCCTCGCCGCATCTGTTTTAACCGATGAACAAGTGATAATACGAGATGTGCCCGCCATCTCGGACGTGGAAAATATGTTGCACATACTAAGCGAACTCGGCTGTGAGATACGCCGGACGACCGACAGTGTAATTATCGATAGCGCGAACGCAGTTTCCCACGAAATCCCCGCGAGGCTTACAAAGGAACTGCGTTCTTCCGTTTTTATGCTCGGTTCCGTACTCACCCGCTTCCGTCGCGCGAAAATCTCCTATCCCGGCGGCTGCGATATAGGGCTCAGACCCATAGACCTGCATCTGTCGGGACTCAAAAGGCTGGACGTAAAAATCGAAGAGGACAACGGTTACATATCATGCAGCTGCGACAAGCTCACGGGCGCGGATATTCTTTTGGATTTTCCGAGCGTGGGCGCCACGGAAAACATTATTCTCGCCGCGGTCAAGGCGGAAGGAACCACGGTCATACGGAATGCGGCCAAAGAGCCGGAAATCGTGGATCTGCAAAATTTCCTCAATAAAATGGGCGGAAAAATCAGCGGAGCCGGCGGAAGTACGGTGATCGTGGAAGGCGTCGGAAAACTGCACGGCGTGGAATACACTCCGATCAAGGACAGAATAGAAGCCGGAACTTTTTTAATCGCGGCGGCGTCCTGCGGCGGAGAAATCGAGATGGAGGGAGTCCCTCAGGAAAATATTGCGGCGCTTTTGCACAAATTGCGCGAAAACGGTTGCAAAATACATATAAAAAATGATAAAATAACATTGAAAAGCAACGGGCGCCTCCGCGCCGCGGAGCTGATAGAAACGACGCCCTTTCCCGGTTTCCCCACCGATTTGCAGGCGCAGTTTTCCGCACTCGCCTGTACGGCCGCGGGAACTACGTTGGTCGTGGAAAATCTTTTTGAAACCCGATATAAATACGCGGGCGAGCTCAAACGCATGGGGGCGGATATCACGGTTCGGGGGAGAAACGCGGTCATTCGGGGCGTAGAAAAACTTCACGGCGCGTGCGTGACGGCGGGCGATCTTCGCGGCGGTGCGGCTCTCGTGATTGCAGCTCTGAAAGCGGAAGGTGAAAGTTCCGTGGTCGATTTGTCCCACGTCGACAGAGGTTATGCGGATTTCGAATATAAATTAAAAAAGCTCGGCGCCCGAATTCGTAGGGTGCGAGTGTAGTCCTTTCCCGCCCGTATGGGGAAGGGCGGGAAAGGAAAGCAAAATGCACAAGAAAAACGTAATTGCAATTATATTGACGGCGGTGATTTTCGTCGCGGCCGCCGTGCTCGGCGTCTCGACCGTTTATCGGGTGAATTCCGTCACTTTAAACGTCTCCTTCGTTTCGGAGGCGGCGAAAGCCGAGGCGGACGAGCTTCAAAAACTCCTTTTGAAACGTTATGAAGACGAGAGCATTTTTTCCGTAAAGGAAAACGACGCGGAGGAAGACTTTGCGCAATTTCCCTATTTTCGCATGACTTCTTTCAAAAAGGCCTATCCCAATCGGTTGGTGATTTCCGCTTCGGAAGATACGGAGGTGTTTGCCGTAGAAAATGAAGGGGAATATTATATCCTCGGCGCGGACGGAACGGTTTTGGGGATTCGCGGCGATGCCTCCAACCGTTCGGACGGGGCGGACAACATCATCGTCAGGGGACTTACCGCTTCGGGCGAACGCGGAGAAATCCTCGGCGGCGACGAGTGTATTCCGCAACTTTTAGCCGTTTTTGAGACGCTTTCGGATATTTGGGGCGGAACGAGAAGCAATGTCGTTTCCGTCGAGGTCGTGCGGCCGACGACGTCTGCGGAAGATACGTATTTTTGTTTTATGATGCGGGAGGGCGTCAAGGCATATATTCGTAATCCGGGAAATCTGACCGTCGTCAAAGCCGAGAAATTCGCGGAATTTTATCTCTCTTTGGAGGATACGGAAAGACTGGGGGGCAGGATTGAGGTGACCGACGATGCCGTAAATCCCGGAAATGTGAGGGTATTTTATCTGAAAAACGATTAAAAACGTACATGCTCCCTTGAAAAACGCGGCTGAGGCCGCGTTTTTTTGCGTTTTTTCTTTCAATCCGTTGACATTGCCTTATAAATAGTGTATAATAAAGAAAATATATTTTTTCACGGTAACGTTTTACGGAGCAGAAGAAAATTATGAGTAACGAAAGCGTCGCTGTTTTGGATATACGTTCGTACGAAGTCACTTTCCTCATCGGGGCGAAAGGCGTCAACGGGACGTTCGTATTCCGCGGCAGCAGAAGCGAAAAATACGAGGGGTATTCTTCGGACGGGTTTTTAGATGCGGCGTCTTTTCGCCGCGCGGTCATTTCCGCCGTCACCTCCGTAAGTCAAAATTACGAGGGGACTATCAAGGAAATATACGTGGGGGTTCCCACGGCCTTTACAAAGGTATACACCAAAGGACATACGATTTCTTTCCCTTCCAAACGGAAAATTTCCGTTCAGGAAATAGATGCGCTCTACGAGAGCGGACTTAACGAGCTTTTGGCTCCCGGACGTTGTATCCGCCGTTCGGATATGTATTTTGCCTTGGGGGATAACCGAAAATATTTCAATGCTTCCGAGCTTTGCGGGATTCCTACCGCTTCGCTGAAAGGCGCGTTGTGTTATTATTTCGTGTCCGACGAATTTTACGACGCGGCGGATTCGGTATTGAAAGAACTCGGTTTTGAAAATGTGCATTTCATTCCTCAATCGCTGTCGGAGGCAAATTATTTGCTTTCCGAAAAAATGCGGGAGGGGTATGCGTTTCTGCTCGACATGGGCTTTCTTTCCAGTTCCGTCTCGGTCGTATACGGAAACGGGATCGTGCATGAAGAATCCTTCGACTGCGGACTCGGATACATTCTCGTTTCCCTGATGCAGGGATTAGGGGTGGATTATGAAACGGCGGAGGAGATTCTTTCTTCGGCCAATGTTTCGGGCGGTGCGGTTTCCAAAGATCTGATGTGGACAGACGGCAGCGGCGCGGCCTATTCCGTTCGGGAAATTAACGAAATCGTCAAGTACGGATTGGACGAGCTTTGCGAGAGTGTGGACAAATTTTTTGAAAAATATTATCGAGATAAGAGTACGATGGGATTTGCGGCCAATCCGCTCTCCGTGACGGGCGAGGGGATCGGCGGTATCAAAGGGGCCGCGGAACATATTTCCAAACGCCTGAGTCGTATGACGGAAATCGTCTGTCCGGATCTTCCCTATTACGACAAACCGTTGTTTTCGTCGAGAATCGCCCTGCTGGCTACGGCGCTTTCCGATAAAAAGAAGAGCGGATTGCTCTATAAAATTTTCAACATTTTCGGAGGAAAAAACAAATGATCAATAATTTCGGGGATAACGATAATTTTGGCGCAGGCTACGGCTTCGGATCTTACGAACAGTCGTCTTCGGCCTCGCAGGAACCTGTGGCGAACAATCTTTCCGGCGTCGCAAAGATTAAAGTCATCGGCGTCGGCGGCGCGGGAAACAATGCCGTGAACAGATTGATTGAATCGGGTTTGAAAAGTGCGGAATATATCGTCGTCAACACGGATAATCAGGCTTTGGCGCGTTCAAAAGCTACAAATCGTATACAAATCGGCATCAAACTGACGAAGGGACTCGGAGCCGGCGCGGATCCTTCCGTGGGAAAAGCTGCCGCCGAAGAGAGCAAAGATACCATTCAGAACGCATTGAAAGATACCGACCTCCTGTTTATTACGGCCGGAATGGGCGGAGGAACGGGTACGGGTGCTGCGCCCGTTATTGCGAAAATCGCAAAGGACATGAAAATTCTTACGGTCGCCGTCGTCACGCTGCCCTTTACCTTTGAAGCCAAACGCAGAATGGACAACGCAGTGGGCGGCGTGGAGGATCTCCGTAAATCGGTCGACTCCATCATTATCATTCCAAACGATAAAATCCGCGAAGTGGTGCCGAAGGGAACTCCCTTTCCCGAAGCGCTCAAAGTGGCGGACGAAGTTCTTCGTCAGGGTATCCGCGGCATAGCGGAACTTATCGTCAATCCTTCTCTCATCAATCTCGACTTCGCGGACGTCAGGACGACTCTCAAAGCGCGCGGTCTTGCCCACATGGGTATCGGCGTCGCCAAGGGAGAAAAGAGAATTTCCGATGCGGTTCGTTGCGCCGTTTGCAGTCCGCTCCTCAATACGACGATCGAGGGTGCGAGCTCGGTCATTCTCAACGTCGTCGGCGGCAAAGATCTCTCTTTGGATGAGGTTTGGATGGCGGCCGACCTCGTAAAGGGGGTCATCGATTTTTCCGCGAACGTCATTTTCGGTGCCTGCATCGACGAAAATATGTCGGACGAAGTAGAAGTGGTCATCATTGCGACGGGTTTCCCGGCAGGCGGTCAGACGGTAACGGGAACGGAAGATCGTTCCGCGACTGCACGCAAGGTTTCTTCGCTCTCCGAAAAAATAGACAGAGCTTATAACAACGGAATGGGAGGAGCCAACATGGCAGGCGGCGCACCCGTTCCCCCCAATCAGTCGTTCTCTTATCCTTCGTCCGCTTCCGCTCAGACTCCGCCGACGAATACAAGCGGAAACTATAATGTTTATGCGCAAAGCGGAATGGGATACGGGGCGCCTTCCGTGCCGCAGCAGCCCGTACAGAACAGCGGATATACACAAAATCTTTACGGACAGCAGCAGCCTACGTCTCCCTACGGAATGCCGAATACGGCTGCGCCTTATCCGACGAGTCCGAACTCAATGGGGTATCGTCAACCTGCGCCGCAGGACGGATACGGCATGCCCGCTTATGGAGAAATGCCGCAACAGCCGCGCGATTTTAACGGTTCTTTTGAACCGGGCGATCCTTTGCCCGATCCCGCTCGGGCGGCAATGCAGGAACCGGACAGAAAACATCGGCCCAAATTCGTAGATTATTTTATCAAGAAAAATTCCGATAATAAATAATTTTAGAGATGAAAGAAGGGGCACCTGCGAACCGCAGGTGCCCCTTCAAGGAAGAATAAATCAGATATGAGAGTAAACGTTGTTAACCGGCGCTTTCCGCCATTTTGTCGGAATAAGCCTGTACGAGGACGGTTTTGAGCATTTCCCGAGTTTCGGTATTGATGGGATGAGCGACGTCTTTATAGATTCCGTCCGCCGATTTACGGCTGGGCATCATTACAAAAAGCCCTCTGTTGCCTTCCAAAATTTTTATATCATGCACGACGAAACATTCGTCTATCGTAATCGAGGCGACTGCTTTCAATTTGCCCGCCGCTTCTACGATTTTTATTCTTATATCCGAAATTTTCATAATATATATTCTCTCTATCGATATTTTTAATTATTTTATCATATATTATTATAAAATTCAAGTATTTTCTATAATTTTTTTTAATTCGGCTATAATAATATGCGATAACAGTCATAACTGTAATTTATAGTTCATATAAATACAGCATGCGATTGAGTTATTTCGACAAAATAAACAGATTTTACTTTATCGGCATAGGCGGGATCAGTATGAGCGCTTTGGCGAAATTTCTTCTCGCCTGCGGTTACGAAGTATCGGGAAGCGATATGAATTCCGGGGAACAGACGGAAGAATTGTTGTTTTCCGGAGTGAAGATTCATTTCGGAGCGAATGCCGATCATCCCGATTTGCAAGCTGCGGATGCGGTAATCTATACCAGCGCGATTCCGGAAAATCATGAAGAATTGGTCGCCGCACGCAAACTAGGCAAGATTTTGTGGAAGCGTTCGGAGTTTCTGGAAATCGTATGCGGTTTTTTTTCGCATGTCACGGCGGTGGCGGGGAGTCACGGGAAGACGACGTGCACGGCAATGTGTGCGCATATTCTCAAAGAGACAGGGGTACTTTTTGCCGCACATATCGGAGGCGAGGATTCGCAGTTCGGCAATTTTTATATGAACGGGCGGGATTTTTTTGTCACCGAAGCCTGCGAATATAAAAAAAATCTGCTTGAAATTCGAGCAGAAACGGCCGTACTCCTCAACATTGACCGCGACCATATGGAATGCTATGACGGCATGAGCGATCTCGTAAATACCTTTCGCACGTATTGCGAAAAGGCGGAGACGGCATTTGTTTGTTCGGACAATGACAATTGTAAAACGTTGGGGAATTTCTCTACCTTCGGGATAGAGGATAAAACGGCGGACTATCGGGCGATTGATTTAAGGCAGTCGGGAGAAAGATATTCCTTTACGGTATCGGAGTACGGAAAATCTCTCTGCCGAGTGCACTTGAAAGCCGCGGGGAAATGCAACGTATATAACGCTCTGGCGGCGTTTGCGGCGATGCGCCGCTATGGATTCGACGAAAAGGAGATCGTGCGCGGGCTGGAAAATTTTGTCGCCGTGAAGCGGCGGTTTGAATGTATCGGCAGCTATTCGGGCGCTTCTTTTATTTGTGATTACGCGCATCATCCGAGGGAAATTTCGGCAACGGTCGCCACGGCGGAAAAAATGTGTACGGGAAAACTTTATACGATTTTTCAGCCGCATACTTATTCCCGAACGAAACTTCTGATGGAGGATTTTGTTCGGAGCCTGCGCGTCGTGCCCAATCTGATGATTTATAAAACTTATCCCGCGCGGGAATATTTCGATGAAGAGGGAAGCGCTCTGACCTTGGCAAAAAACGTAGGAAACTGTCTCTATTCCGAAAGTATCCGCGAATTGAAGACATGGCTGAAAAATACCGTACAGGCGGGAGATATAGTACTTTTTTTGGGTGCGGGAGATATTTATTATGCCGCGCAACATTTGTTGAAAGAACTGAATAAATAATTGTTTAAAAAGCGGGAATATAACGCAAAAAATGACGGCAGGGGAGAGAAAAAGAAAAAAACTCTCTTCCGCCGTCGTTTTTTTGCTTCAATACAATTGATAAATGAGAAAAAAAATGTTATAATAAAAGAGTATAAATGGAGGTGAATGCCTTGAAAGAAAATAACGAAAAAAATAAAGACGAAAAGGAGAAACGGACAGGGATTGTCACGAAGGAAAGCATCGGCGCCGTCGGCGTTTTATTTTCCGCACTCGCGTTTCTCATACTCGTCACACGCGGTTTGATTTTCGGGGATATCGGAGAAGCGATCGCTTCCTTTCTTTTGGGAGTGTTCGGCGATTGCGCGTATCCGTTGCTTCTCGTCGCCTTTTACATATCTTTGACTTCTTTTATCGGAAAACGGTTTATCCGCAGCAGAAAAGCCGTGGCGCTCCTTTCGGCGTCCGCTGTTTGTCTGCTGCTGATTCTTCATGTCGCTCTGACGTATAAATGGGCGCTTTCCGGCTATATTTCCGCTTGTTTTTCTGCGGGAAAGGATGGGTATTTTTCTTTGGCCGTAACCGGCTGGATAGGAGGGCTGATTGTTTATTCCGTCGTGAAACTGACCACGCGCGTCGGGGCACTGATTATTTTTTCCGCGCTCTTTTTGCTGTGCGTTTATCTTTCGGCTTGTGTTTTGACGGGCGGGAAATTCCGTTTGAAATTCAATGCAGAAAAAAAGAAAAGCCGGGACGCCGGAAATCGTCAGTCAGGGGCTCAGACTTCTCAGATCCCCGTTCAAAGAGAGACCGTCTATCCTTCCGCGCCTCGGCAGGAAGCGTTTCCCTCAGAACCGAGCCGTTTTCCGTCTTATGCCGGACAGGCTCCGGCGGAATCGTATTCCGGTCCCGTTCCCGAGGTCAGGCAACGGCCGGGCGTCAATCTTCCGAGCGGAGAATACCGTGCGAACGGAGATTATAATTCAGGCGCTTATCAGAACGGCGGCGGGTATCGTGCCGGAGAAAATTATCCTACGAACGGAGCGTATCGACAGAATTCTTTCCGCCCCGAGCAAACCTCTTCGACGGGAACGAACGGAACGGGAAACGCATTTTCTCCGTTCGGGATTTTTAATAACGGAAATTCGTCCGTGCGGGAAGAAAGAAAGGACGGATACCGTGAATATCAGCAGAGCAAAGAGTATTTATTCGGAGGAACACCTGCCGAAATTTATCGCAAAAATTTAATTTTTGACAGCAATGCGAACGTCAATAAGCGTCCTCCCGTAGACCCCAATCAGCCGACCGTATACGACAGCACTTTTGCCGATTCTTATTCCGCGGCATACGCCGATGCCGTGAACGGCGGTGAGGAACCCGCTCGGCCCGCAAAGATTCTCACGGACAACACACGCGGGCAGGACTTGTATACGCCTCGGACACTCAGGGACAGCGACGGGGAGACGGGATTCGGAAATGTAGCTTCCTCTCCTTCGTCCGTTTCGCCCGTGGAGCCTATACAACCGGCGGAGCCCTTCCGTACAGAACAGGTTCCCGTATATCGTCCGGAATCCATACAGCCGATGCAGACGCCGAACGTACATATTTCCGACCCTCGGTCGGAGACGTCCGAAAATTCGGAACCGTATTTCGATACGGCGTCGGGGGGTGTTTCGAGAGAGGAAAGGGGGGAAAAAACCGAGATTGTTCCGCCCGAAGAACCCAAATCGGAAACTTCCGGAACCCGTCCGGGATTTTTCGATATTTTTTCTCCGTCAAATCCCAATATTTACGGCAGGCGTGACGAAGAAGAAACGCCGCCCGCCGATGAGCCGAAGCCGACGAACGGCAGAGACGGCTTCGGACGAGACTTTTCCGACAGGAATTCTTCCCGCGGTCTGTTGGATTCGGAAGAACCCGACGTGCGCGGCGGAGAGCGTTCCGTTTTTGAGTCCGGAAGAGAGGACGACGAACTTCCCGCCGCTGACAGAAAAGATATTTTCGACGAAGAGGAGGAAGAAGATCCGTATACGCTTCGATCGGATTTTTCAGACAGCAGAAGGGGAAACATTTCCGAAGAACCTTCCGACAGACTTTCCTCGCGCGACAGGAGCGATCCGTTTGTTTCCGACCGACGGGAACAGACATTTGAAGAACCTCCTCGTCCCGTTCCGCCGCCTGTACCGAAACCTCGGGTGCATAAGCCTTATCAGCCGGCTCCGTTGGATTATTTCGATTGCAGAGACGTAGAACCCGATTCCAATGCGGAGGAAGTGGAAAACAACAAAATGACGATTTTGGAGACGTTGGACGCCTTCAAAGTGACGGACGCAACCATCGCTTCCGTCACTTACGGCCCGACCGTCACGCGCTATAATGTAGTTATTCCCCGCAACATTTCAGCAAAGAAGGTCGTTGCTTTGGATCAGGAAATCGCCATGAGCCTCTATGCGAGCAAAGGGGTAAATATTTACCCGAACTTTGAGGACGGTGCGGTGAGTATCGAAGTCCCCAATAAAAATCGTCAGTACGTTCAGCTCGGCTGTATGCTGACGGGAGACGGATTTGTGAAGTCCAAGCCCACCTCGTTGGTGTTTGCGATGGGAAAGGACGTCGGCAATCGTAAGATTTACGGCGATATCTGTAAAATGACGCACCTGCTCGTAGCGGGCGCTTCCGGTTCGGGTAAGAGCGTATTTCTCAGAAGCCTTATCATCAGTCTCATTTACAAATATTCTCCCGACGATCTCCGACTCATTCTAATAGACCCTAAAAAGACGGAATTCGTCATTTATGACCATTTGCCTCATCTGATGATCAATGAAATTATCACGGATATCAATAAAGTGATTCAAAGTCTCAACTGGGCGATAGGGGAAATGAACCGCAGATATGGCCTTTTCGAACAAAAGAGCCGTTCGGGAACGTACGTCGTCAATATTGACGAGTATAACGCAAATTTACAGCCGGGAGAGGAAAAGCTGGCGAAAATCGTCATTATCGTGGACGAGTTGGCCGATTTGATGCTGGCTGCAAAGAAGGAAGTGGAAGACAGAATTCAAAACCTCACGCAGAAATCCCGCGCCGCGGGAATTCATTTGATCCTTGCGACGCAACGTCCCTCCGCGGACGTCATCACCGGCGTCATCAAGGGAAATCTGCCTACGCGAATCGCGTTTTCCGTGGCCGCGGAAGTGGATTCGAGGGTCATTCTCGACGCTTCGGGCGCGCAGAAACTTTTGGGAAACGGCGACCTGCTCTATATTATGGCGGGAATGAATGCTCCTACCCGTGTGCAGGGTGCTTCCATTTCCTCCGAGGATGCCCAAAAGGTCATCAATTACATTAAAGCGAACAACGAAGCGGAATACGACGAAAACGTTTCTGCCTTTATCAACAACACAAAAGCTCAGAGCGACGACGGAGACGGAGGAAGCGACGACGAGGGAATCGAAGAAGTATACATCGAGGCCCTTCGGTTTATTATCCAGAGCGGCAGCGCTTCTATCTCCATGATCCAGCGCAAATGTTCCGTGGGCTATAATAAGGCCGGAAAAATTATCGAATGGATGGAGGACATGGGCTATATCTCCGCATTTGACGGAGCAAAGGCGAGAAAGGTTCTCATTACCAAAGAGGAGTTTGAAAGTAAATACGGTCCCCTTTGATAAAAAATTTTCAAAAATTTTATAAAACAGGCGTACGTATGTCATATTTATTGTGATATAATAGAGTTGTAAGGAAGGATAAGCCAAAGAATGTTGGAAAATAAACTATTCGGAGTCATTTCGCTCGGCTGCGATAAAAACCGGGTGGACAGCGAGAAGCTCATCGGACTTTTGAAAGAGCGGAAGTGCGCATTGACGGACGATTTGTCGGAGGCGCAGATCGTGATCGTCAACACGTGCGCGTTTCTCGAATCGGCGCGGAAAGAATCGATCGAGACGATTTTAGAATGTGCAGGTTATAAAAAGAGCGGAAAGTTGGAAAAAATAGTAGTGACGGGCTGTCTGCCGCAAAAATTTATCGGAGAACTTTTCGATCCGCTTACCGAAGCGGACGTGTTTTTAGGCATTCGGGATTACGACAAAATTTTTGAGGCGCTCGAAAAATCTTATGAGAGAAACGAGAGAGAAAATTATGTGGGCAAGGGGAACGACGGTTTCCGTTTCGGGCGGGTGCTCACTACCGAGCCGCATTATGCTTACCTCAAAATTGCCGACGGCTGCTATAATCATTGTACCTACTGCCTCATTCCGAAAATCCGCGGCCGATATGTCTCCTATCCCATGGAAGATCTTTTGAAGGAGGCGGAGGAGCTCGGAGACGTTTCCGAACTTATCGTCGTCGCGCAGGATACGACGCGGTACGGAGAAGATTTATACGGGGAAAATCGTTTCGTAAATCTGCTTTCGGAACTTTCAAAGCTCGATAATATCCGTAAAATACGGCTGTTATATTGTTATCCGGACGTCATCGGAGAGGAATTGATTGCGGAAATCCGCGATAACGACAAGATCCTCAAATATATCGATATTCCTCTGCAACATTCGGAAAACAGAATTTTAAAACTCATGAACCGCAAAGGCGGTCGGGAAAGTTATTTGGCGCTTTTGAAGAAATTGCACGAAGAAATTCCTCAAATCGCCGTTCGTTCCACGTTTATTTCGGGGTTTCCCGGAGAGACGGAGGAGGAATTTGAGGGCATGAAAACATTTTTGAGGGAAGCGAAATTCGCAAACTGCGGATTTTTTGCCTATTCCCGCGAACCGGATACCGCTGCCGCCCGAATGAGCGGACAGATTCATCCTTCCACGAAGCGCCGCCGCGTGAGGGAATTATATGAGGTGCAAAGGGAAATTTCGGAAAAATTTCTCTCCTCTTTTGTGGGAAAGTCCCTCGAAGTGCTCTGCGACGGAATCGATTACGATAAAAATTGCTTTGTCGGCCGCGCGTATTTCAGCGCGCCCGAAATAGACGGCAAAGTGTATTTCAACGCGCGGGAAGCCTCACAGGGCGAAACTTATCAGATAAAAATAAACAGGGCGGACAGTTACGACCTGTACGGTGAAACGGAGGACTATCGTTTATGAATTTACCGAATAAAATATCCGTCGTGAGAATTTGCATGATTCCCGTTTTCGTGCTTTTCTTTTTCCTCGACGTTATTCCTTTCAATCATATCATCGCGGCGGTAATTTTTGCGCTCGCGGCACTCACGGACGCGCTCGACGGACATATTGCCCGTTCGAGAAATCTCGTGACCAATCTCGGAAAATTTCTCGATCCCATCGCAGATAAAGTATTGGTCGCCACCGCTTTTATCCTTATGTTGACCGAATACAGCATTTTCGGGCTTTGGGGAAGCTGGATTTATATCGCCGCATCGGTTTGCATCTGCGTCATTCTCGCACGGGAACTCATCATCAGCGCGTTCCGTCAGATCGCGGCCAGCGCGGGAATCGTGCTTGCGGCGGAAAAGCTGGGAAAATATAAGACGACTTTCCAAGACGGCTGCGTGTTTTTTCTCCTCCTTTCTGTCGATTTTTCCGGTACCGCGGGACAGGTCATCAACATGATAGGACTCGTCCTGTTCGCGGTTGCGACGGTGCTCACGATCTGGTCGGGAATTTCTTACGTGGTCAAGAATAAAGCGGTTCTTAAAGATACCGCGAATTAAAACAATGCGCATGCGTATTTTTACCAAAGCGGAACGTCGCGGACGGGAGGAAAATCGGTCATGAAAACGGCGGGTATCGTTCTGAGAAATTTTAAAAACGGACTTTCCGAGCTGGATTTTTCTTCTTCCGACGCATTTTTGAAAGCGGGATATCCTTTTGAGGAAGTGCGCCTTCTTTCCCGCAAAGATCGGGAAACGTTTTTGAAAGCGGCGGAAGAGCTTGCGGCCGAATCGGAAAATCTTGTCGTGATAGCAGAAAAAAGTCTTTTACCGTCTGCGCGGGAATGGCTGTCGGAAAAATTCAATACAAATTTTTTGCAAGGTACGCTTTCGGGAGCCGGACTGTTTGAAAAGGAAAATGGCTCTTTGTTTCTCGTCTCTCCGGACGACGGAGAATCGGGCGCGGAATATGTCAGAAACATTTGTGTTCCTTTTTTGGAAAAAAAGTATTCCACCCGCTTCGACCGTATCGTTCTCCGCGCCGTAGGAGCGGAAAATGAACGTATCAAAGAGCTTTTGCGAGAAGCGCTCCGTATGAGCGGGGACAAGTTGACGTATAATGATAAAGAGAGGTACGGCGAAAGCGTGGTGGAAATTCTCTATGACTCGTCTGCCCCGAAAATGCTCGCGGACGGCGTGTTGAGACTGTTTGCGGAAGGTTTGGGGGACGCGGTTTATGCATTGGACGATACGCCGTTGGAAAAGAGACTCGTTCAGCTTCTCAAACTTCGGGGAAAGAAAATCAGCGTCGCCGAATCGTTTACGGGCGGAGGCGTCGGAAGGCGGATCGTGTCCGTCCCGGGGGCGAGCGAAGTATATTTTGAAGGTTTGAACACGTATGACGAAAGGGCAAAAATCAAGCGTCTCGGTGTTTCCGAATATACGCTTAGAACGGTCGGAGCCGTCTCTGACGAAACGGCTTACGAAATGGCTGCGGGTTTGATCGCGTCGGGAGACTGCGACATTTCCATCGCGACGACGGGACTGGCGGGGCCGAAATCCGACCGCACGGAATTGCCCGTGGGACTGGCATACATCGCGATCGGTCTCAAAGAAAAGGTATACGTTTATCGTTACCGCTTTGAAGGGACGAGAGAGGAAATTACCGAAACGGCCATCAATTACGCGCTTTTTTTGGCCTATCGGCAATTGAAAAATTTATAAAATTTCGTAAAAAAGATACAGGAGTAAATTTATAATGAGTAACGAAAAAAACAGCGAAAAGAGCAAGGTAAACAGCGAAAAAATGAAAGCGCTCGACGCCGTGCTTTTGCAGATTGAAAAGCAGTACGGGAAGGGGTCGATCATGCGCCTCGGCGACGAAGCCGGCAAAACGGAAATCGAAGTCATTCCCACGGGCTGTCTCACGCTCGATTTGGCACTCGGAATCGGCGGTATGCCGCGGGGCAGAATCATCGAGATTTACGGTCCCGAATCCTCGGGCAAGACGACGGTCGCGCTCCATGCAATTGCGGAGGCGCAGAAAATGGGCGGCGTTGCGGCGTTTATCGATGCGGAGCATGCGCTCGACCCCGTCTACGCGAAAAAGCTGGGGGTCAACCTCGAAGATTTGTACGTCTCCCAGCCGGATACCGGCGAACAGGCTCTCGACATTACCGACGCGCTGGTCAGGAGTTCCGCGGTGGATATCATCGTCATCGACTCGGTGGCGGCGTTGACGCCGAAGGCGGAAATCGAAGGCGATATGGGAGATAGTCATGTCGGGCTTCAAGCGCGGCTCATGTCTCAGGCTTTGAGAAAATTGACGGCAATCGTCAATAAATCGCATACCTGCGTCATTTTTATCAATCAGCTCAGAGAAAAAGTAGGCGTCATGTTCGGAAATCCCGAAACGACCCCCGGCGGCAAAGCACTGAAATTCTATGCGAGCATCCGCATCGACGTCAGAAGAATGGATTCGCTCAAAGACGGGGACGGAATCATGGGGAACCGTACGAAGGCGAAAATCGTCAAAAATAAGCTGGCTCCTCCTTTCAAACAGGCGGAATTCGATATTGTTTTCGGAGAAGGAATTTCTCAGCAGGGGTGTATCATCGATATGGGCGTTCAATACGATATCATTACGAAGAGCGGTGCATGGTTCAGCTATAACGGAAATAAAGTGGCTCAGGGCAAGGAGAAAATGCGCCAGTATCTGAAAGATAATCCCGAAGTGCAGGCGGAAATCGAAGCAAAAATCCGTGAAGCGGCGAAGGGCGGCACAGAAGAAGCGGAAACACCCGCAGAGGAAAACAAAGAAGAGTAAACCGTCGGAAAAACGAAAGGAAAATTCATGAAATACGGTTTTGTCAAAGTCGCGGCGGTAAGTCCGGAGCTGAAAGTCGCGGACGTAAAATTCAATACGTTGAAAATCGAAGAAGAAATTGCAAGGCAGACGAAGGAAGGGACGGAAATTCTCGTCTTTCCCGAACTCTGCCTTTGCGGCTATACGTGCGGGGATTTGTTTTTACAGCCCCTTCTTTCGGAGTCTTGCAGAAGAGCGCTGAAAGAGCTTTCGCTGTTTACGCGCGGGATTTCCATGCTGATTTTCGTGGGACTGCCCATGGATTACATGGGAAAGTTATATAACTGCGCTGCGGCGCTCTGTAACGGAAGAGTACTCGGCATCGTTCCCAAGACGCACATTCCCAATTATTCGGAATTTTATGAGCAAAGGTATTTTTCTCCCGCGCCGAACGGGAACATTCCCGATTATCGGCTCTGGGAAGAGGAATGCACGACGTTCGGACCTAAGCAGATTTTTGCCGACGAAAAAAATCCCGAAGTAAAAGTGGCCTGTGAAATCTGTGAGGATTTATGGGTAGGTATGCCGCCCTCCGTTTATGCGGCTTCGGCCGGCGCGACGATCATCGTCAATCTTTCCGCATCAGACGAGACGATCGGGAAGGCGGATTATCGGAGAATGCTCGTCAAATCACAGTCGGGAAAGAATGTTTGCGCGTATGTCTATTCGGATGCGGGAACGGGCGAATCGACTACGGACATGGTTTTCGCCGGGCATAATCTGATTGCGGAAAACGCTTCCGTATTGTCGGAAAGTCTCCCTTTTTCAAAGGGAAGAGCGACGGCGGAAATCGACGCTTCTTTCCTCGCGGCGGAACGCAGAAAACTGACGACCTTCACGGGCGCGGAAACGCCGTCGGATTTTATCGTAACAATGGCGGAATTTTGCGGGGACGGGGATCTGACTTTGCGAAAAGTTTCTAAAACGCCGTTTGTTCCGCAGGAGAACATACAACTCGGAGAGCGTGCGGAACTTATTTTATCCATACAGGCGCAGGGCTTGGCCCGCAGACTTTCTCATACGGGCGCAAAGACCGCGGTCATCGGAATTTCCGGCGGACTCGATTCTTCCCTTGCGCTTCTCGTTGCCGCACGGGCGTTTGAAATTCTCGGCAGAGATAAAAAGAATATTGTCGCCGTTACGATGCCCGGGTTCGGAACGACGGGAAAGACGTTTGACAATTCCCTGAAATTGATCGAATGTACGGGGGCAAGCGGGCGGACAATCAATATTTCCGAGAGCGTTTTGAAGCATTTTGAAGATATCGGCCACGACAGAAAAGTGTTGGACGTGACGTACGAAAACGCCCAGGCGCGTATGCGTACCATGATTCTCATGGACATCGCAAACAAGACGGGAGGACTCGTTGTCGGAACAGGGGATTTGAGCGAACTCGCCCTCGGTTGGTGTACTTATAACGGGGATCATATGTCCATGTATGCCGTCAATTCCTCCGTACCCAAGACCTTGGTAAAACATCTTGTCCGATACGAAGGAATGCGAAAGGGCGGAGAACTTCAAAAAGTACTCGAAGCGATTCTTGCCACGGAAATTTCTCCGGAACTTCTTCCTCCCGATAAGGAAGGAAAGATTGCGCAAAAGACAGAGGATATTATCGGACCTTACGAGTTGCACGACTTCTATCTCTACCATGCAATCCGTTTGGGAGAAACGCCGAAAAAAGTATATTATCTTGCCAAATATGCGTTCGGGAAGACCTATGACGAAAAAACGCTGTTAAAATGGCTGAAAAATTTTTACAGGCGGTTTTTCTCTCAGCAATTCAAACGTTCCTGTATCCCCGACGGCGCGAAAATCGGCTCCGTCACGCTTTCTCCCCGCGGAGATTGGCGTATGCCTTCGGACGCTTCGGCAGAGCTTTGGCTGGAAGAATTGGACACGATACGTTGAAGATTTCCGAGAAAGAAAAAGCGGAAGGAAAATGTTCCTTCTGCTTTTTTTATAAAAAACAAAAAATTCAAATAATTTCACATTCGAAGTGATAAATTTGACCCAAACAATTGACTTTTTCGCGAATATATTGTAAAATAAAAACAGATAGAAAAATAATGACGGCGGAAGTGGAAATTTCCGCGAAATTTATTCGTTTATCGATAAATCTATACTAAATTTTAACCGCAGGAGGCACAAAATGAACTATGTCAATTTGAGCGTCCTGTTTCTCTCCGTATCCACGGGTGTATTTATCGGCGCGCTGGTCGCTGCAATAGTGGTATTTGCCGCAGCGGGCGCTTTTGTAGGTTATACAATCTATAAGAAAAATACCGAAAAGAAAGTCGGCGAAGCGGGCGAACGCGTCCGCAAGATTATCGGCGATGCTGAGGCGGAGGCGGGCCAGATCAAGGCCGATGCGCAGGCGGAAAGTAAGCGTGCTTTGAAAGAGGCGCTGCTTGAAGCGAAGGAACAGGACTTAAAATTAAGAAACGAATTTGAACGCGAAACCAAAGAGAAGAAGGCCGAAATCCAGAAAATGGAACAGCGTATCACGCAGAAAGAGGATGCGCTCGATAAAAAGACCGAGGCTTTGGAACAGCAAAAAAGCAACCTTCTCAAAAAGGAAGAAGAGATTCAGAAATTACAGGAAAAAATCAGTTCCCAGCATGAGCTCATGGTGCAGGAACTCGAAAAGGTCGCACAGCTCACCCGCGAGGAGGCCAAGCGTCTTTTGACGGAGGAAATCCTCGATTCTACCCGCCACGACGTCGCCGTGCAGGTGCGCAATATGGAACAGCAGGCCAAGGACGAGGCGGACATCAACGCAAAGAAAATTATCGCGCTGGCCATTCAGAAATGTGCGGCGGATCAGGCTTCAGAGTTGACGGTCTCCGTCGTTCCGCTTCCCAACGATGATATGAAAGCGCGCATTATCGGCCGAGAGGGGAGAAATATCCGTGCGCTCGAAAATGCTACGGGCATAGAGCTCATTATCGACGATACGCCCGAGGTTGTCATACTTTCCGGGTTTGACCCCGTGCGCAGAGAAATTGCAAAAATTTCGTTGGAACGGCTGATTGCCGACGGCAGAATCCATCCTGCGAGAATCGAAGAGACGGTGGAAAAGGTCTCTAAGGAAATTGATCTGCAAATTAAAGAAGCGGGAGAAGCCGCCGTGTTCGAGCAAGGAATTTTCGGGCTTCATCCCGAACTGATCAAGCTCATCGGCCGTTTGAAATTCAGAACCAGCTATGGTCAAAACGTCTATAAACATTCCATGGAAGTAGCTACTTTGGCGGGGCAGATGGCCGCAGAACTCGGCCTTGACGTCAATTTTGCTAAACGTGCGGGACTTCTTCACGATATCGGAAAAGCGGTCGATCAGGAACAGGAAGGCACGCATATCCAAATCGGTGCGGACCTCGCAAAGAAATACAAGGAAAATGCGAATATCGTCAATGCCATTATGGCGCATCACGGCGACGTGGAGCCCAAGACGATAGAAGCTGTTCTCATTCAGGCAGCCGACGCGATTTCCGGGGCTCGTCCCGGAGCCAGAAGGGAGACGGGTACCAATTACGTCAAGAGACTGGAAAAGCTCGAAGAAATCGCCTCCGGCTTTGCGGGCGTGGAAAAGAGCTATGCGATTCAGGCGGGAAGAGAAATCCGCGTCATGGTCAAACCCGAACAAGTGGATGACGCTCAGGCGCTTTTCCTTGCAAAAGATATCGCGAAAAAGATCGAGACCGAGCTCGAATATCCTGGACAAATCAAAGTGAACGTCATTCGTGAATTCCGCAGCGTGGAATATGCGAAGTGACAAAAATATTTGGAATCATTAAAAAGGAAACAGAAATATGTAGAAATTCCCTTTCCGTAAATGCAAAGAAAAGAGCATGCGGAAAGGGAATTTTACTTCTCGGAGGGGAAATATCATGATTATCGAACAGGGAGAATATCTCCATTTACAAGGCAAAAATATCTCGTATATTCTTCGGATACACGAAGCGGGATATCTTTTACACCATTATTTTGGAAAAAAACTGAGACCGAACGATTATACCTCATATCCTGCGTGGCATCGTTCCTTTTACACCTACAATTCCGACAAAGTATTTTTGGAGGGCGAGTGCCAGGAATATCCCACCTTCGGCTATATCGACTTGAAACTTCCCGCTTTGAAAGCGTCCGAAAAGGGAAAAACGGCGATTTTTTCGTTCAAATATAAGCGCCACGAAATCAAGGAGGGAAAACCCGATTTGCCCGGACTCCCTTCCTCCAAGGCCAACGGTGCAAACTGTCAGACTCTCGTCGTCGTATTGTCCGACGAGGCATACGGGATTGAGGCCGAACTTTCCTATACCGTATTCGACGATTCCGATATTATCGCGCGCAGCGTAAAAATTATTAACGCAGGCAAAGATATGCTCAGGCTGGAAAAAGTATTTTCCTGTTCTTTGGATGTTGCGGGAAAAACCGCTTCGGAAACGGATCTTGTCTTTTTGGGCGGAACGTATGGGGAGGAACGGAAAATCAAGCGCCGCTCTCTTTGTCAGGGAATTTCCGAAATCGGAAGTATGACGGGCGAAAGCAGTCATTATCTCAATCCGTTTATAGCGCTTTGCGACAGATCCGCAGACAGAAATAAGGGCGACGTTTCGGGCTTCATGCTGGTGTATAGCGGAAATCACCGTTTTCAGGTGAATGTGGATTCTTACGATAAAATTCGGGTGATGTGCGGAATCCACGACGGGGATTTCGCTTGGGATTTGCAACCGGGAGAAAGTTTTGTTTCGCCCGAATGTCTTTTAGGCTTTTCCGAAGAGGGATTGAACGGAATAGGGCATTGTTACCACGATTTTCTCAACGGACATATTTTGCCGCAAAGATTTATGGATGTTCCCCGTCCCGTCTTGATCAATAGCTGGGAAAGCACGTATTTTGACTTTGACGAGCAGAAATTATTGAATATTGCAAAACACGCGAAAGAGGCGGGGATAGAACTGTTTGTCCTCGACGACGGCTGGTTCGGTAAGCGTAACGACGATACATGCTCTTTGGGGGACTGGTCTCCCAATTTGGAAAAATTGCCCGACGGAGTGGAAGGATTGGCGAAAAAGGTCAATGCGCTCGGAATGAAATTCGGTATCTGGGTAGAACCGGAAATGATAAGTCCCCGCAGCGATCTCGCCGAAAAGAATCCGGACTTTGCGATTTCCTGTGCCCGCCGCGAACCTGCTTTATCCCGAAATCAGCAGGTGCTCGATCTCACAAATCCCGAAGTAGTCGCTTTTGTGAAAGACTTCCTCGATAAATTGCTTTCTTCCGCGGATATTTCTTATATTAAATGGGATATGAACCGCCCGCTTTCCGAGGTTCCGGAGCCAGGATTCGTCCATCGATACTATCTCGGCCTTTACGATATCCTCGGATTTATAACCGAAAAATATCCTCACGTGTTATTTGAAGGCTGTTCGGGGGGAGGCGGCCGTTTTGATGCGGGAATGCTCTGTTACTCTCCTCAGATATGGGCAAGTGACGATTCCGACGCCATAGAACGACTTCAAATTCAGGAGGGAACCGCGCTTTGTTATCCGCTCAGCACGATCGGAGCGCATGTCACAATATGTCCGAATCATCAGGTGGGACGCATAACGCCGCTTTCCACCCGCGCGAATATTGCTACGTTCGGAACATTCGGCTACGAACTCGATGTCGCCCGACTTTCCGATGCGGAAAAAGGAGAAATAAAAAAACAAATCGAGCGTTATCACCGTTTGGAAATGCTCGTTCGCAAAGGAGATTTTTCCGTCTTGCGTTCTGTGTATGACGGGGGACTGACTGCCTGGCAGGTCACTTCGAAAGACAAGAGTCATGTGCTTGTACTCGTTGTCAGAGCATTTACGTCTTTTAATATGCCGCGTCCTGAAATTCGGCTCAAAGACCTTGAAGCTGATTTTCTCTATACGGATACGGAGACGGGTAAAAAATATTATGGAGACGAATTGATGTATAAAGGCTTTTTGGCCGAACCGGAATATAGAGATTTTTCCTCTCTTTTAATAGAATTTATACGGAAATAAATTCTCCGCCACCCGCCTTTTACGGCGGGTGGCGCCTGATAAAATTTTCTTTAAAATGAAGGAATTCGGTTTTGGAAAAATTTTTGCGGGAATTTTCAAAAAATACCCTTTTTCGACTTGACAATAACGGCGTTTTTAACTATAATAACGTAGTAACTCAATCGGGGTTAGGCAGGTACTGAATATGAGAGCGCGTTGCCCCCGAAGAAGTCTTTTGCTGCTATGGCTCAGCAGGTAGAGCACGTCCTTGGTAAGGACGAGGTCACCGGTTCAAGTCCGGTTAGCAGCTCCATGGTCAGCGGAGCGACGTGTCGTCACGTCGTTCCTTTTTTCGTTTCTGAAAGGAGTTTGCAGATGAAAGCGGAGAATTATAAGAGTTTTATTCTTTCCACGCTGAAAGAAATTATGTCCGTAGACAGTCCCACGGGGTTTTCTGCGGCTATCAATCAAAAATTGACGGAAATACTTTCGTCGCTCGGCTATGCGGCGAAAGAATCGAATAAGCGGCTGATAAAAGTTTCCGTTCCCGGTAACGATCGGAAGAAAAAGGTTGCCGTATCCGCGCACGTCGATACGTTGGGAGCTCTCGTCCGAAGCATTTCGGCCGACGGAAAAATCCGCTTTACCCGTTTGGGCGGTCCCGTTCTTCCTACTTTTGACGGGGAATATTGCCGCATTTATGCGGACGGGGGAAGAGTGTATACGGGTACATTTTTATCCAATTCTTGTTCCTGTCATGTCTATAGAGACGCGGGAACTTTGGAGCGTAACGAAAATACGATGTATGTACGTCTCGACGAAGAAGTCAATTCCGCTTCGGACGTAAAGTCGCTCGGTATCCGCACGGGAAGTCTGATCGCGCTCGATCCAAAAACCACGGTGACGGAAAGCGGGTTTATCAAATCGAGATTTCTCGACGATAAGGCGGGGAGCACCTGCCTTTTGACGGTATTGGCCGCTATGAAGCAAGAGGGAAAAACGCCCGCCTGCGATGTCGATTTCTATTTTACCAACTATGAAGAGGTCGGTCACGGTGCGGCTACCGTCGGCGGAGATGCCGCAGAGCTTTTGGCGGTAGATATGGGGTGTGTCGGAGCGGATCTCGAATGTAAAGAAACGCAGGTTTCGATATGCGTCAAAGACGGTCACGGGCCTTACGACTATGAAATGGTGGAACGGTTGATTGCGCTTGCAAAAGAAAGAAAAATCGACTATGCGGCGGACGTCTATCCCTATTACGGATCGGATGTCGGAGCGGCGTGGAGTGCGGGCGCGGACGTCAAAGGCGGACTGATCGGTCCCGGTGTACATGCTTCTCACGGCATGGAGCGCACGCATATCAAAGGGCTTTATGCGACGATAGATCTTTTGTTTGCCTATCTCGGTCTTTGAGGAAAACGATTTATGAAAAAACACGTGAAAGTCGCGGCGGGGCTCGTATTTGAAAAGGGACGGATTTTTGCGACGAAGAGAGGGGAGAGCCCTTATTCCTATCTTGCTCATAAGTATGAGTTTCCGGGCGGAAAAATCGAACCCGGAGAAAGCGGCCCTGATACCGTGAAACGCGAGTTGAAAGAAGAGCTTTCTCTCGATGTGAAGGTCGGCGGCCTGTTTGCGGCGACGACTTTCGAATATCCCGATTTTATCGTGACGCTCTCCGTCTACGAATGCGAAATGTTGTCCGATTTTGTCCTCAACGAGCATGAAAGTTATGCTTGGCTTGCGCCGTCCGAGCTCAATCCCGAGGAATGGGCGCCTGCCGATGCGGACATGATAGAAACGCTGAAACGGGTGTTCGGAGAATAGGGGAAACAATATTCAAGGGACTATTTATGGATAATATCATTTTGATAGGAATGCCTGCGGTCGGAAAGAGTACCGTTGGCGTATTGCTGGCAAAGGCGGTCGGTTACGGATTTGTCGACAGCGATCTGGTCATTCAGTCGCGCGAAGGACGGCTTTTGAGCCGTATCATCGCGGAAGAGGGAATCGATCGTTTCCTCGAAATAGAAGGAAAGATCAATGCGGAATTATGCGTAGACAGGTGCGTCATCGCAACGGGCGGGAGCGTGATTTATAACGAAAAAGCGATGCGTCATCTCAAAGAAATAGGACGGATCGTCTATTTGAAAATTTCCCTCGAAGAGCTTGAACGTCGCCTTTCCGATTTGACGGGGCGCGGGGTTGCGATTCGGGAGGGATATACGTTGAAAGACTTATACGACGAGCGGGCTCCCCTGTACGAGAAATATGCCGACGTGACCGCCGATCTCGACGGAAAGGATATTTCTGCGGCCCTCAATGAGATTTTGGAGGCTTTGGTTTCATGAGAATTGCTGTGTACGGTGCGGGCGCGATGGGAACGGTACTCGGCGCGCTTTTGGCTCGGTCGGGGGCGGACGTCGATTTGATCAGCCGGAACCGCCCGCATATCGAGGCGATGAAGGAACGCGGAGCTCGCCTGTATTGGAAAACGGAGGAGCGCGAGACAAAGCAGCAGGTTTGCGCGCTTTTACCCGAAGAAATGAAAGGGAAATACGACGTTGTATTTCTGATGACCAAACAGAGAGAAAACCGACAGATTGCCGCCTTTTTGAAAGATTATCTTTCGGCCGAAGGAATCGTCTGCACCGCACAGAACGGATTTCCCGAAGAATCGGTCGCGGAAGTTTTGGGCGCGGAGAAAACCTACGGCGCCGTCGCGGCCTGGGGCGCCAATTTTATCGGGGAAGGAAAAGTGGAAGTTACTTCCGCGCCCGAAGCGATGTCGGTGGAAATCGGAAGCTATTCGGGCGGGGGGGAAAAACTCGATTCGCTGGAAAAACTTCTCAGACCGATCGGAGAGATTGTCAAAAATCCCGATTTCGTGAAAAGGACGGAAAACCTCGTCGGCAGCCGATGGAGTAAACTTTCGATAAACGCTGCCTTTTCCGGGCTTTCCGTGCTCACGGGATTAACGTTCGGGGAACTCGCCCGAAGAAGGAAATCCAAAAGAATCGCATTGGGAATTTTAAGAGAGTGTTTTGCGGTTGCGGCAGCCGCGGGGGTAAAATTGGAAAAGCTGCAAGGCCACGATATGGAAAAATTGCTCGGCGGCAGCGGATTTTTTGCGAGACTCCGTGCGGCCTTTCTGCTTCCGATTGCCATGAAGAAACACGCGAAACTGCGTTCGGGAATGCTGAGAGACGTTCAAAGCGGCAGAAAGTGCGAAATCGATTACATCGACGGCGCCGTGAGCCGCTGCGGAGACAAATACAGCGTGGACACGCCCCTTTGCGACAAGGTGACGGAAATCGTCCACGGAATAGAAAACGGACTTTACGAAACCACTTACGGGAACGTCGATTTCTTCGACGGACAATATTGAAAATGGATATTTTTCTGCATTATATCTTGCCGCCTTTGGTCGGCGCGCTGATCGGTTATATTACAAATTGGATAGCCGTAAAAATGCTTTTTCGGCCTCTTTATCCGAAATATCTCGGAAAATGGAGACTTCCCTTTACTCCGGGAATTATCCCCCGCCGAAAGGACGCTTTGGCGAAAGCGATCGGGCGGGCCGTGGGCGAAGAATTGCTGACGAAAGAAGATATTCAAAGAGCTTTCTTGGGTGAGGAAAAACGTTCCGCGCTGATAAAAAAGTGGGCGGACGTTTTGGAGAACTTCTCCGGGCAGGATATACGCGCTTTATCGGAAAAGTCCTTTTCTAAGAACGTATTCGACGAAAAACGCGAGGCTTTGGCAAAAAAATTGTCTTTGAAAGCCGCTTCTGCGCTTTCGGAAATGAAGATAGGCGAGACGGTTGCGGAGCTCGCGGGAGACGCGGTTCTCGAAAAGATAAAAAGTTCTCCGCTCGGCATGTTCGTGGGGGAAGGCATGGTTCGTTCCGTCGCGGGAACGCTCGCCGACAAAGTAGACGAATATATCGAGTTGCACGGTCAGAAAAAATTATTTCCTTTCGTGGACGATCAACTGACGGTGCTTTCCGAAACTCCTACGGGGAAAATTGCGGAAACTGTCGGATTTACCCGCTCCGACGCCGAAAAAATCATCGGAAAATTGTACGATGAAGCATTGCTTCCCGCCATAGGAGAGGCCTCGGCCGCTTTTGACGTCTCGGCGGAGGTAGAAAAGAAAATTTCTTCGATGGACGTGAAAGAATTGGAAAAACTTTGTCTGTCCGTCATGAAAAAGGAACTCAACGCCATTACTTGGCTGGGCGGGCTGATCGGTTTTGTGCTCGGCCTTGTCAATATATTTCTTTGAAAATAAAATCATAACGGAAGGTAAAACATGGATCTGAACAAACTTGCGGATATTCTCATTCCCGACGAAAATGCAAAAACGCCGGATTATTACGAAAAACTCTATCCCGAAAGAGCGCTTCCGAAAGGCGCGGAAGTAACCCGTTTGGCGCCCAGTCCGACGGGCTTCATGCACCTCGGAAATCTGTACGTCGCCATCGCGAACGAACGTATAGCGCACCAGAGCGGCGGCGTATTTTATCTCCGAATCGAAGATACCGACGAAAAGAGAAAAGTGGAAGGCGCGGTGGAGGTGATACACTCGTCTTTGAAATATTTCGGTATCGAATTTGACGAAGGGGCAGATCTTTCGGGCGATTACGGGCCGTATTATCAGCGTCGGCGTGCAGAAATTTATCACGCTTACGCAAAAGAGCTGATCAGAAAAGGTCTCGCTTATCCTTGCTTCTGCACGGAGGAGGATCTGGAAAAAACGCGGGAGTATCAGACGGAAAATAAACTGCTTCCCGGGTATTACGGCGAATTTGCAAAGTGCCGAAACCTTACGGAAGAGGAAATTTATGCCAACCTTGCGGCGGGCAAGCCCTATGTGATCCGTTTGAAATCACAGGGGGACGTCGAGAAAAAGTCCGTTTTCCACGATGCCGTGAAAGGGGATATCACCGTGACGGAAAATAATCAGGACGTCGTCATTCTGAAATCGGACGGAATTCCTACCTACCATTTTGCTCACGCGATCGATGACCACTTCATGCGCACTACATTGGTAATTCGTGGCGAAGAATGGCTTTCGTCCCTGCCCATTCACATCGAACTTTTTAAGGTGCTCGGGTTCCGTCTGCCGAAATACGGGCACAATTGTTCCATTCAGAAAATGGACGGGGATACGAGACGCAAACTTTCCAAACGAAAGGATCCCGAAGCCTCCCTTACCTTCTATCGGGAACAGGGATACCATCCCTTGGCGGTCAAAACGTATATGATGACGCTCCTCAATTCCAATTTTGAGGAATGGATGTTAAAATTCCCCGGCAAACCGTTGGAAGAGTTCAAGTATTCCATCGGAAAAATGGGCAAGAGCGGCGCCCTGTTCGATATTCTCAAACTCAACGACATTTCCAAATTAGTTCTTTCGGGACTTTCCGAGGAAGAAATGTTCGATTTTCTGAAAGGTTGGGCCGATACCTACGGTTCCGAAGCGGAAAGAGGATATTTTTCGGATAAAGAATATATGCTCAAAGTTCTTGCTCTCTGTATGGGAACGGGAGGCAAGAAACGTCGCAAGGATTTTATTTTTGCGAAACAGGCCGTCGGTATGATTTCATATTTCTTCGATTCTTCGTTCGCGCCCGAATATTCCTATCGTTTCGACACGGCTCTCGTCAAAACGATTTTGAAGGATTTCAGCGACGTTTATTCCTATGAGGACGACGCGTCGACATGGTTTGAGAAGGTCAAGGAGGTCGCTTCCAAAAACGGCTTTGCGGCGGATATGAAGGCTTATAAACAAGATCCTTCGGCTTATCTGGGAAATGTATCGGATGTGGCGGAAATGCTCCGTATCGCAACGACGGGGCTCTCGAATACGCCCGATCTTTGGACGATTATGCGTATTTTAGGAGCCGAGCGCACCGCTGCCCGCCTCGCTTCGGCGATGGAAGCTCTTTAACTTGACGTGTTATAAAAAAGCAAATAGAAAAGCGGCCTTCGAAAGGGGAGGTCGCTTTTTTGTTTTGCAAAACGGCCGCGTCTCAATGGCGCGGCCGTCGGTATTATGAATTTAACAGATTTTGCATGTCGTATTTTCCGGGCGCTTTTCCTGCAAGAAATTTCGCCGCGCGGATTGCTCCCGCTGCAAAAACCCGTTTGCTGCGAGCGCTGTGCGAAATGGTAAGAATTTCGTCCTCACCCGCGAACATCACTTCATGCTCGCCGACGATAGTTCCGCCGCGAACCGCATGAATTCCGATTTCTTCCCGCGTCCGCGCACCGACGATTCCGCTGCGTCCTTCGACGTATTTTTTCTTGCCGTCGAATACTTCGTTGATGCTGTCGGCCAGCATCAAGGCAGTGCCGGAGGGAGCGTCCTTTTTCAGATTGTGATGACGTTCCACGATTTCCACGTCGAACGCTTCGCCCAAAACTTCTGCCGCCGCTTTACAGAGCGCCTGCATCAGATTGATTCCGAGCGAGAGATTTGCCGTTTTGAAAATTGCCACGCGAGCGGAATATTCATCGACGAGCGCGAGTTCTTTCTCGCTGAATCCCGTACACGCGAGGACGATGCCCGCGCCTTTTTCCTCGGCGAATTTCAGGCGGTCTTCGAGTGCTTCCGGAGAGGAAAAGTCGATGATGACATCGACGGATTCCTTTACTTCCGAGAACGTTTTATAAACGGGAACGGAAAGCTGTTTAGGATAGAAGTCCACGCCGCAAACGGCTTTGGCTTCGGGATCGTTTTCTAAAAGGGAAAGGACGTTTCCGCCCATTTTCCCCGAAATGCCGCAAATGAGAATGTTCGTCATGCTTTTATCTCCAAACCGTAATCCGCCATGGCTTTGCGGAGTTTTTCTTTATTGTTCGGCTCTATTTCCGATAAGGGCGCGCGGGGCATTCCCGCGTCGAAGCCCAAGAGATTCATGGCCGCTTTTGCGGGAATAGGATTGACTTCGAGGAAACAAGCCTGCGAGAGCGGCAGAAGTTTATCCTGGAGTGCGCATGCTTCCTCCGTTCTTCCCTCCTTGATGAGGGTGTAGAGTTTTTTGACATCGGCGGGCACCACGTTGGAAAGCACCGAGATGACACCGTTGCCGCCGACGGCCAAAATGGGAAAGTTGAGCGCGTCTTCGCCCGAGTATAAGTCGCATTTCCCGCGGATAGAGCGAAAGGTTTCCATGGTTTGGCTCATGTTTCCGCCCGCGTCTTTGATTCCCGCCATATTGGGGATTTCCGCGATTCGCGCCATCGTCGCGGGCTGAATATTCACGCCCGTGCGGGAGGGAACATTGTAGGCGATCACGGGAATTTTTACCGCTTCGCAGATGCTCTTATAATAGGCGTAAAGTCCGTTTTGCGTACATTTGTTGTAATAGGGGGTGACGGCAAGAAGTCCGTCTGCGCCGATAGCCTCCGCTTGTTTTGCCGCAGATACGGCATGTTCGGTGCAGTTGCTTCCGCAGCCGAAGACGATTTTGATTCGTCCTTTCGCCTTTTTCACGGAGTATTCCATTACGGAAACTTTTTCTTCCTCCGTCATCGTCGCGGGTTCCCCGGTAGTGCCGAGAATGACCAGCATATCCGTGCCGGCCGTAATCTGGCGTTCTATCATTTCCCCGAAAGTGTTAAAATTCACTCCGCCGTCCGCCCCGAAGGGGGTGATCATCGCAGTGGCGGTGCCGCTGAAAAATCCTGTCATAATATACTATATTCTCCCTAAACCCCGTTTTAGTTACTTTTTTTAGAGGTTATTTTTCATTTAATCGAAATATCCCTTGGCTGCCAACAGCTCCGCAAGAAGCACCGCGCCTCCCGCCGCGCCCCGCAGCGTGTTGTGGGAAAGTCCTACGAATTTATAATCGAATACCGTATCTTCGCGCAGGCGGCCCGCCGATATCGTCATGCCGCCTCCCTCCATGCGGTCGGATTTCGTCTGCGGACGCGCGTCCTCTTCGAAATAACGGATGAATCTTTCGGGGGCGGAGGGGAGTTTGAGCGCCTGCGGCTCTCCGCTGTAAGTCGCCCACGCTTCGAGTATTTCTTCTTTGGAGGGCTTTTTTTCAAAGGAGACGAATACGGCCGCCATATGCCCGTCGGAAACGGGTACTCTGAGACATTGTGCCGTAATTACGGGACCGTTTGCGGAAACGATTTCCTTTCCTTCGATGTGTCCCCAGATTTTTAAGGGTTCCTTTTCGCTTTTTTCCTCTTCGCCGCCGATATAGGGGATTACGTTATCGATGATTTCCGGCATGGTAGCAAATGTTTTTCCCGCTCCGGAAATAGCCTGATAAGTACATACGGCCGCCGATTTTATATGAAATTTTTTCAACGGGTGCAGAAGGGGAACATAGGACTGCAAAGAACAGTTGGACTTGACGGCGATAAAGCCTTTCTTTGTTCCGAGACGCTCCTTTTGCGCAGAGATGATTTCGAGGTGCTCCGGATTGATTTCGGGAATCACCATAGGTACGTCCAGGGTGAAGCGGTGCGCGGAATTATTGGAAACTACGGGAATTTCCCGCTTCGCATAGTTCTCTTCGAGCACTTTTATCTTGGCTTTATCCATATTGACGGCACAAAAGACGAAATCGACTTTTTCCGCTATGGCATCCAAGTCCTTTTCCGCGTCGAAAACGGTCATGGAAATATATTTTTCGGGAACGGGACGGTCGAACGCCCATTTTTCCTTGACGGCTTCCCCGTAAGTTTTTCCGGCAGAACGACCGGACGCTGCCAAAGCCGTAACTTTGAACAGAGGGTGATTTTCGAGCAGGAGGAGGAATCGCTGTCCCACCATTCCCGTAGCGCCGATGACGCCTGCATTATATTGTTTCATAAAAATCTCCTTGGAATGTTTGAATAAAGAGAGGAACAACAAAAAAGACGGCACAGGCCGTCTCGCGTTCGCAACATAGGGAACCCTCAAAGGGATTCGGTAAATAGCGCTTCACGGACGGTGACAGTCATGCGGGTATTCTCCCGTATGCCCAACGCGGAAGGAAGGCACCGCGTTTCGGCGGAGATACCCTTTCCAGTCCGCCGTATGCTCTTCGGCCGCAAAATCTTCCGTATTTTGCTTTACGGCGGAGTACTCTTGTTCTTCCGCTCCTCTATTTAACGGTTTTATTCTAACACAAGCCACGGGAAATGTCAAAGATTTTTGCCCGATTGAAAATTTTATTTGAAATTTTTCCGAATTTTCCTTGAAATAATCATAAATTTGTAGTACAATAAATAAGCAGGTTTTCTGATAATTAATTTTTTTGGAGTTTTATACATGGCACAGGAAAAGAAAGGGCTGATCGCCCGAATGCTCGAGGGCAAGGAAAAAAGCGAGGAGTATGCGAGAAGTACTCTCCCTACGAATCGCTGGCAGCTCTTTTGGGATATTTTCAAGGGCAATTTCGGCAAAATTTTTAAGGTCAATTTACTTATTCTGATTTTCTTCATTCCCATCATTGCGATTTTTATCTTTCGTTTTGTCATGGATCAGAGTAACGGCATTACCTATCCGTTCGGGTCGAATCTCACCGTAGGTTATCCGGCTCAGCCGAGCATCGTGGGCTTTTCGGAAATGCTGCTCATGCAGACGGATGCGATCATGTACGGAGCCATCGCCGTCGCTTCTTTCATCGCGGCGGTAGGGCTTTCGGGCGGAATGTACGTTATCCGCAATATGGTTTGGACCGAGGGGATTTTTGTCGCGAACGACTTTTGGCGCGGCGTCAAATTGAACTTTTGGAATGCGCTCCAAGCGGCTTTGTTCTTCTCCCTCATCATGCTTCTTTGTAAGTCGCTCATAAATATGACCGAGCTTTCGATCGCCACTCAGTCTTTGAGCAAAGGACAACGGGTTTGGTTCCGTATTTCCGAAGCATTCAGCGGAATCATTATGGCGCTTGCCGCAATGATGTCCCTTTGGATGATTGCGCTCGGCGTAAACTATAAGCAGGGCGTTTGGACGCTCATTAAAAATTCTTTCCTCATGACGATAGGCATGTTGCCGCAGTCATTGTTTTTCGGCGTGCTTGCGCTTCTTCCGTTCGGACTCTTTTTAATCGGCGGCGGTATTTTTACACTGATTGCGGGGATGCTTCTCATTCTGTTTGCTTTCGCGTATGCCTTGCTCGTGTGGCTTGATTTCGCGCAGTGGGCATTCGACAAATTCATCAATCCCAATATCAAAGGAGCGAAAGTCGGCAGAGGAATTTACAATAAAGACGGGACAAGCGCCTTGGTGGGTGGAGAAAGCGAAGCGGCTCTTCAATATAAACGTGCTATTTTGGCCGCCGGAAAATCCAAATTGGTTTCCCGCCCGATCAAACCGATCGATGACTCGTTGCAGGTATACGAACTTCCGCAGTCCTTCACGCGGGAGGACTTACAACGCCTTAGAGAGAGCAAACAAAATATTGCAGAGGATACCGAAGCCTACGAGCAGGAGCATAAGAACGACAAGAGATACGTAGACTATAATAAACAGTTCGAGGAACGGGAAAAGGCTTTGCAGGAAGAAACGGACAAAAAGGGCAGGAAGAAAAAGAGAAAACCGCCCAAGATGCTCGGAGAATAATTCCAGGACTCAGCCGGATATATCTATCCGGCTGGGCTTGTTTTAAGGAGAAGAAGATATGGAACGGGAAGCGGCTTATGCAGGGCTTGCCGATTGGTTCGAATATCTCAACGACGACTGCGGCTATGAAAAGTGGTCGCAGTATTTAATTACGCAGCTCAGTGCATTTCCGTTGAGGAGCGGGCTGGATATCGGCTGTGGGGGCGGATGGTTCACGCGAGCTTTCCATCGCGCAGGCTATGCGATGACGGGGTTGGATATTTCTCCCGAAATGTTGAACTTCGCCGTGCGGCGTTCCCGGCAGGAGGGAGTGAATATTCGATATTTGCAGGGAGATATAGCAAGGTTCAAGACGCCGGAAAAATTCGATTTTGCGACGGCCGTCAATGATTGCGTCAATTATATTCCCAAAGAAAAACTCAAAAAAGCGTTTGGAAACGTCCGTTCCGCGTTAAATAAAAAGGGGATATTTCTTTTCGATATCAGTTCTCCGCGCAAATTTCGCGAAAAGATTGCAAATACTGTTTGCGCGGACGATCGGGAAGATGTCGTTTATCTTTCTTTTAACACTCTTGAAGGAGACAGAGTAACGATGGACGTCACTCTGTTCGTTCGGCGCGGCGACGGCGCGTTTTCCCGTCGGGACGAAAAGCACATTCAATATATTTACGAGGAGGAAGAAATCGTTTCCGCGCTGTGCGCTTGCGGGTTTACGGTTCTAAAAACGGAAGGTCATCTCGGAGAAGATAAAACTTTGAGCGACCGACTCGTTTTTTTGGCACAGCGGAACTGAGAAAATGAGAATATGGAGAACGTTTTAAGGACACTCATTCGTGACGAGCAGGTTTCCTTGACTTTGATAGAGGCGACCAAACTTGTGTCGGAAGCCGTCCGACTGCATCATTTGACTCCTTCCTCGTCGATAATTTTAGGAAAGGCATTGGCGGCAGCGACTTTTATGAGTGCCTGTCTGAAAGAGGAGACCGGAGAAATATCGGTAACCGTCAGGGGCGATTTCGGTTCTCTGTGCGTTTCGGGAAATCGCAAATTATATATTCGGGGGTATATTGACTCCGCTGAAAATTGGAAATCGTGCGGTTTCGGAAATAAAGGTACGTTTACGGTTGTGCGCGACGACGGTTACAGCCGCCCGTTTGTGGGGACGTGCGCTCTTCCCGAAAGCGGGGACGCGGACGGCGCATTCGAGGAATATTATCGAATCAGCGAGCAGCTTCCTACTTTTATCGCGACGGTCGTCGAAATGTCGGAAGAGGGGAAATGTACGTTTGCTTCCGCGGCCGTTTTGCAACCGCTGCCGTTTGCGGACGAAAAGACGATACGGGAGCTTCCAAAGGGAAAAGAGCTCGAAAAGATTGCCGAAGAGATAAAAGCGATCGGAATCAAAAAAGTCGCGGAATCTTATTTTTCGGCAAAATCGGCGGGATTGGAGCTGCGGGAAGCGGCATATAAATGTAATTGTTCGAGAGAGTATTTGAAAGGAGTTTTGGTTTCCCTCGGAAAAGAAGAGCTGGAAAAAATTTTACGGGAAGAGGGTGAAATAAAGGTACATTGTCATTATTGCAATAGGGATTACCGCTTTACGGGGAAAGACGTAAAAGAGATGTTTCCGTAACGGGTCGGTTCGGAAACAAGGAAAGGAGTTTGCATGACGGAACGGAAGGTGTTGAAAATAGATTTCAGCAGGAATCGCCTGCGCGAAAGAGCCGAAAAATATTACGACGAAGGGAATTATCTCTCCGCCCTCCGTTTCACGTACAAGGAAATGTCTTTATACGGCGGAAACGGGGAAACTTATATGATGCTCTCCGATATCTATGAAAACATGGAACTTTATTCTTCCGCGGTGAATTGCTGGTTCCGCTTTATGGATAACTGTACGGGAGATGATTTGCCCGATATTTATGAGGGGCTCGCGGTCAATTACCTGAATATGGGAAACGAAGCACAGTCGGCTTTTTATTATAATAAACTCATCGACGCGGACGATACCCTTACGGACGAAAATAAAGCGGAAATAGCCGAGACGTTCGCTCGGGATAAACGGAGCAATTTCCGTTTTGTGTATCCGCCGCGCTTTGCGGACTATTCGGGAGAGACGGAAGCGGGAGCCCGTGCTCTGAAAAACGGGGACTGTAAACGCGCGATCTCTGTTCTGTCCAAAGTGGAAAAGGGCTCGCCCGATTACGAACGTGCTCGGGAAATTCAGGCGGTAGCATATCTCCTTTCCGGACATGCGAAGGAAGCGGAAAGAATCTGTCTCGCTCTCATCGACGAAAATCAAGGAAACGTTCAGGCGCTGGCCACGCTCGCGGCGGTATATACCGAACAGGGAAAACACGAAGAGAGCAAAGCGGTGGCATTCCGACTTTGCGGGCTGAAAAATCTTACGCCGGAAGAGCAGTATAAGGTGGCCACGGTCTGCTGCGAAAATAATCTTCACGAACAGGCTTTGCAGCAATTCCTCGCTTTGGAAAAAGAAATTCCCTATGACGGGAATATGCTTTATTTCAAGAGCGTGGCGGCCTATAAGAGCGGGAAAACGGACCTTGCGATTTCCGCGCTGGAAACGCTCTGTACCATTTATCCCGATGCCGCCGTGGCGGAATACTATTTGAAAGCGATTCGCCGCCGTCGGGAAAATCCCGAAACGGAGCCGGAACCGGAAATGACTTATTTTTATAAGATTCCGCAGGCGGAACGGGCGAAACGTTGTCGGGCGCTCTTAAAAATCGGAAAATATCCGCGCGCGGAAGCGGAATTGTTCGGAGCGCTCGCTTTGAAAGAGGGCTATTTCCGGTGGTGTTTCGACGAGATGGACGGGATGGAGCACGATTTGCAGTATCTTGCCATCGTTACGGCGGAACACGCCCGCGCGGACGGATTTCTCCGCGATATGCTTCTCGACTGTGAGGTGTCGGACGTCCTCAAAATAGAAGCGCTGCGCCTCTTATATTCGAGAAATGAAGATAACACTTTCGGCGTGGTCGTCTGCAACATTTATAGGGATTTGCATCTCGGACGGATAAAAATCGGCAAGAGAAAACACAAACGGTTTGTAGAAGCTCATGCAAAGGTAGCTTCCAAGTTTACGATCATCAACGACGTTTACGGCGATAAAGTCAAAGCGATGACGGAATACGTCTATCGGGTTTTTGTTAAGAAAGATTGCTGGGAACTTGCGGAAAGTTCCGACGATCTCGCATGCGCGATTTATTTGCTCAGCGGACTCAAAGAAGTAGGGAAAGATGCAAAGACCGCTTCGCCCGCGTTTGACGCGCATTCGGAGAACGTGGACCGAATTATGGCAGCGGTTTTATCGAAATAACGTTGATGAGGCGTGATCCCGCCTCGGAATATTCCCTCGCGGCGGAAAAATGCGGCCGAAAGCACGAAACAATAAGGAGAAAACAAATGAAACTGATAGATTTTGACGGATTGTTCGATGAAAAACTTTCGCAGTATATCGAGGAGAACAAAGGAAAATATACGGAAAAACAGTGGGAGAATATCATTCCCAGACTCTATAAAAAATTTGGCGATACGTACGTGGCAAAAGTGAAATCCACGCCCAAGCAGTACTATGCGAAAATGACGGACGGAGAACTTGCCGAAACGCTCGGGGAACATCTGAAACAAAAAGTTCCCGTACCGGATTTTCTCTGTTCGGAAATAGAGAGCCGTAATTGTGCGGAGGTCCTTTTGCCGCTCTTGAAGAGCGATGACGGAGAAACGGTCTCTTACGCTCTCAATCTCGCGGGAATATCGGAGGGAGTCTTTTCGGTATGTTTCGATATTTTGACGCAGAATAAATTTGACGAGGATATTCGGGATGCCGCCGCCGATAAACTTAAAGAAAATGCTGACGCCGTGTCGTCGGACGCGTTGCGTTTCTATCGGGAAGGGCGTGCCGCGGAGTATATGCTTGAAATCCTTTCAAAAGTCACAAAACGGAACGAAGAGATTTTTGAAATCCTTTTGAATGAATTTCTTTCGGATGCGGAACGTGTTCCCGTTCGCGCTGGATATCTCGCCTCTTACGGAGACGAACGCGCTCTTCCGTATCTCATGAAGAAGATAGAGGACAGAACGATCGGTTTCGTCGAATTTCAGGAACTTAAATACGCCATCGAGGCGTTGGGCGGAGAATACAATGAACCGAGAGATTTTTCGGACGACAAAGATTATCGTACGATAGAGGAAGCCTCTTTGAAAGAAGGCTTTTCGGGCGGAGGTTTTCCGCTCAGTTGATTCCCTTTCGGGAGAAAATGCAAAAAACGCAGATTTGCTTCATAAAATGACCCATCCCCGCATATATTAAACCGTAACGTTTGAATGCGGGGATTTTTTGCGGGGAAAACGCAGATAGCCGCAGAAACCACGTTGGAGGTCGGTATGGAAAATTACAGCGTTTACGAAGATATTGCAAGCCGCACGAACGGCGATATTTACATCGGCGTGGTAGGCCCGGTGCGCACGGGTAAATCTACCTTTATAAAGAGGTTTATGGAACAGCTCGTCATTCCTTCCGCCGACGAATCCCGCCGCGCGATAATGACGGACGAACTTCCCCAATCGGCCGCCGGACGCACGGTCATGACGACGGAACCTAAATTTGTCCCCGCTCAGGCCGCGAGAATTTCCGTTCGGGAGGGAGCGGAAGCCTCCGTCCGTTTGGTGGACTGCGTGGGATTTGCCGTAGAGGGCGCGGGCGGATTTGAAGAGGACGGGGCGCCCAGACTCATCAAAACGCCTTGGAGCGAACAGGCCATGCCGTTTGAAAAAGCGGCTAAATTAGGCACGGAAAAAGTCATTCGGGAACATTCCACCATCGGAATCCTCATGACGACGGACGGGAGCATAACGGATATTCCGAGGTCAGCTTATATTTCCGCGGAAGAACATGCGGCCGCGGAACTCAAACAGATCGGGAAACCGTTTGTTATTCTTCTCAATTGCCGCCAGCCGGAAACGCAGGGGGATCTGCGTGCCTCTTTGGAGGAAAAATACGGGGTTCCCGTCATAGCCGTCAATGCCGAAGCGCTGGGAGAGGACGAGATCATGCAGATTATGCAGAAAGTTCTTTTCGAATTTCCCGTGGTCGGGATCGACGTCAGAATTCCCAAATGGATACAGTATCTGCCGGAAACCAGCAAGACCGTTTCGGCAATTTTGGCAAAACTCAAAAAAGTCGCGCCCTCATTGGTGCGCATGAGAGATTGTCTTTTGCTTGAAAATCTCTTCTGCGAGGAAGATAAATTTCTCAATCCCGACAACATTTCCATGGAACTGGGCAAGGGACGGGCGGAAATCCGCATTGAAGCGAAAGAAGGGCTCTTTTACGAGGTACTCAGCGAAGAATGCGGGGAAAATATCTCCGACGATTTCTGCCTGATGCGCTATGTAAAATCTCTTGCGGAAGCGAAGCGCAATTACGACAAAATCAAGGAGGCGTTCGCGGACGCGGAAGAAAACGGCTACGGTATGGTGGCGCCCTGTGCGGAAGATATGACGCTCGAACAGCCGAAACTCATTCATAAAGGATCCGGATACGGGGTGAATTTCAAAGCGAGCGCCGCAAGCTATCATATATTGAAAGTAGAGGTGACGGGAGAGGTCAATCCCATTATCGGAACCCAGCAACAGGGCGAAGAATTTGTCAGAGACATTCTCGCCGATTACGAGGATCATACGGATAAAGTCTGGAATACAAATATTTTCGGCAAGACGCTTCGTGAACTCGTATCGGAAGAACTGTCGGAAAAAATAGACGCAATGCCGCCCGATATCCGCAAGAAGATGCGCCGTACAATCACCCGGATCGTCAATGAAGGCAGGGGCGGGGTAATCTGTATTTTACTCTGAAATAACCGGAATAAAAAACGGAAAACGGGGGCATACTTTTTTCAAATTCTTTTTTTGGGAGAACCCTTATCATGAGTAAATCATCAAAAAACAGAAAAGAAAAAGTACCTAAAATGACGGAAGAGCAGTATGCGGAATACGTCATGGCTCTGAAAGACGAAACGCCGGTAAAGGGCTATCGGGATCTCGCGGAGGGAAAGCATGATTCGCCTCACCTCGATGCCGAACGCCACGAAAGATAACAAAATCCGCACACAAACAACAGAAAGAGCGCATCGAAGGAAAACCTCGATTGCGCTCTTTTCCTCTTGCGGTACCATGGGCGGGAATAATAAAGGGAATTATTTTTCCGTTCAAACGCTCCGTTTGTAACTTTCTGGCAAATTTTTATGCTTTCTGACGAGATTTTTTCTCAAAACCCTTGACCGCGGGAATTAGATGTGCTATAATAAAAAGCGTAAATAAAGAGGATGCGGCATCGGTGCGTTTTCGTCTTTGCGTTTTTCTTGGCGCGGGACATGGCTCGTTTGTCTTTGTCGAGAAAGAATTTCTTTCAATGATTTATTTTCACCGGCCGTAAAAAATTTTCTTTCGTATATTTTCATAAAGTTTCTTTCGCGATATTCTGACGGAAAAGACTTTTATGAAAAAAATTAAAAAAACGGAAAATATTTTCGTGAAGGGTATTTACTTTTCGACGAAAATGGTGTAAAATTATAAACGTTAGTAGCTTATCCGATTTTTATATTCGCAAGCGAACAAGAAAAATTGAGGTGTAATATGACGGATTACGGTAACAACAATCAGAAACAAGCTCCTTATGCTTATGCAAACGTACCGCCTCGGGGGAACGAAACGGCTCTGATGATAGAGGGGCTGTATAACGGTCTCACCTACGATTTGCAAAAGATGAAAAAAGAGCTGATGAACGAGCTCAAATATACGGCTATGCAATCCAGCTCCGTATACCAGTCTATTCAGAAAGAGACTGCTTCCGCTACGGAGACGAATGCACAGACCGCGCAGTCTATGGTTCGGGAACTGAAATACGGTTATCAGCAGAACCAAATGATTTATGAGTCTTTATCTGCGATTTTGACGGAAGACGTGCTCACCAAGCTGGATACGGTGGAAGGCAAAGTCGAACTTCTCGAACAAATCGATAAAGCTCTCGCGGAAATTAAGGAGAAGCTCGAAGAACTCGCCGCCCGTCCTGAACCCGATTATGAGGCTATCGCGGAGTCGATAAAGGAAAAAGTTATCGAAGCGGTTCCCGCGGCGGAAGAAATCGATTACGATAAGATTACGGAATCCGTTTCCGAAAAGACGGAATCGAGTTTCGCTTCGCACAATAAAGAAATTCTCGATGCCGTAGCCGCGATTCCCGTTGCGGAAAATATCGACTATACGCGCATTGTGGAAGAGGTCAGCGACAAAGTCATGGAGAAATTCCGTGAAGCGCAGCCTAAGGCTGCGGCCGAAGAGACGGTTGCCGCCGCTGCGCCTGCGGAGATCGATTACGACAGGATTATTTACGGAGCCGCCGAAAAAGTCGTCGAGTCGTTGCCTTATCCCGATAAAGTAGATTATGCACGTATCGACGAAAGTTTTCTGAAAGCAGCCGATGGTGCCAAGGCTCCGGCGGTAGATGAGGAAGCTCTTGCCGCAAACGTTGCCGCGGCCGTATTGAAGGCCGTTTCCGAAATGGATACGGATGCTTTGGCGGAAGCGGTGGCGGCAAAGGTTTCTATCCCTGCGGCGGAAGAAATCGACTACGATCGTTTATCCGATATGATTATCGCGAAAATGCCTGCTCCCGCGGAACCCGAACCTATCGATTACGACTTGCTCGCCGAAACGATTATTTCTAAAATGCCCGTTCCCGAGGCTGTCGATTACGATAAACTCGCCGATGCTGTCATTGCGAGAATGCCGGAGGCAATCGACTACGAAAAAATTTCGGAGACGGTGGCGGAAAAAGCACCCGCGCCCGAGGTTATCGACTATGCAGTTATGGCACAGAGCGTCGCCGAAAGGCTTCCCGTTGCGGAAGCGATCGACTATGATCGTTTGTCCGACGCCATAGTTGCGAAAATTCCCGCTCCCGCAGAACCCGAGGCAATCGATTATGACAGGGTATATCAGGCAGCAAAAGCCGCAGAAGTTCTTCCCGATCCCGTCGATTACGACAGAATCGCGGAACTCGTGGAAACAAAGATGCCCGATTTTGCCAATTTCGATATAGACGGTTTGGCAACGAAGATTGCGGAGAAAGTGGTTGTTCCCGATTACGATGTCCTTGTGGACGAGGAAGGTCGGAAAGAGATCGCACAAGGTGTTGTGGATTCTTTGGATTACGAACTTCTTTCCGAAAAAGTCGCAGAAAAGGTGGTCGTTCCCGTTGCGGAAGTTCCCGAGCCCGAAACAATCGATTACGAGCTCCTTTCCGATAAAGTGGCGGAAAAAGTGGTCGTTCCCGAAGTTACGCTTCCCGAACCCGAGGCAATCGACTATGAAATGTTGTCTGACAAAGTCGCGGAAAAGGTTGTTCTGCCCGATGTGGAAATTCCGGAACCCGAGACCATCGACTATGAATTGCTTTCCGAAAAGCTGGCGGAGAAGATCGTCATTCCTCAGCCCGAAGTTCCTACATACGATGTGGTCGTCGATGCGGACGGCGCGAAATCCATTGCCGATTGCGTAGCCGCGGCTATCGATCTTGATTCTGTCTCCGAAAAAATTGCAGAAAAGGTTGTTGTTCCCGAAGTTGCGATTCCGGAACCCGAGGCAATCGATTATGAACTGCTTTCCGAAAAAGTAGCCGAAAAGATCGTCGTGCCCCAGCCTGAGAAGACGGAAATCGATTATGAGACTCTTTCCAAAGAAGTTGCGGAGAAAGTCGAGGTTCCCGCGTTGGAAGTTTTGGTGGACGAAGAGGGTGCGGGAAAAATAGCCGATGCCGTCGTTGAAAAGATTCGCACTTGTTGTCCTGCGGCGAAAGCGGAAGAAAGCGTTTGCGAAGTTGCGGAAGAAGAAAACGGTATAGTCGCGGAGGAGGCTCAGGAAGAAGCCGAATCCGAGACGGCGGAAGAAATAAAGCCTGTGGAGGACGAGGCCGCCGAAGTTCCGCAAACGGATGAAATCTCTGAAGAATCGCTTTCCGCTCAGGAAGAAGCGGTCGAGGCTCAGTCTGTCGAAGAAGTTCCCGAGGAAAAGACGGAGGAAATGACGGATAAAGCCGAGGAAGAAGCGGCAGTTGCCGATGCGGCAACCGAAGCCGAGGCCGTCACCGAACCGGAGGAAGCAGAGTCCGAAAATGAAGCGGAATCCGAAGCGGATGAGGCTTCCGAAAAAGCCGAAGAACCGGTAGCGACGGAAATTGCCGTTGCCGATGCGGAGATCAATTCGTATGACGAGGTAGAAAATAATCTTGTCGATGCGGACACGGGTTTAGTGATTCGCTTAAAGAGAAGTTTCACGGCAAAGATGAAACAGAGCGAGGAGAACGTAAAGGAATTTTACAGCAGAATCAAAAACGAATTGACCTCTTATAAGAGACTGAATTCCAATTTGAGCTGGCATGGCGACAGATTTAATTTCGGACGCGAGACGGTGGCGAAGTTGAATATCTGCGGCAAGACGCTTTGCTTCTATCTTGCGCTTGATCCTACAAATCCCGATTATAAGACGACCGTTTACCATCAGAAAGACGTAAGTTCTCAAAAGGCTTATGAAAATACGCCGTTTATGGTAAAAGTAAAGAGCGATGCAGGAGTCAAAAAGGCATTGCGTTTGGTCGGCTTCCTTGCGGAAAAGCTCGGTACGGATAAACGCGAGAATTTTGAACCCGTGGATTATGTTCAGGAATTTGAACATGAGTCTACTAAACAGCTGTTGGAGAAAGGACTCATTAAAGTTACAAAAGAAAAGAAAGTTGTGTTAGATTTCAATTAATCGCTGTTAAACGAAATCATACATAAGAATAGGAAAGGGAGAGCTGATAATGAAATATTTTCGGCTCTCTATTTCGTGAAAGGACAAACAGTCCTTTAAGGAGAAAGTTATAGAAAGTGGACATTAAAGAAAAAGACAGAACTCCGAGAAAGCGTCCGTCGGCCGAAAAGACCGACGGCGGTTCGGGGAGCGAAACGAAGAGGCGGTTCGCAAAGAACAGAACCAATATCCGTTCCGCGGGAAGCGGGGCGGGTACTTCCATGCAGGCAACTTCCTTGCCGAGACGGCGAGAGAATACGACGGACAAAGAATCGTCGGTGACAGCTCGGAGACAAGCGTCCGTAAAAAAGACTTTTTACAATATTCCGCGCGATGCCGCGATGCTTCGTAAGCCTGCTTTTGAAAATTCAGAGGAGTTTCCCGTTTTGGCAGAAAAAAGAGGCCGCGGACTAAAAAAGAAGAGAGCGGTCAAAATTCTTTTTCTCGGCGGCGTAGGGGAAATCGGGAAAAACATGACGGCCATAGAATATGGCGGAGATATCGTCATTATCGACGCGGGGCTTACTTTTCCCAATAACGAGGATATGCCGGGTATCGATCTCGTGGTTCCCGACATTACCTATCTCGTTCAGAATAAAGACAAAGTAAAGGGAATTCTTTTAACGCACGGTCATGAAGATCATATCGGCGGCATTCCTTATCTTTTGAAAGAACTCAATCCCGGAACGCCCGTCTACGGCACAAAACTGACGTTGATGCTTGCGGACAATAAAATTCAGGAGCATCGTATTCAGAATGTCACCGAACGGGTAGTGCAGCCGGGGGACAGGATTAAATTAGGCGTTTTTGAAGTAGAATTCATCAATGTCAATCATTCTATTTCCGGCGCGGTCGCTTTGGCTATCCGCACGCCTTGCGGACTTATTTATCACAGCGGAGATTTCAAAATCGATTTGACCCCGGTCGCGGGAAAACCTATCGACCTCGAAAGAATTTCCGAGCTCGGACGGGAGGGAGTGCTTCTCTATATGGGGGAATCGACGAATATCGAACGTCCCGGCTATACGATGAGCGAAACCGTCGTGGGAACGACGCTCGACCATCTCTTTTCCGAAAATATGAACCGCAGACTGATTATAGCGACGTTTGCTTCCAACGTGCATCGTTTGCAGCAAATTATCGATCTGGCCGTAAAGTATCGCCGTAAAGTGGCTCTTTCGGGACGGAGCATGTTCAAGGTCGTGGATGCCGCGGTAAAGATCGGCGAACTGAAAATCCCCGAAGGGGTTCTTATCGATATCGAAAAGAATAAAAACCTGTTCGACGGCGAGCTCGTCATCGTTTCCACGGGTACGCAGGGCGAGCCGATGAGCGCGCTTACCCGCATGGCTTCGGGAGATTTCAATAAAGTGACGATCGGCAATAACGATACGATCATTATTTCCGCCACGCCTATTCCGGGGAACGAGAAAATGGTATATCGCGTCATCAATAACCTTTATAAAAAGGGTGCCAACGTCATTTACGAAAGTCTCGAAAAAATTCATGTTTCGGGTCACGCCTGTCAGGAAGAACACAAAATTTTGCATAATTTGCTCAATCCGAAATTTTTTATTCCCGTACACGGAGAATACAGACACTTGAAGCGCCATGCTCTGTTGGCGCAGGAATTGGGGATGCCGGAACGGAACATTCTCATTACGGAAATCGGAAATTGCGTAGAATTGACGGAAGACACGATAAAATTGGGCGAGAATTTCCCCGCGGGAACCCGTTTGATCGACGGAGAAGGATTCGAGGACTACGGAACCAGCGAGGTGATGAAGGATCGTCTGAGAATGTCGGCCGAAGGTATTTTCATGGTCACTTTGGCTGTGACGGGAAACTACGTCATCAACGACCCGATTATCGAAAGCCGCGGCTACGTCTTTGCGGGGAACAGGGATTCTGACAAGGAAATAAAATCCGTCGTTCAGAAAGCGGTTGAGCAATACGATTACGAAAACGGAACCAAGGAAGAACTTGCCGCCACGGTAAAAAAGGCCTTAAAAAATTATATTTTCAAAAAGACCAAACAATCTCCGTTGATTGTTCCCGTCATTTTTGAGGTGTAAATCGGGAGCGGCGCAAAAAATATCGAAAAAATGAAATATGCGTCATCTCTTTTAAAACTGAATATCGACGAACGGATAAGATGTCTCCGCAAGGAGGCTCTTTCCCGCGGAATTCCCGTCGCGGAGGACGAAACTTTAAATTATCTTTTGCTAATGATTTCCGCAGTTCGTCCGAAGCGTATTCTCGAAATCGGAACGGCGGTGGGGCTTTCTTCGGCGGCGATGCTGCTGCAATGTCCGACTGCGAAAGTGGTTACGATTGAAGTGGAAGAGGAGCGCTATCTCGAAGCGAAGAAAAATTTTGAGAATTTGGGACTTTCCGAACGCGCCACCTGTTATCTCGGCGACGCAGGGGAAATCCTTACCATGATGGACGGCTGTTTCGATTTTATATTTTTAGACGGTCCCAAAGCGCAGTATGAGAAGTATTTGTTCGATTTGAAACGATTAATGCATAACGGCAGCGTGCTCTTTGCCGACGATGTTCTTCTATACGGCTGGGTGAGCGGAGAAGAACCTACTCCCTTAAAAAGACGGTCCATCGTGGAAAAAATTCGCGGATACCTTTCCGCCGTTTCTGCGGATAAGGATTTTATCACATCCGTATTGAATATCGGCGACGGAGTAGCGGTATCGGTTTTGACGAAGGAAGACAGTAAAAAGGACGGCGAATGAAAACGGAACTTCTGGCTCCCGCGGGAAGCTATTCAAAATTGGAAACGGCTCTGCATTTTGGTGCGGATGCCGTCTATATCGGAGGAAAGGCGTTCTCTTTAAGGACCTTTGCGGATAATTTTACGGAGAAGGAGCTTTGCTCGGCCGTTGATTTGGCGCACCGATACGGAAAAAAGATTTACGTTGCGGCAAACGTATTTGCCCGCAACGGGGATTTTGAAAATCTGAAAGACTATTTTCGATTTCTGAAAGATATCGGAACGGATGCCGCGATTGTCAGCGATCCCGGCGTAATTTATGTCGCGAAAGAGTCGGCGCCCGAACTCCCGCTTCACCTTTCCACGCAGGCGAATACCGTCAATAAATATGCCGTTCGTTTTTGGAAAGAACAGGGGATTTCCCGCATTATCCTCGCTCGGGAACTTTCCGTTTCCGAAATTTCGGAAATTCGGGATTTGGTCCCCGATATTCAGTTGGAGGCTTTCGTACACGGCGCGATGTGTATATCATATAGCGGCAGATGCCTCTTGTCCGACTATTTGGACGGAAGGTCTTCCAATCGCGGCGCCTGCGTGCAGGCCTGTCGCTGGAAATACGAAATCCGGGCCTTGAATCCATCCGACGGCGAAACGGGCTGGCTGCCTGTCGAAGAGGACGAAAAAGGGACGTATATTCTCAACAGTAAGGATTTGAATATGCTTTTGAGACTTTCCGAGCTGGAACGAGCGGGAGTGAATTCCTTCAAAATCGAAGGCCGAATGAAGAGTGAATATTATTTGGCCACGGTTATCAACGCTTATCGGCGCGCGTTGGATTCGGGTGCGTCACGGGAGATCGAACAGGAACTTTGCAACGTGGCGCATAGAGATTATACACAGGCTTACGCTTCCGGTAAGAATTCTTTTACCGTCGGTTATACCAACAGTCAGACCAAAGGCGATTATACGTATATCGCAAATGTCATAGATTCCGAAAACGGATTTGTGATCGCTGAAATGCGCAATCGCTTTCGGGCGGGAGATGTTCTCGAAGTTCTTTCTCCCGACGGGAATTTCAAGAAAACTTTCGTCGCGGAAAATATTTTCGATTCTTCGGGGCAAAAGACGGACGACGCAAAGCTCGTTCGGGAATTTTACCGAATCGAATGTCCTTTCGCGTTGAAAAAAGGAGACTTATTGAGGCGGAAAAATTCCGCGGAGGAGTCGAAAAAATAGATTGAAACCCTTTCGGAATTTTTCCGAAAGGGTTTTTTCAGATTTCTTGAAAAAGTGGCTGCCTGCATTTGACTATACGGGTAAAAAAAGGTATAATAATAGCATAAAAATTGTCTCAGAAGGGCAAAACAGTCGTATATGAAAAAAATTCTTATGATAGCGACGGGCGGAACCATCGCGTCCAAACCCACCTCGGACGGTCTGGCGCCGGGGATGGATTCTTCGGGACTTTTGAGTTATGTGCCCGAAATAAAGAAATTCTGCGATGTGGATTCCGTGCAGATTTTCAATATCGACAGTACCAACATTACACCCGAACATTGGCTGAAAATCGCGGCGACGATTCGGGAAAATTATGAACGTTACGACGGTTTCGTCGTGTGTCACGGTACGGATACCATGGCATACACCGCCGCCGTTCTTTCCTATATGGTTCAGCATTCTCCCAAGCCCATTGTGTTGACGGGTTCTCAAAAGCCTATCGATAAAGAGGATACCGATGCGAGAATCAACCTCAGAGACAGTTTTCTTTACGCTTCGTCGGGTAAGGCTTCCGACGTCGTCATCGTCTTTCAGGGAAAGGTAATTGCGGGGACGAGAGCAAAAAAAATCCGCACGAAAAGTTTCAACGCTTTCGACAGCGTGGATTTTCCCGAACTCGCGCGGATCCGCGACGGAAAAATTATTTCGTATATCGCTGCACCGAAACGGGAAACGGCGGAATTTTATTCCTCCCTCAACAGGCGTGTGGGACTCATCAGCTTAACGCCCGGAATGGACAGCGCCATTCTCGACGTATATTTCAAATATAACGACGCGGTAGTGCTTTCGGGTTACGGAACGGGCGGAATTCCCGAGGGAGAGTATTACGGCTTTTATGACGTAATAGAAAAATGGGAAAACAAGGGCAAGACTTTGGTCGTTACCACGCAGGTACAAAGCGAGGGAAGCGATATGAGTATTTATCGAGTAGGAAGGGGCTTGAAAGAGCGCTTTTCTCTGCTCGAAAGCTATGATATGACCTACGAAAGCATTCTCGCAAAACTGATGTGGATTTTGGGCGAGACGAAAAATCCCGAGAAAATTCGGGAAATGTTTTATAAAAGCATCAATTACGATTTAATCGTTTGATGGGGAAAAGGAGGCAACCATGGAAGATTTCGGCACTTTCGGCGAGCTCAAATACGAGCGGCCCGATTTCGACGCACTGAAAGCGTTTTATACCGCTTTGAACGAACGGGTAAGAAACGCAAAAACGTACGAGGAAGTAAAGATCTGCATGCGGGAAGAGGAGGAATATTCCGCGCATGTTTCCACAATGTATACGATAGCGAGCATTCGGCATACGGTGGATACTTCGGACAAATTTTACGAAGAAGAGGACAAATATCTCAATACGCAGTATCCCGAAGCCATGCCGTATATGCAGGCGTTCAGTCTCGCGCTTTTGAGCAGCCCCTTCAAATCGGAAATCGATAAAGAATACGGGGAATTTTTCCTGAAAAATATCAAGTTGGGCGTGGATAGTTTCTCGGAAAAAAATATTAAGCTCATGCAGGAAGAAAACGAGCTCGTAGACCGTTATCAGCGCATTATGGCCGCGTGCAAAATTCCCTTTGAGGGGGAAGAATGTAATTTGTACGGGATTCAGAAATATTTTTCTTCTCCCGACAGGAATATCAGAAAAGCGGCATGGAAAAAATACTCCGAGTTTTTCGCCTCTCACGAAAAGGAAATGGGCGAAATTTTCGATAAGCTCGTAAAAATCCGCAATCAGATGGGACGGAATATGGGATTTTCCGATTTCGTTCCGTTGGGATACATGCAGCAGGGACGTCTCGATTACGATGAAAAGGACGTGGCCTCTTTCCGTAAACAGGTGGAAAAAGTGCTCGTGCCGTTCTGCGAAAAATTATATAAAGCGCAGGCGAAGCGAATCGGCGTGGATAAAATCAGATGCTATGACGAAGAATTCCTCTTTGAGGACGGAAACGCCGTCCCCGTAGGCAATCGTCCCTATCTCGTAGAACAGGCAAAAACGATGTATCACGAAATGAGCAAAGAGACGGGCGAATTTATCGATTTTATGCTCGAACACCAGCTCATGGATCTCGATAATAAGCCGAATAAGGCCTCGACGGGATATATGACCTCCTTGGCCGATTATAAAGCTCCGTTCGTATTCTCCTGCTTCAACGGCACGACGGGCGACGTGGACGTGCTCACGCATGAAATGGGGCATGCGTTCGCGGGGTATATGGCGATGCGTACGCAGCCTTTAATGGCCCAATGGAGCGAATCGACGGATATAGCGGAAATCCATTCCATGTCTATGGAGCAATTCGCCTATCCGTATGCGGAGTTATTCTTCGGAGACAAAGCGGAAAAATATCGTTTCCAGCATTTGCAGGAGGCGCTCACGTTCGTGCCGTTCGGCGTGGCGGTGGATGAATTTCAGCATATCGTCTATAAAAATCCTGATCTGACGCCCGAACAGAGGACGGCGGAATGGAAAAAACTCGAAAAAAAATATATGCCTTGGAGAGACTACGACGGGGACGAATTTTTCGGAAAAGGCGGTTGGTGGTATCATAAAATTCACATTTTCCACTATCCTTTCTATTATATCAATTATACGCTTACGACGATGGGAGCGATGGAATTTAAGAAGAAAATGGCGGAGAATAAAGAATCCTGCTGGAACGATTATATGACGCTCTGCCGTGTCGGCGGCTCGCTCGGGTATCTCGATACGCTTCGGGCTGCAAATCTGTCTGTTCCCTTTGAAGCGGGAAGCGTGGAAAAAGCGACGGGATATGCGATGAAGATTCTCGAAAAACAAATGCAAAAGGAGTAAAACATGCGGACTTCACAACTTAAAAAATATGCAAAATTATTGGCAAGGACAGGCTTGAACGTAAAAAAAGGACAGTCCGTATTCATTCAGGCCGGACTCGATCAGCCTGAATTCGTTGCGATGGTCGTAGAAGAATGTTATAAGGCCGGAGCCAAGGCGGTCTATGTAGAGTGGAGTTATCAGCCCGTCGCAAAGCTCAATGCGACGTATAAGAGCCTTGAAACGCTTTCGACGCTCACGCCTTGGGAAAAAGCAAAATGGGAATATAAGGCGGAGGATCTTTCCTGTCGTTTGTTTATCGATTCGGAAGATCCGGACGGAATGAGCGGCATCGATCAGGAAAAAATGAGCGCCGCTCGCCGTGCGCAGTATCCCCAGCTCAAACCTTTCCGCGAAGCGATCGAAAATAGACATCAATGGTGCATTGCGGCGGTTCCCGGCAAAGCATGGGCAAAAAAAGTTTTTCCCGACCTGCCCGAAAAGAAAGCCGTCGAAAAGATGTGGAAAGTCATTCTCTATACGGCTCGCGCGGACGGAAAAAATCCGATAAAGGCATGGAAAGAACATAATGCCGATCTCGAAAGCCGTTGTGCGTATCTGAATAATTTGGGGCTTAAATATCTCGAATACAAGAGCGCTAACGGTACCGATTTTAAGGTAGAGCTCAATGAAGACGGTATTTTCTGCGGCGGAGACGAAAAGACTTTGAAGGGACGGGTATTCAATCCGAATATTCCCAGCGAGGAAGTATTTACTTCTCCCAAAGCAGGGGCTGCGGAAGGGATTGTCTACGCGACGAAACCGCTCTCGTATCAGGGCGAACTCATCGAAAATTTCTCTGTGCGCTTCCAAGGCGGAAAAGTAGTCGAAGTCAAAGCCGAAAAGGGAGAAGAACTGTTGAAGCAGATGGTTTCGATGGACGAAGGCGCGGGAATGCTCGGCGAGTGCGCGTTGATTCCTTTCGACTCTCCCATCAATAATTCCGGGGTATTGTTCTATAATACGTTGTTTGACGAGAATGCGAGTTGTCATCTGGCGCTCGGGCACGGATTTAACGAATGTCTGAAAGGATATGAAAATTACACGAACGATCAGTGTAAGGAACGCGGAATCAACGACAGCATGATTCACGTCGATTTCATGATCGGAGCAAAAGATATGTCGATCGTCGGAATTACGAAAACGGGCGAGAGAGTACAAATTTTCAGAGACGGAAATTGGGCCTTCTGAACAAGTTTTTTTCTCCGTGTGGAGCCGAACGTGTGTTTGAAAATTGTATTTCGGCGTTATATATAAAGGAGTATAACTTTAAGAGGTGTTTTTATGACGAAAATAGATATATTTTCCGGCTTTTTAGGAGCGGGTAAAACCACTCTCATCAAAAAATTGATAAAGGAAGCCTACACGGGCGAACAAATCGTACTGATTGAAAACGAATTCGGCGAAATCGGTATCGACGGCGGATTTTTGCAGGACGCCGGAATAAAAATTACGGAAATGAATTCCGGTTGTATCTGTTGTTCGCTGGTCGGGGATTTCTCCGAAGCGCTCAAAAAAGTCGAAGCGGAATATCATCCCGACAGGATTGTGATCGAACCTTCCGGAGTCGGAAAACTCAGTGACGTGATCAAAGCTGTTTCCAATGCGAAGTTGGAAGGCGCCGTTCTCAATGCATTCTGCACCGTCGTCGACGCGGGAAAATGTAAGATGTATATGAAAAATTTCGGCGAATTTTTCAACGATCAGGTGGAAAATGCCGCCTGCATCGTCCTTTCTCATACGGACGGAATATCCGAGGAAAAACTCGCCTCCTGCGTCGAACTGCTTCGCGAAAAAAATTCTTCCGCGACGTTTGTCACCGCATCCTGGAAACAACTTGACGGAAAGACTATTCTTGCCGCCATGGAAAAGAAGGACTCTTTGGAGGCAGAACTCAAACGCCTTGCGGTCGAGTATGAAAAAGAGCAAGAGGTTGGCGGGGAACACCACGAACATCACCATGCCGACGAGGAATGCTGTCATCACGAACATCATCACGACGACGAGGAATGCTGTCATCACGAACATCATCACGACGACGAGGAATGCTGTCATCACGAACATGACCACGATGACGGGGAATGCTGCCATCACGGACATCACCACGATGACGGGGAATGCTGTCACCACGGACATCATCACGCCGACGAGGTATTTACAAGTTGGGGCTTGGAAACGACGCATAAGTTTACGAAAGAAGAATTGGAAACGGCGCTTTCTGTGCTCGGAAACGAGGCCGAATACGGTACGGTGCTTCGTGCAAAGGGAATCGTCGAAGGGGCAGAAGGCTGGCTCCATTTCGACTATGTTCCGGGAGAGCCGGACGTTCGGACAGGCAGTGCGGGGGTAACGGGCAGACTTTGCGTTATCGGCTGCAAAATCAATGAAGAAGCTCTCAAAAAATTATTTAAGGCATAAGGAATTCATATGAAAAAAAAGCTTCCGCCCGAAACTCCCGTATATCTATTTTTGGGATTTTTGGAATCGGGCAAAACGAAATTCATTCAGGAAACTTTGGAAGACGAAAGGTTTGATACGGGCGAGCGGACTTTGTTGCTCGTGACGGAAGAAGGGGAGGAAGAATATGACCCTTCTCGTTTTGCCGTCAAGAATGTCACCGTAGTCACTTTGGATAAGAAAGAGGAATTCAACGAAGAAAACCTTACCCGATTGCAGGAGAGTTGTAAGGCTAAGCGGGTATTAGTGGAATATAACGGCATGTGGCTCCTGGACGAGTTTTATAAAGCTATGCCGGAAGGTTGGATGATCAATCAGGTCATGACGTTTATCGATTCAAAAACCTTTCTTTCCTATAATGCAAATATGCGCCAGCTTATGTTCGATAAGATACAGAACACGCAGATGGTCGTATTCAATCGTTTGCCCGAAGAGCAGGATAAAATGGAGTTCCATAAACTCGTGCGCGCCATTACCCGTAGGGCGGATATCGTTTACGAGCACATGGACGGGAAAGCGGAATACGACGATATCGAGGATCCGCTTCCTTTCGACGTAAAAGCACCGGTTATCGACATAGAGGACAGGGATTACGCCTTTTTCTATCGCGATTTGTCCGAGAACATGGAGGATTATATCGGGAAAACGGTAAAATTCAAAGGAATGGTTGCGACGGATAAACGGCTTCCGCCCGATAATATCGTCATCGGCCGTCATATCATGACCTGCTGCGAAGCGGATATTCAATACAGCGGGCTCGCGTGTATTCTGCCTCAGGCGATGGAGCTGAAAACCCGTGACTGGCTGGAAATCACGGCGAAAATAGAAATGCAGGAACATACGATTTATCGGGGAAAAGGACCTGTGCTTCTTGCCAAAAAAGCCGAGCGTTGCGCGCCTCCCGAGGAACAACTCGCTACATTTTATTGAATAGCAAATAAAAAAGAAACGGTTTTTATACCGTTTCTTTTTTTATAAAACTATTGACAATCAGGAAAATACTTTGTATAATATAATTACTTAAAAAATAAAAGAGGGGGGGGATATGTATGCAAAAAGTAAAACTGTCCAAAGACGCTCTTGCGGCAAGAATTGTCTTTGTTATCGGGTTAATGATAATTGTCGGCTTGATGGTAACCTTTATTGTAGTTTTGATTATGCAGACTTTTTTCCCTCGGCTTCTCAAGAAACTTGTAGCTGTATGAGTCCGTCGGCCAAGATTTTTTTCTTTTTATTAATTTTCGGACCATTTGTGACTTTATTCGCCTGTTTGTTTTTTCTTATCGCTTGGGCAATTTTATATGCTCCCGATCTCATGACAGAACCGGAGGGAGCAAAAATTTTGAAAAGGCGTAGAAAAGTTTATCTTTCCTTCACCATCATTTTTGCTCTGTTGGCTATCGGAACAATACTGTTTTTTGCTCTGTGGCCATAATAGGATGATACAAAAAACGAACCGCAACAGCGGTTCGTTTTTCATACAGACGTCAGCCGACGATAATATTAACTAACCGATTGGGAACGACGATACATTTTTTAATCGTTTTTCCTTCGAGTAGAGGAGCGATTTCGGGGGAAGCACATACGGCGGCTTGAATTTCCTCATTGGAAAGTCCTTTGGCAATCATCATCTTCGCGCGGATTTTACTGTTGATTTGTATGGCGTATTCCGTTTCGTCCTTGACGAGAGCGCTTTCGTCTGCGACGGGATAGGCTTCCTCAAATACAGAGTTCTTATGTCCCGTAATCTCCCAAAGTTCTTCGGTGAAATGGGGGGCAAAGGGTGCAAGCAGGCGAAGGAAATCGTCCACGCACGCTTTGAAGAATTTTATATTCCTCTCTGCACCGAGAGCCTCGTATTTTTGAAGGGCATTCAGGTATTCCATCAGTCTCGCAACGGAGGTATTAAAGGAAAAGGCCTCCAAATCCCGAGTGATATTTTTGGCCGCGTAATTGCGGATATAATTCAATTCTTTTTCCGCGGCCGTGTTTGCTTCTATGTTATTGTTTTCGGTTTCTGCCGCTTTTCTTACCAGGCGTTCGATTCTGTCGGCAAATTTTGCGATGGACTTGATGCCGTCGTCATTCCAGGGTCCGCCTTCCGTATAACTGAAACCGAACATGAGGTAGAGACGGAATACGTCGGATCCGTACTCTTCGATATATTTATCCGGAGAAACGACGTTTCCTTTGGATTTTGACATGCGATTTCCGTCAGGGCCGAGAATGACTCCCTGATGAACCAGTCGTTTGAAAGGCTCGCTGAAATCGAGATACCCCATATCCCTGAGCGCCTTGGTGATAAAGCGGGCATAGAGAAGATGCATGCAGGCATGCTCCGCACCGCCGACATACACGTCTACGGGCAACATTTTATCGACGATTTCCTTTGAGAAAGGCTGTTTGTCGTTATGCGCGTCGGGATAGCGGAGATAATACCAGCTCGAACAAACGAAAGTGTCCAAAGTGTCGGGATCGCGGCGAGCTTTTCCGCCGCAGACGGGGCAGGTACAATTCATAAATTTTTCGTTCGCTGCGAGGGGGGATTTCCCGGTAGGCCGAAATTCCACGTCGTAGGGAAGTTTTACGGGCAAATCTTTCTCGGGGACGGGAACCACGCCGCATTTTTCGCAATGAATCATGGGAATGGGCGCGCCCCAGTATCTTTGGCGGGATACCGACCAATCGCGCAGGCGGTAATTTACTTTTTTACAGCCCTTTCCGAGCTTGCTGAGATAAATGGCGACGGCGTTTCGGGCTTCATCGCCGGACAGTCCGTCGAACTCGCCGCTGTTCACGAGAATGCCGTCCTCGCAGAAGGGGAGCACCGTTTCGCCGCCCTTCTTTTGGATGACCTGCGTAACAGGGAGGTTATATTTTTCCGCAAACGCGTAATCGCGTTCGTCGTGCGCGGGAACGGCCATGACGGCACCCGTTCCGTAGGAATAGAGTACATAATCCGCAAGGTATACGGGCAGTTGTTTCCCCGTGAGCGGGTGTGTTGCAAAGGCTCCCGTAAATACGCCCGTCTTTTCACGTGCCGTGGAGAGTCTGTCTATATCGTTCGCCTCGGAGGCGTATTGCACGTACTTGTCAATCTCTGCGGCGCGCTCGGGATGAGCGGCTTTGAATTTTTTCACGAGGGGATGTTCGGGGGCGAGCACGACGTAATCGACGCCGAACAACGTATCGGGACGGGTCGTAAATACCGTGATGACGTCTCCCGTTTCACAATCGAAGTTAATTTCACAGCCGGTGGATTTTCCGATCCAGTTTTTTTGCATGAGCTTGGTCTTTTCCGGCCAGTCCAACCCGTCGAGATCTTTCAAAAGCTCCTCGGCGTAATCGGTGATTTTCAAAAACCACTGCGTCATATCCTTTCTGGAAACCACGGCTCCGCAGCGTTCGCATTTTCCGTCCACAACCTGCTCGTTTGCGAGGACGGTTTCGCAGGAGGGGCACCAATTTACGAGCGCTTCCTTCCGATAGGCGAGTCCTTTTTTATAGAGCTGCAAAAACAGCCACTGCGTCCATTTATAATAGTCTTCTTCGCAGGTTTTGACTTCCGCGGACCAATCGAACATCGCGCCCATGTTCCGAAGCTGCTGTTCCATTGTGGCGATATTTTTTTCCGTGGAGTCTTTGGGATGAATCCCCGTCTTTAAGGCATAGTTTTCCGCGGGGAGTCCGAAGGCGTCGAAGCCGATCGGCTGAAATACTTCATATCCCTGCATTTTTTTGAATCGGGCATAGGAATCGGTCGGACCGTAGTTATACCAATGCCCGACGTGCAGTTTTGCACCGGAAGGATAGGAAAACATTTCGAGGACATACCATTTTTTGTCCGCATTCTTTTTATTGAAATTGTTCTGTTTGGATTTTTCCCATCTTGCCTGCCATTTGCTTTCCACCGACTTCATGTCCATAGTAAGACGACCTCCGAAACCGCGGTATGCCCGCGCCTTAAAAATGCTTTACTTTCGTTATATTATAGCTTTTTTTTCCTTTCAAGTCAAGCAAATAAACGGAACGGGAGATTTCTGCATAGAAATTTTACGGCAAGAATAAATAATTCCGTTTCCGCGGCATACAATAATGTTGTGGAAAAAATAACGGTCACTCAAAGCGGCGCTCAAAGCCCTTATATGTCTTACCTTTACGGCAAAGTAACGGATAAGTTTTCTTTTCTTCCCACCGACTGCGGACTGGAAACGGACGGCGACAGGACGACTCTCGTCTTCCGTTCGGAAAGAAAGTACTGCCCGTACATCCGCAATTATACGGAGGAAAATATTGCGGACGTCATCGCGGTCGGATATAAATATCAGTATTTTTCAAAAAATCTTTTTTTGCCGCTCCTGTCGGCGGAAGAAAAGGATATATTGATCACCGCTCTGGTCGCGGCGGACCTTCCCGAGGACAGAGAATATATCAAAAAACAAATCCGCGGCTTTGAGGAGTACTGTATCGACGGCATGTTCAATTTCCGGCTTCACGACCTCAAAACCCGTTGGCGGGGAATTGCGGAGTATATTCCCTCGGAATTCACGTCGGTTTCGCTCGAAAGTTTTCTGGATTTCCTCATCGGAGAAAATAACGGAAAAGTATTTTTGAAAGAGGGAAAACTGTATGACGAAGATTATCGCATCCTGAGCCGCAGTTCCTTGATCGGCGGCCGAGCGAATCCGATTCGGGAAATTCTTTTGAGCGGCGCGGATAACATTTACTGTTTCGGTTCACCCGATAAATCCACGAAAGAATTTCTTAAAAAATATTACGGGGAAAAGGTGGTTTTCTGCTGAAAACGGTTGACAAACTTTTTTCAAACGGTTAAAATATATCGTGTAAAGACAAGTAGCATTGCTTTTCGGATTTTCAGAGAGTCCGCCCCTCGGCTGTAAGGCGGGCAATTCGGGACAAAGGCGAAACCACTTTATGTTCGTGACAAGATTGAAAAAAGCGGTCAAATTGTATTTGGCAATTAAGGTGGAACCGCGCAAACGAAAAGTATTGCGTCCTTAAACTCTCGGAATTTTCAGAGTTTGAGGATTTTTTTATACAAAAAATAAAGAAGGATAATTGAAGTACGGAGGAATCAGTTTATGAACATCATTCTCAAAAACGGCGAAAGCATGCAGCTTGAAGACGGCGCCACCTGTATGCAGGCCGCCTCGGCGATTTCCGAGGGATTGGCGAGAAACGCGGTATGCGCAAAGGTGAACGGGGAGGCGGTAGACCTTTCTCACGTTCTCAAAGAGGGGGATTCGCTGGAAATCGTGACGCTTAAAGACAAGGAAGGACTGCACGTCTATCGTCATACCTGTGCGCACGTTTTGGCACAGGCGCTCAAAACCATTTATCCCACCTGCAAGCTCGCGATAGGTCCCGTCATCGAGAACGGATTCTATTACGACATCGATTTCGTCACGCCCATTACAAAGGAAGACCTCGCAAAAATCGAAGCGGAGATGCAGAAGATCATCAAGAGCAATCTTCCCGTCGAACGTTTTGTTCTTCCGAGGGAAGAAGCGCTCAAACTCATGGAGGGTTACGACGAAAAATATAAGGTGGAACTCATCGAAGATTTGCCCGAAGGAGAAACGATTTCTTTCTATAAACAAGGCAATTTTACCGACCTTTGCCGCGGTCCGCACCTTCCTTCCACCGGAAAAATCAAGGCGTTCAAGCTCATCAATATCGCGGGCGCCTATTGGAGAGGGGACGAACACAATAAAATGCTCACCCGTATTTACGGTACGGCTTTCGCGAAAAAGGACGAAATGGAAGCCTATTTCCACATGCTCGAAGAAGCAAAAAAGCGCGACCATACCAAGCTCGGAAAAGAGCTCAAACTTTTCACGCTCCTCAACGAAGGAAAGGGCTTTCCCTTTTTCCTGCCGCACGGCATGATTCTGAAAAACGCGCTCGTCGAATATTGGAGACAGATTCACGACCGCGAGGGGTATGTAGAAGTGTCCACGCCCATTATGCTCAGCCGTTCCCTTTGGGAAACTTCGGGCCACTGGGATCATTATAAAGAAAATATGTATACCACCAAAGTGGACGAAGAAGATTACGCTATTAAACCCATGAACTGTCCGGGCGGTATTCTCGTTTACAAGACGGAACCCCGCAGTTATAAGGATTTGCCTATCCGCATGGGCGAATTGGGGATCGTTCACCGTCACGAAAAGTCCGGACAGTTGCACGGGCTTTTCCGCGTGCGCTGCTTTACGCAGGACGACGCGCATATTTTTATGATGCCTTCGCAGATTACGAGTGAGATAAAGAACGTCGTAAGGCTCATCAATGAAGTTTATACGCTCTTCGGATTTAAGTATCACGTGGAACTTTCCACCCGTCCCGAAAACAGTATGGGCAGCGACGAGGATTGGGAGAATGCGACCACGGCGCTCCGCCGCGCGCTCGAAGAACTCCATCTCGAATATACCGTAAACGAGGGGGACGGCGCTTTCTACGGCCCTAAAATCGACTTCCACCTCGAAGATTCCATCGGCAGAACCTGGCAGTGCGGTACCATTCAGCTCGATTTCCAGCTTCCGCAGCGCTTTGAAATGGAGTATGTCGGAGAGGACGGTCAGAAACATCGTCCCATCATGGTGCATCGCGTCGTATTCGGCTCGATCGAAAGATTTATCGGTATCCTCATCGAACATTATGCCGGAAAATTCCCCGTATGGCTTTCGCCCGTACAAGTAAAGATTCTGCCTATTACCGAGCGTCAGGAAGAATACGCGAGAGCATTGTATTCGGAAATGAAGGCGAACGGTATCCGGGCGGAACTCGATTTGAGAAACGAAAAAATCGGATATAAAATCCGCGAAGCGCAAATCGAGAAAGTTCCGTATATGCTTGTCGTGGGCGAAAAGGAAGCGCAGGATAAGCTCGTTTCCGTAAGGCGCAGGGACAAAGGCGATACGGGCGCGGTTCCCGCGGAAGAATTTATTTCACAGATAAAAAAGGAAATTGCCGATAAAACGGCTTTTTGACGGGATTTTCCAAATTTTCGGGAATTGTCGCTTAAAAACGCTTGACAAGAAAAGCAAATCTATGTTATTCTATAAAAGCTAAGCAGAAGTGAACCTTCTCGCCGCGCGGTCGACATATCGGCGCGGCTCGATAATTTCCGAAATCGTCGAATTAGGGATTATTGCGGGTTGCTGATGTTTGGCAACCCGCTATTATTTTGACGTGAGGTGTACGACTATCAAAGAACAGTATCAGTTGAACGGAGATATCCGCGACAGAGAGGTAAGGGTAATCGCTTCCACGGGCGATATGCTCGGTATAATGAGTTCGCAGGAAGCTCTGCGGCTTGCGGAAGATGAAAATTTGGATTTGGTGAAAATTTCGCCCAATGCGGTGCCGCCCGTCTGTAAAATTATGAATTACGGCAAATTCAAGTTCGAACAGGCGAAGCGGGAAAAAGAAAACCGCAAAAATCAAAAGGTGATGGAAATTAAAGAAATTTATCTTTCCATGACCATCGATGTAGGGGATTTGAATGTCAAAGCGAAAAAGGCGCTCGAATTTCTCGAAGACGGAAATAAAGTCAAAGTGTCCATTCGTATGCGCGGCAGACAAATGGCTCATTCTTCCATGGGCGTGGAAGTCATGCAGCGTTTCTTCGGACTTTTGAACGGTAAGGCCGTCATGGATAAGGCTCCTTTGACGGAAGGGAGAAATATTTTAATGATTCTTTCTCCCGCGAAATAATTCATAGTGCAGTACCCGTCCGCGAGAGCGGTCGGTACGGATAAAGACAGAAAAAATATTCGGAGGATAAACATATGCCTAAACAGAAATCCCACAGCGGAACCAAAAAGCGTTTCTGGCTTACCGGTACAGGCAAAGTCAACAGACCGCACGGCGGCAAAAACCATAAAGCGGAAACCAAGAGCAGCAAGAGAAGGAGAACGCTCCGTCAGAGCACTCTCGTTTCTCCCACTCAGGAACATACCGTCAAGAGTATGATGCCGTATAAGGACTAAGGAAAGAAGGAGAACGAAAAATGCGTATTAAAAGAAGTGTAAACGCGCTCAAAAAGCGCAGAAAGATTTTCAAGCTCTCCAAGGGCTATTTCGGAAACAAGAGCAAATCTTACCGTATCGCCAGACAGGCGGTCATGAAGTCCTTGAACTATGCCTATATCGGCAGACGCAGAAGAAAGAGAGATTTCAGAAAACTGTGGATTGCGAGAATCAATGCAGCGGCGAGAATCAACGGTCTTTCTTACAGCAAACTGATGCACGGTCTTTCCGTCGCAGGCATCAATCTCAACAGAAAAGTTCTTGCCGACTTGGCCGTCAACGATGCTCCCGCATTTGCGCAGCTGGCCGAAAAAGCTAAAGCGGCTCTCTGATTGACACTAAAAGCCTTTTAGCTTCTAAAAGGCTTTTTTCGTGCATTGAAGAAAAAATGATACTCACTTCCAAAAACAATCCGTTGATTAAAGAGACGATTTCCTTAAAAGAAAAAAAATTCAGAAAGGAAAAGAAATGCTTTCTTGTCGAGGGCGCGAAAATGGCGTCCGAGTGCAGAAAGAGCGGACTCAAAGTCGAGCGGGTATTCGTTTCCGAAAGCTATCGCGGAGAAGCGGACGATTCTGCAATTCGTGTTTCCGATGAAGTTTTTGCCCGCCTTTCGGACGAAAAGACTCCGCAGGGGATTCTCTGCGTGGTAAAAATTCCCGAAAAGCCTCTTTGTCCTCCGCGGGAAAGCTGTCTCTTTTTGGACGGAATTTCCGATCCGGGGAACATGGGTGCGATTATACGTACGGCAAACGCCGCCGGATATAGGGAACTGTATCTTGCGGAGTGTACCGATCCCTATTCTCCCAAGAGCGTCCGCGCGAGCATGAGCGGTATTTTTTTCGTAAATCTGTATACGGGAGAGCGAAAAGAAATTTTATCGGCGCTTGCGGGCGTGCCGATTTTGGCGGCCGATATGGACGGAGAAAATATTTTCAGTTTCTCTCCGCCCGCAAAATATGTTCTTGCAATAGGAAACGAGGCGAACGGAATTTCGGAAGAAGTGTTCAAAGCGGCGGAATATACGCTCAAAATTCCCATGCAGGCCTCTCAGGAAAGTCTGAATGCGGCCGTGTCTGCGGGAATAGCGATGTATGTTCTGAAACGGGAACAATTTATAAAAAGTAATCGATAGGAGTTAAATTTATGTCCGGACATAGCAAATGGCACAATATACAGGCAAAAAAAGGCAAGGCGGACGCCGCAAGGGGAAGAATTTTTACCAAACTCGGCAGAGAAATTGCCGTAGCGGCGAAGAGCAATCCCAATCCCGCCACGAACAGTAAACTCGCCGACGTCATTGCGAAAGCAAAAGCAGCGAATATGCCTAACGATAACATTATGCGCAGTATCAAAAAGGCTGCGGGCGAGATGAGCGGCTCCGATTATAAGGAACTCACTTATGAGGGCTACGGTCCTGCGGGATCTGCGGTCATCATTACGACTTTGACCGATAATAATAATCGTACGGCAAGCGACATCCGCGCGGTGATGGGAAAACACGGCGGCTCTATGGGGAACACGGGTTGCGTTTCCTATAATTTCGACAATAAAGGGTATATCGTCGTAGAACGGACCGTAGAGCTCGATGAAGATACGATGACCGAATATGCACTGGAAGCAGGGGCGGACGATGTCGTAACGGGAGAAGACGTATACGAGATTTTTACGACTCCCGAAAATTTTTCGGCCGTCAGAAAATATCTTGAAGATAAAAACGCGGAATTGATGGCAGCCGCTCCCAAGACGCGCAGGAACGAAGAGGAAGAACCGAAGATTCGTTTCGTGCAGGCAGAAATTGCCATGATTCCTCAAAACAAAATTACGCTTCCCGCGGATAAAGTCAAGACTTTTGAAAATATGCTGGAAGCCCTTGAAGACCTCGACGACGTTCAGGACGTTTATCATAATGTAGACCTCCCGGACGACGAAGAGGATGAATAAAAAAATCGACGCCTTAAAAGCGTCGATTTTTTTTCGTCGCAAGAAGAAATATATGAAAAACTTTTTGACGAACAAGATTGTCTTTTATCTATGGCGAAATCTTGTTTTCATAGAGGAAAACAAACCTCCAGGGAATTTTTGCCGCAATTTGATATAAAGGAGAGGGAAAATTTTATTTTGTCAAGTCCCAGTCTATGGGCTGAATTCCGTTCTGCTCCAAATAGGCATTTGTTTTTGAAAAATGCCGACATCCGAAAAATCCGTTAAATGCGGACAGCGGGGAAGGATGGGGACACTCGAGGATCAGATGTTTGCTTTGATCGATCAACGGTTTTTTACTGCGGGCATTCCCGCCCCAAAGAATAAAGACGACATGTTCTTTTTTTTCTGAAATTATTTGAATGATGCTGTCGGTAAACCATGCCCATCCGCATGCAGAATGAGAATTTGCCCGATGTGCACGCACGGTCAGAGAGGTGTTCATCAAAAGCACACCCTCTTTTGCCCATTTCGTGAGATCGCCGGATTCGGGAATGTCGCACCCGATATCGGAATGAAGTTCCTTGAAAATATTTTCGAGGGAAGGCGGTTTTTCCACGCCTTCACGCACGGAGAAACAAAGTCCGTGCGCCTGTCCCGCATTATGATAAGGATCCTGTCCCAAAAGTACGACTTTTACCTTTTCAAACGGGGTATAACGAAAACAGTTGAAAAGATCATACATATCCGGATAGACCGTATAATGGTTATATTCGTCTATCAAGAATTTTCGGATTTTCAAATATCGTTCATCTGCGAAAAGAGGGGCTAAAAGTTCGTTCCAATCGCCTAAATCGACCATAATTTTTTCTTTCCCTTCCTTGTGTTTATTTTTTACAGCTCTTCCAACAAAGTCGGAAGGTATGTTTTCAGATTTTGAAGTGCCTTATTCCGATTTTTCAGATATTGTTCGGTCGTACTTCCGCTGCCTGCAACATCGGAAATTGCTTTGACGGAATACACGGGCAGTTGAGCCGCATAAGCCGCCTGCACGACAGCCGCTCCCTCCATATCCCGGATATCTGCCTTTAATGTATCAGTAAGAAGCCGATAATCGTCAGGTGAATCGTTAAAACGGTCAGCCGTTCCCAAAAATTTCTTTGCTAAGGGCGCCTGGAAAGAGGACAAATTCAGATAATTTTCCTTATATTCGTCCAAGGTACCTATTTTGGTACCGTTTAACTGCGTCAGATCAAAATCGAACTGAACGGCCGCTTGGATTTGATATACGCCGCAAAGTTTCGTGGAAGCGTTCAGACCGCCCGCAACGCCGAAATTAAATAACTTTTCTGCGTCGAATTTACTGACGAGAAGCTGGGTTCCGAGCGCGGCATTTACTTTTCCGACTCCGCAGACTACGAGGGCGACGTCCTTTCCGAAGGCGCGGCCGACATGAACGGTCTTTCCGCTTACGGTGAGGACGCGGAAGGTCTCCATTTCTTCCAATAAAATTTCCGCTTCGCTTTCCAAAGCGATTACAATTCCGAGCATAATCAGTATTCTCCTTTTCTCATGTAAAATTCCTTTTTTGAGTCCGTATCAATGCGCAACTATTATAATAGTGTAACAGATTTTGCGAAAATAATCAAACGGTTGAATAGGTTTTTTTGCGAATGTAGATAATAAACCTATGAAATTTCTTCTCGGAGGTAAAAAATGAATCCATTCAAAGAGAAACCGCAAAAGATTGAAAAAAGTTTCCAAAGCTGGAAAAACGTCCTCGTCAAACCTTACGACAAGCATACGGTAGATCCGTATACTCGTTTACGCATCATTTTGATGGACGGTACGGAATTTGAATCCGTGCGTTTCGGTCACAGTTATACACGGAATTGTACGAATAACGATATTCGTCGCGAATTGGCGCTCATTCGCAGAAGCGAACAGATTCAGCAAAAGAGAATTGCTTCCTTAAAGCCTATGAACGAAAATATTCTCGAACATACTATCGGATATGAGCAGCTGGCGGTCGATCTGACGGCAAATCTCGCAAAATCGGAAAAGAACGATTACGTGAGACAACAATTAAACTTCGCCCTTTTGGAAGATTTCGATCATTTGTATCGGTATTCCGATTTAATGGAATTGGAAAAATCGGGCGATCCCGCGCTTCTCGTAGGGGATTATACGGAAATCATGCCAGGCAGGCCCACGGTAGCGGAATATCGTCATCCTTTCGACGACGTAAAATTCAATATCAACAGTTATCTGAATAATACGCTTACACGACTTCATGTCAATATCATTACCGCCGCGGAACAGCAAACGATGAACTATTATATGAACGTCGCCAATCTGTACGTGAGCGATTTGGGCAGAAAATTGTATAATGAAATTGCCATGATCGAGGAACAGCATGTCACGGGATACGGCTCTCTCAAAGATTCTTCCTGCACTTGGCTGGAAAATCTCGTCATGAACGAATATACCGAATGCTATCTCTATTATTCCTGTTACGAGGACGAGAAGGATCCCCGAATCAAAAAAATCTGGGAACAGCATTTTACCGAGGAAATCTCGCATCTGCATAAAGCAGCCGAATTGCTCTTAAAATACGAAGGAAAAGTATGGCAGCAGCTCTTTCCCGAAGGCGGAGATTTTCCCGAACTTCTCAAATTCCGCTCCCAGAAAGAATATATCCGGGAAGTGCTTAAAAGCGTGCGCTTGACGGCCGTGGAGGAAGGTTTCAGAGAGCTTTCGTCTATGCCGGACAATTTCCGCTATTTCTCCTACAATAAAGGAGTTAACGGAAACTTGGAAAAGGTCGGGACTCATTCCGTCATCAATCTTGCCATTTCGGAATTCGGAAAGGATTATCGCATAGAGAATAAAGCGCATCCCGTCGAAGCGCTTTCCAAACGTACCAAGGACAACACGGAAGTGGGCAGGGTAAAGAACGCCTGATTTTTCGGAAAGTAGTATTTTGAGATTTTAGAGCCGGCCGCCGTTCTCTGACTGAAACGGCGAACTGGCTCTAAATATTTTTTGGATAAGGCTCAATTGGAGCGATAACGTTCAGCCGAGATTTAATGCCTCGGCAAAGAGAACCGAAAATAACCCGCCGTCGTGACAGATTTTTCTTGACAATTTCGAAAAAGGTGCTATAATGAAAGAAACTCGGTATTGTCGCAGCCCTTTTCCCGACAAAGGGTAACGATATGTCCGTCTTTTTCATAAACGGAAAGGCGCACGGGAAGTTCCAACCCCGAATAAAAAATTTTTCCGCCGATAAAAGAAATTTTTTTCAGATCTGCCGCGAGGGAGCCGCCCAACCATTTGACGGTACTTTCGATTGCGGTCCAATGACGGAGAAAATCTTCTTTTCCCTTTATTTCTTCCCGCTCGTCGAAAGGAAATCTGGAAAGGATGGGGCGATAATCGATTTCCCTTGAAATCCGTTCGGCATCTATTCCTATATTTTCGTCGGAAACGGCAATAAATCGCGTTTCTTTGGTATGCGTGACGGAAAAAAATAAAGGGGTATTCTCTAAGAAAGGTTTCCCCGTTTCGCTCCTCGAAATTACGGCGTCTCTGATTCGATAGCGCTCGAAAACTATCTTTCGTATCATTTGCTCGCTGTCGGAAAATTTTTCGGTTTTCGCAAAAAATACCTTTTCCATAAATTCATTATAACAGGAGTAAAAACAAATGTCAAGAGCGGATATTGCAAAAGAAAATTTTCTTAAAGGATATACATGCGCTCAGGCCGTTTTGCTCGCCTTTTCCGATGTCACGGGCACTGACGAAGAAACGGCGATGAAAATTTCTCTCCCGTTCGGCGGAGGAATGGGAAGAATGCGTTTCACTTGCGGGGCCGTCAGCGGCATGGTGATGGCACTCGGCCTGATACTTTCCCGTGCAGAGGTCGATTCGTCAAATAAGAGGGAAGTTTATGCGGCGGTACAGGAACTTGCGGGAAAATTCAAGACGGAAAACGGCAGCGTCGTTTGCGGCGAACTTCTCTCAGGCGCGCATTTGAAAGTAAGTACGGAAGCCATACCCGAAGAACGGACTGCGGAATATTATAAAAAACGTCCCTGTCCCGATCTCGTATATTCGGCGGCGAAAATTTTAGAAGAGTATCTCGAAGCGCAAAAAGATACACGTCCTGAAAAATGAACGGAAAAAGTTTTTTAATGTGGAGGGAAAAATGATTGTGTCGAAGATAACGGCCACCGTTTCGGGCAATGTCGAAAAAGTTTGGAAATTCGTGACTTCGGTTGCGGATTACGATAGCTGGCGCAGCGATTTGGACAGAACGGAAATTTTAAGTCCGCGGCAGTTTGTCGAATACACCAAAGCGGGGTATGCCACCACTTTCACGATTACGTATTGCAGTCCGTTTGAACGCTGGGAATTCGATTTGGAAAACGACAATCTGAAAGGGCATTGGACGGGAATTTTTGCGCAAAGGGGCGACGAGACGGAAATAGAGTTTACGGAAGCCGTGACAGCCAAAAAGTTCTTTCTGAAACCGATGATAAAATTTTACCTGAAAAAACAGCAAAAGAAATTTATTTCGGATCTAAAAAAAGCATTGAAATAAGATTTCCCCGACGTCAATTTATAAAGCGCAGCTCGTTTTTTCTTAAAGACCAGCTTGACTTTTAAGGCAACAGAACATAAAAAAGCGCGGAATTATCCGCGCTTTTTTCGTTTGAAATTTTTTCGTCAAAAATTACTTTGAGCTTTTGGAGACGTTAAAATAATATTCTACGACGTCTCCGTCCTGCATGACGTATTCTTTCCCTTCGGAACGAACCTTTCCTTTTTCCTTTGCCGCGGCTATGGAACCGAGTTCAACCAGCGTTTCCCAATTGACGACGTCGGCCCGAATAAACCCTTTTTCAAAGTCGGAATGGATTTTCCCCGCGGCCTGCGGAGCCTTCGTTCCCTTGACGATGGTCCAAGCCCGGGTTTCCTTTTCTCCCGCCGTCAGATAAGAAATGAGCCCCAGGAGCGCATAGGATTTTTTGATAAGGCGGTCGAGTCCGCTTTCTCCGAGTCCGAATTCTTCCATGAATACGGCTTTGTCGTCGGGATCCATTTGAGAGAGTTCTTCTTCCGTTTTTGCGCAGATTACCAAAACTTCGCTGTGTTCTTTCGCGGCAAATTTTTTTACCTCGACGACAAAGGGGAGAGAATCCTCGTCTTTGCCCATATCGCTTTCTTTGATGTTGGCGGCATAGATCACCGGTTTTACGGTAAGCAGGAAAAGATTTTTCAAAAATTCCTCGTCCGCATCCTGTATGGGGAAAGTCCGCGCGGGTTTTTCCGCTTCGAGGTGTGCGTACAACTTTTCGAGAAAAGCATATTCTTCCGCGGCTTTTTTATCGGCTCCGCCGCGCGCGTTGCTCTTGATTTTTCCCAGCCTGTTCTGTACGGCTTCCATATCGGAAAGAATAAGTTCGAGATTGATCGTTTCTATGTCCCGAACGGGATCGATGGAATTTTCCACGTGCGTAATGTTTGCGTCCTCGAAACAGCGGACGACGTGCACGATAGCATCGACTTCGCGGATATGGGAGAGAAATTTATTGCCGAGCCCCTCTCCGCGGGAAGCACCTTTTACGAGTCCCGCGATATCGACGAATTCGATGACGGCGGGGGTGACTTTTTTGCTCTGGTAGAGAGCGGCGAGTTTGTCGAGCCGTTCGTCGGGTACGGCGACGACGCCGACGTTCGGTTCTATCGTACAAAAGGGATAGTTGGCACATTCCGCGCCGGCATGTGTGATTGCGTTGAACAGAGTGGATTTTCCCACGTTGGGAAGTCCTACGACACCGAGTTTCATAATTTTACAGTTTCCTTAAAAAGTTTTCGTTTGATTTTTCTGCTATATTATAATATAAAATCGGAAAATAAGCAAATTAAACTTGCTCAAAATCGAAAAATATGTTAATATATCTCTTGTAAAATTTACGGAGAAGGAAAAGAAGGACATGGATTATAAAAGATACATTTCGGAGAAACTGAAAATAGAGGGCATGAGCGCCGAGGAGATTTACGGACTCATCGCGCTTCCTCCCACGTCGGACATGGGAGATTACGCTCTTCCCTGTTTCAAACTTGCGAAAATACTCCGCAAAAGCCCCGTTGCCATTGCGGAAACGCTCAAAGAGAATTTTCCGATAGACGAAGTAATTTCCGAGGTTTCCGCGGTAAACGGATATCTCAATTTCAAAGTCGATAAGACTTCTTTGACCCGTCAGGTACTGGACAGGATTTTTTCGGAAGGAGACGCCTACGGCGCCTCGGACGAAGGAAAGGGAAAGACGATCTGCATCGATTACTCGTCCATCAATATCGCCAAGCCCTTTCATATCGGCCATCTTTCCACGACCGTATTGGGCGGGGCGCTCTATCGCATTTTCAATTTCCTCGGCTATAAGGCGATAGGGATCAATCATCTCGGAGACTACGGTACGCAGTTCGGGAAACTCATTTCCGCCTATAAGCGGTGGGGGGATAGAGATACCGTGGAAAAAGGCGGGATTCGTGCTCTGAACGAGCTGTACGTCCGTTTTCACCGCGAGGCGGAGGCACATCCCGAATACGACGACGAAGCCCGTGCGTACTTTAAGAAAATCGAACAGGGGGATTCGGAATGTCTGGAACTCTTTCATTGGTTCAAAGAACTCACGCTGAAAGACGTACAGAAAATTTATGATTTGCTCGATATTCGTTTCGATTCTTACGCGGGAGAGAGCTTTTATTCGGATAAAATGCAGCCCGTGGTGGACGAACTGAGAGAAAAAGGCTTGCTCGTGGAGAGCCGCGGGGCGCAGGTCGTCGATCTCGAAGCCTACGGCATGCCGCCCTGTATCATTCTGAAGTCGGACGGTTCCTCCCTGTATGCGACGCGGGATATGGCTGCGGCCATTTACCGTAAGAATACCTACAATTTTTATAAATGTCTCTATGTGGTAGCCTATCAGCAGAATCTGCATTTCAAGCAGTTTTTCAAAGTCCTCGAATTGATGGGGAAGGAATGGGCGAAAGACCTCGTGCACGTCGCCTACGGAATGGTCTCTTTGGAAGAAGGGACGATGTCCACGAGAAAGGGAAACGTTGTTTTTCTCGAAGACGTCATCCGTAAATGTATCGAAAAAGCATATACGATTGTCGACGAAAAAAATCCCGAGCTGGAAAACAAGCGCGAAGTGGCGGAAAAGGTCGGCGTCGGCGCCGTAATTTTCGGTGCGCTCTATAACAACAAAATCAAAGATATTGTCTTTTCCTATGACAAAGTATTGAGTTTTGAAGGCGAAACCAGCGTCTATGTCCAGTATACCTGCGCCAGAGCAAATTCCGTGTTGCAGAAGGGCGGAATTCCCGAACATCGGGAAGTTATCCAACCGGAAGCGTCGGAATTCGAACTCGTCAAGGCTTTGGCGGCTTTTCCGGAGACGGTAAAGGATGCGGCAGAAAAATACGAGCCGTCCTATATCGCCCGCCTTGCGGTCGATATCGCTCAGAAATTCAATAAGTTTTACATCGATTGCAAAATTCTTGCCGCGGAGGATGAAAAGAAAAAGAATTTCCGTCTCTCTTTGACGGCAGCTTGTCTACAGACTTTGAAAAATGCCTTTTCGCTTCTCGGAATCGGAATTCCCGAAAAAATGTAAGAAATGGCTTGAAGTTGGAAGTTTGCGTATACAAAAAATTTTTATAGAAAGCGTTTTCTGGAAGATTTTCGGAGAACGTTTTTTTGTTTTTACAAATTTTTTCAAAAAATTTCGAAAAAGGTATTCCCTTTTGACTTAAAATATGGTATTATAAAAAAAGTATTGCAGGAGGGGATATGGGAAAGACGACGGCTTATGAAAATTTAACAGAGATTCTCAACCCGCATAAAGAGGCGGATAAGACTTGGTTTCTCGACCTTCTGGACGGGGAAAAACAAAAGATTTATGAGGACGGGCATATTTCCGCCGTAATGAAAATGCTGAAAATTTCGCACATTCGGGGGCATAAACTCAAAATTTTGGAGGCGAAAGCGGAAATAAAGCGAATCGAGACGGAAGAGGAACATAACGCGGAAAATTATTGCAAAGTCACGGAGCTTTTGAAAGAAATCGAAACGCATAAAAAAGCGATAGATTCCTTTCGTTGTTTTTTTGACGAGCCATATTTCGCCCGCATGGATTTAACCGATCCGAAAGAGGGCTATAACAGTTACTATATCGGAAAAAAAGGGGACGTAAAGCTCGAAATTGTCGATTGGCGCGCTCCTTTGGCGAGAAAATATTATCAGAAGAGCCGTATTTCCTTTTCCATCAACGAATACGATTATAAGACCGTGCTTCGCCGTGCTCTTCGCACAAAGGACGGAATCGTTCTGGATTTCAAAAACGAATTTCTCTCCGTACGGGATTACCTGACGGACGAAGAAATCGGCGGACGCGACGAAGAAATTCTTTTCGATCCGTATCTCAGGGAGATCATAAAAAATCGCAAAGAAGAACCCGCCATCAAGGATATTATAGAGACGATTCAGGAAAAACAATACGAAATCATCACCTGCCCCGAGCGCAAAAATTTCGTCTTGCAGGGTTGCGCAGGGAGCGGAAAGACGATGGTCATGCTTCACAGGTTGAGTTATCTCATGTATAATAACGAGGAAATCAAGTCAAGAGACGTGCTCGTGCTTACTCCCAGCGATTCCTTCAATGCCTTTATAGACGAGCTTGCGACCATTCTCGAACTCGAACGGGTCAAGACGGTGACGATTTATGAATATTTTCTGCAAGTTCTCAAAAACGAAAACATCGATTTAAGTCAGAAAATCGATACTTCTTCCAAAGAAGAACCCGAATATCTCGCGTATGTCTATTCTCCCGCGTTCGTCGCGGACGTCAAGAAAAAGTTGGATAAAATTTACGACAGTCTGTACGGCCTTTTTACGGGAGAAGAGTGTCGGGAGTTTATCGCGCGAATCGAAAAGGAGTGTAAGGAACAGCTTTCTGCCTACGAAACGATCAAAAACGCCTCTCTGCGCGTCCGCCGTGCGGTACTCGGAGAAATTAAGGAACGGAAAGAGGGCGGGCTTTATTATACGAAACCTTTCCGAGAACTCATGAACTGCATACTCGATATAGACGATTTCTTTTCGGGAACGCTCAAAAGCGAAAACGCAAAGAATCCCAGTTATTTTTATCGTCAGCTCATGTCTTTCTACAAAAGCGCGGCCTTTACCGTTAAATATGAAGAACAGATCGTCGGCGAATCGATAACTGCTTTGAATGAACTGAAAACTTCTCTCGAAAAGGAGATAACCGATTTGAAACGCTATCGGCAGAGAATCGGCACTTTGGAAGTATATGTCTATGCCGACAGGATTCAAAAGCGCATGGCGCTGCTTTCGGAAATCGAAAAAGTTTTGGAAAAAGTAAGATTTATCGGGGAAAACGGAACTGCTTTTTCCGAGTTTTATGATTATCTCCGCGGAGAAAAAAATTTTTCCGCGCTCGGCACGGGAGAAGATTTCGTGGACGTAATCCGTTTTTTCTATAAGGAAACCGTCAAAAAAACAAAGCTCAAATTCGGCATGAAAAACAGAAGCATGTATCCTTCCGACGCGTATGCATTATGTCAGGTATGTTCTCTTCTCGGCAAGACGCTGACGCCGAAATATGCATTTGTGTTCGTGGACGAAGCGCAGGACATTTCCGCGGGGGAATATGAGCTTTTACGTCGCATCAACGACAAGGCTTCCTTCGACGTGTTCGGAGATCTCGAACAGAACGTGACCGCATGGCGGGGCGTGAGAGACTGGCAAGACACTTTTCCCGATTTTGAAGTTTTTACGCTCAATCAGAATTACCGAAACACCAATCAAATCGTCGATTTTGTCTCTTCCGCGCTGAAAGTGGATATGCAGTCGATAGGTTTCAACGGTCCCGAAGTACAGCATATCGCTCCGCGGGGGATCAGTGCGTTTTTTCGGGATAAAAGAGGTTTGAAGGCGGTGATTTGTTCGGAAAAGGATAAGGACGAATACATCCGCAAGGCATACAGCGTCGTTTCGGAAAAAGGCAGAATTTCGCGCACTCGCATCAATCTCATGACCGTCTATGAAAGTAAAGGATTGGAATTTACTTCCGTCGCCGTCATTCCCGACAATATGACTCCGAACGAAAAATATATTGCGTATACCCGCGCGTTAAAAGAACTCGCAATCGTAGATCGGGTGAAAGGCGAAAAAGAATAGCCGTTAAGGAGAAGTGGTATCGGGAAGAAATCCCGAACAAGAAGGAGATGTTTTTATGAAAAAGTACAATATTTTTTTAGTGGATGCAGACAATACGATTCTGAATTTTCATGCTTCCTCCGAAGCAGCGTTAAAAAGCGCTTTTGAAAGTTTCGGGGAAAAATGGAAGGAAGAATACGGCAGAAATTTTACAGATTTCAACGATTCGCTTTGGGAAAAGCTGGAACGGAAAGAAATCACCCGCGAAAGGCTTCTCGAAGAACGTTTTCCGCTTTGGCTGGAACGACTCGGAAAGGAAAGGATTTCGGGAAAAGAATTCAATACAAGATATATCGACTATCTTTCAAAACATCCGATTTATATGCCGGGAGCGGAAGAATTTCTCAGAAAGTTGAAAAGTGCCGGGAGAGTATATATCGTAACAAACGGCACATACTTCGTACAGAAATCTCGATTCGATATCGCGAAACTTTGGGATTATATTGAAGAGGCTTTCGTTTCCGAAAAAATCGGCTGCGATAAGCCCGGAAAAGCGTATACCGATTATGTCGTGTCGCATATTCCGGATTTCGATAAATCGCGGGCGATATGGATCGGAGACAGTCTCACCGCGGATATTAAGGCGGCAAACGACGCCGGAATCGAGAGTATATGGCTGAATCCCGAAGATAAGAGTACGGAAGGCAAAGCGTTTCCCGATTATGAAGCGGATTCCTATGAGGAAATTTTGGAAATTTTGCAAATATATTGAATTTTTTCTTCCTTTTTTCGACAATTTATTTGAAAAAAGCAAAAAAATATGGTATAATTAGACGGAATACAATTTCGTGGTTTCAAATTTTTTGAAATCCCGACAAAGAATATTATACGCTTTGAGGAAAAAATGGCAACGGATAACACGAAACAAACTCAAAACCAAGCACATAGTTACAGTGCAAAAAATTTGGAGGTTCTCGAAGGGCTGGATGCCGTCCGCATGCGTCCCGGAATGTATATCGGCTCGACGGGGATCAAAGGCCTTCATCATATCCTTTGGGAGATTGTCGACAACGCTATCGATGAAGCCGCAAACGGATATGCGAATAAAATTACGGTGACGCTCTATAAAGACGGCAGCGCTTCGGTCGAAGATAACGGGCGCGGTATTCCCACCGACATTCACCCGAAAGAAAAGGTTTCGGGCGTGCAGGTCGTATTCACCAAACTGCACGCGGGCGGCAAGTTCGGGCAGGGGAATTATGCGTATTCGGGCGGTCTTCACGGCGTCGGCGCATCCGTTACCAACGCGCTTTCCGAATGGCTGAAAGTAGAGGTTTATCAGAAGCATGTCTATAAGATGAGCTTCAAATCTTACTATAATAAGCGGAAAGGAAAATTTGAATCGGGCGTGCCCGACGGGCCTCTCGAAGATACGGGAGTAGCGACTAAACGGACGGGGACTTTTGTCCGTTTCAAGCCCGATCCCAACGTTTTTTCGGAGACGGATTTCAATCTCGAAACAGTGGAGGAACGGCTCAACGAATTGGCGTTTTTGAACCGCGGCTTGGAAATCACGCTTATCGACGAGCGTATTTCCATGGCGGAGGCAAACCGCCGCAAGGGAAATCTGGGCGACGACGAAGAAGAATCGGAAAACGAAACCGAAACGGAGCCTCAGGAGTTTTTGCTCGGCAAGGTAGACGCTCTCGCGCTTGAAAGCGAGCCTTATCGTATCGTTTACAAATATAACGGCGGCATTAGCGATTTCGTACAAAATCTCAATGAGGGAAAGACGAAACTGTATTCCGTCCCTATCTATTACCAAGCGACGAAAAACAATATTCTCGTCGAGTTTGCCATACAACATACCACAGACTTTACGGAGAGTCTCTTTTCTTTCGTCAATAATATTCCTACTCCCGAAGGCGGTTATCACGAAGCCGGTTTCCGTTCGGGATTGGTCAAGGCATTGAACGATTATGCCCGTTCCAACGGTTTTTTGAAGGATAAAGATCCCAATTTTCAGGGCGACGATTTCCGCGAAGGCCTGACCGCCGTTCTGTCCATCAAAATGCAGAACGTGCAGTTCGAAGGACAAACAAAGACCAAGCTCGGCAACACCGAAGCCCGCGTTCCCGTCGAAGCGACGGTCATCGAGGGGCTCAATTCCCTCATGGGCGCACGGGGATATAAAAAGACTTTCGACGAAATCATCAAAAAAGCGCAGGGGGCGGCAAAAGTCCGCCTTGCCGCAAAGCAGGCCAAGGAGAACGCCCGTGCAAAAAACAGCATCGACGGTCTTACGCTCATCGGAAAGCTCGCTTCCTGTTCGGGCAGAAAGCCGGAACTCAACGAAATGTTTATCGTAGAGGGCGACTCGGCGGGCGGCACGGCAAAGCAGGCGCGTATCCGTCAATTTCAGTCCATTCTTCCCTTGCGAGGCAAGCCGCTCAATGTCGAGAAGAAGCGGCTCGACCAAATCCTTGCGAACGAGGAAATCCGCACGATTATCAGCGCTATCGGCGCGGGACTCGATCCCGATTTCAAGCTGGATAAAATCAACTATCATAAAGTCATCATTTTGTCCGATGCGGATCAGGACGGCATGCATATCCGCTGTATCCTGCTCACTTTCTTTTTCCGCTATATGCGTCCTCTCGTCAATGCGGGGCATGTGTATATCGGCATGCCGCCTCTTTACAAAGTCTATAAAGGGGATAAGGTGGAATACGCTTACGACGACAAGGAACTTTCGGAAAAAATCGCAAAGATTGGCAAGGGATATCAACTGCAACGCTATAAGGGATTGGGAGAAATGAGCGCGGATCAGCTTTGGGAAACGACCATGAATCCCGCTACGCGGAATCTGACACAGGTCACCGTGGAAGACGCCGCCAAAGCTGAACGAATGATTACCACGCTGATGGGCGATAAAGTGGAGGGACGGAAGGAGTTCCTCGCAAAATATGCAAATTTCAACAAGAAAGATACGTTTATGGATAAGATAGAGAAGAAGGAGGGCGCAAATGGCCAGGAGTAAGAAAGAGCCCGAAAAGCAGGAACCCGCGGGACAGCTTTATGTCGAGCCCCTTGAAAAAGTTCTTCATTCTTCCATGCTTCCCTATGCGGAATTCGTCATTTTGGACCGCGCTTTGCCGCGGGTGGAGGACGGACTCAAACCCGTGCAGAGAAGAATCCTCTACACGATGAACGAAATGGGACTGACGCCCGACAAACCGCATAAAAAGAGCGCGAGAATCGTCGGTGACTGCATGGGTAAATATCACCCGCACGGTGACAGTTCCGTATATGATGCGATGGTGCGCATGGCGCAGGATTTCAATATGGGCAAAACGCTCGTCAACGGCCACGGCAATTTCGGCAGCGTGGACGGCGATCCCGCGGCTGCCATGCGTTACACGGAGGCGAGACTTGAACCGCTCGCTTTGGAACTGCTCCGCGATATCGACAAAGAGACAGTTCCCTTTTCCCTCAACTTCGACGACAGTTTGAAGGAACCGGATATTCTCCCCGGAAGATTCCCCAATCTACTCGTCAACGGCGCTTCGGGAATTGCGGTAGGGTTGGCTACCAATATCCCCACACATAATCTCGAAGAAGTCATCAACGGCGTCGTGGCCTATATCGACAATCCTGCGATTTCCCTCGGGGAAATGATGAAATATATCCCTTCGCCCGATTTTCCGACGGGGGGAATCATTATCGCCAACGAGCTGATTCAGGCATATAAGACGGGGCGCGGAAAAATTACGCTCCGCGCCAAAATTACGGCGGAAGAGACGGATAACGGAAAGACCAACCTTATCATAACCGAACTTCCCTATCAGGTCAATAAGGCGCAGCTTTTAAGAAAAATTGCGGAAATGCGCGAGGAAAAGAAGGACGAGCTCGCCTGTGTGGACTATGTCGCCGACGAGTCAGACCGTTCGGGCATGCGCGCCGTCATTCGCGTAAAAAAGGACGCGGATATCGAAAAGCTGCTCGCGTATCTCTATAAATATACCGATTTGGAAGTGACTTTCGGCATCAACATGGTGGTTATCGCCGACGGCAAGCCTCAACAACTGGGGCTGATGGAAATTATCCGCCATTATGTAAAATATCAGCAGCAGATTATTTTGAGAAGGACGCTGTTCGACCTGCACCAGGCGGAACAGAGATGCCATATCTTGGAAGGATTGATTATCGCCGTCCGCAACATCGACGAGGTAATCGCCATCATCAAAAAATCGGAGAGCACCTCAGATGCGAGAACCAAGCTCATGGCGAGGTTTGAACTGACGGAAATTCAGGCACAGGCAATTCTGGATTTACGTCTCGCGCGCCTCACCAAACTGGAAGTCTTCAAGTTGGAGGAGGAGCTCAAAGAACTGAAAAAACTCATTAAAAAACTTACGGCGATTTCCAAGAGCGGAGAATTGCAGTTGCAGGTCGTCAAGGACGAGATTACGGAAATCAAGGACAAATATCCCGCTCCGAGACATTCGCGGCTCGTGTTCACGACGGAGGAAGCGGACGCGCTTTTGGCTCACGCCAGCGAAAAGCAGCCGGGCGTCAAATGTACGCTCGTATATACGGCGGACGAAAGATTCAAGGTTCTGACGGGAAAGCAGGCAGATGCGCTTCAGAAGCCGCTCGAAGGGAAATTTAAGCCCCAGCTCGTCGCCGTGAGTAAGCTGGAAACGGTCACCGACCGCAGAATTTTTGCCTTTACCAATTACGGCAACTGTCATAAGCTGGATATTTATTCTCCCGATTTTGAGTGCAAGCTCTCCGATGAGGGCGTTTCGCTCAAAGATTTGTCCAAAGATGCCTTGGACGGAGAAAAGGTCGTGGCACTCTTTGAAATCGGAGAGCGCTTCCCGATCGGAAATCTCATGTTCTTTACAAAGAAGGGCATGATTAAAAAATCGGAATGGAGCGAATACGATAATCAGAGAAAGGACAGCTTCCTTGCGGTAAAACTTGTCGAAGAAGACGAAGTGATTGCGGTAGAGGAAGAGAGCGGCGAAGAGGATACGATCATTATCGTCACAAAGAACGGGATTTGCCTCAACGCGAAGAAGGACGACATTCCCACACAGGGCAGAATCGCGGCGGGCGTCCGGGGAATTATGCTTCGAGAAGGGGATAGTGTCGCGTTCATGTCCCAGATCAACGGCGAGGGCGAAATTATCATAGCCACGTCGGAAGGTAAGTTCAAAAAAGTAATTTCTTCTCAAATCGAACCGACCGGACGCTATAAGAAGGGCTCGATTATCGTGGGGCTGAGAGAGGGCGATTACGTACTTTCGGCGAGTTACGTCACCAAGCCCTATCCTCTTGCCGTAGTACAGAAAAACAATGCGGTTTCCGAGCTTTCCAGCGAGGATATTCCCATCGCCATGCAGAGCGCTAAGGCGAGAAAACTTCCCCGCTATGAGGAAGGAACGGTGACGAAAGTCATTCCTCTCCCTTATAAAACGGAAAGTTAAGAATTATCCGAAACGGTCATAACCTTTCAAAATCCGACATAAATATAGACCATAAATGTATTTCGGAGGTCGAAAGGTTTGTGGGATTATATTGAGGAACGCGTGAGGAAAAGCGCGGAATATATCGTGGCAACGGGTTGCACCGTCCGCGCGTGTTCCGCGCATTTTAATATCAGTAAATCTACCGTCCATAAAGACGTTTCCGAACGTCTGAAAAACATCGACATGGATTTATACGAGAGGGCGCGGGCTGTATCCGACAGAAATCTGAACGAACGCCATATTCGCGGCGGTATCGCCACGAAACAGAAATACCTCAGAAACGAAAAGACCGAAGATAAATAATACAATCCGATTTTTAAGGGCCGCAAGGGGAAAATTTTCTCTTGCGGTTTCTTTTATAAAAAGTTTCTTAATCGTAAATATGAAAAAGAATAGAGGTACGATGAATAAAGAACAGTTATTAAAAGAATGGTTGGAGGAAGAAAAGGCCGCTCATATTCACGGATGGGATTTTTATTACCCAACAGGTAGGGTGGAAAATAACAGGGAGCTTGTTGAATTGTTGCTAAATGAGATACCACCGTTACCCTTTTCGAGGCCATATTTGCATAAAGTACAAAAGGCCTTTGAAAAAGTTGGTTTTGTAACCCTTAAGACGGAAAAGGTTTATCGTCCGATTAAATTTTGGAATGTGGATGCCCTCGTTTGGTTTGCTCGGATCATTGAATGGGAATTTCCCGATTTTGATGTAAAGAAATGTCTGAACAACTTATATCATGCCCAAGAAATATTGGAGGAGAAAGGAGCAATAGAAGGCAGAATACATAGATTTCTTTATGTGGCTAAAAAATAGTTTTGTTATATTCGGCTGAAATTTGGTTTATTAAAGGCTTTCGGATATTGCGGACAAATAAAAATTCTCCTTTCCGATGAAAAACGGGGCGAGAACTGTGCCTGATATTGCAACGCTCATGAAGTAGTTAAAAAACTTTATTTCAGGCCGTTTCGGGTATTTTTCGTGAGCAATTGTAAAGATTTATAAAAAGGATTTTTATCTGTCAAGTCAAGAAAATATGATTATTTTACTCTCAACGCTTGAATTTTTTCGATAAATATGGTATGATTGAGGAAAAATAAAGATGTCGGATTTATCGACGAAGACGACAGAAAGGAGCTGTTATTTTTATGTACAATATCAGAAACGTTACGAAAGATGTAGTGTGGCTGGGCGGCGACGACAGAAGACTTGCTCTGTTTGAAAATGTATTCCCTCTGCCCAAAGGGGTTTCCTATAACTCCTATCTTTTGACGGACGAAAAGACCGTTTTGCTCGATACGGCGGACGAGACGATTGCCGAGCAATTCTTTGATAATCTCGAAGCGGCGCTCAAAGGCCGTAAGCTCGACTATCTCGTCGTTAATCACATGGAACCCGACCACTGTTCGCTTCTTCGCGGAGTGCTCAGCCGCTATCCCGACGCGACATTAGTCGGAAATGTAAAAACTTTTACCATGATTTCCAACTTTTTCGACTTTAAGGATGTAAAGACGCTTACGGTCAAGGAAGGAGATTCTCTCGTCACGGGAAAGCATACCCTTAAATTTTATTATGCGCCTATGGTGCATTGGCCGGAAGTCATGGTCACTTATGACGAGACGGATAAAATTCTTTTCTCCGCCGATGCCTTTGGTTCTTTCCGTTCCCTCGACGGAAATCTTTTCAGCGACGAGGTGAATTATGAACGCGACTGGCTGGACGAAGCGCGCAGATATTATACGAATATTGTCGGAAAATACGGCGCCATGGTGCAGACGGCGCTTAAAAAACTTTCCGCGCTCGATATCGCCTATATCTGTCCGTTGCACGGTTTGATCTGGCGGGGAAATTTTGCGTATTTTTTGGACAAGTATGATAAATGGAGTCGTTACGAGGAAGAATCCAAGGGCGTGATTATCATCTATGGATCTTTGTACGGACATACGGCGAACGCGGCAGAAATTCTCGCTTCCAAACTTTCGGAAAACGGAGTGAAGGACGTGCGCGTTTACGATGCTTCCAAAACGCACGTTTCCGAACTTATCTCCGAAATTTTCCGCGTCAAAAACGTCGTTCTTGCCTCGCCCACCTATAATGCGGAAATCTATACTCCCATGAAAAATCTGATTGCGGATATGAAGGCTTTGGCGGTACAGAACAAAAATTTTGCGATTATCGAAAACGGAAGCTGGGCACCCGCCGCAAAAGCGCAGATGACCTCGGAACTTTCCGCCTTGAAAAACTGTACTTTTGAGGATATATCCGTCACCGTACGTTCCTCCTTGAAGGAAGAGCAACTCGCGCAGCTCGAAGCGCTCGCAAAGAGTCTCGCCGCAAAGGCGAAGGCCTGAAAGATTTCGAGGGGAACTTATGAAAAAGACGGCAGTTGTCGGTCTCGGGATTATCGGCGGCTCGATTTGCAGGGCTTTGAGAAAAGCGGGATGTTTCGTCGCGGGCAGCGACCTCGACGGAATGACCCTTTCCTACGCCAAAAATCAAGGCTATATTCAAGAGGAAGCCGAAAATCTTACGGAGTACGACGCGGTTTTTTTGGCCGTACCGCCTCGCGCGGCGATCGCTTTGCTGGAATCGGCGGAGTTCAAAGAAGGAGCATTTGTGGCAGACGTCTGCGGGATTAAGGCGGAGATAGAACGGGCGGTATTCTCCGCTCCCCGCCGTTATCGGTATATAGGTTTGCATCCGATGGCGGGAAAGGAAACCAGCGGAATTCTTTCTTCTTCGGCGGAGATGTTTGACGGGGCAAACCTCATCGTCACCGTTTCCCCGAAAACGGATAAAAGTGCGATCGAAGAAGCTTTGGACTACGCGAGGATGATGAACTTCGGCAGGATTACCGAATGTACCGCCGAAGAACACGATAAGAGAATCGCGCTGACATCCCAACTTGCACACCTCGTTTCCAGTGCCTATGTAAAAAGTCCTTCGGCACGGGGATGCGAGGGATTTACCGGCGGAAGTTTTCAGGATATGACTCGTATTGCGGGGGTCGATGAACGAATTTGGTCTCAGCTGTATCTTTATAACCGTGCCAATATTTTGACTGAACTTGACTGTCTCATCGAGAATTTGAAAGTATACAGAGATGCCGTTTTTCAAGGAGACGAAGTGACTTTATCGGCCGAGTTGAAAGCCGGAAGATTGTTGCGCGAAGAAATAAAAAGCGGGAAAGAGTGATTTTTTTGTATTCTTTTCAAAAAATATTGCATAATAGGGTTTACTTTTTTCATAAACTTTGTTATAATAGAAGTGTTAAAGTAAAAAATAATCGGCAGTAATCGAAATTATGCAACCTTGTTTTCTAAAAATCGTGACCGTAATCGACGGAGAAGAGAGCATCTTTTCAAAAGAAGCGGAAATGGAACTCTTTCCTCAATCCGCAAAACTGCGATATTTTGAAAACGGGGGAAGAGTAAGTCTCTGCATTTCTGACGGACAGGTTGCCGTTGAACGGGAGGGAGATTATATTTTGAGGCTCCTCTTAAAAGAAGGCGGGAGAAACCGAGGAATCATCGGACTTCCGGGCGCGGAAGGAGAAGTGGAGACGATAACGCATAAAATCGGATTTGCAATCAAAAAAAATTCGCTGTTGATGTCGATGAAATATACCTTGCTGTTTGACAGCGGAAAACAAGAGATGCATTTGAGACTTGTCGCGCGAAGCAAAAAAATTTCGGAGGAACAATGAAAATCCAGTATTTGGGACATTCGTGTTTCAAATTGACCGAGAGTACGGGGACGACGATTGTCACAGACCCTTATAAAGGTATCGGGTACGATTTGCCCAAAGGTCTCACGGCGGATGCCGTGACGGTAAGTCACGGTCACTTCGATCACAATAACATCGGAGCAATCGGCGGACATCCCCGCGTAATCGATAAAGAAGGCTTCTATGAATTGCCGGGCGTGGAAATCACGGGAATCAGAAGCTATCACGATAACGAAGGCGGTCGGCAGAGAGGAGAGAATATCATATATAAATTCCGTATGGACGGATTGGAAGTATGCCACATGGGCGATTTGGGCGAGGAGTGTTCTTCGGAACTTTTGGAAATGTTGCTCCCCGTACACATTCTTCTTATTCCCGTGGGCGGAACCTATACAATAGACGGAAAACAGGCGAAAGAATACGTAGACAGAATGATGCCGGAGATCGTTATTCCCATGCATTATAAAACGCGCAGTCTTTCGCTCGATCTTGATAAAGCGGATAATTTCCTCGACTTATTCGACGATGACGAAACGGAAATCAGTCATAGAGATGTCTTGGAATTTTCCCGCGACGATTTGACGGAAGAAAAAACAAAAATAATCTTAATGGAGAGGGCTAAACATTGATGAACGAACGCGCTTTGGACGAACTCAAACAAGCTTACACCGAATATCTTTCCACTTTGAGTATTGGCAGTTTACGCTCGGTCGGAAGGCATGTCGGCGTCAATCAGTCTACTTTGAAAAAGAAGGGAGCACTGGTAAAAGATATCGTAGAAATCCTGATCGGCAATGTTCCTCCCGCCGCCAAGACAAATCGGGGTGCTCCTGTCAAGGATGCTTATATCGATCCGAAAATATTCAGCAAGTTGGACGAAATAAAATTCCTTTATCTTTCCGGAATCAGCGAAGACGATACGGAGGTGAATATTCCCGAAGCTGCGGAAAAGCAGGAGGAGGTGACGGATAACGTCATCGACTTTCGTTCCCCGGAATATGAATCTCAACAGGGATATTTTGAACAAGAAATCTACACCGGACAGCTGGAAACGATAAACGGAGTATCTTCTTTATTGCCGCTTAACGGCCGTGATGCCTCAGCCGAGAAAATAATCGTTACGGTTTCCGAAATAAAGAAACATGATTTACGCGACGGCGATATAATCGTTTGCCACGCGGAAAAACGTCACGCCGCACTTGTCGCTACGGAAATTCTTTCCGTCAACAGTCTGCCCGTCAGCGAAGAAAAGCGTTCTCGCTTTGAACTCAGCGAGGTTTGCTATCCCGATCAGCGCATTTCTTTCTATTCGGAAAAATTCAATTCTTCCGCATTGAAATATATCGATTGGCTGATTCCTTTCGGAAAAGGTCAGCGCGGAGTCATAACTTCTTCTCCGAAAGCGGGGAAGACCATGTTGCTCAAAGAGGTCGCAAAAGCGGTTTCCGAGGAACACCCCGATATCCGTCTGCTGGTATTGCTTACCGATCAATCCCCGGAAGCGGTCGGAGAGTTCAGAAAGGTTGTTCCGAAAGCAGATTTTATTTATACCACTTATGACGATGAGGCCGAAACCCATGTCTTTGCCGCTGATTTTCTCTTGAAACGCGCGAAAAGGTTTGCCGAAATGGGAATGGATGTTCTTGTGCTCGTCGATTCTCTTACGGCCTTGGCGCACGCCTATAACGAAACGGAAACTTCTTCGGGCGGGAAGACGCTTTCTTGCGGATTGGAAAGTAAGACGCTCCATTATATCAAGAAATTTTTCGGCTCGGCGAGATGTCTCGCTCAAGGCGGTTCTCTCGCCATTCTCGGAACGCTTTCCGTCGATACCGGCAATCCCATGGACGATATTTTGGCCGGTGAGTTGCTTGGCGCGGCCAATTCTGAAATCCGTCTGAGCGATTCGCTCATTGCCAAAAATATATTTCCCGCCATCGACGTGGAACATTCTCAGACAAAGCGCAGTGATCTGCTCTTAAATCCGGACGAATTGAAATGCGAAACGTTCATTCGCAATCGTTATCTTTCGTCCTTTGATTCCGAGGCTTTGGCTCTGCTTATGGAAAAGAGTTCGAGTTCCGCTCAGCTTTGTAAAGCAGCTTCCGCTGCCGTCAAGGAAAAATAAGAGATTAGAATTAAAACAGAAAAATATGAAGATAACGGCCTGTTTTTGGCCGTTATTTTTTGCGAAAAAAGCGAAATTATTTGATTTTCGAAACACAAAAAACAAATTTTAAGTTTTTTTTCTTAAAAAAGACCGTTATCGACGATTTTGCGTTTTTCGGTTATAAGTTTTTTCTATACAATATCTTGTGCAATCCTCTTGACTTTACCACAAGATGTGGTATAATATAAAGGCACCGATTGAGAAGACACAATATCTTGTGTTAAAAATCAAAATATGGCACAATATATTGTGGTGGAGTCTCTTGGGATCAATGGAAAGAAAAAGAGGGTGAAGGCTATGAAAATTATTAAAAGAAGCGGACAAGAAGCGATCTTTGATGAAGAGAAAATCGTCAACGCCGTAAGAAAGGCGAATAAAGAGGTAAATGAAGTCGCTCGCATTTCCGAAGATCAGATCCGTGGTCTTGCGGACGACGTAATGAAAGAATGTTCGCAGATGGGGCGTTCCGTCAATGTGGAAGAAATCCAGGATATGGTAGAAAATCGCCTGATGGATATGAAGGCCTTTGTTCTTGCGCGTAAATATATTACGTATCGTTATTCCCGCGCCCTCGTCAGGAAATCGAATACGACGGACGCGCAGATTCTTACGCTGATCGAGTGTAACAATGAAGAGGTAAAGCAGGAAAATTCCAACAAGAATCCTACGGTAAACAGCGTTCAGCGGGACTATATGGCGGGGGAAGTTTCCAAGGACCTCACTCGGCGTATTCTTTTACCCGAAGACATCGTCGCCGCTCACGACCAGGGAATTATTCATTTTCATGATGCGGATTATTTTGCGCAGCATATGCATAACTGTGACCTTGTCAATCTCGAAGACATGTTACAGAACGGGACGGTAATTTCGGGGACGCTTATCGAGAAACCCCATAGTTTTTCGACTGCCTGCAATATCGCTACGCAGATTATCGCACAGGTAGCCTCCAACCAATACGGAGGACAGAGCATCTCTTTGACGCATCTTGCGCCTTTTGTAGACGTCAGCAGAAAGAAAATCAGAAAAGAGGTCGCCGAAGAATTAGCTGAGGTGGGCGTTTCCGACGAAACGCATATTGCCAAAATCGCCGAGAAGCGTCTGCGCGACGAAGTTCGCAAGGGAATACAGATGATTCAATATCAGGTAGTTACCCTTTTGACGACCAACGGACAGGCGCCTTTCGTGACGGTATTCATGTATCTGAACGAAGCGCGTTCCGCGCAGGAAAAATCCGATTTGGCTCTCATTATCGAAGAGACGCTCAAACAGAGAATTCAAGGGGTCAAGAACGAATCGGGCGTATGGATTACGCCGGCGTTTCCCAAACTCATTTATGTCTTGGAACCCGACAATATTTCCGAGGGTCAGCCCTATTGGTATTTGACGGAGCTCGCGGCCAAATGTACGGCGAAGCGCATGGTTCCCGATTATATTTCCGAAAAGAAGATGCTGGAATATAAAATAGATAAGAACGGGGAAGGCCATTGTTATACCTGTATGGGCTGCCGGAGTTTTCTGACGCCTTATGTCGACGAGAATGGCAAGCCGAAGTATTACGGCCGTTTTAATCAGGGAGTCGTAACCATCAATTTGGTCGATGTTGCGTTGTCTTCGGGCGGAAACGAAAAGAAATTCTGGGAAATTTTTGACGAAAGGCTCGAACTTTGTTATCGGGCACTCATGTATCGCCACAACAGGCTGAAAGGAACCGTTTCCGATGCGGCGCCTATTCTTTGGCAGTATGGAGCGCTCGCCCGCTTGAAGAAAGGGGAGACGATCGATAAGCTTCTCTACGGAGGATATTCGACGATTTCTTTGGGCTATGCGGGGCTTTATGAGTGTACGAAATACATGACGGGCAAGTCGCATACGGACGAAGAAGCAAAACCTTTCGCATTAGCCGTAATGCAGCACATGAACGATAAATGCAAAGAGTGGAAAGCCAAGGAAAATATAGACTTTTCTCTTTACGGCACGCCGTTGGAGAGCACTACGTATAAGTTTGCAAAATGCTTGCAGAATCGTTTCGGAATTATTCCCGGAGTCACGGATAAGAACTATATTACCAACAGTTATCATGTGCATGTCAGCGAGAAGATCGACGCCTTTACAAAGCTGAAATTTGAAAGTGAGTTTCAACAACTTTCTCCCGGCGGGGCAATCAGTTATGTCGAAGTTCCCAATATGCAGAATAATTTGCCCGCAGTGCTCGCGGTCATGAAGTTCATCTATGAAAATATCATGTATGCGGAGCTCAATACCAAGAGCGATTTCTGTCAGGTTTGCGGCTATGACGGAGAAATTGTAATCGTCACGGACGAAAACGGCAAACTTGTATGGGAATGCCCCAATTGCGGCAATCGCGATCAATCGAAGATGAATGTCGCAAGGCGTACCTGCGGATATATCGGAACGCAGTTCTGGAATCAGGGCAGAACGCAGGAAATTAAGGACAGAGTCCTGCACTTATAATCGCCTATGAATTACGCCGAGATTAAATGGACGGACATCGCGAACGGAGAGGGAGTGCGGATTTCTCTTTTCGTTTCGGGATGTACGCATCATTGTAAGAACTGTTTCAATCAAATAGCTTGGGATTTCAATTACGGGCGTCCTTTTGACGAAGACATTCAAAGGGAGATTTTCGATAAGTTGGGCGCATCGTATATTGCGGGGCTGTCTCTGCTCGGCGGAGAACCGTTGGAACCTCAAAATCAGAAAGCGTTGCTTCCCTTTGTGAAAGAGGTGCGCGAAAAATATCCTGAGAAGACGATTTGGTGTTATACGGGTTATACGCTGAATCCGGAAACGGGAGAACTCTTTGAGAAAAATAAAAATACGGCGGCGACGAAAGAATTGATTTCTCTCTTTGACGTTTTGGTAGACGGTCCGTTCGTGGAAGAGCTGAAAAAAATAACGCTTCTGTTCCGCGGGTCGTCCAATCAACGGGTTCTCGACGTAAAAAAATCAATTTCGGAAAAAAAGCCTGTTCTATATCTTGATTAATCGGAAAATACCTGCTATAATAGATAGCAGGTATTTTAATTTTGGAGGGGAAAATAACATGAGAAATCCCGAACAAACGATAGGCGCTTTAATCGATAAATCTCCTTTGACGCAAATTTGCTATATTGACGCAGATGGTTATCCGATTACAAAAGCTATGCTTAAACCGAGAGAGCGTGAAGGAATAAAGACTTTTTGGTTTTCCACGAACACGTCGTCCAATAAAGTAAAATGTTTTCTTCGTAACCCTAAATCGAGCATTTATTTTATCGATCGACGTTTTTTTCGGGGAATAAGCTTGGCCGGATATGTCGAGGTCTTACAAACCGCGGAAGCCAAAAAACGAATTTGGAGAGAGGGAGATACAATGTACTACCCCGGAGGAATCGAAGACCCTGATTATTGTGTGTTAAAATTTACGGCAAAAAAAGGACGTTATTACAGCAATTTTAAGTCGGAAGATTTTGAGCTTTAAAGGGAATTTATCTCCTTTTTTTTCTGTCGATGAGGATTCTCTTTTTAGAGTCGGAAGAAATATTTCCAAAATCGACGCGTCGGAAACCTTTTGTTTTGTATAATACATTTTTTGTTTGAAAGAGGAGGGGGGATTTGAAAAAGAGGGCTCTCACGTGCGGGAACTGCGGAAAACGTATTTCTCGCGGGGAGGGATTTTTGTTCTTTTCGTGGAAAAAGAATTGAAAAATAAGGAAATCATAATCTTTGAGTATTCCGTTCGCCAAAATTGCAGAAATTACTAATGAGGATATATATGAATAAAGTTTTACAAAGTACGGGAGCTTTCTGGAAGTCCGTAGATTGGAAGGCGCTCTTGAAGAATATTAGAGAATTTTTTAACAGCTATTCGTTCTATATTTTCGAGACGCTTGCAGCCTGTCTCTTCGTCGCAACGAGTCAGGAAGTCATCGGGGCGGTTTGTTTTGTGGCCCTTATTGCCGTTATTCTTTTGCTTTGCGACGACATTCTTCCGACGACGCTGCCATTTCTGTTGATTTCTGCTTTTACGACGAATTGTTATGATTCTTTTGATACCTTCTTTCCCTATATTAAATATGTACCGGCCGTTGCTCTCTGTTTGATTTTCCACTTTATTTTTTATCGTAAACCCATGAAAACGGGGGAGAGCGCCTACGGCATTTTTGCCGTCGGAGTGGCCATCATGCTCGGGGGGATCGGGAATTTTTCTTTGAAAGAATACGCCATAGGCTCCTATTATATGCTGGGACTCGGATTTGGAATGCTGGCTATTTATTTTCTGATGAAGTCTCAGTTTTCCGTAAAACGGGATTACGATATCAGAACCCGTTTTTCCGTAATCATGACTTTTTTGGGCCTTTTATGCGTATTTATTATCGCATCGGGATATTATAAAAATTATAAGGGAATTCCTACTTCCTATACCTTGGGCTTTTCTCGAAACAATATTTCTACACTTTTAATGTTTGCCATGCCGTTTCCGCTCTTTCTTGCATTAAAGCGCCCGTGGATGGCAATCCTTACTCCCGTATTCTATGCGGCGATTGCCGTCAGCACTTCACGGGGAGGACTTCTGTTCGGAAGCGTTGAAATTTTAGTTTGCTGTGCCTATTGGGTATTTTGCGGGAAAAAACGATTGTTCAGAACTTTGCTGTGTCTTGCGGCTTTGCTCCTGATATTCCTTTGTTTCGGGCGAATCATTATCGATGTCATTCAGGATCGATTTCTCGCGGATGACGTCATTACCGGGGATGCTCGCTATGAAATGATGTTGCAGGCTATCGAGAAGTTCAAAAAGAACCCTTGGGTGGGCTTTGGGATACTCGATAACGATATCGTTTACGGCGAATATAAAAAGAAAGGTTCCATGGCATGGTATCATATGATGATTCCTCAAATCATCGGCAGTATGGGCTTGGTCGGCGTAGCCGCGTATCTCTTTCAATTTATCGGCCGGGTAAAACTGATTTTCCGCAATTACTGTACGTGGTCTCTCTGTTTGGGTATTTCTTATCTCGGAATATTGATGATGAGCCAAGTAAATCCCGGCGAATTCTGTCCTTTGCCGTTTGAGCTTCTTACCGTTCTCTTGTTCATTTTACAGGAGCGAAGATTGGAAAATCCGTTATTGCCCTTAAAGGAAAAAAGACGCAGGTAATTTTGAGAAAATCCGTCGCATACAATATTTGTATGAAGACGGATTTTTTTCGTAAAAAGGCATTTATTCTTGCGGGAATATTATCAATCGCGACGGTGCTTTCGGGAATTTTTTACGCACATGCTCTTACCCGAACGGTAGAGGTAAACATAGGAGAAAGTTTTTATTTTCTCATTTCAGAAGAGGATAATGTTGCCGCTTCGGCGGAAGAAGTATATCTCGGAGGCGGGGCAGGATATGTGATGAGTCGGGGCCGCACAAATTATGCCGTATATTCCTGTTATTTTACGGAGACGGATGCGAAAACCGTACGAAATAATTTGAATGACAAGGACATACCTTCTTCGGTCATTGAAGAGAGTGTATCCGTTCTGTATTTGAAAAAACGTTCGGAAAAACAGAATGCCGAAAAACTTTCAGGGTGTTTTTCTACATTAAGCAGTTGTATTCATCTGTTATACGATATAGCCAATAAAGCGGAAACAGGGGAATATACACAACAGACATTGAGGCGGACGCTGTCTTCCGTCGGCGGAGTTTTATCCTGCCTTGCAGAGGAAAATTCCGGTGGGTTATTTACAGATATTTCCGCCTGTGCCTCACAGGCGTCTTTAATGACCGAAGAAATCACCCGCGGGACGATCTATGCAAAAGATATCCGATATCTTCAAGTTTATCTGTGTGATTCCTATCTTTTACTTGCCTCCGAATTTTCTATTTGATACCCGAAAAAAGTTGTCTCTCCGTTCCAGTTGTGCTATAATAAAAATATGACGTGTATTTTTATTTACAATCCGAACAGCGGGCGAGGAAAAATTGAGAAAAAACTTTCGTATATCGTAAAAAGACTGCAAACGAAATACGACAGAGTGGATGTGTACGCAACTAAGGCAAAAGGGGATCTTACGCAAAAGATACGGGAAGTTGCGGATAAATACGACTGTGTCGTATTTTCAGGCGGTGACGGCAGTTTTAACGAGGTTTTACGAGGAATCGGCGATATGGAAAAATTACCGTTGCTCGGATATATTCCCGGCGGAACGGCAAACGATATCGCGCATAGTTTGGGAATTGCCCGAAAAAGCGTTCGCAGGGCGGTAAAAGTCGTTCTTAAAGGTCGTAAAGAATATTTAGATTGTATGCGCATCAACGGGAAAGAATACGCCATGTATTCCGTTTCGGCAGGGGCTTTTACCAGTGCTGCCTATACGACGCCGCAGGATGCGAAACGCGCGCTGGGGCTTCTCGCTTATGGTTTGGAAGGAATCCGAAGAAATCTTCCCTTCAAAGTTTTTCCCGTGGCAATCGAGGAAGAAGGGCAAAGGACGGAGACCGAAAATGTCTTTACCTTGATTATGAATACCAAATGCGTCGCCGGCTGGAAAATGAACAGGGAAGCCTCCATGAGAGACGGCATTATGGAGTGTGCGGTAGTTAAACAAAAACCAAAACCCAACCTTTATAATAAATTTCGCGCGGTATTTGCTCTCTTCCGTCTTTTTGTGTTCGGATATCGCTTTAAAGAAAAAAATCTGCTCCGATTCAAAGGGGAAAAACTGAGGGTGGAAGTTCCCGATGATGTAGTTTGGAATTATGACGGGGAAAGGGGATCAAGCGGCAGTATAGACATTGAAGTCCTTCACAGAAAGGTTCCGCTCCTCGTTCCAAAAAATAATAAAAATATTTAGAGAAAATACTATCAAAACGCTTGCTTTTTTCTTTCTTATTCAGTATAATAAATAAGCTTGTTGATGAGCAAGTAGTTGCTACTGTGGCTCAGTCGGTAGAGCGAGTGATTCGTAATCACTAGGTCGCCGGTTCAAATCCGGCCAGTAGCTCCATCAATCCCATATATTGTGGTTTTTCAATGATACTGACACAATATATGGGATTTTTTTATTTTTACAAATCTTGTTTTCGGAGCACTTTTTCCGCTTTTGGTGTCAATTTAGGTGTCAAAAACGGTGTCATTTTTCGAGCCTATATGCCGCAAAAGACATTTTGTATCTTTCCGGATACGCTTTCAAGGTATTCCGTCGTAGTATCCGTATATATATTTTGCGTAACTTCCAACGATGCGTGTCCGAGCAAATATTGTTTGAGCTTCGGTTGTATGTTTCCTTCTTCCAATCTCGTCGCATAGGTATGCCGCAAAATATGGAGAGTAACATTTAATCCCGTTTCTTTCGCGATTCTTTCGGTTGCCTTACGGACTGCATTGTAAGAATACGGAAAGATGGCGTCGCCGCTCATGCATTTGATTTCATCACATATACTTCGGGGAACCGGTACGATGCGATATCCCGCATCCGATTTCGGCGTTTGTTCGATTTTTTCTCCGTTTACGAACACTACATTTTTATTGACCGAAACAATACCTTTTTCGAAATCGAAATCGGAACGTTTCAGCGCGAGAGCTTCTCCTATACGCAATCCCGTACTGAGTAAAAATCGATACAATAAAGAATATTTCGTTTGGGAGGCTGCGCTCAAAAAGATTTCTTGTTCGGCTCTCGTGAGTGCTTTTTTATGCGAAGCCTTATGTCTTTTGATTTCCACGGCATCGCAGGGGTTATTTTTGATTATCCCTTGTATTACCGCCTTTTTGAATAATTGAGACAGATTTATTTTACACATGTCTCTTATTCGTTCCGCCTTTATTCCGACCAACAACTTTTGAATATCGTTTGAAGTTATGTCGTCCAGCGTCTTATCTTGAAATGCTTCTTCCGCGTATTTTAACGACTTCTTCAACGATTGTAACGATGAGGGTTTCAAATTGGGCTTTTTATAGATCTCGATCCATTCGGACATATAGGTAAGAAACATAGGGCTCGATTTTTTGCGCGGTTTTACCTTTTGAGGGGTGCGCTGTCTTCTGCTTCGGTTGTTTCTCAGAAATTCTCTGATTTTGTTTGTAACATCTTCGTAATTCCTCCCGTAAAAGTATTTGCGTTGTCCGTCATCCTGAATGATATACCCTTGGAACCTTCCGTCCCGTCTCGGTTTACTTGTGATGGATACGCCTTTCGCTTCTATTAACATTTGACTCTCCTTTTCAGTAGTCAAAGCATTGCCATTTTTATCTTCAATATTTTTAGCTTCCATTAATGATCTCAATATATCTTTCGTAAAACTTTCTGCTGCCAAACGCAGCACTGTGGCCGTGGCATCGTCTTTACTTTTACCGTTAACAGAAGCTGTATTTATAATTTTAAGTACATTTACCAGTTCGTCATGATTCATTTTTGATAATTCTTATATCCTCCTTATAATGAAAGCGCAAGGGGACATACTCCTTGCGCTTTCCGTTTTATTTTTTATTTTCTTGCTTTTTCGGGCCGTATTCCGACTTCAAAGCGCTATATCCTGCTTCGATCAATTTTACTTTCGTGAGGCCGTGCTCCGTTAAGAAAGCGTTTATTTCTTCATACAGAGCCCTCGGAATCATCGTTCCGAAATTTCCGCTTCTCGCTTTTCTCTTTTCTTTATTCCGTTCCTCATACCGTCTGCGGCTTTCACGCCCGGGCGTGTTTTCTTTTCTCTCCATAATTACTCCGAAAATTATATTGTCGTATCAATACTATTATAGCACTTTGCAGTCGTCGAGTCAAGTATTTTTTGCAAAATTTTTTTCGTCAGCCTTTTTCAAAGGTCCAACGGCTGTTTATTTTTTCCTGTTCTTTACTTTTCTCGCGTTCCTGTTCTTCCTGTATCTCGTCCTCGATTTCTTTCAGTCGATTGGTGTAGTCTCTGCTCAAATACTCGCTTTCTTCCCCGAAAGTGGAGAGAAAGCAATCAATGAGTTTTCCGACCTTATATCGTGAAATGGCAAGTCTACGTTTCAAGCCGTTGTCGTTTACTTTATAACGTCGTTTCCGTTCATAGATTTCGGGTTTGATGTTCTTGACCGCGCGTAATACGATGTTGCCTTGTCTGCGCTTGTAATCTTCTTCCAATTCCCGTATGAGCGTAATGTTCTTCGGTTCGATTTTGTAATTGTCAAAATATTCGACTACCTCCTTCTTGAACATGCCGTTCTTTATTATGTCTTTGGCAAACGGCGAAAAGATTTCCGTTTCATACTTTGCCAGCCGACTGTAAAACTTTCCGTCCGCTTTTCGCGCCCGCTTATCGTAC
>CAJFQM010000006.1 GCA_904419075.1 uncultured Clostridia bacterium
TTTTCAAAGGTCTCAAAAATGGATAGTAAGGTGTCATTTTCGGATAGTAATATAATGATTATAACTTTTTTCTTATTTAAGAAAGAAAAGCGGCGGTGCCGGAACGGGAAGCACCATCGCGGGAAGGAGGGCGGAAGGATAGAAACGAGGAAGCCCGGCGGGCGGGCTTCTGGGATATGGAAGAAAGAAAACGGAAAGCCGGGGCGGCTTTCTCGGTGTTGGAACTTATCGGCGGGAGAACGGCCGCCACGGTGAAGCTGCCCGGGAAAGCGGATAAATAACGAATCCCCCGCCCGTGCGCTCTGGATTAAAAGGGTGATTTATAAAGAAAAGCCCGCCCAAGTAGGCGGAAAAGGGGTTTTTGATTTGGGGAAAATTGGGGAAAATAGTTAAATGTAAAACAAAAGACAATAAAAAAGTAATAAAAAACGGTCAAAAACCGCGTTTTTAACCGTTTTTTTGGTGCACCTTCAGGGACTCGAACCCTGGGCCCAATGATTAAGAGTCATTTGCTCTACCAACTGAGCTAAAGGTGCGTATGGTGGTGGTCCATCCGAGTCTCGAACTCGGGACACCTTGATTAAAAATCAAGTGCTCTACCAACTGAGCTAATGGGCCATATATGAAAGAAGAGTAACTCTTCATAGTCGAAGTGGCTGGGGTGGCAAGATTTGAACTTACGAATGCCGGAATCAAAATCCGGTGCCTTAACCACTTGGCGACACCCCAATAAATAAATGGGGCGGGCGACAAGAATCGAACTTGCGACCTCCAGGGCCACAATCTGGCGCTCTAACCAACTGAGCTACACCCGCCATTTATTTGGTGCGCCTGAAGAGATTCGAACCCCTGACACACGGCTTAGAAGGCCGTTGCTCTATCCAACTGAGCTACAGGCGCATACTTGATGCTTGCCGATATCGGCAGATGATCTGCGCCCGGCACAAAAAGTTTTTGGAGCGGGTGATGGGAATCGGACCCACGCAACCAGCTTGGAAGGCTGGAATTCTACCATTGAACTACACCCGCATTTTCAAAGTTCAGTGCCATATCAACAACGCTTGTATATAATAGCACTATTAAGAAAAATTGTCAAATATTTTTCGCGCTTTTTTGCAAATTTTCGGAAAAAATTTTTAACGAGAAAAGATGTGACAAAATTTTCAAAAAATGTTAAAAACGAACTCAAAAAAAACACTCCGGATAATGCAAAACATTTGTTGTCTAAACCGTTCCATGTATGTTATAATAGTAATATAAAGAAATACGGTCTGTTTCGAGGTGATTATGAAAATACTTTATGTATCCGACTTGGACGGCACCTTGATTACCCGCAAAGAACGCATTTCCGAGTATAGTTTGAAACTGCTCGGTTCGCTTGTGTCGGAGGGACTGCTCTTTACTTACGCGACGGCGCGGTCGCTGGCTTCTGCCGAAGCCGCGGTCGCGGGATTGAACCATTCTTTGCCCGTTATTGTATATAACGGCGCTTTGATTATCAATCCGATTACGGAAGAGCCGTTGTTTTCCTTGACCTTTTCCCAAGAAAAGAAAGAGAAGCTCATCGAAGAACTCAATAGTTTCGGAGTGTCTCCGATAGTTCATGCGCGGGAAGGCGGGGAAGACAAGATTTTTTGGGTTCGCGGTCGGGAATCGGAGGGGCAGCTCCGTTATCTTTCCCGCAGAGTCGGAGATAAACGTTTAAGTCCCGTAGGAAACGATAGGGAACTTGGCCGCGGAGATGTTTACTTTTTCGCGTGTAACGGTGCCTATGACAAAATGAGACGGATTCATGACGTTTTGGAATCGAAAGGGATATATAGTTTGATTTATCCCGAAGTGTATCGAGAAGATTATTGGCTGGAAATTTTACCGAAAGGTGCCACGAAGGCCAATGCGGTTGTACGCTTAAAAGAGCTGCTCGGTTGCGATAAAGTAATTTGTTTCGGCGATTCCGCCAACGATTCGGAAATGTTCGATGTGTGCGACGAAAAATACGCGGTAAAAAATGCGGATGAATGGTTAAAAAAGAAGGCTACGGGCGTTGTGGGGTATTGTGAAGAAGACGGAGTTGCCAAATGGTTGTCCGAACATGCGTTTTTCGGGCATTGAATGCTTTATCAGACGACGAAAAAGGTCGCGCCGGAACGGAATGCGATAACCCATAAATAAACGTTCAGAACGCCTAAAATGGGCATCAAAATCATTAAAAAAAGACTTTTCAATCGATATTTATAGAGAAACATGCAGACATAAATGGTAATCGCGCCGCCGAGAAAGGCTGTCAGGACAAGCCGTCCGTCGGAAGATTTGTTCGGGTGTTCCTCGTCGTAATCGTCTTTCAGTCCCTTTACGAGCAGAAAGGAATAAAAATTGACTGCGAGAATATACGCGATAAAAAAGAGATACAGGATCAGCATACTTTCAGTATGTTCCGTTTTTGCAAAAAATAAAAGAGGTATATATAAGTTATGACAATGAAGAAAAGAGCTTTGGTAAGTGTTTCGGACAAGACGGGTGTAGTGGATTTTTGCCGCGGGCTCAAAAAATGCGGTTATGAAATCATTTCCACGGGCGGAACAGCAAAGGCACTGACGGAAGCGGGAATTTCCGTTATCGGTATCAGCGACATTACGGGTTTTCCCGAATGTCTCGACGGGAGGGTAAAGACGTTGCATCCCGCGGTTCATGCCGGACTTTTGGCCATGCGTTCCAATCCCGAGCATATGGCTCAGCTTGAAAAGCTGGGCATTAATACGATCGATGTGGTCGTCGTCAACCTTTATCCCTTTAAGGAAACGATTTCCAAGCCGGGCGTTTCGTTTGCGGAAGCTGTGGAGAATATCGACATCGGCGGCCCGACCATGATTCGCGCGGCGGCTAAAAATTATCAGGACGTGGCGGTCGTGGTGGATCCTAAGGATTACGGGAAAGTACTTTCCGAGTTAGAGTCTGGCGGCGTTTCTTTGGAAACGAAAAAATATCTGCAATATAAAGTATTTGCGCATACGGCGGTATACGACAGCATGATTTCCAATTATCTTGCCGGAGAGCTGGGGCTCCGTTTTCCCGACAGCATTACGTTCGCCTATGAAAAGGCGCAGGATATGCGCTACGGCGAAAATCCTCATCAGGGCGCTTCCTATTATAACGAAGAGTTTATTCGTGCGGGATCTTTGTCCAAGGCAAAACAGCTTTGGGGCAAGGAGCTTTCCTATAATAACATCAACGATGCGAACGGTGCTTTGGAACTCGTCAAAGAATTCGACGAACCGTGCGTAGTCGCCAGCAAACACGCAAATCCCTGCGGAGTTGGCATCGGAGAAACGATTTACGATGCCTATGTAAAAGCGTATGAATCCGACCCCGTATCCGTATTTGGCGGAATCCTCGCCATCAACGGTACGGTAGACGAAAAGACTGCTGCGGAAATCAATAAAATTTTCATCGAAATCGTCATCGCGGAACATTTTACTCCCGAAGCGCTGGCAATTTTGGAAACGAAAAAGAACATCCGTCTTTTGGAACTTCCCGATATCCGTGCTCGCCGTGAAAAGAGCGCTTATGACATGAAAAAGGTTTACGGGGGACTGTTGATTCAGGATTATGACGAGACACTGTATAACGAAGAAGAGGTGAAAGTCGTCACGAAACGGGCTCCCACGAAGGAGGAAATGAAGGCGCTCCTGTTCAATTGGAAAGTCGTGAAATATACGAAATCCAATGCCATCGTAATCGGCAGGGAGGACAGAACGACGGGAATCGGCATGGGACAGACGAACCGTATCTGGGCGGCGCAGCAGGCAATCGAACATGCGGGAAAAGAAGCGAAAGGATCGGTTATGGCTTCCGATGCTTTCTTCCCGTTCCCCGATTGTGTGGAAGAGTGCGTCAAAGCGGGAATTACCGCGATTATTCAACCGGGCGGGAGTATCCGCGATCAGTTGTCCATCGACGCCTGCGACGAAGCGGGAATTGCGATGATTTTCGTGGGACAGCGCCATTTCAGACATTGAAGCGGGGAGAAAATAAGAGATGGAGTTTTTCCTTACGCTGACTTTTTTGTTCGCGGTCGGCGCGCTGTGCGGCTGGGTGATAGAATTGTTTTTCCGCCGCCTGAACAGCAAAAAGTGGATCAATCCCGGATTTTTGCACGGACCATATCTTCCCTTATACGGTTTCGGTCTCGTTTTTTTGTTTTTGATTGCCCGTATACCGTTTGACGAAATTTCTCCCGTATGGCTTCGGTATGTGGCGACGCTGGTGGTTATCTGTGCGGTGATGACGCTCATCGAATACCTGGCGGGCCTGATTTTTATCAAAGGCATGGGGATTAAACTTTGGGATTATTCGGGTCGCCCCGGAAATATTCAGGGGATTATCTGTCCGCTATTTTCCTTGATTTGGACGATTATCGGCGGCGGATATGTGTTTTTCCTCGATCCGTTGATTACCCGTATGGTGGGATGGTTTACGAATAATATTTACTATTCCTTCTTTGTGGGGATATTTTTCGGACTGTTTTTCTGGGACTTGGCCTCTACGTTGAAATTATCCGCTAAAATCAGAAAGTTTGCGAGGGAGAATCGCATCGCCGTGCGATACGAGGAATTGAAACTTACGATTAAGAGTTATCTCGATACGGAAAAATTGAAGAGCAGTTTCCTCAATCCTTTCAAGGCCTCCAAAGAGGCAATCAAGAAATCTTTTGAAAAGTATATGGAAAACTTCCGCAACGGTGTTTATAGTCCGAAACGGAAAAAGAAAAATAAGGCAGAGGACGAAGACGAAGAAAAGAAAGATTAAAAAATCGGCAGGCCAACGGGTCTGCCGATTTTTTTCGATCATAATAACGATAAAATAATGAAATAGGCGAAAGGAAACATAACACCCCTTTTCTCAAAATAGGCGTTTCTGCCATGCCGGAAGGCAATTCGGAAAACAACGAGAAAAACAAATGTTATTTTTCTGCAACCGTTCCGGCTGCGGCCGCCGCCCGTTCCGCCTTATATTCGGCAATCGCCTTAGACAGCTGATCGGGACAGGACGTACCGTTTCTGCAACGAATCCCTGCAAGCAGGTTTTCGATTTCGTCGAGTTTCTTTCCCTCGACGAGGCGGGCAATCCCTTGAAGGTTGCCGCCGCAGCCGCCGATAAAGCGCACGTTATGAAGTTTGTCTTCGGCGTCGACGTCGAAGAGGATTTGTCTCGAACAGGTTCCTTTCGTGGAATAAGTAAACATAGTTTGGTCACCTCGATGATAAGTTGAACTCAGTCTACCAATGTTTCATAAATGGCGGAATAGAGTTCAGATGCTTTGCTTTCCCAATTTTTATAAATATTCTGCGCGGTTTTTTTGTCGGGTACGACAAATTTCAGTTCCAGCATAGGCTGAACGGGGGCGATAATTTTGAGAAATACCGTATAAGTCCCGTCCTTATTCTGATAATAATCCGCCTTGCATTCCTGACGGTTTCTGAGTTTTCCGCTATTTTTCTTGACGAATGCGGAAATTTCCTCGCGGATACTTTTGGGAATATTGATATAAAAGTTATTGAGGCTTTCCCGCCCGTCGGTAGTAATGGTATAGAGCGGTTCCTCGTCGGAAGAGAGACGGCAGATAAAACCGTCCTCTAAAAGTTTGGGAAGCAGTTCCATGCAGTCCATATAATTCAGCCAATTATTGCTGGTGGTACACATTTCGACGATCGTGCGCTCGGAAAGGGCGCTTTCCATCTTATCGAAAACGAAAAGAACGATTAATTTGTTTACGGATGTCTCGCCCTGTATCTGCATTGGTAAAAGCTCCTCAAACGGTCAGAAAAAAGACCGAAAATACTTTCGGCCGAATAAAACCGCCTTTTCGGCGGCCGCCTTTTGCCGGGGTTATGCGGCGAATTTCTTGAGTTTCTCCAAAAGGTCCGCGCAGTCGTCGGAATAAATCTCTACCGTGAGGGGCTGAGACAGGTCAAGGGAGAAAATTCCGAGAATAGATTTTGCGTCTACGACATATTTGCCGCTTTTCAAAAGAATTTCATAAGAACAGTCTTGGGTAATAGAAACGAACTCTTTGACTTTTTGGGCCATTTCGAGAGAAATTTTTACGGATTTCATTTGGATTTTTACCTCCGATAATTTTGATTGTCTATATTATACATAAAATTACAGCTAAAATCAAGGTATTTTCGGAAAATTTCTTTAATATTTTTTGTTTTTGTGCTATAATGACAATATAGGCGACAAAACCTATAAATTTTAACTAAACACAAGTGAGGTGAGAAAATGGAACTTACGGAAAAAACGGTGCAAAAAAATTATGTTTATCGAGGAAAAATCATTTCCGTCCGTGCCGATGACGCGCTCCGTGCAGACGGAAAGCCGTGTAAAAGAGAGCTGGTGGAACATCCCGGCGGAGCCTGTGTTCTCTATTCGGAAGACGGAAAAATTTTATTGGTGAAACAATATCGTTACGCTTACGGAAAAACGATTTATGAAATTCCCGCGGGCAAGCTGAATGAGGGGGAGGAACCCGCCCTTGCCGCCGCGCGGGAGCTGGAAGAGGAAGCGGGAATCCGTGCGGATTCTCTGACGCTTCTGTTTACGATGTATCCCACTCCCGGATATACGAACGAAAAGATTTATATTTACCGCGCCGACATCGGAACGCATACTTCCGCTCACTCCGACGAAGGAGAGTTTCTTACGGCGGAATTTCTGCCAGAAGAAACGGTCAGGCGTATGCTGGAAAGCGGAGAAATCAATGACGGAAAGACGATCATCGCTTTACAGGCATATTTTCTTTCCTCCAAAGATTGAGAAAACTTTTCAGGAGCCAAGCCCCGCACGCGAATTCGTGCGGGGCTTTTGTTTGTCTCTGTTGATGAAAGCGACGGAAAAGCCGTACACACATCGCGCATATTGAGGAGCATAGTATTATGGCCTGAAAGATCTTTTCGTCGGAATGAAAATAAAAATATAATCTTGATACATTTTGTTGTCCGACAGGTATATAATTTTTTGTTTTTCAGAAAAATATCTGTATATAACTGCGATTTTGCAAACGAACGGTGCTGTTTGTTTTTTGAAAGAAAAAACATAGCTTTCTTTGTTTACATATTAGGCAAGGATATCACGGAAAAGCGGGTATCTGAGGAGGAAAGTCATGAATAAAAAACTTGTGGCATTGGTCGGTTCGGTCGTGATGTTGGGAAGTACACTCGCGCTTTCGGCATGCGGAGATGAAGATAAGAATCAGTTCACGATCGCTTATCTTGCCGCCGGCCGCGGCGAGACCTATGTCGAAAAACTGTATGAGGAGTTTCAGAAGACAGATGTTTATAAGGATTATCTCAAAGAACGTGGATTGGACGATCTGAAACTAAACGTCATCAAGGGCGGTACGGACAATGTGACGGGCAACGTGCAGAACGCCATGAATACCGGAACGAAAGTCGACGTATTGTTTTTGAACTATAATATGTCGGGCGTCGCTTTGACGGAAAGTTTCGTCCGCAGCAAACAGTTGGTAGATCTGACTTCTTTGCTCGACGAAAAAGTTTACGGAGAGGAAACAACGTTGGACGAAAAGTTGGTTCCCGGTCTGCTGGAAAACTACACGATCAAGCCGTACGGCGACGGTAAGGTATATACGCTTCCCGCTTTTTATTCGCCTACGGGCCTTTGGTACGACGCTTCGAGATTCAACGAAAACGGTACGGACGGCAAATATAAGTTGCCTGCTACCTGGGAGGAATTTTGGGCGCTCGGGGATCGTCTCAATCGGGCGAACGCAAACGGAACAAAAGTTACGGCCGATACGCCTGCTTTGTTTACCTATCCGACCACGGGATATTTCGACGGATTCATCTATGCCGCAATCGCGGGTACGGCAGGCGAAGAGAAATTTCAGAAAGTCCTCGGTTATGCGGACGGTATCTGGAAAGACCCCGACGTAATGAGCGCTTTGGAGAACGTCGTCAGACTCCGAGATTACCTCGAACCGAATACGGTTGCACAGGCGAACAAGGACAGTTTCCAGCAGAATCAGCAGGCGGTTATAGGTTCCGCCGACGGCAAAACGAAGGGAACGGCTCTGTTTGTTCCGAACGGAGACTGGCTGCCTTCGGAAATGGCGGCAAGTACTCCGGAAGGTTTTGAATGGGGATTTACGGCTCTTCCCAAGAAGGACGCGAGTTCAAAGAGTTACGTGAATACTTTCATAGAAAACGTTTACCTGCATAAAGACGGAAATCACGGTGAACTTGCGAAAGATTTCCTCCTCTATTATTTCAGCAACGAGGGAGCGAAAATCGTCGCAAAGGAAGCAAAGGCGATCATCCCCACGTCAGACGCTTTGAAGAATGCGAAAGAAAACGGCATTGCAGATTCCATCATCGATCTTTATAACGTTTATAACGGCGACGTCGTTGCGATATCGGGAGGTTTTGCGGCTACGGAAAGCGTGACGGGATTGGAGTGGAGCGACGTTTTGTTCAACAGGCTCAATGACGATGTTTTCAACGCGAAGAACAAAAATACGTCGGTCGCGGATCTTTTGAAGTCATGGTCGGATAAATTGGAAGACGCCAGCGACAAACTTCGCGCAAATATCATTAAGTAAAAATCGTTTCGGGAAAAGCGGGGAGGGAGGAAGGAAGTCCTTTCTCCCCCGATTTTCAAAAAGGAGGCAGATGATGGACAATTTGTCTACGGAGATCCCCGTCGCTGAGACGGACGGCGAAAAGGTATACAAAAAAGTCGAAGGAGGAAAACGGAAAGCGGACAGAGCGCGCATAGGATTCATTATAGCGACGGTAGCTCCGTCTTTTCTGCTGTTTCTTTTGTTCGTTATCCTTCCCGTATTCAATATGCTTTATACGTCCTTTTTCAAATGGGACGGCATAGGGGATAAGATATTTATAAAGTTTGAAAATTATGACGTATTGTTCCATAACGAAGAATTCTGGTCCGCATTCAAGAATACCGTTTTTCTCATTGTCTTCGTGACGATTTTCACGATCGGCCTCGCTTTGTTTTTTGCGGCGGTGCTCTCTAAGGGAAAGACGAAAGGCAAGACTTTTTTCCGAATTGTATTTTATATACCGAATATTTTGTCTATCGTCGTCATCTCCGCTATTTTTTCGGCAATACTCGCTCCCTCTTACGGCGTTATCGGCGCGATCGCGAAGTTGTTCCATAAGACGTATACGGGCTGGCTCGGCGATATGGACGCGGTCATGTGGTGCATTACTTTCGCCATGGTCTGGCAGGCGGTAGGGTATTATATGGTCATGTATATTGCAGGCATGGACGGCGTCCCCGATCACCTTTATGAAGCGGCGGATCTCGAAGGATGCAGCAAAATTCGTCAGTTCTTCATGATTACGGTACCTCTGACCTGGGACGTAATCCGTACTACGCTGACGTTCTTCGTCATCAGTACGATCAATATGAGTTTCCTGTTCGTGGATGCGATGACTCAGGGACAGGCGAATTCGCACGTATTGCTTTCTTATATGTATAAGTTTTTCGGTTCGCAATACGGTTATGCAATGGCGATCGGGACTGTCATATTCGTATTTGCCTACGGAATTTCGCTCATCATTCAGTTTTTGACTCGCCGTGAAACGGTACAATACTGACGGGAGGAAAAATGGAGGAAAATCAGTTAAAAAAAACGGAACGCTTCTCTTGGACCGGAACAGGGCGTTATACCGCAAAAATTTTGAAATATACGCTGCTTATTTTGTTTGCGCTCATTATTCTGCTTCCGCTCTTTTGGGTAACGATGTCGTCGTTCAAGACGACGGAAGAGATCAATGCCGATGCGTTTGCTTTGCCCGAAAAGTTTTATTTTGAAAATTATGTCAACGCATGGAATCGCGCCAATATGGGAGCCTATTTCGGAAACTCTATCTTTTTGACCGCGGCAAGTCTCGCATTGCTCGTCGTTCTTGCCGTGCCTTGTTCCTATACGCTCGCCCGTTTTAAGTTCCGCGGGGCGAAGATGATCGGTCTCGTCTTTATGGCCGGACTGTTCATCAATGTGAATTATATCGTTCTGCCTTTGCATATCATGCTGTTCGGCTTTGGCAAGGCGATAGGAGTCGGCGCGAATATTACCAATAATTATTTTACCGTTATCGTCCTGTATGCATCGACGAGTCTTTCATTCAGTATCTATCTGATGAACAGCTATTTCAAAGCGCTTTCTCCAAGTTTCGAGGAAGCGGCGAAAATCGACGGCTGCGGTTATTTCAAAACTTTTTTATATATTTGCGCGCCGCTTGCTCTGCCGAGTATTCTGACGGTGATTCTGTTTAATTTCCTGTCCTATTGGAACGAATATATTCTCGCCAATACTTTTTTGGATACCGCAAAATCCACGCTTCCCGTCGGACTTCTCCGAATCATGAGGGAATCCAAGACGGCAAACGACCTCGGAAGAATGTATGCGGGACTCATGATCGTTATGGTTCCCGTGCTCATCGTGTACGCCTGCGTGCAGGGACAATTGACGAAAGGAATCACGGTTGGCGGCGTAAAAGGATAAATAATATCTTTGAAAGAAAGATTTTTATCAACGACTGACTATTTGTGTATATGGGCAAAAGTCTGCCCGATTATCGGAGAAAAAAACATGAAAAAGAAAACTTTTGGCGGAGGCCTCACCGTTCCCACCGAAACGGGATTTGTAGACGAGACATTGAAACTTTTGAAACTTTGGGGTGCGGATGCGGTGCGCGATTGCGACGGAACCGTCATGCCCGACGAAATCAAGCGAGCGGGCTATAAAATTTATTCGACCTATTTCGTCGCTCGCGGCGATAACGAATTCGCAAAGACCGTTCCCGATGAGAGGACGCATTTCTTCGTGTGCAGCGAATATGTCGCCGCTTCGGAGGAAACATTGACCGTGGATATTTTACGCGGATATTTCAGTCAACAGATTCAGCCGGAATACGATTGCGACATGAGCAAGTATTGGGAAGTCATAGATCGTACGACGGGGGAGGTCGTTCCCGTGTCCGATTGGTCGGCGGATAAGGAAAACAATCAGGTGACGATTCAGAATTGTAAAAAGTTCCATCGGTACTCCGTTTCGTTTCTTGCCCGCGCCATTTGGGACAGTACGCAGATGTATAACTACATCACGAACCACTGGACGAAGGAGAAGGATTTGCCGTTTGACGCGCGTTGTAAAAAGACGGGCGAATATATCGTAAAGCGCATGGAAAAATGGCTGGACGAACATCCCGATACGGACGTGGTACGTTTTACGACGTTTTTCTATCATTTTACGTTGTTATTCAATCATATCGGGAAGGAAAAATTTGTCGATTGGTTCGGTTACAGCGGTTCTGTCAGCGTGGAAGCGCTGGAAGCGTTTGAAAAGGAATACGGTTATGCACTTCGTCCGGAAGATATCGTTGACGAAGGGTACTACAATTCCCCTTTCCGCGTTCCGAGTAAGGCTTTCTCCGACTATATGGACTTTACCATGCGCTTCGTTTCTTCCACGGCGAAAAAGCTGGTGAAAAAAGTCCATGAAAAGGGCAGGGAAACGATGATGTTCCTCGGGGATAATTGGATAGGCACCGAACCTTACGGAAAGTATTTTCAAAGTATCGGCCTCGATGCAGTGGTCGGCAGTGTGGGCGGCGGAGTTACGGTGCGCATGCTGACGGATATTCCAGGCCTCAAATATGTCGAAGGCAGATTCTTGCCGTATTTTTTCCCCGATACGTTTCATGAGGGCGGAGAACCGACTAAGGAATTAAAAAGGAATTGGCGTACGGCGCGCAGAGCTATGCTGAAAAAACCGCTCGACAGAATCGGTTACGGCGGATATTTGAGTTTGGCCGCGAAATTCCCCGATTTCGTGGAAGAAGTCGGGCGTATCGCGGAGGAATTCAGGGAAATTTACCGCAAAGTAAAGGGAAACAATCCCTATTCCGATTTGAAGGTGGCCGTTATCAATGCGTGGGGAAAAATCCGTTCGTGGCAGTGTTTCATGGTCGCTCATGAGCTTTGGTATCAAAAAGTATACTCTTATCAGGGCATTTTGGAGGCGCTCAGCGGAATGCCTGTAGACGTAGAGTTTTTGAGCTTTGAAGATGTGTTAAACGGCGCATTGGAGGGATTTGACGTCGCAATCAATGCGGGGGATGCGGGCACGGCTTATTCGGGCGGAAAGTGCTGGGATAATCCCGAGCTGGAATCAAAAGTCAGAGAATGGGTATATAACGGAGGCGGACTCATCGGCGTGGGGGAACCGTCTGCCTATCTCAAAAACGGCAGATATTTTGTCCTTTCCGATGTATTCGGAGTCGATAAAGAACTCGGATTTACGCTTTCCACGGATAAGTATAACCTCAAAAAAGTAAGCGGACATTTCATTCTGGAAGATGCGAAAGCCCCTCTCGATTACGGAGAAGGGATGAAGAGCATTTATGCGAATCCCGATACTTCGGTTCTGGATATTTGCGGACAGGATGTATTCATGGCAGTGAACGATTACGGCAAGGGCAGAGCTTTTTATATGGCAGGGCTTCCTTATAATGTTCAGAACGAGCGCATTTTGTACCGCGCCTGCCATTATGTGGCTCATAAAGAGGAATTGCTCAAACACTGGTATTGCGACGATACGGCCGTGACGGTGCAATATTATCCACAGATCGGAGAATGCGCAATCGTCAATAACGGAGATTCGGCTGTCGATACGACCTTCTATGACGGAAACGGAAAAGCCGAAAAAATTTCTCTTTCGCCCGGAGAACTTCGCTGGCGTAAAGTATAAATTCGGAGATAAAAAAGCGGACAATAAAAATTTGTCCACTTTTTCAAAAATATTCGGTTTCGATAAACGACGCAACTAACTAAAAGTTAGATATTGGTATATTATCTCTCATGAACTTTGGCAAAGGAAATTTTTCTTTCAGACAGGCAGGGAAGAGACGAGCGGTCGTTTGAAAAATCAAATGGGTGAAATTTTATATTATAAATATTATATTTATTCTATAAATTGAATAAAATAAGAAGTTTTTGTGGAAAAATAACGGGAAAATTCTTGAAAAAAAGTAAATAAAATAAGGAAAAATGTCAAATAACCATTGACAAAGTGAAAAATGTGTGATATGATTATATTCAATAAAATATGCGGAAAAGAATCGGTAAGTAATTGTTAAGGTCTTTTGACCTAATCAAATATCCGATAGAAAAAGTTATGGGGAGAAGCATGACTTTGGAAGAATCCAGCGAAGAGAAAGAGGGGCGGTTTCAAAGCGCTCCTTTTAAGAGATACAAAAGACAAAATAACGGACGCAGGTGCGGCATCGGCAGATAAAGCCGATGCGGTTTTTGCGTTCGTTGTTTTCTTTTTTCGGAAAAAGGGAAAAAAGCGAAAAGATTTGCAGAAAATATTTACAGAGGTTTTGATAGATTGACGCTTTTCGGCGGATAATAAATATAATATATCAGATAAAGAACGGAGGAAGGTGCATGTTTACTACATCGGAATTGTATGATTTCAGCCATACCCTTGCAGGAGCGTATCTTTCGGAATATACTTATCCTTGGGAGGCGTTAAAAGGGCTCAAAGAACATATTCTCACCTTGGGCGGAACACTGGACAAAGAGGAATATTCGGAAATTTCTCCGGGGGTATGGGTGCATAAAACGGCGAAAATCGCTCCTACCGCTTACCTGGGGGCTCCTTGTATTATCGGTGCGGGGACGGAGGTCAGGCATTGTGCGTTTATCCGCGGCTCTGCGTTGGTGGGGGAAAACTGTGTGGTGGGAAATTCGGTAGAGCTGAAAAACGTCGTACTGTTCGACAATGTGCAGACTCCGCATTACAATTATGTCGGAGACAGTATATTGGGCTATAAATCGCATATGGGAGCGGGTTCGATCACATCTAACGTAAAATCCGACAAAACGCCGGTAACCGTGAAAAACGGAACGGAAATTATAGAGACGGGACTGAAAAAAATGGGAGCGATGTTAGGCGATTTTGTAGAAGTCGGCTGCAACAGCGTTCTCAATCCGGGAACCGTCATCGGGCGGAACACGAATATTTATCCGCTGTCCTGTGTCCGCGGGGTCGTGCCTGCGGATTCAATCTGGAAAACGGGAGGTGTAACGGTAAAGAAAAAACAGTGACAAAAATAAAACAAAAGACCCGCAGGCTTATATTTTAAGGGGAGTTCGTCTGGCGAGACATAGGAGCGTCGAAAAACGGCGCGGGGATATGCAAACAATTCGGAACTGATAAACTCGGCTTTAAGATAGTCGAGGTTTATACGGAGCGTCTCGCATTGCGGATATTTAATTCCGCCGGAAAGAAATTCAGATTTGAGAGTTTTTAAGAGGAAATAAAATTTTTTATAAGAGGAAATGTCTATGGGTAAATATTTCGGTACGGACGGTTTTCGCGGCGAAGCCAATGAAAACCTGACGGCGGACCACGCCTATAAGGTGGGCCGTTTTCTCGGCTGGTACTTCAACGAATGTAAAAAGCGTTCGGGACTGAGCGAGCGGGCGCGCATCGTCATCGGAAAGGATACGCGGCGCTCGGGGTATATGTTTGAGTACGCCTTAGTCGGAGGGCTCGTTTCGTCGGGTGCGGACGCATACCTGCTTCACGTTACGACGACGCCTTCGGTCGCTTACGTGGTGCGCACGGAAGGTTTCGATTGCGGCATCATGATTTCGGCCAGCCACAATCCTTACTACGATAACGGAATCAAGCTGTTCAACGGTCAGGGGGAAAAGATGGACGAAGGGACGGTGGAGCTCGTCGAAAATTATCTCGACGGAAAGCTGGTTGCTTTCGGAGAGAAGTGGGGAGAAATTCCCTTTGCGCGTCGGGAGGAAATCGGCCGCACGGTAGATTACGTTGCGGGCAGAAACCGCTATGTCGGATATCTCATTTCTCTCGGAATATACAGTTTCAAGGGCTATAAGGTAGGGCTTGACTGTGCGAACGGCAGTTCTTGGAATATCGCGAAGAGCGTATTCGATGCTCTCGGCGCGAAGACGTATGTCATCAATGCGGAGCCGGACGGGACGAATATCAATAAAAACGCGGGTTCCACGCATATCGAAGGGCTGCAAAAGTTCGTGGTGGAAAACGGACTCGACGTCGGTTTTGCCTACGACGGAGACGCGGACAGGTGTCTTTGCGTAGACGAAAAGGGCAACGTCGTAGACGGAGATCTCATTCTTTATATTTATGCCCGCTATATGAAAGAGCGGGGAGTATTGCTCAACAACACGGTCGTTACGACGGTAATGTCTAACTTCGGTCTGTATAAGGCTTTCGACGAAATCGGAATCGAATATGCCAAGACGGCGGTAGGGGACAAATACGTCTACGAATATATGGCGGAGCACGGCGATTGCATCGGCGGCGAACAATCGGGTCACATCATTTTTTCCAAATACGCCTCCACGGGCGACGGAATTTTGACCAGTTTGAAAGTCATGCAGGCGATGATTGCCAAGAAATCGACGCTCGGCAAGCTCGCGGAACCCGTGACGATTTATCCGCAGGTTCTCAAAAACGTGCGGGTGAAAGATAAAGCGGCGGCGAAAAACGACGCCGACGTACAGGCCGCGGTGGCGGCGGTGGAGGCAAAGCTCGGTGACACGGGGCGGATTCTGCTTCGCGAATCGGGGACGGAGCCCGTTATCCGCGTCATGGTGGAAGCGGAGAACAAAGAAATTTGTCAGTCCTGCGTGGACGAAGTCGTGTCCGTGCTCAAAAAGAAAGGACACGGGGCGGAGTAAGGAGAAGGTATGTGCGGAATTGTCGGATATATCGGTAAAAAACAAGCGGCGCCCATTCTTCTCGACGGGCTGGCGAAATTGGAATATCGCGGTTACGATTCGGCGGGGATCGCCGTGCGCGACGGCAGCGCGGAAGCGGTGGTCGTCAAAGCCAAGGGGCGCTTGAAAGTCCTTGCGGAAAAGACGAACAGCGGACTTTCCGTAAAGGGCTGCTGCGGAATCGGACATACGCGCTGGGCGACACACGGCGAACCTTCTGCCGAAAACGCTCATCCTCATTACAGCGACGATAAAAACGTCATCGTCGTGCATAACGGAATCATCGAGAATTATCAGGAACTCAAAGAAAAACTGTCAAAGAGCGGCTATGTGTTTTACTCTCAGACGGATACCGAGGTTCTTGCGAAACTCGTCGATTATTATTATAAAAAATACGGCGACGGGCCGATAGACGCGCTGGCAAGGTGTATGATGCGCGTGCGCGGCTCGTACGCGCTGGCGGTCATGTATAAGGATTATCCCGAAGAACTCTATGTCGCAAGAAAGGACAGTCCCATGATCATCGGCGCGGAAAAAGGCGAAACTTTTCTCGCGTCCGATGTTCCGGCGATTCTCAATTATACGAGAAACGTCTATTACATCGGGAATCTGGAAATCGCCAAATTGGAAAAAGGGAAGGTCTCATTCTTCAATATCGATCGGGAAGAAATCGCCAAAGAGATTACGGAAATCAAGTGGGACGCAAAGGCCGCGGAGAAAGCGGGCTTTGAACATTTCATGATGAAGGAGATCCACGAACAGCCCAAGGCCGTACAGGATACTCTGAGTTCCGTAATCAAAAACGGCACAATCGATCTTTCCGAATGCGGACTTTCGAAGGAGCGGATTCAATCCGTCGGGCATATTTATATCGTCGCCTGCGGTTCCGCCTATCATGCGGGCATGGTGGCGCAATACGTCATCGAGAGCCTCGCGAAAATTCCCGTTCGGGTAGACCTCGCGTCGGAATTTCGTTACCGTAAGCCGCTCCTCGAAAAAGACGGCCTGGTGATTATCATCAGTCAGTCGGGCGAGACGGCGGACAGCCTCGCGGCGTTGCGGGAAGCGAAGGGGCGGGGAATAAAGACCTTGGCGATCGTCAACGTAGTGGGCTCTTCCATCGCGCGGGAAGCGGACGACGTGTTCTATACGCTCGCGGGGCCCGAAATCGCGGTCGCGACGACGAAAGCCTATTCGACGCAGCTCATCGCGGGTTACCTTTTGGCGGTGCAGTTCGCAAAGGTTCGCGGGCAGATAGACGAGAAGAGATATTCCTCGCTCGTCAAAGACCTGCTGGCTTTGCCCGATAAAATGAAACGGGTATTGGAGGATAAAGAACGAATTCAATGGTTTGCCGCGAAGTTCGCAAACGCAAAGGACATTTTCTTTATCGGCCGCGGAATCGATTATGCCGTCAGCATGGAAGGCAGCCTCAAAATGAAGGAAATCAGCTATATCCATTCGGAGGCATACGCGGCGGGAGAACTCAAACACGGCACAATCAGCCTGATTGAGGACGGGACGCTGGTCGTCAGCGTACTTACGCAACAGGAATTGTATGAAAAGATGATCGGCAATATGGCGGAGGTCAAGAGCCGGGGGGCTTATTTGATGGGACTGACGGCCTACGGAAATTATAATGTTGAGGACACGGCGGACTTTACTACATATATTCCGCGCACGGATTCGCTGTTTACGGCGAGTCTGGCGGTCATTCCCTTGCAATTGATGGGATATTACGTCAGCGTGGCGAAGGGATTGGACGTGGATAAACCGAGAAATCTCGCCAAGAGCGTCACGGTGGAATAACGTCGGAAAAGGGATATAGAGCGGAAAATTTCGCCGGATATATCGGGAGTGAAACTATGAAAGGTACAAAAACAAAAGCATGGCATATAGCGTTTCTGATATTGGCGGACATTGTGTCCGTCCTGCTCGCAATGCTGTTTGCCTATCTGATGACGGTCGGGGATAAAAGTTTTTCCCTTTGGCTCGTGTGGTGGGGCCTCGGAAATATCGCGTGTACGTTGCTGTTTTTCGGGCTGTTCGGTATGTACGGAATCGTGTTTTCTACGGTCGGGATTATCGACGCGCTGAAACAAACGCTTGCGATCGTCGGCGTCGCTTCGGCAAACGTCATTTTTGCCGTCCTTACCGGGAGGGAATATGTAGGTATAAGTACGGCCCTTGTATACAGTATATTCCTCTTTTATTTTTCCGTTATGACGAGATTTTTCAAAAGAATCCTCATCGTCGTCAGATATTACCTTTCACGGGCAAAAGTCAATCGGAAACGCGTCATGATCGTGGGCGGAGGCGCTGCGGGATCCGCCCTTATCAAGGAACTGCTCACTTCTGATAAAATTTCCTATAAACCCGTATGTATCGCGGACGATGACCCTTTCAAAATCGGAAAATCGGTCAGCGGCGTAAAAATCGCGGGAAATACCTTTGAGCTTCCGCGGTTGGTCAAGGAATATCATGTGGAAGAAATTTTTGTCACCATGCCCGCCGTCAAGAAAAAGACGCAGAGCGAGATTATCGCCCGCTGTCGGGATTTAGGCTGCCCCGTCAAAGTTCTGCCGGGAATTTATCAGCTCGCGGACGGTCAGGTGACCGTGTCCAAACTTCGCAAAGTCGATATTCAGGATTTGCTCGGTCGGGAGCAGGTAAGCGTCAACCTCGACGAAATCATGGGATATATCGAAAATAAGGTCGTGCTCGTGACGGGGGGCGGCGGTTCCATCGGTAGCGAGCTCTGCCGCCAGATAGCGACGCATCGTCCCGAAAAGCTGATTATTTTCGATATTTATGAAAACAATGCCTACGATATCGAACAGGAATTGAAACGAAAAGACCCTTCTTTGAATTTGTTGACTTTAATCGGCAGCGTGCGGGATCAGGGAAAGGTGCGGGATTTGTTTGAAAGATACCGCCCGCAAATCGTGTTTCACGCGGCGGCGCATAAACATGTCCCCTTGATGGAAACCAGCCCCAACGAAGCCGTAAAAAATAACGTGTTCGGAACTTTGAACGTCGCTCGCTGTGCGGACGAATTCGGCACGGAGACGTTCGTTCAGATTTCCACCGATAAGGCGGTGAATCCGACGAATATCATGGGGGCGACCAAGCGTATCTGCGAAATGATTATTCAGACAATCGGCCGCCACAGCAAGAATACGAAATTCGTGGCGGTGCGGTTCGGAAACGTGCTGGGCTCCAACGGTTCGGTCATTCCGCTTTTCAAAAAACAGATAGCGGAAGGTGGCCCCGTGACGGTTACGCATAAGGATATTATCAGATATTTCATGACCATTCCCGAAGCGGTGTCGCTCGTCTTGCAGGCGGGCGCCTATGCGAAGGGGGGGCAGATCTTTGTTTTGGATATGGGAGAACCGGTCAGAATATATGACCTCGCGTATAACCTTATCAAACTTTCGGGACTCGAACCCAATGTCGATATCAATATCGTATGCACGGGATTGCGTCCGGGAGAAAAATTGTACGAAGAACGGCTCATGAAAGAAGAGGGACTGCAAAAGACTGCGAACGGACTCATCAATATTGCCCGCCCGATTCAGTTGGACGAAGAATTTTTATGGAATACTTTGGACAAGCTGTACGGGGAAGCCTACGATGAAACGGGCAACATGAAAGAGCTGGTGGCAAAACTCGTTCCGACTTATAAAATCGATAATCGGGTATCCAATGATTAAAACCGTAATGCTTTGCGGTTGTACCGCATACGAATATTAAAGCGGGGAAAATCAACCGTAAAGGGGAGATAGGAAATCATGACAGAAACAGACGAAAAGCACATTGAAGAAATATGTCGTATTTTTCAGATTCGCGGAGAATACCGCTCGTGTGAAATTCTGACGCTCGGACATATCAATACGACCTATAAAGTGTATTTCTATCGTGACGGGGCAATCAAGGACTATATTTTGCAGAGGGTAAACACCTATGTGTTCAAAGATCCCGTTCGGGTAATGGAAAATATTACTTCCGTCACCGAATACGTCCGTGCGAAAATCAAACGGACGGGCGTCAGCGCAAAAAGGGGAGTACTGCATTACCAGAAGACCGCGGAGGGGAAATACTATACATGGGAAGAGGACGGAGGCTTCTGGCGCTGTTGCAGGTTTATCGACGATTCCGCGTCCTTCCTTCTGACGGATAATCTGAAAGTGATAGAGGAGTCGGGAAAGGCGTTCGGGGAATTCCAGCTGCACCTTGCCGATTACCCCGTGGAAAAACTGCATATCGCCATTCCGCATTTTCATAATACGGTCATGCGGTACGACACTTTCCGCGAAGCGATTGAAAATAACCTCAGCGGCCGAAAAGAAAACGCTTTGAGGGAGATAGAGGAGTATCTCGGCCTCGAAGCGCGGGCGACGGAAATGTATAAAATGCAGCGCCGCGGCGAGCTTCCGCTCCGAGTGACGCATAACGATACAAAATGCAGTAACGTGCTTTTCGATAAAGACAGTTTCGAGCATCTTTCCGTCATCGATTTGGATACGGTCATGCCGGGACTAGTGGGGTTCGATTTCGGAGACGCGATTCGAGCCACGGCGAATACAGCGGAGGAGGACGAAAAGGACATAAAAAAAGTCGCGCTCGACATGAAGAAGTACGAGGCGTTTGTAAAAGGGTTCCTCGGCAAAGTGAAAGGCGAACTCACCGAAAACGAGAAGGATACGATGGCTTTGGGCGCGCTGACAATGACGATAGAGTGCGGAATGAGATTTCTCACCGATTATCTCGACGGAGATAAATATTTCCATACGGACTATCCTGAGCACAATCTCGTGCGCAGTCGTTGTCAGCTCGCGCTTGCCAAGGATATGATAGAGCATTTTGAAGAAATGAAGGCGGTTGTCAAAAAGTATTGCGATTAATTTTTCCGTCCCTTAAAAAGTGCCATACAGATAACGCCCATATTTCCGCCCACGACGAGGCCGACGACAAATCCTATCCAAAACATGCTAAAACTCCTCCTTTTGTCGTTTATTTACCGAGTATGAACGTTTTCTCAGATTTTTATTCCCATTATATGCATCTTCCCGAAAAATTGTTATTGCGTATCCGAAGAGACTTTTATGAAAAAGCGTCGAATTTCCGAAAGGGATTGCGGCGGTTTTTTCTTTGAAAAGAAAATTTTTGATTGCAAAACAGAGCGGTTTTCTGATATAATAGAGAAAAGTTTTCTTATAGGGATAAAGAGTTTATAACCCGTTATTATGCGGGGAATATGCGACATTATCCCTTTTCCGTGCGGGAGGGATAAAAGGAGAAAGGAATATGTATGATTATTTGATTGTCGGGAGCGGGCTTTTCGGGGCCGTGTGCGCCTGCGAGCTGAAAAAAAGAGGAAAAAAGTGCCTTGTCATAGAACGCCGCCGGCATATCGGCGGAAACGTCTATACGGAAACAATCGAAGGGATTCAGGTACATAAATACGGCGCGCATATCTTTCATACTTCGGATAAGGAGATATGGGAATATATCAACCGTTTCGCGGAATTTAACAATTTCGTCAATCAACCAATTGCCCGATATAAAGACGAATGTTATAATCTTCCCTTTAACATGAATACGTTCGTAAAACTTTGGCCGGACATTTTTACGCCCGCGGAGGCGGAAGCGCGCATCGAGTCGGAACGGAAGAACTCTTTTTCCAAAGAGCCGAACAACCTTGAAGAACAGGCTTTGAACCTCGTCGGGCGGACGATTTACAAAAAGCTGATCAAGGAATACACCGAGAAACAATGGGGGAAGAGCTGCTCTCAATTGCCGCCGTTTATTATCCGTCGGCTGCCCGTGCGTTTTACCTTCGATAACAATTATTTCAACGACCGCTATCAGGGAATCCCCGTCGGCGGTTATACGAAAATTATCGAAAAGATGCTGGAAGGCACGGAAGTTCGCTGTAACGCGGACTTTTTCGACGACAGGGCGAATTATCTGAGCTGTGCCCGAAAAATTATCTATACGGGCCCCGTGGACAGATTTTTCGATTATCGCTACGGACCTTTGGAATACCGCACGCTTCGTTTTGAGACGGAGGTTTTGGATACGGCCAACTTTCAGGGGAATGCAGTCGTGAATTATACGTCGTCGGAAGTTCCTTTCACCCGCATAATCGAGCATAAGCATTTCGAGTTCGGCAGACAGGAAAAGACGGTGATTTCCCGCGAGTATCCCTCCGCTTGGAAATCGGGCGACGAGCCTTATTATCCCGTCAACGACGAAAAAAACGAGGCTCTGTACGCGAAATATGCGGATCTTGCCCGAAAGGAGGCGAGCGTAATTTTTGGCGGAAGGCTGGGAACCTATAAATATTACGACATGCACCATGTCATAGGTCGCGCCTTGGAAACCGTGCGGCAGGAAGAGGAAGAACAGAGGAAATAAATTCTCTCAAAGAGACAAGAAAGGGCATAGTAATTTTACTATGCCCTTTCTCGTCAGACCTTCTTTTTTGCGGTAACTTTGAAGGTCAGCTCCAACATGGTGATCATGAGCGCCACAAAAACAATGAGGTATACGGGAAGTATTTTGAAACCGATATGATTTCCGAGAAGTCCGAATAACGGGGGAATAAAGGTAGAACCGACATAGGCGCTGGCCATTTGAATCCCTATGATGGCGCCCGAATTTTCTGCTCCGAAGTTGTTCGGAGTGGAATGGATGATGGAAGGATATATGGGCGCACAGCCGAAACCGATAACGACAAAGCCGATAATCGAAACGAGCGGATAGCTGACGGGAATCATCAGAGCGATTATCCCGCAGGATAAAATACAGGTGCCGATAATGATCATTTTTTTATCGCCCAGCTTATCCGTGACAAAGCCGCTCAGAAATCTTCCGACGGTAATCCCTATGTAGAACAGTGCGGCAAATTGTGCGGCTTTTTCGGTCGATATGCCTTTCACCTCGGTAAAATAAGTGCTTGCCCAGGACATCGCCGTAGCTTCCGCGGCGCAATACGCGAAAAATCCGATCAGGAGGAATGGAACGCCCTTAATTTTCAGCGCGCCGATAAGGCCGATACTCTGTTGTTTTTTCTCTGAGGACTGATTATGGACTTTCCAGACGGGCAGAGTGACGAGCAGCAGTATCGCTATGGCGAGCTGTATAAACCCGACGATACGATATCCGTTATTCCAGTTCGAATTTGTAAGAGCATAGCTCATGACGAACGGACTGACGATGGTTCCCACGCCCCAGAAGCAATGCAGCCAGCTCATGTGTTTGGACGAATAGTGGAGAGCGATGTAATTATTTAAGGCTGCGTCGATAGCCCCTGCGCCGAGCCCGTAGGGAACCGCAAAAACGATGAGCATCCAGAACTGAGTGGAAAAGGAAAAACCGAACAGTGCGAAAGCCGTAAGGAATACGCTTATCACAGTCACGATACGGGTACCGAGCTTTCCCGTCAGTTTATCGGACAGAAGGCTGGATACGATGGTTCCGCCCGATATGGTCATGGAAATGATTCCCATAAAGGATATGGGAACGTCCAGATCGGTATGTATGACGGGCCAGCCCGAACCGAGCAAAGAATCGGGCAGTCCGAGACTGATAAAGGCGATATAAATGAGGGCCAGCAATAGGGAATACATTTTTATATCTCCGAAGGATATGTTTATCGTCGGCACGGACGGAAAGCATCTTTGATGCTTTTTCGTTTATGCCGTGTTTTATTATATCACGTAAAAATTTTTAATGCCAGCATTTCAGACGGAAAACAATAAAATATATCCGTAAATATAAATTTATTTTCGACGTTATAATAATAAAAAGGACTTTGATTATTCAAAGTCCTTTTGTTCGCAAGCGAATTTAATCGGAATGTTTTTCGAGGTTGATAAACGTTTTTGCCATTTCGATTTTGTTGAGCCGATATTCGAGGAAACTCTGACGGCGGCGTTCCTTTTCCTGTGCCATCGCCGTTTCGCGGCGTTTGATCGCCTCATCCAATTTTTCTTCCCATGCGAGGAAGTCGCTCTGCAAAACGATTCTGTCCGAATAGACGGCCAACATTCCTTCTCCCGTCGCGAAGGTTTTTGTTTCTCCTTCTGCCTCCGTCAATGTAGCCATGCTCGTCGTGATATTGATAAACATGGGCATATGTCCGGGTAAGAGCGTAATTTTTCCGTCGGGCTCCGACACGGTCAGGGATACGACATCCCCTTCATAAAATTGCTTGTCAGGGCGGAGCATTTGCAGACGGAAGCTCTTTTTTGTTTCGCCGCTCATGCCTGATACCCCGCGATGTCGGCGAGCCCGCCGATAAAGTAAAATTCACTTTCGGGAATATCGTCGCACTTTCCGTCGAGAATGGCGTTGCAATCGTCTATGGTAGTCGAAAGGGGAACATATTTCCCAGGAATTCCCGTATAGACGCTGGCGACCGCAAAAGGCTGGGAGAAAAATCTCTGCAACTTTCTCGCGCGGTAGACGAGGAGTTTATCGTCCGCGTTGAGTTCGTCCATGCCCAAAATGGCGATGATATCCTGCAATTCCTTATACCGCTGTAAGGTTTCGATTACTCGTTTTGCGGTGGCGTAATGCTTTTCTCCCACGATGGAGGGTTCCAAGATACGGCTGGTGGATTCCAACGGGTCTACCGCGGGGTAGATGCCCTCCTCCACGACCTTTCTGGAAAGGACGGTGGTGGCATCGAGATGGCTGAAAATCGTCGCGGGGGCAGGGTCGGTCAAATCGTCCGCAGGCACGTAAATCGCCTGTATGGAGGTAATGGAACCGTGCTTGGTGGAGGTAATGCGCTCTTCCAGCTGTCCGAGCTCTCCCGCCAAAGTCGGCTGATAACCGACGGCGGAGGGCATTCTTCCGAGCAGAGCGGATACTTCCGAACCTGCCTGCACATAGCGGAAGATGTTATCGATAAAGAGCAAAACGTCCTGGTTTTGCACGTCGCGGAAGTGTTCCGCCATGGTAAGCCCCGTGAAAGCGGCTCTCATTCTGGCGCCGGGGGATTCGTTCATTTGTCCGAATACCAGAGCGGTGTTTTTCAAGACGCCCGAGGCGGTCATTTCTTCCGCCATTTCAAAGCCTTCGCGGCTGCGTTCCCCGACGCCGATAAATACCGAACGCCCGTTGTGATGCGTCGCGATTCCCGAAATCAATTCCTGAATTAAAACGGTTTTGCCGACGCCCGCGCCTCCGAACAACCCGATTTTACCTCCCTTTGCATAGGGAGTGAGAAGGTCGATGACCTTGATTCCCGTTTCAAAAATTTCAGTGACGGGGCTCTGTTCCGTGAGAGAGGGGGCTTTGCGGTAAATGGAGGAAACGGGTCCGTCCAAGGGCCCCTTGTCGTCCACGGGCTTACCGAGCGCATTGAGCACCCGTCCCGTTACCTGTTCTCCCACGGGTACGGTAATGCTGGACCCCGTAGATTTTACCTCTAAACCGCGGGAAAGTCCGTCTGTCGCTTCGAGGGCGATACAGCGGCAGATGCCGTCGGGAAGATGCGCCAGCACTTCGAGGTCTACCGTTCTGTCGCCGTCAAGGACGAGCAGAAGCTCGTTTTGATTGGGGAGATGATTGTCGAATTTTACGTCTACGACTGAGCCGATAATCTGCACCACTTTTCCCGTATGTGTTTTATTCATAAGAATACGCCTCCGCTGTCAGTTTCGGAAAGCCGACGCGCTCGCATCTATGAGCTCGTTCGTAATGCTTTCCTGCCTTTCGTGATTGTATTGCGCCGTAAGCTCGGCCAAGAGCTCCTCGCCGTTTTCCGTCGATTGCCGCATCGAAGTCATGCGCTTGAAATGAATTGCCATCGCGCTGTCCGCCAAAGCACTGTAAATTTCCGCCATCAGGTATTGGGAAAGAAAATTGTCCAGTGCCGCCCGCGTGTTGGGTTCCAATACTGGACATACCGTCGAAATTTCGTGTTCGGGCAGGGGAATGGGAATCAGTCTTTTTGCCGTCGGTTCCTGCGTAGAAGGGGACGGCGTGCGCGTATAGACGATATAAACTTCCTTATACTCTCCGCTGCGGAACATATTCACGATATCGTTTGCGACGGAAATCGCGTCGAAAGCATGCGGCTCCGAGGCCATGTGAATGTAGAAGTTGCTCAAAGGGAAGCCCTTTTTCTCGTAATGCTCCCGCGTTTCCTGTCCGAGCGCGAAAATTTTCGAGACTTCATGCTCCGCCGCAAATTTGTCCGCAAAGTCTAAAATACGATGGTTGAAATCACCGCATAATCCCTTGTCGCCCGCAACGACGAAGAGGGCGGTTTTTCCGCTTTTGTGTTCGCGGAGGAAAGGGTGTTCCCGTACGGATTCGTGCGCCGCGGCGGCGGACAGAATATTTCTCAACTCTTTTAAGTAACGATAGCTGTTTTCGCATTTTTCGCGGGCGCGGTAGAGCTTCGACGTGGCAATCATCTGCATTGCCCGTGTAATCTTGATTGTATCCTCCACGCCCGAAATATGCCGTTTCAGCTCATGCGTGTTGTTCATGCGTTCACCTTGTCTTGCATGGTCTTTATTTCTTCTGAAATGCGGCTTATATTCGCTTTATAAGAAACGAGATACTCCTTGATGAGCGCCTCGTCTTCGTCCGAAAGCTGCTCCGTCTCCTCGATACGCGCGGGAAGATCGGGGTGATTGGCATTCAGATAATCGATGAATCCGTCCATGGCCGCGTTAACGTCGCGTACCGCGATGTCCGAAAATAAATCGTTCATCATAACCGTAAGTGCGATGACCGTATGGCTCATGGCGGCGGGAGAGGCTTGTTTCTGTTTGAGAATTTCCGTCAGGCGCGCACCTTTTCCGAGAATGGATTTGGTCGAATTGTCCAATTCCGCGCCGAATTGACTGAATTGCGCCATTTCGCGGTAGTGCGCGAGGTCGAGACGAACCTTTCCGCTCACCTTTTTCATCGCTTTGCATTGTGCGGCGCCGCCTACACGGGAGACGGAAAGTCCGACGTTTACGGCGGGACGCACGCCCGAACGGAACAGCTCGCTTTCGAGATAAATCTGTCCGTCCGTAATGGAAATGACGTTCGTAGGGATATAGGCGGAGATGTCTCCCGCCAGGGTTTCGATGATCGGCAGGGCAGTCAGAGATCCGCCTCCCAATTTTTCAGAGAGTTTCGCGCTCCGTTCAAGAAGCCGAGAATGAATATAGAATACGTCTCCGGGATAAGCCTCGCGGCCCGAAGGACGCTTCAAGAGCAGGGAAATGGTCCGATAAGCCACGGCATGCTTGGATAAATCGTCATAAACGATCAAAACGTCCTTTCCGTTGTGCATAAATTCTTCGGCAATCGCGGTTCCCGTATAGGGGGCGATGTATTGGAGGGGGGCCGATTCGCTCGCGGTCGAACAGACGACGACGGTATAATCGAGCGCGTCATGATTTTTGAGCGTCTGCAAAACACTGTTGACGGAAGAAGTCTTCTGTCCTATGGCGACATAAACGCAGATAACGTCTTTTCCCTTCTGATTGATGATGGTATCGACGGCGATGGCTGTTTTTCCCGTCTGCCTGTCTCCGATAATGAGTTCGCGCTGTCCTTTTCCGATGGGGATCATGCTGTCGATTGCTTTTATACCCGTTTGAAGGGGTTCGTTGACGTTTGCGCGGTCGAAAATGGCGGGGGCGGGAGCTTCTACCGAACGAGTCTTTGAAGTGACGATGGGCTTACCGCCGTCGAGGGGAAGTCCCAAAGGATTGACGACCCGCCCGAGGAGTGCGTCTCCTACAGGCACGCCTACGATTTTCCCCGTCGAATAGACGATATCGCCCTCGCCCAGCTCATAGGAATCGGTCAGAAGAATCGCGCCGACCTTTCCTTCTTCGAGATTCATGACGAGCGCATATTTATCCTGACCGACGGAGAGGAGTTCTCCGTTTTTGACGTGCGGCAGACCTTCTATGGTGAGCACGCCGTCTCCGCAGGCCACGATTCGTCCCGCGTCGGATACACGGCTCGAAAAATCGAACGCCCATACTTGTTTTTTCAGTTCTTCGGCGATATTGCCGCAAAGATTAATCGTGTCCATGGATAAGCCTTTCCTTTATACTTTCCAGTTTGGTTTTTACCGAACCGTCATAGACCGTCCTGTGTCCGTGTTTGGGATTTTTCTCCCGTTCGGCGTGCGAATCATATACGGTTTTTCCGTCGAATACGAGAAGACCGCCAATCAGGGAATCGTCGATGAGGTATTCCGCGAGGATTCCGTGACCGTACTTTTTACGGAAAGTCTCTTCTATCCGCTGTTTTTGCGCGGCGGTCAATTCGACGGAAGAAACGATGGTGATCTTTGTGAATGCACTCTCGTTTTTGCCGTCGGAAACGACCAAATTTTCCTGTAAATTTTTGTCCGTACCGTATTCGATGACGGCTCCCGTCCCGTAACGTTCGGCGAAAAAAGAATCGAGCTTCTGTTTTTCCGAAGGCGTGACGGGTTTCGGAGTCAGTATGGTAAATTTAGTCATCGTCGTTCTCCCATTCTTTCAGACAATTGTCGATAAGTTGGTCGTTTTCTTCTTTGGAAATCTCTTTTTTGAGAATTTCGGAAGCGATGAGCACGGCGACTTCCGCGACCTCGCCCTTCATAGAGGACATTGCCTTCGTCTTTTCGTTTTTCGCCTCGTCCTCTGCCTCTTTCACGATTTTTTCGGCACGGACGCGGGCTTCCGTCAATGTCTTTTCCGCGGCGACGGCGGTCTGTTTTTCCATTTCTTTCTTTTTCTCGGCGATTTCCTGCTCCGCCGTACCGATGAGAGCGGTATATTTAGCTTTGGTGGATTCGGCTTCCTGCATTTTTGCGTTGTGTTCGTTTTCCTGTTTTTCCACTTCTTCCCGACGGGCATGTACGAAGCGAATGACAGGTTTGTAAACGAGCAAACCTATGCCGCCGACCAATATGAGAAAGTTGAGGAGATGAAGGAGAAAGTCCGTCAAATCCAACCCGAGAATAGAAGCAAGTAAACTTTCAGTCATAGCCTGCCTCGCTTATCCGAGAACGAAAATGACGAGAATGGCGACGACCAGCGCGTAAATGATACATGTTTCGAGGAACACGAGACCGAGAATGAGGGTTTTGGAAATTTTCTTTTCCGATTCCGGCTGACGCGCGATGCCTTCGAGGGCCTTGGCGACCGCGATGCCCATGCCGATTGCGGCAGCGCCCGCGACGAGAATGGCGATAGCAGCTGCAATCGCTTTCGCGCCCGTATCCGTCATAGCCAATAATGCCAAAGTATTCATAAGTATCTTCTCCTTGTATTAAGTATTCTTTTATTTATTTTGTTTTTGAGAGGCGGAAGTTTTCGCCTCTTTTTTGCGATCAGGCTTCTTTTACTTCGGGGGAGGCCTTTTTGTTACGTCCCCGTTTCTTTTTGGTTTTCAAAGCAGACCCGTCCAATTCCCTCGGTTCCGTCGCTTCGCCGTAGAACATTGCGGTCAGGAGCGTATAGACATAGGACTGAATCACCGCATGGAACAGGGTGAACAGTACGCCGACGATTACGGGAACGCCGATGGAAAGGGCGATGTAGTGATACACGAGCGCGGTAATCAAAAGTCCGCCGATCATACTTCCGAATAATCGGAAGCTCATGGAAAGGAGCAGAGAAATGTCTTTGAGGACGCTTCCCGCGCCGCGGAGCTTATTGAATTTGATGCCGCCGAAAAGCATGATGGAATAAGACGTAACGGCGAGCGCGATGCAGGCGTTGAGATCGACGAGAATGGCCCGTATCCCCAAAATCTCGCAGAGGGTGCCCAGACCGATGTAGACCCAGCATCCGAAAGAGAAAGTCGCAATAAAGGTATAACTGTGCGGACTGTTGTCTTTGGCGATGCCCTCCACCATTTCGCAGGCTTTTTCGAGCAGTGCCTGAAACGTTCCGGGAACCTTTTTGAATCTCGGGAAGATGATAAATCGGAAAATCAGTCCGAATGCGAGCACCACGAGAGTGAGGAAAAAGGCCGTGCGGAAACTCGGATTTACCATGAGATGTTCGCCGAACAGATTTCCGAAGAGGGGAACATTTTCGGGAAGCAGTTCTTCCTTCATGATGTCGCCGATATCTCCCGCCAAAAGCGAAGATAAGTTCATAAAACCTCCTTTTCCGTTCCGTCCGAAGAGTTCTTTTTCCGCCGTCCGAGGACAATTCCCAAACCGAGAAACATAAAGAGCAGAGAAACGGACAGAATCGCATATTGTTTCGCCCAAACGGTGAGGAAATATCCCGCAGTGACGCCCGAGATAAAGAGGACGATGAGCAGGGTATAATATCCCGCTTTTTTCAGCGAAAGTTTATCTTTGTCGGCTGCGGCGGAAAAGAGATTTCCGCTCAGAAGCCGCAAATTGTTGGTGCAGAATACCGTGGAGAGCGCCACGCCGTTCATATCGCGGAAAGCATGATATTGCAGAGCCGCCACGGAGGAAATCAAAGCGTTCGGAAGCAACGTCGGAAAGGAGACGGGGATAAATCCCACCACGGTTAGAATGACGGTTTCGGTCGCCAGAATGGCGCATTGATAGAGAAATCGTCCTTCCTGTAAGCCGATCCCTTTCTTTTCGGCACGCTTTTTTGCTGCCCGGTAGGTGAGGTCGCCCACGATATTGGCCAAGACGAAAAAGGCTACCGGAATGAGATACCTGAGCGCTTTTATGCCTTCGCCGCCGCAGATTCCCAACGTCATGAGAATGAGATTTCCCGTTTGAGCGTTACAGAACACGCCCCCGCGGGCCACATAAGTGTACGCGTCGAAAAAACCGCCCGCAAAGCCCAGAACGAGAACGACGGGCAACAATTCAAACGGGTCGGATTTCTTTTTTTCGGGTGAGTCTGATTCCATGATTTATATATGACCTCGGAAAAAATTTTGTCAGAAATCGACAAAGTCTCTCATTTCCCCGCGTGTCCGTTATTATACCCCATTTTTCGCATTTTGTAAAACGGATTGAAGGTATATATATCATATCAAAAATTTATGATTATAATTATAAAAACGTATAATAAAGACTTGACGGACGTCTGTTTTAAGGATATACTGTAAGGAGAGGAAACAACGGGAGGGCAAAACCCTTATGCTTACAAGTTTGGACTATTACCGCATATTTTATTATGTAGCGAAATATCGTAACTTTACGAGGGCGGCGGACGTTCTTCTGACCAGCCAGCCCACGGTGACGAGAACGATAAAAAATCTCGAAAGCGATTTGGGTTGTCGTCTCTTTGTCCGCGGCAAGAGAGGCGTGACTTTGACGACGGAGGGGGAACTTCTTTATTCTTATATCGCGCCCGCATACGAAAAAATACTGAAAGGAGAGGAAAAGCTGGGCGGGGAAACTTCTTTGCAGGGCGGTTCCGTATATGTCAGCGTCACCGAGACGTCCCTGCACTGTTTCCTTTTGGAAAAATTGGGATTGTTTCACGACCGTCACCCGCAAATCAGGTTAAAGATTATCAACGTTTCCACGACGCAGGCGATAGAAAACGTCGTCAGCGGCCGTTCGGATTTTGCGTTTGTCGCTTCTCCCGCCGAGGCACCGTCTCCGCTCAAACAAGTGGAGCTTCATCCTTTTCGGGACATTCTCGTCGGCAACGCCAACTATATCGAACTGACCCGCGGCAGTTATCGACTCAGAGACTTGAAGAAATATCCGCTCATTTCACTCAGCCGCAGCGCCTCTTCCGCGTATATTTTTTATCAGGCGGTATATGCGAAAGAGGGATTGGAATTTCGTCCCGACATCGAACTGAATACTTCCGATTTGGTGATTCCCTTTATCCGTCGAAATCTGGGCGTCGGATTCGTTCCCGAAGAATTGGCGCTGCCCGCGCTGAAAGCGGGCGAAATCGTCAAAATTCATTTGAAAGAGGAAATTCCCGAGCGAATCGTTTCCGTAGTCTATAACCCGCATTATCCGTTGTCTGCCGCGGCGAAGGAACTCCTCAGGCTTGTTCGGCAGGGGAAATGAAAGGGATCGAAAAGGAAATCGTAAAATTTCGTGAATACTTGATGAAAAAGTGTAACCGGTATTGATTTTTGTATAGATTCGTGGTATAATAAACAGGGTGGAGGACAGTAGGAATGACTCTCAAAAAAGATTTTTACGGTAACGTTGCGTTTGCGGCAGGGGAAGGCCCCGATGCGGCGTTTATCCGAGAATATATGCGTTTGAAACCTCTTTACTCGGGCGCTTTGAAAACGGCATGTGCGAAGTTTGAAATTCTCGATGACGAATTCAGCATGATTCAGGGGCATGACCCCATACATAACATCGAAAGCCGCTTGAAAACGGTAGAGAGCGCTTATGAAAAACTTCATCGTCGCGGATACGAACAAATCCCGCAGAATTTGACGAAACTCACGGACATTGCGGGCGTGCGGGTAGTCTGCGGCTATATTGAAGATATTTATAAAATAGCCCGCGTATTTCTCAATCAGAACGGAATCCGTCTCTTGAATGAGAAGGATTATATAAAGACCCCGAAACCCAACGGTTACAGAAGCCTGCATCTCATCGTGGAAATTCCAGTTTCTTTGTCCACGTTGCAAATGGGGGTACCCGTGGAAATTCAGCTCAGGACGATTTCCATGAATATGTGGGCGAGTTTGGAACATGAGGTTTCCTATAAAGTCAATGCGGATTTGGTAGAGTCTTATCGGGAAGAACTCAAAGCGTGCGCGGACGATTTATTTGCGGTCGAAGAACGGATGCAAAAGATTTGTCACGGAATCCGCGAACAGCCGAAACCGATTATGCTCCGGGAAAAATGAATTACAGGCAAGCGAAAGAAAAAGCTGCCGCAAAGGGCAGAAAAATAAAGGCAATCATTCTCGCCGTCGTGCTTTTTGTCGCGGCGGGGCTGTGTATTTTTTCGGCTTTTTATCCCGCATCGACGTGGAAATATTACGTAGGGCTCCCCGACGTTCCGAAACGGAAAGAGGGAGAACTTCGCATTCATTTTCTCGACGTGGGACAGGGCGATTGCACGCTCGTAGAATTTCCCGACGGCAGGACGATGATGATAGACGGCGGAGACGGGAAAGCGGAACATACCAAAACAATTCTGCGATATATGAACGCCTTGAAGATCGACGCTTTGGATTTTCTTTTGCTCACACATTCCGATTCCGATCATTGCGGCGGACTTTCTGAAATCATGGAGATAAAGGAAGTAAAGACGGTTTATCTTCCCGAAATCAAAGATATCAATATCAATCGGGAATATGCGGAATTTTACGCCTCGGTAGCGGAAAGCGATGCACGGATAATATATTCCGAGCGGTATCTCGGAATTTTTTCTGAGGGAGAATATCCGTATTCGTTGGTTTTCCTCTCCCCGTACCGTGCGGGAAATCCGGGCGGCAGCCCTTATGATAAGGTAAACGGCGGGGATTATACGGAAAACGACCTCAACGATACCTCCGCGGTGGTATGGCTGGACTATTTCGGAACGAGTGCGCTGTTCTGCGGTGACGCCACTTCTCGAATCGATGAGACTTTGATTCGGGACGCCGAATTGAATTTTTTTGAGGATTATGGCGTGGCGCTCGACAGTACGGAGATATTAAAGGTTTCGCATCACGGAAGTGCAACGGGCACCGGCGAAGAATTTGTTCGATATTTGGGCTTGGAAACAGCGGTTATTTCCTGCGGCGAGAACAATTCCTACGGCCATCCGGACGCCGGGGTATGCGAGAGGTTGTCCGAGGCAGGAGCGGAAATTTATCGCACCGATCTTTCGGGAACGATTATGATTTCCGTTTTTCCGGACGGAACCTATTCGGCGACGATATAAAATGATATAAAAATAAATAGAAAGGCGGAGTTTTTGTAAACCCCGCCTTGATTCAATTTTATTCCTCTTTTTTCTCTTGCGTTACAGCCGTTATTTTTTTTGGCACAACTCCGTTTTCCCGAAAATGTTTCGGATCGTTTGCGAATTTTCCGTAAACTTCGTTCACCCGACAGGAATAGGAGAAAGTCGAGGTATACTTTTTCAAAATTTTCAGAAAGGCTCCTACCTGGCGTTTGCGCACGATGCAGATGAGCAGTGTTTTATCCTGATGAGTATACATGCCTTCTGCGTGAAGAGTGGTGACGCCGCGCCCCAATTTCTCCATGAGTTCCGCGGACAGTTCTTCCGCTTTTTCGGTAATGATTTCAAATTTATAACCGCTTTTTAAGCCTTGGAGCATGAAGTCCACGACAAGATCGGAGATAAAGATATTGGACAAGGTAGAGATGACCGAATTGGTACCGGATTGATAAACGAAAAACGCCAGAACCACGACGGAGGCGTCCATGGCGAAGGCCAACCAGGCGATATTCTGTTCGGGGCGAAAGCGTTTAATCAGTGCGGAAATCGCATAAGTCCCGCCCGAAGCGCCGAATCTCCTGATCATCAGAGAGAATCCGAACCCGGAAATGACGCCCACGCCGATAGAGGCAAAGACGAGGTTGTTTCCGTCCTCATAACAACCGCCGTCGGGCAGAGCGCCGTAATAGGGAAGGCCGTATTTTGTATGGAAGGACTTGAACAACAGGAGCAACAACGATTGAAACACAAGGTAAACAATCAGCATAATGCCTGTTTTTCTGCTGACAAAGATAACGGCAAGGACAAAAATGGGAATGTTGAGTATCAGCATGAAAATACTCATATTCAAGGTTACTTCCCCGAAATACTTTGAGGTTAAGGAACCGAGAATGGAAGCGATACCCGTAATTCCTCCGGGCGCGAAGTCATTGTAATTGGAAAAATAATAAAGGGAGATCGAAACGAGCAAGGCGGCCGCGAAACAGATAAAAATGTCAAAAACGAGTGTTTTTGGACGTAGATCGTCTTTATCGGGCATAGGCATGTCCGAATGCTTTTTTTTCTGTTTGTTTTCGTCCTGGGAAGATATTTCCGTTTGATTATCGTGAGCCATGACAAGATCCTCTCTGAAAAGTTAATATTATTATAATATATTTCCGAAAATAAAACAAATGAATTGATGCAACGCTTAAGATTTTTTTGAAAAAATGATAAAAATTACCCCGGGAAAAGATTGACATCCTTTGGAAAAAATGATATAATGACAACGTTATATCTGAAAGATATTTCGGTCTCGTAGCTCAGTTGGTTAGAGCGCATGCTTCACATGCATGAGGTCTTGGGTTCGAGCCCCAACGAGACCACCATTATACAGGATTTCAGTGCATAAAACGCTGAAATCCTGTATTTTTGTATGCAGAAATTGGCTTCAATAAAGGCAAATTGGGGAAGAATTGGGGAAGTATTATAACGGGTCTCTTTTAATAGCGAAGTTTTTCGCCCTCTTTCAAAAGAAATGCATCAGAGAGGTCTGTATACGTATTGCCCAAAGCTCCAAGGGAATGACCGACGAACTCTTTTCGCGCGACTTCGGCTACTCCGCATTCCTGACACCTCGTATAAAAAGTAGTACGTAAATCATAGAGTTTATGATTCGGTAATACCTCTTTCATTTTATCTCGCATGTGTTCAACGCGATAAAAATAAAGCTCCGTCACTCCTTTAAGGTAGGGACGGAGTATGGGGGAAATCGGAATCCTTTTGTATTCTACCTTTTTAGTTTTTCGTTTGCTGTTTACCGCGACGATGAAAGCCCCTTGAATTTTGGCTGTCTTGTATTCGTTTGGCCTTAATCCCGTATATAGAGCAACGGCAAACATGATTTCGTAAGGCGTACCTTTTACGAAAAGCAAAAGTATTTTTTCTTCGTCATAGGTCAAAGCGGTGCCATGTTCATATTCGTGATTAATGGCCGGGATAGTGTCCATAGGATTAATCGAAATCAAATGATGAGCGATAGCCGATTTGAAAATGACGTTCATAAGAGAATAGGTACTTTGAGCAAGCCGTTCGTGTCCTTTGTCTAAAAGGTTGTCGAGCACTCGTTTACAATGTCCGGGAGTTATAGATTTGATATGTATACTACCCAGAATAGGCTGAATATGATTTCGATATTTTTGGGTATCTAATTGAAGGGTAGTTTCGGACACTTTTTCTTTTCGGAAGGTTTCAAAATAAAACTGAGTGAATCCTTCAAAAGTAGTCGGCACAGTATTGGTTTTTTGTTGTTTCGGTTTGGCGACTTTGGCTTTTTCGATAAAATGCGCTTTCGCCTCAGCTTTTGTTTTTCCGCTTGCAGAAATATCATATCCATTACGCCGAAAACGTAATTCATAAGTATAGGTGTGTTTTCCGCTTGCATGCGTTCTCAAATGGGCGGTAAATCCGCAAAGTTTGAATACTCTGAAAAATGTTTTGTTTGTTGACATTTGTCTAATCTCCTCTTCGTTGAATTTGACAATGTCTCCTTCCGAGCCCTCAGCTAAAAGCTGGGGGCTTTTTTCTTTTTCCCCGAAATTCTGCCAGCTTTTGAATAACTCCATTTTTGCGTTATGCTCGTCTTGATCGTCGGATTGCTTCATAATCAATAATCCTTGGAACGCATAACAGAACTGCATAACGGCAACGCTCTTGGCCTTCAAAGCTAACAGGAGCTTAGGAGTATGGGACAGTGCAAATCGAAGTTCGGGACTATTGATTAGTTCCTGTAATTCTTCGGCGCTGACCGAAATTTGAGTAACAATAGAATTTAGTGTGTTAGAAATATCCATATTTTCCCTCCTTAGTGGAAATATGAATAAAGTTTAACACATATCTGAAAAAAAAGAAGTAATATTCTTAAAAAACCATTAATTAAAAAATAGATTTATCTTTTTTGATATTATTATAAGACTGAGCAGCTCCAAAGAAGCCCAAGGTGTTTTCAAGCTGTGTGTCTGACATATCGGCCAAAATCTTAATAATTTCCGTCAGTTTCTTTTTCCGTTCGGGGGATTGAGATTCTATAATTTTCTCATATTCTGGTGCATGTGAAGCTGTCAAAGAAAACTCCGACGGAGTACGTCCGAGCAGATAATCAATGCTGACTTCAAAGAAATCGGCTAATTTAATAAGCGTGTCGTACCCTGCTTGATGTCTGTCATTTTCATAAGTACAATATGCTTGTCGGGATATGCCAAGCATTTTTGCGACATCTTCTTGCCGTAACTTTTTGCTCTCTCTCAATAATATTAAATTTTTCATAAAGTACCTCCTAAATGTAGTATAAAAAATTTTTTCTGAAAAAGCAACAAAAAGTATCCAAAATGCTTGACAAGATAGTAATAGTATCATATAATATAATAAAAGATAGGAAACGTATCAAACGGAGGATAAAAATGGAGAAGGAAAATAAACTGTTTATTCACAATACGGATGAAGTATTTGTGATAAGGGCTCAAAATGCTGTGTCACCAGATATTATCGGATTTTTAGAAATTACGATATCAAAAGATATAGAAAAAATGCCCCCGTATGAAAAGGAGACATTTTTGAATCGGACGCAAGAGATGTTTAATTTGTATTACAATAATTTTAAGGATAAGTTACTTGCCGATAAAAGTTAAAATCTGTAACGCAAGACTTCCGAAAGCTGGAACAAGAGAACCGTATTTAGAAATAAATTCTCCAAATCTATCGGAAAAAGTTTTTTTCGGGAGTGTCTTAGTACGAATACATTCATTTAACGTATTAAGCAATTCATTGGCAAGAGCTCGTTCTTCGGGAGGAAGTTGAGAAATTTGATTGTTAATTTCCACTTGATTTGACCCGATTACTACATTCCCTCCTTGTACATTTCCAATTGTAATAGAGGGAGCGGGAGTCGAATTTGTAGGAATACAAACTGAAAGAATTATATCGGGATTAATAGGAAATTGAGAAATTACTTGAATATCTTTTACTACGTATTGACATTCTGTGTTTTCTTCTATCAGCAAATCATCTTTTTTGAAGTCATATTTAGAATAGTAAACTGTGATTTTATTATCAGTTTTGACCGCTTGTACCGAAAAAATTAATTCACCTTTGCGATAAACATTATAGATTGAAGCCCCTTTTAGTTTAGAATCAATCAAATCGAGAAAATCCATAAGTAAAACCCCTTAAAAATTATTTTCTAAATTATACCATAAAATTACAAAATACGCAACACAAAAAGGAGATGCAATATGAAATTACGTGAGCTATTAAAAGAGAAAGACATTCACGGTGCGCAGTTGGCGCGAAAGGTCGGCGTGGAGCGGTGTACGGTCAGTCGCTGGGAACGGGGAGAAATGCTTCCCAATATGAAACTGTTAAAACCGATAGCAAAAGCGTTGGACATAACGACGGACGAACTCATTGATATACTGCTGGAAAAATAAAAGTAATCAATTCGCTGTTGAGCGAGGAATAGGAGAAAGGAACATATAAATGATAAAGATGAATGAAGATGAAATTAGATATGTTTGTAAATTAATAAATGAAGTGCATGAAGCCGATAAATATTATATAATTTATCAGCCAATTCTAAACTTATATAAGTGTGTATTCGTAAAGAATAACAAAGAAAAATGGGTATTGATTAATCCCAATAATAGTATAGGATTTATTATGAGTAAATTAGATATAATATTATTTCGTTTAATGGGATAGTATATGGGGAGGGCGATAATGGAGAAGAAAGAAAATGTCTGTCTTACAGCAATCGACGATGTGTATTTGTTGAGAATCCAAGTAACAGAAGAAAGCGGAGTCAAATGCTTTTTTGAAGTAACAATCTCAAAAGAAATCGATAAGATGTCTCATGATAAAGGGAAAAAACTTCTTGAAAGAATAGACCGATTATTTTATTCATGTCTTGACGATTTTCAAAAAAAAATTATCCGCGAACGAAAGTTAAAATCTGAAAAAAATAATCCATGAAGGAAAGAGAAAGAGAATGGAAGTCTATATAGTAACTTCGGGAGAATATAGCGATTATAGGATAGAAGCTGTATTTAAGAGTGAGGAGAAAGCAAAAATATACGCTATGACACATGCATGCGATATTGAGCCTTGGGAGACCGAAGACGATAAAATAAAAGCAGATAAAAGTCTCTCTAAAAAAATTTGCTACAAATATCATTTTACTTATGATAATCTTCGTAGTGAAATTAGGCTCATAGATAGAGAAATTTCAAAAATTGGGACGAATGAAATCAGTGAAAAACATTGGTCTTATAAAATTATTTATTACGTCACTATTTATACCAGCGAGGGTTATGAAAAAGCTGAAAAGATAGCATTAGATTTAATAGCAAAATACAAAGCACAGAAAGAAGGTGTTTAATTACAAGGAGAAAGAGAATGAAACTTCCAATTTACATAGAAGGGAAGAAATATAAACTAAGCTATTTCAAATACATAGCATATCACTCATTGAAACGAATAGAGCGCTTGGAGAAGAAAATAACTCGATTGGAAAACGAATTAAAGAAGTGGGAAGTAGAAAGCCATGAAAGAAATAAAACTTGAAGTATTACGAGTAAATCTGTTAGGAATACAGTTTTGCTGCAATCTTTCGCCTGATGAGATGAAAGATAGGAAAGAAGAAGCAGAAAACATGCTTCCATATATCCCTGAATTTTTGGGTAGTCGTCTGAAAATAGAGCTTGAAGGCACTATTTTCGGAATTGATTTATCCCCCGTCCCGTGTGATAACAAAGAGGGATATTGGCATTATTTGGCTTTTTCTTGATAAGATCCCAACTTTTTCAAGCCATCCCCAACAAGGAGAACCAAATAACTTATGATTTCAATTTTAGCGATTATAATTTCAAGTATAGTTATTATTTGTTGCGTTGGGAATATAGTCACCACAGAGTGCGCGGCTCGTCAATCGCTTCGGGCGCTTGGAACCTACACGATAAAAATAGAAACTGACCCCGATTTCACCATGAAGCAATTCGGAATCGATATTAGGGAATACGAAAACCCCAATGCCGCTTTGGAATGGCAAGATAGATATTGGAGTACGGAGCTGATTGTCTTTGATAGAAATTTCGTTTCCGTTAGTCTTAGCCAAACAGATACGAGAGGTATTGAAAGTTTCACCTATTTCTATACTGCCAAATTCTCTATTTCCGATAACGACTTTCGCTCGTTCTATGCTTCCTGAAACGGGTGAAGAATTAGAATATTTCACCACTACGGCAAGAAGCTTATATGTTTTTGAATAAACGCAAGCGTCTGTTTTTAATTTGATATGCGGTCGAGCGTTCCAAAAGGTACAGAAAACCGAAACCCCAAGAGCAATAACAGAAACTATAATGGCGATAATATCTAAAACCATAATCACCCCTCAATCAGGGTAAAGTTCTTCGACGGTAGTTTTCAAGACTTTTGCAATTTGGATAGCGACTAAAACAGAAGGGATTACTTTTCCATACTCATAGCTTTGATATAACCGTTCTCCAATGTTAACAGCTTTTGCTACTTGTGATTGAGTTAAGTGACAAGCCTTTCTTTTTTCAGCAATTTTGTTTTCCATAAACGCCCTCGAAAATTTCAAAAAATATTTTATAAAAAACACTTGACACGATAAATATAACGTGCTATAATGAAGATACAAACACGATATATTTGACGTGTTGAGTATAACAGGAGGTACAATGAACAACTTGAAGAAGCGCAGGGAAGAATTAAACCTGACGCAAAAACAAGTAGCAGACACAGCAAAAGTTGGCGTACGGCTCTATCAAAATTATGAAACAAATAGAGTAGAGCCGGGCGTCAACACCGCTATAAAAATAGCAGAAGTCTTAGAAACGACCGTGGAAAAGTTATTCAAAGACAAAACTATTATATAACGAAATTTTTGACGTGTCAAGCAAAAAAGAGAAATGAGGTATCAAAGAATCGACATGGAGAAATTCAGTAGCAAAAGAATGTGGTGGACGTATGAGAACGGAAAGTTGGTGGCAGAGAAAGACATCAGCCGAGACCCGTTCGGGACGTTTGAAATCGGATTCAGACAGGATTTGGAAAACGGGGCGGTGATAGTGGAGATAGAGAACAGAGACTATCCGTCGTTGAACAGAGCGCCTGTCGGATATGAGAGTTTTCCTGCGGCTGTGGAAGCGATAGCGGAGTACTTTGAAGGAATAGACGAGAAAGCGAAGAAAGTCTCTCAGAACGTAAAAGAGAGGGCGAAACAAGCGTCAAGGTATATCATAGCACAAGAGATTGAAAGGATTTCAAGGGAGGGCATGTAAGATGACTGAGTTAGAGCGTAAGGAAGCATTGAAGACAAAACTTCAAAGTATTTGTCGCAGGCATGAAAACGGCGAGCCGCTGGACGAAGACGAGCGGTACATATTTCAAGACATAGAGTATTTGAATTATCACGAATCTTTGGGCCGAAATATCCATGAATTTCTTGACCTTGCGGACAATTTAGGCTTATTCGACCATAGAGCGGAGGAAAAGGAGCTTTGGGCGTTAAAAGGAATAATAAAAAACCTTGAAGCGAAATTAAAGATTTACGAATCCGCGTTTCAGTGGATGGAGGCATGACATGAAACTTTTGATAGAGAATGGGAAAGTGGCATGTACTCTTGAAGGAAAGAACGGAAAATTTTTGCATGACTGTTATTTAATATTCGGCGGGTATATAAACGGAAAACTCAGAATGAGGGAAGGGAACGTGGAAAGCGAATATAAAAGGCTTGACGCATTGATAAGCCATGCAGAAAGAAACGGAATCGAGATAGCTGAAGAAGTAAGAATCCGTCTAAAAGAGTTAAAAGGACAGTACGAAGAAAACGAATTAAAACGGATAGAGGCAGAGGAACAGGCTAAAAAAGAGCAAGAGTGGAAGAGCTTGAAAGAGAACGGGTGTAAAGGCTGTAAAAACTGTTTCCGAGTATATCAAGGAGAGGACGATTATATTTGTGAAGCGACGAAAGAGGAGCTGGATATAGGGAATCGCCCGACATACGATTATATAAATCATGTGTACCGACTGTTTAATTACGTGCCGTTCCCGACAGATAAATGTCCGTTTAATACGGAAAGGAGGGCGGAATAATGACGATATACGAGAAGTTGTTATCGATACAAACAGAATTAAAAGCACCGAAAAGTCAATATAACTCATTCGGGAAATATAATTATCGGAATTGTGAGGATATATTGGAGGCGGTAAAGCCGTTATGCGCCAAATACAAGGCAGTAAGCGTAATGGGGGACGAGGTAATCCAAATCGGAGAAAGATATTATATAAAGTCCACAGCGCGGCTGATAGACCTTGAAAGTGAGGGAGTGGTAGAAAATACGGCATACGCCCGGGAAGAAGCGGAAAAGAAGGGAATGGACGGAAGTCAGGTAACGGGAGCGAGTTCTTCATACGCAAGGAAATACGCATTAAACGGATTATTTGCGATAGACGATACGAAAGACAGCGACACGACAAATAACGGACAGACGGCCCCCAAGGAAGCGACGAAGGCAAAACAGACGGCCAAGACGGAAGAATGGAAACTGACGAAAAGCGAGCTTGTGACAAAGTTCGGAGACGTGGTGAGCAACGCGGAGAAATGTATCGCGTATTACGAAAAGTCGCTGGGAGATATTCCGTATAGCGAATGGGACGAAGAGACGTGCAAGGCAATCAGGAAAGACCTTGAAAAGAAACGTCAGCAGAAGAAAAAGAAAGAGCAGAAGGAGACGGAGGAAGTAGAATCTCCGTTCCCGCTTGAGGATTGAGGGAGATGAGTAACATGCAAAGAGATAGCTTTGTTTTTTATAAATCATATGCAGAAGCATTACATGAACTCACTGACAAGCAAAGGCTTTCCGTTTATGACGCGCTTGTAAAATTCGCGATATACGGAGAAGAGTCGAAATTGTCCGGATTGTCAAAGGCGATATTTGTTCTTATGAGGCCGCAAATAGAAGCGAATAACAAAAAATACGAAAATGGAATGAAAGGAGCAGAGGCTGGGTCGAAGGGTGGCAGACCGAGGAAAAACCCCGTTGCCGATACAAATAAAAACGGCGGTGAGGTTATAAAAAATAACCCCTTAGGGGTTTTTGAAAATAACCCCGAAAAAACCCCTAATGAAAATGTAAATGTAAATGAAAAAGAAAAAAGATCTATCGATCTAAAAAAGAAACCGGAAAGTGAACCGACGGGGATAAAACAAGAGCTTGAAAGCGAATTTAAGAGCACCCCTTTATCAGCCTTTCTGCAAGCATATCCTGCGATAGAGGTGGATATAACCAGCACGACACAACTATACGGGAAGGATTTCGATCGTGTTGCGAGAGCGTTTGAAAACAGCGAGTATTTGCGAACCCAAGCGAAATCGCTCAGTTGGATATGCAAGTTTTACACGAAAATCGTTAACGGAGGATACGACGGGAACGGAAGAGCAGAGTTCGCCGACGGCGAGGAAGAAGGCGGAGGCCGTCCGCCGCGGGTGGAGTACCGCGTTCTATGAGTTCGGGGTTGGAGGAGTTGCATGGGATTTATAGGTTTTTCGGGGATAGCCGACGCGCGGTTTGACGAGCGGGATTATCTGAAAACAGGTATAGACAGGCTGGACAAAGCGATAGTGGGGCTCGGATTAGGGCATTTGGTAATCGTTACAGGGCCGAGAGCGGGAGGGAAGACGACGCTGATCGGGCAACTAACGAACAATTTCATCGACCGCGGATATTCAGGACTGCTCGCTTCGTTTGAAATGGCAAACCCGCGTTTGAAAAATTGGCTGCTGTTGCAAGCGCTCGGCCCTGAAAATCTGCGCGGATTCACAACGTCGAACGGAAAGGAGTTGTTTTATCCGAAAACAACCGAATTAAAGCAAGCAGCGGAAACATGGATAGACCGCAAACTGAAAGTTTACGACAACGTTTCATTCAAGCGAAACGACATATCGAAGGCGATCGGTGAGGAGATAGAAGCGAATCCGAATTTGAAATTCGTCGTATTGGATAACCTGATGAAAATCGAATTTGACGGTCGGGCAGACAGCAAATGGGAGGAACAGTCACAAATCGTGAAGGGATTGCAGAAATACGCTCAGGAACATCACATTTGTGTTATCTTGGTGGCCCACCCGAACAAAGTGAAAACGTTACCGCGAATTGAGGACGTAGGCGGAAGCGGGGACATCATAAACACGGCGGATACGGTGCTAATGGTACACCGAATCACGAATGATTTCAAAAAGCGAGCATGGGAAATGTTCCGCTGGTCGGAGGGGAATCCTGCATTTGAGTATTCCAACATAATCGAAGTGGCGAAAGACCGAGAGTTCGGGGCAGACGATACAATGGTCGGGGTATACTTTGACCCTCGTTCCAAGAGGTTCTTGAACTATCCCGGGGAAGAAATCCGATACGGCTGGGAGGTAAGCCCGACGCAAGAAAAAATAGCGATAGGGGAAGTAACATTGACGGAGTTAAGAGACGACGAAGAAGCACCGTTTTGAAGGAGGCGGAAATGGGCGAATACAATGCGAAAGATTTATGTGCGGTGTTATCGCAGGTATTCCAAAAAACAAATCAAGTGTTCTTCTCGTATGCTTGGCGGGAAAAGTTAGAAGAAATCATGACCGAGGAAAAGCGGTACGGACATTTGGTGGAATGGTTGAATCGAGAAATAGAGCTATGCGAAAGTGTGATAAACGTATTTGCGCCGGCAGACAGAACAAAGGATTATCAAAAAGGAAACCTTGTGACGTACATGGAGCAAATCCAAAAGCTGGCAATATTGATACATTCTCGGGAGTTACTTTTGGATAGTCGGACGACCAAGGAAATGCGTGAAAATATCGAATATACGTTGGGGAAGCTATACGGAATCCATTACAACGAAGAATTAGAAAGTTACGTATAGGAGGGCGAAGGAATGAGTATGACACTAAGAGAACGATTGGAAGCATGGGCAATCTTTTACAGGGATAAAGCAAGACAGCCTGAAAACGCCGATAAAGCGTCGTTATATGAGGGTTACGCCGCAGGAATAAAGCGTGCAATTTATGAGATAGAGAAGGAGACGGGAGATGACGCAGAATGAAGAGGTGTTGAGGCACCTGCTTGTTAACGGGAGTATCACGAGTCGAGAAGCAATGGAGAAATACGGGATCATGAGATTGGGAGCGCGGATATACGAGTTGAAGAAGCAAGGATATCCGATAAAGACATATTTGCGGATAGGTAAATCGAGGAACGGAGAAAGCATGGTGTATGCGGAATACCGAATGGAGAGACAAGAGGAAGCGCGGAGGCTGTGGAGATGAGAGTACTTGTAGCGTGCGAGGAAAGTCAACGTGTGTGCATCGCTTTTCGTGAAAAGGGTCATGAGGCATATAGCTGCGACATACAGCCATGTAGCGGAGGATATCCCGAGTGGCATATCCAGGGAGATGTTTTACCGATACTTAACGGAAAATGTTCATTCTTTACGGAAAATTTAAGTTTACATACGATTTCAGACAGGTGGGATATGATAATCGCGCATCCGCCTTGTACCTATCTTACCGCAACGGCAAACCGATGGTTGGATACGGGAAAATACGGAAAGAAAGCCTGGGAAAGGATAGTTGAACAGCGAAAAGCGATAGCGTTTTTTTATCGATTCGTAATGGCGGATTGCAATAAAATAGCAATAGAAAACCCATTGGGAGCATTATCGAGTGCATATAGAGAGTGTGATCAAATCATACAACCGTGGCAATTCGGTGATCCATACGAAAAACGGACATGTTTATGGTTGAAAGGATTATCTAAATTGAAACCTACCAACATAGTAACACCACCTCCAAGGCATTTTTTCAAATCAAGTAACTCAATGCCGGAATGGTATGTAAAACTTAATAATCTACCGAAAGAGGAACGAAGCCGAGAACGAAGCAAGACCTTTCCGGGAATAGCGAAAGCCATGGCAGAACAATGGGGAGGCGAAGTATGAAATTCATCGTTAAAGGAAAACCGCAAGGAAAGGCGCGTGCGAGGACATTCTACAATGGTCGGTTGGGAAAAATGCAAAGCATGACACCGCAGAATACGGTAGATTATGAAAACCTTGTGAGGTGGAGCTATAAAGCGGCGGGAGGTACATATTACGGAAAAGGGCTGTTCAGAGTGGTTATAAGAGCGATATACGATATTCCCGCGTCATTCTCCAAGAAGAAACGAGAAGCGGCAGCAATGGGCGAAATAAAGCCTTGTGTAAAGCCTGACGTGGATAACATAACAAAGTCGATTTTAGACGCGTTGAACGGAGTAGCGTATTATGACGATAGCGGAGTGATAGAGTTGAAGGTATCGAAAGAATACGGAGACTCTGCGCGGGTAGAAGTAGAGATAGAGTGTTTGACGGAATAACGTGCAAACGACCGTGCGCGGGTTGGAATAAATAAAAAAGGAAAAGTTCAGTTTTGAGAGAAAGAGTAAACATGCAAGGCAAACCGAAACCCGTTCGCGCACATGAGCGGGAAGTAGGAAAAGGAGATAAAAATGAAAGTAATCATTTACAGGGACAAAGAAACAAAGAAGATCGTGAGAGACGGCGGCGATGACTATGAGCTGCTCAAAGCGCACGGAAAGACAGATGAGGACATCGCCGCGCTTGTCGAGGAGTTCAATGGTCGTGAAAATTGCCCTCAAATCGTTGAAATCGTGGAACTTGACGAGATTGCGGAGTATTACAGGACGCTGGAACGAAACGCCTACAAAGAACAACTCAACGATTTTGAGTTCATGGAGGACAGGCTCTATGAATTGTCGAGAATGATAGAAAACTACATCGACGAGGCAAAGAAAGCCTACAAGGAGGAGTGTGAATGATACTCATTGACAGGGAAATGAAAGCAGTCTCAAAAACGACGGATAAAAGCAGTTTTTCATCGCTTTGTCAAGCGAGTATAAACAGTGACGGGCGAATAACGTTAAGAAATTATGACCCGTATGCCAAAGATAACGACGAAATCATAATATTGTCGGATAATGAAACGAAAGCGATATTTGATTTAATGCGTGTAATAAAAGGGCTGGGAGTAAAGAACGAGGATATACCGTTTTGAGGAGGAGTAAGATGAAATCGATAATACAAAGCATAAATCCCGAACACGTTTTCAATATGCGTTTCGGTGGAAAACGGTTTTCCTTAAAGCGGATAGAGGTGAGAAAAACCTCGCCCGATGAAACACCGTTCAAGGCATATATTTACGAAACGAAACAGAAAGAAAAATCGTTTATAAGCAAGACGATAGACGGTGTGGAAACGAAAGTAATTATCCGTCGCGGCGGGTGCGGGAAAGTCGTCGGGGAATATATCTGCCGAAAGGTAGAAATAGTGCGAGCGGATAACATGATACAGGCGTATTACAGCAATCGTCCCGAAACCCGTTTGACAGACGAACAACTTTTTGCTTATGCAAACGGAAGACCGCTTAAATTCTTGTACATGGAGGACGTGATTTTCTACGACAAGCCAAAGGAGCTGGGAGAGTTTTGGGCCTATAACGAGGAATTACATAATCGGTTTGAAAATGAAGAAAATTTTTGTTGTTACGACGGCACAAACGAATATGGGGAACTAATAAATGAATGTGCTGTTTTTAATAAAAATATGACACGCTGTTACAGTTGCTGGGAGGAATGGAGCGGTTGGTGCCATAGAATTACCCGCCCGCCGCAAAGTTGGTGTTATGTCGAAGAATTGGAGGACTAACATGGAGAAAGAAAAGCAAATCGAAGAAATGGCGAAAGTGTTATGTAGCCTTATAAAAGACGGAATTAGAAAAGATTGTGAAAAGTGCTATTTTAAGCATGACGGATATAGGCATACATGCAAATTCAGAAAGCGTGCTATTAAATTATACAAAGCGGGCTATGGAAACGTAAAGGAAGCGGTGAAAGAGTTTGCGGAAGGCTTAATAAAAAACGGAGTATATTCTTGTAAAGGTTCAACAGTGAAAGAAGTGGCGGAAAATCTTGTCGAACAGTTTGAAAATCATATAAAGGAATATGCGAAAGAATACGGAGTGAAGGTAGAGAAATGTGGCAAGTAACTTATGTGGCTCGAAATGGGTGTTTGTGTACTGTAAGAGGAATAGATAAGAATGACGCACTTATGAAAGCAAAAGAAGTAGGCGGCTTAATCTTAACAGTAGGTTTGGTTTCCGACGAGGAGGTCGAGGAATGAAAACATATCTTGAAATGAACGAGAAGGTTGCAGATATTCTGCGGCATGGAGATAAAATAGAACAATATGCAGCTCAATATATAGAAGAATTGCGGAAGGAAAACGCGGAACTCAAACACCGAACGGAAGTAGTGGAAAGGGCTTTGAAAGATTGTAGCAAACGTTTATCGGTGTTTACAAAATCATTCGGAGACGGAGCGACGGAAGAAGAAGTATATAACAAAATGATAAAAATAGCCGAAAAAGAGCTGTCGGAGGAGACGAAATGCAAGGGTTAAAGAAAGGAACGGCGCATGAAGTATATACGCCGAAAGCGGAAGTGGATATTTGTCTTAATTGTCCGTTATCGGAGTGCGGGAAGAAAGATTGCAAGAGGTTCGGGAAAGAAAAGAAGAAACTGAAAGGAAGGAAAAGAGTATGAAAATTAAAGGCATTGAGAAATATATGAGGATAGACCACTACGATTTTGCTTCGATAAAACCCGTCGTTAGTACAAGTGATTTGGCATATAAATTTGCCGCGGAAGTGATTGACATGAAAGATGAAAGAATAGTCGAAGCAATCAGAGACGCTGCAAGGCAAGCAGGAATTTCCGAGCTTGTATTGATAGACAAAGATTTTATTATAAGGGCAATTCAACATGAATTGGAACGGGAGGAGAAAGAATGACGATAGAGGAGAAGCGGGAATACATAAAGCGAGCATTTCGGGACTATGTGAATAACAAGAGGCGGTTGGAAATGCTGAATATACCTGGTTTGGGCGGGGTGGATTACTCCCGCCCTTCCGTCGTTTCAGACCATTCAAACGGAACGGAAAAAACGGTATTGAGATACATAGACAAAAAGGACATTCTCGAAAAACAGGTAGAGATTATTAAAAAAACGATAGAACACTATAAAATCGAGGATAGAAAAAACGGGAACGGAGGAAAAGTTCAATATATAGTAAACCGATGGATTAGATTGGGCGGTTATCGTTATTCGGCGTATAAGTCTAACATATCTAATCGTACCGCATTATATTGGACTCATGAGATATTTTATACGGCAGAAATTATTGCAGAAGAGTATAAATTGTTCCCTTAAAAAATGGCGCAAAAAGATTGCGGTTTTTGTCCGTTTTAATGTGATATAATGGTAACATGGAAAAAATAAAAAGAGCCTGTACAAATCTATTAATCACAGGTGAAAACAAAACGGAGGATTTTTATGAAAAAGATTTTTGGAATGGAAGCAGAATTTAACATTACGGCGGATGAAGAAATAATTCACGGCCTTGGTAAAGGTATTCAAAATGGGTCAGTCGCAGTTATGGATATAGTAAATGAGATTAAACCTACGGTAAGTGAATGTCTAAAAAAGATACTTATGAAACAGAACAACGAAGATAATACAAATAAATAAAAAATAAAGTCTCCTATAAGTAGACCGTCGGCGAAAGTCGGCGGTTTTTTCATGGAGAGAGGAGTTGAGCGATGTGAACGTAAGGCAGCAGAAGTTCTGCGATTATTATTTACAGTCGGGAAACGCGACGGAAGCGGCGATGAAAGCGGGATATTCCAAAAAGACGGCTTATTCAATCGGGCAAAGACTGTTGAAAAATGTTGAAATCGAAAACTATCTTTCAGAACACCGGCAGAAGGCGCATAATTCACGTATAGCGACGGCAGAAGAGGTCTTGGAGTTCTTATCGGGGACAATGCGAAACGAAGAGATAGGACGGAAAGAACGCCTAAAAGCGGCGGAGCTGTTGGGAAAGAGATATGCGCTATTTGAAGATAGAAGGGAAACAGACAATCAAACGCCTGTAAATATAGAAATCAATATAGAGGATTGCAGAGATGAGGATAACGATACCTAAACCTTACCGACCTCTGTTTGATACAAGCGTATCGGAAATCGTAGAGCCCAGCGGAAGATGTACCGCAAAATCGACGAGCAATGAGATATATGCGATTTCGTTGATGATGGAATCGAAACGGAATAATGTCTGGTACTGCCGTGCAGAAAAAGGGGATATTCGGTCAACTGTATTTTCGTCTATGATAGCGACGATTCAAATGATGGGGGTGGAACAGTATTTCGAGTGGAGCTTATCACCCTATCGGATTACCTGTTTATTGACGGGAGCTGTTTGTTATTTCGACGGAATAAACGGAAAGACGGACGACGATGTTACGGCAACAAAGGGCTTTACGCCGCAATATAGTTCATTGGCCGTCTGCATACTAGACGAAGCAGACCAAGTAAAACATCCGAATCATATCACGGCTTGGGAAAGTACGGCGGTTCGATTTTTGAAAGAGCATAGTAAGATTGTATATGCTTATAATCCGCCGATGTCAAAAAGCCATTGGGCGCATAAGTTCTTCGGAGATAAGATAAAGAACGGTGCTACTCGAATTTATGCGACGTGGGAAGATATTCGGAAACTTCTGAATCCCAAAACGATTCAGACTATCGAAAAGTTCAAAAGGGACGATCCGGAATATTATCGGTATTGGTATTTAGGCGAAAGCGTACTCTTTCACGGTATGGTTTATCCTCAATTTAAGCGGGAAAAACATATCGTCAATATCTATCAACTATTAGGTGAACGCGATAGGGTAACGGAATTGATACTCGGGCTGGACGAAGGGACGTGCAACGACAGCACCTGCGTAACGCCGCTTGCAATCATGGGAAGCGGACGGGCGGTAGTGCTAGATTGTTTTGAAAATGACCCCTTGAAAGTCGGACAGCAATCCCCGAAAGAGCAGTCGCGGGCTTTATATCGTTTTCTTATGGATTTATTGCAGAAGTTTCCGTTCTTGCAATCGGCGCCAAGACGCTGGATTTTCGAGTGTGCGGAAGGAGGACAGATGTTAAGGTTACAATTTGTAGAAGATACGGGAGAGGAGTGTTATTTAGTAACGAATAAATCGATTATGGGAGACGTAAAACGAGTGAGGAGTATGCTTTCGGAAGGTATACTCCTTTTTCATGTGGACAGGAACGTCAATACGATGCAACTGATTGAAGATATAGAAAATTATGTCTTTGACGAAAAAACAAATCAAATAAAGAAGAATCAGCGCGACGATACGATAGACAGTCTCGAATATGCGACAAAGCTGTATTATGACGCGCCGATAAGGTAGGTGAAAGGAATGGCACAATATCAAGCATTAGCTCAATGCCCCGCGCGGAAGATTTTTGCTCCTATGTTCCGAGCGCGTTGGCAAAACATGCAGAACATTATCAACAACAGCGTCTTTATATCCCAGGTTCCGGAAGGGTATAAGACTTATTATCAAGCGTATATCCAGCAATGGCTTGAATGGGCGCAAGGCTTTGTTCCTACGCTTCATAGAGCGGATTTCTTTTCCACCGGCATGGGATATACGGTTTGCGATATTTTCACAAAGGAATGTATGTCGGGAGGCTATCGTTTGACTTCGGCAAATTCGGGATTAAAAGCGTTTATGGAAGCGTGGGCGGAAGATGATTTGAATAACATTTTCAATAAAATGTTTTTCTTCGCAAACGCGGGCGGAAATGCTATTCTTTGCATTACTCCGATAAACGGCGAACTTTATCCCTCTATATATCCCATTGACCGGGTAGTGTTTCAAATCGGGCGGCATGGAGAAATTACGCAGGCCATGTTATTAAACCGGTTTGTATCGGGGAAATCGTTATATTACGTCCGTGAAATCCGAGTACAAATGAACAGAAAGAACTACTACAAAGCACAGCTCGCCCCCGGAAGTCAAGTGACGGCTCCGACATGGACAAATGCTCCGATTGCAGAAGTTCCTGTCGAAATAAGGGCACAGTGGGAAAATGCCTATGGAGATATACTTCCCAATATCTGGTATGAATTGCCCAAGCGTATGAGGTCGTTAGGCTTATATAACGTCCGAAATAAAAGTGTAGCGGTTGCCTTGAAGGATATGCCGGGATATAGTGACAGTACGTTGCACACGGCGTTAGATATCCTTTATTCGATTGACTACAATTATACGCAAGGACAGGTAGACCAATACCTTGGAAAAAGCAGAACGTTGGTTCCTAGACAGATGGGAAGTATAAAGGTGAATCAGCCCGGGACTTTGAGTGACGGCATGACCTTCTATCAAGCGTTAGAGGTAAACTCCGTTCCGCTCGACGATATATTCTATACGCAATTACCCGACGGAAATCTGAACGGGGAGATGATAAAACCGACCTTTATTCAACCGGATTTGCGCGGAGAAATTCATAGATACATACGTGACGCGGATTTAGAGCTGTTGGCCTCAAAAGTCGGTTTGAGTTCTTCCACGCTGGCCAATCATCTTGCATATAACACGAGCGGGACAAAGACGGACGACCAAGTGGATTCTGAAAATAGTAGCACGGAAAAGAGCGTGGGGAATAAACGAAGGCTTGCGAACAGGGCTATCAACGCCATGTTGAAAGACGTGGCTTATTTCTATGGCTTTACAGACGAAATAACGATAGAATGGGGTCGCTCCACGGCAAACAGCGCTCGGGAAAACAGTGAGCTGTTGGAAGATTATCGCGCGGGCACATTACCGCTTCGGGCGTATTTAAGAAAACGCTGGCCGGATATGAGCGAGGAAGAAGTAGAAGAAATGGCCGCGACAATCGAAGAAGAACAACGCCAAAGAAGGCAAGAGGCGCTTGGCGGCGCGCTTTTCAATGAAAAAGACTATTACGGAGGCACGGAATAAAAAATGGAAATGAAAACATACGTCCCCGACCCGCTGAATGAACAGGCGAGCATATTGGTGGACGCACAAACGGATATAAAAACGGCGATAAAAAAGGGCGTGCTTGGCGGCGCGTCCTTTGTCGTTATATCCGCAGAAGTGAGAAAGATAATCTCCCGCACAATCGCTCGGATTCGTTCTCCCACGCTTCAAAAAGACGCGCGGGTTTCCCTTATGAAATTCGCTAACAAAGCCTATTCCGATTTTCAAGCGACTTTGAATCTGAACGGAACGCTTCTTGCGGCAGTGGTGCTGTTATCCGAAAGAATTACCGAACGCAAAGCAAACGGGATTCAAGGGAAGTATTTCGTTCCCAAAACTCCGCGGGAAATAGACGCCGTCGAACAGGTTGCGGAGCGTACGGAAATACGGCTTCGGGCTTATGACAGAGGCTTGCCGTTGCAAGAGTTTCAAAAGACGTATATAGACCGCGTTTCAAAGGCTCTGGGCGGCCTTGCAGAGGAAAAAGCGCTTGACCCGAACGACGTGACGGGGAGAAATTCTCTGCGCAATCTGGCGGAAATGCAGGTGCGATACGAAAGGCATTTACAGGAAATAGCGGACTTGAAAAATTCAGGGACGCGGCTTGTGGTGTGTTCGGTGCATGCGGATTGTTCGGAGCGTTGCGCGCCTTGGCAAGGTCGGGTGTATTCCCTCGACGGGACGAGCGGGACGACGGAGGACGGAAGGAAGTTTATACCGCTGGAAACGGCAACGGACATTTATTACACAACCAAAGCCGGAAGGACTTATAAAAACGGTCTTTTGGGCTTTAACTGCCGACATAAGCTCTTACCATATAAAACAAACATGGTGATACCGTTTGTCTCGGAAACGGAACGGAAGAAGGAGGACGCGATAACGAAGCGTCAAAGGGCCTTGGAACGTGCGGTAATAGGTTATCGGGAAGAAGCGTTGATGTATAAGGGAAACAACGCGGAGAAGTACAGAGAAGCGCGTAGAAACGCCGTAGAAATCTATGACGAGTATAAGCGTTTCAGTAAGAAGAACGGTCGGGCGTATTATCCCGACCGAGTGAAAATTTTATAGCAAAGCGGAGTGTGATTTGAAATGCACCCCGCTTTTATTATGCCTCAAAGGAGGAAAAGCCATGGCATGGAAATTTCCCTTTTTCAAGAAAAAAAACAAGGAGGAGGTCGAAGAAAAAATGACCCAAGACGAAAAGGAAATCGAAAAAGCAAAAAAAGACATTAAAGAGAAAGGCCCCGATAGTCAAACTGAGAAAGATCGGATTGACGAAAGCGTAGGGGAACAAGAAAAACGTTCGGGGAATGAAAATTCCCAAGACGCAAAAGACCGCGTAGACGAATCGGAAGGGACAAAGAAAGCGGACGAGGAACGCGCGGAGGAAAAGAAGGAAGATAAGAAAGAGGAACAACGAGAGGAAAAGAAGGAGGATAAACGCGACGATTTGGAAGAACGTTTGGAAAAATTCGGGGACAGTCTCGTTGAAAAGCTGGTTGCAGCTTTGGCAAAACACGCCGACCGAGAGGAAATTACTTCTCATAAGGCAAACACCGCAGACGCGGAAAAATTAAAACAAATCGAAGGTCTTTACAATTAAAGGAGGATAAAAGACAATGGCAAAAATGATTACATCTTATGGAACGGGCGAACAGTTTACGACTGCTGCTCTGATGGGCATGGGAGGCACGCAACAGGACGCGAACGGGAGATTTTATCTCGACGGGAACGCGGTCAATATCGAGCTTTCCCGAGTGATTGCGGAAGCGATTTACATAGACGAGATTTTCCGTGACGGACAATCCGTAACAGGCGCGTACACGACAGACCGAACGCCGAGAGGCGCGACGCGAGTTATTCTTGATACGCCGCTGCCGTTCGCTTCCCGAACTACGTCTTACGGCGGCAGAGACGGTACGCCGGGCAACGCGGGTATTTTCAACGTGAACGCGCCTTTGCTTCCGACAAATGACGAGTTTATCGTTTACAGAAACCAGGTAAACGACCAAGCTATGTTGTTCTCGGATTTATCGAAGGAATATATTCCGCTCGATATTATGGCAAAAAAGATAGCTTCTTACGGTAAGCGCGTGGCGATGGATAGAAGCGGCTCCACGCTCGCGGAAATTATAGCCTATGCGTTCTATCGTTCGCTCAACGGCGGGAATAACCTTGTCAACGAGGGCGATCTCACGCAGGAAAACGCTTATGCGGATTTAATCAATGAGCTTAATGCGTTGCTCGACGAAGGCGACCCCGCACGCGGTGCTTTTACTTATGCCACGAACGGCAGAACGATTATCGGACGTCCTTCGTTCATTAATAACGTTTTCAGCCGTAAATCCGGCGTCATTATGCTCGGCGGAGACCTCGCTCAGGAAATGCTTAAAAATTATGACCTCGACGTAAGAATGGCGGATAGAAATTACGTCGGTACCGGTTATAAGGGTTATGCCATGCAGTTCCATTTCCAGGTCGCTCCGGCTTATATCTGGACTTTGGCGGAAAAGTATTTGAATCTGCCTGCCGGTGCATTGGATAATGTGGACGCTATTGCCGTGTCGTTCGAGGCGACTGCGAAAGCAACCACCATTGACCTCGGCGTTAAGATTGTAGACGCGACGAACGGCAAGCGCGGTCTCGAAGCACAGCCGCTCAATATCTGGGGACATGAGGCATTCCGTAAATCTTATGTCATCGGTAAATCTACCCTGACGAACGATTATCTCACTTCGACTTTGAAGCTGACTGCGGAAACCAGACTTGAACCGATTGCTCCGAAGATGATTAAGGAGGATATGGACGTGATTTCCGTTCCTGTTTATGGGCTTGACGGTACGATTATCGGATTCAGAGAAATCGCTAACGCTCCTAAGCCTAACGGCGACAACTTCCAGACGGGACTTAAACAAGTGGCTATGCCTGCCGCTACTCCTCCCGGACAGAGCTTTACCGGGGCAAACGTATCGGTAACTTTGGCGACGATTACCCCCGACGCCGATATTTATTATACTACCGACGGTACTGAACCCACCAGCTCCTCCACGAAGTATAGTTCCGCTATCTCCATCACTCAGACCACTACGCTTAAAGCTATTGCTATCAAAGCCGGAATGGTTCCTTCCAGCGTTATGACGGAAGTCTATACCAAGACCGAAGCTCGAAGCGCGAAGAGTCGATAACGCTCAATATTACCGTTTCCGAGGGGTTATCGTAAAGCCCCTCTCCACTCATTCATAGGCGAAGTTTTAGCTCCTTTGGAATTGGCTTCGTCCGTTGAGCCTTATCAGCGGACACCATAATTTTTATTCGGAGGTTTTAATTTATATGGCTGATATACCTTCTACTCCGCTTACTCCCGCTAAGCGGATTTTCCCCTATGACGATGAGTATATGATTTTCGACGAACTCACGGGACGATATGTTTTGACCGAAAAATACATAACGGACGTGCTTGCCGTTGATCTCGATACTCGTATCACCGAACGCACGACTATCAATCCCCAAGGCATGAAAAAACAGCTTCTGCGGCTTGCGTCCAATCACGTCTATAATTTTATTCACGAACACAACGTAGATAACATTCGGCAGGATTGTTTCATTGCAAAAGTCCCGTCGCTTCGTAAAATCATTATGCAGGCTATGGGAGAACAGTTTATCTATATCTCCGTTGTGGGGGATTTGTCGCGTTCTGCCGACCCCGCAAAGCGTGCGGTTTGGTTCGATACGCAGGCCGCGAATACGCTGTCTCAAATCGTTCCCGAACTCGGAATGTCGATACTTTACACAGGGAGGATTTAACTATGGATTTTCTTGATTTGATTAATCCTTCAACCGAATACTATTTCACGGGTTATTATTATCCTCGTAAGCCTAAGCCCACAGAGGCACCCGATTTGAACCGTATAACTTTTCATTATAAGCAAATCAATCCGTATTCCCGTACCTTTGGCGTTATTATGGGAACGGTACGGCTCGACGAAGAAACTTACGCAATCCGTACCAATGAAGATTGCAATTTCAAAGTAAAGGGTTATATTTCCACGCAGGACGGCAAAATGTGGATTATAGACCAAATCCTCCATGATGAACAAGTACCCGGAACCGAGGAGGCTTTAAGGATTTTCAAAAAGCCCGTTCAATCCGAATACCTTATGCGATTATTAAGAGTGGATAATCCTTGGGAGGTAGAGACATGATTTCTGATGAAGATTTTGCCGCCGCGTGCGAATTGGCTTACGGCGAACTTTTAGAACGCGCTCCGTTCGATACGGGGAATTTGGCTTTGAACGCTATAAAAATCGAGTTTCCGTCTCCGCAGGAATGTCGGATTTATGTGGACGAAGATATTGCTCCGTATATGCCTTACACGAATGAACCGTGGGAACATAAATGGATTAAGATGGGGAATTTTAAGCCAGGGCAAGTAGTAGAACGTTTCCGAACTTGGGATAACCCAAATGAAGGATGGTGGAACGATACTTGCGAATATTTAATAAATTTAATGGCCGATTTACTCGGCGGGGAGATTAAAAAAACATGATTACATTAGACCAATTAAAAGATGACTACATAACGCCCGTTTTGCAAAAAACAGAGCTTCCTTTCATTGTATTTACAGACGAAGGGGATTGGGAAAACGCTTACCGAAGAAAAAATACCGTTACGGAATATATAAACGGACTTTTCAAATTAAAGCAATCCGAAATACAAAATCTCGGCGGGGGCGTGATCGCGTATGCTCTTGTTACAAGTTTGAGCTTTTTGGTCCCTTGCGGAGACGACCCCGACCACAGGGGCGAACTTCAATTTGTCAAAACTATAAGAGACGCGCTTTCTTCCGCATTCTCAAACAACACGAAATTGAGCGTTACGATTGATGGCAAGGAATATGTCGGCGGCGTGTCGTATTCGCTTCCTGTGCCCGATTTAAGGGCTTTGAGACCATTCGCCGCAGATAGTCTGATTTATACTTGCTCAATCGCTTTTTCATATCTTGAAAATGCCGTCAATTCTTCCGACGTGACAATAACGGTAGACGGGGAAACAATAGCCTATACAAGATTTTCGTTCGGCCGGGCGGTCAGTCCCTCTGCGGATTTGTTCGCGGAATCTACAAACGGAGAAGCAACCGTATACGCCGAAAATTCGACATTTTCCATTGACTTGGAATCTCCTGCTTCCTCGGTCTCCGCGTTCTCTGCCGCCGTATTAAGCTACATTATGGGCGTGACGGCCGTAAATGTCCCCCGAATGGTTTCCGTCAAGCTCGGAGAAACCGACATAAGAACAATGACAATGATTTTAGGGGAATGCTCCGCACACGGTGAGAGCGTGAGCAACGTCGTTTATAAAATAGCGCTTATTCCTTACGTAGCGGGCGAAACAATGGGAGGGTGATTCTATGGCAGAAAATAACGGGTATATCGTAATATTCAAAAACGAAACGGGCGAGGGAATTGCCGCGGAAATCGGCGGGGTCGGCGGAGTGCAGGCTTCGAGTGGCGGCGCAGGCGGAGAGACGAGCGGAGGACTTAGTCCGAGCGCAAAAAAAGCCCTGCGCGGGGTTTTGTCCGTTTATCGGCCTTTGAAGTCTACCGCTAATCAGCTTATCTCTTATGAGCTTTCACAAGTGGAACTCCGAACGGGGTCACGAGAACAACACCAACGCGCGAACTTTGCTTATTCGGTAGGTAAGACAATCTACAATGCGGCGGAAAGTGTAGCTATCGGGGCAATTTTCGGCGGACTCCCGGGCGCAGCGATAAGCCTTGCTTTAAGTACGTTGGCCTCGGTTATTTCCATAGCACAAAATCAAGAGACTATCAATACCGAACGCAGGCTCGAAGATATTTCCCGAAACCTCTCCGCTCAAAGAGTAACCGTATCGGGAAGCCGTTACATGAACGCAAGCGAATTTTAACCAAGAAGAAAGCCGCGCCCCGAAGGGTACGGCTTTCAACAAAATATACTTAGGAGGGGTGAGCAAATTAATTTTCATAATGCCCCATACAGGCAAAAATAATAAGGTTCTTATTTTCGTCAAAGTTATATACGAGCCTGTCGGAGTGAGAAATCCGTCTGCTCCAAGCCTTACGATATTTTAAGGCTTCGGGTTGTCCGATTCCCTTAGATAATCCGTTGCGGGAAATATCTTTAATCAAAGCATTGATTTTTTTGACTGTGGCTTTGTCGGTTTCTTGCCATTCGGTATATTGCGCCCAAGCGATAGAAGAGAAGATAACGTTCATTGGTTTTAGTCCTCAAAGTCTTTAATATCTTTGATGACGATTCCGCCGTCCTGTATTTGTTGCATGGATTTATCCAGCATAGAAAGATATTTCGCATTGGCAACCTGCTTTTGGAGTTGGTTGTATTGTTCCATGCTTAAAATAACGACGTTTTTTTCTTCTTTACGAGTGACAATAACAACTTCTCCGTCATCGCTGGCTTTGTCGCAATAGGTTTTTAAGTTGTTACGTATTGTGGAGTAATTTACTGCTACCATTGTTGTACCTCCTTATTTGAGTATGACTATTATAGCATATCTTATTCCGTTTGTCAATAGTTATGTGCAATAATTTGTACAAATATTTGTTCGTAAATTAAAAGACGAGTTGTCACTCGTCTTTTTTCAATTCGTTCAACTGCTTTTCAAGTTCTTCAATTTTCTTTTGCTTACGGGCTTCCTTTCTCTCTCGATAATCCTTTACGGCAGAGCCGCAAAGATAGGAAACTCCTTTGACATTAATAAGAATTAAAATTATTAAATGCAAAATCGTGGCTATTATTGAAAAACATAAATGTATAGTTTCATACTTAAAATGACTAAAAATAGTTGGAAATTCTAACTGTTTTGCTATTTTATCCGTTTCAATAAACCATTGTATATAAATAATGGAATCGTAAACAAAATACGCAAAACATAAAATCAATATAAGATTTAAGACTATCTTAAAAATAGTTTTTTTCATTATGCACCTCTATTTTTATAATATCACAAAAATTAGCAACTGTCAATAACAGTTGCTTTTTTTATAAAAAAATTTTTAACAGGAGTTAAACTTATGAATAACTTTAAGGTAACTATCAACGGCACCCATTACACAAACGCAGTTTTTCCTTTCAAATACGGGGAATTTTTAGACGAGCAACTCGATTATGCAACGTTAACGCTTTCCCGCGTATCTACGGAAATCTTTGCTCCGCTTACGCCCGTAACGGTGGAAATCATAAGCCGAGGGACAAACGGAACGCAGACCAAAACAAAGAACTATATCATAGCAAACGATGACGGACGGGAAACGCCGAACGGGTCGGGATTTTATCGACATGAACTTACACTTGTAGAGGAAACGAAGTACCTTGAAGGCTTTATGGTGGAAAGCCTTTGCGTTACTAATGCGGGTGGGAGAAATCCAAATAGTATATATCCGCCTTTGGAAAATGTTGAGTTTAATTATGGGGAAGTAACCGCTTCGCAGGTTCTTCCTGAATCTTTCAAAACTCCAATTTTTATTCAAAATATACTTACTTTTCCGTCTGCAAGTTTCACATATCAAAAATTATTAGATATTCCCCCTTCTGATATGGGAACTTGCGATATTAATATAACAGTAGATTACCCTGATGGTACCTCGGATTCATTTGAATACCATGGAAATGATTCGTCTGCTACTGCGGGGACTTTTTCCGTTAAAACCGGACTTAATAAAATTACATGGGTGAGTACAATACAAAATGGCGGGTATCGCTTAAAATATGAAACATATATCTACGGACAGCCGAACAAATATCCGTTGAAGCCATGGACAATAAAAGAGGTGATAAATCGGGCATTGGAGCTTGTGGAGCCTTTGGTATGGGACGAGAGCGCGACGAGGGAAGAAACGCAAGAAACAAGCATGATGGTGACGTTGAGCGGAAACCCGCCGTCTTTCTCAAATACGGGTTCGATTTCACGTGGAAAGATAACAAGCGCGGTAATTAAAAACAGAGATATTTTTTTACAATACAGAATCAATATTTTAATAACTCATACCGATACGACATACACGGTAACGGCTTCGGCGGCGTCGGGGACAATAGCTCCGATTTTAGCCGCAGAAATAGAATTGACGGTGGAACAGGCGGGAAATTATGTTGTACCGCCGAGATTTCAATTTGCATATAAAGACCCGACAGATGCGGAAGAAATTGCTTTGTTCGACCAATACTCACCCGAATTTACGTTTACACGGTGTACGCTTCGGGAGTTGTTGCAAGAGATAGGCGGATATATCCACGCAGAGCCGCGTTTAAGCGGGAATACAATCACATTCGATAGATACGGCGGGCAAGAGCTTGCGACTTACTACGACGTAAATAAGAAGGCTATAACGAATCTCAACGAATATAATTATTGCGGAAAGCAAGTTTCTTACGGGATAGAGCAAGCCTTAACGAAGATAGACAGTTATGTGGATAATCTCGTCAATCAAATCAATTCTTCGAGGGCGACGGTCGGACAGCCGTATTCAAACGGGTATCAGACATTGAGAGTAGATTCCTCGTATATCAGATTGGAACAAAACGAAGGGACGATATTTCCGAGTGTATTCCCGATACTGAAAGTAGAAAAGTTTTATTGGACAGATACAAACACGGGAACAAAGTATGACATTACCCCGTATTTGTTCGAGAAATCCATATACGATTCTCAATTATCGTCATATACGGACGTATATCCCGCTTCAAAATGTTATGCTCTATATTACACGCAGGGCGAAACGAATATAGGAGGATTTTTCTTCAAGGTTCCTAATCCCGTAAGTCCTGTTTTTGAGCAATACGCTATCGTGAATATTCTCAGAGCGGTGACGGGCAATGACAGCTTGACGGTAAGCGATTATGCGAAACTGTGTTTCGAGCTGGTATATACGCCGATATACTCCGCGCGGGTAAATCATGGGAAACAGTATTTAGGAGACCTGTTGAAAAATCCGCGGACGATAGCGCACAATCAAAGCGCGAACCAAGTAGAAACACAATACTACGGAGAGAATATCAAAGGATTGGCGGAACGGCTCGGGAATATCGAAAAGAGTTATACGTTCCATGCGATGAATATAGAGACGATACCGACAGCGGGGCAGCTTTGGGATGACGATTATTATATATCCACGGTAGCGGTCGAAGTGAATTTCGACCGTTTTGTTTGTACGGTAGGGCTTTCAAAGAACTTTAACCGAAAGTCAAAGTACATCGGAGCGAACTCATACAGAAGAATTTACGAAATATCGGAGCGAATGGTACAGGAGAGGCAATCGATATATACGGATTATTTAGTCGTGACTGATAGAGAAGCACCTGCACCCGAATACGCGAAAAACATGTTCTGTCACCAATCTAATTTTTTCAATAACCTTGTTCAGACGTTCCTGCAAAGCTCTGCAAACGCCACGATAAAGATTTCCTCGGCATTGATACAGGGAAAGACAAAGACCGGAAAGGAGACGTTACCGCAAGTGATTTTGCCCGTAATCGCTTCGGCTTTCGGAAACGTCATGGAATTTTCTTGGGAGTTCAAAGATAATTTCTCGGCGGGACAGAGAATAGTCTATCAAAGCAACGACGGCCCCGAAGGATATTTCACTACCGAAGTACAATATTGCGATTATTACGGGCGTATGTACTACGAGGATTTAATTTTGTGCTCAACGCTTGCGACGGCATGTGACCCTGAATCCTTCCCGTTGTATGAAAAGTACGGAAGCAACAATCCGATTGAGATGATGAAACTTCCGGCAAACTGTACAATCGTAAAGAGAAAGGACAGCCGGGAAGCGTTGAAAGAGAATTATAGCGTGGAGTTCAACACGGATATTAAGGGCGTGATAATCGGTTCGGCATTGCCTGCAAATAACCCGTTGGTAAGCGGATTAAACCCGAAAGCAAAAGCGAAGCTGGTGATATTGAGAACGCCTGTAAACAAGTTTTCCCGTAAAGTCAATTTAAGTACGGAGAATATCGCGGCGGAATATGAAGTAACCGATAATATGATATTCAGAAATGCTGTGGACGGTGTTTATTGTGTAGACGCGACGGGAATAACGGCGACGACAGACGGGAAAACGTGGGCGTACGTAACACCGATATATGAAGGCGACCCGTACACGGTGGAGGACGAGGACGGAAACGTAGAGATGATAACGCCGAGCTACGGCGGGGAGTTACTTATCGGACGGAATATCGAGATAGCCTCGGGAGATACAATCGGGGCGTTCAGGATATTCCCGACGCATGACGTATTCAGTTATATGAAACAAAAAGAAGAACAGGAGGCATAAATATGAATTTCTATGTAGACAGCGGCGGAGCCATACTCGGAGTAGACCCCGAGAAAATCTATCAAGGCTCAGCCAATGCAAACACAATCCGATTTGTCGGGGCGTTCGCGTCGAACGTGAAAGTGACGGTGGCGTTCAAGCTCCCGACGGGCGTATGGACAACGCCGCAGTTGATGACGGCTTCGACACAGCTTGCGGGAGTAGTGACGTCAAACGGAGTACAGTTCAATGTTTGGGAGTATTCTATTCCTGCATTGGTGACGGAGACTTTCGGAACGGTAAACATACAGTTTTACGTATACGGAGACGCGGGAAACGGAAACGGCGGACTTATCGCGACGGCTTCTTCGTCGTTTCAGGTAGAAAGGGGAGTGCCGATAACACTCCCCGACCCTACGGACGATTACGAAACCTTGTTGACGCAGATACTCTCGGCTCTTTCCCAAATAGAAGGACAAATTCCTGGAATGGAGGAAGATATAACGGGATTACAAAGCAAGGTTTCGGATTTAAGCGAAAATAAACTTGATAAAGTATCAGGTAATACCACATATAAACAGGCATACGCCAAGGATACTAACGGCGACCAAATAATGCAAAATTATTCTACCGAAAATGTCACGAACGCTATTGTCCAACGTGACGAAACGGGGAATATAAAAATTACTCCCGGTAGAAAAGGTTACATGAACGACGGCGCAACAATGCGGAATATCGCCGACGTGGAAAGCGAAGTCGCAAAGAAGTACGACAAAACAGGCGGAACGATAGATGGAAACGTGCAGATCACAGGGGATTTGAATGTAGACGGGACAACGACGACGAACGACACAGAAACGTTGCAAGTAAAGGATAACTTTATAGTAACGAATGCAGACGGAACGCCGTTGAACAGCCTGAGCGGTATCGTGATTCGGACAAATGCAAATACGACTTACGCCATAGTATACGACCCTATATCGGACAGCGTGAAATTAGGTGAAGGGACGTATACGGACGGGAAATTTACGTTTTTAGAGGGCGAAGGAGAAGCCGTTGCAGTAAGAGACGATTCGACGGCGTTTACAGACAAACATGTAATCGTATGGGACGCGGCGGGAGATAAGTTTGTAGACGGTGGAAAAGATGTTTCAGATTTACCGACATTAGCCGGGAACAACGATTTCACGGGCGAAAATTCTTTTTCCGATATTAACTTTACAGGCACATTAGAGAGCAAAACTGATGACCATCAATTTAGTGTAACTTATCGTGAAAACAACGGTTACATGGTCTTAGTCAAATATGGCAATCAGTATGCAACTTACACGCAAGGTCCCGGCACTATCGTAAATGACAATACAAATAAGACACAAGTGTATTACTTTTACGACCATGTTCGATTCAATAGAAATGACCAAAGCAGTGTATACAACTTTATTTTTCACGGTCGGACGATTGAAAACGGTATACACAATTTCTATTTGCCTAACAAGACAGGCACTTACGACCTTGCAACGACAGACGATATTCCCACGGATTACGCAACCCAAACAGCGCTTGCAAACACACAGAGGCAAGTAGACGGACTTTATACCCTCTTGGAGCAGAAGAATGAAATCTATGTGCAGACGGCGACGGATACTTATACGACGAGAGAGACAGCGGGCGGGGAGAATATTGCGGACGGAGTGCAAACGCCTGTAAAGAAGATTACAGGGGCAACGGTAAAGACGACGAATTTATTTAATGCTTCTGCATTGGATGGATATTCTGCTTCCGACCGTACGTTAACGGTAACTTTCGATTCTTCGGGCAATTCGCATATAGAAGTCAACGGCGGTTTGGCATATAATACAATAAAATTACGTGATGCCTGTCCGGGAATCACAGCGGGTACATATACATTTTCCGCGACGTTTGAAGCGAGTTCGCCTTATGAAAATTCTTCGGGAAATATATATCTTATTGAAACCAACAAATTTATTTTGCGGGGAAGCGGAAGCGCTTCGGGAGAACATGCTCTTTCTACGACCGTCGAGATAACTTCGGAAGATTTGGACGCGCGTGTCGAGTTTTTTGGTTCGGGCCCTCCGAATGGCCCTGCATGGTGGGATAACCTTACTTGTAGCGCAGGCTCTTCTGCTCTTCCTTACATGCCGTATTTCTCTGGTCTGAAAAACGCATTTTTCAAGGAGATAGTGAGTACGGGAAGGAATTTGATTCCGTATCCGTATGCAGAAACGACAAAGACGGTAAATGGAGTAACTTTTACTGTAAATACGGACGGTACAATAACAGTAAACGGAACGGCAACGGCGTTGACGACATTTTGGTTATTTTCAGAGAGTAAAAATCTTCCTTTGGGTATGTCGGTTGGGGAAATGTATACTATATCATTAAAAGGTGGTAGTGATAATTGTTACATATATACTAATTACGTTGATAGTACGGGAGAGGCGCACGGCGCAAATTTGAGCTCTAATACGGGAAACACTCCAACAAATACGGTTGGTGAAGAATGGAAAGGCTTGCAAATTTATATAGTAGTTACCCAAGATGCTACTTTGAATAACGTTACTGTTTATCCCATGCTGAACTACGGTTCTTCCGCGCTTCCGTACGAGCCCTATTCCCAATCAGTGCTTTCCCTTCCCGAAGCGGTGGAAAACGGAGAATGGAATACTATTGATATAGAGAACGGGAAGAATATTTCGCAGGGATTTACAAAGACGTTTGACGGAACGGAAAACATACAACGGACTTTTAAGATTTATGATTACGGCAGTTATCCGGTGCTCAATTTTAGACCGCAAATAACTGGGCTTGTACCTGAAAGTATTTCTAAAACCAATCTTATATGTAATATTTTTAATGCGATCGGACGTGCGACTTTGATAAGCGAAAAAGTTGAGGGGATTTGCGAATATACAGAAGGCTCTTGGAATTATTCGGTATTTCTGTTTCGAATTAATCCAATAATTTACGGTTGCACAATGGACAGCACAGACGATGAGCTGATAGCAGGATTCAAAGCGTATCTTGCCGCACAATCGGAAGCGGGAAATCCTCTTGTCGTTCGTTATAAAACCGAAGAAATACAATCCACTACGGATATTTCACCCTCCGCCGACTCTTACATAGCATGGAAGAACGGAAGCGAGACGATAGAGCAAGGCGACACGGACAACAGCATATACGGGGCGGAAAACACCGTAGAGCAAGACTACTACTTATTGACAGCCCCCGAGGAGGTGACAAAAGAATGATTTGGAGCAACGCACGGAAAATTACATTCAGAGACATAAAGACCCGACTGAAAGAAACGAGGTATGAAAGGGACGCGAAACGGCAGTTGCGAAAACCTTTGCTCGATGCCTATGACATTCATAAAGGAAACGTGAATTACGGAACGGTAACGGAAACCGAAGAAGAACACAGCAAAGTCGTAAAATGGTATAAAGATATTCTTGACCTGAAAGACGAAGCGTTTGAAGCGGTACCCGCTAAGGTTCAAAGACATGCGGAGGTGAAGTAATGGAAAGTTATCGATTGGCAGAAAAAGCCTTAAAGGTCGGAGTGGAAAACATTATCGTGCTTCATCACAATATTGTATCGAGCAATTTCCATTCCGACCATGAAAGAATGGAGCAATATTATCGAATGGCCTTGGATTGTGCGGACAGTATCATAGAAAACGGTATATCAATCAATATTCCCGAAGTTTCTATCGTGGAAGCATTGGAGGACTTTGAGGCGTTGCCCGTTAGAAACTATCCGAAAGCAGAAGCCTATGCGATAGTGCAAGCCATGTTTAACGAATTTATCTCTCTTTTGGCGGAAGCGAAGAACGAGGAAAGAGTCCCCGATTATATCCGTAATTTAATCGAGGAATGGCAACAGCAATTCGACTTGGAAGCGAATTACAAAATCGCTCATCTGTTAGCGGCAGAGAAAAGCACGGAGGAGGAAACGTAAACAATGACGGTAAATCTTAAATATCACGGGATAGGCAGGTTTTCAGAACCTGCCTTTTCCATTGCCGACAAACCCCTTGAACTCGATTTTGAGGGGATAAAAGGGCTTTCGGGAGAGTTTATTTTCGTCTATCGGATCAATGACCGGCCGCAGAAGAAACTCACTTTGAAAGGCTATAAAACAACAATTCCGTTGACCGAACTGACGGCGGGACAGTTGGACGGAAAGATAATCCATTGCGTTCGCGGGGTCAAGGTCTCGGAGTATGATATAGAACCGCTCGTCTTAAAAGACATCGAAGGCAAATTCTACGCGCACGGAATGTTGTCGGACATGGAAAACACGATAGCGGGCTTGACGGAGACGGCCAGGAAACAGGAGGAGAGAATAACAATACTCGAAAAGGCCCTGACCGAAGAGCTTGAAATAAAAAGAAGGCTTTTAGAAAAACTGAACGAATACGTCGATAACGGCGTAAATGTAACATTTGAGGAGTAAAAGAAGATGAAAAAGAAAAAATTGGTAAACGTAATCATAATCGCGGTGCTTGTGGCGTTTTTGGCTGTATGTATAGGATTTATATTCGGCTCGAATACATATTCGGCGAGAGCGGAGGAAACGACCTCGGAAGCCCCGCAGGACAGTACAGATTCGACTACAAGCGACGAAATGAGCGAGGACGAGGAAACACCCGACGAAGATATAGGCTTTGATTTGGACGCGTTTTTGGAATGGGTACAGAAGTACGCGGACGAAGCGGGAATCGGCGACGAATATGCCGCGGCGGTGGAAGCTATCAAGACCGCCGCTTCCGAAAAACAAGTCACGATAAACACGATTGCTTCCGTCGCTCAGCTTGCCGTCTTTATCGTCTATCTGATTTATACGAACGTCAAAAACGGGAGATTGAAGAAACAGCTTGCGGAGGTCTCGGAGAAGCTGGATAAACAGATTAAAGGCACAAACGGACTGATAGACGAATCGAACGCGAACGGACAAACGGGACAGTCTACCAAAAAGGATGTGGAAGCGATAAAGAAAGCGACGGCTTGTTATACAAAAGCCTTTATGCAGTTCATGGAGAGATTTAATATCGGAGCGGAGAGCAAAGAAACGATAAAGCACGAACTCAACAAGGCAATCCAAGAGACAGAGGGCGAACCCGTAAAGGAGAAAGCCGACAATGAAGAAGATAAAGCACAGTAAAGAATGGTACTATAACGCAAGGATAATCGCGTATTGCGTGGGAATGGTCTTTTGTATCGTTCCCACCGTTATTGCGGGAATCGTTAAGCTACCGTTGATAGCTACGCACGACGCGGAAAGCACATTGTCGGGAGTATTTATCGCGGTATTGATTTGTGCCGCACTGCCGTTGTATAAAGCGCTCATAAAGGTAATTAAAAGCCCGAACGCCGCAGTGATTTGCTGGGTATTGTTCGGGCTTATGGCGCTCGTCAATAGTATGGAGAAATCCACGATAGAAGGCTTGACGTTTGTGTTTGCGTTTGCGGCGGTGGGGAATACTCTCGGAGCAATAGCGTTTAAGCTGTCGAAAGAGTTTGAGGAGCTTTGGAGATATTGCGGGCAAGTGCAAGTAACGAATCTGAACGGAGGAAAGGGAAATGGATAAGATACCCGAAGAAGATAAAAACGTAATGAACGTTACGGTAATCAATAAACCGAAAAAAGACGGAGCGTTCGTGGATATATTCACCATGGCGATAACGATAGTGATTTTTGTGGCGATTATCGCAAGCTATTTCGTGACGGTAGATACCTCTGCGGAATTGAACATACAGGAAATCACGGTCGAAGTAGTATGGTTAATGGCGGGGACGTTTTCCATAGGTGAGTTAATAAAAAAGTATGCCCGAAGCCGAGGGAGAAATACCGACGTATACAAGAACGCGGCAGACGAAGCGAATGAGAAGATAAAAACTCTATGCGCTTCTCCGTATCGGTCCCGAGTATCGGAGTATTGCGAGAATTGCACAAAAAGCGCAATAACGGCTTACCGAAAACATAACCTGAATCTTGTAGGGTTGACGATAGAGGAATATACCGATAAATATCTCGGGCGTGGTGTTACAGAGCTTTTGAAAGAGATGACGGGGAAAAAAATCAGTTTCGCGCAATATCGGGCAATACGGCGGTGCAATACAATCAAAATAAAAGCGTATGACCCGAATTTCATAACGTCGTTCAATGCAACTTTCACGTCGAATAAAACGCCTTCGGAAATGTTCGACGCGGAACGTGCCGACCGCATAAACACAATAAAATCTTTAATTTTGGCTTTTGTGTCTGCGGTGTTTATCGGAAGATTGTTTGCGAAAGTAATTTTTAATTTTTCTTCGGCGGTGATATTTGCGGCGATTATAAAGGTCATAATGATATTGATAAACGTATCGTTTAAGGCTTCTTTCGGTTGGAATCTTTCTCGAATGGAAATACAGCGGAATAAACTCCGAGCCTCCGAAACCGAAGCCTGTATGGAATGGTGTAAACAGAATCCCGTTCAACTTGTCGGAAAATCCGATAAGTTGGGGCCTGATATTATGTTATTCGAAAAGAAAACAGAAAGCTATAACAAGTAAAATAATCCCCGACAAGGCAGTTTTAGCTGCCTTGTCGGGGTGATTTTCGTATTTAATTGTAAAAAAGTGGCAGTGTACTGTTGACAGGTGGGAAATTTTGGGTTAAAATATAAATGTATCAATAAGTTAAAGGAGGGGTATATATGACAAAGATAGAAAAAGCTCTTTCAGATTTGGCGGATAAAACATTGAAAGAATCTGGAATGTCAACTATTCCTGTTCCTGTAACTAAAATTGCAGAGTTCTATGGTTTTTCCGTTTTTGAGGGATTACTTAATGAGGGGGAATCTGGTTTAATTTTAGTTTCTGATACAAAAATAGAAAAATATAATAGTAATAAAATTATTATGATAAATCACGAGGAGGCAGAAGTCAGAAAGAGATTTACCATAGCTCATGAATTGGGACATTATATATTAAATGATAAACCTACACAGTGTTACGCTCATAGAGAAACGGGAAAAAGTGATTTTGAAGAAATCATGGCAAATAGTTTTGCTTCTTACTTGTTGATGCCCGAAAAATATTTGAAAAAATATGTTGTACGTTTAAGAGATGAATGGTTTGATAAAATTCCTGATGACTTTTTAATTTACTCTGTTTCGCGTCAATTTATGGTTTCGAAAGACGCGGCGCGGGTCAGATTAACAAAGATGGGGGAAATTTAATCATGGAAGAACAAGAGAAAGAGTTTGACCCGTGCCCTGGGGAGATGAGCACAGAGGCTTGTCAAATTCATAAAGTCGAAAAAGATAGTAAAAATTCGGATGACGCTTTAAGCAATATTAAAGAAACTATTAAAGAAAATAAGAGGCAAAATAATGAATTGGCTGTTTTAGACGCAGAGCAATTATTGCGACAGACCACTAAGATCAACAAACGTTCCGAAGATTTGAAGTTTTGGCAAAGTGATTTGCATGCAATTTTGAATCGAAATCTAATTTATGGAGTGTATTTAAGTAATTATTGTACAAATTTTAATAAAAAATCTAAATCAAAAAGACGATTGGGACGGTGTTTTTTTTGGATAACAATGATTCTGCTTGCTATAATCGTTATAGGCGGAGTTGTCGGAATAGGATTAATTTTTATAAGAGGAGATATCGGCGGAGGAGAAGTAGCTTCTATAATTAGTGCAATTGTAGGAATGATTACTGCATTTTTGGTATTGCCTAAAATTATTGGAGACAATTTGTTTCCTAAGAACGACGACGATAAATCTGCCGATTTGTTTGAATTGGTGATGAATAAGGATTTTGAGTTAAGAAAATTTTATCAACAAGATAAAATTCGGGAAGACGTAGAGAAGATATTTGGCGATAATGATCCGCCGTTAGAAGGATAAAATAAAAAACAACAGAACCTCGCACGCCTCTTTACAATGCGTACCACGCGAGGTCGTTTAATTTTTAGGACAAAAAATAAATTTGGAGGGTTGGATACGTCCAACTCTCTTTTTTTCAAAAGAAAAAAGCGACTCTCGCCGCTCGGTAGGAAACATTGTTTAAGTTTTTCGGTAAAAAAATATTGGGGAAGGATTGGGGAAGAATACCCTCAATCCCTTATGGCAAAAGGCTTTCAGCCATGTTAAAGACAGCTTCACATGCATGAGGTCTTGGGTTCGAGCCCCAACGAGACCACCAAAAATTACCGACGGGAATTTTTGAATGATTCTTGTCGGTTTTTATTTTATTGTTTTTCATAAATAGAATTGGAGGACAGAACATAAGCGTTCTGCCCTCCAATTTTTACTTGGGAGTATAGGCAAAAGAAAAATAATTTTACTGTTTTTTAATTCTGTATTGATTTTAGCATTATTTTTCTGTTATGTCAATCGATTTTTATAAAAAAACAAAATTTTTCCCGAAAAAGTCGATAAAAAAGATATAAAAATATTTAATTTGTTAAAGAGCGAGGAATTCAACGTGCCGAATTGAGAAAAGCAACGTTTGATTTTCCGTGATCGGCCGCAAGGAGCAACATTTCTTCCATTTTTTTCATGCATTCTTCCAAGGAGAATTTTTGAGAAAAATCGCGGTATTTTTCAAGGCAAACATTTTTTTCTTCCTCATGTTCTAACCAATAATCTATTTTTTCGGCAAGATCTTTCGGAGAATCATATTGAAACAGATTATTTTGCGTCAACGCAAAATAACGTGTAGCGCTCCGAGGCGAATTTGCGATGACGGGAAGGAGTCCTCCGCAAATCGCTTCGAGACAGGCGACGGATTCAATTTCTATTTCCGCCGTATGGACATATAAATCGGAATAAGAAATGACGTCGGCCAATTCTTCGCGTCCGAAAAACCGAAAGAGAGGGGGTACGGGAAGATCCGAAGCCTGTTTTTTCAGTTTTTCCTTATAGGGACCGTCTCCTGCAAAAATCAACTGTAAATTTTCGGCGTATTTTGAAAGTTTTGCCGCTTCAATTAAAATATGCTGTGCTTTTTCCTGAGAATATCTGCCCGAACAAAGAATGAGCGTTCTGTTTTGATACTCCGCAGGCCTTTCCGCTCGTCTGTTCCGGGATTGAAAGAGCGGATTGACGCCGTTGGAAATGACAAATCCGTTAGTGGGGGCCGTCGAGTTTTCAAACACGTTCCGAATAAATTGGGTGGGATAATGCACGCAATCGCAATATCGATAAACGCTTCTGTAAAAATTTTTATATACCTGTTCGTTAAACCACTGATTATTCATCATTTTCAGATGATTGGATATATTTTCCGCCTGACAATGAAAACTGGCCGTAACGGGAATTCCGAGGGAATGCGCTATTTTTATTGCTGCTCGGGAAAGAGAAAACGGAACCAGCAGGTGTACGACGTCGGCGTTTTCAATGACTTTTTTCAAAATCTTTTTTTCGGGTCTTGCCAATGTAACCCCGTTTTTTTCTACATATCCGTTGAGAAACAGGAAGTTGATTTTGGGAACACGTATTTCGTCTTCCATTTTAGGAATATCCGATTCGGGACATACAATCGTAAGGGAATGCCCCCGTTTTTTCAAAAAACGTATTAAATTTAAAGCTGCGATTGCCGTGCCGTTATTTTCTTTTAAGGGTACGTCACAAATAATTGCTATTTTCATATTCTTTCCTTATAGAGGGATCTTAACCGTCGTTTTTTATTATAAGCATTTGCGTCCCGTTTGTCAAGAATAAGAGGAAAGTTTGTCTCAATCGTTGACAAAAATAATATTTTTTTGTATAATAAAATTAATCATTCATGAGGGAGAAAACAGGTGAAAAAGGTTAAAAAACTCGGTTGGATTATCTTTTTGGCTGTATTGTCGGGGGGAATTTTTGTCGCGTGTTCGACGCGGGGAAACGCCTCCGGAACCATGTCCTCTTGCAGTTCGGGCTCGCTTTCGTCTGTGTCCTGCGTTTCCTCTGCTTCGGAATCGGATTCTTCCTCTTCTTCCGAGGAAGAGGATAATTGGACTGATTACTATTGATGACGGGCTATTTATAAAGAATAAGGTAAAAAAGCCCCTTCGGAAAACCGAAGGGGCTTTTTGTTGTATTCCGAAAAGATATTACTTTCCGGCCATCTTTTTGTAGTTTGCCAAACGCTCTTTCGAAGCCTCTTCCGTTTCCTTGTAGAGTTCTTCTGCCAAAGCGGGTTCGGTCTTTTTCAGGGAAGCGTAACGGACTTCGCCCTGTAAGAATGCCTGATAATCTCCCGTGGGATCTTTGGAATCGAGCGTGAAAGGATTTTCTCCCTTTTCGGCCAACAGAGGATTATATCTGTAAAGCTGCCAGTATCCGCAGTCGACGGCGTTCTTTTCCTCGGTCTGGGATTTCCCCATATTGATGCCGTGGTTGATGCAGGGGGCGTAGCAGATAATGAGGGAAGGTCCGTGATAAGCCTCCGCCTCTTTGAGCGCCTTCACAAACTGTGCTTTATCGGAGCCCATGGAGCACTGCGCCACATATACGTAGCCGTAGGTAGTAGCAATCATGCCGAGGTCCTTTTTCTTTACTCTCTTACCGCCCGCCGCGAATTTGGCGACTGCCGCGATAGGGGTGGACTTAGACGCCTGTCCGCCCGTGTTGGAGTAAACTTCGGTATCCAAAACAAGGATATTGACGTCCTCTCCGGAAGCGATGACGTGATCGAGTCCGCCGTAGCCGATATCGTATGCCCAACCGTCGCCGCCGATAATCCAGAAGGATTTCTTTACGAGGCAATCTTTATCTTTATAGACTTCTTTGGCGAGCGCGTCTGCTTCACAGCCGCAATTCTTGCAGTCTTCGAGGCACTTGACGAGTTCTGCGGCCGCAGCTTTGCTGCCTTCCGCGTCGTTCATGGCCGCAATCCAGTTTTCGCAAGCGGCTTTTCCTTCCGCCCAATCCGCCCATTTTTCGGCCAAGGCGGCAACTTTGTCTTTCAGGGCGTTTCTTCTTGCCTTATAGGCGAGGCTCATGCCGTATCCGTATTCCGCGTTGTCCTCGAAAAGCGAGTTTGCCCAAGCGGGACCATGGCCTTCTTTGTTCTTGGTGTAAGGACACGTAGGGGAAGAACCGCCGTAAATGGAGGAACAACCCGTCGCGTTGGCGATGATCATGCGATCGCCGAACAACTGCGTGAGCACCTTGACGTAAGGCGTTTCGCCGCAACCCGCACACGCGCCGGAGAACTCAAACAACGGCTGAGAGAACTGAGATTTTTTGACTTCCGCAAATTTTGCCGTAACTTCTTTGGGGGCGTAAGGAAGCTCCTGCGCAAATTCCCAGTTCGCTTCTTCGCGGGCGGAAATCTTTTCGAGCGGAACCATGTTGAGCGCGCAAGCCGCAGGATCGGCCTTCTTTGCACCCGCTTTGATGGCATCGTTCGTCGCCTTCTGATTTACGGGGCAGACATCCGCGCAGACGCCGCAGCCCATACAGTCGAGAGGGGAAACCTGAATGCGGAATCCGTAACCCTTCGCTTGAAGCGCGGGCTTGGTCTTGAAGTCGGCCGGCGTCTGAGTTCCCTCTGCCACAAGATAAGGACGAATGGTCGCGTGAGGGCAGACGAAAGAGCACTGTGCGCACTGAATACATTTTTCGATGTTCCATTCGGGAACGAGAACCGCGACTCCGCGCTTTTCGAATTTCGTCGTACCGGTGGGAACGGAACCGTCCGCATTGAATGCGGAGGAAGGAAGTTTATCGCCTTCGAGCGCGAGAATGGGCGCTACGACATTGCGGAAATACTCATCGTTTGCGAGCTTGACCATTTCCGCTCCTTCGGTCGTGGTGGCCCAGGAAGCGGGAATATCGATTTTCACGAGGTTGGCCTTGGCGGAATCGATGGCGTTATAATTCATCTGAACGATCGCGTCGCCCTTTCTGGAGAAGGACTTGTAGGCCATGTATTTCATGAGCGCCACGGCGGTATTCTTGTCGTTGGGATCCGCGCTTTCGTAGGGCATGATCTGACGGTTGATGCAGAAGAAAGCGGATTGAAGAATCGTGGAGGTCTTGCCGCGCAGTCCGAGTTCGCCCGCGATTTTAATGGCGTCGATGACATACAGATTCGCGTGTTTTTTCGCGAGAATGTTCTTCATTTTCGCGGGAAGTTCTTTTTCGAGCGCTTCGAGCGTCGTCCATTCGCTGTTGAGCAGGAAGGAGCCGCCTTCTTTCAGGTCGCTGACCATGTCATAGCGGGTCACATAGGAAGGATTGTGGCAGGCGATGAAGTCGGCCGCATCGATGAGATATTCCGACTGAATGGGTTTGTCGCCGAATCTCAAATGGGAAACGGTGATGCCGCCCGATTTTTTGGAGTCATAGAAGAAATACGCCTGTACGTATTTGTCGGTGTGATCGCCGATAATCTTGACGGTATTCTTGTTGGAGCCGACCGTACCGTCGGAACCGAGTCCGTAGAATTTGCAGGAAGTGGAGCCTGCGGGCGCCGCATCGAATTTTTCCGAGAAATCGAGGGAAGAGTTGGTGACGTCTTCGTAAATACCGATGGTGAAATGATTTTTCGGCTCTTTTGCTTCGAGGTTTTTATAGACGGAACGCACCATGGTAGGGGTGAATTCTTTGGAGCCGAGTCCGTATCTTCCGCCGTACACTTTGATGTTGCTGCGTCCTTTTTCGAGGAGAGCGGCGCATACGTCGAGATAGAGGGGTTCGCCGAGGGAGCCGGGTTCCTTTGTTCTGTCGAGAACGGCCAGCTTCTTGCAGGATGCGGGAATCGCGTCCACGAAAGCCGAGGCGTCGAAGGGGCGATACAGACGGACTTTCAAAACGCCGTATTTTTTGCCCTGCGCATTGAGCTTGTTGATGGATTCCTCGATGGTTTCCGCGCCGGAACCCATGACGACGATGACTTCTTCGGCGTCGGGAGCGCCCACATAGTCAAACAGATGATAGCTTCTGCCCGTGTAATCGGAAACGACCTTCATCATTTCGGAAACGATTCCGGGAACGGCCTGATAGTATGAATTTGCCGTTTCTCTGTTCTGGAAGTAAGTATCGCCGTTCTGTGCGGTGCCCTTTTGGACTGGATGTTCGGGGTTGAGCGCGCGGGCCTTGAATGCATCTACATATTTCTGCATGCCGAGCTTGTCGAACAGTGCCTTGATTTCGGCATAGTTGTTCGATTCGTCGAAACCGTCCACTTTGGAATATTCGTGGGAGGTTCTGAATCCGTCGAAGAAATGAAGGAAGGGAACGCTGGACTTCAAAGTGGCGAGATGCGCGACGAGGGCGAGATCCATGACTTCCTGAACGGAAGAGGACGCGAGCATGGCAAATCCGGTCTGACGGCAGGCCATGACGTCGGAATGGTCTCCGAAGATGTTCAGGGAGTGTGCGGCGAGGGCACGCGCGGAAACGTGCATGACCATGGGCAGCAGTTCGCCGGAAATCTTGTACATGTTGGGGATCATGAGGAGAAGTCCCTGAGACGCCGTATAGGTGGTCGTCAAAGCGCCGGCCGAAAGGGAACCGTGTACAGCGCCCGCGGCGCCGCCTTCCGATTGCATTTCGGCGATTTTAAGGGGTTGTCCCCACATATTGGTTCTGTTGGCCGTAGCCCACTCGTCGGCGGATTCCGCCATAGGCGAAGAGGGAGTGATAGGGTAGATGGCGGCAACTTCCGAGAATGCGTACGCTACGTGCGACGCGGCGGTATTGCCGTCGATGGTCATTTTTTTCATCCAAAAGCCTCCGTTTATATAATTCGTGTATTTATCGGGCGGGCCGCGGCGCGTCGTTCCGAAAAAGGAAAAACGGTCCGCCGAAATCCGCTCTGTTTCACATACGATAATATTATACTTTCTTTTTTCGTTTAAGTCAATACCAAAACGCACAAAAATTAAAAGAAATTGGTGTAAAATACGTGTAAAATTCTTTTGGGAGTGTTTATGCGGGGCAGTTTTCGGGTATAGAGTCAAAGTTCCGAAAAAAAATTGTCGGAAAAAGAGAATTTCACCTTATTTTCATTGTATTGACGGAAAAAATTTGCTATAATAATAAGGTATATAAACATAAGGTATATAAACAGGAAGATCCGCAAGGCGTTTTTTGCGGCGGTCTCCTCCCGAAATTTCGGGAAATCGGGGCGACCGCCTTAAAGGCATGTATGAAATTTTTCGCAAAGAGACGTCGCGGATTTTGAAGAGCGGAAAAAACGAGATTATGGAAGCGATCAAATTTGAAAAAGTGAATTTTTCGTACGGCGGAGAGGAAAAGGATTCTTTCGCTTTGCGGGACGTAAGTTTCGCGGTGGAAGAAGGGGAATTCGTCGCGGTATTGGGACATAACGGGAGCGGGAAATCCACGCTGGCGCGGCTCGTCGACGGACTTTTATCCCCTTCCGAGGGGAAAATTTCCGTATTGGGCTTGGATGCCGCCGAGGGAAAAAATACCTTTGAGATACGGAAGAACGTCGGTATCGTGTTTCAGAATCCCGACAATCAGACGGTCGCCTCTATCGTCGAGGACGATATCGCGTTCGGTCCCGAGAATATCGGCATACCGCGGGAGGAAATCGGTCGGCGGATTTCGTTCGCTCTCGACGCGGTGGGGATGTCCGAGTTCAGGCATTCCACGCCTTCCCGCCTTTCCGGCGGACAAAAGCAGAGGATCGCAATCGCCGGCGTTCTGGCGCTCAAACCGAAAATCATGATTTTGGACGAATCGACGGCCATGCTCGACCCCCGCGGCAGAAAGGAAGTCACAGACGTCGTTTTGAAACTGAATCGGGAAGAAAAAATCACGGTTCTGCTCATCACGCATTTTCCCGAAGAAGCGATGCTCGCCGACCGTGCCATCGTCATGAACCGCGGCGAAATCGTCATGCAGGGAAAGCCCGCCGAGATTCTCTGTCGGGAAGACGAATTGGAGACGTTCAATCTCACGCTTCCCCGTCCCGTGCAGATTTGTCGGGATTTGAGAAAACGGGGATTGCCGATAGAGGACGTTCTCACGCCCGAGGCTTTGGGCGAAGAGCTCTTTGGCGCACTGGAAGAACGGCGCAAGAGAGTGTCTCCTTCGGAGGTTCCTCTTTCCGAAAACGAGAAAGCAGGCCTTCCCGCGGAGGACGCGAGCTTTTCAAAAACGGCGGAAACGGCTGCCCTGTCGACAGAGGCAGGAGAACGGGAAGGAAAAAGTGACGATTCGGTCGGACGGATAGACTGTCGGAATCTGAGCTATATATATAATGCGGGATCTCCGTTTGCCTCGCAGGCATTGAACGGAGTGGACCTCACGATCGGATCGGGCGAATTTTTCGGGATTATCGGTCATACGGGGAGCGGAAAATCCACGTTTGTCCAACATCTCAATGCACTGATAAAACTTCCGACGGCGGAAAAGAAATATAAACCGAAGAAGCTCAAAAAGGGGGAGGTGCCGCCGCCCTTAGTAAAACTGACGGTAGACGGATACGATTTGACGGACAAAAAGACGGATTTCAGAGAACTTCGCAGCAAAGTGGGAATGGTTTTCCAATATCCCGAGTATCAGTTGTTTGCGGAGACGGTTTTTGCGGATGTGGCATTCGGGCTGAAAAATTTTTCCAAGGAGGAGCCGAAGGAAGAGGAGGTCAAACAGGCCGTTCGGGACGCGTTGGAGACGGTGGGACTCGATTACGAGGAAATAAAGAACCGTTCTCCGTTCGAACTTTCGGGCGGTCAGAAACGCCGCGTCGCGATTGCGGGCGTCATCGTTACGAAACCGGAGATTCTCGTCCTGGACGAGCCGGCCGCGGGACTCGATCCCCTCGGAAAGCGAGAAATTATGCAACTTTTACACAAAATTCACAAAGATTGGTGTAAAACCGTCATAATTGTGTCGCATGATATGGATGAGATCAGCGAGAATTGTTCGAGGGCGGCGGTATTTTCTGACGGAAAAGTAATTGCTTCCGCGCGGCCGAGCGAGTTGTTCCTTTCTCCCGACCGCCTGACGGCGCTGGGATTGGACGTTCCGTTTACGGCGAAAGTGACGGAATTTCTCGCGGGGAAGGGAATAAAAATTTCTTCCGATTTCACTTGTCGGGACTTCGTGGAGAAAGTGTGCGGATACGCGGGAATCGCGGGAGGTGAAGCGCATGCGTGACGTGGCATTCGGACAGTATTATCCCGCGCAGTCCTTCGTGCATAAATGCGATCCGCGCACGAAAATTCTCTTTCTCATCGTCTATATTGCGGCGATCTTCACCGCGAAGAATTTTTACGGGCTTGCGGCTTGCGCGGCGGTTTTCGTGCTCGTCATGGCATTTTCCCGGGTGCCCGTAAGGAGCGTTCTCCGTTCGGTAAAGGCGATTATTTTTCTCCTTGTATTTACCGCCGTGTTGAATTTATTCTTCTATTCGGGCGAGACGGTGCTGGTCAAGTGGGGATTCTTGAAGATCACCAAAGAGGGAATATTTTATACGATTTTTCTGGCGGTGAGATTGTTCCTTCTCGTAATGGGTTCGGCAATTCTGACCCTGACGACGACGCCCGTTTCTCTGACGGACGGCCTCGAAAGTCTCCTTTATCCTTTGAAACTCGTCCGTTTTCCCGTTCACGAGCTGGCGCTCATCATGTCTATCGCTCTCAGATTCATTCCCATTCTGACGGACGAAACGGGTCGGATCATCAATGCGCAGAAGGCGCGGGGCGCCGATTTCGAAACGGGCGGACTCATTCGGCGGATCAAGGCGATCATTCCCGTGCTGATTCCGCTTTTGATCAGTGCCTTCCGCCGAGCGGACGAATTGGGCGACGCGATGGATGCAAGGTGCTATTCGGGCAGTAAAGTTCGCACGAAATATAAGAAATTAACTTTTACATGGCGCGATTTCTTGACGTTTTTCATCGGAGCTGCGCTTTTGGCGGGTGTAATTTTATTGCGCGTTTATCTGCCGCAGATTATTTGATTTTCCGAGGAAAAAACGACTTTTCAGAAAACGCGCGGTTGCAGACGGAGGAAAAATGCGTTACGTTTTCAAACTTTCCTATGACGGCACGCGCTATGCGGGCTGGCAGAGACAAAAGAATGCGCTGTCTGTCCAGGAAGCGCTGGAAAACGCAATGGAGACGGCCTTGGGGGGCTCGTATCGGGTAACGGCCAGCGGCCGGACGGACGCAGGGGTACACGCGGCAGGGCAGATGTGTCACTTCGATGCGGAGGGACTGACCGTCCCGCCCGAGAAACTTCCCGATTGCGTCAACCGTTTTCTTCCCTCGGATATCCGAATTCTGGAAGGTTGGGGCGCGACAAGGCCGGATTTCGACTGTAACCGCAGCGCGAAGAAAAAGACCTATCGTTATTCCCTGTATGTATCGAAACGGGAGATGCCTTTGAAAGAGCGCTTTTCGGTGAGAGTGGAGGACGCGCCGTCTCTGCAAGCGCTCCGTTCGGCGGCGGCGCTGTTTGAAGGGGAACACGATTTCAAGGCGTTTTGCGCGTCGGGTTCTTCCGTAAAGACGACGGTGCGGACGGTGTATTCCGTTCGGGTAGAAGAAGGTGGAACGTTCGGCGGCAGAGATTTGAAGATATATGTCTGCGGAAACGGATTTTTATATAATATGGTACGAACGATGGCTGGAGAGCTTTTGGATATCGCTTCGGGAAGGCGGAGCGGGGAGAGCCTGCGGGAAGCCTTTGTTTCGGGAAGGCGGGAGCTGCTCGGAAAGACGATGCCCGCCAAGGGACTGACGCTGATGGATGTGGATTACGAGGAGGAATTTTGAGAGATGAAAGAAACAAAGCGATATAATCCGAACTCGTTCAATGCCGTGCACGCGGCCGTTGCATATTTGGCTTTTTGGCTGATGATGTTCGTCACCGCGTTTCTTTTTTCCGCGGTTTTGGATTCGCGAAGAAATTTTGAAGTTTCCGATTATTCTCCGTATCTCGTGTTGGAATCCGTTCTGATTGCCGCAGGGATGGGTCTTGTTGCGTTGATCATGTGCCTGTCGGCCAATGTCAGGCCCGTCAACGGCGGCGGATTTCTCGCACGCAAGGGCTGCGGAATGGAAATTTTAATGGCTTTTGTGCTTATCGGCGGACTTTTGGCTGTTTTTATGCCTTTGTCGAGCAGTTTCGGCACCGAAATCCGAAATATACAATTTTCTCTCGGCTTTCCGTCGGCAAGCGGCGGAGACGTTCCGATTGCCCCTAGTTTTTGGGCGTATGTCTATATTTTTATCTGTACCCCTTTGCTGCCTGCGATTTTCGAAGAACTCCTGTTCCGCGGCGTCATTTTGCGGGGGCTTCTGCAATTCGGAAAAGTGCCGGCCGTAATCCTTTCGGGCTTTTTCTTCGCGCTCGCACACGGCAGTTTTGAACAGTTTATTTATCAGTTCCTTACGGGAATGATATTCGGGGTTTTGGTATTGGAGACAAAAAATCTCGTCTTGGGAATGGCGGCGCATTTTGCCAATAATTTCTTTGCGGTCTTATTCAGTCTCGTGCTGAGCGGGGTCGAAGTTTCGGCGGAAGGCCGTCCGCATGCGGAGGTATATTCGTCGATCGCGATGATCATGATTTATGCGGTCGGAACGGTTTGCCTCATTGCGGGGATCGTATATTTCGGAAAGAGGATGTTGCATTCTCAAAGAATTCCCGACCATTCCTGCGGAAATGTAAGGGCTTCTTTTGTGGTCAACGATATGGTTTCGGGAACGCTCGTGGAAGAAAAATCGTGGTATGACTGCGGCGGATTGGAAGAGAGCGACGGGGAACAGAAATGTTTTCTCGTCGGAAAAAAGGGAAGAAGTAAAATCAACCGCAAAGCGAAAATGGGGCTTTCGATTTTGCTTCTCGCAATCGGTTTTGCAATCGCTTTGGCGATGTCGTTGGTTTCTTTGATAGGATTTGCGACCTGAACGTTTTAAGGGAAGAATAAATAAAGATAATGAATCGGCCGATGATCGGCGGGAGTGTTTATGGAAATATATATAATTTATCGCGCGTTCGTTTCGATTTTCGCTACGGTGCGCGGACTCGAACAAGTAGACGGAAAAATGCTGTTTACCGCCTTGGGAATAGGGGGCGGCATCTGGTTGGTGCTCTTTGTCTTGCAGGGGTTCGGACTCTATGCGATGGCAAAAAAACGCGAGATGAAAAACAAATGGCTCGTGTTCGTGCCGTTCGCCTCTGTCTGGTATATGGGAAAGCTCGCGGGTTCGTGCGATGTTTTCGGCAAAAAGATGAAGCGTCCCGGCCTGTATACGATGATTTCCCAAGTCGTAACCGTCCTTGTATGTTCGGCCGCGATAGCGGTGGAAATTCTTCTGTTTACCACATACGGAACGGAAGAATATAAGGTCATCGGGGAATACGGGGTACAATGGAGCAATCTTCCTCCCGCGGGCAGATACGCTTTCAATTTTTACGTCATCAGCGACTATATTATTTCGATTGTGGAACTCGTCTATCTGGTTCTTTTGTTTATCCTTTTGATGGGATTGTATAAAAAGTACTATACGCGCGGATATATGTTGCTTTCCTTCCTGGCACTCTTTATTCCCATGTCGAGATATATTGCAATATTCGTCATTCGCAACAATAAAGCAATCGATTACGAAGCGTATATGCGCGCCCGCAGGGAGGAATTTATCCGCCGTCAGCAGCAACAGCAAAATCCTTACGGCCGTCCTCCTTACAATCAGGGGCCTTATAACCAAGGGCCTTACAATCAGGGCCCTTATAATCAGTCGCCGTACGGACAGAATCCCTATCAGCCGCCTTATGGCGGGCAACAGGGAACGCCGCCTCCTCAGGAGGATCCTTTCTCGGAATTTTCTTCCAAGGGAAGCGGTACTCCGAAACAAAGCGAAGAGAATCGGGAAAATGCTTCGGGGGAGGATACCAAAAAATCGGGCGGAAGTTCGGATTCGGATGATCTGTTCGGTTGATTGAGAAGGCAGAAAACCGTTTCGGGCAGACGAAAAAAATAAAAAGGCGGAAATAAGCGAAAGTTATAATTCCGCCTTTTTTTTCTGTAAAAATACTTCAAAACGGTTTACACGGTGAAAGCTCTGTGATATAATAAGAATAATCATAAATTAGAGTTATAGCAAGGAGGCGTAAAAAATGAAGGAAAGAAACATAGCGGCAATCGCCACGCCTCCCGGAAAAGGGGGCGTGGCGATCGTGCGGATCAGTGGCGACAGTCCTCTTTCCATAGCGGAAAAAATGTTCGTTCCGTCGGGAAAGACGGCGGTGAAGGATTTTCAGCCGTATCGTCTGTATCCGGGCGAAATCGACGGCGGAAACTTTACCGATTACGGACTTTGCGTATATTTCAAAGCTCCCGCCAGCTATACGGGCGAAGACGTGGTGGAATTTCACTGTCACGGTGGGGAGAATATCGCCCGCGGGATTTTGAAACGGACTTTCCGGTTCGGCGCGGCGGCTGCCGGGCGCGGGGAATTTACCAAGCGGGCGTTTCTCAACGGAAAACTTTCCCTTGCATCCGCCGAAGGAATCGCGGACATGATCAACGGGGAATCGGAAGCGGAAGTCAGGGCGGGGTATCTTCTTTACAGCGAGCGGTTGACGGAAAAAGTTCGGGAAATTCAAGCTCTTCTCAAAGAAGTACTGGCGGGGATCGACGCGGCGATCGATTATCCCGAAGAGGGAATCGAGGAGGAATCTACGGACGATATACGTTTGACTCTGCAACGCGCGAAGGGAGAAGTTTCCGTTCTTCTTTCCGGATATTCTAAGGGCAAAAAAATAAAATCGGGGGTTACGGTCGCCCTCTGCGGCAAGCCGAATACGGGAAAGAGTTCTCTTTTGAACAGGCTTCTCGGCTATGAAAAAGCGATCGTATCGGATATTGCGGGTACGACGCGGGACGCGGTGGAAGGCGTGTTGGAAATCGAGGGCGTGCGTTTCAATCTTTACGATACGGCGGGAGTGCGCGAGAGCGGAGACAGGATAGAAAATATCGGTATCGAGCGCGCGGAAAATATCGTCCGTTCCGCGGATCTCGTAGTGTTCGTGGCGGATTCGGCGGCGGGGACGGACGGAGACGATGCGCGCGTTTTGGAGCTCGCGAAGGGCAAACCGCTCGTGAAGGTTTTCAATAAAATCGACCTGACGAACGACGAAACGGAGACGGACGCCGACGTTCTGACCTCCGCGGTGACAGGCGAGGGAATAGAGAGGCTGAAAGAGCTCCTTTACGAAAAGAGTTTCGGCGCCCGCGGAGAAGATGCGGCGTTTCTCATAGAGGAAAGACACTATGATGCGTTAAGAAGGGCGGAAACGGCTCTTAAACGGGCGGTTGCGGCCTGCGGCGAATTATCTCTCGACCTCGTGGGAATCGACGTCGGCGATGCGTGGGAGAGCCTCGGAGAGATTACGGGAGAGACGGCTTCGGAATCGATTATCGAAGAAATTTTCTCGAAATTTTGCGTAGGGAAATAAACGGCGGGAAGAAAGAGGGAGAATTATGGTCAATCTTGAATTATACAGAGTATTTTATACGGTGGCGAAATGCGGCAGCCTGACCAAGGCGGCGGAAGAATTGTATATTTCCCAGCCGGCCGTTTCTCAGTCGATAAAGCAGCTGGAAAATCAGCTGGGAATATCCCTGTTCAACCGTACGCATCGCGGCATGGAGCTTTCCGCGCAGGGTGGAAAATTGATTTTTTCCAAAATCGAACAGGCGCTCAATCTCCTCAACGAAGCGGAAGATATGATCGCCCAGCTGAATACGTCCGCTTCGGGGACGATACGGATCGGCGCTTCGGATACGATTTTCGAGTATTTCCTCGCGGATAAAATCGTGACGTATCACGAAAAATTCCCCGCGGTGAAGATAGAGCTGGTTTCCGACCTTACGCATAAGACGCTGGAAGCGCTGAAAACGAATAAATGCGACGTAGGGTTTATCAATCTTCCCATCCCCTCCGATCCCGAGCTTACCGTATACGGCAACTGTATGCGGCTCACGGACGTGTTTGTAACGAACGAACAGCATATAGAATTGACGAAGGGAGTTATTCCCTTGTCGAAATTGCAGGAATATCCCCTGATTTTAATGGATCCGAACACGATTGCGCGGAAATCGATGACGGTCTTTCTGGAAAATAACGGGATCGAATTGAAACCGTCGATTGAAATCAGCAGTTGGGATCTCATGAAACGTCTGGTGATCCGCGGCATGGGAGTGGGCTGTATTCCGAGGGAATACGCTCTTCATCGTCTGGCGGATAAATCCATGTACGAAATCAAGACGGATCCCGCGCTTCCCGCGCGGTCTGTCGGCATGGCGCTGCCCAAAAACGCACAGATTCCCTATGCGCTCCGCGCGTTTATAGATCTTTTCGATTTGGATATATAAGAATTTCGGCAACGGAAATTCTTGATACAGGCTTTTTATAGGAAAAAAGGCCGTTTTATAGAGGAAAAAGACAATGGCGAAACCCAATCCGCTTCTCAGAAATTTTTGTATTATTGCACATATCGACCACGGCAAGAGCACGCTTGCCGACCGCCTCATCGAGCGCACGGGCCAAGTCTCCAAGAGGGACATGGAGGAGCAGCTCCTCGACAGCATGGACATCGAGCGGGAGCGCGGCATTACGATCAAACTCACGCCCGTCCGCATGTATTATACGGCGAAGGACGGAAAGGAATACGAATTCAACCTCATCGACACGCCGGGACATGTGGACTTTACGTACGAAGTCAGCCGTTCTCTGGCTGCCTGCGAGGGCGCGATCCTCGTGGTGGACGCCACGCAGGGAGTGGAGGCGCAGACGCTTGCGAACGTCTATCTCGCGATAGAGAATAATCTCGAAATTTTGCCCGTCGTCAATAAAATCGACCTTCCCAGCGCGCGCGTGGACGAGGCGAAAAAGGAAATCGAAGAGGTCATCGGGTTGGATGCGAGCTATGCTCCCTGTGTATCCGCCAAAGAGGGATTGAATATAGACGATCTCCTCGAAGCGATCGTCAAATATTTCCCGCCTCCCGACGGGGATACGGACAAGCCGCTGAAAGCGCTCATTTTTGACAGCTACTACGACAATTATAAAGGGGTCATTCTCTTCGTCCGCCTCAAAGACGGCAGGGTAAAGGTCGGGGATAAAATCAAGACCTTCCTTTCCGATACCGTGTACGACGTCACGGAGGTGGGTGCCTTTGCCCCCAATCTCCTTCCGAAAGCCGAGCTCGCCGCGGGCGAGGTCGGCTATATCGCGGCTTCCATCAAGTCCATTCAGGACGTGGCGGTAGGCGATACGGTAACTTTTGCGCTCAATCCCGCGGCCGAGCCGCTCCCCGGGTATAAAAAAGTACAGCCGGTGGTGTTCTGCGGTATTTATCCTCTGGACGGGAGCCGCTTCAACGACCTGAAAGACGCGATTATGAAATTACAGCTCAACGATGCGTCCCTGATTTTCGAACCCGATACTTCCGTGGCGCTCGGCTTCGGGTTCCGATGCGGATTTTTGGGGCTCTTGCACATGGAGATCATTCAGGAGCGGATAGAGCGGGAGTTTAATCTCGAAATCATCACTACGGCGCCCAGCGTCAGCTATCTCGTGCATAAGACGGACGGAACGGAATTTTTCGTGGACAATCCTTCCCACCTGCCCGAGCCCTCCGATATCGAGTATATGGAAGAGCCCATCGTCAAGGCGGATATCTATACGCCGCCCGACTATATGGGCCCCGTAATGGATCTCTGTAAAGAAAAGCGCGGGGTATTCAAGAATATGACCTATCTCGACGAACGCCGCGTAAAGCTGGAATATACGCTCCCCCTGAACGAAATCGTCTATGACTTTTTCGACGGACTCAAATCGCGGACGAAGGGATACGCGAGTTTCGATTATGAAATCGCGGGTTACGAGCGTTCCAAATTGGTCAAATTGGATATCCTTCTGAACGGAGAAGTATGCGACGCGCTTTCGACCATCGTTTTCGAAGACAGAGCCTACGAGCGGGGGCGGACGCTTTGTGAAAATTTGAAGGAAGCCATTCCTCGTCAACTGTTCGAGGTTCCCGTACAGGCGGCAATCGGCGGGAAAATTATCGCCCGCGAGACGGTCAAGGCGGTTCGGAAGGACGTCCTTGCCAAGTGTTACGGCGGCGACATCACGAGAAAGCGCAAGCTCCTCGAAAAGCAGAAGGAGGGGAAAAAGCGCATGCGCCAGGTCGGAAGCGTACAGGTTCCCTCCGAAGTGTTCATGGAAATTCTCAAAACGAATAAAGATTGACAGATCCGGGCCGACTTCAATAAACCGGCAGGAAACGGAAATCGTTTCAAGGCGGAGGCGGAAAATGGCAAATTCTTTTTTCGAGCGCGTATATAAATTGCTGAAACAGATCCCGAAAGGGAAAGTAGTGACCTACGGACAGATCGCGGTCATGCTGGGATGTCCCCGCATGGCGCGTCAGGTAGGCTATGCGCTGCACGTCAATCCCGAACCGGGCGTTATCCCGTGTCATCGGGTGCTCAACCGTTTCGGCGCCCTGGCGCCCGCCTTTGCGTTCGGCGGAGCGGAGATACAGGCGGCGCTGCTCGAAGCGGAAGGCATAGAGGTGCGGGAGGACTTTACGGTAGATCTCGATAAATACCGTTGGGACGGCAAGGAGGCCGTCGTGGATTTTTAAGGAGAATTATGGCAGGTATCTATATTCATATCCCGTTTTGCAGACATAAGTGCAGTTATTGCGATTTCGTTTCCTTTCCCGACAAAATCGACTATGCCGAAGCCTATATGGCCTGTCTGTATAAAGAATTGAAAATGCGCGGCAAAGAACTGCGGGATTATACTTTCGATACGGTGTATTTCGGCGGCGGAACGCCTTCCTATATTCCGCCGAAGCTCATTCTCGGCGCGATGAATCAGATACGCAAGTGTTTTACGCTTTCAAAGGACGCGGAAGTGACGCTGGAACTCAATCCGGGTACGATCGGGGAGAGTAAAGTAAAGATTTATAAAGAAGCGGGGATCAACCGCTATTCGATAGGACTTCAAACGGCGATAGACGAACAGCTCGCGGATATCGGACGTATCCATAACGTTCGGGATTACGTATACGCGACGAAACTTCTGAAAGGGGAAAATTTCAGCACCGACGTCATGCTCGGTCTGAAAAATCAGAGCAAAGAAGACATCGGAAAGACGATAGAGCTCGCGGCGGCATGCGGCTCGAAACACATATCCATGTATGCGTTGACGGTGGAGGACGGCACGCCCATATACACCGATTATCTCAACGGAGAACTGCCCGATTCGGACGAGGTCGCGGATATGTACGATTTCGGGAGAAAACTCCTCAAAAAGTTCGGCTTCGAGCGCTACGAGATTTCCAATTTTGCAAAGCCGGGCTTTGAAAGCAGACATAATCTCAATTATTGGAAGCGGGGCGAATATATCGGTTTCGGCGTGGCTGCAAGCTCCTTTATGAAGGGAAAGAGGTTTACCAATACCTTTAATTTGGACGAATACATGAAATGCATAATTTCCGGTTTTTATCCCGCGATAGACTGCGAGGAGGTCTCGGAAACCGATGCAAAATTCGAATTTATCATGCTCGGCCTGCGCACGAAATACGGGGTTTCCCTCTCGGAGTATGAAAAGAACTTCGGCAGTTCTCTCGAATCGGATTTCCCCAAAGCATTGGAAAAGAGCGGCCGCTATCTCGAACGGGAAGGGGATACGCTGAGAATCAAAGACAAGTATTTGTACGTTCAGAACTCCGTGCTCATGCCCTTCATGGAAGAACATGCGTGACGCGTGCCTGATTTCATAAACGGCAAAGTTCTGCGTTTTTGTTCGCTCGCTTACTATCGGTTAGCTTCTTTGCGGCGCCTTGAACTGCGGGCTTCCAAACAGATAATTCTGTTTACGGAATGTGAAAAATCGGTAAGAAATAAAAATTTTTTCCGATTGCCGCAACCGAAAGAGAAAAGATTTCTACTCTTATAAAAGAAAAATTTTCAGACCGAGCGGTCGGACAAGCGAGGCGGAATATAGAAAAAGGCGGTGAATTGGTTATGGAGAAACTGAATATCCGCCGTGCGGTGGTAACGGGCTGTACGGGGGCGGTGGGAACGGCTCTCGTCAGAGAATTGACAAAGCGCGGCGCGGAAGTTCTTGCATTGTGCCGCAAGAGTTCCGAACGGACGGCCCGTCTTGCGGGGCTCGAAAACGTAAAAATCGAAGATTGTCCGTTGGAAAGGTTGAAGGAACTGAAAAACGGCAAGGGAGAATCATTCGACGCCTTTTTCCATCTGGCCTGGTCGGGAACGACGGGGGAAGCGCGGGACGACGTTCGCCGGCAAAGCGACAATATCCGCTATTCTCTGGACGCCGCGGACGCGGCCGAGCGGTTCGGATGCAAGGTGTTCGTGGGGGCGGGGTCGCAGGCGGAATACGGTCCGTCGGGCGTTCCTCTCAGGCCCGATACGCCGACTTTTCCGAAAAGCGGTTACGGAACGGCAAAGCTCTGTGCGGGGCAGCTCACCCGTCTGGCGTGCCGAAAGAGAGGAATCAGGCACATTTGGGCGAGGATTTTGAGTGTCTACGGGCCTTGCGACGGAAAGGGCAGCATGGTGATGTCGGCGATACAAAAGTTCTTGTCGGGAGAAACTCCGAAGTTTACGGCAGGGGAGCAGATGTGGGATTACCTGTATTCCGAGGACGCGGCGCGGGCACTGGTTTCTCTCGCCGAATCGGGAAAAGACGGGGGCGTGTATCCGCTCGGAAGCGGAAAATCGAGGCCGCTTAAGGAGTTTATTTTAGCAATCCGGGACGCGACAGATAAAACCGCAGAGGCGGATTTCGGGGCGTTGCCGTATTCTTCGGAACAGGTGATGTTTCTTTCGGCGGATACCACGTCCCTTGAAGAGGATATTGGCTGGAAGCCTCAAATTTCTTTTGAAGAAGGGATTCAAAAAACGGTGGAATGGTTCAAAAAGGAAAATTTCTTCTCCGCGTAGAAAATCGATAGACGACGAAAATTATCGGGAGAGGGATAAATAGTTGCTTTTTGTAAGGAATTGTACTATAATAAGAAACGTTGTTACAATTTTATTGCAATCGTAACGGCGGAGGCGGAGAGAGACGAGTAGGCATGAAAAAATTACCTCTGAATGACGGCAGCGTGTTTGAAGAAAAGGACAAGCTGATTTCCCTCTTAAAAAAGATTTTGCTTTTCACGGCTGCAATCGGCGGAATTGTCGCATTGATTTATTTGCTTTATCTTGCGGCGAACGCTTACGCGGGGACGGAAGTTAAATTTTTTTATCCCCGTATTTTCTGTGATTTTACACAGGTAGCGTACTGTTCGATTTGTAAAGACGCATATTTGCCGGAAATAGGCTCGTCCTATTCGGCTCTCAGTCTTTTTATTTTGGCGCCGTTTGCCTTGATATTCAAAAAGGATTTAGACAAAATAGAATATGTCTTCGAATCCGCTGAGTGGGGTGTTCCGAATATGCAGATCATGTCCTCTTGGCGGTTTTGGGTGGCATTTCTGCTTTTTTATGCGATTTGTTTTGTGGCTCTTTTTTTTCTGATAAGGCGTTTGGTCGGAAAGAATACCGTCGAAGGAAGGAATATCTTTTGGATTTTTCTTTTGAGTGCGCCTGCCCTGTATGCGGTGATAAGAGGAAATATGATCTTGACCTCTTTGATTTTCGCATTGATTTTTTTGAATTGGTATAGAGATGAAAAGGCTTGGAAAAGAGAATTAGCGATTTTGTCTCTTGCCGTGTCGGGAGTACTGAAATTGTATCCGCTGTTTTTCTGTGCCTTTTTGCTTCACGATAAAAAATGGTTCAGGACGGCGAGGATGTTTGTGTATTTCATTCTTTTATATCTCTTGCCGAGTTTAGCCTATAACGGAGGAATTTCGGGATATTTAGAGAATCTTTTTGGTTTTGCTTCGGGGGGAAATCGCTTGAATTATCTCGAAAATATTTCTTTTGCTTCCCTCATCTATAAAGTTATCTATTATCCGACAAAATGGCTGGGAGTTGCCCTTCCGGAGTGGGTGGGTATATTGTGCATGGCGCTCGGTTTTTTGGTCCTTTTGATATTTGCGGTCGCCGCGGTAGTGACCGACGATACGTTAAAACGAGCAATTCTTTCGATTTGTGCGATTGCCTTGGTCCCTCCGGTCAGCTATTTTTACGTAATGATTTTTTCTTTGATTCCTTTCATGGAGTATTTCAGAGAATTCGAACAGCATACCGTGGCTGAAAATAAACAGTGTTTTGCTTTTTGTGTACTGTTGTTTTTCTACCCGCTGTATATAATTTCCCTGTATCCTCTTTGCGCAATTGCATTGGTTTTTCTCGGTACAGTCACTTGCGTAAAAATATTCAGGCAGGGAGAATTCGGGCGCTATATGTCCGGCCTTAAAAAACAATTTCGGAAAGAGGAAGAACGCCAATGAAAGTAGTTATTTTAGCGGGCGGTTTCGGTACCCGTATCAGCGAGGAATCCTATTTGAAACCTAAACCGATGGTAGAAATCGGGGATAAGCCTATTCTTTGGCATATCATGAAGGAGTATTCTCATTACGGATTCAATGAATTTATCATCTGTCTCGGCTATAAGGGAGGAGAGATCAAAAGATTTTTCTCCGACTATTATCTGTATCAGTCGGATGTAACGATAAATCTTCAGACGGACGAATATACATACCACCGCAGCACTTCGGAGCCTTGGAAGGTAACTTTGGCGGAGACGGGACTCTATACGATGACGGGCGGCCGCATCAAGCGGGTAAAGGAGTACATCGGGAACGAGACTTTTCTTCTCACTTACGGGGACGGGGTCAGCGACGTAAATATTGCGGATACCGTGCGTTTTCATAAACAGCATGGGAAATTGCTGACCATGACGACGGTCAATGTCGCTTCGAGATTCGGAGTAATAAAGCCCGATAAAAACGGCCTCATTAAAAGTTTCCGCGAAAAAGCGGATCGCGACGGCTCGCTCATCAATGCGGGATACATGGTCTGCGAACCGGGCGTACTCGATTATATATCGGGTGACGACACCGTCTTTGAAAGAGAACCTTTGGAAAGGCTCGCAAAGGAAGGACAGATCATGGCGTATCGGCATGACGGATTTTGGAAATGTATGGATACTCTGCGCGACAAAGAACAATTGGAAGCTCTTTGGAGTACGGGCAGGGCGGAGTGGAAAACATGGTAAAACTATCGGAATTTTACAAAAACAAACGAGTTTTGATAACCGGACACACGGGTTTCAAGGGGAGCTGGCTGACCTTTTGGCTGCATGAAATGGGCGCGGAAATATGCGGATATGCATTGGAAGCGCCGAAAGGTTCCCTCTATGACCTTATCGGCGGAGACGGTTTGTGCGTCTCCCGCGTCGGAGACATTGCGGATTTCGAGCATTTGAAAGAAGTATTTGACGCTTTTTCTCCCGAAATCGTCTTTCATTTGGCGGCTCAGCCGATCGTGCGGGAAGGCTATCGCGCTCCGAGGACGACCTATCTCACCAACGTAATGGGGACAGTCAATCTTTTGGAGTGTATCAGATTGAACGGAAAAGTGCGGTCTTTTCTCAATGTGACGACGGATAAAGTCTATAAGAACGAGGAATGGGAATGGGGGTACCGCGAGAGTGAACCGCTCGACGGATATGATCCCTATTCCAACAGTAAATCCTGTTCGGAATTGGCGACGCACGCCTATAAGAGTTCTTTTTTGGGCGCAGCAGGGACGGCAGTTTCCACGGCTCGGGCAGGCAACGTAATCGGCGGGGGAGATTTTGCGCCCGACAGAATCATTCCCGATTGTGTACGCGCGGCCTCGGCGGGGGAGGACATTATCGTGAGAAATCCGTATTCCGTGCGTCCGTATCAGCACGTGCTGGAACCGCTGTCGGCGTATTTGACGATTGCGGCGGAACAGTTCGAGGACGGAAAGAAAGCGGGATATTACAATGTGGGGCCGAATGAGGACGATTGTTGCCGTACGGGCGCTTTGGTGGAAATTTTTATCCGCGCGTGGGGAGACGGAATCGGGTGGATAGACAGGCACGACGGCGGTCCGCACGAAGCGAACTTTCTCAAACTCGACTGTTCGAAAATAAAAAGGACCTTTGATTGGAAACCGCGCTGGAATATAAAGTCGGCGGTGGAAAAGACCGTGGAATGGGAAAAATGTCGTCTTTCGGGCGGAGATCTCAGGGCCTGTATGAAAAGACAGATACATGAATTTATAAACGGGTGAATATAGCGAACAATGGACAATAAAGAACGAGATAAAAAAGAAATTTTGCGCCTTGTGGCGGAATACTGCAATAAATATCATAAACCGAAAGCCTTTTGTGAGGGAGATAAAATTCACTATGCGGCTCGGGTATACGGCGAAGAAGAGATGACCAATCTCGTGGACAGCGCCCTCGATTTTTGGCTGACTTCGGGTGAATATACGGAAAAATTTGAAAATGATTTTGCGGCATTTTTGGGCGTAAAGAAAGCATTTTTGGTCAACAGCGGTTCGTCCGCGAACCTACTCGCATTCATGGCGCTTACCTCTCCTCTTTTGGGCGAACGCAGAATCTGCCGCGGGGACGAAATCATTACGGTTGCGGCGGGCTTTCCGACCACCGTTACTCCGGCGATTCAGTACGGAGCGGTTCCCGTATTCGTGGATATTACCATTCCGCAATACAATATCGATGTTTCGATGCTGGACAAAGCCCTGTCTCCCAAGACCAAGGCGGTAATGATAGCGCATACGTTGGGAAACCCGTTCGACCTTTCCGCCGTAAAAGCCTTCTGCGAAAGAAATCGTCTGTGGCTGGTAGAGGACAACTGCGACGCGCTCGGTTCCAAGTACACGATAGACGGACAGGAGAAATATACGGGTACGATCGGCGATATCGGCACGTCGAGCTTTTATCCCCCGCATCATATTACGATGGGGGAAGGCGGAGCGGTCTATACGAGTAATTTGCTCCTTGCAAAAATCATTCGTTCGTTCCGCGATTGGGGCAGAGACTGCGTTTGTCCCTCCGGTACGGATAACCTGTGCAGTCATCGTTTTGACAGACAATACGGGGAACTGCCGCTGGGTTACGATCATAAGTATGTTTATTCGCATTTTGGATATAATCTGAAAGCTACGGATATGCAGGCCGCCATCGGCTGTGCTCAGCTCAAACGGATAGAGGACTTCGCCACGCGCCGCCGCCATAATTTTTCCCGCTTGAAAGAGGGCTTGAAAGGGTATACGGATAAAATCATACTTCCCGAAGCCTGCCCTTCCTCCGAGCCGAGCTGGTTCGGTTTTCTCATTACCTGTAAAGAGGGCGTGGACGCGAATAAAATCGTGGAACATATTGAAAAATGCGGCGTGCAGACGCGTCGGTTGTTTGCGGGAAACCTGACAAAGCATCCCTGTTTCGACGAAATGCGAAAGACGGGAGAAGGGTACCGCGTTGTCGGAAAGCTCGAAAATACGGACAGGATTACTACATCTACGTTTTGGGTCGGTGTCTATCCGGGCATGACGGACGAAATGACAGATTATATGCTGAAAGTAATAAAGGAAGCGCTGTCGCTGTAAAGGGCGGCCGCGGGATTGGTTTTACGGAGATTATGCAAACGGAAATCCAAAGGAAAAAGATAAGTTTTCTCATTCCCTGCTATAACGAGGAGGAAAACGTAATACCTTTAAGCGAAGCGATCATCGGGCAGACGGAAAAGCTGTCTTGCGGCTACGACTACGAACTGATTTTTATCGATAATTGTTCCACGGACGGCACGCGAGCGAAACTGGAACAGCTCTGCGCGGGGAATAAACGGATAAAAGCGATTTTCAACGCACGGAATTTCGGGCAGTTCAATTCTCCCTTTTACGGAATTTTACAGACTTCGGGGGATTGCGTAATCACCATGTGCGCGGATTTTCAGGACCCGCCCGAAATGATTCCGTCCTTGGTTTCGGAATGGGAAAAGGGCTATAAAATCGTTTGCGCGGTAAAGACGAAGAGCGAGGAAAAGAAATTCGTGCGTTTTCTTCGTACCGTGTACTATAAACTCGTTCATCGGTTTTCCGATGTGGAGCAAATCGAGCACTTTACGGGTTCCGGGCTATACGATAAGAGCTTTGTGGACGTCCTGCGCACTTTGGACGATCCCGCGCCGTTCATGCGCGGCATCGTGGCGGAATTGGGGTATAAGAAAATAGAGATTCCCTATACGCAGCAAAAGCGCCGCGCGGGAAAGACGCATAACAATTTTCATACTCTGTATGACGCGGCGATGCTCAGTTTCACGCAATATACGAAATTTCCGATCCGTTTCATCATGTTTTTCGGGATCATTTTAAACCTGCTGAGCGTGGCGGGAGGAATAGCCTGCCTTGTATTTCATTGTCTGCATTATAACGTATTGGGTCCCGCGCTCTTTTGCGGTATGGGATTTTTCTCTTCGTTCACCTTTATTTTTATGAGTATTCTCGGAGAATATCTTCTGAACGTAAAGACGAAGGTCAATCGTCGTCCGCTGGTCATCGAAGAAAAGCGAATCAATTTCGACGAATAGAAGCGGGGCAGAATTTTATATTTTATGAAAAAATCCCCTTAAAAGGGTAAGAGGAAGGCCGCCCGTACATCGGGCGGCCGTTTATTTTCTTTTTTCCGTAAGCGGCGGAAATTTTTCGATGGATTTCTTTTCGCCGCGATACTGCGACGGCGTCATTTTCATGCGCGCCTTGAAGAGCTTGAAGAAAGCATTGGGCGTCATTCCCACACCTTCCGCGACGGCCTGGACTGGCATATCCGTCCGTTTGAGAAGCTGACAGGCCTCGTTGAATCTGAGATTCAGAAGGTATTCTCCCGGGGAGACGTCCAGATACTTTTTGAAGAGTACGGAAAAATAAGCCCGGCTCAGAAACAGTCTTTCCGAGACGTCCGCAACGGAAATCCCGCCCGAATATTCGGTATTCATGATATCGACTGCCCGATTGATGATGTCGTTTACGGAAGAGGGGCGTTCCGCGCTTTTGTTTTCCAACAGTACGCTGAAAATATCATAGAAAGCCGCAAGAATTTTCGGCTGTAAGGAACAGTCTATCACGTTTTCCGTCTGCGACTGTTTCAGACACTCGTAAATTCTCTTAAAGGAACGTTTTACGACGGGAGAAGGCAGGTTCCTGACGGGCGACGCGGCGTTCAGTCCGCTCTGGGAAAGGAGCATGTCCGCATAGACCCCGGAAAAAGAGACCCAATAATAGCGATAGGGATTTCCCTTTTTGGCGTAATATTTCACGGGAATGCCCCGCGGCAGGAGAAAGAGGGAATTTTTGGAGAGGGGATAAGCCTTTCCCCCGCATTCCAGAGTCCCTTCTCCGTCGGTCACGTATTGCAGAATATCCCGTTTGTTTCCCGAATTTTCATATAAATGTCTGGTCTTTGCCTGAAGCCCCGCATTGTATATCCAAACGTCGACCGTTTCAAAGAAGCGGTTGTATACGGTGATATTATTAAAACGGCCGCCCTTTTTAAGGGCGGCCCGAATTTCCTTTTTCGGAACTTTTTCCATAGTATTCCCCCTTTTTGAAAAGAATATCACAAAAGGGGACGTTTGTCAAGCGACTCGTTCTCCTTTTCCCGCTGTGCGAATAAAAGGCAGCCCGCACGCCTGTATTCTTCCGTTTTTTCCCGCAGTCGCTCTTCGCTGACGTTTAATTTTTTTGACAGACAGCACAGACAGAAGAACTCTTCCGCGTCGCGGCGGATCAATTTTTTATTCAGACCCATTTCATCGTAAGAAACGGACCTTTTGCAGTGTTTGCAGAGCATGGGCTCAATCGCTATTCTTTACTGTCATGCGATAAACTTCGCAGGTATGCCCCTCGATATCGACGGACAGAGTGCCGTTGACGGCACGTTTTTCGGCGCCCGTATAGACTTCCGCCCCGACGAGCGTCCTTCCCTGCAAGAAGGGAATTCCCAAATCGTCCGCGACGACCCAGAGATTCGCGGGGGAATCGGAAAGATTGAAGAATCCCACGGCGATGTCTCCGTTTGCGAGAGCGCGCACGATGATCGGGAAATCGTCGTTTCCGGCAAATTTGAAGAGATAGGGGCGATTGCAGCGCGGATCCTGCTGAATATCTATCAGAGCGCGGTTTGTGAGTATCGCCTTTGTTTCTTTCGTCATGCTCCGAATATCGCATCCGATCATGAGCGGGGATTCGAGCAGACACCATGCGGCGAAATGTAACTTATATTCGTTTTCGGAACACCCCGTAAGTCCCACGTTTCCGCGCCCGTTCATTCCCACGATCAGCATATCCATATCGTTGAAACAGCCTTGACCGCCGAAGGGCAGAATATCGTATTGCTGTTTGATGAGGCTTTTGACCGATTCCCAGGAATCGAAGATGTCCCCCGTGGAGCGCCACATGTTCGCCCCCGTAGAGCCGATCCATTCATGCGTTTTGTCCGCGCCCCAGCTACAACCGCTGAACAGAATATCCCGTCCGCAGTTTGCGAGGGCGAGCCCCATGCGGCGGTAGAGCATTTTCCCGTCTGCGAAATTGGGCTTGAAGCAGTAATCGTATTTGAGAAAATCGACGCCCCATTCCGCGAAGGCCGCCGCGTCCGCGAATTCATGGTTATAGCTTGCGGGGTATCTCGCGCAGGTCATCGTGCCGCAGCAGGAATACATTCCGAATTTGAGCCCTTTGGAGTGTATGTAGTCGGCGACATATTTCATGCCGTGCGGGAATTTCGCGGGATCGGGAACGAGATTTCCCGCTTTGTCGCGTTCGCGCAGAGCCCAGCAGTCGTCGATGACGATATATTCATACCCTTCGTCTTTCAGGCCCGTTTCTACCATAGCGTCGGCCGATTGCAGAATGAGTTCTTCGCTGATGTTTTGCGCGAAGGTGTTCCAAGTGTTCCAGCCCATGGGCGGCAAATGTTTGATCATATTTTTATCCTCTCTCCGAAAATAAATTCCCCTCGGCAGCCGAGTACGCCCCGAAAGTTTTCTGCTTGCAGTATAGCACAACCAAATGGAAAAATCAATTTATTTTTGTTGTATAAAAATGTAATTTTGTTTTGCCAAAATGCATGGATTTTTGTCCGAAAGAAAAAATTTTTTCCTTTTGCATATTGACAAATTTGTTTCGATATGTTATACTTTAATTAAGTAAAACGTTTTACTAATCATTTATAGTCAGGAGGAGGACAATGAAAATATTCGTGGTGGGGAGCTTGAATATGGATTTGGTCATCAAAGCGCCGTTCATGCCCGAAAACGGAATGACGATCGGCGGGGAAGGTTTTATGACGAATCCGGGCGGAAAGGGAGCCAATCAGGCGGCGGCGATCGGGAAGCTGGGCGGCAACGTCCGCATGGTGGGATGTGTAGGCGAGGCGTTCGGCGCGGAGTTGAAGGGCGCGCTGGACGGTTACGGAGTAAATACGGAATACGTAAAATCGGTCGGCGGAGTTTCCAGCGGCATCGCGGTCATCATAGTGGTGGACGGGGATAACCGAATCATTCTCGACGCGGGCGCCAACGCGAAAGTGAGCGAATCACTCGTGGATGAAGCGTTGAAGGAAGCGGAGGCGGGGGATTATCTTGTTTCCCAGCTGGAAATCGATTTGTCCATCGTGGAATACGCGCTGAAAAAAGCCAAGGAAAAGGGCATGGTGACGTTGCTCAATCCCGCTCCCGCGGCGAAACTTTCCGAGGGGATTCTCGCAAACAGCGATTATTTTATTCCCAACCAATCGGAGGCTGAATTTTATACGGGGATTTATCCCGAAGACGAAACGTCCGCAAAGAAGTGTGCGGAAAAATTGTCCGAACAGGGCGTAAAAAACGTCGTCGTCACGATGGGTTCCAAAGGTTCCGCCTGCGTCGCGGACGGAAAATATTATAAAGCGGAATGTTTCAAGGCAAAGGCGGTGGATACCACGGCCGCGGGGGATACGTATGTGGGAGCGCTGGTCACAAAACTTTCCGAAGGAGCGGGAATAGAAGAAGCGATGACGTTTGCGAGTAAGGCTTCCTCCGTTACGGTCACGCGGCGCGGCGCACAACAGTCGATTCCTTTCCGCGCGGAAGTGGAGGCTCTGTGATCGCGCGCGGAAAACGCGCTACCATTAAAGACGTGGCGGCTTTCGCGGGCGTCTCCGTCACGACCGTGTCTTTCGTTTTGAACGGGCGCGGCGGATCCGTTCCCGAACGCACGGCGGAGCGCGTCCGCACCGCGGCGGAAACGCTGGGCTATCGTCCGGATTTTGCCGCGCGGTCCATGGTCATGCGCCGTACGAATTTGGTGGGGGTGCTCGTCCCCGATATTTCCAACGGATTTTTTGCGGAAATGGTGGGACATATTCAGAGGGCGCTCGCTGCCTGCGGCTACGACGTCATTCTCTGTAACGGCGGGGAGAGCTTTGAAAACGACCTGAAATATCTGAACATTTTTGCGGACAGGAAAACGGACGGACTGATTTTAACGCCGAGCGAGGCTTCCCTGTCGGACGAACGCCGCGGAGAATTTCTCTCCGCATTGTCCGAGATCGATATTCCGCATATCTTTCTCGACCGTTTTCCTTCGGCCGCGAGTTCTCCGTGTTTCGCCGCGGATAACGAGGAGAGCGGTTTTCTAATGACGCGCTATATTTTGGATCTCGGACACGAACGGATAGGTTTTCTTACGGGGAGTTTGTCCTCCGAAACGAGCCGTCTCCGTCTGCGTGGCGCGGAGCGGGCCTTTTCGGAACGCGGACTTTCCCTGCGCCGAGAATGGGTCAAAGCGGGCCGTTACGATTTTCTTTCGGGAAAGAAGGGCGCGGCGGAGCTGTTTGAAACGGACGTGACGGCGATTTTTTGTTTCAGCGACGTGCAGGCTTACGGAGTTTGTGCCGCGGCAGGCGAGCGAGGTCTGAAAATTCCGTCCGAGCTGTCCGTTGCCGGGTTCGACGACGTTTTCGGTTCCGCTCTTTTCCGCCCGTCTTTAACGACGCTCCGCCAGCCCGCGGAAAAAATCGCGCGTGCGGCGGCCGGAGCGCTTGTGCGGGCGATGAAGGGAGAAGACAAAATCGAAAGCGCGTTTTTTCCCGCGGAATTGATCGCGCGGGAAAGCACCGCGCCTTTGAACGGTTGACAGAGCGGGGAAAAACGTGTTACAATGGATTCTGCCGAAAGGAGGTAAAAATTTATGGATAAAATTTTGAAAGTGAGCGGGCGCGGGAAAATTCGTCTGCGTCCCGATACGATCTGCGCGGAAATCACGTTGCAGGGTACGGACGAGGTGTATTCGGAGGCGCTCAGACGGGCGGAATCGCAGTTGAAGGAAATAAAAACGGCCGTCGCCTCGGCAGGTTTTGCGGAGGCCGATCTGAAAACCTCTGATTTTCGGGTGGATACGAAATACGAAAACGTCAGGACGGAAAAGGGGGATTGGACGCAAAAATTCGTCGGGTATCAGTATACGCATGTATTGAAACTCCGTTTCCCGGCAGATAACGCGCGTCTGGGCGCGTTTGTTGCGGCGCTGGCCGCGTGCTCGTCCGATCCCGTGTTCTCCTTCTCCTATACCGTGGCGAACGCGGAAGAGGCCAAGGAATGGCTCTTGCGCGAAGCGGTGAAAGATTGCGCGAAAAAAGCGCTCGTTCTCGCGCAGGCCGCCTGCGTGGAACTTGCGGGAATCCGCGAAATCGACTATTCTTGGGGCGAAAAGGAATTTTCCGTCAGTCCCGTTCGTCCCATGCGCCTGAAAGCGGCCGAAGCCGCTCCCGCCGCATTTTCTCTCGATGTCACGCCCGACGATATCGAAGTTTCCGATACCGTCACCGTCACTTGGGAAATTTCTTGAATCCGACAAAAATTCAGAGCCTTTCCGTCTTTGCGGAAAGGCTTTTTATAAATTGAAAAAATAAATCGCAGCAATCAAAATAATAAATCGTGCTAATGGTTTTAGAGAAATAACGGGGATAATAAAGTAAAAAAGATATTAAGTATAAGTATTTCTTATGGTATCATCAAAAAATCGTTATATTCAAATACTTGTGTTTTAACGTGGCGTATAGTATAATAATAGAAATAAATTCAAAAAACAAACGGACGGAAAAGACGATGAACGTTAATGTAAAGGTACTAATTAGAGTATCGGTTATAACGGTCGGGCTAGTGCGAATTATTAAAGCGAAGCCGGGCGGACAAGAGAGGGAACTCCGACTAAGGGGAGAAGGAAACGATCTGTGAAGGGGCGGATCGTTCCGACTCTTCATACCGAAGCACTACCTTTTTTCGCCGACGGCTTTTAGCGGTATATCCGAGCCGGCGGCGCTTTTTATTTTGAAATCCCCGCCGGAGACTACTTAAAATGGATCGCTTTTTGTCGGAGGAGGTTTTTCAAAAATAAAAAAATTTAAGGAGTAGATAGTTATGAAAAAGAAATGGACGATGTTTGCATGTGCGGCAATGGCGGCGGTGATGGGCAGTGCCCTGTTTGTTTCCTGCGGAGGGAACAGAAATTATGCGGAGAATAACGAAAAATTTTATATCGGTGCTTCGGGGCCTCTGACGGGCGGAGCGGCGGTTTACGGCAAAGCGGTGCAGAACGGAGCGCAGCTCGCGGTAGAGGAGATCAACGCGGCGGGAGGACTGGACGGGAAGCAGTTTGAATTTGTAATGATGGACGACGGCAACGACGATACTCGTGTGAACAGCAATTACGCTTCGCTGTACGAAAAGGGCATGCAGGTGAGTTTGGGCTGTGTGACGACGAAGCCGTGTTTGGCGTTCAAGCAGCTTGCGGAGGAGGATAATTTGTTCTTTTTGACGCCTTCGGCGACGGGCGACGACGTAGTCGGAGGGGGGAATGCCTATCAGATGTGTTTCTCCGACTCGGGGCAAGGTACCGCGGCGGCGGAATACGTAAAGGAGAATGTAACGGAAAGCACGATCGGAATTTTTTATAAATCGGACGATCCGTATTCCAACGGCATCTATCAGAATTTTATCTCTGCTCTCGGAGAAAATTCGGGATTCACTTTTGTAGAGACGAACTTTACGGATGATACGAATGCGGATTTCAGCTCTCAAATCAATCGTCTCAAAGACTGTAAATTTATCTTTATGCCCATCTATACGGAACCTGCGTCTTTGTTCATGATGCAGGCGAACGGAATCATTTCCGACGATGCCATCTATTTCGGCTGTGACGGTTTCGATGGAATCGAAAGCGCGTTTACGACTACCCCGATTTCCGAAATTCCGCAGGAAATTTCCTATCTTTCCCATTTTGACGCCACGGCGGAGAGCGGGGCGGCAAAGGAGTTTATCGACAGCTATACGGAGAAATACGGAAAAGATACGCTCAACCAGTTCGGAGCGGCCGCTTACGACTGCGTGTACGCGATTTATGAGGCGATGGCGAACGCGGTTTCCGACGAAAAAGAAATTCCCGTAAATATTTCCCCGAGCGACTTATGCGACATTCTCAAAGAAACATTCCAAAAGGAGGATTTCACCTTTGACGGAGTGACGGGTACGGGCATTTATTGGAGCGAGGACGGAACGGTAAATAAAAACCCTGTGAAATATATCGTAAAGGAGAAGAATTCGGCGGCATAAGGACAGGGGCAGAAAACGGCGAACGCGGAGGAGAAAGGAATGCTGGATTTCATTACTACATTTATCAACGGACTCAATCTCGGAGGAATCTACGCACTGATCGCGCTCGGTTATACGATGGTGTACGGGATAGCGAAAATGTTGAACTTTGCGCACGGCGACATCATCATGGTGGGCGGGTATACGATCATGGTATTTTTCAGCATGACGGGTCTGCCCGTGGTGGGCGTACTGTGCGCGATTCCCCTCTGCGTAGTCGTGGGCATCGTCATTGAAAAAGTCGCATATAAACCTTTGAGAGGAGCCTCGCCCCTTGCGGTACTGATCACGGCAATCGGCGTCAGTTATCTGTTGCAGAGCTTGGCGCAGATGATTTTCGGGCCGGGGCAGCAGATGGTGGAGCTGGGCGATATGGGCACGATTTCTCTCGGCAGTTTGAAAATCAAAGTAGAGACGATTGTCACGCTTCTCGCCGCGACTCTGATCATGGTCTGTCTGACATTGTTCGTGCATAAAACGAAGGCAGGTAAGGCCATGCTCGCGGTGGCGGAAGATCGGGACGCGGCCCGCCTGATGGGTATCAACGTAAACGCGATTATCACGTTGACTTTTGCCATCGGTTCGGCGCTCGCGGCCGTAGCGGGGGTATTTTATATCTTGGGGTCGCCCGCGGTGTATCCGACTTTGGGCGCTCTGCCCGGAATCAGAGCGTTTACGGCGGCGGTTATCGGGGGAATCGGTTCAATTCCGGGGGCGATGGTCGGCGGACTTCTTCTCGGAATCATCGAATGTATCTGCGGAGCGGTGCCCGCCCTGTCCCAATATACGATTGCCGTGGAGTTTGCTTTGCTCATCGTCATACTCCTCGTCAAACCGAGCGGTATTCTCGGCAAGAAAAAGCGGGAGAAGGTGTGATATGGAAAACGCGGCAAAAACTTATTTCAAAAATATAAAAAAGAACTTTGAATGGAAGGGCTGTATTAATTACGTCGTGGTTGTGGCGTTTGCAATTTTCTTTTCTGTTCTGCATTCGACGGGAAATCTGGAACGTTCCACCCGTTTTCTTCTCGAAAAAATCACATATAGCGCGGTGCTTGCCGTTTCCCTTTGTCTCGTCGTCGGTTTTTTGGGCGAGCTTTCCTTGGGGCATGCGGCGTTCATGTGTTTGGGTGCGTACATCGGCGGCTATATGGAGACGTATGTCTATGCGAGTTTTACGGACGCCGTTCCGCTCGTGTCGATCATCGTCTCGATGCTCATCGGCGGTTTGGTCGCGGCGTTTTTCGGCTTGATTATCGGCCTTCCCGCGCTGCGGCTGAAAGGAGATTATCTCGCCATCGTCACGCTCGCGTTCGGGGAAATCGTCCGTACGGTTTTCCAGAACCTGGAAATTTTCGGTGCGGAGCTCGGAATGGATACTTATACCAAGTATAAGGAAACTTTCATTCTCGGGTTCGTAGTACTTCTTATAACGATGTTTGTCGTACAGAATCTCGTGCGCAGCAAACAGGGCAGGGCGATCATGGCCATCCGCGACAATGAGATCGCCGCGCGTTCCATGGGCATCAACGTCACTTACTACAAGTTGATGGTGTTCATGCTCTCGGCGTTTTTCGCCGGGATTGCGGGGGTGCTTTTCAGCAACACCACTCGCGTCTCGTCGGGCACTTTCGGTTATAGTTATTCCATCGATATTCTCGTCATGGTCGTGCTCGGCGGCATGCGCAGCGTGAGCGGCGTAATCATATCCGCGGCGCTGATCACCTGTATAAATACCGAACTTGCCACCGTTCTTACGGGCAATCTCGCGGCACTCCAAAACGTAATTTACTCTCTCATCCTCGTCGGAATCGTGATTTTCAATCACGCTCCCGGACTCAAAGATTTCAGAAAAAAATATAATTTCCGCACGCTTGCGACAAAAATTTTCAAAAAGAAATCTTCTGCCGCGACCGTTTCCGAACCTGTCTCCGAGACCGTCGGAACTTCTTCGGTTTCCTCCGCGGAAATTTCCGCGGAATCTTCTCTTCCGGCTTCCGCCGATTCCGTGGCAGAGTCTCCCGCCTCTTCGGTTGTATCCCGAGAATCGGTTGTTTCGGATCCTTCTGTAGCTTCCACCCGACAAGCCGATGCGGTTTCTACCGCGGAAGCAGAGGAAGAATACGTCCTCAAAACGGAAAATCTGGGCATATCTTTCGGCGGTCTCAGTGCCGTGAAGGGAATAGACCTTCAAATCAAGAAGGGAGAACTTTACGGATTGATCGGTCCTAACGGAGCGGGCAAGACGACGGTATTCAATCTTCTCACGGGAGTATATAAGCCGACGACGGGAGATTTCTATCTGAACGGAAAGAAGCTGACGGGAAAGAGTCAGATGATGATCAACCGTGCGGGGATCGCGCGGACGTTCCAAAATATCCGTATTTTCGAGGATATGAGTATTATCCGCAACGTAATGGTAGGGCTGGAAAATCGTCCCGAGTATAAATGTTCGTTGGCGAACAGTATTTTCAGAACGCCACGGTACTATAAGACGGTAATGGCGATGCGCGAGAAAGCGAAGGAACTTCTTCGGGTATTCGGGTTGGAAGAGATCCGGAATCAGCTCGCGGGGAATCTGCCTTACGGGAAGCAGAGAAAGCTGGAAATCGCGCGAGCGTTGGCGACGTCGCCTTCTTTGCTGTTGCTCGACGAGCCCGCGGCGGGCATGAACCCCAACGAGACGCAGGAGCTCATGGATACCATCAGACTGGTGCGGGATAAATTCGATGTCACGATCCTGCTCATCGAGCACGACATGCGGCTCGTTTCGGGGATTTGCGACAGACTGACGGTGCTCAATTTCGGTACCGTGCTCGCCCAAGGAGAAGTGAAGGAAGTCCTGAACGATCCCGAAGTTGTAAGGGCATATTTGGGAGGTGAATGAGATGGCTTTGCTGAACGTTGAAAATCTTCAGGTATCTTACGGCCTCATCAAGGCAATCAAGGGAATTTCCTTTCATGTAGACGAAGGGGAGATCGTGGCGCTCATCGGGACGAACGGAGCGGGAAAAACGACGGCCATGCACGCGGTCGCAAAGCTCCTGACTCCCGATAGCGGCAAAATCGAGTTTGCGGGTACGGACGTGACCAAATACCCCGCGCATAAAATCGTGCGGTTGGGCATGAGTCAAGTTCCCGAGGGACGAAGGATTTTTCAGGAACTCAAAGTCAGGGACAATCTTTTGCTTGGAGCGTTTTCGCGCAAGGATAAAGCGGAGTTTTTGGGGACTTTGGAGGAGATGTATTCGCTTTTCCCGATATTGAAGGAACGGGAGAACCAGATCGCAGGCACGCTTTCGGGCGGGGAACAGCAAATGCTGGCGGTCGCGCGGGCGATGATGTCTCATCCGAAACTTTTATTGCTGGACGAACCGAGCATGGGACTTTCGCCGCTGTATGTAGGTCAGATTTTCGGCATGATAAAGAAAATCAACGAAAGCGGCGTGACCGTCTTTCTCGTCGAGCAGAACGCAAAGCAAGCGCTGTCTTTGGCGGACAGGGCGTACGTTCTGGAAACGGGCAACGTCATTTTGGAAGGGACGGGCAAAGAATTATTGAACAATGAAAACGTCAGAAAAGCGTACTTGGGGGAGGGCGAATGATTTCGCCCTCCGAATCGGGTTATAAGGAGAAACGGACTTATGTTAAAAAGGTCGGATAAAACGAATCTTTTGGAGCAGCATTCTTACGTATACGACTTGCAGGACGTAGCCACGCCCAATCTGTATACGGAAATTTACGATTACGCGGAGATTCCGAAGGTTCCGTTCAATCACCGTCGGGTGCCGCTCGGCATGGCGGACGAAATTTGGATCACGGACACTTCTTTCCGCGACGGCCAGCAGTCCCGCACGCCGTATACGGTTCAGGAAATCGCGGACCTGTTCCGCCTGCTTTCGCGGCTGGGCGGAGAGAACGGCATCATCCGCCAAACCGAATTTTTCGCGTATAGCAAAAAAGATCGGGAAGCCATAGAAAAATGTCAGTCCATGGACCTGAAATTCCCCGAAATCACCACCTGGATCCGCGCGAAGAAGGAAGATTTCGCGCTCGTCAAAAGTCTGGGGATCAAGGAGACGGGAATCCTCGTCAGCGCGTCGGATTATCATATTTTCAAAAAGCTGGGACTGACCCGCAAGCAGGCTCTCGATAAATACGTCGGCGCCGTCAAGGACTCCTTCGACGCGGGAATCATTCCCCGCTGTCACTTGGAGGACATCACCCGCGCGGATTTTTACGGCTTCGTGCTCCCGTTTGTCAACGAATTGCAGCGCGTCTCGGACGAGGCGGGAATTCCCGTCAAAATCCGCGCCTGCGATACGATGGGTTACGGCGTGCCGTTTGCGGAAGTTGCGCTTCCCCGAAGCGTGGCGGGAATTATCTACGGAATCCAGCACTATTCGGGAATTTCCTCCGACCGTCTGGAATGGCACGGCCATAACGATTTCCATAAAGCGGTAGCGAACGCGACGACCGCATGGCTGTACGGCGCGAGCGGCGTCAACTGTTCCATGCTGGGAATCGGCGAGCGCACGGGCAACATTCCCTTGGAAGCCATGGTGCTCGAATATGCTTCTCTGCGCGGTTCTCTGGACGGAATGGATACGACGGTCATCACGGAAATCGCGGATTATTATAGAGACGTAATCGGGTTCGATATTCCGCCGATGATGCCGTATGTCGGGAGCAGTTTCAATGTCACGCGCGCGGGCATACACGCGGACGGGCTCATGAAGGACGAGCGGATTTATAATATCTTCGATACGAAAAAGATCCTCAATAAGAGCGCGGGCGTCATGCTGGGCCCGAACAGCGGTCTTGCGGGCGTCGCCTATTGGATAAACGGGCATTACGGCTTTAAGGGGGACGAACTCGTCATGAAAGGCGACGACGCGGTAATCGAATTAAAGAATCGGATCGATGCAATTTACGAAGACGGGAGGGTGTCCGTCGTTTCCGAAGAAGAACTCGAAACAATGCTTTCGGAAATCGATCCCGCCCGCTTCGGGAAAAAATAATAAAATTCAGAGGTATAAAGGAAGAATATGGGACAGACAATCGCACAGAAAATCATCGCAAAACATCTCGTTTCGGGTGAAATGAAGGCGGGAAAGGAAATCGCCTTGAAAATCGACCAGACGCTCACGCAGGACGCGACGGGCACGATGGCGTATCTCGAATTTGAGAGCATGGGCGTCGAGCGCGTCCGCACGGAGCGTTCCGTGGCTTATGTAGACCATAATACGCTGCAAACGGGTTTTGAGAATCCCGACGACCACCGTTTTATTCGCACGATCGCGAAAAAACACGGCATCTATTTTTCCCGTCCGGGAAACGGAATCTGTCATCAGGTACACCTTGAACGCTTCGGAATTCCGGGCAAGACGCTGATCGGTTCCGACAGCCATACGCCCACGGGCGGGGGGCTGGGAATGCTCGCGTTCGGTGCGGGCGGAATGGACGTCGCGGTGGCGATGGGCGGCGGAGCCTATTATATCACCATGCCGAAAATGCTGAAAGTGAATTTAAGGGGGCGCCTTCGTCCGTTTGTCACGGCGAAGGACGTCAGCCTGGAAATTCTCCGTCTGCTCTCGGTAAAGGGCGGAGTGGGCTATATCATCGAATGGGGCGGCGAGGGGATCAAGACGCTCTCCGTTCCCGAGCGGGCGACGATTACCAATATGGGGACGGAGCTGGGCGCCACGACTTCGATTTTCCCTTCCGATGAAGTGACGCGGGCGTTTTTGAAGGCGCAGGGGCGCGAAGGCGACTTCGTCGCTTTGGAAAGCGATCCCGACGCCGTATACGATAAGGTTATAGAAATCGACCTCGACACGCTGGAACCCATGATCGCCATGCCGCACAGTCCCGATAACGTGGTGAAGGTGAGCGAAGTGGAAGGAATGAAAGTGGATCAGGTGTGTATCGGCTCCTGTACCAATTCTTCTTTGTACGACATGTTGAAGGCGGCGGCGATTTTCCGCGGCAGGACGGTGGCGGACAGCGTGGACGTCTCTGTTTCCCCGGGTTCGAGACAGGTGCTCGCGGAGCTCATGCGAAGCGGCGCGGCGGAGGATTTCATCTCCGCGGGCGCGCGGCTTTTGGAATGTGCCTGCGGTCCTTGTATCGGCATGGGCTTTTCTCCCAGTTCGGGCGGCGTATCCCTTCGGACGTTCAACCGTAACTTTGAAGGCAGGAGCGGCACAAAGGACGCCAAGGTGTGCCTTTGTTCTCCCGAGACGGCGGCGGCTTCGGCGCTGGCGGGGTACATTTTCGATCCTCGGAAATTAGACGTCAGCCTCGCGGTCAAAATGCCCGAAACCTTCCATACGGACGACAGCGGAATACTTCCTCCCGCATCGGCGGAAGAGAGCAAGGACGTAGAGATCCTGCGCGGGCCGAACATCAAGCCTTTCCCCGTGAACACGCCCGTGCCCGATAAAATGACGGTAAAGGTTTCGTTAAAGACGGGCGACAATATCACGACCGACCATATCATGCCCGCGGGCGCGAAAATTCTTCCCTTCCGTTCCAATATTCCGTATATGTCGCAGTTTTGTTTCTCCGCGGTGGATAAGGAATTTCCCGAACGCGCGAAGGCGTATAAAGCGAGCGTCATCATCGGCGGCGTAAATTACGGGCAGGGTTCTTCGCGGGAGCATGCGGCGCTCGTCCCGATGTATTTGGGAATCAAAGCGGTTGCGGCGAAAAGTTTCGCGCGCATTCACGCGGCGAATTTGATCAACGCGGGGATTTTGCCCCTCGAATTTGAGGACGCTTCGGATTACGACGAAATTTCTCTTTCGGACGAATTGGAAATGGACGACTTGTACGCCGGCCTGAAAGCGGGGCGCGTAAAAGTATTGAATAAGACGACGGGGAAGACGTTCTGTCTTAAATGTTCCCTGACGGAACGGACCTACGGAATTTTGCGCGCGGGCGGACTTTTGAACTATACGAAGGAGGGAAACGCATGAGTATTCATCAATCGGAAATCGACAAGGCAACGGAAAAATTCAAGGCGCTTTTGACGGCACAGTGCGCGCGGGCGGAGCGGATGAAAAATCCCCCCGAGCGGAAGGACGGAAAGGAAAAAATCAGAATAGGGCTCATCGACGGGGACGGAATCGGCCCGATTATCGTCAGACAAGCGAAGAAGGTACTCTCGTCGCTCTTGAAGGAGGAGACGGAATCGGGAAAGGCGGAGCTCGTCGATATCGACGGGCTGACGCTTGAAAACCGCCTCCGTTCGGGGGCTTCGGTACCCGAAGATATTCTGGAAAAAATAAAGACGTGCGACGTGCTCTTGAAGGGGCCGACGGAAACCCCCAAGGGCGGAACGATGGAAAGCGCCAATGTGACGTTGCGGCGGGAGCTCGATCTTTTTTCCAATGTCCGTCCCGTGCGGATTAAGGAAGAGGGAATCGAGTGGACGTTTTTCAGGGAGAACACGGAGGGTGAATACGTGCTCGGCAGTTCGGGGATAGAAATTCCGGGACTTCTGGCGTTCGATTTCAAGGTAACGACGGACGAAGGCACGCGGAGAATCGCGCGTGCGGCGTTCGATTTTGCGAAGAAAAACGGCAAAACGCACGTCAGTATCGTGACGAAAGCGAATATCATGAAAAAGACGGACGGAAAATTTTCGGAGCTTTGCCGCGAAGTGGCGGCGGAATATCCCGATATTACGGTCGAAGATTATTATATCGACATCATGTGCGCGAATCTGGTGAATAAAGACATTCGGAGCAAATTTCAGGTATTCGTCCTGCCCAATCTGTACGGCGACATCATCACGGACGAAGCGGCGCAGCTCCAAGGCGGGGTAGGTACGGCGGGCAGCGCGAATATCGGCTCCGAATACGCCATGTTCGAGGCGGTACACGGCAGCGCGCCCCGCCTGATCGCGGAGGGGCTGGGGGAATACGCTTCTCCCGAGAGCATTCTCCGCGCGGCGGCGATGCTGCTTTCGCATATCGGGTATGCGGAAAAGAGCGAGCGCCTGAACAGAACGCTGGACGAAACTTCCTCCCGTCTCGTGTGTAACGGCACGAAAGAGGGGGTAACGGCGGAGGAATACGGAAACGCGGTTTTAGCGGCGCTTTGAGGGGGAAAGCATGAGAATAGTCGTAAAGATAGGGACGTCGACGCTCGCGCACGCGACGGGGAAGATCAATCTCCGCCGCGTGGAGGAGCTCTGCCGCACCATGAGCGATTTGAAGAATGCGGGTCACGAAATCATCTTGGTTTCGTCGGGCGCCATCGGTATGGGAGCGGGAAAGCTCGGACTCCGCTCCCGTCCTTCGGATATGCCCTCCAAACAGGCGGCGGCCGCAGTCGGCCAATGCGAATTGATGTATGTTTACGATAAGCTGTTCGGGGAGTACGGCCATACGGTGGCGCAGATTCTTTTGACGGGGGAGGATATCGAAGACGATACCCGCCGCACGAATTTCCGCAACACGCTCTTTCGGCTTTTGGAATTCGGCGCGCTTCCCGTCGTCAACGAAAACGATACGGTGGCGACGAAAGAAATCGTCATCGGGGATAACGATACGTTATCCGCCGTCGTCGCCGTAAACGCGGAGGCCGACTTATTGATTCTGCTGTCGGACGTAGACGGACTGTATACGGGCGATCCCCGCACGCACGAAGACGCGGAATTTCTTTCGGAGGTCAAGGCGCTCACTCCCGAAATCTTGTCTCTCGGCGAAGGGGAAGGCTCGGCGCTCGGCACGGGCGGCATGCGCACCAAACTTCACGCGGCGGAAACAGCGACGTCTGCGGGAATCGATATGGTCATCGCCAACGGTTCCCGTCCCTCCGTGCTTTACGATATTGTGGAAGGGCGCCCCTGCGGCACAAAATTTTCGGGGAGGCGGAAAGAGATATGAAAACGATGGAAGAGATCTTGCGGGAAGCGAAATCTGCAAAAGCGGTTGCGGCGACGCTCTCCTCCGAGCGAAAGAACCAAGCATTGTCCGCCATGGCGGATGCGCTGATTTCCGATACCCCCCGCATACTTGCGGCAAATCAAGCGGACGTTTCCGCTTCCCGCCTTTCGCCGTCCATGACCGACCGATTGACGCTGACGGAGAAAAGGATAGCCGAGATGTCGGAGGGAATCCGAGCGGTAGCAAAACTCCCCGACCCCGTGGGGAGAGTGCTGGAAAAAATCCTTTGCCCGAACGGTCTGAAAATCGAAAAGGTCTCCGTCCCCATGGGAGTGGTAGCCGTTATCTATGAAAGCCGTCCGAACGTCACTTCGGACGCGGCGGCGCTCTGTCTGAAAAGCGGCAACGCCTGCGTGCTGCGCGGGGGAAAGGAAGCCTTTTCCACGTCCTTTGAAATCGTAAAATCTCTCCGCCGCGCCCTGTCGTCGGCGGGGCTTCCCGCAGCGCTCGTCTCCATGTCGGAGGATACGAGTCGGGAAGGGGCAGGCGCGCTCATGCGAGCGCGCGGTTTTGTAGATCTTCTCATTCCCCGCGGCGGAGCGGGGCTGATTCGCTCCTGCGTGGAAAATGCCACGGTACCCTGTATTCAGACGGGGACGGGCATCTGTCATATTTACGTCGATAAGAGTGCGGATTTTCAGATGGCGCTCGATATTATAGACAATGCCAAAACTTCCCGTCCCTCCGTCTGTAACGCGGCAGAAGTCTGCCTCGTTCATAAAAATATCGCCCCGACCTTTTTGCCGCTCTTAAAGGAACGCCTGACGGACGAACGCGGGAAAAGAGGTCAGACGCCCGTCGAACTTCGCCTGGACGAACGGGCGGCGAAATATATTTCGGGAACGCGGGCGGGAGCGGAGGATTTCGATACGGAATTTCTCGACTACATTCTCGCGGTGGGGGTGACGGACGACGTTTATTCGGCGGCGGAACATATTTCGGCGCACTCCACGGGGCACAGCGAAGCGATCGTCGCTTCTGACGAAGAAGCGCAAAGCGCCTTTTTGTCTCTCGTAGACAGCGCGGCGGTCTATGTGAACGCTTCCACGAGATTTACGGACGGCGGAGAATTCGGATTGGGCTGCGAAATGGGCATTTCCACGCAAAAGCTCCACGCCCGCGGTCCGATGGGCTTAAACGAGCTCACTTCCTGGAAATATGAAATCAGAGGAAACGGCCAGATCAGATAAAGACGGCGTCGAGTAAAAATCGGTCGGCAATATGCGGACAATGCGTCCCTGTATTTTTGAAAAAGGGCATAAACGATTCTTGCGGTACGGCGGTGCCGCCGCTTTCGATAGAATTTTATGGAGGAACTTATCGCAATGAACACTTACGGTTTTATAGGCGTGGGCAATATGGGCGGAGCACTGGCTCGGGCGGTCTGTCGGAAATTTCCGCGGGAAACGCTCCTTTCGGGGCGTACTTCCGCCCGCGCGGAAAGCCTCGCGAAAGAGCTCGGCTGCCGCGCGTCGGACGCTCATACGGTCGCGGAGAGCTGCCGCTATATTTTTCTCGGCGTAAAGCCCCAGACCATGCCCGAACTTCTTTCCGACCTCTCCCCCGTCTTTGCGGCGCGCATAAAACGGGGAGAACGCTTTGTTCTCGTTTCCATGGCGGCGGGATTGACAATGAATACGATTTCCGCGCTTTCGGGCGGAGTCCCCGTAATCCGGATCATGCCCAACACTCCCGTGGCGGTAGGGGCGGGAATGACGCTCGCGTGCGCCGATCCCTCGGTGACGGAAGAAGAATTTTCGGAGCTCCTTTCAGCGCTGGAATATGCGGGCCGTACGGACAGAATCGACGAAAGGGACATGGACGCGGCGAGCGTCGTCGCCGGATGTTCTCCCGCCTATATGTTCCGGTTTGTCAAGGCGCTCGCGGACGCGGGCACGGCGCTCGGTCTGAGCGCGGAAAAGGCTTTGACATACGCCGAGCAATCGATGTTCGGCTCGGCGAAATTGGCGCTGGAAACGGGAACGCCGCCCGACGAGCTCGAAACCGCGGTATGCAGTCCGGGCGGCTCGACGATAGAGGGCATAAAGAGCTTTGAACGGGCGGAGCTGGACAGAATCGTAAAGGAGGCGGCGTCCGCCTCGTATAAGCGGACGAAGGAGCTGGCGGGAAAATAAAAATCGGGAGGCGGATATGGCGAAAGGGCTGACGGTCGTAAAAAATTATGTTTCGGTTTTGGGCTTGCGCGAAACGGAGCGCGCCATCAAGGACGTAAAGGACATTTTCGAGCGCACGCTGTCGGAAAAGCTCAATCTGGAAAGGATAACGGCGCCGCTGTTCGTGGAGAAATCGAGCGGCATCAACGACGATCTGAACGGTACGGAACGCAAGGTGGAATTTTCTCTGAAAGCGAGCGGAACGGACTGTGAAATCGTGCAATCGTTGGCGAAATGGAAGCGTCTGGCGCTGTATCGGTACGGTTTTTCCGCGGGCGAGGGATTGTATACGGACATGAACGCCATTCGCCGCGACGACGAAATGGACAATATCCATTCGGTATTCGTGGACCAGTGGGATTGGGAGCGGGTAATTACGGAAGGGGAAAGGAACGTCGAGTTTCTCAAAGAGACGGCGAAAAAGGTAGCCGAAGCGGTCTTTGAGACGCACCGCCGAATTAAGCGGCTCTATCCCGTCCTTACGCGGCGGCTGGACGAGGAAGTGTACTTTATCACTTCGGGGGAATTGGAGGAAAGGTATCCCGATTTAACCCCGAAGGAAAGGGAAAGGGCGATTTTGCGGGAACATCATACGACGTTCCTGATGCAAATCGGGGAGAAGCTGAAAAACGGACTTCCTCACGACGGACGATCTCCCGATTATGACGATTGGACGCTGAACGGGGATCTTCTCTTTTGGAACGAGCTTTTGGAATCGCCCTTGGAGCTTTCCTCCATGGGAATCCGCGTCGACGCGGCGGCGCTCAAACGCCAGTTGCGGCTTTCGGGTACGGAAGAAAGAATGAAATATCCCTATCACCAAATGGTTTCAAAAGGACAATTGCCTTTGACGATAGGCGGAGGAATAGGGCAGTCGAGGATGTGCCTTCTCCTGCTGGAAAAATTGCATATCGGAGAGGTGCAGGCATCCGTATGGGGCGAGGACGTGACGGAAGAATGTGAAAAATTCGGTATCGGAATTTTGTAAAAAGAAGAAAAAGAGACGGAAAAAAATCCGTCTCTTTTTTTGAAAAAGGGGTTTACAAAAGCCATCGGGTATGTTATAATGAAACGAAGTCATACGTCTAAATAAAGAGGTGCCTATGATAAAGATTGCCATTGTGGAAGATAATAAGGCTGCTTCCGATACGCTTTTAGAGTATTTGAACATCTATTCGGAAAAGAGCGGAGAAACTTTTGAAAGTATAGTATTCAGGGACGCCATATCCTTTTTGACGGGCTATAAATCGGTTTACGACATTGTGTTTATGGATATCGAACTCCCGCATTTGGACGGAATGGCGGCCGCGGCGAAACTTCGCCAAGTGGATAAAAAAATTCTTCTCATTTTCGTGACGAATATGGCGCAGTTTGCCGTAAAGGGTTATGAAGTGGACGCGCTCGATTACATAGTCAAGCCCGTGGGATACAGCAATTTTGAATTAAAGCTGAAAAAAGCGGTGGCACTTGTCAAGTCGAATACGGACGTGATTACGATCAATAAAGCCGGGGGACTCATACGCCTTCCCGCCCGCGAAGTGAAATTTATCGAGGCGAGCGGCCATAAAATTGTCTATCATACCGACGCGGACGAAGTGCAGGGCGGCGGAGAATCCCTTTCCGAATTGGAGGTCAAACTTCGTCCGTACGGCTTTTTGCGCTGTAATAACTGTTATTTGGTCAATGTGCGACATATTGAATCCGTGCAGGGGTACGTCATTACCATGTACGGCGGCGAGGAAGTGCAAATCAGCCGCCCGCGCAAAAAGAATTTCATGACCGAACTCGCGGATTGGCTGGGAAAGGGCAACTGACATGTACGAATTTTTCGTCGACCACGGTTTTATTCTCGAATTGTTTCTCTCCTTTGGACTGTTTACCTTTCCCCTCAAAAAGCGCCGCCTTTACGTACTGAGGATTTTGGCTTCTTTGGGCGTTTTGTTCGTTTATTCCCTCGTCAGAAACGCGATTCCCAATCTGAACGCATGGACGGAGAGTTTGAAATATGTAGCCTTGTATCTCATCTGTATCGGCTCCGTAATGTTTATTTTCGACGTATCTTTCCGCGGGGGTGTCTTTTGCACGATCGGCGCCAGTCTTACCCAGCATTGTGCCTTTCGCGCGGGCGAGCTTACGCGCTATATTTTTGACGGCGACCTCTCGCTTGCCGCGCAGTCCGTACTCTATATCGCGGCGGTGCTGATCATCAACGCGCTGTCTTACTTTCTCTTTGCCCGCAGGTTCGGAAAAGAGGAGGATACGGAATATCTCCAAAGTATGCCCATTCTTCTTCTGAGCGGAGCCATGCTGTTGGTCTGTGTGCTTTTTCAGCAGCTTTTCGAGCAGTACGCCGGAGGAATCGGACGTCCGCTGTACGTGATTTTCGGCTGTTTCGACATGACCTCTTGCGCGTTTGCGCTGTGTATCCAGTATGCGGTTTACCGAAGCGGGCTTTTGCACCGCGATTACAGCCTTTTGGAACATATTTTGCATCTTCAAAAGGAACAGATGAAGGTTTCCAAGGAAACCATCGATCTGATCAATATCAAGTGCCATGACTTGAAAAAACAGATAGCGCTGTTGGGGGACAGGAACCATATCACGAAAGAAGAAATAGGGGAACTCAACCGCGCCATATCGATATACGACGCGGCGGTCAAGACGGGCAATGAAGCGCTGGACGTTCTTCTCGCGGAAAAGACGCTGCTTTGCGAGAATAAGAATATTCAGTTCAACTGTATTGCGGACGGATATAGTTTGGGATTCATGCGCCCGTCGGATATTTATTCTCTGTTCGGGAATGCGATAGATAACGCGATAGAGGCAGTGGAGAAAAACGCGGACGAGAGCCGCCGCTGCATCGGCATGAGCGTCAAGGAAGTCAAAGGAATGGTATCCGCGCATTTTGAAAATTACTATGCGGGCGATCTGGATTTCGACGGCGGCTTGCCGCTGACGACGAAATCGGATAAGAGGTATCACGGCTTCGGAATGAAGAGCATCAAGATGATTGCGGAGAAATACGGCGGATACGTTTCGGTGACGGCGGAGGACGGAGTGTTCAATCTCAACATTTTGCTGCCGATATCCTCAAAAAAGGGAGTGAAAAACGAGATTTGAAATCAATTTAGGAAAAATTTTTGACAGTCTGGGAAATAGTGCTTGAAAAAGAGTATGAAAAGGACTAAGATATTCTCACGATAAGGCGAGCGGGAGAATATCTTTTTTCGTTCGCAGAAATCCGATACGCAATTTCAAATTAATTTTCAAGGAGGAAGATTAATGAAAAAGGGTAACAAACTCACATCGGTGTGGCGCGGTCTGACCGCGGTGTCGGCGTCGCTGTTGGCGCTGTCCACGCTCGGCTACGGAATCGCGGACACATGGAGGAGCAATGTCGACGCCGCGTTCGGGACGCAAAGTTTCATCACCAATACGGACGACGTAAAATATACGTCCACGTATAAGACGGGAGACGAGATGATGAATGCGGCAAAGGCGTTTGCGGTGCGCGAAGGCGCGGAAGGCACGGTCATCATGAAGAATGAAAACGGCGTGCTTCCCTTGAAAAAGGGCACGGTGGCGCTGTTCGGCGGCGCGGCGTATAGGCCGTATATGACCGCGGCGGGAAATACCGACCAGGTCAAGCTGGAAAAGGCGTTGACGGACGCGGGCTTTACGATTGATCCGACGATGAAGTCGATTTACGAAAAATTGTTGACGCATGAGGAATATGTTCCGAACACCAAGGCGGGCGATTATACGGATTTCCCTATTCGTGAAGCGAATGCGGATAAATTCACGACGGACGGCGGAGCGGCGACGACTTGGCGGGAACAGGTTCAGGCGGATACGGCGATCGTGGTGTTCTCCCGTCCGGGCGGAGAAGGGACGACGTATAAGCCGGGCAGCGCGCAGGACGCTTTCGGAAAACCGACGGGCAAGAACCCGCTCGCGCTTTCGGACGACGAACTTTCCGTCGTGAAGGCGGCCAAGGAAGCGTGCGATAAGGTAGTCGTGCTTCTCAATACTTCCTGTACGATCGAAATCGGGGCTTTGAAGAACGGCGAATACGCGGTGGACGGAATTGCGTATATCGGCATTCCCAACGATTATCAGTTCACGGGAATCGTGCAGGCGCTTTCGGGCGAAGTCAATCCGACGGGCGCGCTCGCAGATACCTATGCGACGGATTCGACGTCCTCTCCCGCGATGATGAACTTCGGGGGGGGGTACTATTCCGACTTTGAAACGGTCAGCGACTTTGACGATACGAGATGGCCGGGCGTTGAAATCAGCAACGAGGTAACGGGTTCCTTCGGCGGCAAGGCCAGTTATTCGGGCGGCTTTTATATCGTCGAGGCGGAAGGAATTTATACGGGCTATAACTATTACGAATCCCGTTATTACGATTCCATCGTCAATCCTTCGAGCAACGCCTCCTCGGCGAAGGGCTCGACGCAGGACGACTCCGTTTGGAGCTATGATAAAGAGGTTTCGTATACTTTCGGTTACGGACTCTCCTATCTCCCGTATGAGCAGAAGCTGACGGGGGTGACGGTAGAGGACCGCGTCGGCGGCAACGTGACGGCGACGATCGAAATCACGAACAACGGAGACAAGAGCGGCCTGTTCCTCGCGCAGCTTTACGTACAGACGCCCTATACGGCGTACGATAAAGCGAATAAGGTAGAAAAGAGCGCGATTCAGTTCCTGAATTCGGGAAAGGTGGAGGTCGGAGCGCACGAAACGGAGACGGTCACCGTCACCATTCCCACGAAGTATCTCGCGAGCTATGACTATACGGCGGCAAAGACGTACATACTCGACGGCGGTACGTATTATTTTGCGACGGGCAACGGCGCGCACGACGCTCTGAATAACATTCTTGCGGCGCAGAATCATACGGAAGGCCTGACGGACGTCAACGGCGAAGCGACGACGGGCAATAAGGAATGCGTTGCGACGTGGAAGAACGGGGACGAGAGCGAGACGGATACCTCGACGTTTGCGGTCTCCGATTCGGGCGGAAAGATCACGAATGTGGCGGATAACGCGGACCTCAATTACTATCTGCCGGGCACGGTGACGTATCTTTCGCGGACGGATTGGGACGCCACCTATCCCGTCAATTATAATACGTTCAGAAACGGCGGCGGTGTAACGCTTGCGGACAGCCCGAAGAAAGACGAGTGGCTGAAAGAGCTCCGCAATCAGCAGCATGTTTTGGCGACGGATAACCCCGTAGAGAACGTGGACGGCATTCCGGGCGTTACCTTCCAGGATATCGGTTACGAACAGCAAATCAATATCGAAGACGAATTCTGGGATAAGCTCGTCAACGCGATTTCTCTCGATCAGGCGGTCGGGGCGGTAGCGCACGGCGGTTCCCAGTCGGATACTTTGGATAATATCGAGAATCCGGTCGTAAAACAGAATGACGGTCCTACGGGCTTTAACGGAAAAGCTCTTTCGACGAATAACGGCGAGCCGGGTTCCGATCCTTACTATGTAGATCCTGAATCGGAAGCGGGAAAATTCAAGGCGAACGTAAATTCTCAGACGTTGCTCGGCTCGTCCTTCAATCCCGAGCTGGCTCTCGAATGGGGCAGAATTTTGGGAAATACGGGACTTTGGATCAAGAATTATCAGATTTGGGGCGGCGGACTCAATTATCATCGTTCCCCGTATAACGGAAGAAATACCGAATACCTTTCGGAAGACCCGATGCTGACCAACGTGCTCGGCGCGGAGCTCATCAAGGGGACAAACGAATTCGGTATCATCAACGGCCCGAAGCACATCGGCTTCAACGACCAGGAATATGACCGTTCGGGTATCTGCGTATACATGAACGAGCAGAAATTCCGTGAAACGGACCTCCGCGGTTTCCAAGGGGCGGTAGAGGAAGGAAACGCGCTGGGACTCATGGTAGCGTTTAACCGAATCGGCGCCATCAACGCTTCCCATCACGTGGGAATGTTGAAGAATCTCGTCCGCGGCGAATGGGGCTTCAAGGGGCTGATTTCGACGGACATGATGAACAATAAATATTATTTCAATCCCGAAGGTTGTATCATGGCGACGGTGACGCAGATGGCGGACTTTGCCGGAGATAACAGTACCTTGGGCGGCGCCGGAGGAACGGACGCGACCTGGACTTATCTTTCGGTAGATAATGTAAAAAACGACGCCGAGCTCGTAGATGCGGCGAGAGAGTGCATGAAGTATCAGCTCTATGCCTTTGCGAACAGCGCGGTGTTGAACATTACGACGACGCCCGTAGTTCCCGGCTGGGAGAAGGCGCTTCGCGGCGTAATCGGAACGACGATAGTGCTTTCTGCAGGATTTGCGACGCTTTGGGCAGTGAGCGTTGTGCTCGGTAAAAAGAAGGAGGAAGAATAATCATGAACGCGATTAAAAAACAAAAACTCGGAACGTGGCTGACGCTCGTCGTCATAATCCTCGGTATCGTAAGCGTAATTATCTACTCCGTAAACGGCAGCGTAGAGGGCTACTTCAAAGGAACGAATCAATCCTCGGTAGTAATCATGTCGGTTTTAGCGATTGTTTTCGCCGTAGTATCCATTATTCTCGCGCAGTTTTCGGCAAACGGCGCGGCGGGGAAAATCCTTTCCGCGATTACCGATATCCTGCGCATAGCGGCGGCAGTGCTTCTCATCGCTTCGCTCATGGGCTTTGTTTCCACGAGAGTAGAGGGGCTCGGTTATATTTTCGGCTCCGATGAAAACGTGCTCGACGAAATCCAGACGGAGGAAAATATGCGTTCCGCCTATACGGCAATCGCGGGCTTCGCATTCTATGCGGTAACTTGGCTGGTCGCGCTCGTCGCGAGCTTTTGCGGAATGACCAAATCGACAAAAAAGGCGAACGCGTGACGAAGTAAAAACTTTTCTGCGGACTTTCCCGTCGAAGTCAACTGTTCGGCGGGAAAGGAGCAAAACGTTCCGCAATCTGAGAAAAGGAGAGGCGGCAGAGTATACGGCGACCTCTCCTTTTCATAAGAGCGGGCGAGGAGGACGAGAGATGTTGAAAATAGTGAAATTCACCTGTGAAAATCTTTCCGAGGGGTGTGTGACGGACGAATCGAATCCCCGTTTTTCCTTTTCGCTTTCAAGCGACGGGCAAGGGGGGCGCTTAAAGCGCGCGACTTTGAAAATCAACGGCGAAACGATAGACGCGACGGAGCAAATCGGCGTCCGCTATAAAGGCGCGCCGCTGAAAGCGTTCACGAAATACACGGCGACGCTGGAAGCAGAGGCGGAAAACGGAGACCGCGCAGACGCCTCGCTCGAATTTGAAACGGGCCGCATGGGTAATCCTTGGAAAGCGGAATGGATTACGGACGGCGGCTATCGCTTTACGGAGAAAAAGACGTCTCCCGTCCCGATGATTTTCCGCAAGACGTTCTCTTTTGAAAAAGAGATTCGTTCCGCGAAAATTTACGCCACGGCAATCGGGATTTACGAGCTGGAATTAAACGGAAAAAAGGTCGGCAAGGACTATTTTTCTCCCGGGTTTACCTCCTATAAATCCCGTTTGCAGTATCAGACGTACGACGTAACGGAGCAGATAAAAAAGGATAACACGCTGACGGCGACGGTCGCGGGCGGCTGGGCGGTAGGCGCGTTCGTAATGACCCGCAAAAACCGAATCACGGCGCCCCGACAGGCATTTTTGGCGGAGCTTCGCGTCGTCTGTGCGGACGGAACGGAAGCGGTACTCGGAACGGACGAAACGTGGCAGGTGACAAGGGAAGGCCCTTTGCGCTTCGCGGAATTTTACGACGGTGAAATTTTCGACGCGACGGTTTCCCCCGAAAAAATCTCTTGGACGAACGCCTCCGCCGAGCGCCTGAAAATCCGTCCTGAGTTGGAAGCCTCTTATGGGGCTCCCGTCCGCGCCCACGAAACATTCCGCCCCGTATCCGTCACCCGCGCCAAGAGCGGCGAACTCATCTACGATTTCGGACAGAACTTTGCGGGCGTGATAAAAATCAGGGTAAAGGGAAAGAAGGGACAGAAAATTACGGTTCGCCACGCGGAAATTCTGACCTCGGAAGGAGAGCTGCATACGGCGTTTCTGCGTTCTGCGAAATGCAGGCTCGTCTATATCTGCCGCGACGGCGAGCAGGAATATTCTCCCCGCATGACCTATATGGGTTTCCGCTACGCGGGCGTGACGGGCGTTTCGGAGGAGAATATCGAGCTGAGCGCGACCGCGCTGTATTCGGAAATTCCCGAAACGGGTGCGTTTGAATGTTCGGACGAACGAATCAACCGCCTGCAAAAAAATATCGTATGGAGCGGGAAATCCAATTTCGTGGATATTCCCACGGACTGTCCCCAGCGCGACGAGCGCATGGGCTGGACGGGCGACATCGCGGTATTTGCGCCGACGGCGTGCTATAATTTCGGCATGGAAAGATTCTTGAACAAATGGTTGAAAGACGTGAAGTCGGAGCAGACGAAGGGCGGAGGAATTCCCAATACCGTCCCGTCGCAGGGTTACGGCTTTCCCGAGACCATGCCGAAAAAAGCGGTGGCATTCTGGGGCGACGCGTGCGTGTTCGTGCCGTGGGCGGAGTACATGGCTTACGGGGATAAAGACATTCTCAAAGAAATGTATCCCGTCATGAAAAAATACGTCAAGGCGTGCCTGTTTTGGGCGGGACTCTTTTCTTTCGGAAAAAACAAATATATTTGGAACGATATCCCCGCGATGCAGTTCGGGGATTGGGTAGCGCCCGACGTCCCGAAGATGTCGGAATGGCAGGCGCGCTGTAAATGGACGGGAACGGCGGCGTTGGCGCGTTCGACGCGGCTGCTTTCCGAAATCGCGTCGATTTTGGGCAACGGGACGGACGCGGCGAAGTATCGGAAAATCAGCGAAAAGGTTTCCGACGCCTATTGCAGTATTTTGACGGACGGCGACGGAAAATTGAAAGAGGAATTTCAGACGGCTTACGTCCTGCCCCTGTACTTTAAAATGTTTCCCGAGTCCGTGCGCCCCAAAGCGGCGAAAAATCTCGTCTCGCTGATAGAAAAGAACGATTATCGGATCGGAACGGGATTTCCGGGTACTCCCTATATCCTGTTCGCGCTGAGCGATAACGGCTATGCCGACGTCGCGTATAAAATGCTGGAAAACACGGAATGTCCCTCGTGGCTGTACGAGGTGGAAGCGGGCGCAACGACGGTATGGGAGCGCTGGGACGGACTCGATAAAGACGGGACGTGTCCGATCGGCGACGACGGCACGGGCGGAATGATTTCTTATAATCATTATGCGTTCGGCGCAGTAGGCGATTTCCTGTACCGCCGCGTGGCAGGCATCGAAGCGACGGAGGGCGGCTATAAAAAATTTCGAATAGCTCCGCTCGCGGGCGGCGGACTGACGTTTGCATCGGGCAGCGTGGAAACGCCTTACGGAAAGATAACTTCCGCGTGGAGGCTCGCGGACGGAGAATTTCATATCGAAGCGGAGATCCCTTTCGGAACGGAGTGTACCTTGAAAATGCCTTCGGGCGCGGAACGAGTGCTGGAAAGCGGCCGCTATGCGTTTTCGGAAAGCTATGACGGCGGAGCGAAATGAGGTAAGTAAATGAATCATCAAACGACAAAAAAGAGCTTTTTCTCCAATCCCGTGCTCCGCACGCGGATTACATCGGCGAACGTAAAGCCGAAGGAGATGTTTCTCGGATACTTTGTGGGGCCGTTCTGCGCGTTGATATCCAATGCGATTTTCGGCTCCTTCCTGAACCGTTATTATACGGACGTCATCGGTATCACCCGTCCCGAATACGGCGCATTTTCGGCGCTGTATCCGATGATTTCGGTCATCTTCGTCGTCCTCGGCAATCTTTTGGTGGGCCAGCTCATCGAGCGGACGAGAACGAGTCAGGGCAAAGCGCGGCCGTGGCTCCTGCTTTCGGCTCTGCTCGTGCCCGCCGCCATCTGCCTTTTGTTTCTGGTGCCCGTGGGCTCGTCCCCGACGGCGCAGATGGCTTGGATAGCCGTTTCGTATAATCTCTATTATGCGGTCGCGTATCCCTTCTTTTATACGGCGCACAGCTCCCTTGTAGGGCTGTCCACGCGCAATTCCAAGCATAGGGGGTTGCTTGCCACCTTCTCCAACGCTTCCGGCGTGGCGGCGGTCGGTATCGGCGCGAGTATTCTCGTCCCGCTCCTGTTGCAGTCCCTGCTGTTCGTGGAGGGCGCGGGCGGCGGAATCGATACGGCGGCGAGCTATAATAATTGGCGCATCGTGATGATCGTGCTCGTCGTTCTCACGTTTTTCGCCATTCTCATCGAATATTTCTTTACGAGAGAACGCATCACCGAAGAGAACATGAAGCTGAATATCAAGGAAGAAAAGATTCCCATGTTGAAACAGCTCAAAGCGGTGGTCAACGAGAAATATTGGTGGTTTATCATTCTGTATTTTCTTTTGTTCCAGTTCAGCGGCCTTTTGAAGAACAGCTCCATGACCTTTTATTGCAAGTGGATGCTGCAACCCGTCAGTTTGGGCGGAATGCAGCTCGACCCCATGTTTCTCCTGGGGCTGGTAGGCGGAATCCCCACGGCAATCGGAATGGTGGTGGCATGGCCGATTGCGGCAAAGCTGGGTAAAAAGAACGCGGTCGTCGGCGGGCTCGTCATTTCCGTTTTGGGCGGTCTCGTCAGCTTTATCGACGTACATAATCTGTATATCGTCTGCGCGGGGGTGGTTCTGAAAGGTATCGGCTCCATACCCGCCATGTACGTCACGCTCGCTCTCCTGTCCGACGTCCTCGACCATTTGGAGGCGAAAAACGGTTTCAGGAGCGACGGTTTTACCATGTCGGTATACGGCGCCATCATGGTCGGCCTTTCGGGGCTCGGGAACGGAATTCTGAACGCGCTTCTCTCCGCAAACGGGTATAATGCGGAGCTCGCCTCCCAACCCAAAGGAGTGGAAACGGCGCTCGTCGTTTGCTACTTGGCCATGGAGCTCATCTGCTATGCCGTCATCGCGGTGTTGCTCTGTTTCCTGACGGTAGAAAAGCACATTGACGAGGACCATAAAATTATCCTCGAACATCAGCGGCAGGCGGTGCTTGCCGCGGGCGGGGAATGGATAGAGCCCGCCGAGCGTTTGAGAATGGAACAGGAAGAGGCAGATCGTTTGGCCGACGAAGCGCGCCGCGCGGAACTCAAAGCGTGGTGCGAAAAGAAAGGGAAATCCTTTGAAGAGGAAGAAGGCAAATACGAAGCCGCACAGGAAGCGAAGCGCCGCCGAGCGGAGGAACGCGCCGCGGCGAAGGCGGCGAAGAAAAAGTAAGGCAGCCATAAGGTTGTCGGTTCGCCGCAGCGGCGAAGGCGGTCGGGGACGAATAAGGCTTTCGAGTTTCCGTACCGGCAAAACAATCAAAAAAATAATTGCGTTCGGGTTCCCGCGGTAAAATCCCGATACCGAGCGCAAGACGTTCAGGCGGCGCCGCGCAAAACAGCGGCGTCGCCCGAATGTGCAAAGAGGGGCGGCAATATGGACAAAGAAAAAATTATCTCGCAGATGACGCTTGAAGAAAAAGCGGAAATGCTTACGGGCAAAGATTTTTGGTCGACGAAGGATTTCCCGAATCTCGGAATCAGGAGCCTGTTTCTTTCCGACGGCCCGCACGGGCTGAGAAAGCAGGCTGCCGCAAGCGACCATTTAGGACTGAATGCGTCCATTCCTGCGACGTGTTTTCCCACGGCTTCGGTCATGGCATGTTCTTGGGACGAGGAGTTGGGCGAACGAATCGGCGAAGCGCTGGGCGAGGAAGCAGCTACGCTGAACGTAGACGTGTTGTTGGGGCCGGGGCTGAATATCAAGAGAAATCCTCTCTGCGGAAGGAATTTCGAGTATTTTTCGGAAGATCCGTACTTGTCGGGGAAGATGGCGGCGGCTTACGTGCGCGGAATCCAGAGTAAAGGGGTTGCGGCGTGCGTGAAGCATTTTGCGGCGAATAACCGCGAGTATCGCCGCATGACGAGCGATTCGGTCATAGACGAACGCACGCTTCGGGAAATTTATCTCCGCGGCTTTGAAATCGCCGTGAAGGAGGGCGGAGCGAAATGCGTAATGTCGGCTTATAATAAGGTGAACGGCGAATTTTCGAATGAGAACCCGCATCTTTTGAAGGAGATTTTGCGGGAGGATTGGGGCTTTAACGGAGTGGTAGTGACGGATTGGGGCGGCTGTAACGACCGTGTAGACGGCTTGAAATGCGGCAACGAGCTGGAAATGCCCGCTTGTAAATATGCAGTCGAGGACGTAATAACGGCGGTCGAGGAAGGCCGTATAGAGGAAGGTCTTTTAGATGAAAGCATACGTCGCCTTTTGGAACTTTCGGAATTTACTGCTCGAAAGCAAGTCAAGGCATACGATGAAAGGGCGCATCACGCTCTTGCGCGGGAAGCGGCGGAAAAGAGCGCCGTTCTTCTCGAAAACGACGGTATACTTCCGCTGAAAGCGGGGACGCGCGTGGCGCTGGTCGGAGATTTTGCCTTTCTGCCGCGGTATCAGGGGGCGGGATCTTCGGTGGTAAATCCTACCTTTTTATCGACGGCGGAAAAGGTATTTGCTTCTCTCCATCCGTCTCTTTCGTCGTCTGTGTCGAAGCCCGTATCGGACTCGTCTGCCGAAATTCTTTCCTCTCCCGATTCGGTATCCTATCCCGATTCTGTGTCGTCGTCCGATTCGGTAGCATCTTCCGTTTCGATGTCGTCATCCGATTCGTTATCACCTTCCGATTTGATATCTTTGTCCCTTTCGGCTCGTCCTTCCCACTCCGCGCCGCCGCTTTCTCCCGCCCCTTCTGTCCCTTTGTCCATCGTTGGGTGCGAACGCGGCTTTCATCGTTTCGGAAAAAAGAGCAAGAAACTTTTTCGCCGTGCCTTGCAGATTGCGAGGAAGGCGGAAGTTACCCTCTTTTTCGCGGGATTGGACGAATTTTCCGAAGCGGAGGGCATCGACCGTGCAGACATGAAGATTCCGCAAAATCAAATTGAGCTGTTCAGAGCGTTGGTCGCGGCAGGAAATAAAGTCGTCGTGCTTTTGCACTGCGGTTCGTCCGTGGAATTGGATTGGACGGAAGGCGCCGCGGCGGTCTTGTGGCTGGGGCTTTCGGGACAGGCGGGTGCGGAAGCGGCGTTTCGGCTTGTCACGGGAGAAGTGAATCCTTCGGGCAAACTTGCGGAGACTTGGTGGGGAAAGTACGAAGATTGTCCCACCTCCTCTCCCGATCTTTTTCCGGGCGGAGAAGATCGCGTTGAGTACAAAGAGGGACTGTTCGTGGGATATAGATCCGGACGGAAAGCGAAATATCCCTTCGGGTACGGTCTCTCGTACACGAAATTCGAGTACTCGGATTTGCGCATTTCGGACGGAAAAATTTTCTTCGTCGTAAAAAACGTCGGAAGCCTTTCGGGAAAAGAGATTGCGGGCATTTATTACGGCAAAAAAGACGGAAAGGTAAAACGCCCGAAACGTCAATTATTTGCGTTTATAAATGTATATCTTAAAGAGGGCGAGGAAAAAGAGGTCTCCGTGCCTTATGATATAAGGGATTTCTCCTATTACGACGTCGGCGCGGAAAAGTGGCTGACGGAGGCGGGAATCTACGATATTGAAGTGGGCGCTTCCTCAGAGGACATAAGGCTTTGCGGGCAATTATTCATGGAGGGAGTTACCCCTACGGAAAAGGCTTGCATAAATGTAAGTTTTCCTTCGTGGAAGGAAGCGGAAAAACGGAAGGGAATGTCCATTCACGAAAACAGTACGGTAGGGGATCTTCGCTATGCAAAAGGTTGGGTTGGCAGAGCCTTTTCGGGCGGAATCCGATTCGCGGTTGCTTTTTGCAAGGCTTTCAGAATGCGCTCGAAGGCGAATACTTTGGTCATGGGCGTTTTGCATCAGCCCGTCAGAGGGCTTGCGAAATTCGGCGGAATGAACAGGCGGAAGATGGAAGGACTGCTTTTGATGTTCAACGGATATTTCTTTAAGGGAGTAAAGCAATTTTTCAAAAAAGAAAAGGGCAGGGTTGAGGATAAATGAAAACGATTGAATGGAATGACGGCTGGAAATATCGGCGGATAAACGAGGAAACTTTTCGGGAGGTCATTTTGCCTCACGACGCCATGCTTTCGGAGAAACGCGGAAATTCGTGCGCAAGCGGCACGCACGGGGCTTGGTTCGAGGGACACGACTATGAGTACGTAAAGGAATTTTCTCTTTTGCCGGAATGGTCGGATAAAAAAGTTATATTGGAATTTGAAGGGGTATATTCTCATGCGGAGGTATACATAAACGGCAAAAAAGTCGCGTATCGTCCGTATGGCTTCACGAATTTTTATGTCCCTTTGGAAGAGAGCGGAGAAATTCGCGTAGTGGCGCATAATTCCGATCAGCCGAATTGTCGCTGGTACGCGGGGGCGGGGATTTACCGTCCCGTAAAGTTGCATATTCTTCCCCAAAGAAGTCTGGATATAAACGGTATAAAAATTCGTACTGCGGACTATGCGACCCGCGAAATGGAAGTGCTTTTTATTTCCGACAAAAATTTTATTTTTGGTTCAGAAAGCGGTTGCGCTCGTGATTCAGATGCTCTTTCCGCCTATAAAGAAGTTCTGTTCTCCGTATGCGACGGAGAAAAAACACTGTATGAAGGCCGAGCGAAAATCGGGGAAAAGACCAGATTTGAGATTGAAAACGCGGAGCTTTGGTGTCCGCATAATCCGAAACTTTATACGCTTAAAGTCGTATACGGTGAAGATGAACGCGAAATCCCGTTCGGCATTCGTCAAGTTACGGTGAGTAGGTCGGAAGGATTTACACTGAACGGAGAGCGGATAATTCTTCGCGGCGCGTGTATTCACAGTGACAACGGTCTTTTGGGAGCCGCGGCTCATCCCTTTGCCGACAGACGAAAAATAGAGCTTCTGAAAGCCGTGGGATATAACGCGGTGCGCTCTGCACACAATCCTTGTTCGAAAGCGACTTTGGATGCGTGTGACCGATTGGGAATGTTGGTATTGGATGAATATACGGACGGTTGGTATATTCATAAAACCCGTTTTGACTATGCTTCCTATATGGAAGAGTGGTGGCAGAAGGATTTTCAGGACATGGTCGACAAAGATTATAATCATCCTTCGGTCGTTATGTATTCGACGGGTAACGAGGTTTCGGAAACGGCGCAGAAAAAGGGAATAGAACTTACGGGAAGAATGACGCAGTATCTTCATTCTTTGGACGGTACCCGCCCCGTAACATGCGGGGTCAATATATTTTTCAACTTTCTTTCTTCGCTCGGTTTCGGCGTTTACAGCGACGAAAAAGCGGAAAAGGGAGAGCATGTCGGCAGTGCTTTTTTCAATAATATCGCGGGAATCTTCGGAGATAAGACGATGAAAATCGGGGCCACCCTGCATGGCTGCGACATAAAAACGAGAGACGCCTTTGCAAACATGGACGTGGCCGGGTACAATTACGGGATTTTGCGCTATAAAAAAGACCTGAAAAAATACCCCGAACGCATCATTGTCGGAAGCGAAACTTTTTGTAACGATGCGTACAGATTCTACGGGTTTGCGAAAAAAAATCCCGGAGTCATAGGCGATTTTGTCTGGGCGGGTATGGATTATCTCGGCGAAGTGGGGATCGGTTCCTGGGAATATGCGAGCTATGCGAAAGATTTTTCTCCTCGAGCGGGGTGGATATCCGCGGGTTCGGGAAGGCTGGATCTTACGGGAAGAGAACTCGGGGAGGCTTTGTATACTCGTGTGGCGTTTAGCCTGGATACAATCCGAATGGCGGTAATTCCCGCCGACGATTTCGGCAAGCCTCATTCGCCCTCCGCGTGGAAAATGTCGAACGCGAGGGAAAGTTGGGCATGGAACGGCTGTGAAGGCAGAAAAACTCGCGTGGAAGTCTATGCACGAGCCCGATTCGTGGAATTGAAACTGAACGGAAAAACAATAGGGAGGAAACGCGTCGATCTGAAAAAAAATTGCCTTGTTTCCTTCAAAACAAAATATTTCCCCGGGGAATTGACGGCAATCGCATACGATCAGTCGGGAAAAGAATGTGGCAGAACGTCGTTATCCAGCGGGAAGGGAACTCCGAGGCTTCTTCTTACCCCCGAAAAAATATCGGTCGGAAAGGATGAACTTGCCTATATTCGTATCCGCTATGTCGATGAGGACGGGAAAACATTGCCGCTGTGCAGGGGAAGAGTAAAAGTCTCGGCCGAAAACGGACAGCTTTTAGCTTTGGGGCATGCCTGTCCCTATAACCCCGACGGATACCTCAAAGATGAAACGGATACCTATTACGGAGAAGCGCTGGCTATTCTTCGTCCGTTGCCGTCGGGCGAAAAAATCAGACTTCTTGCTTCGAGTCCGTTCGGAGAAGCGGAGACGGCCGTAGAAGTAATATAAGTGTGTTGTGAAGATATTTGATTCTATATTTGTTATTAATAGTCCCTCTCGGAAATTTCCGAGAGGGGTTTCGTTTTATGAAAAAGTGCGGGTACCGTTTGGGAAGGTTCGCATAAACAGATCAATTATCATTTATAAGAAATGTGACGAAACAAAAGGCCTGCCGTCGGTTTAAACAACGAAGTGCTGCTTGCGGCAGAAATGAAAACGAAAAACAAAAAAATTTTTTGATTATTGCATTTTCGGCCTTAAAGATGATTGAATTTTTTATAACATTTATGGTATAATATTCACGGAAAGGATAAAATCGGAAATATTTTGGGAAGTATCCGATTTACTTACAGGGAAAAAGGCTTTCGGGGGCGTCCGAAAATTTTTCGGCAAAAATAAAAAGAAAGCCGCGGAGGTGATAAAATGTTAGAGGAACTGAAAGCGCGTGTGTTTCGGGAGACCATGAGGCTCGTGAAATACGGATTGATAGGGCTGACGAGAGGAAACGTGAGCGGAACAGACCAGGAAAAGGGACTGATGGTCATTACTCCTGCCGGAGTACCTTATGAGGAAATGAGGGCCGAGGATATGGTCGTTGTCGATATGATCGACGGCAGGGTGGCGGAAGGCGGAAAGCCTTCCGGAGATACGCTTGCTCATTTGCATTTATATCGGACATTTCCGGAACTTGGCGGCATCGTACATATCCGTTCCGTCAATGCGGCTGCATGGGCTCAGGCGGGAAAAGGACTTCCTCCTTACGGCACTGTGCACGCGGATGCATTTTGCGGCGAAATTCCCTGTACGAGAGGATTGACGGAAAACGAATGTAAAAACTCATATGAGCTGAATATCGGGAAATTGATAGAAGAAACATTCAAACAACGGGATTATATGGAAATTCCCGGCGTGTTGGTCAAAAGCCACGGGGCATTTACATGGGGGGAGTGTGTGGAAAAAGCGACGGAAAATGCCATGGCTTTGGAAGCGGCGGCGGAAACAGCCGTCAAAATGAAATTTCTCGCTCCCGACGCTTCGGAAATAGACAGTTTCTTACTCGAAAAGCGCTATACGAAAAAACATGGAAAGCGGACAAACCGCAGCAAAAGAAAATAAAGAGCAAATCAATTTATTGTCAGAACGATTGAACGAAGTAAAGGAGATCGAGATTTTTCGGTCTCCTTTTTTCCGTGAGAACGCTGTCCCGAACAATTGCTCAGAGATCGTTTCCGAAAGTAAAATTTTTATTTCTCGTCGATTTGTCAGAGCGCAATTTCTTTAATGATTTTTGCGGGAACTCCTGCAACAACTGCATTGGCGGGAACGTTTTTTGTAACGACGGCTCCGGCTGCGACGACTGCGTTATCTCCGATGATAACTCCGGGTAAAATGGTCGCATGCGCACCTATCCAGACATTTTTGCCGATTACAATCGGTGCGGGATACATGCTTGCGCGTTTTTCGGGACGCAAATCATGATTCAAAGTGGCAAGTACGACCTGATGACCGATGAGAGTATTGTCTCCGATCGCAATTCCCGCCTGATCCTGAAAACAGCATCCCGAATTGATAAAGACTCCTTTCCCGAGTGCGATGTTTTTTCCGCAATCGGTGTAAAACGGAGGGAAAAGTCGAAAACTGTCGTCTACTTCCTTGCCGATCAATTTTGAAAAGAGTGCGCGAAGTTCTTTTAATGTATGATATTCGCCGTTTATTTCGGCCGTTATGCGACGCGCTTCTTCGGCCATTTCATGCATACATTCGTGAGCCTTTGAATCTGCTTCGAGATAGGGTTTTTCTTTTATCAGTTCTAAATATTCTTCCGTTGTCATTGTGGTTACTCCTTCCTTCCGCATTCATTCGATGATCGGGCAATAGAGAGCGTTCCGTTTTTTTCATCCGTATGTTGCACTGCCAAAAGTTCTTTTTATACTCCTTGTGCTTTGAGAATTATTGACGCTGAATTTTCAAAGGTGCGAAAAGATTCTTGAGGAGTTTATCGGTCAAATTTTACGGCGTTGCTTCTATTTCCTGACAGTCATTATTATACTTCCAAAATATAATAATAGCAAATACTTATTTTCTATCGCATATAATAGTTGACGGGAATGATAAAGGGGATTATAATATTTATTATGGAGTTAAGAGTTTTAAGATATTTTATTGAAGTCGCACGGGGGCAGAATATTACCGCGGCAGCCGAACGTCTGCATGTAACCCAGCCGACATTGTCGAAACAGCTCATGGATTTGGAGGCGGAACTCGGGAAAAAACTCTTTATCCGCGGAAAGAGAAAAACCGTTTTGACGGATGACGGAATGTTTCTGTATCGTCGAGCACAGGAAATTCTGGATTTGGCGGATAAGACGGAAGCTGCTTTCAAAACCGAGAAGGAAGTCATTACGGGAGATATTTCCATAGGATGCGGAGAGTCGGACGGCATGAATCTCGTCATAGCCTCTATGAAAGCATTAATCGCACAATACCCGCAAATACGTTTTCATTTATATAGCGGAAACGATCGGGACGTCTCGGAACGCTTGGACAACGGGTTAGTCGATTTCGGCTTGTTCGTCGGCAATACCGATCTCAGTAAATACGATTATTTGCAGTTGCCCGTCAGTGACACTTGGGGACTTTTGATGAGGAAAGATTGCCCTCTCGCTCAATTTCCTTTCGTAACTCCTGCCGATATCGCGAAAATTTCGCTTTTATGTTCGCGGCAGACTTTATATGCCAATGAGTTTTCCGGATGGCTCGGTTATGACTTTTCCAAATTGAAAATCGTGTCGACCTATAATTTGGTCAATAATGCCGTTTTGATGGTAAAAGCGGGAATGGGATGTGCGCTGACGATCGATAAACTCGTGAATACTTCGGATACGGAATTGATCTTTCGTCCGCTGGAACCGAAAATAAAAGCAAATTTATTTTTTGCGTGGAAAAAATATCAGATATTCTCCAAGGCAAGCAAAAAACTTTTGGACTTTTTTTATGAAGCGGTCGAAAGGATGCATAAATGATAAACTTCGGAACGAAAATAAACGACAAAACGTTTTGTCGTTGTCGGTATCCCTCAGTCGGAATCGTATTCGAACCCAAAGAATAGGGGGGACTGGCGTTATTTTTATTTGAAAAAAATCTTATATATTCGTTAGATTTATAAAGTTACAAAACGTGGAGGAAGGAAACGAGACGGAATAGAATATTTGAAATACTTATACCGGACGAAAGATTTTTCTTTGTTCGGTTTTTATTAAACGTCGTAATGAACTATTAAACTTAAATATAATAAGTAATATAAGGAGATAAATTTATAAAAACTTTATGTCTTCATTGAAATATAAAGATATTCCGAAAGGAGCTGTTTTATATACGGGTTGGAAAGTAAATTTCCCCGCATTATAAGAATCTTCGGACTTAAATAAATGAGAAGTAAGTGAAATTTTTTTTGAAGAGAAATATTGACAAATAAAAAATAATGTGTTATTATATAACTAGATAAAGTGTTATAGGAGTTACTATTAGGCAATAAAAAAGATGTGAAGACGGTTTGTTATGACCAAACTTATAATTATAATATAGGAAGAGATATCCACCAATGTATAGTAGAAACGAGTAAGCGCAATGGGAACGAGTGTTGTTTCTTTGCGCTTTTTTTGCTTCAAAAGTAAGCATAAAATAATAAAGTTTCAGCGATGAGGAAAAATTGAATGGAATTTTTATCATATTCTATTGTGTAGTAATGACGACAAGTATGACGATATTTTTTCGGTATACAATTTTGGCAGAATATAATGTGTCTGTATTCCGTATGAATTTTGGAACGGTACGTATTGAAATCGTGAAGAATAAACTATACGAAAGAGGAGAACAGACCAATGCAAAATATTTTAAAAATTAATATTCTATTTCTTAGGAGAATAATATGTTCAATAATTTAAAGAATATTTTTGGCCTCTTAAAAAAGAGTAATGATACTGATATTTATAATAAATTACCCGCTACCGAGTGCAGAGGGTACTTGATTAGGTGTGTTTCCATATTAATTATATATAGTATTGCTGGAATTGCTATATCAATTTACTGTTTATTGAATGAGGTGATATGGTGGTTAGGTATTGTAATACTAGTTTTGTTGTTTATAATGGATAGGTCGCTAATCAGGTATATTAAATTATATTTTGATTTATATAAAAAAGCTCTGCTTCGGGAAGGGAAATTAATTGAAAAGGAAGAAGAAAAAGAAAACGACAAGGAGAAAAAAGATAAAGACAAAGAAATCAAGACTGAATAAATTGTTTGCAGGGATTATTGTTGTAACGTTATGTATCGGCGGGGCTTTGGGATTTCTCGATCCCAAAACGTCCGTTTCTACTGCGGCGGATTCAGCGGAAGAATATACCGATTATCTACTGAATGATACAAATTATAAAATTCAGGATTATTCGCAGTCATTAATCGGGAGCAAGGCTCATAGTGAAACGACTTGATAAAGATCATGAAGACGGTAAATCTGCCTTTTATAGTTTTTTAGAAACAGTATAAAAATTTTTGAATATACGACAAATAAATAGTTAAGGAGAGACAGTATAAATTATATAGCAATATCCTGAAGAAAAAATTGACAATAAGATTTTGAAAGGTTGTAATTATAGGATTTTTTAGAAAAGAAGAAAAAAATTGAATTTATAAATTATAAAATAAAACATAATAAATTAAATGCTTTTTAATTGACAAAACAAGTTTATCTGTTTATAATAACAGAAAATTGTCGGAGATTATAAAAATGAGAGAATTTTCGAAGTCCGAATGGATATGGATAAAGGATAACAAGGCAGATACATACGCGGAATTTTTATTGGAATTTGAATATAAAAAAAATTCTTCGGTAAAATTACGGATAGCCGCGGACAGCGATTATGCAGTTTATGACGGAGATGAGTTAATTGCATTCGGACAATATCATGATTATCCCCATTATAAAGTTTACGATACGATTGATTTAACGCGAAATGTCAGACAGGGGCATAACGTTTTGAAGATGCTTGTTTGGTATTACGGGATAGATTACGCCTCGACTTATTGTAAGGATTCTCCGGGCGTAATATTTGAAGTGGAATGCGATGGGGATTTATTGCAAACGAGTGGAAAAGAAACGCTTTGCAGAAAAAATGTAAATTATCGGAATGGATACTTGAAGAAAATAACCTCACAATTAGGACTTAGCTTTCAGTATGATGCGACCCGAGACAATATATTAAAGTTTTTGCCGGCTGAAATTAATTCGGATAAAGGACGAAATTTTTATCCTCGTCCCGTAAAAAAATTAGAGCTGCTTCCTCGTGAACCGTCTAAACTTCTGAAAACGGGAGTCGGATACCTGCTTTTAGACCTTGGAAGAGAAGTTTGCGGATTTTTGGATTTGGAGCTCGAATGTTTTGACGATTCTTGCGAAATCTTGATAGCTTACGGAGAACATATAACGGACGGGGGTGTTCGGAGAAAGATAGGTGAAAGGGATTTCAGTGTAGAATATAAAGCTAAAAAAGGGAAGAATACCTACCTGAATCCCTTTCGCCGTATTAGCGGTCGGTATTTGGAACTCAGATTCAACGGAAAAATTGAAATCGGATATATAGGGATCAGACCTGTAATGTATCCGATCGAAATAAAACCCTTTGAATTGAAAGATTGCTTATCTCAACAAATTTACGATGTGTCTTTATGGACGCTCAGGCTTTGTATGCACGAGCATTACGAGGATTGTCCTTGGCGAGAACAGGCATTATATACGCTGGATAGCCGCAATCAGATGCTGTGCGGATATTATGCGTTTCAAGGGTTTGAATTTCAGCGCGGAAATCTTTTGCTCATCTGCCAAGATAAAAGTATAGACGGATTACTTTCAATTTGTTTTCCGTGTGACGCTAACCTTGTGATTCCGTCATTTTCTTTATATTTTCTTATTCAAATGAGCGAATATGCTGAATATTCCGGAGATTACAGTCTGATAGAGGAATATCGGGAAAAACTTTTCAAAATCGTTGATGTATTTACCTCAAAGTCAGAGGGCGACGTCATCGATAACTTTTACGGCTCTTCGCGATATTGGAATTTTTATGAATGGCAACCGGGATTGGAGGGGCATATAGGTGAGGCAGAGCAAAAGAGAAAAGATCTTATTTTGAATGCGGTGCTTTCTTATGCGCTGCAAAAAATAGCCCCGTGTTTTAAGAGAATCGGAGAAGTAGAAAAGTCTGAGTTTTGTGAACGATTTTCTTTAATGCTGAACGTCGGTATCAACCGTACATTTTACGATTCAAAGAAGGGATTATACAAGAGTTTTGAAGATGGAGAGCATTTCAGCGTCTTGGCAAATTCAATGGCTATACTTTGCGGCTCGGCCGAGCCGACGTGCGCAAGACGGATTTGCGAAAAACTCACCGAAGCGTCCTCCGATCTGGTTCCCGCATCGCTGAGTATGATTGGTTTCTTTTATGACGCTCTACTGAAAGTAGATCAAGGAAAATATAGGAACTATATCCTCGACGACATTTTAGCAAAGTATAAAATTATGTTGGACGCAGGAGCAACCACGTTTTGGGAAACTTGTGCAGGGGAGGCAGATTTCGGAGGTGCAGGCAGTCTGTGCCATGGTTGGAGCGCTATGCCCGTATATTATTTTCATTTGCTTTCAGAGTATTGATAACAAGCTGCCGTTTAATACGGCAGCTTGTTATGCTTTTATCTATTGCTTATTTTGAATTTTTAGGCTTTTCATAAATTCTTTTGGAGATTTTCCGATATATTTTTTGAAAGATTTGGAGAAATACAGAGGATCGGAAAATCCGCATAAATAGGCAATGTCTTTTACGCTCGAAATATTGCTGTCGGCCAAAGCACACGCATTTTGAATTCTGATAGACATAATATATTTTCCGACGGATATATTGGCTGCTTTTTTGAATGCGTTTGCGATATAGTTTTTATTATAGCCGAAATGAGCGGAAATTTTTTCAAGCGATAATTCGGCGTCCTGATAGTTTAGTTCTATATATTTTTTGATTTGTGCGGCTATACCAAAGCCGACATTTTTTTCTTCTTCCGTTTCCTCACGTTCGGCGATTATGGAAAAAATATATAATAAAGCACTTTCCGAAAGCATTTTTGCATTCTTGTCACGTATTTTTTGAAAGTATCGAGGAAGAAATTCCGTTACTTCCTCAAAGCCATAGAAAACACAGTTAAAACGGTTGATTTTCAGAGCTTCCATAATTTTATTGGCTCTGAGGCCGATATAACCGATATAAATATATTTCAAATTTTCGCCGGATATGAGAGTATAAGGAGTGGAAGGGAATGTGAAAAAAATATCCCCGGCTTTTAAAGTATACTGTGTCCCCGCGAAATATAACTCGCCTTTTCCGTCAATTACGATATGGACTTTATACATGACGTCGAGTTTATTTTGAGGCAGGGAGTGAGGCGCCGTTTCATAAACAAAATTTATTGTATTGATAACGTCGTCTGTGCGGGGATTAGGTATGAATTTACAAATATTAAAGTTGTTCATAAATTTTGTCTCGATGGTTTTTAACGGCGAAAAAGCTAATTTTGACCATAAAAAAATATACTTTTTCCTGTACTTTTTTGAATTTATGTTTTATACTAATAAAAACTTAAAGGAGGATTTTATTATGATAAAGGTTGGAGTGCTGGGCGCATACAGAGGAACGAGTATGATAAATTACTGCATTGCGTCGAAAAATAAGGCGAAAGTAGTTGCTATATGTGACAAAAATAGCGAAGTTTTGGAAAGACAGAAAGCTGCTCACGGGGCAGAGGATATAACGTATTACGAAAATTTCGATGATTTTATCAATCACGATATGGACGCCGTGGTTCTGGCAAATTATGCAACTGAACACGCACCGTTTGCCGTTCAGTGCCTGAAACGTGGTCTGCATGTGTTCAGCGAGGTGCTTCCTTGCCAAACGATGAAAGAAGCCGTGGAACTGATAGAAGCAGTGGAAAAAAGCGGTAAGGTATATGCTTACGGAGAGAATTATTGCTATATGCCTACGGTAATGGAAATGAAACGGCTTTATAAACAGGGCAAAATCGGAGAAATCGAATATGGAGAGGGCGAATATATTCACAACTGTGAATCTATTTGGGCATCTATCACTTACGGTGAAAGAGACCATTGGCGCAATAACATGTATGCAACTTTCTATTGTACCCATTCTATTGGTCCGCTCATTCATATCTGTGGGCTTAAACCCGTTTCGGTAGTAGGATTTGAAAGCTCGATGACGGAACGAAAACTCAGGAACGGAGCTAAATCGGGGCTTTTCGGGATAGAGATGATTACGTTGGAAAACGGAGCGATCTTAAAGAGCATACACGGAGATTTGTATAAAGATTCCGTGTGGTATTCCGTCTACGGAGGCAAAGGGAGGATTGAATCGGGAAGAGCGGATTCCGGCAAGAGTGAAACGCTTTATGTGAACGCCGATAATTACTGCGGCGAATATCCTTCCGAAAGCAGAACCACATCGTATGAACCGGCAGTGAAAAACGGAGTCGTGGAATGTTTCGGACACGGCGGGTCCGATTATTATATCATGGATAATTTTATCGACAAACTTTGCGGTAAAGAGGAGACAGATATTATCGACGTATATGAAGCAATGGATATGTTTTTACCGGGAATGTTTGCCTATCGTTCCGTACTGCAAGGCGGAATATCGGTGCAAATTCCGAATTTGAGGGATAAGTCTGTGCGAGATAAATTCAGGGAAGATACGGCTTGTACCGATCCGAACGTCGCAAAGGATAGACTGTTACCCGTCTATTCCAAAGGAACGCCGGATATTCCCGATGAAATTTATGAAATCGTGAAAAATAAATGGGAAAAGGAGAGAGCTGACGGGCAATATGTAAAAGCGGTTATGAAGCAAGGGGATATCAGACGGTGAACGTCCAATGTATTATGCTCTTGTAATAACGGCCGCCGTATTGTTTGGTCTGCAATTCTTTTTTAATAAACTGTATCAGCGGCAAAATGGTTCGGGCTTGCGGTCGGCTACGATTTTCGCGCTTGGAACCTCTCTCGTTTGTGCGGCGGCTATGCTTTGCATACAAAAGTTTCGAATAGAATTTTCGGCGTATTCGTTTTGTCTTGCCGTTCTGTCGGCGATTATCTTAATAGCATATATTTTTTGCAGTATAAAAGCAATGGAGAAAATCAGTCTGTCGCTTTATACCATGTTCGGAATGCTCGGAGGCATGGTACTGCCTTTTTTGGTCGGCGTTTTCGGTTATGGAGAAGAACTGACCGCAAAAAAAATCCTGTCTGCGGTTTTAGTGTTATTTGCTTTGACCATTGGTACGGATTATAAAGCGGGAGGTAAAGCAATTTTTTATGGAATAGCTGTCTTTTTTCTGAACGGACTGATCGGGGTACTTTCCACCGTACACCAAGCCAAAACGGAGTTGTGCGTATCGAGCGCTTCGTTTATGTTTCTGAAAAGCATTTTGACGGCTGCGATTTGCCTTTGTCTTTTGATTTTTTTTAGAAAGCCAAAACAAATCGACGGACGGAAAACATCTTTTGTAAAAACTTTTATTTCCGTGACAGGATACGGAATCATGAACGGAATCGGTAATTGGCTGGTTTTGGTTGCTCTTAATTTTATCGATGCTTCCCTGCAATACACTTTGCTTACGGGAGGAACAATTCTCGTTTCGGCAGTAATTTCTTTTTTGATGAAGGAAAAATTTACGCTCAAAACAATACTTTCTGTAATAGTTGCTTTCGGCGCTACGGTAGTTACGATATTTTGAGAAGTTAGATTATGATATTATAATATTCCCGACAAATTTTTTGATAACGGTAAAAAGTGCTCAGTGAGTTGAAACCGCAATCGAACACAATGTCAATAAACGGGCGGTTTTCCAAACGTGTTCGTTCGATAACTTTTTGTACGCGAATAATTCCAATATAGGTATTGAGAGAACAATTGATATATTGGTTGAACAATTTTGAAAAGTGATATTTATTATAACTAAAATGTTTCGAGATCGTTTCTAAGGAAAGCGGAGAATCGTAATTCTGTTCTATATATGTAATGATATCGATTATTTTTTGATTTTTGTTTGTTACGGTATTTTGTCGCGTTCCGTAGTGCTCCATGAGTTTCCCTAAAATAACGTTAATATAACCCTTAATAAGCAGATCGTCGTCCATAGCCGTCGAAATGAGAAGTTCGTCGAATAAAGTTTTGATGCTTTTGTTAAATTCAGTATCGGCAAGAATTTCGGGGATCCGTTTGGTCTTGGCTCTTTGTCGGTAGTCCGCCAGAAATTCCTGCTGGATAACGAGATTGATTGTCGTGCTGTTCGGAAGCGGGGAATTGCTGTGTAATTGATAACTGTCCACAAACGCTATTTGATGGGGAAAAAGCGTATAACTTTTTCCGTTGGAAGAAAAGGATACTTTTCCCGCTATTACATAAATGAGTTCAATGCTCGTATGAAAGTGCGCGATGCTTACCGAATTGTCGCATTGAATAATATACGGTTTGCTTGCTAAATCTCTTATCGCTTCGTACTTCATGAAATCATTTTATCATACTTTATCCAAAAAAGCAATTATTGGGAGTAAAATGGCAAAAATAAAAAAATCAATTTTGAAAATGCCAATATTTGCGAGTAGGTTGAACAATATATAGGTTGAACCAAGCGATAGGTAGTGGTATGATATAGATGAAGAATATATGAAAGGAGATACAGATGTCTTTTGATTTATTGAAAGGGATTTTTCCTATAGGCGGTTGGGTTGGTCCTTCGGCTGCGGGCGGCGGTTCGCCTTCGTTTTTAGAGAACAAATATTTTGAACTTCTAAAAGACAGCGGAATCAATTTAATGTATGGAAATACCGAACACAACGGTTCTCCGGAAGTGATGCGAGGATTAACGCTTTGTGATAAATACGGTATTTCTTATTTAGTAAATGACAGCAGATTTCGCACGAAAGATTTTTCGGAAGCGGAAGGTATTGCGGCTTTGAACGAATATCAAAAGCATTCCTCTTTTGTGGGAATCGCTGTTCACGATGAACCTTTTCTTAGAGATATGGAGTCGCTTAGGCTTGCGCGTCAACGTCATAAAAAAGTATTTGAAAAGGCTTGTTTTCATACGAATCTATTTCCGATTTATTGCGATTCGGCGGGAATTACCATGCGCGAAACGCACGAAAATTCAAGCTATGAAGAATATGTTCGTTATATAGAGACTTATATAGACTGTGCAAATCCAGACCATTTGAGTTATGATTTTTATCCGTTCAAAGGCAAAGAAAACGAGGTCGATCCCGTTTACTTTGAAAATATGGAATTTATCCGCGCTTATGCGGAAAAGCTAAAAGTGCCGTATTGGTGTTTCATTCAAGTTACGTCTTGGCATAAAGGAGTAATCCGAAATACGACTGAGAAAGAAATTCGCTGGCAGGTGTTTACGTCCCTTGCGTATGGGAGTAAGGGAATTAACTATTTTACTTTTTGTACTCCGATTGATTGTTATGCTGCTTTATTTGATGAAGCAATGCTCGATAGAAAGGGAAGACCTACTCCGAGTTATTATTATGTGCAAAACGTCAACAAACGTCTTATAAAAATCGGTAAAGAACTTTTATATGCCGAGCATAAAGCTATCATTCCACCGATAAAAAAAGTCGCTCCGATCGAAAGTCCGATTGCTCGTACGAATTGCGGCATATTAAAAAATGTGTGTGGAGATACTTGTCTGACGGGAATCTTTGAAAAAGACGGAGAACCTTTGTATTTTATTTGCAATACGGATTTTGAACAATCCGCCGATTATAAAATGATATTTGAAAAAAATGTAAAATTGCAAAACGTCGAAACGGGGGAATTTTATGAGGGCGATGCCGTAAGCCTTTGTATTCCTCCCGCGGACGGCGTATTGCTGAAAATAAAACATAAGGAGATTGAAAATGATGGTTAAAATGAAACGAATCAAACTGACGGTTCTCGGCTCTGCCCTCGCTATATGTTTTGGCGCCGGGCTGGCGCTGCTTCCGTCGGGGACGGTTGCGGAAGCGGCATTTTCCGGACCGAGTTATGAGGGGTATGCGCAACGGATCACCGAAGAGAGTACGGCCGTTCAGGCTTGGGTGCCGAATTACCCCGAAATACCGTCGTCGGACTATAATTTTTCGGAGGCGGGGGCCTCTCTCAAATTGCCCGACAGCGTGACTACCGGAGTTGCGGAAGTAAATCTCACCGGAGCAGAACTCGGAGAGACGATATTGCAGTTTACCGCTTCATTGGAAGCGAAAGACAAATGGAATTTTGTAGTATTCCGCGGAGATGCTCACTATAACAGTTTTACTGCTCTTATGTTTCGAGCGGACGGCGTTATAACGATGATGTCGCGTGCGTACGATGCGGATAAGGCGGCGGAAACACCGAATAATCCCTATATCTGGTATTCCTATGCGGATTTGCCCGAGGCACCTAATGCCATATTTCCGGAACCGGTAGAAAAAAACTGTGAAATCGCAACGGGAATAACGGCTCTTTCGTCGGCGGGAAGTACTGTGGACATGACTATAATTTCTACAAAGGAAAATGTTGAGGTGTATATTGGCGACGGGGAAACTCCCGTGTACGAATCGCCGCTCACTATTCCTTTGGCTTCTGCCGCGGGGATTTTTGTCTATGACGCGCCCAATTATTGCAATTCGGTAAACCTTACAAATCTTCGTTGTTATGACAGTCTCGACTACCAAAATTGGAATAATGCCGTTACAGAGGATAGTCTCTTATATTCCGCTTACGGCGGGGGAGGCGCCGAGAGCACTTTCGGAGAGAACGGCGCGACGCTGAGCGCAGGCAGCAGTATCGGAAACACGGCCGTTTTTACCATGCCCGATATTGAAAACAGAACGACCGTCCATACGTATTCGTTTACACTCAATAATTCGGATACAACTTATTGGAGTGATATGTTGCTGCGTGCAAATGACGATATGAGCGAATATCTCGTTTTGCGCGTTCGCCGTATGGGGCAACATGTGGGACTTTACGGCCGTATAGACGGGAAAAATTATACTTATAGTACGGAGCCTTTTTCGGGTACCTATAAAGATGATTTTACGGGAGAATACAACGACAACGATTATGTTATGTGTTTTCCGTTAGGAGCCGGAAGCAGTGACTTTGCCAAAGGTACACAGCTCAATTTTATGATAGTCACCGATAACGACGGATGTACGGTATATAATAACGGCAGTGTATTTTATTCGGTGGATTTTAATGCTAGCAAGGGATATAATCCCAATACATGGGACTTGTCCGACGAAATTGCAAAATTAAAGCCAGCCGTGGGAACTTTCGGCGGCGACACCTCCGATTTATTTGCGATCAATACTTACAGCGACGCGACTACTGTATTTTCTAATGTCAATTGTTATTATTCGGGCGAAAAGGGAGTGGATACGCAAAAAGATACCTTTTTGAACGGGATTTCTTATAAAGGTAATCTCCTTGCGGGCTTTACGCCGGGATCCTTCGAAAGCGATATAATCGTTTCGGGAGAGGACGCATTTGATCGGAACTCTTTGACTTTTGAAAAGGGTATCGGTGTCACCGAAGTAAAAACCGAATGGCATACCGATGAAAAATTTGGATATGAACAGGCAATTATAACCGTCATATCGGAAATTGCAACCCGTACCTATATCCTTACTTTTGAAACTTATGATGAGCCTGTACCGTTCGAGCGGGAGGATTGGGACGAATTGAACGAAAAAAATTCCGGAAATCAAGGTGGACAGACCGAATCGGACGGCGGCGATACAGACGCGGGCTGCGGTTCCTTCGTTGTCGCTGAAATGGCAGTTCTTTGCATGGCGCTTCTTGCGGGTGTCTCGATATATCTGACGAAGAAAGGAGCTAACTATTGAAAAGTCAAGCGAAAAATTGAAGAAAATATAAAAATTTTTTCGGGTAAAAAGAGTACGACAAAAAAAGCGGTGAAAGCCGCTTGCGGATTGAAATGTAAAAAATCAAGCCGGTTCGGAGAACGGAATGTTGCGGGAAAGGACGGCAAAGATAATGCGCACAAGTTTCTTCATGCCGTGAGATATGGCAACGTAGTAATGTTTCCCTTGCGCCCGTTTTCGGTCAATATAGGAACGGAAAGATGGTGAATTGACGTAAGCCATATCGGCGGCACAGTAGAGCGCGCGGCGAAGATAACGCGATCCATGTTTCACCATAGGTGTGGTGGTCGCGGTGTATTTGCCGGATTGGTAAGTGGACGGCTCGCATCCCGCAAAAGCAAGAAGTTTGTCGGGGTTGCCGAAATTCTTAATATCGCCG